>NZ_JBALCN010000057.1:0-117975 GCF_036919615.1 Nostoc sp. | reverse complement strand
GACCAACTTACATTTGAGCAGGTAATTTCTGTCTCTTCTTATAACTTTATCCTGGAAGCTCTATTCTATGCAGCTTCACATTGAATTGGTATTAGAAAGATATTATTGTTTACCTTCTAACCTGGCTCGAAGATAGGTCAAAATTGCCTCCGTTCCCTGCTCAACAATTTCAGGCGGCGGCGAACTTAATTGTGGATTGTTATCGAGGTATAGCTCAGTTAAGTTGGAGAGTTGGCTGAATTCTGGTGGCAGGCTGCTGAATGGATTGTTAGAGAGGTCTAGCCATGACAAGTTGGAGAGTTGGCTGAATTCTGGCGGCAGGCTGCTGAGTTGATTGTTATTTAGGGATAGCTCAGTTAAGTTGGAGAGTTGGCTGATTTCTGGTGGCAGGCTGCTGAATCGATGTAGCGATATTTACCAGAATACTGTATTGCAGGAAATGGGGAGTGAGGGTAGATTATTGTGTTCTATCTACATGAAAACTGCTTTAATGCTCAAATTAGCCGGGTGCGATCGCTAACCTCGCAATAACATTCACTCGTTCATGAGTATCAAAGACTCGTCCGCGAAGATAAAAGACTCATTAACGGAGCTAAAAGACTGGTTCATGAGGATAAAAAACTCGTCCACGAGTATCAAAGGCTCATTAACAAAGCTAAAAGACTCGTTCACAAGTATCAAGGTTGCCCAATTGTAGCTAAGGTGTTGATTACCCAGGCATGAAGATGCTCTCTGCGATTAATAAAAGCTACTAATTGTCCATCTCACTAGCAATAAGACCGCGATAAAGCACACGATCACCTATCACTTCCGAGTGATCAGCACGATGCATCGTACAGCGATTATCCCAAATCACAATATCGCCGTTTTGCCAGTAATGTCGATAAAGCCTATAGGAGCGAATTGAATGTTTATAGAGTGAACGAATTGCTCGCTGACTCTCTTCTAAATTAAATCCTTGGATAACTTGACATCGTTCCGGTGTCGATAGAAAAAGTGCAGTCTTTCCAGAAATAGGATGTCGCTTAAATAAGGAATGCCAAGCTTGGCTTTCTTGATCATTGTCTAGCTTCACGCCAGAAGCCACATGGAGCACAGTCGCACTTGAGAGCCTCTGTTTTACCTGAGTAGACAAAGTTTCAAAGGCACAATATTGATTACAAAACAGAGTTTCGCCCCCAAATTCAGGCAGTGAAATAGCCTTTAGCGCTGTGTAAGCAGGCGGTTGGGCAACATAACTCGTATCAGTGTGAAAAACGCTTCTGGGAGGGCGATCACGCCCTACATTGCTCACGAGGTTTAAGCAAGGCTGATGAGGAACAGGCTTTTCACCTGCCGTAAACATGAGAGATCCTAACCGCTTGAGAAAGCTTACAAACTCGGCATCATCCATCCACTGCTGACGTATGATAACAACGCCATGATGTGCCAGTAAATGCTTGAGGTTAAAAATAACATCCTCCTCCGCCTCGCTAATATTGATTCCTGTCATCTCAATGCCAAACGGAGCAAGGTTTTGAAGCGTGATAGCCATACTTGATTTCTATGAATTGTTTTGGAGAATCTCTTGCAACTGTTCAAAATCTAAATGACTCACAAGAAGATTCGCGCCCTCGAAATTATGATGCACTGTGTTCGCGTCTGGAAAAGCAACACAGGCTAATCCCGCTGCCTTTGCAGCTTTTAGCCCATCAAGATTATTTTCAATAGCTATACAATCATTCGGCGTTTGTGCCAACTCCTTCAAAGCGAAATCATAGGCATCTTGAGCAGGCTTAGAATTCTTTACCTCAGATGAACTAAGCACTAAATCAAAAACACTAGCATCAATATCTCTGTGCAAAGCCCCGATAATAGACTCAACATTTTGTTTAGAGGTGGTTGTTACCCATGCAAGCTTAAGTCCTTTTTGCTTTGCCTGCTGTATCACTTCGACTACGCCAAGGCGAGGCTCTAATCTTTCTCTGTGCAAAGACTCTTGAAAAATTTCAGACTTTGAGCGATGGATAGCTTTTGCATCAACTGATTGCCCCATCGATTTCGCGTAGTCTTCAACACGCTGGCTGCCACCGCTTTTTTCCAGAAGGGTCATATACTCTTCTCTTGACCAATTCCAGTCGAGATTGTGAAGCGCGAAGGCTTGGTTAAAAGCTTGCCTCTGAAGCTCAGATGTATCGGCGATTGTGCCGATTGACCCAAAAAAGATAGCTGGCATTTTTTTCTCTCTATAGATAGGGGTAGCGAATTGAAGTAAATGAGAAAGACGTTTGGAAGTCAATTACCTGCTGCTCTGCTTCCTGAAGTGCGACTTGTAAGCGATCGTAATTATCCAACACGACAATCACTTGCCCCGCCTTGACTGTATCTCCTTGGTTGACCAGAAGTTTCTTGACTCGACTCGTACCACCAGAGGAATTGGGCGCAGAGAGTTTAATCACTTTACTTTCAGGTTGGAGGTAGCCCAACGCACTCACGGTCTGAATTTTAGGAGTGGCATTTTCGACAGATTGAGCAGTTTAAGCAAAGGAGTGCGATCTCCAAAGTGTGTAAGCACCTACTCCCCCTAGAAGAATTGCAGCACTGATTCCCAAAAGCTTCCGGGACGGCAATTGCCTGCCGCCAATCGTTGGACTCTGCATGATGCTTGCTTAATGGTATTGTATTTAGCTAAACGGTTTAGTTAAATTATACTTGCTATTAAACTAAACCATTTAGTAAAATTTTTGTCAAGCTCATTTTTTTGACCTGTATGGAACCGTCTCAGACTGCTCACTCCACCCGTCAGCGATCGCCCGAAAAAACTGTTGCTATTCTAGAGAGGGCAATCCGTGTCTTTCTAGAGCAAGGCTATGTCGGCACCACAATGGATCGCGTCGCAACTGCCGCAGGCGTATCTAAACCCACGCTCTACAGCTACTTTCAAGATAAAGAGGGGTTGTTTAATGCTTTGATGGTGCAGTGGGTGCAGAAAACGCACTGGGCGACCTGTCCTCAAGATTTGTTGAAATCCCAGGAGTCGCCCAAAGTTGTGCTGCGTCAATTAGCCAATGATGTCTTAGATAGCTGCATTGACAACCCTGAAAAGATTACCTTCATTCGGCTAGTATTGGGCGAATCGGCTCGCTTTCCGGAACTAGGGAGAGCTTTTGTACAACATATGGATAAACCGATTCTAGATGCGCTGACTCAGTACCTAACGGATCGCCCAGACTTGAATCTAGCCGATCCAGCCGCTGTCGCTTACACGTTCATGGGGACATTGATTTTTCTGCTGACGACGCAGGAGATGTTGCATAGTCAGGATATTGTGCCAATGGATGGAGATCGACTCGTCGAGAATTTAATCAACCTGATTACTTGAATGGGTTGAGCTAAGTTCAGTAGACCGAAAAGTTCTGCGATGCCTACAGTGGGCTACGCCTACACTAAAAAATAGTAGTGTATGATACCGTTTATTCAAAAGTATCAAAAGTTGATCGCTTTTGACAAATCATAAATTAAACTTATGAATTGCCGACTGGAATCAACCCAATTTACCTCGTCCACCAGTATAAAAGACTCGTTCACGAGTAGCAAAGACTCATTCACAAGTATAAAAGACTCGTCCACGAGTATCAAAGAGTCATCGGCGAGTATAAAAGACTCGTCCACGAGTATCAAAGACTCATTAACGGAGCTAAAAGACTCGTTGGCGAGTATCAAAGACTCGTTGGCGAGTATCAAAGACTCGTTGGCGAATCAATAGAATAGTAGAAGATGCCGTACTCTCGGAGCTAACACACCCGAAGACTACAACCAGCTTATAATAGCGATCGCAGTTCTGAAACAAATCCATAAGTACTTATCCCAATTCTCTTGATGGAGAGACGGTTTCGTTAGTTTGAGAAAATGGTTTATTGAAGAAGAAATTCCAGATTCTTTGAATAGCTATTATTAGAAAACCAATCACAATTATTCCTGCTACCACTGGTAAAGCTAGCGCCAGCACAGACAGTCCGATTGCCATCACCAACTCAATGGTTGATACAACTGGATTGGTTAATCCACCTGAAACGCCTGTAGAACTTATCCGCAATGTATTCATTAATCCCTTAGTTAATCCTGCGGTTCCACCACCTGCAATTAAAGCTAACGTCCATTGCACCAGTGGATTCATCTCTGGAGCAACAGATGCTGTTACGATTGTCCCGGCGATAAATGCCGCAGGCGTGGCAACAATATCCAGCAAATGATCCAACCAAGGAATGTAATAACCGCTAATTTCCAGCAAACAAGCGGCTGCAAATACAATTACGGCTTGAGGTGTTTCCAGCCAATCAAAGTCAGTTGGCAAATCAAAATGTCCAAAAACTGAAGCCACACTTAATGCTAGCAGTGGTACAAAGACTCTGAAGCCAGCCGCCGCACTCAAACTAATTCCCAGTAATAATTCAATAAATGTATTTAGATTGAACAAAGAAATTAAATCCATAGTAAGACTCAAGTTATACTTGTGGTGTTTTTTCCATCTTTGAGCTGAACGGAGTGACAACTCTAAGTTGTGATCCCAAGATAAGAAACTTGATGAAAATATTTCATCTGACTATGTGTAGAATCAGTGAAACTCCACTTATATCAATACTGCGTAGGTTTTGCTTAAAAAATAACTCTAATGTCGGTTGCATTAAAGAACGAAACCCAACATACAAATCTGGGCTTTGTTTGTAAGCCAGCGACCTCTATAGTGATATCATGTCCGCATAATTAATTATACTAACCACAGTCATTACACCCACCCCCAACTTCTGCCCCCTGGTGTCACACAAGTCGAATTACCCCCCTTAATCCCCCCTTATAAAGGGGGGGAAATAGCAAATTTGGTTCCCTCCCCTTTATAAGGGGAGGGTTAGGGTGGGGTAACCTTGGTTAATCAGCTATTTCAGACTTGCGTGTAAACCGTAGGCTTGCGGGGAGGAGAGAGAAAGCACAACTTTGGCGGGGGTGGGGTTCTTCGAGTTTAATAAGCAATCAAGCGACATGATATGAGGGCGCTTTTGCATAATTCTGTCGTCGCCAATGTTAATAAATCAGGTCAAAATGAGCAAATAGTGAGTTTCAGCAAAACTGAGTTTATTAAATAGTGCCCAAAATATCACAATTTGGGAAAATAATAAAGTAAGTAGAGTATCACAAGACTCACTTGATTTGCTCATTTATTCTCGGAAAATATGACTCATTCTTTCCTTGAACGCCTACGTAGTCCAGATAGCCCAGTCCTCGTCTTCGATGGGGCGATGGGAACCAACCTGCAAACTCAAAACCTGACTGCTGAAGACTTCGGCGGCCCACAGTATGAAGGTTGTAACGAATACTTAGTCCACACGAAACCCGAAGCAGTCGCTAAGGTTCACCGAGATTTTCTCGCCGCTGGTGCAGATGTCATTGAAACCGATACCTTTGGCAGTACGTCCCTGGTGCTGGCAGAATATGACTTGGCAGACCAAGCCTATTACCTCAGCAAGACAGCTGCAGAATTGGCCAAGCGTGTCGCCGCGGAATTTTCCACGCCAGAAAAACCCCGGTTTGTAGCAGGTTCCATCGGCCCCACAACTAAACTCCCTACCTTGGGACATATTGACTTTGACACCATGAAAGCTACCTTTGCTGAACAAGCAGAAGCGCTGTGGGATGGTGGTGTCGATTTATTTCTGGTGGAGACTTGCCAAGATGTGCTGCAAATTAAAGCGGCGCTGAATGGCATTGAAGAAGTGTTTGCCAAAAAAGGCGATCGCCGTCCCTTGATGGTTTCTGTGACAATGGAAAGCATGGGCACAATGTTGGTTGGTTCAGAAATCAGTGCTGTGCTGACAATTCTGGAACATTACCCAATTGACATTCTCGGTCTAAACTGTGCCACAGGCCCAGACTTGATGAAACCACATATCAAGTATCTGGCAGAACATTCACCTTTCATCGTTTCCTGTATTCCCAACGCGGGTTTACCTGAAAACGTCGGCGGTCAAGCACACTACCGCCTGACCCCGTTGGAATTACGGATGTCGCTGATGCATTTTGTTGAAGATTTGGGTGTCCAAGTGATTGGGGGTTGCTGTGGGACACGTCCAGAACACATTCAACAATTGGCAGAAGTCGCTAAAGACCTGAAGCCAAAAGTTAGACACCCAAGTTTAGAACCAGCAGCAGCATCAATTTACACCACTCAGCCCTACGACCAAGATAATTCCTTCTTGATTGTCGGCGAACGTCTCAACGCTAGTGGTTCCAAGAAGTGCCGCGATTTGCTAAATGCCGAAGATTGGGATGGACTCGTTTCAATGGCGAGGGCGCAGGTAAAAGAAGGCGCACACATCCTTGATGTCAACGTGGATTATGTGGGACGCGACGGCGTGCAGGATATGCACGAATTAGTTTCGCGTATTGTCAATAATGTGACACTGCCTTTGATGCTTGACTCCACTGAATGGGAAAAGATGGAGGCGGGTTTAAAGGTTGCCGGTGGTAAGTGTTTGCTGAACTCCACTAACTACGAAGACGGGGAACCGCGCTTTTTGAAAGTGCTGGAGTTAGCAAAAAAGTACGGTGCTGGTGTAGTTATTGGTACTATCGATGAAGATGGAATGGCGCGGACAGCAGACAAAAAGTTTGCGATCGCCGGGCGTGCATACCGTCAAGCTGTAAAATATGGCATACCTCCCACAGAAATATTCTTTGATACCCTAGCTTTACCAATTTCCACCGGGATTGAAGAAGACCGAGAAAATGGCAAGGCGACAATTGAATCCATTCGGCGAATTCGTCAAGAATTGCCTGGATGTCATGTGATTTTAGGTGTTTCCAATATTTCCTTTGGTTTGAATCCAGCGTCGCGGATGGTGCTGAACTCAGTGTTTTTGCACGAGGCGACGACAGCGGGAATGGATGCAGCCATTGTCAGTGCTAACAAGATTTTACCGCTGTCTAAGATTGAACAACGCCATCAAGAAATCTGTCGCCAGTTGATTTATGACGAACGGAAGTTTGAGGGTAACGTCTGCGTTTACGATCCCTTGGGAGAGCTTACCACAGTGTTTGCCGGGGTGACGACAAAACGCGATCGCTCCTTAGATGAAAGTCTCCCCATCCCCGAACGACTCAAGCGCCATATCATCGACGGCGAACGCATTGGCTTAGAAGAACATCTGACAAAAGCCTTAGAAGAATATCCCCCCTTAGAAATTATCAACACCTTCCTGCTAGATGGCATGAAAGTTGTTGGCGAATTGTTCGGTTCAGGACAAATGCAGTTACCCTTCGTCTTGCAATCTGCGGAAACCATGAAGGCGGCGGTTGCGTATTTAGAACCGTTCATGGAAAAGTCAGAATCTGGCAACAATGGCAAGGGAAGCTTTATTATTGCCACGGTGAAAGGTGATGTCCACGATATAGGTAAAAACTTAGTAGATATCATCTTGTCCAACAATGGCTACAAGGTAATTAACCTGGGAATTAAGCAGCCGGTGGAAAACATCATCAAAGCTTACGAAGAGCACAAAGCTGATTGTATTGCCATGAGTGGTTTGCTGGTAAAATCCACCGCTTTCATGAAAGAGAATTTGGAAATATTTAACGAAAAGGGAATTAGTGTCCCCGTGATTTTAGGTGGTGCGGCGCTGACTCCCAAATTTGTGCATGAAGATTGCCAAAAAACCTACAAAGGTAAGGTTGTTTATGGCAAAGATGCTTTTTCTGACTTGCACTTCATGGATAAATTAATGCCAGCGAAGACTGCTGGTAACTGGGATGATTTGCAGGGATTTTTGGATGAATTTGCCGAAACTGCTGAAGTTTCGACGAATGGTCATAAAGAACCAAAAGCTACAACTGCTCAGGAAACAGTATCCGCTCAACCAAAAGAAGTAGATACAAAACGTTCTGATGCTGTGGCGATAGATATTGAACGCCCGACACCGCCTTTCTGGGGAACACAGTTATTGCAGCCTAGTGATATTCCCATTGAGGAAATATTTTGGTACTTGGATTTACAAGCTTTGATTGCTGGACAGTGGCAATTCCGCAAGCCAAAGGAACAATCTAAGGAAGAATATCAGGCTTTCTTAGCTGAGAAAGTTTACCCAGTTTTAGAAACTTGGAAACAGCGGATTATTGAAGAGAATTTGTTGCATCCCCAAGTGATTTATGGGTATTTCCCTTGTCAGTCTGAAGGAAATTCTCTACATATATATGATTCAGAGAACCAATCACAACAAGTTGCAACTTTCGAGTTTCCCAGACAAAAGTCGTTAAGGCGGCTGTGCATAGCAGATTACTTTGCACCGAAGGAGTCGGGAATTATTGATGTCTTCCCGATGCAAGCGGTGACTGTAGGGGATATTGCAACAGAGTTTGCCCAAAAGCTATTTGCTGCCAATCAATACACAGATTATCTGTATTTCCACGGTATTGCGGTGCAGGTAGCGGAGGCTGTGGCTGAGTGGACTCATGCCAGAATTCGCCGGGAGTTAGGTTTTACTGCTGAGGAACCCGATAATATTCGGGATATATTGGCACAACGCTATCGTGGCTCACGGTATAGCTTTGGGTATCCAGCTTGCCCAAACATCCAAGAGCAGTACAAGCAGCTGGAGTTATTGAAGACTGACAGAATTAACTTGTATATGGATGAAAGTGAACAACTTTATCCAGAACAGTCTACCACTGCGATTATTGCTTACCACCCAGTAGCAAAATACTTTAGTGCCTAATCCATATCCCCTTTCCTTAATAAGGAGAGGGGTGCCTGAAGAGCGGGGTGAGGTTATTATATTGTAAGCAATTCAAAGCTGGATAAACATTTACAGCGATCGCTTTACCTCACCCTAACCCTCTGCTTATAAAGGAGAGAGAACTGGAATTGGAAATAAATCAGTTTTTTTGTACCAGTTTAAAGATATCAAAATTAAAATGACTAAACTATATAACAAAAATAGTGAAATAGAAAAAAGGCGATAATTACGCCAAAATATCACAAAACCAGAGAAACTTATTTGGGAAAAAATCAAAGATAGACAGCTTGAAAGCTATAAATTTCGCAGACAATATGGTGTGGATAAGTTTGTTACAGATTTTTAGAGTTCTGAATTGAAGTTAGCTATAGAAATTGATGGTGAAAGCCATTTCCCAGAAGGTGCTGCTGAATCCGATAAGGTAAGACAAGAATTTATTGAATCAGCAGGAATTAAGTTTAATAGATTTACGAATAATGATGTGTATGCTAATTTGTCTGGGGTGCTGGAAAGTATTGCTCAGAATATACGAAATTTAAGGAGATAGTAATTGAACCTCACCCTCAGCCCTAAGCAGCTATGGTGTACATACAAGTCTCCTCTACACAATTTACGGTTTATCGAATAGCTTAAGAAAACCTTACCCTGGTGATACTACGCAAAACCTGTCTCTCTCCTTAATAAGGAGAGGGGTGCTTGAAGGGCGGGGTGAGGTTCTGACAGAATTGCACCGAAGTCAGAACCACTATATCTGATTAGGGAATTCCAAAAATTAAATTACTCAATTTCTGTATCTAATACGACTATCAGATTTTTTCTCCCTCTGCTCCCCAAAGTGATTGATTATTTTTTTATTTGGAAGTCCCTTATTTTGCACCCAACTGATATCTTTCCTTTAACAGGTGGGTATTATAAGCTTACTCTGTTAACAACATCTTCATAAAGTTGCCTTCAATTAAAATACATTACCGCAATTATACTGTGAAATTAGGCTCTTGTTTTTTATCGAATTGAATTAAATAATTTTGAAAAAATCAGTGTTTACCGGATAAAATGAACAACTTATAAATGATATAACTTTAATAAATTGTCTTTTGTTGTAGCTATTTTATTTGGAAGTTAGTAAAACCAGATGAAGTAGTTACATAAATATAGTTTCATGTTTTGGTCTAAAAATTAATTTTTAGGCACAATTACCAATTTTGATAAAACATCAAAAATCCTCTATAAACCACTTGACAGGGAAGCAGCTATGTCTCGAAAACGTCCGTTAGTCAAGGCAATTCAAAAAACTTTCAGACAAATTAGCAAGCAGTTTTTATCTGCAATTAACAAGCAAATCATTTGGTTCCTGCGGACTATCTCTGGCACTCAAAGAAGACGCGGCTCGGAGAATGCTGGTTTTTTGTTGCCGACAGTATCAATGGTATTAATAGTAGTCGTCTTATTGACCACTGCAATTTTATTTCGGTCTTTTGAACGCTCTAAAAACGCCAGTAATGTCCGGGTGAATCAGTCTGTACTTAATGCCGCAGCACCAGCCCTTGACAGAGCTAGAGCCAAATTAGACAAGCTATTTAGTGACAGCCGACTACCACGAGCCGTACCTTCAGATAAAGTTTTAGAGGATACCTTAAGTAGTACTGCTAATTTGCCTGAATTTACTTTTGGAGATGAAACTCCACTAAAGCTACATTATGCTTATACAACTGCACCAACAGGAGAAAGTCAGCCAGGAGATCTAACAACTGCATGGATGTTCCCTACTGATACAGATAACAATGGGAAATTTGACAGCTATACTCTTTATGGAATTTACTTCCGAACTCCGCCTATAACTAGTAGCACATACAGCCGCCCTAGAAATCCTCTAGAGGCAAGAACTCCGCCCATGACTACTGGTAGTCTAAGCAACAGTTGTAAAAATAGTGTAGCAACAAGTGCTGCTTTGGTGGGGAGTACGGGCTGGGTTAGTATTGCTGGTCAGCTCCAAAAAAGCTTTTTTGTCTACACTGCTAATGTTCCCATCACTAACCCACCAACGACTGGTATTGATGCAGGTAATTACGAAGCTTTTAAAGGAAATAAAGGTTTTTCAGGTTTAGAGTATCAACAAGACCGTGTACAACTACCGCTAGTTAACAATGCGGTGGTTTATAACGATGATATAGAACTTACCCCTGGTCCCACATTTAACCTAAACGGACGGATCTTGACTAATAGTAACTTCCTAACTGGTAGCAATAATGTGAGACTTTATCAGATTAGTAGTGTAAATTCCTGTTTCTATAGTGAGGACAATGCCAAAATTTTTGTAGGTGGCAATTTAGGAGCTGGTGGTTTCACTGGTAATGCAAGTAACGGTACTCTAGTGGATTTATTCCAAGGACAAGGAGTTAATCCTAGTCAAAATGGTGATACTAGCACTAACATATCAGTCACTGACGGAACGAATAATATTGCCTACAATAGCCTAGCTTATGCACAGCGTATCAATCTTTTGGTGCTAGCACAGACGGGTAACGCTGCATCTACCGACCCACAGGAAGTTCAAGATGCAATTACACAGCAATTACAACTATTAAATCTAACTACAGCTACTGCCAGTGCAGCACAACTATCCACTGTCCGTAATAACCAGTTAGTACTTTACTTTCAACAACGTACCCGCCGTGTACCCTATGGTGAAGTTGGTTTTGGTGGAAATGCAATAAGAAATCCTGCGACTAGTACAGATTATACCACTACTACTGTCTTACAAGGAAGTGGTAAGTCACTGCGTCCACCAGACATTTGGGTTTATCCCTTTGCTGCTAGTGATGGTCAAACTAAAACTAATTATTCCAATTTAGCACTTAATATTAGTAGTTCTAAGCTGTTACCTAAAGCTACACTACCAACTACGCAACAAGCACTAGGTAAAGAACAATACGTTGGCGATCGCATTTTGCTTGGCAATAACCTACCTGCATTGTGGTGGAATGGAACGGCATTTGTTGGTCAAGATGTTACCAAAGATACTCAAGATATTAAAAATATTAACTGGGATAGCGGAAGTGGAACTCGCACTCGTAGTAGTCGTGTACAGCAACTAGCTGATTTAGGAACTGTTGACCGAGATGGAGATTGGGAATCAGCAGCAGCGACAGTACCAACTACTGTCGCGGCTCCTGTGGGTGGCTTACGGGTAGTCACTGGTGCAGGGATTTATTTACCTCCACTTTTCACTGTTAGTAGTACTCAAACTGCTTTGAATACGGCAGCGGCGGCTACAAATAGAATTTGGTCAGATATGATGCCCGTGCCTAATACTATTGGCATTAATCTAGATACTTACAAGACTAATATAGTATTACCCGATATTATTAATACGCCGTATTTACGGATGCGGGCTACAGCAGTTTATCACTACCAAGCGAGTGGCTACAGTGCGACAAGCCCTAAACCTATTGCTTGTATAAGTAGTTTCTACGACCCTACAAATAGCACTACAGCTAAGAACCTTGCAGCTCTTCCATATAACGGCAATACGGGTGGTAACTCCCATAATGGTATTGTCTACGCAGCTCCAACAAAGGGTGTTTCTGACTATTTAGCTTTACTAAAATACCAAGCTAATTTAATGTATCCCAATGGGCGGTTAGTAAATCCAACACTGAACACCGCTATGGGGCTAGTCGCTGCCTCTGGGACACTCACAATCTCAGAGCAGTCTGCTATTGATGCTTCTATTTGTGCCATCCAAATATTAGATGGTAGTATCGGCGCTCCAAGTACTAGCGTCATCCCTCACGGCGCAATTTCCGAAACTACTTTTTTAGATGCCAGACAGATTAAAGCAATTCATAAAGATGTGCAAACAGATGCAAGTGGTAACATAATCCCAGGTAGAGAAACATTCACCAACGCTGATGGTGTAAATGGAAATGCAACTGGGACAGTAGCAAATGTACCAAATCCATCTGCTGGTTCCTCGGCTCCAGACTATGAACTCGCTAAAGAAACCCGCCAACCTCTGGAAATTCGCGCCACTGTATTAGATTATAATGCGCTGCGGAATAAATCATATGGCACAGCAACACCACAAGAATACTTAATTCCTAATAGCGGTATTATTTACGCTACTCGTGATGATGCACTGCCGGATTTGAGTTTTCCTGCTGGAATTTTAGCAGCAGATACAGCGACACAAATACAAACAAAAAAAGATACTCAAAAATCACAAAGCCCAGTAGATTATAAACTTGACCCAACTCGCCGTCCCAACGCCATTATGTTGATCAACGGCGACCCTACCAACAACCCCAACGGAAGCATCTGGCGTGTTCAGGCTTACAGAGATGCAGAAAAAGGCTTGGTTCTAGCTTCTAACTTGCCTGTATATATTAAAGGCGACTTTAATAAACATACCCAACAAGAATTTAATACATATCTAGCTAGTGATTTGGGCAATTTTTACTCTCGCGCTGCATCAGACCTTAATCCAAACTTTGCTTGTCGTACTGGTGATCCTAGACTACCAAATTGTACCACTGGGGACGCATGGCGACCTGCTAGCGTATTATCAGATGCAATCACACTTCTTTCTAGTAACTTTCAGTTGGGCTACCGCAGCGATGGAGACTATGACCTGAATAATAACTTAGGGGATAACGCTTCTATTACCGCATTTCAGAACAATGGGTTTGCTACCAACAACGCCAATGTCATCAATGCTGCTTGGTATGGTAGTAACGGCTTGCCCCTTAGCAGTAAAAGCAGTTCTTATCTCAACAACTTTGTTACACCCATCCAGCGAAGGAAAACTGCCCCAGAGTATTTAATGGAAGTATGTCTGACACTACCTGTTTCAGCTTGCGATCCAGGTACTGCTACTCCAGGTATTGGTTGGTACGTAACACTACCCGGTGATGTTGCTTTATATCCAGCAGGTCTAAGAGCCTCGGATGCTACTGGTAGTATTGGACAGACTTTTTCTCCGACTACCCATTTAGCAGGTACAACAGCACAATCACCGACTAATTCTAAATATCTAGGCTATCCTCGTCGTGTTGCCTTTCTCCGTAATGCATCTGGACAACTCACACTTGATGCTAGTAATAAACCAATCATTATAGGTATCAAGAGCGGCAAAATAACTTCATTTCCACTCAGTACTTTTAGTTCTAGCCACCCAGATAACACAGCTAATTCTCTATGGTTTTATTCAAACAACAGTGATAATAATCCTCCAACAGTACTTTCACCAGCAACATTTACTGCTACTACAACAACCCAACCAGCTTTATCACCAGTGTTACAAATTAGAGTTGCTTTCAGCACTAGTAATGAAAATGCATTTGACTTACTGGGTTCTGGCGCTGTACAGAATTCTTATTGGCTTCAATGGGCAACATCTACCACTTTTAACTTAGCCGCAGCAGGGGCAGATACCCCAGCTCGTCCTACAGAAGACAATGGTGGTTTACACAACTTTGTCCGCCTCTTGGAAAATTGGAACCCAAGTGACTCAAGCGCAGCTCGTATAGCTACAATTAACGGCTCTTTTATCCAAAGAACTCGTAGTGCCTACGCTACTGCACCATTTCTAGCATACTTAAATGGCTCATCTCTCACAGCATATCCGATAAATAATTCTAATGGTCAATTACCTTTTTACCAGCCTCCCAACCGGCAGTGGGGTTATGATGTCGCCTTGCTCTCACAATCACCAGACGCATTTTCGCAAAAGTTAGCGATAACGCCAAATAACAAACCCAATGAGTACTTTCGGGAAGTTGGTCGAGATGATACATGGGTGCAAACGTTGTTATGTGCTAAAAAAGCTTCAGACAGTACTTATGCCGTCGATGCCGATCAACGTCCTAGCTGTAGCTAATCTTTAATTCCTAGAAACTGGTGAGTAACTATGATTAAGCGCAAACAACAGCAAGTAAGTCAACCATCTGGTGAGTCTGGTTTCACAATCATTGAGTCGCTGGTAGCAATAATCGTAGTTGCTATTTTACTGGCAGCGATCGCGCCTACAATCGTCATTGCAACAGCAACTCGCGTCCAATCAAAACGCGTGGAACTAGCCACACAAGCTGCCAGAACTTTCATTGATGGTGTGAAAACTGGAGCAGTGACAACACCTGCTACCACTATTACATTGCTTCAATCAACCGATGCAACCAGGAGTTTAGCTGACAATTTACTTACCACGAGCGCCACAAGTATGCCAGTTCCTACAGCATCAACATCAACATCGTTATATTGCGTGACAAAAGACGCAAACAACAACCTAACTATTGCTAACCCAACTACCCCAATCTGTACAAGTACCCTATTTTACATTCAGGCTGTAAAAATTATAGGAGCAGGAAGTACCCCAATTAATACCACAACAGGTCTACCAATCGATGGTTACGGTTTGGGAATCCGAGTTTATCGGTCAGATATTGACTTTACTAAAACTGCCAACGCTAGCGACAGTAGTAGCAATAAAAAACAAAACCCTTTCACTGGGACTTTGGGCAATACCCAATCCCCATTAGTGGAAATGACCACTGTAATTGCTTCTAAAAACACTTCCTTCAATGCTCTGTGTCAGCGTCTTGCTATTCCTGCCACCACTCCTGTTACTACTAACACCACTTGTAATTAATCCTGTGCAGTGAGGTTGAAAGCTGACTTTTCACGTTATGTAAAAAAACCAAAACGAAACCTAACCCCCTAGCCCGTTTCCCTACAAGGGAAGGGGAAAAATTCAAAACCTCTCTCCTAAGAAGAGAGAGGTTTTCGAGATATCGTGAAAAGTCAGGGTTGAAAGATATAACTTTCAAGATGGTGGTGATTCAACAACCGTAATGGTTAATCTTGCGAATACATAGTATAACTGTACACCACTATTGGCTAGATGTATTTATATCAATAAAGGGCAAACCGTAGTTATGAAGAATGTACTCAAATTTCTTCTCAGCAGTCAGCTGAAACACTCTAAATTTGTTCAGCAAGTAAATGGTTTTACCCTGATAGAACTTTTGGTAGCCTTAGTGCTGGCATTCCTCGTGCTTACGCCACTGCTAGGATTTATGGTTAATATTCTCAGTACAGATCAGAAGGAGCAAGCCAAGGCAAATTCTGAACAAGAAATCCAGACAGCACTAGATTACATTGCCAATGATTTACAACAAGCTGTCTACATATATGATAATACTGCACTGACTACCAATTCAAACACTGTTCCAGGAAGCTCAGGAATTAAAGACCAAATACCACCTTCTAACATCGCTCCTGGATGTAATTCTTCTACTTGTCAACCAATTCTGGTGTTTTGGAAACGCAAGTTTCTCTCAGGTGCAATTACACTTTCCAGCAGCACCACAGGCAGCACTACAGCAAACAAAATAGATGACACTTTTGTTTACTCACTAGTTGCCTACTATTTAATCAAAGATAGTAGTACTACTTGGTCAAAAGCGGCTCGGATTGCCAGATTTGAAATTACCGATGGAGTTCTGGCTGCTAGTGGTACTACTACTGGTACTACTGGGAATTGTACTGGCTATCCCAATGATGCATATATTGACACCAGCCACTGCCCCGATGCAGGTTTTCAGCGTTTTAACCTGAATCTAGCAAGTGCCGCAGGTCTAACTCAGAAAATGAATTCATGGACAGCTACAGCCTCAACAGTTTACACTCAACAAGCTTCTGTACTAATTGATTATATCGATCAAACCTCTATTGGTTCAACACTTCCTACTTGCCCCACTGGAACACTTAGCTATGGTAGTTATATGGGCTTTTATACTTGCGTTGATGTTGCTAACACCACAGCACAGGTGTTTTTACGAGGTAATGCACTAGCTCGGTTGCAAACTAGCAATTTCGATTACTCTTCAAATAACCAAAGTTACTTTCCGACAGCAAGCGTCCGCGTACAGGGACGTGGATATTTATTTAGTAAATAAACTTGATAATACACAGCGCAACTAATGATGGGGCATTATGGGCAATCTAACTTTAAAGTTATTCTATACTACGATGTCTAATAAAGACACCAAGAAGCGATTTCATCCTCAACAGGATGCTGGTTTTACTTTAATAGAAATGCTTGTAGTAATCCTAATGATCGGAATTCTAGCAGCGATCGCAGCTCCTAGTTGGCTTGCCTTTGTAAATCGACAGCAGGTAAATAAGGCTAGCGACGCCGTTTTAGCCGCACTGCAAGAAGCACAGAGCGAAGCTAAAAACACAAAACTTAGCTACAGTGTCAGTTTTCAGAAAAATAGCGCAAATCAAGATATATCCGTTGCTATTTATAGTCCTAATGCTTATCCTACTAATGCTGTACCCCCTAGATCCCTCCCATGGAAACTTTTAGGGAAAGATGTGGGAGCTAATTCTAATCAATTACTGCTGGGGGCAAATCTCAATAGTACAAATATTGTCAATACTACTTCTAGTGTATCCTACCCTGCTTCAAGTCCGTTAGCAACTTCAGCATCTCCACCTCCATCAACGATTACCTTTGATTCTACAGGAGCTTTAGCAACTTCAACATCTCCATCAGCTCCAAACTTTGGAACACCTGTATCCCCTTCGACAGATCCACCTGGGTTAAAAATAGTGGTAGCTGTACCAAGCTCTGCAAATTCTACATCAGCTAGTAGTGTCAAGCGATGCGTCATTGTGAAAACTCTCTTAGGCTCAATACTCACAGCAAAAGACAATCAATGCAGTTAAGTAATTTAGGTTGCAATATTTATTTAAAAATACGCAATAATACTGAACATTAAACTGCACATTAATAGCAAAATTGAAACATCATGTGCAGTTTTAATGTTTAATAGATTTATTTAAAAGTCACTGATAAATTAGCCATTAGCTGAACATCTAAAAAACGTCCTAATCAAAATATCAAAAAGTAACTTTTGTCAAATGACTGAGAACCTTGATATTACTGTCGCTATCCCAACTTATAACGGTGCAAGTCGTTTGCCTGAACTACTAGAACGACTACAAAACCAACTTCACACCGAAAATTTAGCTTGGGAAATTATAGTTGTAGACAACAACAGCACTGATAATACAGCTAAAGTTGTCCAAACCTATCAAAATAATTGGCAGTGTCCTTACCCTTTAAAGTATTGCTTTGAAGCGCAACAGGGAGCAGCTTATGCCCGAAAAATGGCAGTGCAACAAGCTAAAGGTAAATTTATAGGTTTTCTAGATGATGACAACTACCCTGTATCAAATTGGGTATCCCAAGCTGTTGCTTTTGGTGAAAAGTATCCCAAAGCGGGAGCTTATGGCAGCCAAATTCACCCTGACTGGGAAGTAGAACCACCAGAAAACTTTCAGCGAATTGCTCCATTCTTGGCAATTACAGAGCGAGGTAATTTACCACTATTATATGAAGCAGCCAAAAAATTACTACCCCCCTCGGCTGGACTTGTTGTGCGTAGACAAGCTTGGGTTAAAAGTGTACCAGATAAGCCTATTTTAATTGGTAGAGTTAAAGGCAATATGCTTGCTGGTGAAGACTTAGAACTGTTGTCTCACATCCAAAAATCAGGTTGGCAAATTTGGTATAACCCAAAAATGGAAATTTATCATAGAATACCCAATTTTCGTTTACAAAAAGATTATTTAATTCCGTTTTTTCAAGGTATTGGACTTAGCCGTTATGTAACTAGAATGGTTAATATACAACCTTGGTATAGACCAATCGCCTTTTTTGCTTACATGATAAATGACCTGCGTAAAATTACTTTACATTTCCTAAAATACCGGACTAATTTGAAAACTGATTTAGTTGCTGCTTGTGAAATGGAACTATTTATAAGCAGCTTAATTAGTCCTTTTTACCTGTGGAAAAATAGATATTTAAATAACAAATATAATTAGAAACTTTATAATTTTCATGAATACATGCGTAACCAAAAAATTAGATTTTACTGTAGCTATTCCTACATATAATGGTGGAAAACGGTTACCTAAAGTTTTAGAATTATTGCTCAACCAAAAAAGAATAGAAAACCTAAATTGGGAAATTATTATTATTGACAATAATAGCTCTGATAACACAAAGGAGGTAATTCAGTATTACCAAAAAAATTGTAGTCAAAGCTTTTTATTGAGATATTTCCTGGAAAGACAACAGGGAATAGCCTTTGCAAGAATCCGGGCTGTAAATGAAGCTAGAGGTGAGTTTATTGCATTTGTAGATGATGATAATCTACCAGCACCTGATTGGGTTTTTCAGTCTTATACTTTTGGCAAAGAGCATCCTCAAGCTGGTGCTTGGAGTGGTCAAATTCACGGTGACTTTGAAATCAGTCCCCCAGAAGACTTTACAAGAATTCAAGCCTTTCTAGCTATTAGAGAACACGGATCACAAGAACATCTATTTGATGCAAATAATTTAAGACTTCCTCCTGGTGCATCACTAGTTGTTCGTAAGCAAGCTTGGTGTGGCAGTGTTCCTAAAGAATTGGTTTTTAAGGGTAGACTGAACAAATTGATGGTTGGTGGGGATGATACAGAAGCTCTCCTATATCTACACAAAGCAGGCTGGGAAATTTGGTATAATCCCGCCATGCATATCGCTCATCAAATTCCCCATTGGCGGCTAGAGAGAGATTACTTAATAGTGCTTGCCCGTGGCTGTGGTCTCTGTATTTTCCAGCTACGCTTGATCAATGCTAAAAATTGGCAAAAACCAATAATATTGGTGAAAACTATCTTGGGCAATTTACACAGAATATTACAGCATATCATTAAGTATAGAGGAAAATCAACCACTAATCTAATCGCAATTTTTGAAATTAATTTTTACTTAGCTAGTATGATAAGTCCTTTTTATTCTTTCAGATGGAAGTTAGACACAATTTTCAAAAATACAATTGTAGAAAATGATTAAATCAGCCTTAGATGTGACACAAATTTCTGTAGTTATACCAGTTTATAATAGTGAAAAAACTATTAGGCAAACAATTAAATCTGTTTTGAACCAAAGTTTTACTGATTTTGAATTAATTGTAATTAATGATGGTTCACAAGACTCAACTTTAGATGTTATTACACAAATTAAAGACCCCCGAATAAAAGTATTTTCTTATCCCAATGCTGGCGGAAATGTAAGTCGTAATCGAGGGCTACACCATGCAGTAGGAAAATTTGTTAGTTTCTTAGATGCAGATGATCTTTGGACACCTGATAAACTTCAGTCTCAGTTGAAGGCGCTACAAGAAAACGTTAATGCAAAAGTCGCTTACAGTTGGACTGATTATATTAATGAAAATGCTGATTTTGTAGTTTCCGGTACACATATTAATGTCAATGGAGATGTTTATGAAAATCTATTGTTAACTAATTTTTTGGAGAATGGTTCCAATCCTTTGATTCGGAAAGAAGCTTTAATTGAATTAGATGGATTTGATAAATCCCTAAGTGCTGCTCAAGATTGGGATATGTGGCTGCGATTAGCCTGTAAGTTCGATTTTGTATGCATACCATCTGTACAAATCTTATACAGAATAAGTGCTAATTCAGTTTCTTCTAATCTTGTAAGACAGGAAAAAGCCTGTTTACAAGTGCTTGAACGAGCGTCTCAGGCAAGACCATCGGCATTTAAGGATAATTCAAATATAAGCCTTGCAAACTTATACAAATACCTGACTTGTAAAGCCCTACAAAAGCCGTTTAATCAACAAAAAGGTCTAGCGGCAGCTAAATTCTTATGGAATTATGTTCTTAATGATTCTTCAAGGCTTCAAGGTATAACTTTCACCTTAAAACTGTTATTGAAAATTGTTATAATACTTTTTCTGCCTACCTTACTAGAAAGCATTCTTGACCAGCGCAAAAACACAGAAGTCAGAAGGCTGAAAACCAACCAGAAAATAGAAATTGAATACTCAGCTGGATTTACCGTCTCTAATTAATGCAAAAAAATTTCTTAAATAAGCACTCTAACAGTGGTTTTACTTTACCAGAGATGTTAGTAGTTATTGTATTAATTGGTATATTAGCTACGTTAGGAATACCTAACTGGCTAGCTTTTGTGGACACTCAACGTCTCAATACTGCCCGAAGCGAAGTTCACCTTGCTATGCGCCAAGCCCAAAGCCAAGCTATCAAGGAAAAATTAGCTTGGCAAGCTAGTTTTCGTGAACAAAACGGTATTGTTCAATGGGCGGTTCATCCTGTTACAGTTAACCCATCTAACGCTAACTGGAATAATCTACATTCTAATGTGCGTTTAGATGCGGAAACAACCCTACAAGAAACAAATGGCATCAGGCAAATCCAATTTGATTACAGAGGTAATGTTAGGCAACCACCGCTAGGACGAATAACACTATCTAGCAAGTCTGGTGGTAAAGCTAAACGTTGCATTTTTGTTTCGACGATTTTAGGAGCAATGCGAACAGCCAAAGAGCATACTACAATTGATGACAACAAGTATTGCTATTAAGATATTTTTAGTTTATTTAAACAAGGTATTGTGTGCTGAACTTACTAGCAAACCCAAAACAGCACCTGATTATTTTCACTCGCTATCCAGAAGCAGGTAAGACAAAAACCCGATTGATACCTGCTTTGGGAACTGTTGGTGCTGCCAATCTTCAACAGGAAATGACTGAATATACAATATTTTAGGTTCAAGAATTGCAAAAAGCCATTCCCACCTCTATGGAAGTGCGGTTTGTAGGTGGCGATTCGCAACTCATGTAAGACTGGCTGGGGTTAGATTTGGTTTACTAGTCTTAAGGTGAAAGGGATCTAGGTTCGCAGATGGCGCGATCGCTTAGAAATGCCTTTCAATCTAGTGTAGAAAATGTAATTATCATCGGTACAGATTGTCCTGGAGTGAATGCCGAGATTCTAGCAACAGCCTTTGAGAAATTATACGCCTTTGACCTCGTACTTGGCTCTGCGAGTTATTCGTTAACATCGAGTGGGGAACTGCTCAAGTATTCTAAAAAACCGTGGACATTGCCCAGAAACTGAATCTCATGTGAACTTGTCGCCTTTACCTGATGTTGACCAACCGGAGGATCTGCCGATTTGGGAAAAAGCCCTTGAGGGGGGAACTGAAAAAATTAGGGAGATAAGGGAGATATAGCGATTTTTGTATGGATTCAAGACACTTGGGGCGCACAGACATCATTGGTGTCAACTTAACGCTAAAAGGGCGGTTATAAACCACCTTTACACGAGGCTTTACCCACCTCCGTGGGTTAAAAAATCTTAATTTTCTCTTAGCCCACGGAGGTGGGCTTTGTTTGTGTAGCCGCGAATTCCATTCACCCTGGCTTTAATTTGACATCAATGCACAGATGTGTACTCCTACAAAAGGCTTGTATTACAACCGATTGAGAACCGCAATAAGAGAGATTGGATAATTAATGAGTCTTTTTCTCCAGCCCCGCATTAGCTTCGTATCTTCAAATACTAGGAATTTCCTGAAGACACTGCACATAACAAATGTTACTGTGGTCTAGTTGAAAACCAAGAGGCAGATAGTTTTTACCAGTATTGAATCTGCTTTGTGTTTTTACACAACAGTCACGGTCATGGGCACAATATTCAAGTAACTTGAAATATGAAAATCACTCGTATTCACCGCCAGTCTGAAAAACTATGGTTAACCGTTTTGCTTCCGTGAGTACTGCCCTTACACTTAAGGTAGTTGGAATAATCTGCATTTTGTCCTTTTTCGTTGACTTTTTGATTCTATTGTTACCCTTTCAACCTACTGATCGGGTATGGCAAATCAACTTGGCAACAGCGCTAGTTGATCGGGGAATTGTTCCTTTAGTAGGATTGGGGCTTCTGTTTGCTGCCTATTGGATTGAGAATACTGATACAGTCAGCGATCGCCCCCAAGGTATCGATTTAAGATTTCCCGCCCTGATCCTCTCAAGTATTTTAGGGTTGATGTTCTTGCTAATTTTTCCTCTGCACCTGAATAACGTCAATCAAGCTAAGACTCAAACGCTCAACCGCATCACCCAAGAAGCAGATCAAGCAGAAAATCAACTAAACACTCGGTTATCGCAATTGCAAGCACAACTGAATACTGAGCAAGGAAAAGCTCAACTAGAGCAGCTGCGAAACCAAACCAAAGCTCAGTTTAGTGAAATCCTCAAAGATGATCAAAAATATAAGCAAGCACTTGAAAGCTCTCAAATTCCTGCAAATATCAAAGAGTTACTGAAGAAGGCTAAAACAGATCCGCAAGTACTTGACAAAGCTATCGAACAACAAACAGATCTTCAGACACTGCGAAATCAACAACTGAGCCAACTTCGCCAGCGCAGAGACGAAGCAGAGACACAAGCTAAAGATGCTGCTTGGAAGTCTGGACTGCGGATTGGGATTAGCAGTTTGCTGTTGTCTATTGGTTACATTATCATCGGCTGGACAGGCTTAAGAGGTAGGGGTGCTGGTGGTAAACCTAGAGCTACCGCACGCTAATTCCTATTGGCATGGCAGTAGGACGTATCCAAAAATTATTGACGGCTTATACTGCCATGTGCCTAACAGCTAATAATAATAAAAAGGCAATTATCACTGAGTAAAATCGCTATAAAACTTGGGTAATGTTCTCAATTTACATACTGACATATAACGAAGAGCTAGATATTGCTGCTTGTATCGAATCGGCAATGCTATCCGATGACATCATTGTTGTGGATTCATGCAGTAGCGATCGCACTATGGAGATTGCCAGTTGCTATCCCATCCGCGTCGTCCAACACGCTTTTGAAAGCCACGGACGCCAACGCACCTGGATGTTAGAGTCTATTCCCCCAAAGTACGAATGGGTTTACATTCTCGAAGCTGACGAGCGGATGACACCAGAGCTTTTCACAGAATGCGAAAAGGTAAGTCAGAATCCAGACTACATCGGTTACTACGTGGCTGAACGTGTCATGTTCATGGATCGTTGGATTCGCTACAGCACACAGTATCCCCGTTACCAAATGCGCCTCTTTTGCTACGGGAAAGTGTGGTTTACAGACTACGGTCATACTGAACGGGAAGTTTGTAAGGGTGCAACTAGCTTTTTAAAAGAAACATACCCTCACTACACTTGCAGCAAAGGCTTGAGCCGCTGGATTGAAAAGCACAACCGTTATTCTACAGATGAAGCTCAAGAAACATTGTGTCAACTAGAACAAGGAAAAGTTAACTGGCAAGATTTATTTTTTGGCAAATCGGAAATTGAAAAACGCCGTGCCCTGAAAGATTTGTCTTTGCGTTTACCCGCCAGACCGTTGCTACGGTTTGTATATATGTATTTTATCTTAGGCGGTTGTTTAGATGGACGCGCCGGTCTTGCTTGGTGTACATTGCAGGCATTCTACGAATACCTGATTTTGCTCAAAGTCTGGGAAATGAAGTATCTACCAAAACCTAATTTAGACGCAACAGCAATTCTGGCACAAGACAGTACACAACAGGTGCAGTGCGCGGATTCTGAAACTACACAGGCTGATGCGGCGTAAAGGGGACTGGAGATTAGAAGGATTACGTACTACAATTTGAAGCAGCGATCGCCTATGATAGGCGGCTACGCGATCGCAAAATCAGAATTCAGAAGCAGGGGCGCACAGCTAGATAATTGTGCGCCCCTATCGGATGTTCCACCTAAACGATAACCACCATAATAAATTAATATTTTTAACAGAACATTTTTATAAAAGCCGCTCCTGCTCAAATGTGAATAACTCACCAGATAACTTATATCTTGCACCAGGTAACTGAAAGTCGCGGCTACACAGGCAAAACTCGCCTCCGCAGCTTGAAAACCTTGATTTGACCTTAGTTCACGCAGGCGGACTTCGTTTGTATAACCGCGATTTCTAAAATACTGTTGGCGAATTGATCGGGGGTCTAACCCATCAACCCCAATTCATCTTAATTTCTGCAATTTCAGTGCGTTGAAACGCACTTTAGCTATTAGCCCGCAATTTATTGCAGGGCGGGAAAGCAACACTAAACTAGGGTTTTAGGGGTGAGGGGTTTAACCCCGCCAGAATTGACCTACAGTATCTTTCTAATTGCTAGGGCTAGGTGCAAGATGTAAGTAAAATAATTCCTCAGTTTACCTGGTGGTACTTTCACAATCATGAGCAGCTTTTGATTGAGCGCGGTAGATTAGTAATACCTAAGGACTTGCAACAATCGTTTACAAGTCTTACAAAGAAAAGTAACATCCTCTGAGAATAACCAGTTGCCATCGGATTGGTTAATGTCTATGTGTATGCTTGTAGGAAAATAGCTGATTTCCAACAACAAATACGTGTTTTTGCGGCAGCATCCAAGCTGCTAATGCAGCGGACGCGTAAATCCAGCTACCATCTCAATTAACTAAACAAGAGGCAAAATCCCCTTGTTAAAGAAAGGTAGGTAAACTGACGCCACAGTATACTAGCGTTTTGGACAGTTACTTGCGGCAGAAACTGCCAAAGTTAAAGTCTTCGGAATTTGACGAATCTGCTGGTATGGATACCAATAACAAAAGTTCCTCTAGCTTAAAACAGGAGAATCGAAGCTTGGTAATTGATCGCCTAAAACAGGACTTAAAAAACGACCTGATTGCTGGTTTGTTGGTAGTAATTCCCCTAGCAACCACTATCTGGCTAACAATTACTATTGCTACCTGGGTAATCAACTTCCTCACCCAAATTCCCAAACAACTGAATCCCTTTGATGGGTTAAACCCGATTTTAGTAAATTTACTGAATTTACTAGTAGGTTTGGCTGTCCCATTGCTAAGTATATTATTGATGGGGCTGATGGCTCGGAATATTGCTGGCCGCTGGTTGCTAGATTTTGGTGAGCGGTTATTACAGGCAATTCCCTTAGCTGGGCAGGTATACAAAACTCTAAAACAGCTTTTAGAAACAATACTAAAAGATTCTAATGGCAAGTTTCGCCGGGTAATTTTGGTAGAGTATCCTCGCCGAGGAATTTGGGCGATCGCCTTTGTCACTGGTGCAATCAGCAGTGATATCCAAGCCCAGATATCTCGCCCCGTACTAAGTGTTTTTATCCCCACCACCCCAAATCCAACTACCGGATGGTACGCAGTCGTTCCGGAAGACGAGGTGGTAAACCTCTCCATGTCGATTGAAGACGCCTTTAAAATAGTTGTATCAGGTGGCATTGTCGCTCCCAATACGCCCTTGGTTTTCCCCAAAGAGTCCGCACTGGAAATGAAACACGACGAAATCAAGCAGCAGGTTATTTTCGTTGAAGAAACTTAAAATCAATCTGGCATAGTCACAAGCAAATGCGTAATGTTGTTGTATGACTGTACCAAAATTGATAGACTTATAAGTTTGTCCCACCTAGTTAATCAGTTCTCGCACAATCACCCCTCAGTTTTATGCAACCTCGTAAACCCCAGCAAATTGCTCGTGAATTGGCGCTTTTAAGCCTTAGCCAATTGCCAGTCAACCCAAAGAAATTAGATAAATTGGAAGACGATCAACTAGTATCCAAGTTGGTGCTAGGAGCGGTACGTACCCTAACTTCAGAAGTCCAAGATACCCTCGATAATGCCGCAGGTGAACTGCAACGCAGTAACGATCGCCTCTTAAGTAGCCAAACTCGGGCCTCCGACATCAATACTGCTAGAACAATGCTGCAAGAAGCGATCGTCTGCACCCAGACAGCAATCAATCAGTTGGGTACGGCAGTTGATTTCCCAGTATTAATTCAGTTAGCCAATCAGGATAAGGGAGTTCGGAATTACGCTAAAGAGCTTGTGATTACCGTCAACGAAAATCGACACATTATAGATAAACTTATTTCTACTGCCTTAGTAGATTGGCAAGTAACTCGCCTCGCTCAAATTGACCGGGATATCCTGCAAATCGCTGTGGCAGAAATGAAGTTCTTAGGAGTTCCAGACAGTATCGCCATCAACGAAGCTGTGGAACTAGCCAAACGCTACAGTGGAGACGAAGGTTACCGGTTTATTAACGGTGTTTTGCGCCGAGTCAGTGACCAGAAAAAAAGTGCGTAGTGTTTTATACTTATTTACCCAAATAAGGGGGACAAGGGAGAAATAAGCCATGCCCCAAGTTAAATTAAACTCATAACTTATAACTCATAACTCATATAACCAATACTGCTGCAATGGTTTTTAATTGGTTCCGTCGTAAATATAACGATTCCTCTGACACTCCCTCTGATCAGAAGCAGGAAGAAACTCCTCCTGCACAAGAACCCCAACCAGAGCCAGCCAAAACATCAACACCAACTGCTGAAACGGCATCAGACACAACGGCAGACTTGTTGGCGTTTGCTAAAGCTGCCTACAAAAATATCCAGCAAAAACAACAAGCCGAGGTAGTAGAAACCCCGCCTGATTCAGTAGATACCTCACCACCATCAGCACAACCTGAAACCGTAGAAATGGCAACTGCGGAAATCACCGAACCAGAAGCAACTGAGTCACCTGCTAGTACAACCGGAGAAATTGCACAGCCAGAAGTTATCCAAGCAGCTACTGAGGAAGAAATTACAGAAGATTTCTCAGTAGCTGCAATTACTGATCCGCCAGATGTCAAAAGCCCAGAACTAAACGCAAATGAAGCTGAACCAACACCTACCGAACCACTAGCTACGCCAGAGGCAACACAGCTAACAGCACCAACCCCCTTATCCTTCTTAGAACGGGCAGCAGCAGAACGGCAAGCAAAGCTGGAACAACTAATAGCCACTGCCATTGAAGTTCCTGAACCGGAGGTAGTACAGCCAGTAGCTGCAACCTCAGAGACAGGAGAGGAAATTCCTGGACTGGTATTTGATGATGGATTTGTCTGGTCAGCGAAAATCCTAGCAGCTCAAGGTAGAAGTCCGGAAGACGTTTCTATTGAAGAAATTACCTGGCTGAAAAAGCTGCGGCAAGGGTTAGACAAAACTCGCCGTAGTATCCTCAACCAACTGAAGGCGATCGTCGGTCAAGGGCCGCTAAACCTTGCTGCAGTGACGGAAATTGAGGCATTGCTCTTGCAAGCTGATGTGGGTGTTGAGGCGACGGATTTTATTATCAATGCCCTACAGAAAAAACTTCGAGAAGAAGTCACTGCACCAGAAGAAGCGATCGCTTACCTGAAAAAAATCCTTCGGGATATGCTGGATGCGCCGAGCAAAACATCCCACAAAACTACCTTTACCCCAGAAAAAGAAACCCTAAATATTTGGTTAATTACTGGGGTGAATGGTGCCGGGAAAACCACCACCATCGGCAAAATTGCCCACCTGGGACAAAAATCTGGTTATAAATGCTTGATTGGGGCAGCAGACACCTTTCGCGCCGCTGCTGTGGAACAGGTGAAGGTTTGGGCTAGCAGAAGTGGTGTGGAAGTAATTGCCAATCCTGGGAAAAATACAGATCCAGCAGCAGTTGTATTTGATGCGATCGCTGCTGCCCAAGCGCGTCAAACAGAATTACTTCTGATAGATACAGCTGGGCGACTGCAAAACAAGAAAAATTTAATGGACGAACTCAGCAAAATCCGGCGAATTATCGACAAAAAAGCCCCAAATGCCAAAGTAGAATCACTGTTGGTTCTAGATGCCACTTTAGGTCAAAATGGACTGCGGCAAGCCGAAATTTTTTCCCAAGCTGCCCAACTGAGTGGCGTTGTCTTAACCAAGCTAGATGGCACCGCCAAAGGCGGGGTTGCCCTTGCCGTTGTGCAACAGCTAGGTTTACCCATTCGCTTTATTGGTGCTGGCGAAGGAATTGAAGACCTGCGCCCCTTTTCTAGCTATGAGTTTGTCGAAGCTCTCTTGAGTGGCTAATTGAAAAATTTGGAGTTAAAAATTTTTCTTGACAAATTTAGGACTTACGCACAAGCAACGGAAAATCCCACCACAGAGTCCGCAGAGAAGCCAGTGCATTGGGCGGGTTAAGAGACTTGTACCTCTCCGGGGAAGCAAGCTACGCTCTTAGCGTTCCCGTAAGGTAGCAACTGGCGTGACACGGAGGAATAAAAGTTTGAGGGGTTTTTTGTGTAAGTCCTAACTTACTTAAAAGTAGGAGTACGAGCGTCAGTTGTTTGCCCAGAACCGACCTCAGGAAAAGGATGGCTTATGACCATCAAAACTTCGGAGAATCGTCCACAGTGGACTCAAAAAGTGAATTAGTGTAAGTAAGCTGGTTCAACACTCCCAGGTGTATTCTCAGCTCCTACTTGCGAAAGTATCCACAAATATTTTCTGTAGGAAATTGAGAGGTTTTAACTCTGATGGTTAAACTACAACACTCTTTCTAGCTTTTGACTTAAAGTTGCTGGAGGATATTTTTTCTAGATTTAGTGTCATCTCTTCTATTCATATCTTACACTTACCAAATGACTCCCCCCTAAAATAAATTACAGGCTAATGGTTTAATTCTGTTACCGCTGACTCAAAAGATTGGATTGTCTCACTTTTATCCCGTTTGAATGGGTTTTAGTTTTGCATATTCAGCAACTCAAAATTCGGAAAACGAGAAATTCAAAATGGAAAAGCTCAATCTTGGCGATTATCCCGGCAATTATGGTATACAAATTAAGTATTTGCAGACTTATTTACAGATTCTCAGATTTGGGAATGAGTGTAAGTCTGTTTTTTTCCAAACCTAAGTTCGATTTGAGCACTTCTAGAGGTTTTCACTTAAAAGACTTCTAGTCTCCTAGTTTTCTCTACCTAAACAGTCACTCTGAAAACCTTATAAACTATTTTTTCAACAAAGTATTTTTATGACTTTAGAGATATGCTTTGGGAATTAAGTTATGAAAAGATGAAAAGCTTTCTCAACTATCACCGAAACTAGTAATTTTTACGGGTTGGGTTTTGACTAAAAATACATGATTTGAAACTACTAATATTCAATCAAAAATCCAATAAGCAAATAAAATACCGATAAAATTTGCCTGTTACGTCTTTATACTCTTGCTAAAATGACAAGTCTTGTCTAAATATGGTTTAGCAATGCCAAAGCCAAAAGATTTATAAGTAATCTAAAATCTGCCAATATAAAGTGCAATAGTACCTGTGCCTGTGTCTCAACTGCCCTCTCAACCCACTGAAAACAATAGTAGTGCCGCGACGGATGTCACACCAGTCGTGGCACTCAAAGAACTCGTGGCAAGGTTGCACCGGGAACAGAACAAAATTCAAGATTTGCTAAGTTCTTTAGGATTTGCCCTGAGAAGTTTCAATAATTTGAATCAGTTTTTGGAACTGATCCCGCTGATGGCAACAAGAGTGACAGATGCAGACGGTAGCGCCCTGTTTCTCTACAAACCTAATGGTCAAGTCAGGTTAGAGCAGTTACATTGGCAAGATAGTCGCCAGCGAAAGAATATCCGCAAAGCGCTAGAAATAGCCAGTAGTCAAATCACACTTGTGCCCAATACTGCCCCTCTAGCAAATGCCACGGGGATTTTGGATGACCAAATGCATCGCTATTTGGGGCCAGATGTCCAAATCTTTGGTACGGCGATTCTGGTGAAGCATACAGAACGGGGATGGCTCTATGTCTTGAGCCGCGATCCAGAATATAGTTGGACAGAAACTAGGCAAAAGCTAGTTAGGTTAGTAGCAGACCAAACAGCAGTAGCGATCGAAAACGATGAACTAGCTGTAGAACTAAGAAAAAAAGAACGCCTAGACCAAGAATTAGAAATTGGTGCAGAAATTCAACGGCGACTTCTGCCACGTCAATGCCCCACAATCCCTGGTGCAGTTTTGGCGGCACGCTGTAAACCTGCCAATCGTGTCGGCGGAGACTACTACGACTTTATTGCTACCAATCACAATAAGATTCAGCCCAAGACCAAAGGCGGCACGGAAACTAGTCGCTGGGGTTTGGTTATTGGAGATGTCATGGGCAAAGGTGTCCCCGCTGGGCTGATTATGACGATGATGCGGGGAATGCTACGGGGAGAAGTGCTACATGGTAATTCCCCAGCAAGAATTCTGCAAAACTTAAATAGAGTTATGTATGCGGATTTGGAAAATTCCCACCGCTTTGTAACGCTATTTTACTCAGAATATAATCCCCATAACCGAATTTTGTCTTATAGCAATGCGGCACACAATCCTCCCTTGTGGTGGCACGCAGCCACGAAAACTGTCAGCCGTTTAGATACTTTAGGAATGTTAATCGGTTTGGATGCTAACAGCCAATATGAAGATGCCCAGGCACAGTTAGAGCCTGGAGATACAATTATTTACTATACAGATGGCTTGACCGATGCTGCTGCTGCTGGTGGCGATCGCTTCGATGAAGATAACTTTGTCACTAGCTTCAATACGGCTTGTAAATACTGCAATGGCCCAGAGGAAATTGTGGATTACCTATTTGACCAAGTTCAACAATTCATCGGTGCTGATAAGCAAAACACTGATGATATGACATTAGTTGTTCTGCAAATTTTATAGTCATTAGCCATTTTTGCTTGGTCAAGTCATCAGTCAATGCTTAAGCTTATGATAACTGGGAATTTACTACAGTGATTATACTAAAATTTAATTTTTTATTTATTTTTTATTTGATTTTTCGTAGCGATCGCCCAAATGGTCGTACATCAACCTTTTTTGGTGAATTGTTCGTGTTTAGCCTTTAGGATGATACATAAAAAATGATCGTTAGAATACTTTTCTGTTCAAGTAAAAACTATATATTTTGCACATCTAGCACAGTAGGAAACGTTCAGGGGGAGACCAGGTAAAAGGTAAAAGGTACAAGGTAAAAAGTAAAAGGTAAATTTACTTCTTCATTTTTGCTTTCTTTCTATCCTTGTCACGCAAGCATTTAGCCTGATCCCTCTTGGCGTTTTAATTTTTCTTTTCTCCGCCGTAGCAAGTTCACAACAGCTACGACGGAGTTTTGCTTTGTTTGTTTCTCAGGTCTAGACTTGGTTGTTTTAAACTTTCTTGGTATTTAAGTCAATAACCTTCATTTAATGATTTGTCAAGATATTTCTGGAAAGATTTTAGATGAAGAATTCAAATCGCTATTCTTGCGCCCCACCTTTTTGCAGACTCCGCACCACATTCTTATAACCATTAAATTCTGCAATCATCAAAGCAGTATAACCACCCCGGTTTTTCAAATTCACATCTGCCCCAGCTTGAAGTAATAACTGCACAATTTCGCCATAACCTGCTGAAGCAGCCCACATCAATGATGTTGCCCTTGCTGAGTCTTGAAAATTCACATCTGCTCCCTTTGCCAGCAGCAAATGTATGATCTCTGTGTGCTTGCGTTCGGTTGCCTTGATTAAAGCAGTTTTGCCATCATCCCCCGGAGTGTTGGCATCAGCACCATACTCTAGCAACACTTTCACTGTTTGGGTGTGTCCTTGTGATGCAGCCAGCGTCAAAGGTACTTCACCAAGATTTTTTCCAGTAATATCTCCCCCAGAATGCAGCAATGCCTCGACAATTTGGCTATGTCCCTGAAATGCTGCTACAAGCAGTGGCGTATCACCCAGGTGGTTTCTAATTTGGACATCTGCACCCCTATTAAGTAACACTTGCACCACATTAATGTAGCCTTCCACAACGGCAAGGTGTAAGGCAGTTTCACCATCTTGATCTTGGAGATTAATCTCGGCACCTCGATCTAGTAAAGCTGTCGCGATCGCACTGTGTCCCGCTGCTGCTGCTGCCGATAGGGCAGTTCCACTATCGGCGTTTTTTACATTCACATTAGCTCCTGCTGCTAGCAGTGCTTCCACAATCTCCAGATGTCCCAAGTCTGCCGCTAATGTTAAGAGTGTCTCACCCTCCTGATCTCGGATATTGACATCGACACCAGTTTGGAGAATTGCTTGTAGAACTTTTATTTCTCCCTGCTTAACGGCGAGTTTCAATGCCGTATCATCATCTTTATCTGCGATATTCACCTTCGCACCAGCAGCCAATAAGACTCGCACTACATCTACATGGCCTTTGAGTACCGCTACCATTAAAGCTGTACTGCCATCTTCATTAGTAGCATTTACATCAGCACCTTTGGATAGTAAAAGCTGCACAATATCAAGCTGGTTGGCACTAGTTGCCAACATCAAAGCCGACAAACCATAGAGTTTTCTTTTCAAGTTGATATTTGCCCCAGCATCCAGCAGCGATCGCACAATTTCGGTGTAGCCTAAATTGGCAGCAAACATTAACGCTGTCGTGCCAAGGCGATCGCACGCGTCCACCCTCGCACCAGCAGCCAGTAGCGCACACAGATGCTTAATATCACCACTTTTAGCAGCTTTTAGCAGCAAAGTATCGTTGTTTTCAGTCATGGATGAGATCCCACGCAGGGGGTTTTGTTCGTCTACCCTTAAAATTCAGTCTGAGATTGTTTATCCACTTTGGCAAGAGGGTTATCCAATTCAAAATTCACTCATTCGTCTGGGAAAGTTGAGCCACTCCGTTGGGCGGCTCTGCCGACTTGAAGGAAGTGGCGTCTGATGCCTGTGGTGAGCTATGCCAACAAAGGAAGCTGACGCTCAGACTTTCCGCAAAATTAAAAATTAATAAATGTAGTTTTGGCAAGCATTCTGGCTATTGAATTGATGTAAATTAAAGTAAGGGAGGCTTTACTCTTTTCTTCTCTGGTCTCCCTCAGTCTCTTATAATTTGTGCAACTTTAAGCACAGAAAATAGAGTTATGCTAATTTTTATGAAGATTTAATACTTGGGCGAGAACACGATGAGTCTGGAACTTTCTACGTCGGTAAAATATTGGCTGAACTTCATTCATCCGGTGCTCATGTGGGCGCTATTAGCACTCTCAATTTATGCTGCCTATTTGGGACTGCAAGTACAGCGTACCAGAAATGCTCGGGGGGAAGAAAAGAAAGAACTGATAAAAGGTAGATATAACGTCAGACACTACCAAATGGGGTCTATACTCCTAGCTTTGATGGTGGCAGGTGCAATCGGTGCTATGGCTGTCACTTACATCAATAATGGTAAGTTATTTTTCGGGTCTCACCTACTTGCAGGGCTAGGTATGATGAGTTTGATTGCATTTTCTGCTGCTTTGTCTCCTTATATGCAGAAAGGGGCAAATTGGGCGCGTGCAACTCACATTTTGTTGAATTCTATCCTTTTGGGACTTTTTGCTTGGCAGGCTGTTACTGGCGTGCAAATTGTTCAAAGAATTCTGACTCAAGCATAGTTAAGTAGTCCTTTGTCAGTTGTCATAAACTAATGACAACTGACAAATAACTGTTGACTTACCGCTTTTGCTTGGAATTGGCATCAAAGGGTATTTCCAAAGATTTATAAAAATCTTTCTGAACTTTGCGAGTTAAGCGGCGGGAGACTTGGCGGACGATTTGGTTAAGTAAGCGATCGCCTGTAGATTGAATTATAGACTTGGGTAAGCGCTGAATAAACCTGGGAAAGTGCAAATCAACCATTAAATCCAATTCCCATTCAACTCTGGTAACCTCGCTAATGCTAGTAGAAGCATCGGTTTCTATTAATTGTAGAGATGCCCGATAGTCTACGTCATAACCAGGCGGTTGGTAATCAGGAATAGGGATTGTACGGATGCGGTAAATACCTTCCTCTGGAGGCAACAATTCCAAACCAATTTTTGGTTCTACATCATAACCAAAAGCACCAAAACGACCAATTACTAAAGCATAGCCGTTTTCCCCAAGTAATTGCACCTTCATGGGTTCAGCGCAACGACAAAACCATGAGGCATGAGCATTAAGATACTCAGCAACCTTCTCTGCTGGGGCAGGCATTTCCATAAAATCTTGATAACGACCGGAAAATTTTGTGAGCGTCGCTACATTTGCTTCTGTTAATGTGTCTTCAGCTTCTTCTTGGCTGGACGCTACAGGTAAAACTGCTTCTGTTATTTCCCAGGATTTATATTCGCCTTTTGTTGAGAGCATAAATGCATTACTGTATACTTTGGCGTTCGTCTATATTAATAATTCCCCACATACCTGGGTGATTTCGCACTAAGATAACATTTTGACCGAAACCTCATTAATCTGCCATCAACTCCATAGAATTACTAAAATAAAGAATTGAACAAGCACACAATAGTTTCCCAGGATAGCATTTCTCATGAAAGCATTTGTAGCAGGGGCAACAGGTGAAACAGGTCGCCGGATTGTGCAAGAGTTGATAGCACGGAATATTCCCGTCCGAGCCTTGGTGCGTGATATAGAGAAAGCTAGGGGTATTCTGTCTCCGGAAGCCGAATTAGTAGTAGGCGACGTATTACAACCAGAAAGTTTAACTGCTGCGTTAGGAGATAGCACAGTTTTGTTGGTTGCTACTGGGGCAAAACCTAGCTTTGACCCCACTGGCCCCTATAAAGTGGATTTTGAAGGGACTAAAAATTTAGTAAATACTGCTAAGGCAAAAGGAATTGAGCATTTTGTCTTCGTTTCTTCAATGTGTACTTCGCAGCTTTTCCATCCGCTGAACTTGTTTTGGCTGATTTTGGTGTGGAAAAAGCAAGCTGAAGAATACATCCAGAAAAGTGGTCTTACCTATACGATTGTGCGACCTGGTGGGTTGAAGAATGAAGATAACTCCGACGCGATCGTGATGCAGACTGCTGATACACTGTTCGACGGTAGCATCCCCAGGCAAAAAGTCGCCCAAGTTGCTGTTGAGGCGCTCTTGGAAGCAGATGCACGCAATAAAATTGTCGAAATTGTTGCCAAACCTGAAGCAGCCTCAAAAAGCTTTAAGGAGCTATTTCAACAGTGTTGATATCCCAGAGGATTCTATTCCTCAACATGATCGGCTAACATCTTCATGGAAAAGCGATGTCTACGACGGGCGTAGCTGCGGCACTTTGTTAAATAGGTGGCTTCATCTAAATTGACTGCCCTTGATTCCACTTTCTAAAGCGATCGCTCCATCCCACACCCAAAACGTAGGGTTAAAACGCATTGCTGATACGGCGCTTTAACCCTACACTCATTTACGATAGACAAGCGATTGTCACAACATCGAAATATACGAGATCGTTATCCCAATTAAAAAGAAAATTTTCGGTTATTCAGATGATCTTTAATTATCAGTTATATTTTCGATATATCTCTTTTTCAAGTTCTAGCTTTTCTTCATCTATCCGTATTCTCATATCTTCTTCACCGTATTCATCTGGGATAAGTTGATATAAACCCAACTCACAACATTCTGCAATCACAGATATCATGCTCGTCATATTTTTATATACTCTTACTGGATTATCACGACAACCAACATCCCAAAGATAAACCGGAGATGGATTGAGATCGCCAACTATATAAAGTATTCTTTTGTTTTCAAATGAGAAAAACGGAAACCATTTCTGGTTTCAAAATTCATAATTGGAACTAGCATTCATAGTTTCTTGAGAAACCTGGCATAAATCATGATAATTTGAAACTGAGACCTGCAAAGGATAGAATGAAATAGATGAATGATTCAGAAATTGTTCTGGAAATAAGAATTTGACCAATAGATAATAATTGTTATCGGCTATTCTATTTCGCCATTGATAAAGTTCATAGACTTCATCGGATAATTGGAATGGTAAATCTTTGACAATCTGATCAATTTGCTGATGAGTCAAGCCCGGATTGTAGCAGTCAACATCAAGGTTGGTAGATTGTAACCAACCCCAAATATAATTGAGTTCATCTGTGAGTTCAGACATATAACCCACCTAATTTAATTGTTATAGAATTGTCAAATACCTAAACAAGATTTGATATATTTCTTTTTTAAGTTCAACTTTATCTTCATCTATCTGTATTATCATTGCATCTTCTGCTCCATACTCATAGGGCATGAGTTGATATAGTTCTAATTTACAGCACTCAGAAATAACGGATACCATGTAACTAACAATCAGGTATGAACTTTACTAAAATAAGTTCGTCGATGATTTTTGTTAGCAAAGAGAGCGAATTTGAAGGAGTTGGACTCTGAAAGGCTTTGAATTCAAAGGTGTTGAAAAACTTATTGGGCCAATAGCTGCGCTTCTTGGCTTTGTGTATTTGTTGCAATGGTATATTGGAGACTTGCGATCGCCTTCCGATCCCATCTTTGAAGATAAACAGCCGCCTTTGGTGATGAAACAGGGCGACCCCTATATCCGCGCTTTAATGCGAACCATCTCTGCGAGTGAAGCAAGTGGGAACCGTCCCTATTCGCTGTTGTATGGTGGACAGCAAGTCAACGACCTCAGCCGACATCCTGAGATATGCGTCACAATTATTACAGGCCCCAACACAGGTAATTGTTCCACTGCTGCTGGCAGATATCAAATTATCAACATTACTTGGTATCGTTTAGCCCCCCGTTATCACCCAAAGCCGATGCAAATGATGTTTTGGACTGCTTATAGTTTTGAAGCAGAATATCAAGATGTAGTAGTTTACCGTTGGTTGAATGATTCTAAAGTTTGGGGAACTGATATTTCTCAACTGTTGCATCAGGGAAAGTTAAATGATGTTTTGCGGCGACTCTCTCCCACTTGGACAAGTCTAGGATATGGTATAGAAACTAATTATGTTAGTAGTTCTTTACCTAAGATTTATCAGAAAATGTTGCAAGAGGAATTAACCGCAGCGAATCAACGAACAGCCCCGAAATTGACACCATCTCCAACTCCTTCTCGCAAGGCAGTAAAGAAGCAGTGAGTTTATCCTAATTTTTAACTTGCTGCAACCAAAAAATCTTTGATATTTTCCACAAATGTTAAGGTATTTTCAAAGTGAATATTATGTCCAGCATTACTAATTATTTTTAGCTGGACAAATTCACATATTTTAGCCATTTCTGTATTAATAGATATAAATTTTTCATCATATTCACCGGCTAGTAAAAGCATAGAGATTTTATTTTCTTTAAGTTTTTCCCATAAAGAAGGTTGGCAGCCAGTCCCCATGAAACGCAGTGATTTATCTAATCCCTTGGGATTATTCTGTAACCGACTTTCTAGCATTCGGTCATATTCTGGATGATTTTTTATATAACCAAAAATAGTCTGATTGTACCAATTTGATAGAAAAACGGCAAAATCGCTTTTTTCAAAGCTTCTTGTTAACTTTCTGCCAATTTGCGTATCAAGTTTAAATCGTTCTAATCGTTCTGCTTCTGTTGCTAAACCAGGGGAAATTGACTCCAGCACAACTTTTAAGAAACGTTCCGGGAAATGTAGGGTGAGGTATAAAGCCAATCTTCCACCCATTGAATAACCAACTAAAAAGCATTTGGGAATTTTTAACTCATCTAACAACTTGATTAAAGCATGAGCAGTATTTGCCATTGTATAGTACTCGTCCTCACCTAAAACTTGAGTTTTGCCGTGTCCGGGTAGGTCAAGTCTTAAATAATCAAAATCATCAGATAGTAATTTGATGGCTTCATCAAATTCATTAATGTTACCCATAAAACCGTGCAGAAAAAGAATTAGTGGTTTGTTTAATTTGCCAATTAAAGAATAGTTAAAATGATATTTTTCTAGGATCACAGTGTAACTAATCACTATTGCAGCTGCATATCATCATATTAAAGTCTGGTTGGTTAAAAGTTTGATTGTCCAGGGTTTTGACGAGAATGCGTAGCTTACCGCTGTAGGCATCGCTTTTTTGAGCTTTGCCAAGATAGGTAATGTCAATATGTCTTTCCCCTAATATACTTTCGAGGGTATATTTACCGCCCTAGAACTGTTTTGGAACTGCCCAGACCATTAACTATGACTGTGAGACACTTATATTAATTTTGGCATAAAGAACCTCTGCCTGAGCCAATACACCAAATCTCACACCTCTACAAAATGTCTTGTAGTGCTAGTTAATTTTTTATTTTTCTAATTCTTAAGGTAAAAATCGATCTAAAGCAGCTTTTAACTGTTTAATTTCAACATCAATATTACCCTCTTGTGCGGCTCTACCAATACATTCAGTTAAATGTTCATCCAAAACAATTCGCGCTACCCGATCTAATGCGCCCCGCACTGCGGCAATTTGCAGCAGGACATCAGGACAAGGGGTACTTTGCTGCACCATTGCCTTAATACCACGAACATGCCCTTCTATGCGCGATAATCGATTGACAATTCGCCGTAAAGACTCTTCGCTATGGACGTGAGGATGAGCCGACTCTCCAGTTCCATGAGTATGATCTATATGCTTGTGGTCTGTATCGTGATGGTGGGAATGTTCTGCTTGCTGGGATATTGGCAAGGGTTCTTTGCCTAATCGGTTTGATCCATTCATGGGTTATCTAAGGACTTGTAGTACTAAGATCCTAGCCTAGTACTTGACCAACCCAAAATTTCTGAGTGAAAGTCCTTAACTCTACTGACGATTGGCTCTTTCTTGGGGAATAATCTCTGTTACTACCCTACCGCTAGAACTCCCACCTTTGACAACAATATTTTCTGTTTGCAGATTACCAACAGCTGTTTCACCCGTAAAATTTAATGGTGGGTCAGCTTGCCGATAAACTATATTTCCCTGAGCTTCAACTAATTTATTGTCTAAATACCAAGTTAATGTATTAGATTTCAAAGACTGGCGACGCTGACCAATGGCGTTGACGTTACCTGTTAAATAAACAGTTTTTTGTGGTATTTTCATTTCACCTTGATTGGCGGTCACAGTAAGATTTTCGACTCGCTGGAACATCCGCACGGGGGAATTTGTAGTGACAGTTTCTGCATTCATATTCCAGATCATAAAGTTACTAGCTATTTGCACTGGTGGGTCTAGTAATTCTAATTGAGCATTCTGTTGAATAGTGGCAATTTTCGTTTTTAAGTTGACTTCAGCAGAATTTCCCTTGCCGCGATCGCTAATTTTATTATTTTTGTAGCGGTCAATTTGCAAAGGGCGATCGCCAATCAGTTTTTCTTCTTTAATATTCCAGATTAAATGCTCGGTTCTTACTTGTAACTGGGGATCAATAGAATTTGCTACTACTCCTCCAGAAAATTCCATGCGCTGTTCGCGGGTTTTAACTCGTGCTTCCTGCGCCACTGCTTGTAGTTGTTTATGAGTGCCGTTAATGTGGTTGCGGACAATCAACAAATCTTCTTTGGGTCGCCATTCTAATTCATTGCCTTGCAATACAACACCATTAGTAGGGTCTGTGGCAAATATCTTACCTTTAAGAAACAACTGTTTCCCATCTTGTTCAATATCTGCGACATCTGCCTTGATTTGGTAAACTACTTTGCCATCTTGATATAGTTCACCATAAGGACTTTCAGCCTGACCGATTTGTTTTTCTTTGGTGTATTTTGCAGTTTTAGCCCTGACTTTCCAAATCGGTCGTCCCACTTCATCTGCCTGTTCTAGGGTGACATCAAAGAAAGTTAAATTACTATCTTGGTCAGATAAACCCGCTGTATTTTGTTGAGAAGCTGGGGGAGATTTACTGCCACAACTTACTAAACCAAATATCAAGAAAAAAATCAAAGGGAAAAAAAGGAAGGGAGGAGTGGGGGAGTAATTTGGAATTTTTCCCTCCCCCTGTCTCCCCCTTTGATGAAATTGATGCGCCATTATTCTTGGATTTCTAGGTGTCCGTCACTAGTTCTGGGGTCTTCCAAAAAACCGATACCAGATAACGGCCGGTATGGATAGCTTTGGCGAGGGGTTTTTTGAATATCCTCTTTGATGGCTTCTAAATCAATGTAGCGATCGCTTACATTAATTAAACTGTCGCTGGTCATCGAACGCAAACTTACCACTTCTACCCGCACGCCGCGATAGCTGACTGAATTTACCGCATATGCTAAATCCCCATCACCGCTGACTAAAACTGCGGTATTATAAGAATCTACTAACGCCATCATATCGACTGCTATTTCTACATCCAGGTTGGCTTTTTTAGAGCCATCTGGTAGCTGTACCAAATCCTTCGCAATGACTCGATAACCATTGCGACGCATCCACAGAAGAAACCCCTGTTGCTTCTCGTTTGTCCGATCTACACCAGTGTAGAAAAAAGAACGCAGTAGTCTAGAACCTCCTGTTAATCGACACAACAGCTTCGTGTAATCGATTTCAATCCCTAGTTGCAGTGCAGCATAAAATAGATTTGAGCCATCAATAAATATGGCGACCCTGCCCCGATTCTCCAAAACTTGTTCTGGCGTAAATATTGAATCGTTTTCCAAATTATTCAACATCGTTCTCATACCTCAATTCTTATCCTTGTTATTTTTGATACAAATTACCAACTTTTAGATGCTAGTCACAGCGGCTTATGATAATGTTCCGGGGCTAATATTAAGTTAAGCCCCGATAAATTTTTTGAGAGAATTAGAAATTGAACAAAATCAGAGTTTGATAAGGACTAATCGTTTTTCGGTAGTTCTATTCGCTTAAAAATCGGTTGAGGTGTACCCAACTGTTGCTTACTAGATAGTGTCCCCCATGCCGCATGAGTGGCAAAAGGAGCAGTAACTGAACTTTGTATTTGATCGTTAAAGTTTATTCCGAAGCCCAGTTGCTGATAAATATCGCTACTAATATTCGGAATAATTGGGGAAAGCAGATAAGCTGCTAGTCTAACTGATTCTAGAACTGCGTAGAGAACTTTTTCCACGGACTCCTGCTGTCCCTGTTTATATAATGACCAAGGAGCTTGTTCATCAATAAACTTATTACTAGCTTGTGCTAGTGAAAGGATAGCCCCGCAGGCTTGACTGAAAGCTAGTTCTTCATAGGCTTGTTTTACCTGTTCCCCTAGACGTAAACCAATTGCTTTCAACGGATTTTCGTCAGGAATTCCTTCATTGCCGATTGATGGGACATTATTGTCAGCGCAGTATTTCTTCACCATGCTCAAGGTGCGATTGAGCAAATTACCTAAATCATTCGCCAAATCTGCATTCAGAACATTAATGAACCTTACTTCATTAAAATCTCCATCCTTGCCAAATTCGATTTCCTTAAGGAAGTAATAACGAACGGCATCACTACCATAGCGCTGAACTAACGCTACAGGATCAAGGGTGTTACCCAGACTTTTGCCCATTTTTTGACCATCTTTAGTCAAAAAGCCATGCCCAAATACTCGCCCTGGCAAGGGTAAGCCAGCTGACAACAACATTGCGGGCCAATAAACTGCATGGAAGCGCAGAATATCTTTACCAATTAAGTGCAAGTTAATTGGCCACCATGTTCCTAAAGCATTTGCTAAAGTCGGTTCTGCATCTGGTTCTAGTAATGCCGTTATATAACCTAGTAACGCATCAAACCAAACATAAAGGGTGTGCTTGGGATCAACTGGTACTGGAAAACCCCAATCGAGATTCACCCGCGAAATAGAAAAGTCTTGCAGCCCTTGATTTACAAAGCTGAGAACTTCATTACGTCGACTTTCTGGTTGAATAAAATCCGGTCTAGATTGATAAAATTCTGTCAGCTTAGTTTGATATTTGGATAAGCGGAAAAAATAGTTTTGCTCGTCTCGCCACTCAACTTCTTTGTTAGTATGAATCGGGCAACAGTGGTCTTCTAGGAGATCCCGTTCTTCTTTAAATTCTTCGCAGGATACGCAGTACCAGCCTTTTTGTTGTCCTTGGTAGATATCACTAGATTCCCAAACTCGCTCAAAAAATTCTTTAACGATCGCTTGATGACGAGGCGCAGTAGTCCTACTAAAGCGATCATATTCAATGTCTAGTAACTGCCATAAACTCACGAAGCTAGGGACAATTTCATCGCAAAAATCTTGTGGTGCTTTCCCTAAACTTTCTGCCGATCGCTGAATTTTTTGCCCATGTTCATCTGTACCTGTAATCAGTAATACCTGATGCCCCAGCAGCCTCTGAAATCGCGCGACTACATCTGCTGCGATCGTTGTATAAGCACTGCCTATATGGGGGACATCGTTTACATAATATAACGGTGTTGTCAATGCAAATGTCTTTTCTGTTTTATTCACTAAATTCATGCAAAATAAAAATTAACTTATTAAAACCTTTCACATTTTAGCTTTGGTCGGCAAAACCACGTAATTATACAATATTATTCTCATTTTTTCCCATAACACCTTAATATTAGCAAATTTATCAGGTCAAAAATTGTTTGGTAATATGCATCAATTCGACTCATTTTTACTTAAAAGATGGAAATCAACTAATCATAGTTTTTTTTTATAGTTAGTATTAGATATTATTGTGATCAAGAATACATAATCCAAAAAGCAGAAAATCTAGTTGCTTTTGTGAATTAGATATTTCTATCTTAAGACGGTGATGGCAATAGTAAAGAAATGTAAAAATTAAATTAAGATAAACTGCTATATTTACCAGAAAAATATATTGATTAGCTATGAGTCTAAATAGCCCCCTGGAGATTTCTCGCGGTTTGGTGGCGGCACTCTCAACGCAAATGTTTCGCTATTATGAGGATCGGATTCCCCAGGATGCCAGCGTATTGGTAGTCAGCAATCACCGCAGCTTTATGGATGCACTGATTTTAATGGCGGCGTTATCGAGTCCGATTCGCTTTGCTTGCCATCACTACATGGGACAAGTGCCAGTAATGCGGGAGATTGTCATCGGACAATTCGGGTGTTTTCCTTTGGAGGAAACTCAAAACCGCCAGCAAAACTTTTTTTCGCAATCACAGATGCTGTTGCAGTCCAGGCAGATGGTGGGAGTCTTTCCAGAAGGAACTCAACCAATGGTGAAATTTACTGTGCCAAACCAAATGGGTGAATTTCAGCGCGGATTTGCTCATTTGGCATTGCGAGCTAATGTGCAGAATCTAGCAATTTTGCCGATCGCGATCGCCTCCTTAGAAGAGGTGAACACTTCTGGCTTCCCCTTAAAGCTTTTGAGTGTATTTGACCCTTCAGAACCTTTATTTAACCAAGGTGGTTGGCATCCTCTGGTAATTTATCGGCGGGTTGCTGTGCTAATCGGTCGCCCTTATTGGATTACGCCCCAACACCAGAAAAAATATCACGGGAAACAGGCCAGAACTGTTGTGACTGAACTGACAGAACACTGTCACGGCGAAATTAGCAATTTACTGCGTCAAGGTTGCTATTAGAATCAAAAGCACCGAAACTTTTATAACCAACAATTAGCAGTCCAAAAGTTATCTACCATTGACTAATGACCAATGACTATAAGAGAAGTTGAGCTAAACCCTTGTTTCCTGACTCCTGAACGAGTACAGCCAGAGTATCCGCTGTTGGTATATTTGCCAGGAATGGATGGAACAGGTCAATTATTGCGATCGCAAACCGCTGGATTAGAAACTGGCTTTGATGTCCGTTGTTTGGCGCTCCCACGCAAAGACCTGAATACTTGGGATGTGCTAACTAAGAGTGTATTGGACTTGATCGATGCTGAATTAAAAAAAAGCTCTCAGAGGCCAGTCTACCTGTGTGGTGAGTCCTTTGGTGGTTGCTTGGCAATGAAAGTAGCGATCCAAGCACCGCAGTTATTTAAGCGAATTATCCTAATTAACCCAGCTTCGTCCTTTCATCTTCGCCCTTGGTTGAATTGGGCATCCCAACTTACTTACTTAGTGCCATCAGAGTTGTATGATGTTGGTGCACTGGGGTTGTTGCCGTTTCTAGCATCTTTGCCACGCATATCTGGGAGCGATCGCCATGAGCTACTGAAAACGATGCGTTCTATCCCCTCAGAAACCGTTCATTGGCGGTTGTCTTTACTGCGAGAGTTTGATGTTGATGACGAGCAGTTAAGTCGCTTAACTCAACCAGTTTTGTTGATTGCCGGTGCTAGCGATCGCCTTTTGCCTTCTGTAACTGAAGTGAAGCGGATAGCGAATATCTTACCAAATACCAAGATTGTGGTGTTGCCCCATTGTGGACACGCTTGCTTGCTAGAGCAAGATATTAATCTCTATGACATTCTCAAGGCTAACAACTTTCTAGAAAATAAAGCTGATATAAGTACGGGGCTAGAGGTGAAAGGATAAGGTGAAGATTAAAGGTAAGGGCGATCGCTATGAAGTGCAAATCGCCAACAAGCATTAGTACTTTAACTACTCAGAGCTATCTGGTTTCAAAACTTGTATTAGCGCTGGGCTTTCAAACTTCCGTCAGTTCCTTGTAATACACCTTGCTAAATAGTTATCTCCTCTTCTATCATCTTATGAAAACGAGCAGCAAAATCGAAAGCTGCTTCATTTTCCACTTCTATCCAATAATCACGCTGTTTAAGCGGCAACTCAAGAAATACCCTTAGGGTATAATGCTCATCTTCTTCAGGATTCAAGACAAGGTAATGCGTAACAGCTAAACTGTGAAATTTTTGATGAGATATTTCCTTTATAGTGAGCTGCTCTGAGTGTGATGAAAAAGTGTGCTGAAGTGTTTCCTTGACTTCCTCTGTTGTATCAGAAGATGGAAGGATAAATGTATATCTTATTCCACGCCCTATATTTTTCTGCACCACGTTTTTGACGCAGGTATTTTGTAAATCTTGGTATGGAGAGGGAGTAATAACCCAAATTGACTTGCAATCAGCATTTACCTCAATTTTATCAAGATCGCCTGGAGTGTATAACCATTTATACCCAGTTTCAGTTTCACCCTCTTCACTCTCCTCAATTCTATCTAATGCTTCCTTGAGTTCATGCCACCAAACATCGAACGTTTTTCTGAGAATTTCATGCTCCAACCTTCTCTCAATGCTTAACTTCTTGTTGATACTGGATAGCAAGTTGAATACATCTTCCTTTTCATAAATTGTGGATTGAAACTGTGACAGAGGTCCTTGTAATTCAGAAAGCTCAACACGAAAGAGAAATGGTGACAAAAATGAGCGATCAATAGACTTTGATAATGCTCCAGCTTCAAAGTTTAGCCAAGGTGCTCTAACGTTATAGGGTGTTAGACAGATAATGCCAAATTCTGTATCTTCTAGCTCTTTAGCAAGCACATCGCTCCAACGTTCGCCTTTATTAATATCTCCAGAAGAAACAAAAGGGTTAACAGCCTGTATTACATAAGGCAGCCAGTCACGTAACACACTAGCAACCTTATAACTCATTCTACCAGACCAACTTATAAACACTTTCATACGAAAACTCGAATGGATAATAGCTAAAATTCAACATAACTTTTTTGTTTTTATAGTGGTTCTCAAGGTGCAATAGTAATTTGCATGGTTAGTTTCCTGTTAAAGGGCAAGGTATATGGATATATACATTGAACTTGACACCCTGAGAAAGTGCTGCTCTGACGGCTTTAGCATCTGCTGTGATTGTCACAATGCCCAACTACTCCCCTGTTCCTAGAATGATCATATCATTTGTCCCTAAACTCCTAGTTGGCTGTAAGTTTAGGGCTACAGTTGAGGGATTGTCAGATATGATGTTTAATCTTTGCAGTAATCTATTTGCTCTTGCTTGTTCTGATACTCCGCCTGACTATTGAATAATATCAGTGACTTCTTTCAAGGCTGTTTGAGTCATTACCATTTGTTGTCCTCATACATACTGTCGTAGTTGATAGCAGACAGGTGAGCCTTCAGAAATAAATGCAAACACAGTGTCTGTGTACAGATTCACCATTTAAACGCCACACTCAACGCGATGATTTTATGGGAATGAGATCACTTTCTGTAAAACCCTGACACGAATTATTAATCTATGACTTGTACTTGTTGGGAGATGTCAAGCTGCTCATACTTCGCTACAACTTTAAAGAGAGAGGCTTTACAGGATGGGATCAAGCAATGGCAAACAAACCTCAACAGGAAATAGAAGCGAACAAATTAGTTAATTCACCCAGAGAAACTTCAGAAGTAGGAATTCAGGCTCAATCATCAGTAAAAAATGAACCGTCTGTATTAGAGTCTTTTGTTGAAACTGTTGCTCAAACTGGCAAAGCAGTTTTAGATACAGCAGTAGTGGTGGGAGAAGCAACAGCGAAAGAAACACACAAGTTAATTGAGCAAACAACTCAAACCAGCGGTCAGGTTGTGAATCGCCTCAGCGAAAATTGGCTGATTAGAAAACTATCTGGAGTGTTAAATCTAAATTGGCTAATTAGTGATACGAACCTTGTTGATTTGGAAAAAGCAGAAGCGGCGGTAAACAAGCTCAAGCAAAAGTATCCAAATGAATCACCCAGCCAGATTGCTCACCGAATCATGGTAGAAAAAGCAACTCAAGCAGGCACAGTTGGACTAGCCACTAGTATTTTGCCAGGAGTAGCAGTGGCGCTGTTGGCAATTGATTTAACAGCCACAACCAAATTGCAGTCAGAAATGCTTTATCAAATTGCATCTGTCTACGGGCTAAATTTAAAAGATCCTGCCCGTAAAGGTGAAATTTTGGCAATTTTTGGTTTAGCTTTGGGTGGAGGCCGTCTGTTGAAAGCTGCGGGATTAGGCTTGCTGCGAAATGTACCCTTGGCGGGTGCAGCGATCGCAGCTAGTTCAAATGCAACGATGATCTATTCATTGGGGTATGCTGCTTGTCGATTTTACGAAGCCAAGCTGGATAAATCAACTTCCCTGGCATCACCACAGACATTAGCAACATTAAAAGCCGAAAGTGAAAAGTATCTAGAAAGTGCGATCGCTCAAGAAGCCGTCATGGATCAAATCTTAGTTCACATGATCCTAGCTAGTCATCCAGAAAAAACTTTGGAAGAAATTTTGCCAGAATTACAAGCAATAAACCTCAGTCATAACTCGTTGGATACCATTGCCCAAAATATCAAATCAGTTAAGTCTTTTGATATACTGCTGAATCAGCTAAATCGTGATTTTGCCATACCCTTGTTGACTCAGTGTTACAAAATTGCCCAACTTGACAATCAGACTACGCCAGCAGAGCAACAGATAATAGAGGCGATCACTAGCAAATTTGACATTGATACAAATGCAATTAGGGCATAGGGCACTTGTACTGAGCAGTTCAATAGACTCACTGTGAGACATTGCCGTAAAGCCTGCGGCATAGCTACGCTTAGGGCGCAGCCTCTGGTAGAGAAGTATTAGGAATTGGGCATTGGGAAGCAGGAGGTAAAAAAGTTGTAGCTCCATTCACAAGTATCAAAGACAGAACTAGCCCTTTTCAAGGTGGATAAAATTTTTGGACAATAATTCCTCATTTCTGTGTGTTCTCCGCGCCTGGAGCGGTTCAATAAATCACTTTTAAACCGCAGAGGTACAAAGAACACAGAGATTTTATGAGTCACCTTGAAAGGGCTAGTTCTGAGACTAAAGGAATCTATCTCTAGGTAATAAGTAGGTGGGCGTGGAAAAAACAATATACTTAAGTAGATGGAACTATTTGGTATCACTAACAATCCATCTGCTATTTCGGGCATCCCATAAAAGGAAAAAGCGTACAGAACCAGGAATTACTTTTCCAGTGTTCATCAAGTATTTGAATTTAGCATTTACTGTAGCTGTTTGTGCAGTTGTTTCTACCAAACTAACTTGTTCGATATCTACGCTTTTAACCTTTCCCCCCACCAGTCAATATATGAAAGATAGCCATCTGGATGTAGACGTTTATTATTTTGATAGCTAGGAGATAGTTGATTCCATCCAGTTTGAAAATCACGTTTATTAATAGTCTCAAAATAATTTTGCACAGCTTTTTCTGGTGTTATTCTATCGATTTGAGGCTGTGTTGAAGAAGACAGTTGAGCAGCTTGGGTGGGGCTAGGAACGTTATTGCTGGGAAATTGCGATCGCACAGGTGATACTTCTTGATCCTGTGGTTCTTTACTTGTGATAGGTTCTGGAGTGATGGAAACTGGGGATTGTGCAGGTGTCGACGTATTTTGCACATCATCGCGGGTTGGGGAAGATTCAGATAAAACGCTTGACTGTACCACTGGTTGAGGCGATTTACTAAGAGCAAAACCAATGATTATAGAACCACCAATCAAACCACCTGCAATTAGACTGGCGAGAAATATTTCTCTGTGCCCCCTATTTTGATGGGCAGGTTGATACGAAGGCGCTGGGCTAACAGAAACTGTGTTTTGAAGTGTTGCAGGAATTGCAGTTACGGCTGGGGGTTGGATATGAGCTACCGTAGGCGGGAAGGTTTCTGTACTAAATTGCAAGACTTCAAGCATTTCTTTAGCAGTGGCAAAGCGATCGCGTGGATGGTAGGCGAGATCGCCCGATCTATCACTCTTAGCATTGTCTGGCTCACACTGAGAGCGTATTTGTGCCAGACAATTTCCCCGGTAGATGGATCTGTTTCTAATTCTTGTGGCTGTTTCCCCGTGAGGAGATAAATTGCTGTGATTCCTAAACTATATAAATCACTAGAATAAACTGGTCTACCTGCTGCTTGTTCACTTGGCATATATCCAGGCGTACCAATCACAATCGAACTGGTAGGATTTCCTTGGGAATTTACCACTGTTCCCATCGTTTCCCGTATCGCGCCAAAATCAATCAGCACTGGCTTACGATCACGATGACGCAAAATGATGTTATCTGGCTTAATATCTCGATGGATAATCCGCTGATTGTGTACGTATTCCGTTACTGTTAATAAATTTACTAATATTTCTTTTACCGTATTTTCACTTAATGAGCCTTGCTCATTAACTTTTCTAGTTAAGGTATCACCTTCAATCCACTCTTGAACTAAGTAAAATTGACCATCTAGCTGGAAGTAGGCATACAAGGTGGGTATCTGTTTAGTTGCACCGCCCAAGTTTTCTAAAATTGCCGCTTCCCGCTTGAGCCTCTCTTGCACCAAATGGTAAATCTGAGGATTATTTTGAATTGGTCTAAGCTGTTTAATTACACAACGGCGGTTAGAAGGCATTTGAGTATCTTCTGCCAAGAAAGTCTCACCAAATCCGCCACTTTCCAAAGTCTGGATTATTCGATAGCGGTTATTTAGCAGTGTTTGCATAAATTAGTGCTGGTAAAGACAAGGGGGTTTTGTGGTGTTGTCCCATTTATTTTCTCTGCAATTAAGTTTTTTCATTAGCAGCAATCTAAACATTACTGAGTTAATTTTGCTATAGCTAGTATATTATGCGTCAATCACTTTATTACTTAAAACAGTGTAAATAACCATACTAAAAGTCTTTTGACTTTTGAATTTTGCGTACCAATACTGAAAATAAAGCTATGTGCAGCGTCTGTTAAAGAAACAGTACTAAATATTTGTTTTTTAAGACTTATTAACAAGTCCCATTTATACTAATTCGCTAAACTATAGCTACTGACCTCTGCTCCCTATCTCCCTCACTCCCCTCACCATGAAACAAGAATTTTGAGCAATACTGGTACAAGAAGGAATATTTACACAAAATCTCCACCAAAATGACAATTCAACTTAGTGATAAGCCTTTGCTAGAGTGGGCAGGCGATAGTTTGGCAATTGGATTATTTGAAGATGCAGTAGAGTTAACCGGAGAACTAGCTACTTTAGATCAAAAGTTTTCCGGGGTCTTAAAAGAACTAATTGCTGAAGAGGAATTTAAAGCTAAAGTCAACAGCACCATCTTCACTCGTGTAAATGCTGGTAGCCCAGTGCGTAAATTGATTCTGGTAGGTTTGGGTAAACCAGATGCACTAAACCTCGACACTTTGCGACGCGCTGCTGCTGCTGTAGCCAGAGTAGGAAAAAAGCAAAAAAGCAAAATTCTGGGATTGAGTTTTCCATTATGGAATAACGATCCAGCTCCAAGTGTCCAAGCGATCGCAGAAGGTATCGAATTGGCGCTTTATCAAGATATTCGCTTTAAATCAGAACCAGAAGAGAACGGATCACAAATTGAAACCGTAGATTTACTAGGTTTCGCTGGACAAGAAGCAGCCATCACCCGCGCCAATCAAATCGTTTCCGGGGTAAATATGGCACGGCAGTTAGTAGCAGCGCCAGCTAATGCAGTAACACCGCTTACTTTAGCAGAAACTGCTCAAGCGATCGCTAACGATCACGGTTTACAAGTGGAAATTCTGGAGCAAGAAGACTGTGAAAAGTTGGGTATGGGTGCTTTTTTGGGAGTATCGCAAGGTTCCGAGTTGCCACCTAAATTCATTCACCTGACTTATAAACCAGAAGGTACACCCAAAAAGAAACTAGCAATTATTGGCAAAGGTGTAACCTTCGATTCCGGGGGACTCAACATTAAAGGTGCTGGTAGCGGCATCGAAACCATGAAAATGGATATGGGCGGTGCAGCTGCTACCTTGGGCGCGGCAAAAGCAATTGCTCAAATTAAGCCAGATGTCGAGGTTCACTTTATCTCGGCGGTGGCTGAAAACATGATTAGCGGTCACGCCATGCACCCTGGAGATATTCTCACAGCATCAAACGGCAAAACAATTGAAGTGAACAACACCGACGCTGAAGGACGTTTGACCCTAGCAGATGCTTTGGTGTATGCCGACAAATTGGGATTAGATGCGATCGTCGATTTAGCCACCCTGACTGGTGCCAATGTCATTGCCTTGGGTGACGATATTGCTGGTTTGTACACTCCCGATGATGCTGTAGCTTCCCAGCTAGAGAAAGCTGCCCAAACTTCAGGGGAAAAGATTTGGCGGATGCCAATGGAAGAAAAATATTTTGAAGGTCTAAAGTCTGGGATCGCGGACATGAAGAATACAGGCCCGCGTCCGGGTGGTGCAATTACTGCTGCCCTTTTCCTCAAGCAATTTGTCAAAGAAACACCTTGGGCGCATTTGGATATTGCTGGCCCAGTGTGGACAGATAAAGAAAATGGCTACAACGGCGCGGGGGCAACTGGCTATGGCGTTCGGACGCTAGTTAACTGGGTACTGGAGAGTGGAGAGTAAGAATTTTAGATTTTAGATTTTAGATTTTGGATTGAAATTTAATCTAAAATCTAAAATCCAAAATCCAAAATTGAATTGCCCAATGCCCCATCCCCCATGCCTAAACAATTCGTGCTATCTTGAGCTTGCCAGCAAAAATTGTTGCAATAGTAACAGAAATAATTTGGCTCTGTTGAAAGTTAAGCTTTTTCGGCAAAGCCATCTGGTAAAATTTGTAAGGTTTCTAAAAGCTCTGAGCAATGGGATCGACTCGTGTAAGGATCGCAATTGACGCAATGGGAGGGGATCACGCACCCGGTGAAATTGTTGCTGGCGCACTGCGAGCACGGGAAGAATTGGGTGTAGATGTATTGTTGGTTGGTGATCCCCAACAAATAGAAGCTGCCTTGCCGCCAAAAACGAATTTAGGGCAGGTGGAGATCGTGACTGCTGAGGAAGCGATCGCTATGGATGAGGAGCCTTTAAACGCAGTTAGACGCAAACGCAAGGCTTCGATCAATGTGGCGATGGATTTAGTCAAGCAGCAGCAAGCAGATGCCGTATTTTCTGCCGGTCACTCTGGGGCAGCTATGGCATCCGCTTTGCTCCGCTTAGGACGATTGCCGGGAATTGACCGCCCAGCAATCGGGACAGTTTTTCCGACGATTATTGCTGGGAAGCCAGTGCTGGTACTTGATGTCGGCGCGAATGTAGATTGCCGTCCCAAGTTTTTAGAGCAGTTTGGCGTCATGGGTTCGGCTTACAGTCAGTATGTCTTGGGTACAACCGAACCTAAGGTGGGTTTGTTGAATATCGGTGAAGAAGACTCTAAAGGCAATGATACAACCGTCCGCGCCCACCAAATGCTCCGCGAAAATTCCCAAATTAATTTTATTGGCAATGCCGAAGGGCGTGATGTGCTTTCCGGTCGCTTTGATGTAATTGTCTGTGACGGCTTTGTGGGTAATGTATTGTTAAAATTTGCCGAAGCCGTTGGAGAAGTGATTCTGCAAATTCTGCGGGAAGAATTACCCCAAGGATTGCACGGTCAAATCGGTTCAGCACTCTTAAAACCCAACCTGAAGCGGGTAAAGCAGCGGATGGATCACGCAGAACATGGCGGTGCTTTGCTGTTAGGCGTGGCAGGAGTCTGTTTTATCGGTCACGGTAGCTCACAAGCTCCTTCAATTTTTAATGCAATTCGGATGGCAAAAGAAGCTGTTGACAACCAGGTACTACAACGAATTCAGTCCCAATATATCCTAGAGCGCGAGAGCGGTTAGCGATTCAGTTATAAGTCATGAGTCATTTGTCATTTGTCATTTGCAAGGACGAAAGACAAAAGACAAGGGCAAGGGACAAAAGACAAAAAGCTGATAGCTTGGGAGATTAGGAGTGCAAAATTTAGGCATAGCAATTACCGGAAGCGGCTCGGCAGTACCAGCAACTTCCCTACACAACCAGACATTGAGTGAAATAGTTGAAACATCAGACGAGTGGATTACCACAAGAACGGGAATTCGTCAACGGCGATTAGCGCTGCCATCTGAGTCCTTGAGTGAACTCGCTACTGCCGCCAGCAGTCAGGCGATCGCAGCTTCAGGAATTAAACCAGAAGACCTAGACCTGATTCTACTAGCCACTTCCACACCTGATGATCTATTTGGTAGTGCTTGTCAAGTACAGGCTCAATTAGGAGCCACCAACGCAGTGGCCTTTGACTTGACCGCTGCCTGTTCCGGCTTTGTGTTTGGTCTGGTTACAGCAGCCCAATATATTAGAACAGGCGTTTACCGAAATGTACTTTTGATCGGGGCAGATATCCTCTCTCGCTGGGTAAATTGGGAAGATCGGGGCACTTGTGTATTGTTTGGTGATGGCGCAGGGGCAGTAGTATTGCAGGCTGACAAAAGCGATCGCTTATTGGGATTTGCACTCAAAAGTGATGGCACTCAAAACCATTACCTCAACCTTGCCTATGCAGGTGCTTCTCAAGAACTGTTCACTGGTGTAAATATTACTAAAGGTACTTACCAACCGATTACTATGAATGGCAAAGAAGTCTACCGCTTTGCTGTCCAAAAAGTGCCAGAAATTATAGATAAAGCTTTGTTTCAAGCCAACCTCAGTGTTGACCAAATAGATTGGCTGCTGTTGCATCAAGCCAATCAGCGGATTATCGATGCCGTTGCCCAACGCCTGAATGTCCCAGAGCATAAAGTTATAAGTAATCTCGCCCAGTACGGCAATACCTCTGCTGCTTCCATCCCCTTAGCTTTAGATGAAGCAGTGCGGCAAGGTAAAATTAAACCCAATGACATCGTTGCTACATCCGGTTTTGGTGCCGGTCTTACTTGGGGTGCGGCAATTTTTAAATGGGGAAGGTGACTCAATTTTGGATTTTAGATTTTATATTTGTTCTCGCGTTTAAATTTGCTTGCTCTTAGACCTTTTTAAATTTTGGATTATTCAATCCAAAATTTAAAATTTAAAATCTAAAATTCGATGAATATTTTGTTCTTTGTTAATGACCAATGACCACTGACTCTTGACCAATGACTAAAACTGCATGGGTGTTTCCTGGACAAGGTTCTCAAGCGCTGGGAATGGGAATGGATTTATTAGATATACCCGCTGCTAAAGACAAATTTGCTCAGGCTGAGGCAATTTTGGGCTGGTCTGTAACAGAAATCTGTCAAACTCAAGAAGAGAAGTTATCACAGACGCTATATACCCAGCCAATTCTTTATGTGGTAGAAAGCATTCTTGCTGACCTTCTTCGAGAACGAGGACACCAGCCAGATTTAGTTGCTGGACACAGTTTAGGAGAATATACTGCCCTTTACATTGCGGGTGTCTTTGAGTGGTCAGCTGGTTTATATCTAGTAAAGCGTCGTGCAGAACTTATGGATAATGCCGTCGGTGGGATGATGGCGGCTTTGATGAACTTTGACCGCGAACAGTTGGAAAAAGTGATTGCCCAAACGCCTGATGTGGTGTTAGCAAATGACAATAGTTTGACTCAGGTGGTAATTTCAGGTACGACTGAGGCTGTTCAAGCAGTGATGACTCAAGTTAAAGCAAAGCGTGCTATTCCTCTAAAAGTTTCTGGAGCATTTCACTCACATTTAATAGCACCAGCGGCTGCCCAATTTCAAAACATTCTAGAATCTGTGAAATTTCAACCAGCTATTGTGCCTGTGTTGTCTAATGTAGAACCAATTCCGTCTATTGATGCCGAGATTTTAAAGCAGCGCCTGAATAAACAAATGACTGGTTCTGTAAGGTGGCGAGAAATTTCTCTGCAATTACCAGCTAACGGCATCCAGCAAGTAGTGGAAATTGGCCCTGGTAAAGTCCTAACTGGTTTGATTAAACGTAGTAGCCCTGACTTAATATTAAAAAATATCCAGAGTGCTGCTGATTTATCTGTTTAGTTTTTTTAGGACTTCATTTCAATTAAAAATTCTGTACCCTGACCTAAAACAGAGTTAAAACTCAATTTGCCATTGTGGGTTTCTTCAACGATTTGACGAGCGATCGCTAATCCTAATCCTGTCCCTTTACCCACACCTTTTGTAGTAAATAAGTGGTCAAAAACCTTTTTTTTCACTGATTCATTCATTCCCTTGCCATTATCAGCAATAGCAATTTTTACGCCTTCATTTTCAATTGAAGTTTTAATTGTAATTCGGTTGGGATTGGACTTAATTTCCTTAAAACTCCGTCCCATATTTGATTCATCCAGCGCATCAATGGCATTTGCCAGAATATTCATAAATACCTGATTCAATTGTCCAGCAAAACACTCAATTTTAGGTAAATTGCCATAGTCAGTTATCACTTCAATTGCTGGACGTTGTTCGTTTGCTTTCAGGCGATGTTTGAGAATTAAAATTGTGCTATCAATGCCTTCATGGATATTAAACGGCACTTTGTAATCTTTATCAGCGCGAGAGAAAGTTGTTAAACTAGTGCTAATGTTGTGAAGGCGATCGCACGCCATTGTCATAGAATCAATCATCTTTGGTAAATCTTCTAAGCTATAATCCAAGTCGATTTCTTTGGCATGGCTGATAATTTGAGCATCGGGATTGGGAAGACTTACTTGATAGAGTTTCAAGTGTTCAACAATATCCGTAAGACTAGGTTTCGCTTGTTGAAGGCTGGCATAAATAAATCCTAAAGGATTATTCATTTCATGTGCTACCCCTGCTACTAAGTTACCCAGTGCCGACATTTTCTCACTTTGGACGATTTGTAATTGTGCCTGTTGTAAATCTTGTAATGCTTGCCCAGCTTGTTGATAAAGTCGAGCATTCTCTAGGGATATTGCAGTTTGGGAAGAAAGTAGATTGATAACTTGCAGACGTTCGTTAGTAAATACCTCGCTTGTGAGTTTATTTTCTAAGTAGAGAATACCTGCCAAATGCCCTTGATTAATAATTGGTGTGCATAAAATACTTTTGGGTTGATGCTCTAGCATATATTCCTCAATCACCCCAGGAATATCTGTTTGACAATTATTTATAACAATGGTTTCTTGAGTATGTTTGACATAATTAATAATTTTTATGGGAATATCTTGACAAGTATCTAGTAATTGTGGGTCAAGTATGGTTTGTATTTTCTGATGATGAATCAAGGTAATTGCTCGGACTTGCCAAGTGTTTTCTTGAGGAAGCAGCAGTACAGCTTTTTTGGCACCAGAGTTTTCTAAGATAATCCGGGTGAGACTGGCAATGAGTGTATCTAATTCCAGAGAACTAGAAATAGCTTGAGCTGCTTTCAGGGCAGAGGTAAAATCTAAAACGTCAGAAATATTAGTGCTGCCAGTGGTATTCGTGCGAGTAGATGAGAAAGTCTCATGAAAGCCAAGACTTTCTTGAGGGTTGAGGTTGAGTCGTTGCTGTTGCAAAATGACTTGAAGTAATTGGGGATAGCGTTGTTCTAGATCAGTAACTTTGGCTTTTGCTCCCCACCGAGAATAAGCATAATAGGCTTCAATCAAATAATCTTTGGCAATACGTTCTTTGCCCCATTCGAGATAGAATTTGGTGGCGAGTTCGTTGGCGAGAGCTTCTTCGTTAAGGTATTCGTGTTCTTTGGCAAGGGCGATCGCGCGATCGTAGTTTTCTATTGCTTCGGCTTTAGCCCCCAAGACCCGACACCGTTCGGCGACAATCAAGGCGCAGCGGTGAGCCTGATTACTCGGTGCATAAGCTGCCCACCCACTGAGTTTTTCCAGGTTGGTAGCAACCTTTTCTAGAATGCTTGATCGGTCTGTTTCGCTGGCATCTGGATAAAGCGCTAATTGTACTAGCGCATCGTAGAAGTAAAAAAGCGGAACACTCATCAGTCCTGCCATTCCACGCAAATACTGGGCTGCTTTATTGGCATTTTCCAACGCTTGTTCATAGTCTTGGAACAGGTAGCAAAGTATCAGCTTATTCAAATAAACTTGGTGCAGTGCCGTTACTTCACCCGTTTTCTGGTAAAGCTGAATTATTTCACGCTCATCGCAGTATTCGCCAACCAACCGAGCTGGCTCTGTTGACGCCCCCAACAGATTCACGACTACCTGATGGTAAAGACTTTGTGTGTGGAGATAGGTATGCTGGCGCAGTTGCTGCATTACCTTGCGATGTTCTTCCATCACTAGCTTCAGCGAAGATAGTTCGTAACCAGTAAAATAAGTATTATGGTCATACACTAGCAGGCTGAGTGCTGCAAGATTGAGATTACCAACTTCTAATCCACTGGCATAAGCTTGCAGTAGTCCTGCCAGGGAGGTTTTTGCAGGTTCTTTCCAGTGTTTGAAGAAGCAGTTAAAGTCAAAAAGGGCTGTAGCAACAAGCTTGGGTGAGTGAAGGTGTTGCACAAGGTTTATCCCCAGCTGCCCAAAGCAATAGCCCGCTTCAATATCACCTAATATGGCAATCAACATTAACCCATACAGACTGTAGCCATGAATTGAGTCTGGAGCATTTCCATACTGCACCGATAGATCGAACTGGGCAAAAACCACCAAGGGCATCAGGTTTGGGGCAGCTTGATAGGCAGGCGACATGATGGTGGATAGAATTATCATTGCGGCTTTTTTGTCCGGCGCAGTCATTTCCGGTAAATACAGCAAAGATTCCATCGATCTATTGCTGAGTTGGATTTGGGTGTGCTGGAGTGCCTGCCCAATGTCTGCCGGGGTAGGCTGTTCTGGCAAATGCACCCCCAGAGTTTCTAGTACTTCCCGCGCCAACTGCAACGCTTCTAAAAGCTGGTTTTGAGCCATGCAAGCCCGAATCTTCGTGTCGTAAACATTAACCCGATCAAGCCAAGAGCAGGCATGAGTGAGTACAACTTCAGCGAACTGCTCCATTTGTTCAAAGTTAGCGCCCAAGAAAGCACAATTAGCTGCACCTTCATACAGAACGAGGGCAAGAGTGTAGTGGCTCTGCCAGCAATTGCTCCTCAATAAAGAAATGCCCGTGTTGAAATAGTTTAAAGCCGCTCCATAAGCCGTTGCACTTTTAGCTTTCTGTCCAGCCATCAAGTTTAACTGCACGAGTTTGTGTTGCTCTGTCTCATCCTCAATCAGAGATATCCCCTTGTTCAGGTGGTTAACGATCGCAAAAATCTGCTTATCCTGTTGACTTGCACTGGTTGCTTGTTGCAGCAAACGTCCAATATTGAGGTGGGTGATTTGCTTTTGCTCTTCTGGAATCAGGGAATACGCCGCTTGCTGAACGCGATCGTGCAAAAAGCGATAAGTTGGATTAGCTGCTGCATCAGAAACCGACGTACTGTCAAACTGAATAAAAAACTTATAGATTTCCGTATTCGGAATAATTAAACCTTCTTGTAATGCTTTCCACAGTGCAGCAGCCGTATCTTCAGGAAACTGCTGGGACACGATCGCCAATGTCGCTAAATCAAACTCTGCTCCAATACAAGCCGCCAACTTCAATACATCCTGAGTTTGTGTCGGCAACTTCTGCAATTGCAGTGCCATAAACTCAACAACATCATCGGTGATCGCTAAAGCTCTGACTTGGGCAATATCACACTGCCAATGCCGTACTTCCCAGTCAAAAGTAATTTGTTCCTCTTCATAGAGTGCCTTGAGAAACTGAGTCGCAAAAAAGGGATTACCCTTGGTTTTTTGGTATACCAGTTCGGTCAACGGTTGAGCCAGGGAGCGATCGCAATTCAACGTATCCGCCACCAATTGATTCATATCAACTAGACTTAATGATTGCAGCCTAATGGTATTGACCACTGCCCCAGTTTTGACGATCTCATCTACAGTTAAGATGAACGGATGAGCTGGTGATACTTCATTATCCCGATACGCACCCAAGATTAATAAATGTCCTGTCTGTTCCATCAACAATTGTAGCAATTTCAGCGATGCCGAATCTGCCCATTGCAAATCATCCAAAAATATCACTAATGGATGTTCTTTACTTGTAAAAACTTGGGTAAACTTTTGGAACAATAAATTAAATCTATTTTGGGCCGCACTTCCTGATAATTCTGGAGCAGCTGATTGTTGACCAATAATTCTTGATAATTCCGGAATTACTTCAATAATTACTTGTCCGTTCTCACCTATCGCCTCTAAAATCTTGCTTTTCCATTGTTGAATTTCTGCATCGCTTAGAGTTAACAATTGCCCCATCAAATTCCGAAAAACTTGTACAAATGCCGAAAAAGGAATATTTTTCTGAAATTGGTCAAATTTCCCTTTGATAAAATAACCCCGTTGACGCACAATCGGTTTATGAACTTCGTTAACTACAACGGTTTTACCAATACCGGAAAAACCCGCAACCAGCATCATTTCTGTTGCGCCGAGGCTAACTCTTTCAAATGCTTGCAGTAGAATTTCTACTTCTGTTTTTCGTCCATAAAGTTTGTCAGGGATAATAAAGCGATCGCACACATCCCTTTGGGCAATTGAAAAACTCTCAATTCTGCCAGTTAACTGAAGTTGAGTTAAACAATTTTCTAAATCAAATTTAATTCCTAATGCACTCTGATATCTATCTTCAGCATTCTTCGCCATCAATTTAATGACGATATCTGAAATCACTTGCGGAATTTGGAATTGCTCCAAAGGGGCGGCAAGTTTTGCAATATGACAATGCACCATCTCCATCACATCGTTTGATTGAAAGGGTAATTTTCCTGTTAGTAATTCGTAAATAGTTATACCTAAAGAATAAAAATCTGTGCGGTAATCAATCCCCCGATTCATCCTTCCAGTTTGTTCTGGAGAAATATAAGCGAGTGTCCCTTCTAACACATTGGGACTGATCAGCGTTTGAGTTTCTCGTGGTAGTAAAGATGCAATACTAAAGTCAATTAATTTTACTTCTTTTGTTTTGGGATTAATTAAAATATTGCTGGGTTTGATGTCTTTATGAATAATCCGCTCGCGGTATAGTATATCTAAGATATTGCATAGTGCGATCGCTATCTGTAAAAACTCGATCAGAGATTCTACGCTTCCCCTCACTTCCCACTCCCTACTTCCGTTCAGCTGAGAGTTCGCGTAGCGTCTCGTAGAGAAGCCGAAGCCTACTCCCCATTCTTTCAAGGAAATTCCCCCAAAGTCTTCCATGACTAACATATAGCCATTTTGGTAAGGTTCTAGATAGTAGGTTTGGATGATTAGGGGTGAGTTGAGATTTTTGGCAATGGTGTACTGATTGCGAAACTGCACCAATTCGCCAAAACCCGGATATGGATTTTTCAGCAGTTTAATCACTACTCTTAAGGAGTCAGTTTCTCGATACCCGCGATAAACTAGGGTTCTCGAACCATTGTACAGTTCTTCGCTGATGCGATATCCAGGAATGCTCACTTTAGTGCTAACCATACTGCAAAATCTTTAAGACTTCTTTTCTTTAGTGTTCCCGGATATGTGCAGTTGTTTAGCAACCAGAGCAAAAGTTTATAGTGGAATTTCAATTAAAAATTCTGTCCCCTCACCGATAACAAAGTTAAAACTCAATTTACTACTGTGGGTTTCTTCAACGATTTGATGAGCGATCGCTAATCCTAATCCCGTTCCTTTACCCATACCTTTTGTAGTAAATAAGTGGTCAAAAATCTTTTGCTTTACTGATTCATTTATTCCCCTGCCATTATCAGTGATAGCAATTTTCACACCTTCATTTTCCAGCGAGGTTTTAATTGTAATTCGGTTGAAATTGGTCTTAATTTTCTCAAAAATTCGTCTGGTATTTGATTTATACAGCGCATCAATAGCATTTATTAGGATGTTAATAAATACCTGATTTAATTGTCCAAAAAAACATTCAATTTTGGTTAATTTACCATAATCAGTTATCACTTCAATTGCTGGACGTTGGTCGTTTGCTTTCAGGCGATGCTTGAGAATTAAAATCGTACTATCAATACCTTCGTGGATATTAAATGGCACTTTGTAATCTTTATCTACATGGGAGAAAGTGCAGAGACTGGTGCTAATATTTTTGAGGCGATCGCACACATCTGTTTGTGCAATTGGAAAACTCTCAATTTTGCCAGTTAACTGAAGTTGAGTTAAACAATTTTCTAAATCATATTTTAGTCCTAATGCACTCTGATAGTGTTCTTCGGCATTCTTCGTCATCAATTTCATCACAATATCTGAAATTGATTTAGGAATTTTGAATAGCTCCAAAGGAGCAGGTTGTTTGGCAATATGACAATGCACCAACTCCATCATATCGTTGGACTTAAAGGGTAACTCTCCTGTGAGTAATTCATAAAAAGTTACACCCAAAGAATAAAAATCAGTGCGGTAATCAATCCCCCGATTCATCCTTCCAGTTTGTTCTGGGGAAATATAAGCAAGTGTTCCTTCTAACACATTGGGACTAATTAGTGTTTGAGTTTCCCGTGGTAGTAAAGATGCAATACTAAAGTCAATTAATTTAATTTGTTTTGTTTCGGGATTAATTAAAATATTTGCGGGTTTAATATTTTTATGAATAATACGATGGCGGTACAATATATCTAAGGTATTGCACAGTGCGATCGCTATCTGTAAAAACTCCGTGAGATTTCGTAGACTTGACCCTGTTCCCCATTCTTTAAGAGAAATTCCCCCGAAGTCTTCCATCACCAACACATAGCCATTTTGGTAAGGTTCTAGGCTGTAGGTTTGGATGATTAGGGGTGAGTTGAGATTTTTGGTAATGGTGTATTGATTGCGAAACTGCACTGATTCGCCCAAACCCGGATAAGGATTTTTCAGTAGTTTAATCACTACTCTTAAGGAGTCAGTTTCTCGATAACCGCGATAAACTAGGGTTTTTGAACCATTATAAAGTTGTTCCTTAACTTGATATCTGGGAATAGTAACTAGAGTGGTAACCATACTGCTAAATCCTGACGATTCCAGATTTAGTATTCCCAGATGGGTGAAGCAATTGATAATTTAAATGAATACCAAAAAAGAAATTATCCGATATTCGGAGAGTGCGTTACACTTCGTTAACGCAGCATATCTATCTGATTGCTGACGATGCATTACAGCGTTTCGCCTGACGCACCCTTGTATTTTAGAAGAAGTGGAAGTTTCTAAAATGATGTTTTAAAAGGTAGGGAATGTAGTAAAAAAGCTCACCAAGCATCAACTGAAATTGCCGAAATTCGTACCTTGTGTTTCTACAGCTTTTTTGAGTTTGCTCTGGGTCTTGCGATCGCTTATGCTAAATTCAGTTTGATTTGCATTATCTTCTGTGGACAAAAACCGCGAACCGTTTATCAGTCTGGCACTTTACCACGCCTTTAAATGGTCGGTCGTCAGCCCCATGCTTCACGCTTACTTCCGGGGCCAGATTTATGGTACGGAAAATGTCCCCCAATCAGGGCCGCTACTGGTAGTGAGTAATCACGCTAGTTACTTTGATCCGCCGATTGTCTCCAACTGTGTACGTCGTCCAGTGGCGTACATGGCTAAGGAAGAGTTATTCAATATCCCCATTTTGGCGCAAGCGATTAAATTGTACGGTGCTTACCCGGTGAGTCGGGGAAATACCGATCGCACAGCCATCCGTTCTGCCCTAGAATATCTCAATAAAGGTTGGGCTGTCGGTGTTTTCTTGCAAGGTACTCGCACCCCAGATGGTCAAATTACAGATCCCAAAAGAGGCGCATTGCTGCTGGCGGCGAAAGCAAAAGCCCCAATATTGCCGGTTAGTGTCTGGGGTACTGAAGGGATTTTACAAAAAGGATCGTCCCTACCTCGCGCAGTTCCCATCACTGTGAGAATTGGTAACTTGATTTATCCTCCCAGTTCTACTAATAAAGAGGAATTGGAAGCGTTGACACAAAAGTGTGCCACGGTAATTAACCAGATGCATAATTTAGGACGATGAGTTAGAAAAGCTGAAATATATGCTTTAGGGAGGTAGCGATGCCTACGGCGGTAAACTAGGCCCCTTAGCCACTGTATGTTTAAGGTCAACGGACTCTAGCAATGAGTCAGACTTTGTGCTTAAATGCAGCTGCTAGGCAAATCTACGATCAATTTCCCCCTAAATAGCATATGAGCGGCTTTGAAGCCAAGAATTTTTGGGAGCGATTAAATAATCTGGCGTTAGTCCGCTTTTTGCTTTTAGTTGCTTCTGGCTGGGCAATTGTACAACTTTTAGCTTACTTTGAAGCGGTCATTGTTATTTTTACATTTGCTGCAATTTTGGCTTTTTTACTCAGCTATCCTGTACAATGGCTGCGGCGTTTTTTGCCCCACGGTGTAGCTGTTGGTTTCGTTTTCTTGCTCAGTATTGTAATTATTGGCAGTCTGATCATTACCGTAGGCTTAACGGTTTTATCTCAAGGACAACAATTAATTGACAGTATAACTGGCTTTGTAAATTCTTTAATACCTCTACTAGAGCAACTAGAAGGGTTTTTGCAAAACCGTAATTTGCAGATAGATTTAAGTTTTATTCAAGAACAATTACGAAATCAAGCTGTATCTAGTCTTGTTACTAGCTTGGCTGTTTTACAAGGATTCATGACGAATTTTCTTACCTTTATATTGATTGCAGTTGTGGCTTTTTTTATGTTATTAGATGGAGACAAGCTGTGGAATTTTATCATAAAAATAGTACCGAAACAGCGCCGTAATAGATTTACAAATATAATCAGACGCTCCTTTCTCGGATTTTTTCGAGGTCAATTGTTATTAAGTGCGTTTCTCACAATTACAACTTTTATAGTTTTTTTAATATTAAAAGTGCCTTTTGCTTTGATATTGTCAGTGATCATCGGAATTGTTGATATCATTCCTGGCATAGGAGCAACATTAGCAGTAAGCACAGTAACTCTATTTGTGTTGTCTCAAGGTGTTTGGTTGGCATTGAAAGTCTTGATAGCTTGTATTGTTCTTCAGCAGATACAAGACAACTTGATTGCGCCCCGAATTATGCAAGGTGCGCTGAATCTTAATCCTGTAGTAATATTTTTTGCTTTGCTAGTAGGCGCTAGAGTAGCAGGGTTACTAGGAGTTTTTATATCTATTCCGATCGCTGGAGTAATTGTATCTTTGTTTGAAATTGATGAAATGAAATCAGAAGTTTAGAGACGCGATTAATCGCGTCTGTACAAAAGTTAGGAATAGAGACGTGATTAGTCGCGTTTGTACAAAAGTTAGGAGTAAAGACGCGATTAATCGCGTTTGTACAAAAGTTAGGAATAGAGACGTGATTAGTCGCGTTTGTACAAAAGTTAGGAATAGAGACGCGATTAGTCGCGTTTGTACAAAAGTTAGGAGTAGAGACGCGATTAATCGCGTCTGTAGTAATTAATGTAAAATAGGTTGTTAGCCAAAACAAAATTAGGAAATGATGTCGGATTTAAGAGCAGAATTAACAGAAATTTTGGATGAGGCAGAGTGGGAGTGGCTAATTCCTCATGTACAACGAGATGCAGTAATTTTGGTGGCACCTGATTTAAACTTGCTGGATGTTGGAGTAGCGATCGCCAGTGATAATATCCCATCAGTGGAACAGTGGATTGATCAGCAATTAATTACCAAACCCACGACAGTACAAGTGGGAGAATGGAATGGCGATCGCAATAAGCGATTTAATACTCTCATTGTTCAGCCTTACGTTTTGGTGAAGGAAATAGTCTCTGCTTAAATTAGTTCCTGTGTTGTTTTCGATCACAGTTAGTGTTGGGGTAGTTTCTCAGGAAAGATAGCTTGATGTGTCAGTTATTACTTGGTTATTGCCACGCACTAGCTGGCTAATTTGACTAAAGCAAAATTTTCTCCTTTAAGATTCATCCATCTAGGAGCTAGAATTGTTACGATGATTTCAGATTAGATGTTGAAACCTTGATCCAATCTGAAACCTTAGAACTATTAGAATGGCATCGCCTCTGCCAGCACCTTGCCACCTTTGCGGCAACTAAGCTGGGGGCGACAGCTGCGCGTCATCTGAAAATACCTGATTCTCAGTCCCAAAGCGAACAGTTGTTAGAGCAAACCAAAGAAATTTACCAACTGGAAACTCGCCTGACCACGGGATTGTCATTTGAGGGAATTCAAGATATTGGCGATTCCCTAGAACGGGCAGAACGCAGCGGAATTTTGACAGGGGATGAACTGTTAGCGATCGCCACCACCCTCGCTGGTGTTAGAAATTTGCGCCGTGTGATTGACAATCAGGAAGATTTGCCGATCCTGACTGAGTTAGTTGCCGATTTGCGGACTTATCCAGAACTAGAACAGGAAATTCACCGTTGTATTGATGAACGGGCCCAGGTAACCGACCGCGCTAGTCAAAAACTGGGAGAAATTCGCACAGACTTGCGGCGATTACGCAGCCAAATTACTCAAAAGCTGCAAAATATCTTACAAGCAAAATCTGGAGCAGTTCAAGAACAGCTAATTACCCAACGGAGCGATCGCTTTGTCATCCCGGTAAAAGCACCCCAAAAAGATGCCATCCCCGGTATTGTCCACGATACCTCTACCAGCGGTGCCACCCTGTACGTGGAACCTAATTCAGTAGTGCCTCTGGGCAACCAACTGCGGCAGATCATCAGAAAAGAGCAAGCCGAAGAAGAAGCGGTTCGCCGCGTTTTGACCGAACTTGTCGCCGCAGTCAAACCAGATTTGGAGAGATTGTTAGCGATCGCTACCACTTTGGATCTGGCAACCGCAAGATCACGATATAGTTTCTGGCTAGGAGCTAATCCCCCGCGATTTATCCAGCGTCAAGAAAGTGAAATGATTACCTTGCGGAACTTACGGCATCCACTGTTAGTGTGGCAACAACAGCACGAACAAGGGCAACCAGTAGTTCCTGTAGATTTACTGATTAGTCCGCAAATTCGGGTAGTGACAATTACCGGGCCAAATACTGGCGGTAAAACTGTAACCTTAAAAACTCTGGGATTGGCAGCACTGATGGCTAAAGTGGGTTTATTTGTCCCCGCCCGCGAACCAGTGGAAATACCTTGGTTTGATAAAGTGCTGGCAGATATTGGCGATGAACAATCCTTACAGCAAAGTTTATCTACATTCTCTGGTCATATTCGCCGGATTAGTCGGATTTTAGAAGCATTGGGGAGTGGGGAAGCAGAGGGGGAAGTTTCTACTTCTAACTCAGCACTTGTTTTACTCGATGAAGTCGGTGCAGGTACTGATCCAGTTGAAGGTAGTGCCTTAGCGATCGCCTTGTTGCAATATCTAGCTAACCACGCCCAGCTAACGATTGCTACCACTCACTTCGGGGAATTAAAAGCCCTGAAATACGAAGATGAGCGGTTTGAAAATGCCTCTGTAGAATTTGACGAAAGTACTCTCTCGCCAACTTACCGTTTGCTGTGGGGTATCCCTGGACGTTCTAATGCCTTAACAATTGCCCTACGCTTGGGATTAAAACCAGAAGTGGTAGAAGAGGCGAAAACTCAAGTGGGAGAGGCCACAGATGAAGTTAACCAGGTGATTGCTGGGTTAGAAGCGCAACGCCGCCGTCAGGAAACCAAAGCTGCGGAAGCCCAAAGTTTGTTGCAGCAAGCAGAACGTTTATACAAAGAAGTATCCGCAAAAGCCGCAAGTTTGGAGGAGAGGGAAAGCAGTTTGCGGGCTTCACAGGAAATAACAGTAAAACAAGCGATCGCCCAAGCAAAAGGTGAAATTGCTCAAGTGATTCGCCGCTTGCAAAAAGGTACGCCCACAGCCCAAGAAGCCCAGCTAGCCACCAGTGCTTTGAATCAAATTGGCCAGCAATATCAGCCAGCAACACCAGCAAAACCAAAAGCTGGGTTTATGCCCAAAGTAGGCGATCGTGTCCGTATTCCGAAACTGGGACAGATAGCGGATGTGATCACTGCCCCTGATGAAGATGGGGAGTTAAGCGTTCGGTTTGGGCTAATGAAGATGACTGTAAAGTTGGAAGACGTAGAATCTCTAGATGGTCAAAAAGCTGAACCAGTCGTCAAACCCAAACCAGCCCCAGCAGCAGTAACCCCACCACCGCAAAGTGTCCCGGAAATTCGGACTTCCCAAAATACTATTGATTTGCGTGGTAAGCGGGTGGCTGATGCCGAATACATTCTAGATAAAGCCATCTCGGAAGCTACAGGCCCAGTCTGGATTATTCACGGGTACGGCACTGGTAAGCTGCGACAAGGAGTTCACGCCTTTTTGCAACAGCATTCCAGAGTGAACAACTACGAACCAGCAGAACAAGCAGATGGTGGCAGTGGTGTTACCGTAGCTCACATCAAATAAAATGACATCGTGTGAGCGGGTAAGGGTTGAGAGTCGCCCCTCGTCTCTCACCTAAGAAGATGTTTGAAAAGTCCTCTTGTCGGTATCAAAAGTTCTAAATCTCCCTTAAAAAGGGGTACTTTGATTCCGGTTCCCCACTTGTAAGGGGGGTTAGGGGGGATCTAAAAGTGCCTAAATTCACAGCGAAACACTTTTCAAACAAACTCTAAGAACCGTGTGGGACTGCTACCAATCGTACAGCTTTAAGACCGTGGGGCACACGGTTCTTTTATGTTTATAGATGAACGAATTACTTTTACTTTCCCTATTTTTGACAACGTAATTTTATTGTTAGTAAATTGATAGCGCAGCGTTAGCGAGTCTTCTCGCTTCGCACAGCGTCTCGTAGAGAAGGGGAGACGCCAAAGGCAAACGAGTGTCTGTCGCTTGAATTGGGGGAATGTAAATGTTTTGTATTGTCCTTTCCCTTTAAATCTAAATCTCCCAGATTTTTACCATTCACATCTCCTTTCAACCATCGGTCAAAAGTTATTTCAACTTTTTTAGGGACTTCTTGTAACACTTGAAAGTGTTGTTTTAGCTAAATCTGCAAGTTTTCAATTCTTCTGTTGCTCATTCTTCCATTAGACCTCTTGCATAAATCAAAAATAAGAACCCTACCCCGCCAAAGCTACGCTTTGTCTCCCCTCCCCGCTTGCAGGGAGGGGTTGGGGGTGGGGTGTTAGGGACTTTTGCAAGAGGTCTATCCCTCTTCTGTCACTACCATTATTGCCATTAATATCAAAACTTTTATTAAAAGTATTAATCTTAACATGGGCACTACTACCAAAGGTCAGAGCGGCGGTTTTATTAGAGGAGATTAAGCTACCCTGGAGACCAAAATAATCTAATACTACGGGATTATTGGGATTTGTGGTATCTAACACCAAAAAAGTGGTTTGAGACTGAGCTTGGTTATATTCAACCTTGGGATTTTCAATTTCTTTAGCTGTCTCATCTAAACCTGCTAAAAAATCATAAGAGAACTGGCGTCAAACTTGACCTTAACTGGCATTCCTACCTTCAAGAAACCACTATCCTGATTAGGCATATTAGCTCTGAGTACGAAGTCTGCATTCTTGGGTGCGATTTGGGCAATCCTTTGACCGGCTTGTACTACTGCTCCTGCCTTAGTAGTGGGTAATTCAAAAATCACCCCATTAATCGGCGATCGCACTACTCGTTGCTGCATTTGAAGTCTAATAGATATAATCTGGCTTTTAGTCTGAGCAACTTCTAATTGCGTTGCTGTTATTTGTGTCTGTATGTCTTTGAACTGTTCCTGATTTTTCATTACAGCCAGTTCTCTGGCTTTGATGACACTTTTATAGCTACTTTGTTCCTCTTGTAGTCGGAGTTTTGCTTGTTTGATATCAGACTCCAACGTTTTGATAGTTACTTGATAACGATTTAGCTCTTCCGCCAAATGCAATTGAGCTTGTTTTATATCTGATATAGCTTTTTTATAAAGTCGTTTGCTTTCTTGTTCTTCTTTTTGAGTTGATCAATTTGGGTTGCAGAAACTGCGCCATCGTTAACGAGTTTGCTAAAGCGTTTAACTTGCCTAGAATCTATACTCAAACGGCTTATAGCGGATTGCTGATCATCCTGAGTAGTGTAAATCTGCTCTTCTGCTTGCTTAACTAATGCTTGTTTTTCTAACTTTTGGAGGTTATAGCTACTCAGTTTGGCATCCAGGTTTTGCTGCACCTGCTTAACTTGAGCCATTTTTTCTAATTCTTGGGATTTATTTTGTTGCTCTAAGAGGCTAGTTGACATTAGGAGTTGATTTTTGAGCAATTCCAGTTGGGATTGCCGATTTTGTAACCCTTGCAATTTGCTTATGCCTTCTTGCAGTTCTGTTTGTAACAGATCAGAGTCCAGTTCCAATAGAACCTGACCGGCTCTGACTGTATCTCTTTCTTTGACCGTAACTGCTTTGACACTCCCACTAACTTGAGCGTCTAATTTTTGAGTTGCGCCTTTAGGTTCCATACGCCCTCTGGCGCTACCAGTCTCATCTACTTGCGAGAGAGAGAGTTGCCCAAGGCAAGAATACACTAGCAAAGGCAATGAGTGCATACAACAAACCACGAGTCCAAATTCGAGGTAAGGCATTGAGCAATCCTTCAGTACCGTAGTGCAAATCTTGACTGTCATTTTCTGCCTCTGTTTGCTCATTAAACTCTACAGATTCCTCTTGCTGTGTGTAACTTTGATGCTCATCTTTGGGAAGTGGGGATGATCTATTGGGATATAGCATGGTTTTATTTCTGATAAAGGTACATATATATATGAAGGAGTAGGGGAAGAAATAACTATTAATTATTGAGCAATGCTCCATCCCCAAGCTCAACTGACTTGAGCCAATTGTTGTTGATTCAGGTAGTAATAATGACCTTTTTTAGCGATTAATTCCTCATGGGTACCTCTTTCTACCAAAACGCCTTGATCTAAAACTAGGATTAAGTCAGCGTTGCGGACTGTAGAGAGGCGATGGGCAATAATTACACTTGTGCGCCCTTGAAGAATTGTTTTGAGATTGTTTTGAATAATTCGTTCTGATTCCGAATCTAGGTGGCTGGTGGCTTCATCAAACAGTAATAACCGAGGATTTCTGAGCAAAGCACGAGCGATCGCTAGGCGTTGGCGCTGTCCACCAGAGAGCATACCGCCGCCTTCACCAATTTCGGATTCGTAACCCATCGGTAGTTTTTGAATAAAATCATCGGCTCCGGCATATTTTGCTGCTTGGATAATTTCTTCTGAAGAAGCATTTGGATGAGCGATCGCGATGTTTTCCCGAATAGTCCCACCAAACAGAAAAGTATCTTGGTCTACAACGCCGATTTGAGAACGGAGCGATCGCATGGATATACTAGTAATGTCGTCACCATCAATGAGTACTTTGCCATCTGTTGGTGGGTATAAACCTAAAATCAACTTACTGAGGGTTGTTTTTCTAGAACCGCTCCGCCCCACTACTGCTACCATCTGTTCTGGCTGGATTTCAAAGTTGAGATTTTCTAATACGTTAGTCTGACTTTCTAAGTGATAGCGAAAGGTGACATTCTGAAAGTGAATATTACCGTGGAGTTTACCCAACGACTTCCGGGGTTTAGTTTCTGAGTCTTCTTCTGGTTCCGCCTCCAACACATCATTAATGCGTTCTGTGAAAATCACAACTTCCTGCAATTCATTCCACAGCATAGATAGCCTCTGGAAAGGACTCAAGACGTTACCCACCAACATATTAAAAGCAACTAATTGTCCAATATAGGAATCAGATTTGATTTTTGAAAAAGACTACGAGAGAATACGTAGGTGTACATCTGTCTAACAGTAAACAATGATAAACCAGCATTTACAGGACGCGATACCTTCGGTGAGCTTCGCTAACGCAGAACTGCAAGAATTTATCGCTCTTTGTCCAGAAGCCCGTGAGGTCAGGAAAGCTTTGGCAGTCAAGCTGGTTTATCAAGGCTACTTGTACGAAGAAATTCAGACGATTTTAGATGTGTCACTAGGTTCGATAACAGGCTGGAAACAAGATTATGAGCAACTTGGAATAGATGGACTACGCTTAAATCATAAAGGAAGAAAGAGTTATCTGACCAATGAACAGCGAGAAGCAGTATTAAGTTGGTTGCAAACGAAAGATACTTGGGAGCTTAGTGAACTAGAGTATAAATTAGCATTTGAATATGATGTAACTTACGAATCAAAACGGAGCTATTATGATTTATTTGAAGCGGCAGGAATTAGTTGGAAGAAAACTACTTCATAGAATCCAAAGGCAGACCCAGAGGCTGTTGCTGCAAAAAAAAAGAGATTGAAACATTGCGTAGGCATTGCACCGAGAGGAAATTGAAACAGGATTGTTGAGAGTATTGCTGCTTGATGAATGCCATTTACTATGGGGAGATTTAACCGGGTATATCTGGGGTAAAACTGACCAAGAAGTAACCGTTTCAGTTATTAATGAAAAAGATAGGCAGACATACTATGGGGCGGTTGATTATATCGAAGGAAAATTACTCCTGAAAGCATATAATGCAGGCAATTCAGACAATACTATTGATTATCTACGTTATTTATTAGACCAGTCCCCGAACCAACGATTACTTCTTTTTTGGGATGGTACTTCTTACCATCGTTCTCATGTTGTTCAAGGCTTTTTAGGTGAGGTGAACGAAGGTTTACCACCAGAACAATGGAAAATTCACTGTGTCCGGTTTGCTCCTAATTGTCCGTCACAAAATCCAATTGAGGATATTTGGTTGCAGGCTAAAACTTGGGTTCGTTCGCGCAGCGTCTCGAAGAGACGTTTTTGTGCTTTAGTACCTTCGTTTTCTCATTTAAAGTGGATGTTTAAGTGGTTTATCCAAAACACTGCTTTTGATTTTATGTCTCTCCAGATGTACGGAGCTTTTTCAAAAATTAAATATTAATCCTATAGCTTACACCCATCAACTTAAAAGCAAGAAAAAGTTATGCTTTTTTTATGTAAATTTTTGGAAAAGTTACCTAATAAATAATTTTTAACAAAAAAATATATTTCCAAACCATTCATACATTAAATCTTTAAAGAGCTAGGCGGCGGCGGATGATGGAAGTAGTAACGGCGTCTATTGTTTGCTTAAGGCTAATACTAAGTTTTTTGAATTAGCCGTGAGGTTAAACACGTTAATCCTGTGACATTTTCATGGAGGCATCAATCAATCGTCCTGATGTTGCCCAGCCTGTCCTGAAATAACAGGCTACACACAAGCGAAACTGGGGTAGGATGCTGGAAAGCAGCAAGAAGCGCCTTTAGCAAACAGGTAAAAAGTTTGTATAGTAATTATGTATACATGAAGACCAAGTAATAAACATCAAGAAATTTCAAAATTTCAAACCGCAAACAAATTAGGAGGTATTCTAAATAATTACTTAGCGATAATTAGCGGTTAGCATTCAAAACAATTGTTTATTTTTACTCTTGTACGGAGCTAGCAGCGAAAGTCGGGTAAACCTTAACTAGAATTGATAATTTTCTACTTTGTCTAAAATAAATTTTCATCTAGAGTAAGACAAAGATACCTGCTGTTTACCACATAGAAAGAAGCTAGCTGAAGCCTCTGGCTGATAGCTATGGGAAACCAAGCTTGATGCTTGAGAGTCTGGTTTCAAAATGGGTAACAGCAACATCCCTTATCAGCTTGATCACCTATGCTAAAAGTTATGCACTCGGCCGCCAACTCAGCCACTCCAAATTCCCAGTGGGAGGATTTAATCAAGCTTCCAGCCCCAAACACAGTTCAATGGGACAATATCAAAACCCAATTAGACTTGGTGCTGTTGGCGCTAGAAACCTTAACTGGCATTGGTTCAGAGGCTATGCTTTCGGCGGCAACTGATCTGAATTTAGAGTCAAGAGTGCCAGACCGCGTAGCTTTATGGCGACTGCGCCAATCAAATCCCCTACGCAAAGGTCAAGGAGGGCGAAAAAAGCTAGATGTCGAAGAAGCGCGATCGCTTGTTCTGATCATCTGCTATCTAGCCAAACAGCACCAGGAATTGATTCGCCGCGCTGTCGGTTTGTTGGAACAAATGGCAGAAAACAACCGGGAACCTCACCAGGCTGCTTTACTTGGAGATTATATTGATGCTTTTTGCAACACTTACCAAGAGCGGATGGAAGAGGACGAGCAAATCTCAACAGATTTACTTACCAACCTGGCACTAAAACTGCTTGTAGATTTACTTTTTTACAGTGCTCCTGGTGGGCATCGCCGTCTCTGGCTAGCACTTATAGACCGTTCAACAAAATTTTAGATTTTAGATTTGAAATTCCTCAACCAAAATTTGCTCATGAAAGTTTGCTAGACAAGGATTTCTTTTTGATGGTCATTAGTTCTTGGGCGATGCACTATCAGCACTGCTTCCTCCTTGCACACCAGTTTGCATAGCGGAAGGAACCTGACAAAGTTCTGAGTGGAGGAATCCGCCGTTTCAACTTTTCTTTGCAAGCAACTGGCTCAACTTTTTGCAAAATTCTAAATAGTCTTCCTCGCAGTTCCTGCCATGCCTCTATCAAATTCTGTCATTCGTCGCTACACACCCCCTACTTGCACGCTAGAAGTATTCGCGCAAAGCTCACCTCTGTCCCGTTGGATGGGGAAAACTGTCCTCAAGCACCTAAGCTTTGAGCTACGTTTTGATGATCCACGACTACCAGAAGAAAAGAGAGTTCCAATTCGGGGCGATCGCGAACAACTCGAAGCTTTATGTGATGCCGTCACCAGCTACATACAGCAATTCCTCCAACAGTCTCCAGAAAGCTTTAGAGTCAGTTTCTCCGGTACCCAGCAGTCAAGCACAGCACTGGATGAGCCGGAATTAAAGTCCTCAACAAAAACATTAAATTCTTTTAGTACCCAGACTCTAGGGGCAAATATATACTTAGAACCAAATAGCTATTTAACTCACAACTTATTTCTCGGTTCTCTCGCTAACTACTCATCTGGTCTTGTAATTCAACTCAGTCTGCTGCAACTATTTGATTTGGCAAGTGCTTTAGATGAATACTCAACTGATGTCATGGCACTCCCAACTCTCAACAGCACGAGTTCGAGTCTGAGGTTCCCTGCTTGGGCGCCTGTTGCAGCAGTATTAGTATTAGGTGTAGGTTTTTTACCAGTGACTTGGCAATATGCTAATAACATTAGAGAAAAGCAACAGCAGACAGCCAAAACAGCAGATCCAGCAGCGGTAAAGACTGCTCTAGAACCTTCACCCTCACTAAACTTTCCCACGCCTCAACCTGGACTTACCACTCAATCGGATAATTTGCTAGGTTCCACTCCTCCACTTCCCACATCCACTTTGCCCCAAGCACCTCTAACAGCCCCTAGTTCCAGTTTCTCTGCACCGCCACCTCTATCTCTATTTCCAAATAATGCAGTGACTAGACCTCAGGGCATGACTTCAACCATTCCCACTAATCGAGCGATGCCTTCTCTACAAGACGCTCCAACGGCGAGCTTCTCTACGGGACGCTCCGCGAACGCTAATGCACCATCTAGCAAAATCCCAGGCCAAATTGCCATATTACCAAATCTTGGACAGAACCCTACAGGATTAAGTCCCCAAGTTGGTACTCTCCCTCTGCGGCGGAATTTGCCACCCAGGCTATCTTCTACCACAGGCAGCTTATCATCCAATATCTCACCAGTTTCCCCCCCGTCTCTTGACACCATACCCAATAATAATCGTGGCAATACCCCTGCCCAACCCTCTCCACTAAACTCACAACAACTAGAGGAAAAAATTAATTCCCTACAGCCTCCTTCACCTGGAGATAAACCCTCCTCAGAACTTCCCTCCTCTGGGGCTGCTGCTAATAATCCATTTATCGATCAATTAGGGAACGCACGCAAAGCCCCCACATCCACAGAAGTAGCTACAGGCACATTATTTGACACACCTCAAGTAGCAGAAGCTAGAGAATATTTAACAAAGCGTTGGCAACCACCCACTGGACTTGGACAAACATTAGAGTACAGTTTGATAGTCAGTGTTGACGGCACAATTGAACGAATTTTTCCCCTTAATAAGGCAGCAAGAGAATTTGTTAATAGTGCTGGGATGCCTGAAGTTGGTAAACCTTTTGTTTCCGCCAATAAACGCGGACAAAATGTCAGAATTCGAGTTGTTCTCAGTCCTGATGGCAAGGTACAGACTTTTCCAGATGAATAAATAAACTAATCTGTTTCATCTGAGATATTGCACTAGTCCCAACAACCGCCTAGTAATGAATAACTAGGCTAATAGCTAAAGTCTTTTAAAGACGACTAGTAAACGGTTTTAGTCCAGTTAAATGGACTTGGGCTATTAGCCTTGCACTTCAAGTGCAAGGCAGGCTGGTTGGCTTACCCTGAATGCTGAAAAATTTCAGTTTAATGCCACTTGTAAAACTGGTACAAATCTTGTGCCAGTTTCTATTTACTCCAATTGCTCTTGAGCTTACCTTTTGGAGTCCAGTTACCAAACTGGTCTTACTATTGATACCAGTAAACTTACCAATCAATACAATTACTGTTAACACCAATTCTCCTAAATGAAACTATAGATAAAAGTCTGGAAATCTAGATTAAATCTTACGCCTCTTAATTACGAATTGGTATAACTCACTCATATCAAAGGTAAGAAATATGCAAACAATTGGTAATCAAAAAGACAGTTCAGCTTGGGTTATTCAAACTTGGGCAGCTTTTGTACTTTCTATTTCTATGACCACTTTCGGCATTATAAATTTGCCTGTGGATAGCTGGGTGAAAGGCTTTATGGGCATGGGTTTAGCTTTTTCTATTGGCTCAACTTTTACTTTGGGGAAAACTACTAGAGACTTGCACGAAACTAGAAGATTAACCGCTAGGTTAGACGAGGCGAAAGTAGAAAAATTGCTTTCACAACACGATCCTCTAAATTTCAAATGAAGGCAGTCATACCAATTTTGGATTTTGGTGAGGTAGCGCTAGCTTCTCCCAAAGGGAGAGGATAGCGCCTACCGTAGGATGCCCAAAGGGCTGTAGGGGTATCCCCCATGAGCAACTGCACCTAGCCAAAAGGATTGCCAATTTTGGATTAAAAGGCTTTATCAAAAAGCCGTTTCAGGAATATTAAACAATACTATCTTTTGCCATTTATCTGATTTACACATCATAAATCAACCATATGACCAAAAACAAAAGGACTGGATATATCAGTCCTTTGTTATATTGATTTAACGTTTTTATCTTAATAACGGGATTTTTTGGTCTTTAACTTTTGTTTTTTACGCCGACGTTCGCTAGCAGCAACTGCATGTTCTACCGGATAACCCACTACAGGAATTACCTGATATTTGCGCTCTTGTTCTAAGTTTTTCAATTCAGTGTAATCAACCCAATGAATGCAATCAACCGGACAAGTGTCAATTGCTTCTTGGATAATTTCCTCATTGTCCCCATCTTGCCGAACCACGCGCGATCGCCCGTAATCTGGTTCAATGTAAAAGGTGTTACGCGCAACATGAGCGCAATGCTTGCAACCAATACAGGTGATTTCGTCAACATAAACACCATTTTGGCGCAGCACACCTCCCAATTCCGGTTCTAAACCAGAACGTTCTGGGGCATCCCGTAAAAAACCCCCTAATTCTGGTTCCAAACCGGAACGGTTGTCTTCTTGTTCTTCCGGCGACGGCAGAAAATCAGCCATTACGCACTCCAGCGCTGTACTACCAGGCGAATTGAACCATCTTCATTTTTTTGTTGTTCAGAGACTTGAAAACCAACACGAGCGGTTTCTTTTACAACTGTTTGATAAGCATAGCGCTGTGTTACCTGGCGCAAAAATCCGTCCACAGATAGGTTTTGCTGCCAATATTGCAAGTCAGCCACCAGTTCATATTCCTTGCCATTCCATCTAAAGCCGATGTCATAGCCATTTTCCTGCTCAATACTAACTTCGGCAGGATGGGTTTGACCGCGATAGCCACGGACTTCGCGTGGGCCGGCTTTCCAGTCTACGCCCAATTCAGTTAAAGCATCTTTCAAAGAATCAAGGTTACGGATTTGAGTCTTAATTTGGCTAAAGTGTGACATGGTGGTTGTGAATTAATAACACTAAACTACTGTGAAAACTTACCAATCGCTGTAAGTGGTGTGTGTATTCGCCAGATTAGATTGCTGCACCTTAGCGGCGAAATATTCTGAGGTTGGCTCATGATTAAGTACTTGCCCTAGCTGTGCCTCTATTGCTGCTGTAACTTCAGCGCAAGAAGCACCCATAATGCCAGTGACTTTCTCTTGTACCCGACCGTCTGGATAGATTATGAACTCTAATGTCTCCATGCTCTTGGCCAACCACGATAAGTACGCTTAAATTGTACTGTCTTAGCAGAAGGCTATAAATATAGCCGTAGGAACATTTTTACTTAGATACAAACTTGCCATTTGTTAAATAATGTTCCATCTTTCAATACATATATCTCAAAATCTTTACAAAAATTATTAATTTTATAAGTAGACACATCAGTATTTAGTTAGTTTCTCTTAACCTCTTCGATTAGTCAAGGTAACAACTCAGTTTGCTATGTAAGCGGCAAAAGCCCTAAAAACAAGTATTAGACGTAATATAGCTAGCTAGGTGAGTTACAAAAATATAGAAATTATTGAAAAATTTTATCATTATTAAGTTTGCCCTATTCCTCCAGGGTTTCCCCAAGATCATCTGAAAAACATCTAATTTGCATAACCGAATTAAACATAACTCTTATGGGGTAGGTCGAAAAGCCCTCCCTAATTATGCAAGTTAAATGTGGAACAGCTTAGTAGCTATCATGAACGGCGTACATCCTCCGGGTTCACCAGTTATAATGTGATCGCTAGCCTTATACCTATTGAAGCTTTGTTTGTCAATATTTCTCTATGATCCTAACTCGGAATTACTACTACAAGGGTAATATATCGCTCTCTACTGTATATTTATTAAGCGATCACTCTGGGCGCTACAACAGGCGATCGCACTTTCAGGTATATGTATAATATGCTCCGACATAGCCCGGTTGGGTTGATAGTCTTTAGGTTGTCTCAGAGTCATCCGGAAGGTTTATAGATATGATTTTATTTCAGAATATCTGATAAAGCTGCGATCAGTTTATGCTCTATGATGATGTGATCGCACTCATCACAACAATAGGCGATCACATAATGTTCTATATGTATTATGTATAGACCGCTTTTTGTTGCTTACGCTGTCACCATTTCCGGGACTGAATCAGGGGATGCTGGCTCGAAATGCAATACCATAATTTGCTCTGCGCGTAAACCAACAGATTCATAAGTGCGTCCGTTGCGATCGCTAAATTCCATTTCAAATGCAGCACTATCGGCTAATAATTCTACTACTGTGCCAACTTGACCACGGTATAAGTTGTATTCAGGCAAATCAACTGTCAATGCTACTACATCGAGCAACTTAATTGTACTTTTAGTCATCTTCTATTGAACAGGAAGAATTCTTATCAAGAAAGAAATTGAAGTAAGATAAAAAAAGCAATTGCAGCAACAATAGTTACACCTCCTAAAGTTAACACAAAGCTTCCCCAGCTTACTTTACCCATTAATGCCCCAACGCCAAAAATCAAAACTAATGTTAACCCAACCACGATTAAAGCAGCCAAAAATTGGGAGCCAGTTATTGCCATAGCTATCATTGCAGGAATTGTGACAATTGCAAGAAAAATTGCAATAAGTGCAATAATATAGATAACTCGACGACTTAATGAATTTCCTGTATTTGAATCTCGAATTAAGCTATTCTCACTTGGAATTACTTTAATATTTGACTCAGTATCTTCAACAATATCTACAATGATACCCAATTTATTTAGCAGATAAAATAAATCCTGTTGTTCAGAGTTGGATAAGATTGATAGCAGCAATCTTTGAGATACTATTTTACCCATAATCTCTTGAAGTCTAAGCTTTTCTGAAAGCTTCAGCAATCCATTAATGTTATTATCATTAGTCATTATCTAACACCCGATATGTAATAACTAGAAAAAATTGCAAGGATTGAACAAGCTATAGAAGCAATAGCATAAATCTTTAGATTTAGAGCAGTTTCTAGATCACTTTTTATTAATTTTAGATAACTAGCTAGGCTAAACATAAGAGCAGAAACTATAACATCAACCCTGAGGATGATAATAAATACACCTTCTAAGGAGTTAATATTTTGTTCTTGAAAAACTCGTAATACAATAGCCGAAGCAGATAAGGTGAGAGAAAATATGTATAGTTCACCATCCTGAATAACTTCATACCATTTCGGTAACTTAATTTTGGATAAAATGATAATAGCCAATTTCATTAATATCGGCACAAAAGCTATCAGTACATTAGTAAAAACCCATTCGATAAGAGGTTTCATCTGATATCACAAACAAGTTGATCGATTATCATCAATTTCATAGACAAAGATTCTTTTCTCTTCATCTACAAAAGCAGATGTCCAACTAGGTATAGGAAATTGGAATGATACGATTTTGCTCCCACTAGGAAGTTGAGACTCTAGCTTTGGCTGAAGACGCTGAATAGATGCTGGTAAAAGAGAAAACATGACTATATCAACATTAGACAAATCGAAATTATACAAATTACCTTTAATCACTGTAGCTTTACCTTTTAATCCAAGAAGTAATATCAAGAACTTAGCAAGTACGTACCGAATCGAGTCAATCTCAACACCTATAGATTTGGAACCGTATAACAGAGATGCTAAAACAATAACACGACCATCGCCTGCACCCAAATCGACAACTACTTGATCTGACTTTAATTCTAGCCATTTGAGTACTTTATTAATTGTTCTAATATTAGAAGGAATATATGGGGCACCCCAAGCCGTAGCTATAAATATCCAAAGAAAGATTGTTAGGGAAATAAGAATTACAACATATAGAATCATTTGTCATTTAAGATTGACAGCTTGGCAGTCTAACTATTTATTATACAGAAAGTTTCCAATTGTTTGTTTCGAGGATGATATACAAACATTACAGCCATTTACTATCAGAATATACAGAATATACAGAATTTTTCCGTATAAATATCCTTCACAGGGTGATTGTGTATAATTTTTTCGTATAATATCCAATCGAACAGCGCCCTAAAAAACTAATGCAGCTCGTCTTCATCATCAGTTTTGCAACACATTTACTACAAAATTGTTATCATATCCGCACAGTACAAAAGTTACTGGGTCACAAAGATGTAAGAATAACCATGTATTTATACTTGTGTTCTTAATTGTGGTGGTCGTCGTGTTAGCAGTCCTTTGGATTTTTGATGCTATTTCGCGTGAAAATTTGCTCAAGCCTAAATCACTCACCAAGAATTTCTGGTGAAAAAACTGATTTGGTTGGGCAAGAAACCAGGATAATGAAGCATAATTAACCTTTATAGCTAAAAGCTGTCAGCCATCAGCCACAAGCTGAGATGGTAAAGTTTGAAGGATTGTGATTCAACTTAAGTAATTGACTATGAGTACAGCAAATATTTCGCCAGCGATACGCATAGGAGTACTGGGTTTCGGCGGACTCGGACAAGCCGCCGCCAAGGTACTTGCTGCTAAACAGGAAATGATTTTAGTTGCAGCAGCAGATCATAAAGGCTACGCTTACGCTGCTGATGGTTTAAATACTCAAGAATGCATCGCCACCTACCAGTCCCAAGATTCGGTAGGTCATTTAGAGCCAGTTGGTACGTTAACAAATCAAAGTATTCAGGATCTAATTGAAATAGCTCAATCTGTGGATGGGTATTTTCTGGCTTTACCCAACCTACCAAATGATTTTATTCCCTCTGTAGCCAAGCAGTTTATCAAATCTGGTTGGCGTGGTGTATTAGTGGATGCGATTAAGCGCACTACTGCTGTAGAACAACTACTAGCAATGAAAGAGGAACTGCAAGCAGCTGGAATTACGTACATGACAGGCTGTGGTGCTACACCCGGACTGTTAACCGCCGCCGCCGCTTTAGCCGCCCAAAGCTACGCCGAAATTCATCAAGTCGAAATTACCTTTGGGGTGGGAATAGCCAACTGGGAAGCTTACCGCGCCACCGTTCGGGAAGACATCGGGCATATGCCTGGTTACACAGTAGAAACTGCTAAGGCGATGACTGATGCCGAAGTAGAAGCACTACTAGATAAAACTAATGGCGTGCTTACCTTGACGAATATGGAACACGCCGATGATGTGATGCTAGAGGTAGCGGGAATAGTGGGGCGCGATCGCGTTACTGTTGGTGGTGTAGTTGATACTCGCAATTCCAAAAAGCCCCTCAGCACTAACGTTAAGGTAACAGGGCGCACCTTTGAAGGGAAGATTTCCACCCATACCTTTACTCTGGGAGATGAAACCAGTATGGCAGCCAATGTCTGCGGCCCTGCCTTTGGCTATCTCAAAGCTGGTAAGCAATTGCACCAACGCGGCATTTATGGAATATTCACCGCTGCCGAAATTATGCCCCAATTTGTCAGGTAATAGTTAGGAGTAGAGACGCGATTAATTGCGTCTCTACAGGAGTTAGGAGTTAAAAACCTAAACTTGAGACTTAAAAATCTCTGGCTTTGTTTAAAATTTGTAATTTAAAACTCTTAACTCCTCACTTTTGACTCTTAACTTTTTCTAAGCTGGTGGAATTTGTGGAGAGAAAATATTTGTGAAATTCTCCTCAAGCAGCGAATCTGATGTTTGCATAATAAATGGAAGTTCGGCTCCCACTAGACCTCTTTGGATGCGTTCTAAAGTATCACTAAAAACGACAAACAGAGGATATATAGTATTAGCTCCCTCACTCAAAATATGACTGTGGCGCAGAGGCATCAACCACTCATAATCATTGTCCAGCCAAACTTGGGTTTGTCGCCAACGTCTTAACAAATCAGAAAAGTCTTCATGAGGACGATGAATAAAGACTAAAATTTCTGCTCCAGTTTTGATTTTCCACTCTGGATCGCACATCAAAATTGCCACATCGCAGGGTAAACAAATCGTTTGTGGGGCTGTTGTAGCAGTGTTGCGAAGACGGACAATTGGCAAGGGTATAGTGATAACACTTTCATCTGGACGGCGCAGACTGGGAATCATCTCCAAGTATGGCCGATGTTGTTTTAGTAAGGCGATCGCAGCTAGATGATTGCTGTACTCTGCCAAACTTGCTTCGTAGTGAGATTTTTGCACAGTCATAGTTGATTAAATTAGTTAGGAGTGAGGAGTTAGAAATAAAATTAAGTAGTTAAGAGTTAAGAATGAAGATAAAAAATAAAGAGTTTAAACTCCTAACTCCTAACTTTTAATCCTCTATCCCAACGTTTCAAATACCTTAAACATAGGCAGATACATCGCTAGTAAAATGGTTCCAACCATTCCCCCTAGAACTACAATCATTACTGGTTCCAAAATACTGGTCATTGCTTTTACTGCTTGCTCAACTTCATCTTCATAGAAATCGGCAACTTTCATCAACATTGCATCTAATTCTCCAGTTTCTTCTCCGATACTAATCATCTGAATTGCCATAGCTGGAAAAACGCCATCATTTTCTTGTAAAGCAATGCTAATCATACCTCCTTGTTGAATCTCAAGGCGGGCTGCATCTATAGCATTGGCAATCACTTGGTTTCCTGATGTATCTCGGACAATTTCTAAGCAAGTTAAAATTGGTACACCTGAACGAGTCAAAGAACCAAAAGTTCTGCTAAAGCGGGCAACTGAAGATTTTTGAATTAAGTCGCCAAACAAGGGCACCTTTAGGGAAAGACGATCAATTGTTAGGCGACCACCAGGAGTTTTACCGAATTGTGAATAAGCAATTTTCAGTCCGACAATAATAAACAGAAGGATGACAGCCTTCGGACTTCTCAAAAATTTACTAGCATCCATCAAGAATTGCGTTAGAGGTGGTAGTGTAATTCCAATTTGTTCAAAAATCGTGGCAAAAATGGGAATAAGAAAAATGGTCATGCCGAGGAAGATCGCAACTGCGATAAAACCCACGACTACTGGATAAGACAATGCTGATTTAATTTGGTTTTGTAAGCGGGCAACATCTTCTAACAACTTGGCTAAACGATTCAATACTTCGTCTAGAACACCACCAACTTCGCCAGCTTGAATCATACTCACATATAATCCATCAAAGCAGTCAGGATGCTTCCGCATTGACTCTGAAAGATTCATTCCGCTTTGAACATCAATGCTAATCTCCACAAGAGCTTGTTTCAGTTTCGGGTTACTACACTGTTCAGAAAGTACCCCCAGACTTCTAACGATCGCAACTCCCGCATTCATCAAAACGGCAAATTGACGGGAAAAAACTGCTTTATCTTTCACAGAAACCTTAACTAAGGAATTCTGGAATTTTTTTAGGTCAAAATTTGCCTGAAATCCTTGAGATTGTTTGAGTTCTTGGACTACAAAACCTTGTTCTCTGAGATTAGTACGAGCTTGTACCAAGGATTCGGCAACAATTTTTTCTGTTCGGGATTTTCCTTGAGAATCCCGAACACGGGCAACGTAGTTTGGCATAAATAAATTCAAAATTCCGAATTAAAAATTTAGAATGGTCAATCAATTTTTGATTTTGGATTGCTGATTTTGGATTGACCCTGACCACAAGGTTACAGGGCTTAAAAATTTTAAATTTGGGATTTGTTCCGCTCACTAGGGGGAGCCATTGCGGTGGACGGGTTTCCCGGCATAAAGCAAGTGGCATTGGGGGATGAACCGAAATAATTTTTAATTCTTCAATCTAAAATCTAAAATCTAAAATCTAAAATTGGTACGGTCAAGGGTTTTTTATCCGCTTCATCTCCCCAAACCTCAGTTCCTTTAATGCGCTTTGGCAGCCACACCGGATTTCGCACCTGCGGCAGCTCCGGGAGGTGTAGAAGTACCGATAAGACGTTGAATTTCATCTGGCTTAGAAGTCTTAGACATCGCCGCTTCAAAGGAAATCGTTCCTGCTTTGTAAAAATCGGCTAAAACCTTCTCCAGAGTTTGCATCCCCAATTTGCCGCCAGTTTGAATAGCTGAGTAAATTTGAGATGTTTTGCCTTCTCGAATCAAGTTGGAAATAGCGGGAGTGACAATCAGAATTTCTTGAGCCATCACCCGACCATACTCACCGGGTTTAGGGTTTTTCTTGGACACCAAGGTTTGGCTAAATACCCCCACTAACGAGTTAGACAATTGCACCCGCACCTGGGTTTGTCTTTCATGGGGGAAAACGTCGATAATCCGGTCAACAGTTTGAGCGGCAGAACTGGTGTGTAGTGTGCCAAATACCAAGTGTCCTGTTTCCGCAGCAGAAATCGCCAAAGAAATTGTTTCTAAATCGCGCATTTCTCCCACCAGAATAATATCTGGATCTTCCCGCAAAGCTGCTTTCAAGGCATTAGCAAAGCTCTTAGTATCTTCTCCCAGTTGCCGCTGGTGAACCAAGCTTTTAATTGGTTCGTAGACAAATTCAATTGGGTCTTCCACCGTTAAAATATGCTCCGCTTTGGTGCGGTTAATCAAGTCGATCATTGCCGCTAGAGTAGTTGTCTTGCCGGAACCTGTAGGGCCTGTCACTAGAATTAGTCCTCTGGGCTTATCGCACATTTCCCGCACTATATCTGGCAGACCTAATTTTTCAAAGTTAGGAATTTTAGAACTTAATGCCCGTAAGCAAGCAGCATAAGAACCACGTTCTTTATAAACATTGACCCGGAAGCGAGCTAAACCCTTAACACCATAGGAACAATCCAACTCCCAGGTCTGCTCTAAGGTTTTACGCTGGGTATTGTTGAGCATACTAAAAATCAGCCTTTGACATTGATCAGCTGTCAATACCTCCTCACCTATAGGGGTGAGTTTGCCACTGATCCGGAAGTAGGGAGGCAAACCTGCGGATAAATGCAAATCCGAGCCACCCATTTCAATCAACTGCTCCATCAGGTCTTCAATCATCATTTCCATAGTTGTGCTTCCTTTTAATGTTTGTTATTTGTGATTTGTTTAAAGTTACTAACCAATAACTAATAACTACTTTTGAAACCGAGATGTCATACAGTAGGGACAATCCAGCCATTCTGGTTTCAATGTGGCATCGCAAGTCAGACAAGTAAGGCCAGTCTTACGTTTGGCTTTTAATTCGGCTTCCAAACCGGTATCAGTAAACGTCACTCGTTCTACTTCTTCTAAAGTGGTAGAACCTTGACGCACTAAGTCCAAACTGTAAGCCAGCAAGGTTTTCATGCCCTCTTCTATTGCCACTTCCTTGATCCGTTCCGTGGGTGCATCTTCATTGATGAGAGTTTGCAGGTTTTCGGTGACTCGCATGACTTCATAGACACCACAACGCCCTTTGTAGCCGACGCCATTACACACTGGGCAAAGCTGATTTTTACTTTTGGCTTCTGCGATCGCATCTAATGTCAAGGTGTTAGCCTTATAGAAAGTGACTTCGATATCTGAGGAAGCTGATATACCATAGCGAGCTAATTCCTGGACGGTAGGAGTGTAGGGAATACGACATTCAGAACATACACGCCGCACCAAACGTTGAGCTAAAACGCCAATTAAGGAACTAGAAACCATGAAAGGCTCAATACCCATTTCTCCCAAACGAGCGATCGCTCCTGGGGCATCATTGGTATGTAAGGTAGTTAATACCAAGTGACCAGTCAAGGCAGCCTCAATTGCTGTTTTTGCCGTTTCTTTATCCCGCGTTTCACCTACTAGCAGCACATCTGGATCTTGCCGCAAGAAAGCCCGCAGAGCGGTAGCAAAATCCAGCCCTTTTTCCCGAATCACCTGTACTTGAGTAATCCCTGGAAGGCTGTACTCAATTGGGTCTTCCACAGTACTGATATTAATACCGGGATCATTCTTTTCTGATAGTGCAGAATACAGCGAGGTTGTTTTCCCAGAACCAGTTGGCCCAGTCACCAAAATCAGACCAAAGGGACGGCTAACCATCTCCTGGACAATATGCAAAGTCTCTGGATCGGTAATTAATTTATTCAATCCCAGTTGAGTGGAGGAATTATCCAAAATCCGCAGCACCACCTTTTCCCCGTAACGACTGGGTAAGGTGCTGACACGGAAGTCTACTTTACGTCCCTCAAACATCCGTCGGATACGTCCATCTTGGGGTATACGCCGTTCAGCAATATCTAGATTGGAGATGATTTTAAATCGGGCTGTCACCGCCGGGATAATTTTTTTCGGTAGGGGATCGAAAGCTTCGCGCAGTATGCCATCCTTCCGAAAGCGAATGCGTAAGTTTTCTTCTTGTGGTTCAATATGAATGTCAGAAACGCCCTCATGCAAGGCTTTAGCCAGGATTCTGTTAACTAGGTTGATCACTGGGGCATCCTCTGCACCCTTCATCGCTGCCCCTAGATCAGCCTCCATTTCTTCAGGAGCATCCTGAATATCGAGATTTCCGAGGTTTTCTAAATCCTGATTAATATCTGTAAACTTTGCTTGTTCCAGGTGCTTTTGCTTAACAGCCATTTCATCCAAGTATTGGTTGATTAGCTGTTGGTAGTCTTCCTGTGTAATCACCATCCGCTGCAATGCCAAGCCTTGGGGGCGCAAGATGCGGTTCAGGTCATCGGAAGCCTCTAGATTATCTGGAGCGACCATCGCCACTAAAACTGAGGGCGGGGTTTGGTCTTCGTGTTTCGACAGTGGTACTAAACGATGGCGACGACAGATATCCACTGGGATAAGGGTTTCAATCAGGTTCGCCATCATCGTGCTGCCAAAGGAGTTGACTTCTGGATCAAGGAATTCAACACCGTATAGTATTTTAAGTTCAAATAGCTGCTGTTTTTTATATTGCCTGAGCAACTCAGGTGATAGTTGTTGCCCAGTGATTGACTCTAATACTTCCGTTAAAGGTCTGCTAGATTTGCGGCTTTCAATTAGTGCCTGCCTCATCTGTTCGGTATTGACATAGCCAGATAGCACTAGCTTATTGCCGAAGGGCGAAAACTCTGTTCTGGTAGTTAGAGCGGTACTGCGCCGTTGTGGTGACGAGTAAGTCATAAATGAGCGAATGAGTAGGGGAAACCTCTGTTTAAAGTATTCCCCTACTGTGAGACAGAATTCTCATTTACTAAAAAAGTCCTGAATCACTGAACTTCTGAGTGGCGGCTTGTGATCCTCAGAGTTCTCGCTAAATGCTGAGTCAAAAAGAAGTAGTGGAGAAAATAGAAACTCCTGACTCGCTCAATCCACAAACTTTCAGTTATGGGGTACAATCCAAGACTCAGAACCTAACTTTTCACTCTTATCTGGAAAACCTCTCTCTAGAACACCAATCCAGTAATTCTGAAAGAACCTCTCCCACAACCCCTCTTTGCTTCAAAGAAGGGAGTTTGGCTCCCCCTTCCCTTGTCGGGAAGGGGCCTGGGAGGTTAGGTTTTTGATTACTGAATCCATGCTCAAGTAGGGAAGAGGCTTTGAATTGTTCTAGGGTTGGGGGTTAGATTTCGCGTTAATTTTTTCACATGACGTGAAAAGTCAAGATTTAAAACATCTGACTCAGCATTCAACAGTTAGCACTTTTGAAGGAATGACAATATTTGATAAATGGTTAAATTTTAAGTAGTAATTCATTAAAAAACTGACTCATGAATAAGATGAGGGGCGAATCACATTCAGCGCCACTCTTCCAAATTACTTACTCCTAGAGGTACACTACTCGTTCGGGTTACTGCATTAATGGCGTCTACGCTAACGTGTTCACCATTTGTCACAATAAAAGGACGGTTACATCACTTCCAGGAACTTGTCGGCAACAAAATTAGCCTCAGTGGCAAGTTGTAGATGACGACGGTTGCAAGCTGTGGAGATACACTGCCATAAAAAGCATCTGGAATGAGTAGACAATGATGGATGAAAATAAACAGATAAACAATCCAAGCCAGCAATTAGGTGAACCAACAGAGGTAAAGCAAGCAATGAAGAGTGACTCCTCAGCCCAAATTAATTTCAATGAATCTGGCAGCGAGGTTACAGAGCAAGTGGCAGCCCAAACTAATGTACCGGGGGATACGGCTAGTCTCAATCAAGAAAATGGCGTCACTGCAACTGAGAAAACTGAAGTGGAAATAGCAGCTTTGGCAGAACTGACTCAACAAATCGAGTCTCTCAAAACCCAATTGGAAGAGCGTAGTACTCAATATATGCGGATTGCCGCTGATTTTGAGAATTACCGTAAACGCACTAGCAAAGAAAAAGAAGAGCTAGAAGTGCAGATGAAGCGGAACACGATTTTGGAATTGTTGCCAGTGGTCGATAATTTTGAGCGGGCGCGATCGCACCTCAAACCGCAATCTGATGGCGAAATGACAATGCACAAAAGTTACCAAGGCGTTTACAAACAATTAGTAGATAGCCTGAAACGCTTGGGTGTATCACCAATGCGTCCTGAAGGTCAAGAATTTGATCCTAACCTGCACGAAGCAGTAATGCGGGAACCTACGGATGAACATCCTGAAGGAACAGTGTTAGAAGAGTTAGTACGCGGATATTACTTGGGCGAGCGCGTGCTGCGTCATGCAATGGTCAAAGTAGCTGCTCCCAAGGAAGATACACCTGCTGCACAAGAGGATCAGTCGAGTCAAGCCAACAGTTAAGCTGTAGTCGCTCGCCTTGCTGACCTAAAGTGCCTGGGTTCTAGTAAGGACTTGCATCGCGTACCTAAACTTGGACAAGGCTTTGGATAACTCTGTGTGTTTCAACTTCTGGCGTTGCTACTAGCAGCAGGGGTTCCACAGGTGTTATCCGCTAGCCTTGGTTCGGAGCAAAAAAAGTTAGTCCGCGACAGATTACAGCAGAACAACTCAGTAAAAATACTGATAAGTATGGGAAAAGTTATTGGGATCGACTTAGGCACTACTAACAGTTGCGTCGCAGTTTTGGAGGGCGGTCAACCACTTGTGATCTCCAATTCTGAAGGTGGGCGAACTACTCCAAGTATTGTGGGATTTGGAAAGAGTGGCGATCGCTTGGTTGGTCAATTGGCAAAGCGTCAAGCCGTAACCAATGCTGAAAATACAATTTACAGTATTAAACGATTCATCGGGCGGCGTTGGGAAGACACTGAAACAGAACGCGATCGCGTACCCTACAACTGTGTCAAAGGTCGAGACGATACCGTTGATGTCCAAATTCGCTCAAAAAACTACACGCCGCAAGAATTATCCGCCATGATCCTGCAAAAGCTCAAGCAGGATGCGGAAAACTTCTTGGGTGAGGAGGTGACTCAGGCAGTGATCACCGTACCCGCATATTTCACAGATGCCCAAAGACAAGCTACTAAAGATGCTGGCACGATTGCAGGATTAGAAGTCCTACGAATCATCAATGAACCAACAGCTGCGGCTTTAGCTTTCGGATTGGAAAAGCAAGACCAAGAGCAGCTAATTTTAGTATTTGACTTAGGAGGCGGCACTTTCGACGTATCGATTCTACAACTTGGGGATGGCGTTTTTGAAGTTAAGGCAACTTGTGGTAACAACCACTTAGGTGGAGACGACTTTGATAATGCGATCGTGCTTTGGATGATGGAACGCTTCCAGCAAGAGGAAAAAATCAACCTTTCTCAAGACAAGATGGCACTGCAACGCCTGCGGGAAGCAGCAGAAAAGGCAAAAATTGAACTCTCCAGCATGGTGAATACCTCCGTTAACTTGCCGTTTATCACGGCTGATGACACCGGCCCAAAGCATCTCGAAATGGAACTCAGCCGCTCTAAATTTGAAGAACTCGCACTTAATTTAATTGAAGCGACCATCGAACCGATGAGCCAAGCGCTCAAAGATGCGGATCTCAAACCACAAGCCATAGATCGGATTATTTTGGTAGGTGGTTCTACCCGTATTCCCGCAGTCCAAAACGCGCTAATTAAATTTTTCAATGGCAAAGCCCCCGATCGCTCTATTAACCCTGACGAAGCCGTGGCATTGGGAGCGGCTATCCAAGCAGGTGTGTTAGGTGGCGAAGTCGATAATCTCTTACTATTGGATGTCACCCCTCTGTCCTTGGGAATTGAAACCTTGGGTGAAGTATTCACCAAAATCATTGAACGCAACACCACAATTCCTACGAGTAGGTCACAAGTTTTTTCCACAGCAGTTGATGGGCAAACCTCAGTGGAAATTCACATTCTTCAAGGTGAACGAGCAATGTCACGAGATAACAAGAGTCTCGGCAAGTTTCTGCTAGCAGGCATTCCCCCATCTCCCCGTGGTGTGCCGCAAATTGAAGTATCCTTTGAAATCGATGTCAACGGCATCCTGAAAGTTTCTGCCCAAGACAAAGGTACAGGTAGAGAACAGAGTATTCGGATTACCAATACAGGTGGCTTGAGTCACAACGAAGTCGAACGGATGCGCCAAGAGGCCGAACTGTTTAGCGAAGAAGATAGAAAACGTAAAGAACTGGTTGAACTTAAAAACCAAGCAGATAATTTGTTGTTCAGTTACGAATCCACCATCAAGGATAATGGCAACTTTATCGGCGAGCAGATGAAAACCTTGGCTAGTGAAAAAGTTTTACAACTCCAAGCTGCAATGATTGACTCCAGCATTTCCACAATGGAATTTAAGCAGCGCTTAGACGACTTCCAACAAACCCTGCTGGCAATTGGTGCTGATGTCTACAATCGAGCTAACAGCCAAAGTGATGAGATTGAGGAGGCTTCAGCTAGTCTTTTTACCCCAGAAATAGACTCACCAATGAATGGTACACTAATACCACAATTCAACTTTGATTTTGACGAAGAAAGTACTGCACAGGCTGATTATGAGGCGATAGATTAGGGGTTAGGCATTGGGCACTTGTACTGAGCGAACGCAAGAGCGTCTCCTTGGCGCAGCCTAAGAAGAGAAGAGTTGCCGTAAAGCCTGCGGCATAGTTACGCTTAGGGCGCAGCCTCTCCAAGAGTTGTATTGGGCAATAATCAATAGTTCTTCTTCCCCTACTTCCCCTGCCTCACTGAGTTGCAGATTTTTATTAAGACACTTTAATATATCTAAATATATTGATTATAAATTTAGCGAAGTTTCACAAGACCCCAGCGGTTTGCTAGATTGTAGAAGCAAATTACTTTGGGCTAGGCAGTGTGCCAGTTCCGATGCACTTCCATTGCATATGGGTGGTTTTCCACACCTAATGGTGCGGCTAGCTCCTCTGGTTGATGGGCGGGGTTTTGCTCTCCTACGTAGCACAATTGTAAAAGAGACAGCCGACTCGGCAGTGAGAAGTCTGAGCAGAGGCTTCCCCTGCTCTTAACTTTTATAGCTTTTGTCGTCTCCCACGAGGAAAGCACCTGTTGCTCAAGATTTGTCGGTGATTTTTGTAAAAGGTAAAGGGTAAAATCAGTTATTAACAAAAATTAATTTTATCTTCTACCTGACCTCCGGCAAGCCGCCCTCTATACGGATACTGTGTTGCTCTTCCATATCTGTAAGCAAAACGCTTTTCCGTAGGGTAGCAAGTGACTGTGACGTTCTACTGACTTCTGCTTTCTTCCTTCTAACTTTTACCTTTGCTATATGGCCCGCGACTATTATGAAATCCTGGGTGTCTCTCGTGACACCGACAAAGAAGAAATCAAACAAGCCTATCGCCGTTTAGCCCGGAAGTATCACCCAGATGTGAACAAAGAACCGGGAGCGGAGGATCGCTTTAAAGAAATTAACCGCGCTTATGAGGTTCTCTCGGAACCAGAAACCCGCGCTCGTTATGATCGCTTTGGCCCAGAGGGTGTCTCAGGTGCTGCTGGCGCGGGCTTCCAAGATGTCGGTGATATGGGCGGTTTTGCCGATATCTTTGAAAGCATTTTTAGTGGCTTTGCTGGCGGTATGGGTAGTCCCACGCAACAAAGACGGCGCAGCGGGCCAGCCAGGGGTGATGACCTGCGGCTAGACCTGAAGTTAGACTTTCGGGAAGCGGTATTTGGCGGTGAAAAAGAAATTCGCATTTCCCATCTAGAAAATTGTGAAGTCTGTAGCGGTTCTGGTGCTAAACCTGGAACCCGTCCTCGGACTTGTTCGACTTGTAGCGGATCGGGTCAAGTCCGCCGTGTCACCAGAACACCTTTTGGCAGTTTCACCCAAGTCTCAACTTGTCCCACATGTAATGGGACAGGGATGGTAATTGAAGATAAGTGTGATGCGTGTGATGGTAAGGGTGCAAATCAAGTCACAAAGAAACTCAAAATTACCATTCCAGCTGGAGTGGATAATGGCACACGCTTGCGGATTTCAAGTGAAGGAGATGCCGGTCAACGCAGTGGCCCTGCTGGGGATTTATACGTTTACTTGTTCGTGAATGAGGACGAAGAATTCCAACGGGATGGCATTAATATTCTCTCGGAAATCAAAGTTAGCTACCTGCAAGCAATTTTAGGTTGTCGGTTAGAGGTAGATACGGTAGATGGGCCGGTAGAACTGATTATTCCAGCTGGAACCCAGCCGAATACGGTGATGAAGTTGGAAAATCGCGGCGTACCCCGCTTGGGTAATCCCGTTAGTCGTGGGGATCATATGCTGAACGTATTAATTGATATTCCCAATAAAGTTACCCCAGAGGAGAGGGAACTGTTGGAGAAGCTGGCTAAAATTAAGGGAGATCGCACTGGTAAAGGCGGTCTAGAAGGATTCTTGGGAAATCTATTTAAATAATGAAGCCCTCTTTTCTTTTAACTCCCGATGCTCAACTTGATTTACGCGGCACCCCTTGCCCAATTAATTTTGTGCGGACAAAACTACGTTTGGAGAAAATGCCATTGGGAGGTTTGCTAGAAGTCTGGCTAGATCCAGGTGAGCCGATTGAGCAGGTTCCTGATAGTCTGACAATGGCAGGTTATCAGGTGGAACAAATTATAGACTGTACTAGTTATTTTTCTCTGTTAGTGCGTCGTCCACTTGCTAGCCAATGACAGGGGAAAATTTTGCCGCAACTAGACAGTTATTGGGTACGGTGGTAGCCGTGCAGGCTAATTTTTACCGAGTACAGCTGGATCAAGAGGATGGGGAGATGAGGGAGATAAGGGAGATAAGAGAGCAAGATCCTGCTCATCTTCCTTATCCCCCTCTCCTGCTTTGTACGCGGAGAACACGTCTGAAAAAAATCGGACAACAGGTGATGGTAGGCGATCGCGTTGTGGTAGAAGAGCCAGATTGGGCTGGAGGACGGGGAGCGATCGCTGATGTTTTACCCCGGCAAAGTGAGTTAGATCGTCCGGCGATCGCTAATGTCAACCAAATCCTCTTGGTATTTGCTGTCGCTGATCCACCTTTGGAACCTTATCAGCTGAGTCGGTTTTTAATTAAGGCTGAGTCTACTGGCTTAGATGTGCTTTTATGCTTGAATAAAAGTGATTTAATTTCACAGCACGAACAGCAACAAATTAGCGATCGTCTACTTGGTTGGGGCTATCAACCGATATTTATCAGTGTCAAAGATGGTATAAATACTGACCAAGCAACCAGATATTTGAGCAATAAAATTACTGTAATTGCCGGGCCTTCCGGCGTTGGCAAATCTAGCCTGATTAATACGCTAATTGACTCTCTTCAGCTGCGAGTCGGAGAAGTTTCTGGCAAACTAGCTCGTGGTCGTCATACCACTCGCCATATAGAATTATTTAAGTTACCTAGCGGTGGAATGCTTGCAGACACTCCCGGCTTTAATCAGCCGGACATGGATTGTATTCCAGAAGAATTAATCCATTATTTCCCAGAAGCAAGAAAGCGGTTAGCAGTTGCTAGCTGTCGGTTTAGTGATTGTCTGCATCGAGACGAGCCTGAGTGTGCAGTGCGGGGAGACTGGGAACGATATGAACATTATTTAGAATTTTTGGATGCTGCGATCGCTCATCAAGCTCAACTTCATCAACAAGGTGATCCAGAATCTACCATGAAGTTAAAAAGCAAAGGCAAAGGGCAGAGTCAATACGAACCCAAGCTAGAAAGTAAAAAATATCGCCGAATTTCCCGCAAGACTCAGTTACAGGACTTGCAGGAGTTGTATCGGGATGAGGAATAAGGAGTACGATGTCTAAGACGGGCTGTGACGCTCGTTCGCCCTTGGCGTCTCCCCTTCTCTACGAGACGCTGCGCGAAGGGAGAAGACTCGCTAACGCTTTGCTATCGGTGTCGCATTCCTATGCAAAAGTTGGTCGCGATAGCATGGATATAAATAGAAAACCTATCTTGTATGTCTCAGTTCCCTACCGCCACCCATAGTTTACAAGATGTCACTGAGAGTATAATTTTTCCACCAGGTGATATCTACAGTGACGAACCCCCCTTGGAATCTGATTTACACCGCGAACAAATTGATTTACTCATCCGCCTGATTAAGTGGTGGTGGCGCGATCGTGAGGATTTTTATGCTACCGATAACCTGACTATTTATTTCAGTACGGCAGTCGCTTCAACGGGGGGAATCCCCGCACAGCGCTGCCTCCCCAACCAGAAAAAGTCAGAAGAATTTCGAGGTCCTGATTTCTTTGTGGTTTTAGATACAGAAAGAAAAGACCGCAAAAGCTGGGTTGTGTGGCAAGAAAATGGTAAATATCCCAATGTGATTATAGAAATGTTATCTGATTCCACTGCTTCGGTTGATAAAGGTTTGAAAAAGCAGATATATCAAAACACATTTCGGACTCCAGATTACTTTTGGTTTGACCCAAATAACCTAGAATTACAAGGGTTTCACATCGTTGATGGGCAATACCAAGAACTTGCTCCCACTGAGTTGGGTAGGCTGTGGAGTCAGCAGCTAGATTTGTATTTAGGAGTTGAGTCTGGTAAATTACGCTTTTTTACCCCAGATGGGCATCTGGTAATATTGCCAGAAGAAGAAGCAAACCAACAGTTGCAGCAAATAAATCAACAGTTACAGCAAACAAACCAACAACTAGAACAAGAACGTCAACGAGCTGCAATATTGGCAGAACGCTTGCGAGCCGCAGGTATTGATCCTGAGCAAATTTTCTGAAAATAGAATTTTATCTCTAAAATAGGCATGGAAAAATAGTGCTATGAACCAAACAATATCTAATAAAGTCCATTGGACAACCTCAGACTTAGAATTACTTACAACTGACGAATGGAAGCGCTATGAAATTATTGACGGAGAATTATTTGTGACTAGAGCGCCTCACTGGAGACATCAAGGGACTGCGGGTAATATATGCTTAGAATTACAAATTTGGTCTCGCTCTAGTGGGCTGGGGGAAACTCGTCAAACTCCCGGCATAATTTTTACAGATGCCGATAATGTCATACCGGATGTAGTTTGGATTAGTCGTGAGCGTTTAGCACAATTGCTAGATGATGAAGGACATTTGAGAGGAGCGCCAGAACTGATTGCAGAAGTGCTTTCTCCTGGGACAACCAACGAACGTCGAGACCGAGAAGCCAAGCTGAAACTATACTCATCCACAGGAGTCCAAGAATATTGGATTGCAAATTGGCAATTACAGCAGTTAGAAGTTTATCGCAGAGAAACTGCCCAATTAAAATTGATAGCAACCTTGCTGGCTGATGACGAAATCATATCACCATTGTTACCAGGTTTCTGCATTCGAGTTCAGCATTTTTTTGGATAATTCTGGCGACGCCGATAGCGAAGCGTCGCACTTCTATGTTGTACCTCCACAAGTACTGTCTTTAACTCAATTGAAAACTATTCTTACGATCCCCATAAAGTCTTAAAATATTGTTAATTTCAGCCAAACCTCTCGACCTTCAACTTACAAGTATCACCCCAAAATCACTATGGCTATCGGCTACGTCGCGCTTGTACTCCACGCACATCTGCCCTTCGTTCGTCACCCGGAAAGTGACTACGTGCTGGAAGAAGAATGGCTCTATGAAGCCATTACAGAAACTTACATCCCCTTATTGAAAGTATTTGAAGGCTTAAAGCGAGACGGTATCGACTTTAAAATCACGATGAGTATGACACCACCTCTAGTGTCGATGCTTCGTGATCCTCTACTTCAAGAACGCTATGACGCACACTTAGCCCAACTAGAAGAACTTATACAACTAGAAGCAGAACATAATGTCAATAACGGGCATCTTCGTTATTTAGCCGAACATTACGTTACTGAGTTTAAGGAAGCGCGTCAGCTATGGGAAAGCTACAACGGTGACTTGGTGACAGCTTTTAAGAAGTTCCAAGACAGTAACAACCTGGAAATCATCACTTGCGGTGCTACCCACGGCTATTTACCGTTGATGAAAATGTATCCAGAAGCAGTATGGGCGCAAATTCAGGTAGCCTGCGAACATTATGAGCAAACCTTTGGACAAGCACCCAGAGGGATTTGGTTGCCTGAATGCGCCTACTATGAAGGTTTAGAGCGGATGCTAGCCGATGCTGGGTTACGCTACTTCCTTACTGATGGGCATGGCATCCTTTACGCCCGTCCCCGTCCGCGCTTTGGCACTTATGCTCCAATTTATACAGAAACTGGTGTTGCTGTCTTTGGTCGAGATCATGAATCATCCCAACAGGTATGGTCTTCTGAGGTGGGCTATCCTGGAGCGGCGGAATATCGAGAATTTTACAAAGATTTGGGCTGGGAAGCAGAATATGAGTATATCAAGCCCTACATCATGCCCAATGGTCAACGGAAAAATACGGGCATTAAGTATCACAAAATTACGGGGCGTGGCTTAGGTCTATCAGATAAGGCACTCTACGATCCTTATTGGGCGCGAGAAAAGGCGGCAGAACATGCTGATAATTTTATGTATAACCGAGAGAGGCAATCTGAACATCTCTATGCTATAATGCAGCGGCCAGCAATTATCGTTTCGCCCTACGACGCGGAGTTATTTGGACATTGGTGGTATGAAGGCCCTTGGTTCATCGATTACCTATTCCGCAAGTCATGGTATGATCAAGGAACCTATGCAATGATCCATTTAGCAGACTATTTGCGGGATCAGCCAAATCAGCAAGTCTGTCGTCCTTCGCAATCGAGTTGGGGTTTCAAGGGTTTCCACGAGTATTGGTTGAACGAAACAAATGCGTGGATTTATCCGCACTTGCACAAAGCCGCTGAACGGATGATTGAAATATCGCACCTGGAACCAGAGGATGATCTGGGGTGGAAAGCCTTGAATCAAGCAGCGCGGGAATTGTTACTAGCACAATCTTCTGACTGGGCATTTATTATGCGGACGGGAACTATGGTACCCTATGCGGTTAGACGGACACGATCGCACTTGATGCGATTCAATAAGCTTTACGAAGACGTTAAAATCGGCAAAATTGACAGTGGTTGGCTAGAAAAAGTCGAGTTAATGGATAATATCTTCCCTGAAATCAACTATCGCGTCTATCGTCCGCTATAGTCTCACAAAAAGTAATCAATAGCAGTAAGGTGGGCAATGCCCACCTTATACCACTGGGAAATAATTACCTTCGACCAAGTGTAAACCCTGGAGTTGGGGATTGAGATAATCGCCTGTGGGGTCATATTGGAAATATTCACGCACTCCCAGAAAGGCGTAAATTCCTTTCTTTGCCCCTTGGTCTTTGCTGCGGGTGCTTTTTGAGGTAATCTCTAGAACAAAATCTGGGGTTTGATTATTTTCTTCCCAGGTTTTGTAAGAGCGTCTGTCACGGTTTTCCACTCCAAAGACTACAAATACATCTGGTGCGACAACTGATTCTGGATTACCTTTTTCGTAATAGATAAATAGATTACCAGCCACATATACATCTGGGTGATTTTGGAAATAAATTTCCAGTACTGTGATAGCGTATACGAGACACTTACGCTGTAAATCACCTTCAGCCATCGGCTTCCCGTCCTCGTCTGGGTATTTAATCGGGGTAACGGGAATATACTCTACTGAGGCTGTCATGGCCGGATACTTAAACTCAACTAGGGCTAAGTTTAATTTAACATTTGACTATGGTTAACTAACTAATACCAATTTAAAAAAAGAATGCGACAAATAGATCATCTGTAGAGACGCGATTCATCGCGTCTTCACCCAAGGATGTGTTGCAATCATTAATTGAATTGGTATAAGATGCGATCGCCATAAATAGTACCGCTGTGAATTCAAAATTGAAAGACCTCTAGCTGGGTTTCACTGCGTTCAACCTAAACCTATAGATATTATTGAGAAAGGACGGTTGGATTGACTACACCGATTTTACTTTTACCCTGAAAGCACCTATCGCCCATCTCCCAGTTTGTTGGTTGCGTCAAGGCGGGTTGGGTGCTTTTTTCTCTCGCGTCGAGACTTGTTATCTTCCTAATCCAACATTTACAATTCAGTTGACTTTGGTAACGGCAAACTATTCTTACTACGTGTTATTGTTGCAGATGATATTGACCATAAAGTTGTAATTACTATTTACAGAACTACGAAAATTGATAAATATTAGAGACAACCATGAAGATTACCTATGACCCAGATGTTGACGTTTTAAGAATTATATTTAGTAATACGCCAATTGAAGAAAGTGATGAAGATAACCCAGGAATAATTTTACACTATGACGAAGCTGGAAATATAGTAGGATTGGAAATAATAGACGCTTCTAAACGCATGGATAACCCTCGTTCGGTTGAGTATTCTATCAGTGGTAGGTAGAGAATAATTGTTTTGTTAATCAGTTTAATGTGTGATTTCAGTGTAGTGATATTTGCGATATCTAACTTATTTTAATCTTCTTTTTCCTCGCCAGTATTTTCTAATTCACATTCTGCAAGCAGATTATCAATACTTTCAGGAAAATCCCCATTTTCTACTTTTTTGCTAAAAACTTGATAACAATCTTTTTTATCGCCTTCCTTCCGAGGAAAACCTAACCAAAGAATAATAATAATTTTTGGTTCTTTGAATGCTCTAAAGAATAATCTATATCGTTCAGGTAGCCCCATTTTTTTAAGACGACTATACTTTTGCAAAGGTTTTTGTAAAGCAAAGTGACTAGCAAAAGGGTCTTGAGGAATTTTTTCTTTAATGCCAATATTTAATGCTTTTAAGAATTTGACATCTGAACGTGTAATAAATTCTTCTTTAGGTAAGTCATTTTTTAAAACACGAACCCTATTACGCAATTTTACCCATTGTTCGTTAAACAATGGGTAGAAAAAAATCTGCCAGCCACTACAAGTAAATGCAGCCATTAATCTATAACTACATCAGCCAGTAAATCATCCATTTCATCGCTCATTTCTTGAGTATAAGGAACGAGTTTAGAAGGGCTTTGCATAGCATCCTTCATGAGAAAGTCAAGAAAAAGGCTCATCATAATGCCCTCATCTCCATCAGCTTCATCAACATTATCAGTTTCTAATCTAACTAAGAACGTGTTATCAGATAGCACTTCAATATGGCCTGAAGCATTAGCTAAATGGGGATAATCCTTAGAGAATGCACGAGGTAAGCGAAACCCATCTTGATTTCCTACCTTTGCATGAGTTACGGGATAACTTTTTACAGCCATGAGCTAATTCCTAAATAGGAAGATACTAGGCATTTAAATAGAATACCTAGACACTATAAATTTGATGTGAGAAGTTACGTTTTGTTATAACAACTGTTATAACTTACAATTAAACTATAACAGATTCCCTAAAAAAAGACTAGAAGTTAATATAAGAATTTTTGATTAAGTAGATATATTTTAAAGCAAATTGCATATCGGGACTTAAACATTTTTGAGGGATAAACAAGCCTCAAACCCATGCAGGTTAAGGTAAATACACCAAATGCTCAAAAATGGCTCAAACCCAGATATATCAATAAACCAAGCAAAACGATGTCAAAGTCTCTCTGTATATAGGTTTGAGGGTTTTTTCTTGGTGTTTTTTGTCTAAGTCTCAATATAAACCTCTAAGTTTTATATACAGATTTGGAACCATAACATATAAAAAAGACAGGCAATAAGCCTGTCCTAAAAATAATCATTTAGCAAAGAATTTAGAAATTCATCTCAGCAGCTTGGACTTTCTCAACCTGCTTCTTCTTCAGCACCAACATAACCTGAGCCAACATTACAAGAGCGATGAACGCAATCATCCATTTGACTCTAGAGGCGTCTTGCAATACGATTTCTCCATCTATTTGACCGAATCCACCAACATTCGGGTTGCTGGTCAAAGCATCACCAGTCTTTACTGCTTGCCCTTCGGAAACAACCAGTTCTGGCCCTACAGGAATCGGATCAACGACAACATTACCAGATTCAGGCTGGATGTTGACTAGATATTTGACGTTACCGTCTTCATCTTCCTCTTTGGCAATCTTGGTAATTGTGCCAGTAGCGGAAGCATTGTAAACAGTATTGTTGCTCTTTTCGCCAGTAGGATAAACTTGTCCGCGTCCCCGATTAGCACCTACGTGAACTGAATATTTACCGAAGTGGATGTTTTTATCAGTTGCGGGGTTGGGAGAAAGAACTGGAAAGATGATTTCCTGATACTGTTCACCGGGTAAAGGCCCGACGATGACGACATTTTCTTTGTCTTCGCTGTAGGGTTGGAAGGTAGTGTCGCCAACTTCTTCTTTAAGTTCCTCGGAAATACGGTCTTCGGGGGCAATCTTAAAGCCTTCGGGAAGCATCAGTACAGCACCGACGTTCAAGCCAATCTTAGAACCATCGGCACCAACTTGCTGGGCGCTGATATCGTAGGGGATTTTCACCACAGCTTTGAATACAGTGTCAGGTAGCACCGATTGGGGAACTTCCACTTCTGTAACCTTGGCCGCTAGGTGACAGTTGGCACAAACAATCCGCCCAGTTGGTTCGCGGGGGGTTTCGGGATAGGTTTGCTGTGCCCAAAAGGGATAGGCGGCAGCTGATTGGGGAAGGGCTAGATCGCTGGTGAAGTAAAATGTCACGGTAGCGATCGCTATGAGCAATGTTTTTACAATCGCTCTAGCACTGCGAGTTAACCTCGCTGTTATGAAAACATTTCTCATCTCTAATAAGGACAACGATTCTCTGATGGATTAGTCAACAGTCGAGGTTCAGGAGTCAGGAGTACAGACGCGATTAATCGCGTCTGTACAGGAGTTAGGAGTCTAAAATTTAAAAATTTAGAACTTTGGACTCTAGCTTTATAAACTCAGCACGGGCTAAACCATAGCTATCCGCTAACAGCACTGATTAAGCCCACCAAGGTGCATCACCTGTGCGGAAGTCGGTTTCAGTCCAAGGGGTCAAAACGATTTTGTCGTCGTTTACATTGGTATGCGCCAAAGGCAGAGACAAAGGTGCTGGGCCCCGAACAACCTTACCAGTTTCGTCATACTGGGAACCATGACAAGGACACTTAAATTTGTTCTCAGCAACGTTCCAGGGGACAACACAACCTAAGTGGGTGCAGATGGCGTTAATGCCATAATCTTTGATTGCCTCTTTGCTGTCTACCACAATATAGGTGGGATCTCCCTTTAGTCCTTGGACTAGGTTGCGATCGCCTGCATTCCGGTTTTCTAGAAATTTAGCGACGCTAACATCGTTACCTAGCTCGTCTTTTGCCGTTACACCGCCACCAGCACCACCAGTTGCAGGTGGAATAAAGTACTTGACAACGGGATACAATGCACCCAGAGCCACTCCAGTGACAGTCCCGAAAGTGAGCAGATTCATGAACTGACGACGCCCCATATCGGGCACGTCTGCTGATTCAGAAAATTGAGCCATAATCTACGCGCTCTTTGTGTATTTTGTTAAGCATTTTGACAAAAGTACTAGTACTTGAGCAACTCTTGTCTAAGTCGAAATGCTAGCGCTCACAACGATGCCGTACTTCTCTGTTCCAAGATATATTTGGCATCTTTTCTGTTAGCATTACATTTCTTTATATCCTTATCATACTGGAGTCACGGAACTTAACATCATAACTAAATGTAAAATCTGATTGAGAAAAGCTATGACAGGACAGGAATTACGCCAGATGTTGCTTGATAAGTGGGGATACTCTTACGATGTCCAGTTACGGCGGGCACAGGGAAAGATATTTTTGCAAGTAATGTGGAAATATCTGGAGCAAGTTTCTTTTCCCTTAAGCGAGGCGGAGTACCAAGAGCATCTCGATAGTATTGCCAATTATCTTCATGCCTTGGGTGGGTCAACACAGGTACAAAAATTTATTGCCCAAACACGCGATCGCCCCCGGCTCGGCAAAGCTGTTAGCATTCCTCTAGATTTGGGTGAACGTTCTTCGGAATGGATATTATGACCCGCTATTGCTTTGACAAATTAGAGGAAACTCAGATGAGCCGCCAACCATTGCTAGACCCAAATCGTTCATATACTTTTAGTAATTACTTTGAGTTAGGGTTTGCGGTTGACGATTTAGTTGCTGAATTTGGTTATTCGTTCGAGCGGAAATTTATTGATTTACCACAATATTCTGGCACATTAGACCGACTTGGTGATCTCAAGCAGCGAATTGAGGAAGTTTTACCGTATGTAAATTTGGAGAACGAATCTACACGCCGGGAAATGCTAATTGCGCCCATTGTTACTGATTTAATTCACTATTCCCGTGCTAAATTACGAATTGAATACACTATCAAAGTTGATAATCGACTCCAAGGTAATTTTGATTATTTTCTCAGAACAGAAACTAATTTAATTGTGATTGAAGCCAAGCAAGCAGATATAAATAGGGGATTTACACAACTGGCAACTGAGATGATAGCTCTTGATCGGTGGACTGATTCCACTCAAACAGAAATATTAGGAGCAGTAACAACAAGGAATGTTTGGCAATTTGGCAGATTGTATCGACAGACACAGTGTATTCAGCAAGTAATCAACCTTTATCGAGTTACCGAAGAGTTGGAAATAGTGATTAGGATCTTACTAACTGCACTTATCAACTAAGTTGAGATTTTTTGGAATTTGGAATTGAAGTAATGCGATCGTCATTTACCTGTAAGCTTCACCAGTCCAACACCACCGAAGTAAAGCCCTAAAACTGCTCCCGCTAAGAGACTTTGAGTCAAGGGGTCAGTAGAAGGTGTAAGAACGGCTCCTAAAATCACTGCTCCCATAATCACGTAACGCCAACCAGAAATCATCCTTTCAGACGAGACAATATTCAAATTACCGAGCAACAGTTGGATGATCGGAATTTGAAATGCTAAACCAGTGCTGAATAAAAGTAGCAGCACAAATTCAAAATATTTATCAATTGACCAAAGTTGTTCGACTACATCTGCTCCGTAGCTAATGAAAAATTTCAAAGCTGCGGGGATAAGGAGTAAATAGGCAAATACTAATCCCGCCGCAAATAGCACACTCGAACCCAAAACCACAGGCCCCAGTAAACGGCGTTCGCGGCGAGTCAGTCCTGGAAGCACAAACTGGATAATCTGGTAAAGAATGAAAGGACTAGTAAGTACGAAACCAGTATAGGCTGCAACTTTGAGGGAGACAAAGAAATATTCTCCGGGTGCAAGTTGGAGAAATTTTACTCCTTGTGCTGGAACCTCAAGTAGCTGGACAATTGGTTTAACGGCAAAGAAACAGCCAATAACACCCACCGCTACGGCAATCAGCGAATAGAAAATCCGCTGTCGCAACTCTTCTAGGTGGTCGAAAAGGGACATTTCGACTTCACCTGGCAACTCATCAAGAGGATCAGTGTCTGAGTTGCTATATCCTTCTGGGTCGATGTCGGGAACGTTTACAGTATCTACGTCTTGTGAAGGCGTCACGTCGCTTCGCTCCGAATTCAAAATTCAAAATTCATGCATTTACAATCCCCTAAATTTATGATGTTGTTGGCGAATTAATCGGGGGTTACACCAAGGGTAGGGGAAGCAGGGGGAGAAAATTCAAGCAAATATTTCCTCCAAAACCCCAAGTATAATGGTGAAGGGTCAGACCTAAAGTTAATTGACCAACAGCATCATTTATTTATGGGCTTGTATGATGAGTCTTTGTCGGTCATCGTCTATTTCGGTGACTCAGCACTTTTAACTCAGCACCTTCATTATTTTATCCGGGGAATGCAGCTATCAAGATATGTTTTTGGGTGCTGTGGGTTTTTTGTCCTGTTTTTTGGGGTTGCATCTGCATAAGTTAGTAGTAAGCCATCTTGTAGGCAATTTTTAACCTAAAAAATAGAGTGGAACCGATAATTTAGAAATCACGTCTCTGCGGCTAGTAGCGCTGAGTAAATTGACACAACATCAACATATAATACTCAGTTTTGAAAATCCGGTTCATCAAGGTGGCATCTATACATAGCGCAATCGGAAATTTTTAGCTGAGGTTTTATGAATCGGACAATTTGCATCGGACTGATGGCATTGCCTATTTATTTATACAATGCTGAACTAGGTAATACTTGTAGTAGTGACGTGGCAATTGTCGAAAACCAGCTTTCCAGAATAACTGCTCTAGTCGTTTACAGCACAAATACTCAGTCACACAAATTTTCGTGGCAAATATCGGCTAGAGATGACCAAACCGAAGATTGCCTTCGCGCTGGTACTTGCAGAGATTGATACTAAATTCGTAATTTTTAATTCCTAATTATAGCAATTCCATCATAGTACGGAGAGAGTTAATGATAGCAGTAAATCAACCTATAGTAGTGGTTACAGGAGCATCAACAGGAATTGGTCAGGCGTGTGCTTTACTTTTAGACAAGATGGGCTTCTCTGTTTTTGCTGGCGTGCGTCAAGATATCGATGCTCAAACACTTAAACAAAAAGGGTCACAAAGGCTCATTCCGATTTTTTTAGATGTTACTGACGCCGAATCGATCGCATCTGCAGTTGATAAGGTCACAAATGCAGCCGGTGGTGCAGGAATTTTAGGTTTAGTAAATAATGCCGGAATTGCTGTCCCAGGCCCCTTAGAATTATTACCGATCGCAGAATTTCAACACCAGATGCAGGTGAATGTCACCGGACAATTAGCAGTGACACAAGCATTTCTTGGTCTCTTACGCCAAAGTCGGGGTCGAATTGTCAATATGGGTTCAATTGCTGGTAGAAGTCCAACACCGTTCCTGGGAGCTTACAACACGTCAAAATTTGCGCTCGTTGCACTCAATGATGTAATGCGAATGGAGTTACGTCCTTGGGGAATCTCCGTTTCCATTATCGAACCTGGTGCGATCGCTACCCCAATCTGGGAAAAGTCCCTAAGTCAATCTGAAATAGCACAGCAGGATTTACCAGAATGGGCACAAAATCTCTACGGTCAGGCGATAAATATTGTCCGGAAGAAAATGCAGATTATCGCATCTAAGGGAATTTCTGCGGATATTGTTGCTCAGACTGTTGTCCATGCGCTCACTGCAAAACAACCCAAGACACGCTATCTTGTTGGACAAGATGCCAAAATTGGATCTGTGCTGAAGCATATTTTGCCCGATAAGCTGCATGACCGGATAATTTTATACTCGATGGGGTTGTAGATTACAAACAGATATTCGCTTCTTATCCAATACGCTTGGGTTAAGCATTTTTTCTCTCTGTTTCCTCTGTCTTAAAGAGTGACGCTCCTGCGTTGCTAACGCTGCGCTAACAGATGCCTGCGGCGGGCTGCGCCAACAGCGGAAACCGCCGCTCCGACTTTTCACTGCGCCTCTGCAGTAGCCTGTGGCAAGCCCTTTGAGTGACGCTCGTTCCTCGTGCTAATGCTACGCTTTCAGGTCTGTGACTACTGTAGATGGCAAGGTTAAGAACCCTTCAAATCCTGTATCAACAATACATTCAATCTCTACTTCTGCACGTCCCAGAGGACAAATAATCACACCTATAGCAATCCGGAATCATTCGTGAGAAAATACGGAAAAGCGCATAAGTAGTTTAAATAGTATCCACCACAAGACTCATTTTTACTCCACCTTTAGGGGCTAATAAAAAACCTCGACGTGCTGGAGTAACAGGGGCTTTCTCCTCTAATTTCAACTGATAATTTAACAGAATCGTCGCCAGAATTAATTTCATTTCAAACAAAGCAAATACTTGACCTAGACATTGACGAGAACCTCCTCCAAAGGGCCAAAATTCATAAGATGAGTATTTCCGATTAATAAACCTTTCTGGTTGAAATTTCTCTGGTTGGGGATATAAATCTTCTCGACGATGAGTTAAATAAATACAAGGTGTCACATATGTTCCAGAAGCAACGTCATATCCCCTTAAATTCACAGAGCGTAGAGTAATTCTAGGAAAAGTGAAAAGAACTACAGGGTAAATCCGCAAAGTTTCTTGACAAACTGCTGTCAGATAAGGAAGTTGAGCAATGAGGAGCGGATCGGGAGTATTTAAACCTTGTAACTCATGCAACACTTTTTGATAGACTTCTGGTTGTTGATGAATCCAGTACAAAGCCCAAGCGATTGCAGTAGCAGTGGTTTCGTGACCAGCATTAAGTAAAGTTAAGAGGTTATCTCTTAATTCGGCATCACTCATGCTCTCTCCGTTTTCATATTTTGCTTTTATTAGCAAACTCAGAATATCAACACGACTTGTTTGCGCTTGTTGGCGATGCTCTAATATTTCCACCATCAGTTTTTCATCAATCTGTCGTCGCAAACGCAGATATCTTCCCCAAGGACTCCAAGCACCTAAATCCTTCTGTAAAGACGGAAGTAATAAAACACTGGCACTGAGTGGTGAACTAGTCAAACCCAGCCAAGTTGCCATTAAATTTTTCAGTTTTTCAAATCTTAATCCCTGATCAATACCAAAGACTACTTTTAAGATAATCGTCATGGTAATGTCTTCACTGAGATGACGAGCAATAAAGGTTTCACCTGGTTTGAGGTGTTGTACTACTTGTTGGGTAATCTCACAAATCTGTTGCCCATAATTGAGCATCTGTTCCCCATGAAACGGAGGCATGATTAGCTTTCGCTGACGCTGATGGCGTTCTCCATCTTGTACAATTAATGAGTTTTCTCCGAGTTGAGGTTTGAAGATTTCATTTGCAGCACCTGGAGCATCAAGAATTTTATTTGTGGGATTAAATAACTCTTGAAGATCCTGGGGATGACTAACAACTAAAGTTTCTAAATTACCAAAAGAATTAGTAAAAAAAAGTTCTCCATAATTTTTGGCACAACGATCCAAAAACTCTAATGGTTTTAGGGTCGATTCGATTTGTTGGATAAATTTAGGAGTTTTAAGTTTTTCAATTTGTTTAATTGTCATACTTACTGGCTACAGAAGTGATTATTACGATTTGCCAATCTAAATTTTCGTCTCCTAAAAACTTCAAGAAGCTTTCTCAATTGTTGGATAAACCACATCATAACGCAAAGCTTGAGCCGCAAATGCCAAAGCTGCTTTAATTCCTTCATCGCTAAGAGGATATCTGAAAAGTTTTTTTGTATACACCTAACCCTTGGAGATCCCCCTAAATCCCCCTTTTTAAGGGGGACTTTGAGACTCTTATTCCCCTTTTTTTAAGGGGGGTTAGGGGAGATCAACAAATATTTGATACTTCTCAGACATCCTCTAAGTCGCAGATGCGCTTCGAGTATTTGCTCAGATGTTTCACCCGCAGCAAGTTTTTCAAGAATTAACTCAACTGTAATACGAGTTCCTAAAATGACAGGTTTGCCCATAATTATTTTTGGATCGGATACGATTTTTTGCATGAATTAGGATTTTTTGGATAGATAATTAATATATATAACGCCTTTTATCATTCTTCTCCATCACTTACTAGAACACAAGGCCCGATCGCTGTTCATCACTTTCTGGTTAGTCTGCAAATAATCGTGTAGCAAATAGCAACCCCGTGCCAGTAAATTTTCGAGTTTGATATCTGCCAAATCTCGGAAAATTACTGTGCCATTACCACTACCCGCAGCCAAAGTTTTGTCGTCATGGCTGAAACTGACGCTGGTTAACTCATCCCGATCGCCTTTCAAAGCAATTAGCAATGTCCCTTCTCGGTTCCAAATCCTCACTTTGTCATCACTGCTAGCTGCCAGAGTCTTGCCATCGGGGCTAAAACTCACACTGATAAAACTATCACCATCTCCTGTGAGAGTATTTAGCAAATCACCATCCCGACTCCAAATCTTCACTGTGCTATCAATACTAACTGAGGCGATCGCCTGACTATCTGGTGACCAAGCAACCCCGTTTACCCGGCGGCTATGACCAGTTAAGGTGTATAGCAATTTACCCTCTACACTCCATATTTTCACGGTTTTGTCATCACTGGCTGAGGCTAGCAACTTGCCATCTGGGCTAAAGCTTACCCAATTCACCGCATCTTGATGTCCCTGCAAGGTGTTGAGCAGTTTACCGTTGCGACTCCAAAGCTTTACTGTTTTATCTTTACTAGCCGAGGCAATTACTTTACCATCAGGCGACCAAGCTACACCTAAGACAGCATCCTGATGACCCTGTAAGGTGTTGAGTAATTTACCGTCCTGACTCCAAAGCTTCACCGTTTTATCTTTACTAGCCGAAGCGATCGCTTTACCATCGGGGCTGAAACTAACTCCCCAAACTTGACCTTGATGCCCTGTAAATATACGGAGTAGTTTCCCATCTCGACTGAAAAGTTTTATAGTTTTGTCTCGATTTGCTGCTGCCAAGGTGCGATCATCTGGGCTAAAACTGATGCTAGTAACCCAGTCATCATTATCAGCTTTCGGCTTTCGCAGTAACACATCGTCCCAATGCCAGAGTTTAATAGTTTTGTCCCGACTAGCAGAAGCGAGGGTGCGACCGTCTGGGCTGAAACTGACGCTGTTAACCCAATTATTATGTCCCTTCAAGGTTCCGAGCAACACACCTTCAGAACTCCAGAGTTTGATTGTCTCATCGGTACTTGCAGAAGCGATCGTTTTACCATCACGGCTAAAACTGACGCTGGTGACTCCACCACTATGCCCCGATAAGGTTCGCAGTAGCTTCCCCTCCAGATTCCACAGTTTGATTGTCTGGTCTAAACTAGCAGAAGCGATCGCTTTCCCATCGGGTGACCAAGCTACACTTTTAACTGCATCATCATGTAAGAGCAAGGTTTTGAGCAGCTTGCCATCTCGACTCCATAATTTCACCGTCTTGTCAGCACTCCCAGAAGCAATAGTTTGACCATCAGGCGACCAAGCGACACTTAAGACTGCACCATCATGTCCCTGCAAGGTTTTGAGCAGCTTGTTATCCCGACTCCACAGTTTCACTGTCTTGTCTGTACTCGCCGAGGCAATAATCTGACCATCAGGGCTAAAACTGACACTATTCACTACACCCTGATGCCCTAATAGAGTAGCAAGCAGTTGACCCTCTCGACTCCAAAGTTTCACTGTCTTGTCTTGACTGGCGGAAGCAATGATTTGACCATCTGGGCTGAAACTGACGCTATTAACTACATCTTCATGCCCCAACAAGGTTTTGACCAAGCTACCATCAGGACGCCAAAGTTTGATTGTAGTATCCGCACTGGCTGAGGCAATTAAAGAGCGATCGGGGCTATATGTAACACTATTTACCCCAGATATATGCCCTTCCAAGCGGTTATACTCTCTTACCCCAGAAACTGCTTGATAAAGTGCCGTCTGTACTTCCTCTCTTGTATAGGAATCTACCCAGACTGTTTGTTGTAATTTTCTCGCCGCTTTTAAACCTTCTTTTAAAGCATCAATACCTTTTTGCGAGGCAAAAAGGGCTTCACTGGATACACTCAGGGTTTTAATTTCGCTATCTACTGCTGTTACTATGGAAACACTTAATCCTAATATGGCGAGAACAGAAACAGTCAGGGCAATTTTCAACGAATGATTTAATTGAGCTTCACTGAGCCTTTGTTTTTTTTGACTTTCTACAAGTTTAGCTGTTAACTCTTTTTCTTTGAGTTCGGCTCGCAATTGCTCAATTTCTAACTGACTCAATTCTTCCCGTTTGTGTAATTCTCTCAATTCTGTCAATAAGTCCAATCCCGATTGGGGATGAGGATCTACCAATTTTGATCGCTGCTTGTTTTGGCTAAGTTCGCTCTTAAGTCGCTCAATCTCAGCTTGACTTTGTTCTACTTTGTAGCGCAACTGATTTAGTTGTACCTGTAAGCTCGATTCTTGTTGTTGCAGGTAGCGAATTAAGTCTACTAAATAATCGTGAATCAGTTGATAGCGTTCTGGTACATCAGGAAATTGTACCACTAAACCAGAGCGCACTAAAATGTCTAATACTAACTCTAATTTGCCAGCATCTTCTAACTCTGCTAGCTGTGCTGCTAACTCAGCACGAGTTTTAAAAGGTCGGTTATTACTTTCATCTGTTAATAAGTATAAGACAAGTAAAGCGGCTCGTTCATTTTCTGGCCCGCAGTCTTTGATCAGTTCCTTAATATATCGCTCAATTAGTTTGTTGGGTCTATATGGCTGATATTCTTCTAATGTAGTAATGCGCTCATCTTGGATTTGCGCTCCCACAACTTGCAATTCAATGGGGCGGACTTCTCCAAATTCTGTTGATAAATCTTCGATTAAGGCATCAATTAAAGCAGGTTCTAAATTAAATTGCGATCGCTCCGTTAACTTTTGGATAATTGCTTTCGCATATTCTGGCGTAAAATTATTTAACTGGTAGCGAATATGCTTGTCGAGAATATTGTTGTTAATCGCTTCCAGTGCCGAAAGATGTTTAAAGTCTAATAACCGATGTAAATAATCTTCTCGCAAGGAAAGGATAACTTTGACAAAGGGTATTTTGAGACAGTCACTAATAAATTTATCAAATTCTTGCTTTTGATTGCGATCGCTATAACCAAAGAAAAATTCTTCAAATTGGTCAAAAATTAAAACTGTAATCAAATGGTTATCAGCATTTTCTTGGAGTTGTTGTAAAATTCTAACGATGGTAATAGGTGTGGCAGAGTAGGGCAAAGCTTCCGGTGCAATGGCTGCTTCTGGCTTAATATCAGCGTAGATGGCAAGGGATGCGTCACTAGACATCGCTTCACTCAAAGATTTCTCTAATTCCCGTACCCAATCGGTATAAACTTGTAGCACTACAGGTACAGCTATTTGATCGCCAATAGCTCGATTTTGCAATGCTGGAACTAAGCCCGCAGTCACGGTAGAACTTTTACCCACCCCTGACTGACCATGAATTACTGTCAGCTTTTGATCGGCGCGGCTAATTCTGCCAATTAAGTTATTAATATCACGCTCCCGACCAGAAGCAGCAATTTCTAAAGCAACGCTGCTACTCCCAGAAGATGACATCAATGCTGGGTTTGTCGCCTGTCTTTGCGGTTGTAAACGTCCTGCACCGATAAAAGCCCGAAAACCATACTGCTGCTCAACAGAACGCCGTTTCTGGCGAATGTAATAGGCTTCCAAATAGCGCCCTTCTTCAAAGTACAGCGATCGCAGTCTCCGCAATAGGCGAATATAACGATGGGCATCGTATTGATGGGTGCTGCTTTCTAAGGCTGCCGAAAGTTCTTTTGTCGCCTTGTCAAGGTATTCACGAGCTACTTCTAGCTCACCTAAATTTCGCTGTGCTTTCGCTAAAACTAAATAGTAAATCTGCCCTAATAATAATGGAAAGAAGCAGTTGTAAGGGTCGCTGTGCTTTTGCGCCTCAGCTAATTTCAGCAGTGATACGTGTGCTAATATACTCGCCTGTACCCACCGCGACTCCTGCACAGCCACTTGCGCCAGAAAACCGTAGTCACAAGCTAATTGGATTTGACTACCATAAGTTTGATGTAACTCCAGAGACTTTTGAGCAACAGTCTGCAATTCTTCCCACTCTTGCAGATATTCCAAAACCTCAGCCAGTTGATTAATAAATCCAGCAACTATATCTAAACGCCCAGCCACCTGCAAAACATTCAAGCACTGCTGAAAATAAGATTTAGCTGTGTACCAATGGCGGCGGTTTTCTGTTTGATTTTGCTCTGCAAAACGGCAATAACACAGCCCAATATAAAACAGTAAAACTCCCTGTCGCAGAAGTAGGGGAGATGGCGGGGATGGAGGAGATAGGGAAGAAAATACTTCTTCATCCCCCCCTGCTCCCCCTGCTCCCTCATCCCCTGTCTCCACCAACTTTTGCCAAACTTGCAAGCTTTGTTGAAAATGGCTTAAAGCTGTATTAATCCGATCGCTAATATAATTATCTAAACCAAAAACAAATTCTAAACTAGCGTGTAATTCTGGCTCTAAGGTAATACCACGATTGTGCAATTCTCTAATGGCAAAGTGAAGTTCATAGCTATGTTCCCAGACTTGCTCCACAGTGGAATAATGCTTTGCAACTTGAGGAGGTTGGTGTTGTGCAGCATCGGTTGATAACACTGTGGCAAACAAAGAGTCAGTTTCCTGTTGCAAAAATTGCAGCAATGACTGAGTTGTCATTTCAAACTGAATTGGTGTAGCTGCCCAACTAGCGAAATCTGGTGCTAAACGCGCTACTTTTTGCAATACTTCCTCATTCACCCACAAAATCATCGGAAATGGGTGGCGTTTGCGAAATTCATCACGAATATGATTGATAGACCTAAGTAGATCATCAAGTCCATCTACTGACTCTAAACCCAAGATCATCAACGCTGATGGCGGATTAGCTTCAGTTACCAGTTGTAAATGAATAGTTGTGTAAAGGCTTCTAGCATTATGGGGCAGAACTACCTTTTGAATTTGGTCTACTGCCGAAGAGAGTTCTTCGAGTTGTTGCAGCATTTGCTCTTGCAAAACTCGATAATTGCAGCACACCAAAACCAGGGAGAATTGACCGTTAGAAAGGGCAATTGCTCTCCCCAAACTCCGCAAAGCACGCTCGTTAGCTGCTGTTATATCTGCTTGTGGGTGTCGTTCAACCATGATTTAAATTTTTCTGTCTCTGCTAGAACTGGGTTGACGGCAAACCAAGCTCCCTGATGATCGCGGTATTCAAATACAAATAAACTTCGCAATAGGGTGTGGTATTCTATATCACCTCTGACCCTCTGCTGTTGCACTACCTGAAAAATTAATTCCCACTCATGGGGATCGATAGCGTTAGTTCGGTAATCCCGCTGTCTTTGAATCACCAGTTCGACACACTCCCGATCAAAAGGTGGATCTTGTTCTCGCAGACAGTCAAATAGTAACCCTAGCAAGTCGCGTACATGACCACCACTAATCAGGCACAACCGATCTAAGGTTTCCAGACTATCAAACACTTCTGTAATTAAGCCTAACCGATCGCTGGCCAAAATGTCTGGAAAAGCTCTAGCTAGCACCATTTGCCGCAACATTGTTAGCCCTTGAGGAAAAATCTCCCCAGAGCGCAGACGTACAGGTATCATCGGTAACACTTTGGGCGCGACTCCTCCTCCCAAACGATGCTGAAGTTCGGCACTATCATTGGAGAAAGTCAAGGCTAAGGGAATAGTGTAGACTACATGACAATTCAGTTTGCGTAACTGTTCACCGCGCTGAATAAATAAGTATTCTGGCAGCGATCGCCCCGATGGTAAAGGTCGAATTGCGACTCTATCTAGGTTATCAACAATCACTACCAGTCCTTTTTTACCCCTGGTTTTCAGTTCCTTGATGGCTCGTTCTAGCAATTCTTGATTAATTGACTGTAAAATATTTGCTGTTCGCGGTTCTAAATAATCTCTTAACCGCCGCCGCAATTGGGGACTTTCTTTAGTTTTAGCTGTAATTTTGGCAATTCCCACAGACAACTCTGCTTCTACCCCAAGGTCAATTGGCGTTTGCAAGAAATCGACAAGTTCACCAAACAACCTGGTAAAGTAGGTAGGTTTGAGCCTAATTTTCATCGCTTCTAGGCTTTCACTCACTTGCCCTGCGATCGCTAACAAAATATCAGTCACATCCACATCTGCCATTTCTAAGACATGGGTAGACTCAAAGTAAACTACATGAAATTGCTGCTCCTCTAACTCGGCTTTGAGGCGCAACAACTCCGTTGATTTTCCACAGCCGAGATGTCCTGTAAATAGCTGACAAGTTGGTGCATCCGGCGATATTCGAGCGATCGTGCGCTGCAAAGCCTCAATGATTTTACCACCCCGCACCGCAGCAAAATCGATATAGTACCTGCGATCGCTGGCATTTCCTATCATTAGAGGTCTGCTTGGATTGCAAGCCTGATAAAATCTTTCTAAATCTAGGAGCATAACTAATCGAGTTCACTCAGGAATAGGGATGACAAAATCTACTGAATAAATATATTGGTTTTAAGAAATTTCTGCCTTAATTTAAGTACATCTCACTTAAAATACTAACTAAATTAGCAGTATTCCGGATAATTGTTCATATCTAGGTTTCATCTAGCACAAGGCAATCCAGATATTTTATTTTAAATAAGCAGAAATACTACTAGAAGTAATACTTCCAAAAATTTCGGATACAAAATAAGTTTATCTTATCAATCATAAAAATATCTAATTCAAAAAAAGGTACTGTTAGGTACAATTTTGGAGTGTTTTTGAATATAGAGTTCTGTTACAGCAATTTTTAGGTAATTAAACCATACTGTCGGGGCGCACAGCTAGCTAGCTGTCATTGCTGTCAGCTTAAGTGAAAGTCAGTCTAGAACCAGCTTTTAGCGATTGTCTCGTCAAGAGTCTTTGACTGGGAATGAGTAATATCATGTCCGCCAAATTACCCATAATAAAAGAACCCCACCCCGCAAAAGCTACGCTTTAGCTCCCCTCCCCGCCTGCGGGGAGGGGTTGGGGGTGGGGTTCTTCGGAGTTTAATAAGCAATCAAGCAGACATGATATAATAGGGGGCTGCCGCCTCAAGACTTGCGGCAGAACCGCTATCAGGTTTGTTTCCAGCCTCTGACTGGAAACGAGGTTTTAAAAGGGTTTGCACTTAAGTTGACACCAATGGCTAGCTATGCGCCCTTAGCGGGGATTGTGGTTCACACATAGGATACTTTTACTGTTTTCCAGCGACTACGATAAAATCCCTATGACCTTCTATTAGTCAAGGAAGAGGAAAAAGGGCAGGGGGTTCTTAGCAGGGGAAGAACCCCCATAAATAAATTTAGTTGCTCTGAAAACTTGGACGTATTATTTAGGAATGTGTTGCAGCTCGAAATAAATGTTTATCTTTTGAGCATAAATAAATTTAGTTGCTCTGAAAAGACAGTTGGCAGTGGATTCGGTGAATCTTTCTCCCCAGCTAAGAGCTCCCCGCCCCCTGCCTCTTTAGTCAAGGTCTTAGAGATTTTTTGCTTACGGGACTGGTGCGACTTGAACGCACGACCTGACGCTTAGGAGGCGTCCGCTCTATCCAACTGAGCTACAACCCCAATTACGAAGCATATATAATCATAGCAGTATTTTTAGCGAGACTGCCAACAATTATCCCAAGACCCACCGCCTACTTCTAAACCACAAAGAAAACTTTCTGCTTTCAGGATTATTTGAGATTTTCTGCCATTTAATTCTCGTAACTCTAAATTTAACTTTCCTTGCATGGTGTCTCGGCAACAGTATCTTAAACCTTCTGCTGTGGGCGCACGTAGAGGTGTACCAGGTAAATGCGTAGTTCCTGTCAATTCAATTTCGTAATTAGAGTTACTAGCTCTCATTTGCCATCTGCCCCAAGGCTGAATTTCCCAGTTTACTTGGGAATTCCAGGGAACGAATTCATAAAACTTGCCTTGATAGTGCAACCCAATCATCGCTACAGATTCCATCCACCACAGCACACCCCGCCGTCCCCCGCCAGCAGTTAATGCTAAGTCGGGTTCGCCCTCAAAGGAATCACAATTTATCCAAAACCATTTTTGGGGAAAAGCACCACCCCAATTTTTCTCGCCGTAGGCTGGGGCGTTGGTGAATTCGTAGATTTTGCCATTCCAGTCAATCTTCCCACTGGCTAAACCGTGAGCCATCAAAATTTGCCATCCGGGTTCAAAAATCTGCAAGAATGACAGCCAGCCTGCGGTTGATTGCTGAATGCTATTTTGATTGCCCCAACCGTATACTGGTTGAATCTCATACTGCCAACGGCAATAATTATTGGTGGCACGTTCGCCCTTGGCGTTGGCGAAGCCATCGCGAATTATTCCCTGATTCAAGGTGGCTGTGGCTTGATAACCCTCTTGAACATGATACTCAAACTCTGCTGGCAGGAGGTATAAAGGAGAAACTTGCAAATCCGTTTTACCCCAATGACCTAAACCCAGGACATCTCGACTACCCCAAAATTTCTTTACATCAGGAAAAGTACGGCATAAATACTCATCATCTGGGCCGAGGATTTGGGCTGCACCGCCGCTATAGGGTTTACCGCCGATGGGGTCTTCAATGGAGTACATAAAGGCGAATGTTTGCCTAATTTCCGGCAAAGTGACGCGGTAATACCAGCCTTCAAAGAAGCGGCGACTACTACCATCCCAGTGATAACCAGAATGGGGGGTTTGACTTAATTGAAGGAGATTTAGGGGAATAGTTAACATAGATTTACATAGTTGCCTATTTCTCAGTATGCACGATGACCTTGATCTCAATCATGCTTATGAAATTCTTGAGTTGGAACCTGGTGCGTCGCCAGCACAGGTGAAGCGAGCTTACCGTCAACTGGTGAAAATTTGGCATCCTGATCGCTTTCTTGATCAAAAGCAAAAACAGGAAGCTGAGGAAAAAATCAAATCAATCAACGCAGCTTATAACAAGCTCAAATCTGAAAGTCCATCTGAGCCTCTCACTAGTGAAAATCCATCTTCATCTTCATCTTCGCCGACAAATCCCACAAAAATATCTGTCAATCGTTGGGATGCAGAAACATTCTATACTTGGGGAGTAGAAAATGCTACAGAAGGAAGATATGAGGATGCGATCGCAGATTTTACCCACGCAATTCGTCTCAATCCTCACTATATTGACGCATATAAATATCGTGGGCTAGTTTGCTCACAACTCGGATACGAATATAGAGCTGCTTCAGATTTAAATAAAGCTGCACAAATAGAACAAGAGTTAAGAAATCCGGGCGCTGCACGGACATCAGGCTCACCTAGTGCTGTATCAAAGCCTAGACCTCTGGTAAAAAGATTTTGTGAGCGGATAAAAAGGTTACTGCGGCTAAATCGGCGTTGGAGATAAGAACTGCTATAGTTTAAGACGCTTCAGATGGCGACACCATACCGCCAGTGCTGTTTACCCTTCTTGCGCAATAATGGCTTTTTCTCCTGGCGATCGCATGGGGAACATGAATGAAGCGAGAAAAGTTTGAGACTCTGATTACACGTTTTGAGCTATTTCGGGGACAACTCTTGAAGTTGCTGTTCGGCTTCTCGGCTTAATTCAATATTATCTTTTAATTCCAGGACTTTCTTGAAGTCTTCTACAGCTTTATCTTTACGACCTTTATTTTTGTAAGCATATCCCCGATTGGTGTAGGCATATGTGTACTTTGGATTTAGCCTAATTGCTTCATTATAATCTTTAATTGCTAGTTCATAATCATCCTTGTTATTGTTAGCATTTCCCCGACTAGAGTAAGCATTTCCCCGACCGTTATAGGCATATGCGTACTTTGAATTTATTCTAATTGCTTCATTAAAATCTTTAATTGCTAGCTTATAATCATCCTTGTTATTGTTAGTATTTCCCCGACTGGAGTAAGCATTTCCCCGACCAATGTAGGCATATGCGTACTTTGAATTTAGTCTAATTGCTTCATTAAAATCTTTAATTGCTAGCTCATAATCATCCTTATTATTGTTAGCATCTCCCCAACTGGAGTAAGCATTTCCCCGACCAATGTAGGCATATGCGTACTTTGAATTTATTCTAATTGCTTCATTAAAATCTTTAATTGCTAGCTCATAATCATCCTTATTATTGTTAGCATCTCCCCGACTGGAGTAAGCATTTCCCCGACCAATGTAGGCATATGCGTACTTTGAATTTAGTCTAATTGCTTCATTAAAATCTTTAATTGCTAGCTTATAATCATCCTTGTTATTGTTAGTATTTCCCCGACTGGAGTAAGCATTTCCCCGACCAATGTAGGCATATGCGTACTTTGAATTTAGTCTAATTGCTTCATTAAAATCTTTAATTGCTAGCT
>NZ_JBALCN010000056.1:0-35865 GCF_036919615.1 Nostoc sp. | reverse complement strand
CCCTTTTAATCCAAGCATTGGCACTTAGGCGCAAGTTGCTGGGAGAAGAACATCCATTTGTCGCACAAAGCCTCAACAACCTTGCATTTCTCTACAACTCCCAAGGCAGATACAGCGAAGCCGAACCCCTTTACATCCAAGCTTTGGCACTCAACCGCAAGCTGCTGGGAGAAAAACATCCAGATGTCGCACAAAGCCTCAGCAACCTCGCGGCACTCTACAACTCCCAAGGTAGATACAGCGAAGCCAAACCCCTTTTAATCCAAGCATTGGCACTTAGGCGCAAGCTGCTGGGAGAAGAACATCCAGATGTCACACAAAGCCTCAACAACCTCGCGTTCCTCTACCAATCCCAAGGCAAATACAGCGAAGCCGAACCCCTTTACATCCAAGCTTTGGCACTTAGGCGCAAGCTGCTGGGAGAAAAACATCCAGATGTCGCACAAAGCCTCAGTAACCTCGCGGCACTCTACAACTCCCAAGGTAGATACAGCGAAGCCGAACCCCTTTTAATCCAAGCTTTGGCACTTAGGCGCAAGCTGCTGGGAGAAGAACATCCAGATGTCGCTAATAGTCTCAACAATCTCGCGGCACTCTACCTTTACCAAGGCAAATACAGCGAAGCCGAACCCCTTTTAATCAAAGCTTTGGCACTCAGCCGCAAGCTGCTGGGAGAAGAACATCCAGATGTCGCTAATAGTCTCAACAATCTCGCAGGACTCTACCTTTACCAAGGCAGATACAGCGAAGCCGAACCCCTTTACATCCAAGCTTTGGCACTTAGGCGCAAGCTGCTGGGAGAAGAACATCCAGAGGTCGCTAATAGTCTCAGCAACCTCGCGTTACTCTACCTTTACCAAGGCAGATACAGCGAAGCCGAACCCCTTTTCATCAAAGCTTTGGCACTCAGCCGCAAGCTGCTGGGAGAAGAACATCCAGATGTCGCACGAAGTCTCAATAACCTAGCAGGACTCTACGACTCCCAAGGCAGATACAGCGAAGCCGAACCCCTTTACATGCAAGCTTTGGATATTTATGAGCGACAGTTAGGGGTGAATCATCCTAATACTGTTGATATCCGTAATGGTTTAGCAAATCTACGCGATCGCCTCTCCTCAAATCCAGAATAGACGGTTTTGTGCAAAGCGTACCGTGATAAAACTTGAAGGAGCGATCGCCTAAACTAAAATTTATATTGAACTAAGTAAAAATGCCTGATTATTTACTCAAAATGCCATTTGACTTACTCAAAATGAGCTTTTGCTTTCTCAAAAGCAGCTTTTACTTTCTCATTTTGGTGTTTTCCGCAAGCAAAAGCAGCTTTTACTTTCTCAAAAGCAGCTTTTGCTTACTCATTTTAGTGTTTTCCGCAAGCAAAATGAGCTTTTACTTACTCAAAAGCAGCTTTTACTTACTTATTTTGGTGTTTTCCGCAAGCAAAATGAGCTTTTAGTTACTCAAACCTCAGTTTGCTTACTCATTTGAGTAATTCACGCATTCATTTTGGTAGATCATTGAGCCGAAAGCTTGTGTAAGCGTAGCCCGTTGGAGACATTGCTTTAGAAAAGAAGTGTAAATCTAGAAGCGATCGCACACCTAAACCTCATTAAACTACATCAATTACTGGTAGAGAATGTCCCAGCTTTAGCCCAAGCAAAATCCAGTCTTCCAGCGTTGAGCGTAATTCATCCTCACACTTGCACAAAGTCGATGCAAAGGCTATCACTCCTTTGCAAACAGGAATTCTACCTGCAAATGTACCATCTTCTAACTTGTCATAAATTGCCTGAGCGTAGACACAAAGCGGCTTGTTGCCAGACATCGCTCGATCAACATAGTCACTCAAAATAAACCTTATCGCCATGAAATCTCGCGTTGTGCTACCAGTTTAATCTTATGTTAAATGATGGTGTTTCGCCGATGAAGCGTCTACGCTCTACTTTCAAGCGTAAATCTAGAAGCGATCGCACACCGAAACCTCACAAAACTACATCAATTACTTTTGTACTAAATAGCTGTATTTAATCTACTTTCGTGACGAAATTTTTGAGTGCAAAAATAAGAAATTTTGTTTTCGTTGTAAAACATTACTTTTAAGTACTTTTAGAAAATACCCAAAAGTATCTAACTGCACATATTGGCTATGATAAATAATTTCACTAACTAGCAACCTATAAGCGCCTAACTTATGACTATTAAAGATCCTAAGGATAATCTTCTGGTGAGTAGATAAATAATTTGAAATTCGACAAATAAATTAGTGAGATGTATGTTATGGTTTTTATAGGAATCAAAAAAGTGAAAACACAAAAAGACTTCAAGACAAGTTTGAGGCAAGCTCAAGAAAGTTTTTTTGCTCTGGTAAGTCCACTTCAATTCGCTACATCTTTTTGCCACAAAAATCTAAAACTAGATTGAGTAGGATAGTAGCCTTTGTAACAACTTGAAGTCAATCTAAATTTATCTGGGTATGAGCCAATAAGAGTTGGCTAACCTAGCTAGAGCATTACCCGCAAAAAGCAATTACTCTTGGAGTCTGGGAAGAAAGACTCTTAGTACAGCCTGACAAATCCATAGAAATACAGAATATTTACGAACTTAATCTTGCGGGAACAAACATTTTCAACCGCGAACTAAGTTGAAGTAGTTGCTGACTTTTGGAACGAAAACTTCAAGCAGAATGGTGTAGTTCCAGAATTTTCAGGAATTTAACCATACTGTCAAAAGTCACTAAGATATAGTCTAAGCCAGAGTGTTAGGGGTTGCCTGTGCAGGCATTATAGTACTGCACCTGTAGCTGCCACTTTTGGGTTGGAATTTATCTTGCTGCATCAATCACGAAACCAGAAGCGCTATAGAAGTTCTTGGCAACTTGACATCAGCAAAATCAGAGAAGTTGTAGCGACTATTTAAGAGTGGATTGCAATTTGGTTGGTTGTGTGGTTCAGAGAACAAATCTGCGTTCATTTGAATTCCTGCTGCAACCACTCTTGAGGCTTGAGCAACCATTTGGGATTCTGTTACAACAACTGACAATGCTGAAGTCAAAGTTTTAAAGGCTTCGTTATTAGGAAATAGAGATTTCTCTATCCCTTAAGCGATGTCTGACGACAAGTCCCTCTGCATCTACGCTTCGTGGGTAAATATGTTCTGATTTTAAATGTTTTTGTCAGGATGCGATGTCTAGCGACTTGTCGCTAGACGTCTACGCCAACAGGCTCTACTTCCCAACAGCACCAAAGGTGAATATCTCACATCAAGCTTCTGACCCATCAGCTAAATCATTTTAGGAAAACACAACCATGACTGAAGAAAAGATTAGACAAATAGCTTTCTATGGTAAAGGCGGTATTGGTAAATCTACCACCTCTCAAAATACCCTAGCAGCAATGGCTGAAGTAGGTAAACGCATTCTTATTGTCGGTTGCGACCCCAAAGCTGACTCTACCCGTTTGATGCTACATAGCAAGGCTCAAACAACCGTTCTTCACCTCGCTGCTGAACGTGGCGCAGTAGAAGATATAGAACTCCATGAAGTGATGCTCAAGGGTTTCCGTGACGTTCTTTGCGTAGAATCTGGTGGTCCAGAACCCGGTGTTGGTTGTGCAGGTCGTGGTATCATCACCGCCATCAACTTCTTGGAAGAAAACGGTGCTTACCAAAACCTAGACTTTGTATCTTACGACGTGTTAGGTGACGTTGTATGCGGTGGTTTTGCTATGCCTATTCGTGAAGGTAAAGCACAAGAAATCTACATCGTTACATCTGGTGAAATGATGGCGATGTACGCTGCTAACAACATTGCTCGTGGTGTTCTTAAGTATGCTCACACTGGTGGCGTGCGTTTGGGTGGTCTGATTTGTAATAGCCGTAATACTGACCGGGAAATCGACCTAATCCAAACCTTGGCAAAACGGTTGAACACCCAAATGATTCACTACGTACCTCGTGACAACATCGTTCAACACGCAGAATTGCGCCGGATGACTGTTAACGAGTATGCACCTGAGAGCAACCAAGCTAATGAATATCGGACATTGGCTACAAAGATCATTGACAACACAAACCTGTCTATCCCCACACCTATCGAGATGGAAGAGCTAGAAGAGTTGTTAATTGAATTCGGTATTCTCGAAAGCGACGAAAATACTGCAATGCTGGTTGGTAAGACTGCTACTGAAGCACCTGTATAAAGTAGTATTAAGTAAAGAATGGTCTAGGGTGGGCTGCTTGCCCACCTTTTTTTGGTTAAAATTTGATTTGATGGCAATGAAATAATAAAGTTATGACAATATAAAATTGAGTAATTTTATGAGTTTTGATAATTTATGTAAGATTTTAGCCGATATATTTTTCTAATATAACTGATTTACAAGCATGGTTAAATCAGTAGGAAAGCGATTAACTTTAGATAAATAATATTATTTCGATTACTAAGAGGAATATTGATTGATTTGAATCCAAAACTCCCATATTAAAATTACAAAAAAATATGTTTTAATCCCTAATAGGGATTTTGATGAATTGCAATTTCCAATAGTGGTGATAACGTGCCCTTTAGTGTCGTTTCAATCCCTAATAGGGATTTTGATGAATTGCAGTTTGCTGCTGCCAATCATCAGAATTGGTTTCTATCCCAAATTGGCAACGCAGACTTATGATGTGAAGGCAGTAGAATCAACCGTTCATGCTCGTCAAGTTTTACCAGTTGTTGCTCATCAGCAACCATCAAGTCTGTACTCACGGATTTTTACAGCACCAACATTGGCTAATTCTCAAGTTGAAAGTTCAATTAATATTTCTGAGTAAATTAACTTCGCATTAAGAGGGCTGCAAGTAAATTCTAAATATGAGGGGAATAAAGGGGTGGTTTTGTAACCACCCCTAAACTTTTGGCATTAGTGAATTGAATATATTTCTAGATAGTTCACTTCAAACTCGAAGCCTGCCGTCCACCTAAGCGTTGTCCTTGTGCTGTAGGCAAGACATTAATAGAGATAGTTGCATAAGCACCCTGTTTTTGACCAATCATGATCAGGCGAATAAAATCTCCCAAGCCTTCTACCAATCGAGCATTACGTAAAACACCAGAATCTACTGCTAAAAATCCTATTCCTTCAGCAAGCCCCATCACTGTTTTTCTGGCTTGCTCATCATCTCCTGCAACAAAAACAGAAACTCGATAATCTTTTAGTGGTTCAGGTGCTAATTCAAAGACTTCCTGCCCTATCGTATTAAAAGCTTTTATCACCCGCGCCTGAGGTACATTTTTAGCAAGCTTTTCGGCTAGCGATTCTAATATTGCCGGATAAGCAAATCCTTCCGGAATATCCTGATTATTACAATCAATAATAATTTTACTGTCGAGAACTTCAGGATTAGAAAGCAACTCTTTTGGCATAATGTTGCGTGCTGTCCACAAAATTACATCAGCAAACGCCGCCGCCTGATTATTTGTACCACCTTGCGTTCCGCGTTCTGCCAACTCTGCCGTTGCTTTTCCTTTTTCGGCATCACGGGAGCCAAAAAATACTTGATGCCCCTGTTCTGCCCAGAGAATACCTAAAGAACGTCCCATGTTTCCACTGCCAATAATTCCAATTTTCATAAGTTAAACCACATTTCGCGCAGAGTGTGAAGAGATTATAGTCAAGGCAGGTGAAATAGCCAAAAAGCAATTATGACCACCAACTTACCTGTAGCCACAGAAATTATACCAATGGTCTTGCAACTGCAACCTGCATAGAAGCAAAGCGGCTTGTCGTACCTCTACGGGGAAGCAAGCTACGCGGTAGCGTCTCTGAAAGAGAAGACATCGCACTAACCAATGACTAGTTTTATGAATTTTGTCAGCTAAACCCTACGTAATGCTGCCGGAGAATTAGTGATTATGCCTCCAACAGATGCAGAAACTGGACAACGTAATCCTCACTTCGTGACGCTTTGCGAAGATCACCCGCTCACAATCCCCATCTTAGGAGTACCTTGAACATGGGGACTTGTGCGACCTGTTAAACTCTCTAAAGTACTATTGAGAACAGCACGATCAAGCGAGTAGTATCTTGCTTGCCCTTTTTTGTAGTTCTTCGCCAAACCTGCTTCCGTCAAAACTTTCAAGTGGTGACAAGAAAGAGATAAGCTAATATCCAACTGCTCGGCAATTTCTGAACAGCTGATTTCATCAGTACTCAGCAGTAAATCTACTAGTCGCAGGCGTGTTGGATCTGAAAGAGCCGTGAAGATTTTAGCGCAGTTTTCGTAATTTATTTTCTCAATCATCCCCATATCATAGCAGGATCTGGCATTTTACTCAAATACTCAAACAATTATTTGACCATTTTGCGAAAATTCTGTTATGCTAATTACTACAATGGTTAAATAAGTATTTAACTATAATTATTTAGAGCATTGATTCAGTAATCAAAAACCTAACCCCCCAGCCCCCTACCTTACCAAGGTTAGGGGAGCTAAACTCCCTCTCGGAACCGGAGAAGGGTTGGGGAAGAGGTTGTTTCAGGATTACTGAATGGTGTTCTAGTACTGAAGATTCCTGACAAGATCGACGTTAACAAATATCAACAGCTACTTTGAATTCTACTCTTACAACATGCCTCAGCTATTTTGTAAGTTTGCTGACGCCGTTAGATGTAATTGCGATCAATTGCTGGATATTGAGCGTGAATTGCACTCCAACTCTACGGAATCTTATCTGTCTGAACTTCTGAACAAGGATGTAAGCAATGAGCACAGACAAGCGTTTTTTCCCTGACCTGAAACACGTTGAGGCAGAACTGACCTACCTCACCCCGATGGCAGAAAAGCCTTTCATCTATGCCTACGAACCCCCAGTAGGGGTTCCCCGCTCCAACGGAAAGTACGAGACACACAAAGTGCCAATCCATAATGCACGGGAAATTTCACATAAAGTATCCTTAGAGCGCCAAGGCTTCGACTTTGCTGCACATGAGAGTAAAGTCAGTGATTTCTATGATGAAGATGAGATCCGCAACGTCTATTATCCTGAAGCCGAGCAATTATTGAAAGAGGTAACAGGTGCAACTGAAGTAGTAATATTCGATCACACTCTTCGTAATGCTCAACGTTCGCAGCAGGGCGAAAACCAAATCAGGGAACCCGTCAAGTACGTGCATAATGACTTTACAGCTAAATCTGGCTATACTCGCGCACGCAAGGTATTGGCAGAGCAGGGGATAGATAACATTGATCAAGTGCTGCAAAAAAGGTTTGCACTGATTAACATTTGGCGACCGATTGCACCAGTCCAGGAGTCACCATTGGCAGTGTGCAACGCTCTGAGTATGGTACCTACAGACCTTATAGCTACTGACCTGTTGTACCCCAATTACGCTGGCGAAACTTACGCAATAACTTATAACCCATCACATCAATGGTTTTATTTTCCGCAAATGCAAGAAGACGAAGCGCTATTTATTAAGTGCTTTGACTCCGCAGAAGATGGACGAGCCAGGTTTGCCGGTCATACTGGGTTTGATGACCCCACTAGCCCACCGGATGCTCCACCTCGTCAGAGCATTGAGTTAAGGTCAGTAGTTTTCTACCCCGAATAGATTTATCAGAAAATGACCCTTCTGTAAAACCTACCCAAAACTGCCAAGGTCTAGACAAAGCTGGACAATAGAAGTCTTAATGTTTACTTCTTGATTCACAGTATTCTCAAGATAACTCTTGAGAAGGTTGTCTACTCCACAGGCTGACAAGGTAGAACTTACTGCCAACCGTAACACTCGTAAACTCGCTATCAGGAATAAAAATTCTGTCAAACTGGCAATATTATTAGCTGCGTTTAAGTTTTTATCCTCAATGTGACTGCACACAGGACAGACATAAACGCGGTTTTTTAAGGCATCTTATGACGATGCGAGTATTAGAGCCAATACCCACATCTGAAAGATTGATGCCTCAAATCAGTTGTGGGACAGAGCCATTTTATTTCTGGGCACTTCTGAGCCTTTGATGAGATGCTATAAACCTCTGATTGTTCCGGTAATCTAAAAATACAAAAATTTATACTACGGTAAATTTATCAAGATAAAGTATAATATTTTCAGATGCGATCGCTTCTTTTAGAATTTTGCTTGCACTTGATAGCAAAATTCCAAAAGAAACGGACGAGTGCGAACACCATCCAATGGATCAAACTCTGGAGAATTTATATGGGCTACAAACATATCGAAGTCAAACAAGTAGCTGGTTTCATCGGTGCCGAAATCAGTAAGGTAGACCTTTCCCGTCCTCTGAATGATGATGAAGTCAAAGAAATTCGTAAAGCACTATTGAAGTGGAAAGTCGTGTTCTTTCGTGGACAAAACATCGATCATGCTGCCCAGGTTGAATTCACATCTCGTTTCGGCGAAGTGACTTTCGCCCATCCACTCGGAGAGCCTGAACCAGTTCCAGGATTTCCGCAGATCAAACCCGTAGACCGGAGGCTCTATGAAAAGCAGTACGGTTTTCGCACTGGAGGCCCCTGGCACACAGACGTAACAGCGGCTATCAACCCGCCAGCAGCGTCAATTTTACGCGCGGTTAATGTCCCCAGCTTTGGTGGTGACACCCAGTGGAGTAATTTAGTTGCAGCTTATGAGGGTCTGTCAGCACCTCTACGGGCGCTAGCAGACACATTGAAAGCTGAACATCGCTTTAATGGGAGTGGGTATCTGCCCCGCAACAGCAAGTTCGCCGAGCGTATTGCTGTCAATCCACTAGTCTCAATCTACCCAGTAGTAAGGGTTCACCCTGAGACTGGTGAGCGTGCGTTGTTCATCAACCCTGGCTTCACCTCACACATTGTTGATGTGTCATCACAAGAGAGCAAGCTATTGCTTGAGTTGTTCTTTAACCAAATCACCAAGCCTGCCTACACACCCGTTTCCGTTGGAACAACGGTGATATCGCCTTCTGGGACAACCGTGCCACCGTGCATTTAGCTCCTCAAGATTTGGATCATCTGGATGTCGAGCGTCTTTTATATCGCACCACCATCACTGGCGATGTTCCAGTTGGGGTTGATGGTTTCCGCTCAGAAGTGGTTCAAGGTGAGGCGTTCAGCTCAGAAGTACCAACCGTCTTCAAGCAAAAAGCCCAGAAGTTGGAAACACAACCAGTGCTTTCATAATTTACAAACTACTAAACTGGGCTGCTTGTATCTGACGCAGCCCAGCATAAAATTAGAGCAGATAACTACCTAAGTAAATCTAATTACCATTAGAGTAGGGGACTTGCAAATAAAAAAATATCCCATCGCTCAAAGACAAGGAAGAATTTACGGATATCTTCTGCTACCTGCACCCACAACACCGATTTTGTGACGATAGGAAAGTTCGGCACCGAACCAGCCGGAAATGCTAACCAGCGTACCGACAATGAGCGAGAGAACCAGTCCCCAAGGTAGTATTCGGGATTCAGCGTCGCCCAAACGCAGGAGGAAGTTGACTAGACTTAAAACTATTAGAGAAACGTTAAGTATTAAATGCGCCCAACCTGCGCTGCGCTTGCGAACTCGTTCAATTCTAAAAAAGTCGCTCAGGCCGATCGCTGATGCAAGGACACCTCCAGCTAATCCGAGTCCGATTAACCATAGTGAAGCTTTAGCCCAGAAGAAATCACTAGTTAACCAGTAGCCGATGTCGCTTCCCAAGGCGGCGGCTAAAAAGGCGATGGGAAAGGTCACACTCAGGGGATGTAGGGGATGTCCTGCGATCGCAACTGTACTGGGTACGCCGCTATCAAGATACTCACTGTCGTTACTTTCAATAACTGGTGGAATATTTGGAAAAGGTGTTGAATTTGTTTGCGTTGTGTCTGTAGTTTCCATTATTAGTATCCTGAATTTATTACCGTCTTATTTTTAATCTGAAGGAATTTGTTCAACATAAGCTTCAGCTTGTAGGGTTAGTTTGCCTACTTCTACTTTTAGTTGGTTAACTTGCAAGCTCATTCCTTCTAAATCAAAATTACTCAAATTCAAAATTTCGCTAGTTTGATCTATTAAAGCTTTTGTCAAATCTGGTGAGATTTCCGCACTTTCGCCATACTCGACATTTTCCAAAGTAACAGTTTTTCCATTGGCGCTAATCCTCGGTACTGCGGAAAAAGCAACTTGCTGATTTTCACCTGTTTCTACTATTTTCATAGTGGCATTTATTGCTACTTTTCCATCACCTGGTAGTCGAAACTCTACATTTTGAGGCTCAATAGTCGTCAGTTGCCCGTTAACATTGATTTTTTGACTTTGCAGTTGCGATCGCACATATTCTGAGTTGAAGGCGCAATTGATATCAGTCTCAGTTAATACAACCTGTGCATTGGCTTCAGTAGGTTTAGTGAGTTCAATTTTGCCGAAAGCTACACTCAGAGGATTAATGGCAACATTAGTCATTTGCATGTCAAATTCCTCCATGCGGAGGTCTTTCTGCATAACCATACCTTCACCTTCAATCGTGACCGAATCCACTTCTCCTTGAACCAGTTTCAGCGGATCAGTTTTGATGTTTACATCTAAACTTTCTACTTCATCTAATTGGCTAGATAATCCTATTTCTGCCGCTTTATTGAGCGCTTGCTCTCCTAATCCAGGACTGTCTGCCATTATTAAAAAACCCCGATTTTAATAGTATTTTCTGAATTTACTTTACAATAATTAACATCAAACTTTTATCTATCTGACGATGGAATATAGATTTTAATGCTGTCTATCTAAAAGAATAATTATATTATTTATAATCAAAAGTTTTGCTTTTCTATCCAGAGTTTTTAAGGCGTAGATGCAGAACGTTTGATTATCCGATATCACTCAAAAGAAAGATTGAATATATAGAACTTAATAGTTATATTGTTTATCTATAAACTTTCGCTCAAATCTGTTTAATAAGAAAAATTCGCAATATATAAAATCAAATTTTGTTTGGCGCGGCACATCGTCATATCAAATGGGTATAAAGTGCGTAGGGGTAGGCAGCCGTAAGCATAGCTCTTACAATAATTTTTTCAAAGGCAAGATAAACCGAGGCACAACATTTTCACCGCTTAATATTGCTGTAGCCGGATATTGAGTAATTGAACCATCCTGACGATAAACTAAAGCTTGTTAATTTTTTCTATCAATTAACCATCCTAATTGAACACCATTAGCAATATATTCTTCCATCTTGGCTTTAAGTTTTGCCAAGCTATCATTTTTAGAACGAATTTCAATTACAAAGTCGGGTGCTAAGTTGATAAATTTGTCCTCTTGCTGATCCCAACCTTCTGGTAAACGTCCTTTAGCCACAAAAGCAGCATCAGGTGCTCTGACAGCAGTATTTGCTAATCTAAAACCTGTACTCGCCCCAAAAACTTCACCTAAATCCTGACTTTCTACCCAATTCAATAAATAGGCTCCTGCTTTTATTTCTCGATTATCAGAAATTCCACCAGTTGGGGGCATAGTTTCTAATGTTCCATTAGCATTGCGTTCAAACCGCAGTTCTGGGTTTTGCGAACTCATCAGCATTAATTCTTCATCAGTGACAGTATATAAAGACTGCACCGTTATTTTTTCGCTGGTCATGATGATTTCATAGCAAGCTTGATAGATATCTCAATTTTAGGCTGAGATTCAATTACTTCTGTACCCCTCTCCTGCTCTGCATTCTCTGTGTCTGGAGCGGTTTGTTATAAAATTGGCATTAGCAGTAGTGCAATATCTGATTATAAGCTGTTTTATTCTTTCAAAACAATGCTCTCAGAACGTTTTACCGCAGCCCTCACCTACGCTACCCAACTGCACGCCAACCAAGTTCGTAAAGGTTCAGGTGTCCCTTATGTTGCCCATTTATTAGGTGTCACCAGTATTGCTTTAGAATACGGAGCAAATGAAGATGAAGCGATCGCAGCCCTCTTACACGATGCGATCGAAGACCAAGGTGGGGCCGCAACACGGGAAGAAATTCGCCGCCGCTTTGGTGACAATGTAACAGCAATTGTAGATGGTTGTACTGACGCTGATACAACTCCAAAACCCCCTTGGCGACAGCGCAAAGAGGCATACATTGCTCATATTCCTACTGCTTCTCCATCAGTACTGCTCGTGTCATTAGCAGATAAACTTTACAACGCCCAGTCTATTCTCAAAGATTATCGCGTTTTGGGCGAATCAGTTTGGGAACGTTTTCAGGGGCGTAAAGAAGGAACTCTTTGGTATTATCGGGCGCTTGTGGATGCCTTCAGGAAGACTGAAAGCACTATAATCATTGAGGAATTAGAACGAGTTGTTACACAAATTGAAGTATTATCATCTGGGTAAAAATTTTATTTACCCAGAAGTAAATAAAAGATTCATTGGAGCTAGACAAACAGCCTTTTTACAGACACGATATAGTCATATGTCTCACAAACAAATTTTGGCTTTTAGGTTCTCTCTCTAGATAAAAAATCTTTCTCTCGGTAGATAGGTGTACTGATATTATTCTGGCTGCTATGTTACCAATATGACGATAGTAAGACAAAACACCCTAAATTCAACCGTAAATCCTTCAGTAAGTCCTCCAGAAAATTTGGCAGAAAAGTATATGGAAGCAGAGCGGATGCATGATGTCCTGCTTTTACTGCAAAACTTAATTAACAGTGAAGAAGCCACTGTGAAACTAATTCTGGATTGTCTTTATGATGTTGGTTCTGTCAATCTGATTAATCAAAAGCTTCGCTTGAAGCCTCTAAACAGGTTGATGAAATTAATTGCCCGAATGTCCAAACCAGTTTTTAGAACCTTAGCCTTAAATTGGTTTAAGAAAAACTGTCCCCAACTGATTACTAATTGGCTACACACGCAGGTCTCTTTTGAAAAAGCTCAAAATAAACCTGAACAAGTAGCTATCGAAGTTGTACAACTGGAACCATATTCTATACCACAGAAAGAAAGTCTGAGCCAAGAGATTAAAAATCTCCGCTCCCAAGTCAGATGGCTAACTGGGATTTCAATAACAGCGATCGCTATTTTAGTAATAAGAGCCACTTGGTTAAACTGAAACCCATAAGTAGCACCGCGATCAAGTTTAATTGATTCAGCAAACTATTTTAGGCGTAAAATCTACTTGAGTTTTACAGCAATTCTAAATTGTTTGTAAACATTTTCTCTATTTCTTTATTCTGATGAATTTGCTGTGCGAACATACACATTGTATAGTTCTGGCGTCTTTGCTGTACGTAGCTTACTGTAAACGTAAGAGTATGCGGGTTGTGATCATGATTTTTTGTTTATGACTTATCTGGGATTCTTGTACGAGCAAATATTTATTAATTTATTCTAATCCCTAATTGATCCTAAAGAGCAACTAAATTGATTTATGAAAATTACCCAAAGTCCAGCATCATTATTTCAAAAAGTCCATTCATGCTTGGGGTAATAATTGTAAATTATTAATTATTAATTATGAATTATAAATATTATGCTTCTGCCCAAATCGACCTTGGAGGATATCGAAATACATCTGCTCTTGGAAGGGCTGTATCAGTACTACGGTTATGACTTTCGCGATTATGCTCTTTCCTCACTCAAGCGCCGCATTCAGAGCTTCATGCAGTTAGAGGGATTAGCAAATGTTTCTGCATTGCAAGAACGGTTACTCCACAACCGTGCCTATTTAGAACGATTTTTGCTTGCTCTGACGGTAAATGTAACATCAATGTTTCGTGATCCCAGCTTTTATAACACCTTCAGAAATCAAGTTATCCCCTTCTTGCAAACCTATCCGTTTATTCGCATCTGGCACGCTGGATGCTCAACTGGTGAAGAAGTTTACTCAATGGCAATTTTACTCCAAGAAGAAGGACTTTACCACCGTTGCCGCATATATGCCACTGATACGAACGAGAAGGTATTACAAAATGCCAAAAGTGGTATTTTCTCCCTAAAACTGATGCAGGAATATACTCAGCTTTATCTAAAATCAGGCGGCAAGAAGTCTTTCTCAGAATATTATACAGCAGCTTATGATAACGCAATTTTTCGAGCATCTTTAAGAGAAAACGTTGTTTTTGCCCAACATAATTTAGCAACTGACAGTTCTTTTAATGAGTTTAATGTCATCCTTTGTCGTAATGTCCTCATATATTTTAATCAGGTACTTCAAAAGCGGGTACATGAACTGTTTTATAATAGCCTTTGCACCTTTGGTATCTTGGGTTTAGGAAAACAAGAATCCATCAGGTTCACCCCTTATGAGCAGTACTATGAGGAGATAATCAAAGGTGAGAAAATATATAAGAAAATAGCTGGTGCTTAAAATTCAGGCCGTTTGAACCACTAAATGAACGTGATTTAGGTGGATTTAACCGTAAAGATAGAGAAAGTTTAACTAAAAGTGTATTCAAATTAGCACTAAGTATTTTCCAGAAAAATATTATCAATAAAGTTGCGTAGACGTAGCCCATCGTAGACATCGCTGTCAAAAGACAGTCTGTCAAACATTTTTAATTGTGTTCAGAAGACAGATAAAGCGATCACTTAAGGTAAATTACACATTAGAGTCTTAAAGGAGATTGTCGATGCAACTTCTCGAATGTCCTCCTATTGCAGTGATTGCTGGAGAAAATGCGGTTCACGTTTCTCAACTACCTTCTAGATGGCAAGACATTGCTAGAGGAACCACGAGTGTCGGACTTGACCATCCCCAAAGCTATGTTGAGATGGCGCAGTTGTTCCTATACAAATTAGAGCATGGTGATGTTGACTTGTTTAGCGATCGCCCCCAACTGGCTCACTTGATACCCTCATTTTCCCAGTTATTTACACAACTGGCATGGGAAACTCTTGACTTTTTTGGACAAGACTTTCTCAAACACAGCTATCCGAACTTTGCAGAAATTCTCCGTGATGTGGAGTCAAAGGGTATCGAGTCCGCTGATGAAGTAAAAGTGGCTCACATTGGCATAGATTTATTTAATGAGTTTGGTTATGAACTACCTGCCAGCTTTTATCATGTGCATTTAGCACCAATTTACCGCGAGCATGTTTTTGAAGAACGTGCCTTACGATTTGATCAGCGCGATATCGAACACAAACGTGCTTGGGATGCCATACTCCATGCAGGTAAGGTGTTTGCTATCCAGATGAAGGTGCAAAGTATTGCTTCCAAATACGGTTTTACTTATCAACACGGCTGTGGTTGCAACTCTCACCTATCTTCCATTGATGTATCTCGTGGGGCGTTTGAATATGAATTGAGTCCTGAAAAGCGTCAGCGATGGATTCGCAGTTTCATCTGGACTGCTTGGTATGAGTATGCCTTCTTTGCGATCGTGCCCAATACGAGTTATTTAGTTTAACGCCTCGCGCCCAGAAGCTTTGTGATTATCCAGACTTACCAAAGCAAAAGCTTCTCTGCCATCCAGCAGGGGAATCAAATTCCCTTGCTAATATGGGGAAATTACCACATTAGACTTCTTGTATAAATCAAAAATAATAACCCCACCCCGCCAAAGCTATGCTTTGTCTCCCCTCCTCGCTTGCGGGGAGGGGTTGGGGGTGGGGTGTTAGGGATTTTTGCAAAAGGTCTATTTCCCTCAGTCAAATCTTTCAGGTTTGGTGTTGATGAATGAGACGTTAATTGAATTTGCTTGCTGGCTTTAATTGTGTTGGCTGATCAAGACTGCGGAAGTAAAGACCGCCCACAATTGCCCAAAAGAGGAGATACCCCATAGCCTGCACTAGATACAGTTTTTGGGTATAGCCAAATAAGGTTTTCAGCAAAATACCAGGAAACTGGCGGTCAGGTAAAATGGTTGAGAGATCCCAAATCTGGGGCCCCAAAAGACAAGATGTATTTCCTTGTCCGCAAACGCCTAAAACTTCAGGGTTGATTTGGCTAAAAGCGATCGCTGCTGCATCCAGATGGCGGAGGGCAGAAATTACTAACCCAGAGACAATCAATAGCAGAAATACGCCCATCACCTGGAAAAATTGTTTCAAGTTGATGCGAATACTCCACTTAAAAAGCAGCATCCCAATTATGACCGCGATCGCTAGTCCTGCGATCGCCCCCAGGATGGGTGTCAAGCCTTCTTGAAACTTAGCGACGATAAACAAAGCCGTTTCTAGTCCTTCCCGAAACACGGCAATAAAAACTAAGCTGAAAATTGCCCAAGCTGCGCGGTTATCTTCACCCAAGGCAGTTTTGACGGAACCTTCAATCTCAGCTTTGAGAAATCGTGCTTGTCGTGTCATCCAAATTAGCATCCAACTGAGCATTGCGATCGCGATCGCACCTAATCCCACCTCGAATAATTGCTTGAAGACAGGCGCATATAATTGCTCAGATGTCTGCAATCCTTGTAACCCTAGATGAATTAGTAAACCAACTACAAAACTCGCTAGAATGCCACTCAGGATTCCTAAGTAAACCCAACGGTGCAATTTTTGTTGTTGAGCTTGCTGTAAACAGGCGAAGACGATTCCCACAACTAAAGCAGCTTCCACGCCTTCTCGCAGGGTAATGAAAAAGGTAGGTAATGCAGCACTCCAATTCATAGTAAATTAAATTGTTTCAATAGCAAATGTTTCTTCTAAGTTGACTGTAGCAGTTTCTTTACTTTTACCTTGAGCGGATTTTTTTTGTGTGAGTGATGCTTTAATTTCTTTGATTTATGTGCGTGCCCTTTAGAAATGAAAAGTGACAGAACTAGTACCCATATTAAAATGTTTGAGAGATACTGGAATTTCACCACTTATATTCGGTCGAAATAGGAGCTTGACGTGTTTATCGAGTTCCGAAATTACACTACTTGTATCCAGTCAAATAATTTAAATTCAATCGAACTGGCTATAACCCGCATCTTTGAGCTTGAAGGTTGCTGTCGCATTTCCCAACCACCTCAACCCTTATCAAATGATGAATTGCGCCAAACTCCGTGGCTGCTATTACCCGACCTATGGATTGTCGGACTGTTCGTTAGCACTCCGGGATGGACTATAGTGAAAACCGAACCGAATGAACTACTATGCCGTCGAGCTAGGGGTGCTGCTCGCCCTCGTCTATCAGAACTAGCTATGCAAATTGGTTGCAATGCTTTTCACTTCGGCGCATACGGTCACAATGGTATCCTTCTGGAAGCAGATGCTATGGGTCAGACGTTTATTTCTGGTAGCGTTGACCGTATAGAAGAAGAAGAAAACCAGTTTTATGACGAACAGATTAATGCAAATGGGTACTCACAATTCTTCTTACTAGATGTGCCAGAGGAAATACAGGCAGTTGTGAAAGCACCTTCCCCTAAACAGCAACAGGAAGAAGAAAGAAGGTTGTCAGAATTAGATATGTTGATAGGAACCGAGAAGGAGCCATTTGATGCCCAGTCAGAAATCGGAGAATTACTCAAGGGTCATTCTTGGCGAATAGATGAAGCTTTAGAGCCTCTGCTGGGGGGTTCCCCCTCTTATTGGCATCTCTGGAAGAATAATTTGTTTTATCTAGTTTACACCCAGCAAAAGCAACTTGCTGTGGACGGGGCACGGTTACTGTGTTTCCAACCTGCCGAACATTATCGGCAACTTGACCCTTTGTACGAAATTGAAGCATGTTATTAATATTTCTGTGCTTGCACCTCATTTCCCAGACCTTAACAGAATTGAATAATGCTGGTCGTGGCTTAGAGTCGAGACAAGCGGTATACTACAGAATCAATGTACTGGACATATAACCAGTAGCGCTCTTTAAAATCAGCCCTATTCAGTTAGAGCTACTGGACAAACTTTATAAACATATCAGAGACTTTCAAAGAATAAATTAATCAACAAAGATCAAGAGTAGACGCGAAAGAATAATAATTATCATTAATTTTTACTGATGATTTTATTTTTTGGAAGTCCCTAGCGCTCTTTCATCACTCTCAGAAAACAATAATCGAAGCAGAAAACTGAAACTATCATTCAATCAAGGTTTGAAGCTTTATTTTCTAATATAAATTCAAAAATGTAGCCAAAATCGGGAAAGTAAAGTCTCGTTAGCCTTGCAGCAATTGCTTTCTCCAAAACTGATGGAAGAGGGCTAGTTAAATACTTATCAAAGTGAATGGTGCATGAGGTATAGAAGTAATTAACAATACCCCATACACCAAGCCAGATAAATTATTTGGCTTTTCCTCCCCATCAATATTTACTGCCAAACATAGATAAGCAGAAACAAAATAATCCAGATAACATCAACGAAGTGCCAAAACAACGAAGTTGCGTTGACGCCGTAGTGACCTGTGTCGTAGTTGCCAGGTATGAAAGAACGTACCAAAATTATCAACTGCAACAGAATACCTGTGAAAACGTGCAAACCGTGGAAACCTGTTAGTAGGTAAAACGTCCCACCAAATACCCCTGAGGTAAACCCAAACTCCAGGTGGCTCCATTCAATCGCTTGTCCAGCCAAAAAGTAAGTTCCCATCGCCATTGTTGCCAAGAGAAACAGGCGAAATTTCACTAAGTCATGGCGTTGAAGGGCGCGTTCGGCTAAGTAAATCACAAAGCTACTGGCGACAAGAATTACTGTGTTGATTGTCGGATCTTTTACTTCTAGTCCAGAAACACCAGCTGGTAGCCAGTTAGGAGTTGTTGTTTTGTAGATGATATATCCGGCGAAAAAACTCAGGAAAATGACGCTTTCAGACAGTAGGAAGACAATGAAGCCAAACATCTTGTTGCCTTCTTCGTCGTGGCTATGTTCTGCGCCTGTCTGATGCAACTCATTTGAATTGATATAACTGTCCATTGGTGGAATTCTCCTTTACCTTGCAGACTGCGATGTGTAATTGCCTCATTCCCTCGTTCCTAGCCTCTGGCTAGGAATGTCCATCATTGAGGCTCCGCCTTTCTTACTCGCGGCAGCAGCCCAATAAAGATCATTTCCAGGTTCTACCTGGAAACGAGATTTTAAAAGGGTTTTGGTTCCGAAATAAAAGTCAGTCTGCGCTTGTCAATGTTGAGTGAATGTTTTCGCGTAGGTTAGCTGTCAACGGTTCAGATTTGCCGTAGCCGTAGGGTTCAGAGATGATAATCGGAACTTCTTCAAAGTTTTCTACTGGAGGCGGTGAAGAAACTAACCACTCTAATCCAATTGCCCGCCAAGGATTATCAGGTGCTTTCTCGCCTTGCATCCAAGAAATCACCATGTTGAAAATGAAAGGCAAGGTGGACATTCCTAATAGAAACCCGCCCAGGCTAGCGATGACATTCCAGAATTGATACTCTGGGGCGTAGGAAGCAACTCGGCGTAACATCCCTTGCAATCCTAAGGGGTGCATGGGCAAAAAGTTAAGGTTAGTGCCAATGAAAGCTAACCAAAAGTGTATTTTACCCCAGCTTTCAGAGTACATCCGCCCAGTCATCTTGGGGAACCAGTGGTAGATGGCAGCATACAAGCCCATCGTCACGGTGCCGTAGAGGACGTAGTGGAAGTGTCCCACCACAAAGTAAGTGTTATTAACGTGGACATCAACCGGCACGGAGGAAAGCATGATGCCTGTGATGCCAGCGAAGACAAACATGATCAACGCACCTAGAGCGAACAGCATTGGTGTGTGCAGTCGTAGTTTACCTCCCCAAATAGTCGCCACCCAAGCAAATACTTTAATGCCCGTAGGTACAGACACGCACATTGTTGTCATCATGAAAATCAACCGCATCAAGCCTGACGTACCACTGACGTACATATGGTGTACCCAAACAATACCGCTGACTAGTGCAATCAAGATGGATGAAATGGCAACTACTTTGTAACCAAATAGAGGTTTACGTGAATAAACTGGGAAGATTTCCGAGAAAATCGCAAACACAGGCAAAATAATCACGTAAACGGCAGGGTGGGAATAGAACCAGAAGTAATGCTGGAACATTACTGGATTCCCACCTTTGGCTGGGTCAAAAAAGCTAGTGCCAACTGTGAGGTCGAGTAGCAGCATCACTGCCCCCGCCGTCAGTGCAGGTAGTCCGAATAGTTGGATAATCTGGGCGCTAAGCACTCCCCAGACAAATAAGGGCATCCGAAAGAAGCCCATTCCAGGGGCCCGCATCTTGACGATGGTGGTGACAAAGTTCACTGCCCCCATAATTGAGGATACGCCGGATATTGCCACCGCTAAGAGCCAGATAACTTGACCATTAATCAAGTTACCTGTGGGATTTTGGAGACTGACGGGCGGGTAAGACCACCAACCGGCTTGGGCTGGGCCACCAGGGACGAAGAAGCTACCCATCATCAAAATCCCGACTACTGGCACCATCCAAAAGGCAACGGCGTTGAGGCGGGGAAATGCCATATCTCGCGCCCCAATCATTAAAGGCACTAGATAATTAGCAAAACCAACTAGTGAGGGAAATGTCCACAAAAACAGCATCACAGTGCCGTGCATGGTGAACATACCGTTGTAGACGGTGCGATCGACTAAATCTGATTCGGGTGTTAGCAGTTCTCCCCGCATCACCATTGCAAAAATACCACCGACGAGAAAGAAGAAAAACGAAGTAACGAGATACTGGATACCAATTACCTTATGGTCAGTACTAAAGCTGAAGTATTCTTTCCAGTTACCTGGAGATTCGTGGTTAGGCTTCTCACTGGGGAAAATGCCTTCAATAGGAATATTAGTCATCGGTTACTTTCCTTTCAACCAGGAGAATTGACTAGAGGAGGTGCAGCAGGTGGAACTGTGATCCAACCAGTTTGGACTGATTGATGGGATGTTTGAGCATACTCAGAAGCTGCCTGATTATTTGCTAGGGATGGCTTTTGGGTTGCAGCTTTAGCCAGCCACTGCTGATAATCTTCAGGAGATTCGACAACTACATTCGCCTGCATTGTTGCAAAGTATGTGCCGCTGTATTGGGAATCGGTCAATCGGTATTGACCAGGGCGGATAGGAGTAAATTCAAAGTCGAGCGCATGGTTGGGAATAATATCCTGCTTAAGGCGAAATGCAGGAATATAAAAGCCGTGGAGAACGTCTTGTGATCGCAGCGCTAAACGCACCCGGCGATCGCTCGGTAAATGCAATTCGGTACTGGTGATATCTTTCTCTGGGTAATGAAAAACCCACGCCCACTGTTTAGCTAGTACGTCGATTTTCTCAACGGGTTGTGCTAAAGCGTTAGCTGGTACATCTTTTGCTGCTACATCAGCCGATTGCATTGCCAATGGATTATGCAGGTGAACTAATTCTGATGGGCCTTGAATCCCCATTTGTTCGTAAACTTGGTAGCTGTAGCCCGCAATCCAAAACACCAAAAGAATTGGGATCGCTGTCCAGACAACTTCTAAGGTGACATTCCCATGAATTGGAGGGCCATCGGTGAAGTCATTTTTGACTGCCCGATGGAAGATCACAGAATACATTAGAGTACTTGTTACTCCCAAGAAGATGAAGGCACCGAGGGTTACTAAGAAGCTAATCAAATCATCAATTAATTGAGATTCGGCTGCTGCTTGGGGGGGAAGCCAAAAGTAAGCCTGCTTGCCGATCCAGAGACTAGTAACAGTCACTGCGATCGCGCCTGTAAGCAGCGTCAAAATATTTAAAATCTTCTGGATTTTCATGGTCATTGGTTATTGGGCATTGGACTTTTACTTGAGTGTGGTGTTGAGGTCTTGGCCCAATCGCAGCAAACTATCTGCCGTATTGTGTATGCCAAATTCGGTAGCCATTTGCGCCCCTAGTGTCCCGTGGACGTACATAATCAAGATGACTCCTACCCCAGTAAGTAGATAACTCCATTGCACTTGTCTGTCTGCGTCTTTGCACCAAACGAAGCGCTGCCATCCTCTCCAGATAGTCATGCCAACAATTAGCGCTAATAACAACACACCACCCACACCATGCCAGAGCATGGTTTCCATTGCCTGCAATCCCCAAGCACTCTTGGTATCAGCTGGTGGTGTTGCCAACAGCATTTCGTAAAAGCCTGCTCCCACCGTGAAAAATGTGATGATGCTGGCAGCTAGCATGTTGTACCAGCCAACATCAAATAAGTTGTCACGTTCCACAGTAATTGCCAAAGATTTGAAGATCCATTTTTGGAAGGGGAATAGAATACCAACAATATCAAAGGTCATCCCAATGATGAACAAACCTATTGTCAGATGGACTAAGTTGGGATGAATAGGAATTGTGTAAGGTAATCCGTTTGCGCCTAGAGAGCCGGTCAATTGATCAATCAGTTCTGAGTTCATGGCAACAGACCATCCTTTAATGCTTCCACAACTGGCACGGTATGCAATCCATATACCCAAACAAGTTCATCTCCGAGATATACCTGCAAGCCAACTATCAAAGTCAAAACTAATCCGGCTCCTAGATAATAAATCGGTACTTTTTGCGGGTTGCGGGCACGAATTACATAGCGCCAAGCTGTAATCGCCGTGATGATTCCCGAAAGCGACCAACCAATCAGCGTATGCAAATTCAGCACCGATTTAACTAGGCTGTAAGGTTGCGCTAAACCCGCTTCAAACTGACCAAAAATGATCGCAACAAAAATAGCGATCGTGGCGACACACATATTCCACCAACTCACCTCAAAAAGACTGGCTTTACCAGTAAAATAGCCAACTACGTCGCAGAAAAAGGAAAACAACACCATCGCTATTACGAAGTGGACAACGATGGGATGAATCGTATCTGGATAAGGTAAATTGTGGTCGTTCAAAGATGTAAAATACTCAAGCATTGTCTTCTCCTAGACATATCTACCGCACTGTGGTCAATCAATTTTGGATAATAGAATTGCTAATTTTGGATTGCCGATAGCACAGCCACAACTCTTGGAGAGGCTATGCCAACGAGTTATCGAGCCTCTTTTAGATTTATTCTGTGCCTGATGGAGCATAAACCAGAAGACCCTAATCCAAAATCTAAAATCCAAAATCTAAAATTGCTAGTCAAACTTCAATGATTGATGAATACTCACTAATATCACCACAAGTATCCATCCATAACTGACCGGAATCTGTTCAATATGTGCGCGGTGCAATACGCTTAATCATGTCTTAGCTTTTTGTAGACAATTCTAGTAAAGTTGCCTACAACGAATAACTTTGTTGTGATTAATTTCCTCATGTCAATAGTCTGCAACAGCAATTTTTGATGTAGCTAAACCAAATCGCTGTCGTTTGTTGATTTGCTTAACTTATCTTTTAGCTTAAGTAAATTTTTATGAATTGTCAAAACAATAATAATTAAAATTTTAAATGTTAGTTAGTTAGCAAAAAAATATTTACACAATGTATCGATTCTGGCATTAATTTAAATTTTCAAAAGCCTAATTACAATATTTATTTGTGAAGTATTTCACAATCACAAAATATTTAATTGTAATGCAAATTACAAAAATATAGGAATCATATTTGATTTTTGAAATACACGTAGGGGAGCCAGTGCGGTCATTGGTGTCAACTTAAGGTGAAAGCCTGTCTAGATAAGTCCTTCAGAGATTACCTTGAGAAGAAGTCTCCGACTGGGAATGCCTAATGGGAGGCTCTGTCTCAATGTTTTGGACAAGGAACACTATGGCGTGTTTACCGTTGGTTTATATTGTCTCTAATTGCTTGTATTCTGGCACACTGGGCATATTTGTCTACTGATTCCATAGATTTAACAGACTGGGGTCAGGCTGCACAAATTGCATTTCAAACCTTCTTACCACAATTACTTCTGTGTCGTTTTTTACTTCAACTCGAATGAATGCGTCCGATTGCACTTAGTCTGCTCCAAGCCTTGCAAAATAACGCTATTACTACAATTGCAGTGTGTGGAGTTGATACAGACGCTTGTGTGATGGCTACAGCTTTAGGACTCTTTAATGCTGGACTTGAGACGTTCGTAGTATCAGATGGCTGTGCTTCTAGTGGTGGGCAGGAATATCATGAAGCGGCGATTAAGATATTGAAACGCAATATTGGAGAGAAATATGTGATTTCTTTTAGCGAATTACCTGCAATGTTGTTTTAGTGTATTAAGAGGGTGTTTGAAAAGTTATGAGCGTAAAAAGAGCTATCAAGTCACACTAAGATTGAAACCCACATTTTACAGGTGTGAGGACTAAACAAGTGTCGTTTAAAATTGTGGTAATTGGTACTTCTTTAGGTGGATTATCAGCATTAAAAATTATCCTGGGGAACTTACCAGCAGACTTTCTAGTGCCGATCGCGATCGTGCAACATCGTCACAAGGAGTCTAATAACACACTCCAGGAGTTATTACAAGAATCCACTTTCTTGCCGATTCGAGAAGTAGAAGACAAAGACGAAATACTACCAGGACATATCTACCTAGCTCCAGCAGATTATCACTTGCTGGTTGAACTAGATCATTTTGCTCTCTCAACTGATCAGCCTGTTTCCTATGCCAGACCATCTATTGATGTGCTGTTTGAGTCAGCTGCTGATGTCTACACTCAGCAAGTTATTGGTGTAATATTGACAGGGGCAAATCAAGATGGTAAGCAAGGTTTAAAGAAAATAAAAGCGCAGGGAGGACTTACTATTGTACAAGAACCTACCACAGCGGAGAGCGACATTATGCCAGAGGCAGCAATTTCTGCTGTTGCAGTAGACTGGATTTTGACACTCTCAGACATTGCTTCTCAAATGGTCAAGCTTTGTCACTCATCACGGAAATAAACCCATGCAGATGGAACCCAAAGTAAACATCCTCCTAGTGGATGATAAACTAGAAAATTTGCTGGCACTAGAGGCAATCCTAGAAAAACTAGGGGAGAATCTCGTGAGAGCTACTTCTGGGGAAGAAGCTTTGAGGTGTCTGCTGCATCAAGACTTTGCGGTGATTTTGTTGGATGTGCAAATGCCAGGGATGGATGGCTTTGAAACTGCTACCTTGATTCGCAATCGGGGGCGATCGCGTCACACTCCAATTATCTTTCTCACCGCCTTTAGCAGCAGCGACCAAATGCTGTTTAAAGGCTATGCCTTGGGTGCAGTTGATTATTTGCTCAAACCATTAGACCCGAATATATTGACTTCTAAAGTCACAGTATTCGTAGAGCTTTTTAAGAAAACAGAAGCCGTCAAGCAACAAGCAGCGCAGCTGGTAGCTGTGAATGCGGAACTCAGGCAAAGTGAAGAACGATTGCGATCGCTAAGTACCTGTTCACCCGTTGGTATTTTTGAAATTGATACTGAAGGAGATTCTAGGTATACTAATCCCCGCTATCAAACAATTTGTGGCTTAAAAGCGGCAGAGAGTTTAGAAAAAAAATGGCTAGAATCTGTTCATCCAGAAGATAGAGAACGAGCAGTTGCCAGTTGGTCTGACTACATTCGTGAAGGTCGCGATTACTCTGAAGAGTTTCGCTTTCAAACAGCTTACGGCATCGTCCGTTGGGTTCAGGTTCGCTCATCACCGATGCTTTCCGGTCAAGGAGAATTGCTAGGATATGTAGGCACTCTCGAAGATATTACTGAACGCAAACAAGCAGAAGAAGTCCGTGCTCAAGTGATTCGAGAACAGACGGCAAGACAGGAAGCAGAAGCAGCAAATCGGATGAAAGATGAGTTTCTCGCCGTTCTCTCCCACGAACTCCGCACACCTCTAACCTCAATGCTCGGCTGGTCAAAAATCCTCCGCTCTAAGAAACTTGACGACAAAGCTACCTCCCGTGCCCTAGAGGCGATTGAACGCAACGCGATATCTCAGATGCAACTAATTGAGGATATCTTAGATGTATCCCGGATTATCCGTGGTCAGCTGCGATTAAATGTATCTGCTGTAAATCTGATCTCAGTGATGGAGGCAGCCTTAGAGGCAGTGCGTCCCCTAGCAGAAGCAAAAGATATTAAGTTAAATACTGTCCTCGATACTTCGGTAGGGTCAGTTTATGGTGATCCAGCCCGGTTACAACAAGTTGTCTGGAACCTACTAACTAACGCCATTAAGTTTACCCCTAAGGGTGGCAGGGTAGAAGTGAATCTGTTGGTAATCTGTGATGAAGAACAACAAACAACTCACAAATATGCCAAAATTCAAGTTACCGATACAGGCATTGGCATCAGTTCCGAGTTTTTACCCAAAGTATTTGAGCGTTTCCGGCAAGCAGACAGCACCACAACACGATCGCACAATGGACTAGGACTAGGACTAGCGATCGTCCGTCATCTAGTGGAACTGCACAAGGGTACAATCTTTGCCCAAAGTTTAGGCACAGGAGAAGGAGCAACCTTTACTGTGAAACTGCCACTGCTACAAGACAATAGGGGTAACAAGGGGAATAGAGAAGCCACAGGAAAAATTTCCTCCCCTGTAGCATCAATGCCGCTTGCTGGATTAAGAGTTTTAGTTGTAGATGATGAAGCAGATACCCGTAACTTTCTCAGTTTTATGTTTGAGGAGTATGGGGCTTTTGCTACTGGGGTAGCATCAGTTAATGAAGCGCTAGCAGTACTTGAACAAGCAAAACCAGATATCCTGATTAGCGACATCGGCATGTCAGAGCAAGATGGTTATACGCTAATTCGGAAACTGCGCTCTTTGGAACCAGAAAAAGGCGGACGTATCCCAGCTATCGCTTTAACAGCGTACACGCGAGAGGAAGACCGCTTAGAAGCACTTTCAGCAGGGTTTCAGCAGCATTTATCTAAGCCAATTGACCCCACTAAATTGATTGCTATGGTTGTCAATGTATTAAAACTACCTCTAGAAGTTCCCGTGAGTTGATTTGGAATTGGGGAGTGTGGAGTAAGAATTTTAGATTTTAGATTTTGGATTAAAGAATTGAAATTTAATCCAACAGACGCTCTCTACCAGACGCGCAAGGGACGCGGACTCGCTAATGCTGCGCTATCGTCAATTCCATTATCCAAAATTGAATTGCCCAATGCCCAATGCCCAATTAAGACGAAGTTAAGGCATGTTTTTTCAGTTCGTCTAGGGAAACCATTTCCAAAGCTCTAGCATGGGTTGCTGAAAGTATGACGGGTGGAGCAACGCCAGCATCAAGAGCTTCTTGCCAGCGAGAAGCACACAAACACCAGCGATCGCCAGGCTTTAGTCCAGGAAAATTAGAATCAGGAACAGGTGTGCTCAGGTCGTTTCCCCGCAATTTGGTGAACTCCAGGAATTCTGATGTCACTTCGGCACATACGACGTGCGACCCGAAATCCTGACCACCTGTGCGACAAAAACCGTCGCGGTAAAACCCAGTCATGGGAGAAGTGCAGCAGGCTTCTAGGTTTCCACCGATTACGTTTTTAGCTTCTGTCATCGTTAATTCGTTGTACTTGATTTTTTGGCTTCGATATAAGCCTATATTGACACTTCCCTAGTTGGATTAAAATCGCTATCCCTGATTAATTTGGAAAAGCAGGGAATTCTATAATCACTACTTATACCAAGTTGTCAACCTTAAGGTTATTAAGAATGGTGCAATCTCTCAGTAGAATCCCCAGGCGTAGACAGAATTGCCACTGTGGTAATTAACGAAGTTATAAGGGTTTGATGTGCTACTCAAAAGCACTATCTTTAATCAGATTTTTGGCGATTGCCTACACTGGGCGGGTAAGCGATCGCACTCCATAAACTTAGGAAGTTACTTGCAAAGTTGAAGTTAAACATGATAATATCGTTTTTTTAGTAAAAGTTTTATTACTATGGAAAAATCAATATTTCAACATCTAGTCGATAGTGTTAATAAAGATTATGAGGAGACCTATGCATATGTAGGTAAGAATTTTGATTTTATCCGTGAATTGATTGATAGAATAGCCTTACATATTCAATGCACTCCAGGAAAAGATATATATATTGTTGATGAAAAAGGCTCTAAAATTGCTCCTTATAATTTTATTCAAGATGCTATTTTTGTAGAAAATGAATGTTTTTTTAGTTTCAAATTAGTAATTTCTGCACAAAACAAAGGTTTTAATATTAGTAGTTGTGGTAGAAGCTTTTTTAATAAAAATTTAGTCCCGCCTTCAGGAATTGCTATGCATATCTCTATTAAGCAAGAAGATGATATTTTTATTGTTATAGCACCATCGATAAAAGAAGAAAAATTCTTTACTGAAACTTTTAAAATATATTCTGATAATCCTTCATGGACTGAGTTACTTGAATCGCTTACTCAAGTGATAATAAACTTTTCAAAAAAAGACCTGAAAGATAGAATTAGTCAGTTATTTGAAGAATCATCTCAACAAGTAAAACCTTTTGGTTTTAATGTTACCCCTGACATAAAGATTGTTAACACGTCAGTACCCCTGGACAATAACTATGTGTAGTCGCGGTATTCTCTAAAAAACTTTTGCTAAAAAGAATAAATTACTTTGAGCTTACAAATGCGATCGCACTTGATTAAACATGTTATCAAGTTTAGCGAAATTATAATCATGTAGGGAATTAGCTATAGATTTAATACTTCTCGGATAACTAAAATTAATCTATGCAGCCTGAAAACCCCTTCCCGACGCTAACAAGTGGTTTTTTCATTGATAAGTTGAGCTGAAGTGGCGTGGATGTCAGCCGGCAAGTATTAAACAAGGATGCAACCGCAGGAGTTGTGCCTGTTATGGAACAATACTGGGATTTTGATCAATGGACGATCAAAACAATACAAACGCGACAAGACACAAGTTTTGCTACGTTTGTGGAAGATATTGCGAGGAAGATAAGTTGTACTTTCCTGAAACTGTACAGTGTGGCTTATCTACACCTTGCAAGATTTCAGAAAGCGAAATTTTTTTTAGAGTTCCACAATTACTAAAGTGAAGTTCCAATAAAAACCCCTGGTAGTTAGCCAGGGGTAATGCAAGTCAGTACTTTTCGCATGGAATGTATCCTACTCAAATACCATAGCAACCGTCTAATTTAGAGATATGCCATTTTGCCAAACAAAAAAAGCCCCCAGTGGTAAGCCGAGGGTTAACTTTTTTTTGGAATAGCGGTAATCTACAAAGCTATTATTCCCAGCACAGTAGGCAATAGAACCAAAATAAAATAATAATTTCTACAACTATAACTATATATATACAGCGTATTGCAGGTAAATGAAGTACACAGGTAGGGGCACAACATGTTGTGCCCCTACGATGATCTGTACCTCACCTTGGCGTAGCCTAAGAAGAGAAGTTGCAATCTGCTGTATGTTGTGATGTCATACAAAAGAGAGCTTTGGCGTATCCTGACCTCATTGCTTGCCTTTAAATAAGTAAAGTTAATAGGTTCCATCAGCTTTACAAAAGCTATATAGTTGATTAAAAATTGTAAAGTGGTGTAAAGTAGTTTCACAGGCAAAGAAAAAACCGCCTGATTCATAAACAACTAACCGCACTTATAAAACCATGACAGCAACCTTACAACAGCGCTCAAGCGCCAACGTATGGGATCGATTCTGTAAATGGATCACCAGCACCAACAACCGGATTTACATCGGTTGGTTCGGCGTAGTGATGATCCCCACCCTGCTAGCAGCCACCGCCTGCTTCGTAATCGCCTTCATCGCCGCACCTCCAGTAGACATCGATGGTATCCGTGAACCAGTTGCAGGTTCCTTAATTTATGGAAACAACATCATCTCCGGTGCAGTAGTACCTTCCTCCAACGCTATCGGCTTGCACTTCTACCCAATTTGGGAAGCAGCTTCTTTAGATGAGTGGTTGTACAACGGTGGTCCTTACCAATTGGTAATCTTCCACTTCCTGATTGGCATATTCTGCTACATGGGACGTGAATGGGAACTATCCTACCGCTTAGGAATGCGTCCTTGGATTGCTATAGCCTACTCAGCACCAGTAGCAGCAGCAAGTGCAGTCTTCTTGGTATACCCAATCGGACAAGGTTCCTTCTCTGATGGTATGCCCTTGGGTATAAGCGGAACATTCAACTTCATGATCGTCTTCCAAGCAGAACACAACATCTTAATGCACCCCTTCCACCAATTAGGTGTAGCAGGTGTATTCGGTGGAAGTTTGTTCTCTGCAATGCACGGAAGTCTAGTTACTTCTTCCTTGGTTCGTGAAACCACTGAAACCGAATCTCTTAACTACGGTTACAAGTTCGGTCAAGAAGAAGAAACCTACAACATCGTTGCAGCCCACGGTTACTTCGGTCGGTTAATCTTCCAATACGCTTCTTTTAACAACAGCCGCAGTTTGCACTTCTTCTTAGCAGCGTGGCCTGTAATCGGCATCTGGTTCACCGCCTTGGGTGTCAGCACAATGGCGTTCAACTTGAACGGTTTCAACTTCAACCAATCAATCATTGATTCTGAAGGTCGTGTAATTGCGACTTGGGCAGATGTAATCAACCGGGCTAACCTGGGTATGGAAGTAATGCACGAGCGCAATGCTCACAACTTCCCCTTAGATTTGGCAGCAGGTGATTTTGCTCCTGTAGCTCTAACCGCTCCTGCGATCAACGGTTGAATAGTAAAGTTTAGCTAAATCAAAAAGCGCTCTCCCGAAAGGGGGGGCGCTTTTTATTTAAGTTAGCAACAGATAAAGTTGGATAAAAACTCGGAAACACGTTGTATAAATGCTAAAAAATAGCGGAAAGTTCTACAAAGATCAGAGCAAAACAAACTTTTGCAAGAACTCTAGGTAAAATACATAAGCCTCACCTTTTTCTTCAAAATCATGGGCAACACTTTTGGTCATCTATTTCGCATCAGTACTTTTGGCGAGTCTCACGGCGGCGGTGTGGGGGTTGTGATTGATGGTTGTCCTCCAAAACTAGAAATTTCGGCAGAAGAAATTCAAGTAGAACTAGATAGAAGGCGTCCCGGACAAAGTAAAATTACAACTCCTCGCAAAGAAGCGGATACCTGCGAGATTTTATCAGGGGTATTTGAAGGCAAAACACTAGGAACGCCTATAGCAATTTTGGTGCGGAACAAAGACACTCGTCCCCAAGACTACGACGAGATGTCCGAGAAATATCGACCTTCTCATGCGGATGCAACTTATGATGCAAAATATGGCATTCGCAATTGGCAAGGTGGGGGTAGGTCGTCAGCGCGTGAGACAATCGGAAGAGTAGCAGCAGGTGCGATCGCTAAAAAAATTCTCCGTCAAGTCGCCAATGTTGAAATTATCGCTTACGTTAAGCGCATCAAAGACTTGGAAGGTGTAGTTGATCCAAATACTGTCACCTTAGAACAAGTGGAAAGCAATATCGTCCGCTGTCCCGATGCTGAATGCAGCGATCGGATGATTGAATTAATTGAGCAAACAGGTAGACAAGGTGATTCTATCGGCGGTGTCATAGAATGTGTGGCGCGAAATGTGCCCAAAGGTTTAGGAGAACCAGTATTTGATAAATTGGAAGCTGATATCGCTAAAGGTGTGATGTCTCTCCCTGCTAGCAAAGGCTTTGAAATTGGTTCCGGTTTTGGGGGAACGCTGCTAACGGGAATTGAGCATAACGACGAATTTTATATTGATCAAAATCGTGAAATCCGCACACTCACAAACCGTTCTGGTGGTATTCAAGGGGGGATTTCCAACGGGGAAAATATCATCTTGCGAGTTGCATTTAAGCCGACAGCAACAATTAGAAAAGAGCAGAAGACTGTAACTCGTAAGGGCGAAGAAACCCTATTAGCAGCGAAAGGACGCCATGATCCTTGTGTATTACCGCGTGCAGTTCCAATGGTTGAGGCAATGGTGGCGTTGGTGCTGTGTGACCATTTGTTACGGCATCATGGGCAGTGTCAGGTCTTGTAGTCACTACACTTTGACTTACAAAAAATTATTTATAAAGAAGAACTCAGTTTAGTACTACCGGGTTCAAAAAGGCGACTTCCTCTCAAAAGTATTTTGTTCATGAACCGTGTCACTATAGAAAATACAGCTGAAAATTGAGCAATAGGAAGACTAAAGAACACTGTGCAGATAACATTCTTAGGGACAAGTTCCGGTGTACCCACGCGATCGCGCAATGTTTCTAGTGTCGCCCTGAGATTACCCCAAAGGGCAGAACTGTGGTTATTCGACTGTGGCGAAGGTACTCAGCATCAAATTATCCGAAGTGAACTAAAAATTAGTCAACTCTCCCGAATTTTTATCACCCATATGCACGGTGACCACATCTTTGGCTTGATGGGACTTCTTGCTACTTGCGGCTTGGCTGGCAATGTGGAACGAATTGATATATATGGCCCACCTGGATTAAATGATTACATTCAAACCGCCTCACGTTACTCCTACACGCACTTTTCTTACCCGATTAAAGTCCATGCCATCCGTCCAGGGGTAATTTATGAAGACGATGACTTCACCGTTAGCTGCGGTAATTTACATCACCGCATTACAGCTTTCGGCTACCGCGTAGCCGAAAAAGACCGGACAGGACGTTTTGATGTCGAAAAAGCCAAGGCGTTGCAAATTCCTCCTGGTCGAATTTACGGTCAACTCAAGCGCGGTGAAACAGTTACCCTTGCTGACGGACGGGTGATTGATGGCACTCAATTATGCGGTCCTACAGAAATTGGTCGAAAGATTGCCTATTGTACAGACACAATTTATTGTGATGGTGCAGTGGAATTAGCTGATGATGCTGATGTATTAATTCACGAAGCAACCTTTGCCCATCAAGATGCAGACATGGCTTTTCAGCGATTGCATTCCACAACCACAATGGCGGCGCAAACAGCTTTAGCTGCTGGGGCACATCGACTGATTATGAGTCATTTTAGTCCCCGCTATGCTCCCGGAAATACCTTGGAGTTGAAGGATCTCCTCAAGGAAGCCCGTGCTATTTTTCCCCGTACTGATATGGCTTACGATTTTATGATTCATGAAGTACCCAGGCGACGGGAAGTAGAGTTAACCAAGGTAGGCGTTTAAATTTTGGATTTTAGATTTCCTATTGAACCCTTCTAATCTAAAATCTAAAATTAACCAGCTGAAATCTTGGAGTTTAGTAGTCCAACTCATAACGTCCAGCAAATAAATAGCAGTTTGGTTTTACAAGTTAAGTCAACTAGTTAACCAATAATTTCCGGTTAACTAAGTGTATCAATAATATATAAATAGTATGGTTAAAATATTTTTCTCAATGTGTTTTTATATTACAAGTAATCAAAATAACTTTAATATATAGTCATATTCTGAATCAGAAAATTTTTTACTTAAATACTTAGGAAAAATAATTAATTTTTCGTCAAGATTTTTCTTCTTTAAATAAAATATTTATTAAAAATTTATTCTTCCAACACTGATTAAGAATTTATATGCATGAATTGATGAACATGAAAGCGTTAGTTGGCTTGTCATCGTTGGAAGAATAATTAAGTATGCTGTTATAGCTATTAGGTGTAAAAAAATCATTTCACATTTCTTATAAATCTTCCAAATAAATATAGTGTTTCGATATTAGAGGAGTTTGATAGTGGCTAAGACTAATCTGAATCAAGAGCAACAGGTTACTACTTCAGCACAAGATGCAGTTGACATCAGACAACTGTCTACTATTTTGCTTCGCCGACGCTTTCTGATCTTGGGGGTTTCCTGTGTAGTTATGTCAGCTGCTAGCCTCTTAGCTGTGATTGCCAAACCTACTTACCAGAGCAATTTACAGATATTGGTAAGTTCCAATTTATCTGAAGCAGCACAGTCAAATAATATCCCAGTCGGGGCAGATACTCAGGTTACTGATTCCAATTCTCAAGTTGTTGATTCCACTACTCAGATGAAACTCATGCTGAGTTCTAAGTTGCTCCAAAAAGCCGTAAATTTACTTCATTCTGATTATCCTGATATTACCTTAGAAGATATCAATGGTCAAAAAAAGCAGAGCAAAAAAGCATCTCTAGAAGTGACTCCAGAAGAGAGAGGTATCGGAACTAATAAAGTTTTTAATCAAGTATTTGAAGTTTCTTTCAATGATGACGATCCACTCAAAGCACAAAGAGTACTTCAAGCTTTACAGAAAGTCTATCAAAACTACAACAAAGAGCAACAAAAAGAACGTCTTAATCAGGGACTAGCTTTTGTAAACGCTCGCCTACCTGAAATAAAAAAAGAGGTGAGTAAAGCTGATAAAAATTTGGAACAGTTTCGCAAGAAACATAAATTACTCAATCCCGAAGTTCAAAGTAAAATCCTGCTAGAATCTCTAGCCGATATTCAACAACAGCTACAAACCACTCGTGCCAACCTTCAAGATGTAAACGCTCGCTACGATAACCTAGAGCAACAAATAGCGTCTTCATCTCAGCAGAGTGAACTAATTTCTTCTCGTTTAAATCGCTCAAGCCGCTACCAAGTGCTATTGAGTGAAATTCAAAAGACTGAACTAGCATTGGCTAAGGAGCGGCTGCGCTATACAGACGATTATCCATCAGTAGAAAAACTAAAGCAGCAACGCCAAAGTCAACTGTTGCTATTACGACAAGAGGTGAAAGCTATTACTACTAGCAGTCAGGGAGAACCGCTCTTGAAAGGTAAAATGGTAGGCGTTGATCCAACGGTAATAGACGAGTTTATTCTAGTGCAGACAACTGTCTTAGGACTAACTGCCAATGAAAAGAATCTAGCCGAGTCAGAACAGCGACTCCGCTCTGAGCTAAACAAATATCCAAGCTTAATAGCAGAGTATAACCGTCTGTTGCCAAAGGTAGAAACTAGTCACAAAACCCTTGAACAACTGCTCCAAGTGCAACAGTCCTTGGGACTGAAAATTGCTCAGGAAGGATATAACTGGCAAGTTTTGGCAGAACCTGCTCTGGGTACTTATATGGGGAACAACAGATTATTACTTTTGGTTGGGGGAGCGGTAATTGGGCCGATTTTAGGTATTTTAGCAGCCCTAATTTTGGAAAAGTTTAATGACGCTATTTATTGTGCGGGAGATTTAAAGAAACTGACGAATCTACGTGTACTGGGGTCAGTACCAAAACTACCGTCACGTGATGTCAAAAAGCGGCGGCTGAGTCTGCCTTGGAATGGGCGGCGAAGCTTAGATAACTGTGTAGTAGAAGCCAGTACTAGATTGCCCGTCCATGAAAACCTGGACATGATCTATCAAAATATTCAAATATTAAAATATCCCTTCCCCTTCAAGTCGCTGATGTTGACTTCAGCACTACCAGGGGAAGGGAAGACAACGTTAGTTTTAGGGCTTGTGGCTAGTGCTGCCCGGATGCATCGACGGGTATTAGTAATTGATGCTAACCTACATAATCCTAGCTTGCACAAAATCCTGGAACTATCTAATGACTGGGGACTATCTCTGTTATTAGTTGATGAGACAACTACTGATTTTCAAGATTACATCCAGCCGATTCACCCCTCCATTGATATTTTGACTGCTGGGCCTGAACCAGAAGACACAGTGAAGTTGCTCAGTTCTCAACGGATGAAAGAACTAATAGAATTGTTTGAGCAAACATATGACTTAGTACTGATAGATGCTTCGCCTATTTTAGGCACGGTTGATGCCAGGATTGTGGCATCTTTTTGTAATGGTATTGTGATGGTAGAGCGTATGGGTAAAGTGACTCGAACTGAACTGACTCAAGCAACAGAAATTTTGAGTAAGTTGAATTTAATTGGAATTATCGCTAATGAAGTGAGCAATTCTCAAAAGGTATTAGCATCGTAGACTGAAGAAGACGCAAAGAGTAATTTACTGAGTCTTCTTTTGGAGGGTTTTTAAATGCAACTGCGCTGATATTTGTAGGATGAACCATACGTGGGAACTTCTGGTATGCGCGATCTGCGATTACATAGACCAGAGGTAGGCACTTTTGTCAATAATGAGTGTCAGGTAGTGGTAAATATGTAGTGAAATCTGATATTTTCTAACTCAAATTATTCGTTTGTAGCTGTTAAAATTTTAATTATATTTAACTAACTAATT
>NZ_JBALCN010000055.1:0-30580 GCF_036919615.1 Nostoc sp. | reverse complement strand
CGCTCGTGCCAATGCCAAGCTCAAGCTTTGTTTTATCAGACTGATGCTTAAAAGACTAGCTGCCAGCTAAAAAAGATATCAAATGGGTTCTATAGGCTATACGGTCAGATCCATACAGTGGAACGGGTAAGCGTGGCTCTTTCAGCGCTCCATGATGGAGCAAAGTGAGTTTTAGCGTTGCTTCTATTACATCCTCAATAGGTGCTTGGTGTCCTTTCTCATATACTCTCAAACGTAGAGGATAAGGTAAGCCCATATTTTCAGAGGGTAATTTAGTAGTTATCAAAATCACTTCACGAGAGGACAAACGAAGTGCCAGCCCTTGTGTGGGTGCTTTCACAACTGACTGATAATAGTTATATAGTCTGGGAATACCAGACTTAATACACTGCTGGACGTATGACTCAACGTGACTCGGATGCTTTTGAAGAATTGGTTAAGGCGAACTACAAGGAAATGCCAGCTTTATTCCGTCGAGTGCGCGAAAGTCCGGGTATTGATTCATTGGTAAAAGCACGAGATGAGCAAATTGCAAGACTACAAAAAGAAAATACTGAACTCAGAGATAAGGTAGCAAAGCTTCAAAATCGCTTCTATTCTAAAGATGAGATTGAAAACATAGCGAATGATCTTCTAAGTCGTATCCAAATTTCATCTCAAGATGCCCTTAAATTATCTATGAATACTACTAGGGTATGTGAGTTTTTGAATCTGAGTATTTGTTATGCACAAATAGCTCCTGATGAGCGGGGATTGATTATAGCTATGATTTTACCTTTAGAACGTACAATTTTGATAAATGATGATATTCCAGAAGTTCTATGAGCTTTTACCGAATCGACAATTGCTCACGAAATAGGACATTGGTTACTTAATGTTAACCCAAATAAAAGTGAACTTTTATCTGCTCAAATAGATATCAAGGCTGGCATTCAAGAAACTAATCATTCATTCTTATGTCGTAGTGCTAGTGAGCCAATTGATAAGTATACTGCCAGTAGTCAGCTTGATAAAATTGAATGGCAAGCCCAGTATTTTGCCAGATGTCTGCTAATGCCTTGTCATGTACTGTAAGAAATAACAAAACGACGTGATTTAACTAATTGGAAACATCTTTATGCAATGAAAGATGAGCTTGGCATCACAATTTCTAATTTAAAAAACCACCTACAAGACCTTGGCTGGATTTTTATTCTCAAGGGTTCTAAGCAAATCCTATCTGGGTAAAGCTGCACCGAATGGGCAGACAAATTTATTTAATCAGTAAAGTGCGATCGCTATCATCTCATCATGCGATCGCACCCTACACACCAATAAACTAGAAAGTAAGATGCTCAGAATAGTCTATGGACGCCACAACAACCACTTTATCTTCTACACTCAAATTGAAAATTGACTTGACTGATGAGCAATTTTTCCAGATGTGTCAGAAAAACCGTGATTATCGATTTGAGCGTACAGCATCAGCGGAATTATTAATTATGCCACCTACAGGTAGCAATACTGGCGACCGTAATTTTGATCTGGTTGTTGAATTAGGAATCTGGAATAAACAGACTAAATTAGGTAAAGGTTTTGATTCTTCAACTGGCTTCACCCTACCCAATGGTGCAGAACGTTCTCCCCATGCTTCTTGGGTGAAAATTGAGTGGTGGAATGCTTTAACCCCAGAACAACAAGAAAAATTTGCCCCAATTTGTCCTGATTCTGTAGTAGAGTTGCGTTCTCGTACTGATTCATTGAAAGAATTGCAAGAGAAAATACAGGAGTATATCAAAAATGGCGCTCAATTAGGCTGGTTAATCGACCGGAAAAACAAGCGAGTATAAATTTATCGTCCAGGTAAAGATGTAGAGATATTAGACAATTCTGCTAGTTTATCAGGGGAAAGTATCCTACCTGGATTTGTGTTGGATTTAGAGCAGATTATGTAGCTTTATCGATTAGGATACACATGGCGCATTTCAAAGCGACTTTGTTCCCAAAGTGGTAGCAAAGCCTGTTTAGCAGAATTTAATTGAGCTTGCGAGAAAGAGATTTTCCCATTTTCTATAATCCAAATAAATATCCGAGTTATTAAATCTGCCTTGAAACTATTCTCGTATTCACAATTGTTTATTCTTGCTACTTGCTGATCTAAGCAATCCATAGCATATTTAAAAGTCAAGTTTTTCTTGTCTGTGAAAGTGTGAGGAATTTCTACTTGCGTATTTTTCCACTCAACCCTACGTAAATTTCCGATAATATAGTCTATGCCTGTTATGGACGAATCAGTATTACGTACCAAATTTGTATAGGCTTGGTAATATGGTTTCAAGAGCGAAGCAGCAATATTTTCCACACATATATGTAGCCAAGATTGGATGTCGCGAAGATAAGGTGCTAAATCTCTGATATTATTAATTTCTTTAATCAGCGCCCGGTCACTGCTGTAATTTGTGATTTTGGCTAGCAATTCAGCTTCAGATAGTTGAGACTTTTGTGAGTAATGATTAATAACTTTTGGAATATATTTCTCTAATAACCACTGTTTGGTATATCTAGCTGTCCAGATTCCCAGGACTCCAATATCTTGCTGCCATAAGGTTAATTTACCTGTCTCAATAGATTGTAAATTCACGTCATTTAGCTCATAAATTATATTAATTTGATTATTAGGCAATAAATCAAAACTTCTATCAATTTTGGCTAAGATAAATGTGTGATCGCGAATTCCTCGACTGACTCTAATTGATATATCTTTTCTATGGAATAGATGCCATTCTGACTTGCCTTTAGTATAATCAAATTCATTAGCAAACTGCTGCATTAACTCCCATAATTCTTGTTTTACAGAAAAAAGGATAAAACCGCGACTTTCTGAAAATTTTACGAATTCAAAATTCCATGTTTCTAAAACATTTTCAAACTCAATTATTAAATTTTTATATTCTTGGCAAACTCCATCAATACACAAACACAAATCTACTGCTTCTAACTCTGATAAGATTAGAGTTGTTTGACCTAAATATACCTCAAAAGTATTTTTATCTAACTGTTTAAAAAACCGACGACATCCCCAATCTGGCTGGGTGTACAATCCAGTCATTAATTGACCTAAAATATCTTGATGATTTAAGTAAATTTTCAGACCTCTTAAAATGATGCTGCTGAACTCTATTTCACAATTACCCCCTCCAAAAGCTTTGGGTAAATTACATGCGATCGCTACTTTTGGTTTCACAACAACTAAGTGGTAGCCTTCTCTGGTAGTGGAAGGCTCAAAATCACATTTTTCTAAAACATCCTGTAAATCTGAATAGCGTCTTATAAATCTTTCTATTAAGTTATATTTAGTATATATTAAAATATTTGCTGTACTTTTATCGATATTTTTAACCGAATCAAAATTTAGCTGATTATAAAATTTTGAGGCAATATCATAATTTCTAAGCACATCTATATTTGTATCAAATATCGACTCTTCTTTATGATAATGGAGTTGCTTGAAAACCTTTATTTGATATCCATTAGTAATCATAAAAAATAGTGTTTTAAAATGATTATTATAAAATTTAGCTTGCTTAATAGCGTCATTTAATTTAGCTTGATGTGGTTCTATTACTTCAGTAAAAATAAGTGAAGTATCTGTATTTTGTTGCTTAATGTCATCTGTTGTATAATAAATCTGAGCAATTTCTGGATTTATCCCGTAATTTCCTGATTTAGATATTTTTAAAGGGTATTCACGATGACATTTCTCTGGATAACAGAGATAGTGAAACATTGGGAAAATAAACTTTTCTTTTACATCATCTTCATTTTGTAAAATCCGATGGTCAAAACCTTGTATCCATGTGATAAATTGTTTAATTGACTCTGGAATAGTCATCAGATAATCTACCTGCTAGTATAAATTTGCTATGCCTTATTTTGTTTATATAATTAGCAATTTATCAAGTCAGTTTAGATAGTATAGTGATTGTGAATACTATAATGAAACCATTCGTCTTGAACTTGACGTGGGAGCATCTCAATGAGTGTAAAAATATGCCCAGATGTAGCGAATAGAATTCGTAGGCCAGTTGCTTTAAGTCGGCAAAGCCAGACGTCAGTCACCAGATCAGGGAAACCCCAGGCGTGGTTGTGTTGTACGTAACCGAAATTTAATTGTGCGCGATCGCCTAATTAAGATAACCCTATAATTAATAACCCCCGACTTGGGTTATTAGCACTAACAGTAATTAAATTATTTATATTTTTAGCGAGATATTTTTGCAATATACATAAAGCAACCTGTAAGTAACTTTAAGCTGAAATCAAAGGCGTTACAAAATTGGAATATGATTCAGTAACGCCCTTAATTTAATTTATTAAGCCTCGAAAATCCCAAGTTTAGCTAGACAATTATGGTTGAAATTAGATCAGTAAAAAAGGTAGAAAATTAGATGGGGCTTTCACTACTGAACAAAGCACTAATTAAGCAAAGGCAAAAATTTGCGAATTAACCCAATTGTGACTGCTGGCAATTCCAACTGCGGTGTTAACCCCACATCTTCCAACTGTTGAAAAAATCGGATCGCTTGGGGATTAATTTCTGCAAGGCGGCGACCAATTGAGGGGCCTGTAAATTCTGACCTTTGTCCCCAAATAATGGCGGTGGGAGTGATTAACTGTTGAATGTAAAGGGATAAATCAAAGCATAAATCGCCACGGACAAAGGACAGTGCTGCATACTCAGCATTAGGCTGTAGAGCGGATTGTAAATAAGCATCTACAATTTCTTGGTACACTCGATTAGACTGAGCAAATTGCCGTTGCTCTAAGAAGCTGCGAATACCCCCACTCGTGGCGATTCCAGTGCTGTAAAGTAAACGGTCAACAAGGGGAACGCTGACTAACTGAGCAAACAAACTATTGGAGTAGTTTTCGCCAAAGTCGGAAAGTCCTGAGGGGGTAGTGAGAATTAAAGACTTGAATAAATCCGGATGAGCTGCTGCTACTCGAATTGTAAATCCTGCGGTTAAAGAAGAAGCGATCGCAGTTACTGGCCCAATACAAGTTTGCTCGAAAAACTCCCGAATCGTGGTCAAATAATCCTCAATCTGATAACTCCGTGCCGGATGCTCAGACCTACCCCAACCGATCAAATCTGGCGCAATGACCCGATATTGGGCAGCAAAAGCCGGATAAACTTTCGACCACTCATAAGCAGAAGATCCACCACCAAAGCCGTGCAGAAACACCAAAGTTTCCCGATCATCTTTGGTAGTTACATTGTCTAGCCAAGGTGACCCAGCAGCAGTATAGTATGCCATTCTACCTAGTGAGGTATTTATGGAGCGTTGTTCAAATCCTAGTGGTTGAAACATAAGTATTTTTTGTTGACTGTAGTGATTAGTTGGCACAATTTAAAGAAGAAACCTGGGACGCAGGGACACGGAAACAGTATTTGATAATTTCTTTGCGTCTTCTTTGGTCACCCTAGATTTACGTGTTTAGTTCAAACTCCCCACTCATTGTTATTATCAGCGAACTAATCACTCTAAGACTTCTTGCTACCGTTAGATTAAGTAGATGTAAAATTCCTGGATTCCTTGTAAAGATTTGGTGATTTTTTTCACAATAAAAAGTAACTTAACGTTGTAATTACTGTTTTATAAGGTTTCTTACGGTAACGAGTATCACTAAAGTGTGAATCAAACATAAGTTTTTATGGTAGTCTATCAAGAAACTCATAAATAATTTTGAGCGTCAAGAAAAGTTAAAACGCTCATTTTAATAAACTATTAATTCTACATGTAGAATTAATAGCCTTTGATGTATAACTAATCTGATTATTCTTTAGGTAATGGTAAGGCGGAATGTCATGGTAAAGCAGGCTACTCTTCAATCAAATAAACTACCAACGATTGAAGACGCTAAATTTGCGCTTGACAACTTTAATATACAAAACGAAATTACAGCTTCAGCTTGGCGGGGTCAGGTCGAACCGGTTATAGACCCTGCCAGAGTGACTGTACCTACTTGTATTTGTTTAGACTTAGAAGACTTGAAGTGTTTTGAAGCAGTAGAGCGCCAGTATGAACGCTGGGGAGTAATTTTTCACAATTCTCTAGCAATACAGCCATCAAATCCAGCATTCCCAACCTATTCAGGGCTAACAGTTTTAATGGGAGCGCCTAAAAGCGGATTTTTAGAAGCTACTTTCTTGCATCCGGTAAACTCGGTTAGCACCTTTGTCACTAGTTCGCAACGGCTAGTGCTTTCTGCCTACGATTGCGATCGCCAACTCCTCGGTCAAACTGCACTACCAAGCGCTAATCTTGCCAATTCAGACTCGGCAATTTCCCCCAATACCTTATTATCTATAACTGTGAATAACATCTACAGCGTTACCTTCTGTGCTTTTGATGGTCAATTCACCCTTGATAACTTTCGTTTTTGTCTTTAACCTAAAACGTTAAAAACTCAGTGACCAAATTAAGCTTACTCGCTCAGTCGGGGTATTCTTTTAGAGTATATTAATCATCAATTACACTCCCAGACACTGCGAAAGTATGAAGTATAAATTAATTAAGTGTGATTATTTTTTTAGCCTACCCGACTGGAAGGGATTTACCAAAGGGCGAATGGGTTCTCTTTGAGAGTAGGTACAACGATTAATACCGACGAGCCTAGTATCGCATTCACGGAATTCAAAATTTAAAAAACCTTTATGCCCTTGCTGTGAGCGATTTAAAATGTTATCTTGATTTCCGCCGTGCTGTACTAGTCTAGTATTCGTCCATTAAAACCGGGCATCTTGTGGTTTGGGCTTTCACCCTTTCTTCATCCCTAGTAAAACTTATACAATAGGTAATTTCGTAATCAAGTAGGTAAACACTGTGGCACAGGTTTCGTCTTCTTGGCAGCAATTGATCAACCAAATCCCTAACTGGAACTGGTCGCTGACAAAATTCAAGACAAAGGGAGCCACAAAGCAGCAAACATTTAAGCGCTTCTCTGGACCTGGGGGCTTTCTTGGGTTCTTGACAATCGTTGTTGCTATGTTGTTGTGGAACTGGAAACTGCTATTGGCTCTCTTAATCGGCGTTGGGATAATGCTATTGGTTTACTCAATGCAGGAGTGGGACTGGCAATTGCACTGGTCTAAAATACGTAAGTTCTTAAACAGTTCAAATCGTCGGTTAGTCTTAGCAGTCGTCAGTGGTGGTCTTGGTACTGTCAGCACTTATATGGCAGCTGCAATTTGGGTTGACTCTCACAGTCCCTGGATTGCTGCTGGTGCTATTGTGCAAGGTGTGGGAACCCTGTTAACTTTAATTTTATTGGTATGGCAAATTGTCAACTTCCATGAAAATCAAGAAGAAGACCACCTCGATCAGTTGTTGGTCAATTTAACAGAAAAAGATCCATTGAAGCGGTTGATTGCCCTACGTCAACTAACTAAATTCATCAGCCGTAAGCGAGTTGATTCTTCAGTGCAGCAAGATGTTGTGGAATGCTTGCAACTCCTACTCAGTCGAGAGGAGGAAGTTGTGATTCGAGAGGCAGCTTTTAAGAGTTTACAAGCCTGCGATGACCTCCGGTCGGTCGGAGACCATCGCCTACAAATCGTAGCACCCAAAACAGCAGCAACTTTCGCACCCGTATCTGCAAAAGTCAAGCACCACGTTTATTAGTTATTTGTCATTTGCAAATGCCCAATTCCCAATGCTTATTTTCGAGACAGCCGTCCATTGCAAACTTGCACTACCGGATGATTGCATCGCCGCACCAATTGTTCATCGTGGGTGGTAACAATTACTGTAGCCCCAAAGGAATTTAACTTCTGAAGAATCTGGATCACTTGCCAGGAATTATCTAGATCGAGATTTCCTGTTGGCTCATCTGCCAACAGCAGGGGTGGTGTACCAACGATCGCCCTGGCAATACTCACCCGCTGTTGCTCTCCCCCAGACAGTTGATCTGGAAAGCAGTCAGCTTTACTCAGTAAACCCACCAGTTTCAAGGTTGGTTCTAGGCGTCGTTGAATTTCTTTACGGGTATACCCTTGAGCTTGCAGCACAAAAGTTACATTTTCCGCTACTGTTCGTTGAGTAATCAATTTGTAGTCTTGAAACACAATGCCAATCCGTCGCCGCAATAATGACAAGCGATCGCCCCGTAAACTCGCTACATTACATTCATCAACAATTACTTCTCCCTGTGTGGGTAACTCCTGACCATACATCAGTTTCAAAAGCGTTGATTTACCAGAACCACTTGGCCCGGTGATAAACAGAAATTCTCCCTTTTTTACCTCAAGGTTCGCATTTAACAAGGCGTGAGTGCCATTAGCATAGGTCTTGCTTACAGATTGCAATTGCACCTTTGCAGTAGTATTGCTACCGTGCTGTTGAGTTTCACTGTCCTCTTTATGAACGGAAAAGTCTTTCCTGACTTGAGTTGTTAATACTGGCATTGTTAAATTTTCCTCATACCCACACCAAACAGTTTGGCGATTTAGATGTGACATTCCTCTCAAAAATTAGGATTCCCAGGTTTCGCCTGGGAATTTAAAATTCAACAAAGAAAATTTAAAATTTTTTGAAGACTTTAATCCAAACTAAGTAATAACACCCAGTACAGACGCGATTAATCGCGTCTCTCCCCTCTTAACTAATTGCACCCCTTGCTGTCAAACGATAAACAAACGCTTTGGCAACAAACTCTGGCAAAGCCAACATCCGCCGCCAACGCCAAGGTTCTTGATAAAGCCGATACAGCCATTCCAAATGATTATTTCCTAACCAGGCGGGGGCACGAGTTTTAGTTCCCGACCAAATATCAAAACTGCCACCAACGCCAATCCAAATTGCTTGAGGACACAAATGGCGGTTTTCGGCAATCCATAACTCTTGACGTGGCACTCCCAAACCGACAAAAATCACTTGTGGCTGCAATTGAGCGAAAGTTTGTCGCAATTGTGCTTCTTCTTCTGGGGAATGGTAGCCTGAGTGAGTGCCTACTATACTCAAATCTGGAATTTGCTGCTGCCAAAAATCTGCCGCAATTGACGCCACTCCAGGCGCTCCTCCATAGAAAAATACCTTTGCCCCTGTCTTTTGTTGCCCAAGTTCTTGCAAAAGTTTTTCTGCTAATTCAATCCCCGGAAAACGCTGCACTTTTTGCCATAACAGCCACCGCAAATACAGAACAACCCCGGCTCCATCTGGAATCACTAGCTCAGCATTTTTAATCACCTGAGCTAAGAATTGATTTCGCTCTGCCTGCATAGTCATTTCTGCATTGAGCGTTACTACATGAGTTCCTCTGCCTGCGTGCAGGCACTCTAACAACCAGCCTGGATAGTTAGCCATCACATGAACTGGTATTCCCAATACTGAAAATGCTTGATTACCATTAGACATAGCCTATTCTTGAGTAACCCTCACACCAGATTTGCTTGAATGTTAAGTTTATCAAATTTTTTTATATTAGAACTTAGGCAGGAGAGATTCCCTATAGTCCTGCAACAATAGAAAGCATAATTAAACTAATTAGTCTTGGGCGCTTGTATTTGGACTGGTTCAGTCCAAATTTTATTGTTAAAGTGTAATATTCACTCAGTATAAAACGCTCAACTCACAACTCTGGTTCCGGGAACAGAAGTCCCCACTATCTGCTTGCAGTTAGTGTGGAAATATGTCACGAAACTCGACTTTCCGGTTAAGGTAGTGTAACGGGCTGAAGTTGGCTATGAGTAAAATTCGTATCGCTCTGATTGAAGATCATGACCTAACTCGTGTGGGTATTCGGACAGCACTACTGCAAAAGGATGAAATTGAAGTTGTAGGTGAAGCTGCCAATGCTGCTGAGGGGCTAAAAATGTTAAAAACGGTACAACCAGATATTGCCATTGTAGATATTGGTTTACCAGATAAAGATGGCATTGAGTTGACACGGGAGGTAAAATCTACTGCTAATGGGCAGCAGCTAGTTACAAAGGTGTTAATTTTGACACTACGGGATAACAAAGAAGCGGTGTTGGCAGCTTTTGCCGCTGGCGCAGACTCTTACTGTATGAAAGATATCAAATTCGATAATTTACTGGAAGCAGTGCGAGTAACTTACAATGGCAACGCCTGGATCGACCCGGCGATCGCTCGGATTGTATTACAACAAGCGCAACAAAATCCCCAAAAGTTGGAATCGGCTTTTGTAGATACCAAGACTATTGTCTCTAACCCTGATTATGTCGAGAATCTGGAAGGAATTCAACCTTACACCCTGACAGAAAGGGAGTTAGAAGTGCTACAGTTGATTGTCGAAGGTTGTAGTAATGCAGTAATTGCAGAAAGACTTTACATTACTGTTGGGACTGTTAAAACTCACGTTCGCAATATTTTAAATAAGCTATGTGCCGATGACCGTACCCAAGCAGCAGTCCGCGCCTTGCGTTCTGGGTTGGTTGGATAAAGTTAATTTTGGTATGGAGCAATTGAGGATGATTAAGGGAAACTCACAACTTTGAGAAAGTTATATTTTCAAAGTGAATAGCTTCTCTGATTTTTTGTTACTTATCAGGTGGGATAAACATCACGTTATCTCGCCATTCAAATATGTGAAAACTAAAGTCAAATATGGCTGATATTGGGATGGACAAACTCAAGCTCATGGTGGTAGACGATGAGCCAGATAACTTAGATTTACTCTACCGCACTTTTAGGCGAGATTATCAAGTATATAAAGCCAATCATGCCTTTGGTGCTCTGGAAATCTTGGATCAATTTGGCGAGATGGCGGTGATTATTTCTGACCAAAGAATGCCAGAAATGAATGGCACCGAATTTTTTAGTCGCACCGTCGAGCGCTTTCCAGACACGATTCGGATTTTGTTAACTGGTTTTACTGATGTCGAAGATTTGGTAGATGCGATTAACTCTGGTCAGGTATTTAAGTACATTACCAAACCCTGGAATCCGGATCGGCTGAGAGCATTAGTTGAGCAAGCTAGTGATACATATCGCCTAGTTAAGAAGCGCACGCAAGAGTTGAGTCGGGCCCTACGGCGAGAATCTTTATTTAATGCGGTAACAACAGCAATTCGGGAATCTTTAGACTACGACAGTATGCTGCAAAAAATTGTAGCAACTATTGGACAAAGATTTGAAGCTAGCAGTTGCTTGCTCAGACCAGTAGAGGGCGATCGCCTGACACAAGACGAGTTCTTCTACCACGATCCTCAATCCCGTGTATTAGATTTCTTGTTTGATTCCAGTGTTTTAATTGAAAAAGTGCTGGAAACCCGTCATTATCAACTAGCTCAAGAAATATACGATGGCAACCCCTGTCACCACCTGGTTGTGCCACTTAGCTACCAGCAGCATTTGTTGGCTGTGCTAGCCCTCCACCAATGGGGAAGCGATCGCCCCTGGCAAGACGAAGACATCCAACTGATTGCAGGTGTTGCTGAACAAGCAGCCTTAGCCCTCTCTCAAGCAAAACTCTACCAGCGTCTCCAAGAAAAGCAACAGCAGATTCATAATGAGTTGGAGGTAGCTCGCCAAATTCAATACAACTTGCTACGCCAAAGTTTACCTGACATCAAAGGTGTGAAGGTGCAAGCCTGCTGTTACCCAGCGCGGGAAGTAGGAGGCGATTTTTTTGAAGTTTTTGTTCATCCCAAAGGCGATTTGTGGTTGGCAGTGGGTGATGTCTCTGGCAAGGGCGTCCCAGCTGCTTTATTTATGGCTAGTATTATTTCAGTTTTGCGCCGGGAATTATCTCAAGAAGCACCAGCCGAGCCGAATGTGGTCATGCAAAACCTCAACCACGCTCTCAGTGAAGATCTAATTAGCAACAATTATTTCATCACCCTTGTGTTAGCCTGTTACACCACTACCACTAAGGAACTCGTCTATACTAATGCCGGTCATATCTATCCACTGTTATGGTCACGCCAAGGCGCTTTAGCCGATAATCCCAATTATCTGAAAGTCCGCAGCGTTCCTTTGGGGATCTTGCCTAAGTGGCAGGCAGAGTCTGGTCGTTTGGTTCTCGCTGCTGGAGATACATTGTTACTAGCCAGCGATGGAATTACAGAAGCAATGATCTCAAATGATTTTAGTTTAGCAGTAAAAACCGAGACTGGCGTTGAGCCAGTTAACCGTTCGATGCTAAATCAAGATGGTCTTTGGCAACTCTTACAACAAGAGCAACAACCGCTTTCTCTTAACCATTTACTAGCTCGCATCCAGGCAGATAACCAAGTTCAAGAAGATGATCAAACTATACTTTCACTGGAGATTTTGTAAGTCATGAAAAGTGAGCTTCATGTACCAAGTGACTTGAATTTTCTTAATATTGTGGAAAACTGGTTGCTGGGATGTTTGAAAATCCAATTAGGAGATTCTGTGGATTGGTCACGGCAATCAAGTCGGTTGAGACTGGCTTTGGTAGAAGCCTACTCAAATGCAGTCCGTCATGCTCACAAGGATAAACCAAATTTACCGATTTTACTGCGTTTGGAAGTGAAAGACCGGGATCTTGCCCTCGAAGTTTGGGACTACGGCGAAGGCTTTGATATGTCTACCTACTACGCTCCAAACCCGATGGAAAAACAAGAAGGTGGTTATGGCTGGCTAATTATGAATCGTCTCATGGATAAAGTTGATTACCAGTTGCAGATTAATGGTGCCAACTGTCTGAAGTTAGAAGCTACTTTACCCGAATTAGTCCGATAGACAAAAGTTACTGTTTTTCAAATCATGTGATTTATACGAATTTTCAATGCTGAGATTTTGTTTTGGGTATGATCAAATATTGCCTAAACCATTTATAGTTATTTGTTACTTTTCACGACGTAAAGAAAGTAGCTCTTGGGGGGAAGCTAAAAGTTTAATTCTAGTATAAAGAATTTGCTGTTGCTGGTTGAGGATAAATAACCACAAGACATTCACACTACACCACGAAGTTTGTGCTTTGCCTGTTACCTGGACTTGGATCGTAGCGTTTTCTAAAGTCTCGGCTATTCCTGTGTTTGGGTAAGCTTTAATGTTTTGGCCTTCTTGTTTTAAGTAGGCTGCGATCGCATCTGTCCCGACAATATCAGATTCAAATGGTGGACGCATCACACCATCCACCGCAAATAAGGCAGCAGTTGTTTCAAATTCTCCTGCATTTAAGGTTTCAAAATAACACAGTATACTAGTTTCTGCAATTCCCTCAATCTGGAGTTCTTCTTTCAACTGCGCTGGGGATATAAATTCAGCAGAGGTCACGTCGCTTCGCTCCGAATTCAAAATTAACAATCCCTATAAATAAATTTAGTTGCTTTGTATGCTTTTATTTGTCGGTGATAGAATTGCCTCTATCATGCTAAATATTAATTTAAATACAAAAATAGGTAAAAAGAAAGCTGCTATTGAGATAGATTGCCATATATTAGAAAATCTTCCTCACGATGGAAGTTTTACAACAGAATTTAGTTAAATAGCAGGGAATTAAGCTCACCCAGGATCGGGGACGCATGGCTATAAATAAAATTTATCTGTATAATCAGTAATAAATCTTAATCAAAAGTATTGACTAGGTAATGTATATTATCAATGCCTTTAGTTAGGCAAAATCCAGATAAAAAAATGAATCAGTATTCCGTAACAAGCAGCAGTATAGTCAAAGAAAAAGCCAGCGAGTTGGGCTTTCACAAAGTTGGAATTGCTGATGTAGATAGGGTAGATGCTACAGAAGTGCAGAGGTTGCAAGCATGGATTGAACTGGGTTATCACGCCGACATGGAATGGATGGCTAACCCAAAACGTCAGGATATCAGCTTAGTGATGCCAGAAGCGCGATCGCTAGTGTGTGTGGCGCTAAATTACTATACACCACATCAACGTCCCGTTCGCGTAGCGTCTCCGTCAGGAGAAGGCGAGGAATACGCTAAAATTTCCCGTTATGCTTGGGGAAGGGATTATCACAAAGTGATGCATAAAAAACTCAAGCAGCTATCTACATGGCTAGAATCACTTGATGAAGGCGTACAAGCTCGTTATTATGCAGACACTGGCCCGGTGCAAGATAAAGTGTTGGCTCAACTTGCCGGAATTGGTTGGATTGCCAAAAATGGTAATGTGATTACACGGGAATTTGGCTCTTGGGTATTTTTGGGAGAAGTATTGACAAATTTGGAATTAGAGAGCGATCGCGCGCATACAGAACACTGCGGTAGCTGTACTCGTTGTATTCAGGCTTGTCCTACGAGTGCAATTACTCAGCCTTTTGTTGTGGATGCTAATCGCTGCATTGCTTATCATACCATTGAAAATCGGGCAGAGGAATTGCCAGAAACAATCACACCTCATTTGCAAGGCTGGGTTGCTGGTTGTGATATTTGCCAAGATGTTTGTCCTTGGAATCAACGTTTTGCCAGCCCAACTGATATTGCAGAGTTTCAGCCTTATCCTGGGAATATTGCTCCCCAACTGCTAGAATTAGCCCAAATCTCAGATCAGGAGTGGGATAAACGATTTCCAGCATCTGCCTTGCGGCGGATTAAGCCAGAAATGTTACGACGCAACGCCCTAGCTAATCTTGACGCATCCAGGCGAAAGAATGACCCCGAAAGTAATTATTTTTGATTTTGATGGCACAATTGCTGATACAGTAGATGCCCTTGTAAGTATTGCTAATCGTCTAGCTGTAGACTTTGGTTATATACATATAAGTCCAGAGCAATTAGCCCTACTCAAGAACTTAACATCTAGGGAAATTATTAAGTACTCAGGAGTTTCTCTATTTAAGATACCTTTTCTAGTTAAAAAAATTAAAGGGGAATTAAAAAACAAAATCCCAGAATTAAAGCCAATTTCGGGAATTAAAGAAGCATTAATGGAACTCCAAAATCAAGGATATAAATTGGGCATTATCACTTCTAATTCTCAAGAAAATGTGACGCAATTCCTCACAATCAATGATTTAAATCACCTGTTTGATTTTATCTACTCAGGAATTACAATTTTTGGCAAAACAACGATAATCAATAATGTATTGAGGCAAAAGCAACTTCAACCTCAAGAAGTTATTTATGTCGGAGATGAAACCAGAGATATAGAAGCGTCAAAGAAAGCAAATATCCAAGTGATTGCAGTGACTTGGGGCTTTAACTCACCGGAAGCACTAGCCAAGCAAAATCCAGATTATTTAATTCACCGACCTAGTGAACTCCTAGAAGTGATGAATGGTCGTTAATTAATTAATATAGCGGTTCTCAATTGTATGGAATACAGACCTAACAAGAACAGTCCCAACCCTTGTAGCATTGGGTGTAAGCCTCAAAGCCTTTCTTCTTTTAGGAGAGAGGTCAGACTGTAATGCATCCAACCGAGAACCGCTATAGTCAAAAGTCGATAGTAAAAATCTTAACAATTGACGATTAACCAAAACAGTAGGGTGGGCAATGTCTACCAATGCGGAAAACTTCAATTTTAATATTTGTGACATTGCCTTAACCTAGAAAATATCAGGAAAACTTAATTTTTCCGTTCACCCTTTTCCAAAGCTTGTTTTACTAGATCATCACTAACATTAGTTACACCCTCAGTCGCAGAATTCCCAACTTCCTTTGCTGACTCTAGAAAATCATCAGGATTACCAGTTGACTGCGCTTGAGTTTTTGTCTGTTGTGGCTGAGAGGTTTTCTGGTAAGGTGCAGTGGCTGCTTCGGCTGCTGCTGCACCTTTACCTGTGCGGTCAACTTCACTCACGCTGAATTGTTGTGCAGCTGCATAATCAGCATCAAAATCCACCGTTGGCGCTTTTTCTTCACCACTAGCTATGCTATCGGCAGCTAATTGTGCATCCTGGGTGGAAGCTTGATTTAAATTGGGCTTCACTTCTTCATCAGGCATAATTAAAACCTTTAAGGTAAATTTTTTATTTCTGTAGCAATTATAGCAAAGTAATCTGCTGCTTTCTTGCTTCTAGCGGGAGACTTTTACCTCTATTAAAAGGTAGATTAAAGCTGAAATTTTAAATTATTTTAAATCTTTCTATAGGTAGTAGAATTTGATGCTCAAACTTTGGTAAGCCTTAGTTTGGCGTGTAAAATTTCCTTGGAAATAAAATTATGACTGCAAGTTACGATAAAAATATTTCTCAAGCCCAGAGCAATGAAACTCAAACCTTGGTGGATGCATTTAACGCCTTAGATACCGATGCAAAATTAGCTTGGTTCTATTTGGTTTATAAAAAAATGGGTGACTCGATCACTCCAGCTGCTCCTGCTGCTGCCGAACCAGACTTAGCACCACTTCTGCTAGGAGACTATTTTGAGTTATCAGATGAGCAGCAACTAGATATCATGCGGGATATAGTTAACCGCAAAGATACAGAATATTCTCGTGCTTATGGAGCGATCAAAGAAAACAACCAACTGTTAGTTTGGTATGCTTGGGCGGTAGCTATGGGGGATACGGTAGTTGATTTGCCAAGCAGCTACCAGCCAGCTAAAGAAATTAATGATTTGGTTTCCCAAATTGAAGGATTAGAATTTGAAGAACAAATGTCGGTGTTTCGGACAATAGCTGGTGAAGTGGGTTACACGGATGTTAAGCCGATCGCAACGCAAGCAGAAACTGGCAAAACGTCAAGTTTGTAATTAGACTAAATCCATATCCATAACCGTGAAAAACAAGATCCCCGACTTATTAGAGAAGTCGGGGATCTGGGGCTTTCAATTCTTAAAAATTAAATAGGCTTGCTATTTAGCTATCTGTTAATTATGTATTCACCAACCATTTACCGATTATCTGCTCTAGACAAGTTTCTCTTTCGGTAAAGCCAAGTTTTTTGTAAAATTGGATAGAATCATCTGTAAACAAACAGACATGCTGACCTTGCAATTTGTCTAATAAGATTCGCATCATTGTGCTAGCAATTCCTTGGTGACGATAAGGCGTAAATGCCCAAATATCAACTATGTAAGCATTACAAATACCGTCAGATAGGACGCGAGCAGTGCCGATAATACGATCGCCTGCATAAGCAATACAAGTGGCATAACTGTTGGCAAACGATGCTTTGAGTTGTTCAGCACTTCTACCGTTGTCGAATTTATCTTGACTGATTGTAGCTTTCATCTCCTCCCAATCAACATTTTCGAGATCGTGTTTGTATGTCACCATTGCAGCACAGAATTTGATAGATGTTGCTGTCAGCAAATTAAGAATTTATGACACAGCAAGCTGATTCAAGTCAGATGGCGTCAGATTAGAGTGTACCACTTGACCATCACGGAACCAAACGATGCGCTGGGTTTGACGAGCAACTTCTGGTTCATGAGTTACCATGACAACGGTGATTCCACTGACATTGAGTTCGCGAAAGATGTCTAACACTTCTTCGGTTGTGCGCGTATCAAGGGCGCCAGTGGGTTCATCGGCTAAGAGTACCACAGGATGGTTAACGATCGCCCGGGCGATCGCTACTCGTTGTTGTTGTCCACCAGATAGCTGAGTTGGTTTGTTGTTGAGACGATTTGCTAAACCGACTCTTGTCAGTGCAACTGTTGCACGATCGCTTCTTTCTTTTGGGTTGACATTAGCATACACCATTGGCAACATGACATTTTCTAATGCTGTTAGTTGGGGCAATAGGTGGAATTGTTGGAATACAAACCCCAGCTTTTTATTACGGATGTGTGCTAATGAGCGATCGTCCATTTGGGCTACATCGAGGTTATCTAAGTAATAATGTCCGCCTGTGGGACGGTCTAGACAACCGATAATATTCATGGCTGTGGATTTACCAGAACCTGAGGGCCCCATGATTGCACAATATTCGCCCTGTTCCACAATTAGGTTGACATCATTTAGCGCTCGTACTTCTGTTTCGCCACTACCATAAATCTTGAAAATCTTTTCTAGTCGAATAATTGCTGGTTTCGGTACTGAATTAGGAACCAGGGAATCGGTAATTGAAATAGTGTTTGTCATAAATAGATAGGTAATCTTAGACTAGCAAGAGTAGCTTACTAGTTGTCACTATAGTAACCACCCTTGCTCTAAATATAAATGCACAGACTTCCTAACGTAGAGTGCGAGGAAGCACGTTACAACGTTTGGATGTTACTTTGGAAATAACTAGGACTTACGCACTGTACAAAATAACTATCTCGTGCATAACGTAAATACGTTATTTCAGGCCTTTGTCAATCACCGTTGATTGGGTGCGTAGGCGTAGCTCGCCGCAGGCATCGCCAAAATCTTATTGAAAAACCTAGCTATAAGCCTTGAAAACTATACCTGTTATTTTGGTTTTTCTGTCAATGCGTAAGTCCTGGATCGCATCTCCAAATTTCTTTTCTTATTTTTCTTAGCCAATTTCCCTCAATAACTAGATTTTCAAGGCAGGTCTAATGTCGCCTTTAGGAATACTTGACCCATGCCCTAAGAATCAATTATCCAAAATCTCAAACTACCTAGTTGACACTGTACCGTCTGGACGGTATCATCAATTTTATAAACCGTCTAGACGGTAAACTTATAGTAGGCACTTAAATCCAATCTATATCAATCTTGGATTGAGAATGTTATGTTCACAATTGCAAATCCCTTTTTTGATTAAACTGCTTTGGGAACCCAAAGCAATTCGCTGCTGTCTCAAAATCCGCAGGTTCGACATGCTACGGATTTGTTGGATGAAACTTTACACTGTATGATTACATCCCACCGATTTTCAAAGAGAGCAAGTTTACCCAATAAATCTAATCCTAGCTTGCTGCCCCACAGACGAAGCAATGAGAGAAGATATTAACAATCTCGTTGCCAGATAAACTGTGTTTACCGGACAATCTATCTAGTTCCATCATTCAAGCTCTATGACTGCTACCAAAAAAACAAAATCTCCGTCTGTCACCTATAATGCATTGCTAGAAGCAGCGGCGCGAGTGATGGTAGCTCATGGTTCAAAGGCATTGACGTTGGAGGCTGTTGCCCGCGAAGCAGGTGTCAGTAAAGGTGGATTACTTTACCACTTTCCCAACAAAGAAGCCTTGATTACTGGGATGTTGCAACAGCTAATCGATCTAAAGACAGCATCATTAAAGCATGAATTGGAGCAAGATGATGCACCGAAAACACCAGGACATTGGCTTAGAGCCTATATCCGGTCATTTGAAAATCATAATACTCACTCTGGTCCAATGCAATCCGCTTTACTAGCAGCGGTTGCTGAAAATCCAGAATTACTTAAGCCCTGGCAAGAAAAATTTGCTGATTGGCAACGGCTAATTGAAGCAAGTGGACTCGATCCTGCGATCGCGACTTTGATTCGTCTAGCGCTCAATGGTCTATCCTTCGCCTACCTCTTTGGTTTAGGAGTCCCGCAGGAATCTTTGCACAAGCAGGTAATTGAAACTCTGCTGAAACTAGCACAAGAGTAATTGGTAATTAAGACAGTTTTAAAAAGGCTTGATTTCGACGCTTTCCTAATTTGGTGTTTGCGTCAAGAGATTTTTGTTATACCCATGTTGATGAAATCTGGATTCAGTGCATAGACGCTTCGTCTTGTCGCAGACATCGCTCTATCGCTGACTCCCTAATTCCATAACAGATTTCTCTCTCGTAGATGATACGTCAGATAGTGCTTGCATCTGACTCACTTTAACTTGCAATTTTTGACACAAGGAGATTTGTCATGACTAGCGATTTACAATTCCGACCCACCGATTCACAATTCCTGCTCAATCCTTATCCCTGGCTGGCTAAAATGCGCGAGGAAGCGCCGATTTTCTATGACACAGAGCAGGAAGCTTGGATAGTGTTTCGCTATGACGATGTGCAACGAGTATTAAGCGAATGGAAAACCTTTTCATCTAAATCGCCGCAACCCCTCGGCCGAGAAGATTTTACTCAGAGTTTACCGCAGACCGATCCGCCTAAACATCAGTCACTACGCACCCTAGTACAAAAGGTGTTTACGCCGAATCGAGTCGAAGCTATGGCATCTCGGATTACCGAACTGACTCATGAGTTGCTGGATCAAATGAAGCAACACAAACAGGTCGATTTAATCCAAGCTTTCTCTTCACCTCTGCCGATCATCGTGATTGGAGAAATTCTCGGTGTACCCCTTGAAGAGCGGTCAGACTTCAAGCACTGGTCAGACGGGGTATTAGCTAGCGATCCAACAGCGATAAAAAACATGGCTGACTATTTCCGCCAATTACTGCAAAAGCGGCAATCCCATCCAGGCCAAGACCTGATCAGCGATTTAATTGCAGCTTATGAAGAGGGAGAAAAGTTGACCGGACAAGAAGTTGTGGATTTTTGCATCCTACTGTTGACAGCAGGGAATGAGACTACAACTAACTTAATTACTAATACCATTTGGTGTCTGCATGAGCATCCCGATGAAAACCAACGCTTACGCAATGACTTGTCTCTATTACCGAGTGCAATTGAGGAAGTACTGCGTTATTATTCCCCAATTACTTTTTTGAATCGATTCACGCAAGTCGAAACCCAAATTGGAGACCAGACAATTCCTCAAGGGCAAGCTGTGCATCCCTGGCTAGCTGGTGCCAATCGAGATGAACATCACTTTGAGAATGCTGATCGCTTCATCATTGATCGAGAACCGAATAAACATTTTGCCTTTGGGAATGGAATTCATTTCTGTTTGGGCGCACCTTTAACTCGACTAGAAGCCAAGATTGGGATCGAAGCTTTACTCTCAGAATTTCCGAACCTCCGCGTTGACTCAAAAGAGCCTCTCAAACCACTTCCCAACATCAGGGTACATGGACTCGAAAGCTTGAGTGTTTTGTTATAGAAAACGAATCAACCCTGTTCTTAAAGTGGGGAGATCGTTTCAGTAGACTGACCCTTGGTTTGTGCCGTAGGCGTTTCAACGCCTACAAAATTTGATGGTGCATTGGGGGTCATATCGACCACATAACTTTGAAAGAAAAAAAGGAACATCAACATGTCTACAGAGTACACAGTAAACTCGTATTTGTTGGATCGGCTCAAGGAATTGGGCCTTGGTCACATCTTCGGTGTGCCAGGAGATTATGCTTTCCCTTTGCTGGATTGCATTGAGAGGAATCAGGATATCTCGTGGGTCGGTACCTGTAATGAACTCAACGCATCCTACGCTGCCGATGGTTATGCACGTATTCGAGGTATTGGTGCGTTTGTGGTGACTTGTGGAGTCGGAGAATTAAGTGCGGCTTGCGGTGTTGGGGGTGCCTATGCCGAATGGGTTCCGGTGGTGGCGATCGCTGGTCATCCTACCACTCAGGCATTGAAGAACGGACTGTCTACACACCACAGCCTGCACGGGGATTTTAGTATTTTTCCCAGGATCTACAAAGAATTCACGGTGGCTCAGGCGCTCCTCACACGGGAGAATACTTGTCAAGAAATCGATCGCGTCCTTCAGGCATGTTGGTCTGAGAAGCTGCCAGTTTATGTTCAGCTTCCCAACGATGTGGGAGATCTGCCCGCTCAACCTCCCACAGAAAAGCTGGCATTGTCTGAGCCTCTAAGCGATCAAACGCAACTCGCAGCCTTGCTGGAGAGCTTGCTGCCATTGCTCAGTGCTGCACAGTGCCCCGCGATGCTTATTGATTCTCCAGTGGGTTCTTATCATTTGACAGAGCTGGTTGAGTCTTTCGCCCTTAAGAGTGGCATTCCTTTTGCGGCAACCTTTACAGGCAAGTCGGCTTTCCTAGACCAAACCCACCCGCAGTATCTTGGGACATACCAGGCAGGGATGGAAGGTGCTGTCAATCAACTGATCGAATCAGCCGATCTGCTGCTGCGCCTGGGTATTCAGCACGATGAAACGAATAATGGACGTGCCGCCTTCAATTTGCAATCGCCTGACGTTGTGGATCTCCAGATCAACAGCGCGGCGATCGCAGCCTCTCACTATCCGAATGTGACTCTGCGTGACGTACTGATGCAGTTAAGCCGGCACGTTCCCCACCGCGAGTTCGCCTTTAGTTCCCAAAAGGCTCGCACCACCTCTGTGCCCTTTGAGCCACAACACAATACTCCCATCAAGCAAGATCGCTTGTGGCAGCGCTTCGGTGATTTCCTTCAGTCAGATGATGTCCTCGTCGTCGAGCTGGGTACGTGTACTGTTGGGGCTACAGGGGTTTCGATGCCAGCCCGCACCAGGATCGTGACTCAGTGCACGTGGGAGGCGATTGGCTATACAGTACCGGCTGTCCTTGGGACGCACCTAGCAGCTCGGAGCCGCCGCCACCTGCTTGTGGTTGGAGATGGTGCCTTCCAAATGACTGCACAGGAACTCTCGACTATCTTACGCCAAGGACTAGACCCCATCATCTTCTTGCTTCATAATAGCCACTATGAGGTTGAGAACGCGATGCGGGTAGATGGGAACGAGATGCACTATAACGAACTTCAATCCTGGAACTATCATCAGCTGGCGACGATCTTCACACAGATGCAGAAGCCATTGGGTCTTTGCGTCACTACTGAGTCAGAGTTAGAGACAGCCCTGACGCAGGCGGCGCAGGCTCAGACTGAGGGAAGATGTGTATTGATTGAGGTGATGCTGGCTCCCAATGATATTCCTTCCCAGTTAGCCCAGTCCTTAAATCTGCTAGAGCAGCAACAAAAGTAGAACTTGGAGCCTACATCATACTACAAGCCTTTTTAAGCGGATGGTCGGGGGCGATACGCTTCACTGCTGCCTTCGGCAGATCGCGTATCCGGCGTATCCCGCAGCTGTGACCGAACTGAGTTCCTCGTTAGGTATAGGGAGGCGATCGGTGCCAGAAGCAGCGAAAGTCAGTGCAGCGGATTGACCGAGATGCTCTCTGCTACGTTCACTCTAACAATTTAAAATTTTCTGAGTATAATAGACGCAAATTTGATTTGTACTCGAATTTGCAGCTGATAACCCCTTGGTATCGGCTGCTGCCTTTTTGGGCATAATTCCCTTTTTGTCACATTTTCATTAGTGCAGTGGACACTGCGATCGTGTTCACTGGATGCTTAACTAGTTTTGCTTATGAACCACGATCGCTCTTGATAACTCCCGAAACAACATATTGGCAACCTTAGACATCAGCTTATTTTGTAAGTGTTTGCCGTTGAGCAGCTGCTTTCCAGAAGCATCCACCTTGTTTTTGAGCGTGTCTTTGTAAAGAGAAATTTCGTTACCTATAGGATTATCAGGTAAGCGCCCGTCGATTTCAATTTTGGTAATCACGTACTGCCAAAAGGTCATTCGGCACAGTGACGAGCCACTGCCAACTTCAACTAGGCTGTCTCCCGATTGTTCTAGGACTGTGCCCATACCAAGTCTGAGTTTGAAAGCGTCCCTTGAACGGTTGCGCTTAACCCGTTTGACATCGCCGGGAAGAAACTTGACTACAGATTTACCGTGTTTGCGGGTGACTTGCTTCTTCTTCACTTCCCGCACTTCTCGCTCAATCAACGGTTTGCCGTTGGTCAGGAAGGCTTCAAACGGGTAGATCCGACTCAAGAGGCGTGCGCGAATTCTCAGCCCAAAATTAAACTGGTCAAAAATCTGGTTATAGATTTGGAATTGCGGATCGTTGAGAAGCGCCTTAAGTTGACCTTCTAGGCGCTGCTCCTCGATGTGGATATCACAAAGCCAGTGAGCGTGCAGCCGCACAAGCGGATCTATCTCCAGTGCAAGTTGTACAGCTATTGATTCTTGGTATTTTTTGGTTATCGATTTGTAATTCGGTGGGTGTACTTGACTTTCACGTTGCGCTAACCAACCCCACAGCGGTGGGACGTTTCCAGGCTTAGTGCTTTTAGTTTTACTGTGTGCTTTTTCTGGGAATTGCCACGCTAGCATCTGGCGAGTGTAGTTGATAATTGGTGACTGAACACGATTAAGGTGTTCGAGTTGCTGCACCAGTTCGCGGAGCTGGTCAATTGGGTACGGGCGGTGCATCAGAAATTGGCGCTCGTTTAATTCACCAGATTCTAGATACTTATCCTGATCTTGAGCGTAGGCAGCCATAGCCAAAGCATCAGCCTCGTCAGATTTATTGGGTAGATTCTTCCCGCCCCGGTAACGCCGCAATTCAATATGACCAACCCAAAGGATTTTGATTCTTAAGCTTTCTAGAATTCGGGCCCAAACCCTTGAGTAATGATTCCCTGTTGGCTCCAGAATGGCTACATCAGGTTGATTTGATTTGACGTAATCAGCAAAATCAAAAGCTGATTTTTGGTTGGTTTTGGGGTTAGGACTAGAGTAAAAACTGGGAAATAAAGTATTAGCTTTAGTTCTAGTTTTTTGCCAATAAGTCTTCAATCCACCTACAGGGTATTGTGTTAAAATATGACAAGTTACGCTTGACTTACTAACATCAACTCCCAATGATGTAATCGATTTAATTGTCATGGTTCTGCTGAGAAATTGGAGTTTTCTGGTATTCGTGCTGCGAACACGAATAAGTTAAAAGACCCAGTTTTGACGCTCGAATCCTCCTAACACCCCAAAAACAGGGGCGCGATTCACTCTTAACGCTGGGTTTAACCCGGTAGCTCTAGGAAAGGTGCGCTTGAACGTATGAACACCCCACTTTCTGGGTGTGCAATTCAAGGTTAACGCCCCACTCCCTAGAGACAGTGGGGCGGGTGTTTTGGACACAACCCGCGACTCTGGGAGTAATCCCAGAGTTTCAGCTACTGTGTCAGGCAGCCTCATCAGGCGGTTATATGCTTTCAATAGTGTTAGTAATTGCTTGTAGGTCTTGTTCCAATATTTTTTGGCTATCTTCTGTGGCACTTTCAACTTTTGACATAAACTCAATTAATTTATCTAATTGAGCTTTAGCTCTAATTAATTTGTGCCATTCAATGTAGTAATCCCAGGCTGGATCTGGTTGGGAGATGTTGTTAGGTATTTCTAAATTTTCATTCATAAATTTCATCTTCATCAAATTCGTCGTCGCCAACTAATGAGTATGAGTTTTCCGGGTTGATAATGTTAAGAGCATTAACTGTTGCTCGACCAGTGAGAACATCGAAAAGTGAGTAAGCACCCTGCTGAATAACTTGCTCAATTTGAAGCATTTGGATCAACTGTTCCAGTTCTGGCGTGCGAAAAGAGGGGTGGATATCGTCAATGGAGTTGATTGGCGGCGGCTCCTGATTGCCCTCAACCCATCGCTCATACTGACTGTTGCAAAATTCCTGAAATGCTATAGCCGCTTCAGGAGTTCCTACATCTGGTGCAGTTGACAAAAAATCAGCAAGTTCTTTAGCACGAGCGAAGCCTTCAACCCAACACTGCATAGAAGCAACCCACTTGCTATTCATGGCAAGTCCACCTTTTAGTTCTGCTTCCGCCGCAACTTCAATTGCATCAGCTTTACAACTGATGGCAATAGCTTGGACTAGGATTTGAAATTGAATGCTGCTAAGGCGCTCCACGTCGATTATCCACAGCGCCACCTCTTCACCATTTTGGCCAACGGTTCGCTCCAGGGGGAACGGGTCACGCATTGGTATCATCCCGTCTGGAAAAAAATCCAAAATTGGCTCGTAAGGATTACCGGGCTTGAGTTTCACCCAAGTGTCATGTTTGGTCATGATTTTCCAATCGCCTAAAAATCATCGGTTTCAGTGGGAACCAGCGTAGGTGCTGGTGGGAAAAGTTGATTCTTCACCCATTCCCGAAGTTGTTCACTAACTTGATCTGGCTCGTCATATTGGTCTAAGACTGCGGTGACTTCCATCGTTTCAGTCTGGAAATTTCCTAGATTTTTGACTCGCTTGTAAGTGATAGTTTCAATTTTCATAGGTGTGTGCTATTTTCTACTTGTTTGAATTGATTTTTTTTAGCAGCGATCGCACTCCTTCCACAAAACGCGATCGCTAAATCATCCTCTGAACTGCCTCCTGAGTCGCTCCAACAGCGCTGCACCCTCAGAGTAGCGCTTGCCAGTGAAGCCAAGGACTTCCGTCACGATCGTACTATCACTTTTTCCACCTCCAAAGCGTTGAATTAACCGCCAAAGTACCCGATCGTTTTCCGAACAATTTTCCTCTAAATCCGCCTCTGGAGCGGGTTTGAGGTCATTTTCAACCTGTTTTTCGGGGTTGATCGCATTGTTGGCAGATGGTTGGACTATAGTTGAACCACCGCGAACTGTTGCGGCTTTCATCTCCCTGTATGGCGGGAGTTTTAAAGGCTGATCGTCAATTAAGCAGTGTGACTGGTCGGCTTTTAACCAGTTAATAAGCTGCTCATTTTTCAAGGATTTGGCGTGGGCGATCGCCTTTTTACCCAGGCGAATACGGAAGAAAGCATCGGCTAAATCGCTCTTACCCTCAAGTCCCCAGGCGGCCACGCGATCATATTGCGATAACAGTATGGTGAAACGCCGCGCTTTTCTTCCCCTCCTGGCATGGCGTTCGAGCCATTCGCCGGAACTGCCTACTTTTGAAACCAGCTCGGGGTACTCCTCAACGATGATCACGCGCTCGGTGCTGGCTAATGCTGCATCCCCGCGTTCGTTGCGGATCTTCATTTGATTACTCAAATCCTCCAGATCCTCAGCCATTCCCCGGTCGATTGCAACCCAGTTCTCACCGCGACCGATGACTGACAAACCCGACCAATCGGTGGGAGTGCCTTCGCACTCATAGACTTTCACCGCACCGCCGATGGTGTAGGCGAGGTATTGAGCCAAGGTGCTTTTCCCTGTTCCCATTTCACCAATGATCATCACCTGTTTACCCTCAATGGCGGCAATGATATCGGTGATGATTTCCAGTGGTTCATCGACTGGAACAGCCGACGCTTCAATGACTTGGGTCATGGGTGTGCCAGCGTAGGGGAGAGCATCGTACACTTTCAGCAAGCGTTTAACTCCACCTTCTAAACCGTCACATAACCAAATACCGAATTTCAGAGTAGCGCGGGTAACATTAACTGAGAATAGTGACACGGAAAATATAACTCTTCCCACTCCCCAGGCACAGTAACGCAGTAAAGTTTTACCATCTGGCAAGCGCATCTCTACCCAGGTGTAGGCATTGGCAGTTCTGGGAGGTGACGCTACTTTGATATCTATTAGGTCATTTGCCATACTGCACCTCTATTTTTAGGTAAAAAAGGTGTTGAGTTTGCTCTTTACAAAGTGCAATGATGCCAATGATCAGCGCTGATAGGGTGAGGATGAGAATGAAAATTTGATTCATTCCTTAGCCTCCGATTTTGTGCCTTCTGTCCCCTGCTCCCTTTCTTGAATTGCCTTACTCGTTTCTGGGTAGGTTTTACGATTCATCCGCCGGATCGACTCTTGTACTTCTGGCGGCTCTAACTTGAGCGCATCGCTGATTGCGATCGCACCTTCTAACCACGGACTACGCTCTTGAGTCATTCCCTCACCTCAACTTCAGGAATTTCAGGAACCGCAATGACTGGTGGATCGGCTTCACAGCAAAGGTAGTCGAGTGCTGTTTGTGCATCACCTAGAGTCAGGTCTGGGTAATATCCTTTGGCTACAAGGAGTTTGTAGTCTGGATGCTCCGCAATTTCATCAAGTAGTAGTGAGGCATCGTTAATTAGTTTGATAAGTGGTGTCATCCGCCGATCCTCTTGTAGATAAAGGTGTTAGTCGATGAACCCTCGCGGACTACCAACTCGGATTCTGGGGTGTCGGCGATGATTTCGGCCCAGCCAGTTTTGTCGTTGTTGCGAATGTTGTTTTCTGCAACAGCGCCGAGTCCTGGACGAGCTTTTTCAAATCCCTCAACTACTTTTTGTTCTTTGGGTGTTAATGGTTGGTTAGTCATGGTAAATTTTGGTTAGGTAGCAGACGGTGTTAAACACCGTCGAACAAGCTCCAGGTTATGACTGGGGCTTGTTTTGTGTTGGGTGGTTAGATAACGAAACTCGAAAGCAGCGACCGCCGCCAGCCATGAGCACCTGTCGATCCGCAAGTCGAACAGCTTTGCTACGACTGACTTTCATCAAGGGAAATGAACCATCCGGCGAAAGACTGAACATTTCGTAATTTCTCAGGGAGTCCCATTCGATTGCTGTTCTGTCAGCTAGTCCGGAATACTCAACTTGATTCATGTCTGCGGCGGAGGCAGCGCTGGGTAAAGATGGCAAGTATCGCCTTGTCCTCTTGGGCTTTTCATCGGTCTTATCCTCGGTATGAGGTACTTTAGTGCCATTACTAGTGGCTTCTAGTGCTTCCATAGTCATTGCATACTAGGGTCATAGTGGGTCTTAAGTAGCTGCATACTGGGGCTATAGTCAAGCTTAAGCGGCACTTAAATAGGTCTTAAGTGACACTTCAACCCGTGTATACAGGTGTTTAACTACTGCGATCGCGCCGCAGTCATTTTAGTGAAAAGCTTGTTATTACTGGCTTTGAGCGTTTTTTGTTTGCCTTTACCTCCATCAATCTTGGTTTTCGGTCAGTTCTAGGGTGTTTCCGCGCAAGGTGGCACGGGTGCTTGCTCCGATTGCAACGCAAGGTCTAGGCGTTGGGGAGCGGGATCACAGCAGGTTTGCATGTGAGTGAGAGACTAAAACAAAAGGCAGGATTATTAGCTAACCCCCAGGTTAGACTCTTTGATCCTGCGCTTTTAATTACTCTCTAACTAGCACTTTAGTGCAAGACGTTTTTTATGTCAAGCACTCAAGTGCTAGCACTATGGTGCTAACATGAACTCAGACTCACAAAACGAACCGCCGACTTTGAAGACACTTCGAGAAAGTGCTGATTTGACTCAACCGCAGTTAAGCCAGCGATTGGGTGTAGGCATTCGCATTATTGGCGATTGGGAGAGCGGAAGAAAAATGCCACGTTTCGACAATGCGATTGCTTTAGCTCGTGAACTAGGCGCTTCCCTCAAGGATTTAGCTAAATCAATGCGTATGGATGTCACTGCCGTTGCTGACGACGGTATGTCACTTGCTCAATTAAAGGCTCTATGTAAAGACCTAAACATTAAGGAGATAGATGATCTGCCTGATGACTGGAAACAACTTAGGCGTCCACGCTTTGACTACGACAAGCGACAGATAACCAATGACCAATAACTAAAAAGCAAAGTGCGATCGCGCTTTTGGGGGAAGGGGTGCGATCGTACCCAAAAATCAAGCTGGAGTGTGATTTGTGCGTAAAAAAGTGCTTTAAAGCTATTCGTTTTTGCGATCGCGGTGTGGGCCCCCGCTTCTGAGGAAGTGCGATGGCTCCGCCCGCCGAAGGCATCGCGAGTTGACCAATTACCAATGCCCAATGACCAATAATGATGACCTAGTTATTGCAGTCCGCCCCTTGGTGGAGTTCATCAAAACCCAGATACCGGTAATCACCTCAGACCAGCACGCCCAAAGATTAGCTGAGATGATAATCATGGCACTACCTGATTTGTTTACCCAAAAACCAGAAATTTTTAGTGCAGCACTACTGATAGCTGGAGACCCAGACAAACCTGCTCCGCACCAATTCGACTGGTTTACAATCCTGCGGAGAATAAGTGACAATGCCTAAACGAATAATCTCATCAAAGTTAGTTGACGCAAGAAGTCTAGCCATTTACCAACTAGATAATTTTGTCAACTACGTTCAAAGCATTGACCCAGAATTGAACCTCGACGAAGCCACACAGGTCGCAGCAATTGCATTACATCATTTGCCAACACTCTTTGTAGATAACCCCGAACTAGTGGAGCGGCTCAAAGAGAGAGCGGCAACAGTAAAAAGCCAATCACGCCGTAAAGCTCGACGTTCAATGAACTAGGAAAACCAAAAAGCCACCGGGTGATTTCGCGATCATGGTGGCTCTCTGAAGACAATAGCAATAGTAATCATGACACAAAACCCATTTAAAAACAATCTTCCGTGGACGGAAGAACACGACGCATACTGTTACCAACACCATATTCCACCAGCAGCAAAAATCCTCTGGCAGTGGCTAATGAGACAAGGCCAAATTGCCAGCGAGATCGAGCCAGATTTATCAGAATTTAATACTTGGGTAGCCAAGTCTAGAGGTAGACCATACGCTCACAACTACCTGAAAAAGATATTTGAAATACTGGTATCATGCCGTGTTCTACAAGTAATTAAACGCTACTGTTGGAAAATATCAAAGTTACTTGTAAGACCATTGTCGTGGTTAAATCCACCTAAAAAGCCGCGAGAAAAAAACTTCCAAAAGAATAACTCTAGTTACAAAATAGACGCCTCAAATGATAGTAATGCCGAACAGGGAGTTAACAGCAGCAGCAATAGTCTTACTCCTACCACAGCCGAGTTTGAAGAATTAGAAAAGCAACACGACATACTGACTGCTTGTGCTGAGTACCAAATATACTTTGACCCAAATAAACGAACAACTAGACATCTCTTGGAATTTGATATTGAAGATGTACGCAATGCTCTTAAGCACTTTGTCAAGAGTGGTGGACATCAAGTAATTCGTAAGCCTCAAGGATGGTTAATCGGCTGTCTACGTGAGTGTTATTCTGACTTTTCACGGGATGTGGAAAAGGGGATTGGTTCGCGATAGCTCATCGCGAACCAATCCTTTGGACTTAAGATGATTTGCGTCCTTTAATA
>NZ_JBALCN010000054.1:0-7024 GCF_036919615.1 Nostoc sp. | reverse complement strand
ATTGCTGCCATGAATCAATTTAAACCCTGTTATGCTTCTGGATGATTTAGCTTATTTACTACTTGCTTATTCCGGAAAGTGACAGAAGAGGGTTATAGCAGTGGACAAAGCCGTTAGGACAAGTTGGCGTTAAACACCTTCAACAAGCGTACATTGTGAATTTATTTTTGTCCTAAGCTTTCTGTCCGTTGCTATAGCAGTGGGTTTTGATAAACTAGCGCGGTTGAAACAAATGGCGATCATAATAGTCTGGCGAGTGAGTCGCCTAATGTAGACATTCGTAAATAGGGTAGCCCAGCTGTGCTACCCTATCTGTGTTGCATCAAAACGAGAACCGCTTTGATAGCCAATCAATTAATAACTAAGTAAATTCCCCAAATCGCCATTGCCCGTAAGTAAGTGCTAGCGCGGAAAGTACCAGTTGCGGTGATAGCTTCAGGCGTGCGAAATTGCAGACCATTGTCGTAAATTTGCTGCACCACAACTTGCGTCAACCTAAACGCTTCATCCTTCATTCCCATCTGCACAAGAAAAGCCGCCAGCCCAAAGTTTATACCTGTCCAGACTTCCAGGGGATGAGTAGCTTTGGGGTTTTCTGGTGAACCGTCAGGACGAACACCATTCGCAGCACCAAACTCACCATTGCAGAATTTCAAAAAGCAAGCATCATAAACAGTTTTTAGGGCAGAGAGGGCGCGATCGCTCGGTACAATATCAGGTAAGTCCAGCAGACGGGCGTAGAATTGTCCACACAATTGATCTGCCATTACCACATCAGAACCACTTTCACTATCAAGTCGATAATATTGCCCATTCCAGAGTTTTTCATCGTAAATGGGGCGAGATTTTGCCAACAAAGCTTGATAGATGGATTTTTTTACTACTAAGTCCCCTAGATTCACAAGGTTTTTCTCGAATAAAACCTCACTAATAGCGATCGCAGCCTCCAGTGCTGCCAACCACAACCCTCCACAATAGGCGCTGACACCTTGTAACCGCCAATCATCAAAGGTTTGATCGGGTGCGCCAGAATTTTCAGGAATCCCATCGCCATCAAGGTCAAAAGTTTTCAGGTAATCGAGGGTTTGAACGATCGCAGGCCAGCAATCTGCTAAGAATTCTACATCGTCAGCACCCGTGAGCAGAAAATCACGGTATACTTGCAAGACAAAATCACTACTTAAATCTTTCCATAAATTACAGTCTTGATAGCTGGTGTAATTGGTTTTCTCCCAAACGTGTTCATTCGGTGCGCCTAAATCGTGGGGTGTTGCACCTGCGACTTTGCGAACTGCGATCGGACTTTCTGCCTTAATTGTCATGTAATAGCCAATTATTCGGGGAGTATCATCACCTTTAGGAATTGCCCGTGCAAATGCCCGCATTACTGACTTTTCCAGTTCTGGAAACAGCATCAGCAGGGCAAAAGAGCCATACAATCGTACATCTAGACTTTCATACCAACGGTAATCTAAGCACTCTAGCACCGCAAACTGACCGATGGAGTCAAGTTCCGATGCTGCACTCCAGAGAGTACCGCCGTTAGTGAGGTCGTAAAGCTCATTAAATAAAGCCATCTTAAACCAGTTAGGTAAATCTTCCCGATCGAGAATCGGTTTTTGCCAACTTTGAATTTGCGATCGCCAGGTTTGGTATTCTTGTAGGGCGGTAGATGCGATCGCCCAAGCATTGTTACCACTTTTATCCCAAAAGTCTGTATATCTGCGGTAATAGTTTACTCCAGCCGCAAATTCTGTGATCGGCAAATCCCAAGCGACAACAAAGGGGATTTCCAGAGTTTGGCCTGGTTGGAGAGTAAAACGAAGTGCGATGCCTGCGGCCGGCGTAGCCATCGCAGCCCCTAATTGTGTATTCTCTGTTGCTGAAGTTGCATCAAGATAATTAGGCAAAGAACCATCTTTAGCAAAGCTTTGCCACACCTCTTCACCTGTTCCTTCCGGATTCCACTGACTGTGGTGAAATACTTCCACTTGGGGATGCTTCAGCGTCGCAATACACCAGGTTCCGTCACCTTCCTGCAATGGTTCATTACTACCAATCCGACTGAAAAGACAGCCAAACTGTTGTGTATTTTCAACTATTTGGTTATAGTTACCTTGACTTTTGCCCCAGCGCGGTTGGTATTCGTAAACCGGACTACCATCATCGCGCACTCGCACTTGGGGAGATTTGAGGGCGTTTGTAAACCAGCCCACCATATTTTGCCAAGTGAGCATAATACTCAGAGTAATAGGTGCATCTGTGGGGTTGTGGGCATTCCAGAGGAATATCGCTACAGGGTAGCTAGTTTCTTGGTAATTACCTGCCCAGATTGGTGAAAATTGCTCACAGGTCAACTGGACTTGAAATACATTTTCATACACAAACCAGCTACGCGGGTATAGGGCGTGATAATTGCCCGTCCCCTCCGTGCCGGGAAGTGTCGGATACCACTGCCAAGCCTTGAGAGTGCTATCATCGGGCGCTTGCGTAGACAAAGCGTAGGCTTGGGAAGATGTACCATAAGATTCAAACACACTGAATTGACAGGCGGGGACGTTTTTGAAGGTATGCTCACCGCCATCGATGTGCCACAGGTTAAAATCTCCCCGTGAAGAACGACCGATACAACCTGCACCAAAGCCACCTAAAGGCATACCATGCCAAGGGCCATCATCGATATTACTTGCGTAGCGGACGGTATAAGGTTTGTCCCAGCCCAAGCCGATGGGACGGCTCCAAGTGCAAGAGGGAATTTCTGGAGAGAGTTGATTTGTCATCGCCTAATGTTACAGCGTGCAGTTACGTCAATGAAGACTAGCGTGATGTGCGATTTTTCTCAAGGGGCACGGCAATGCCCATTGGTGTCAACTTAACGTGAAACCCTTGTGAAGAGGTGATATTGACTTCATTCACTTACGGTTACTCACCGCGTCACCCCACCCTAACCCTCCCCGATGTATTGGGGAGGGAACTAGATTCCTTTTTCCCCCCTTGGAAAGGGGGGATTAAGGGGGGTAAAACGCCTGTGGGATAAGCGTTTGAGCTTAAGTTGACACCAATGGGCAATGCCGTGCCCCTACCTCGTGTTGTTGAAGCTTTGAACTTGGTAATTTTGTTATATATGTGGGCACTCTAAAATTAAGCAACCTACTAGAGACTAATTTTTATGTCCACAGCCCCAATTAGTGCAACACTAGCGCAATCAGAGAGAGATACTGTGTTGCAAGCGATCGCTACAATTAAAGAAAAGCTACCATTTTTGATTGATTTAAGTAACGAGGAGCGAAAAGCTTTACCCAAAATGGGAGATAAAAGCCGCGCCTTTGTCAGCAAAGCATTAGAGGTGGCGACACAAAATCCAGAGTTTTTACCGCGATCGTTTGACCTTAATGAGATGCGGAAAGACGTTCAATTATTTGAAGCTTTATATCCAGTATTGCTGTCTTTGTCACAATTACAAGAGTTGCTGGATGATACTTCGCTAGCGGTGGGTAGTGAAGCTTATGCAGCCGCCTTGCAGGTGTATAACTATGCCAAAGCTAGTGGACAAGGTGCTGGTTTAGATGGAGTAGTTGAGGAAATGGGGCAAAGGTTCGCCCGTAAATCTCGGAAATCCAAGCCTCAAGCAGCAGCGTTGTAGAAAATAGCTCGCTAATTGCACTTCAAAGATGCAACATTGCAGATTAAAACTCGGATGTTTGAGTAAATTGCTCGGCGTTCCGAGTTCTGAACTCCAAGCTTCACTCTCAGAACATGAAATTTCGAGATGAGAACACAAAACTTTGAGCTTTGAACAGCAACGTCCGAGATTCAAAGGTGAATGATAGTGAGTGGAGGGCGTAGGCGTAGCCCGTCGAAGACATCGCTCACCCCTTGAACTCGGAAGTTCGTGTTCTATGAGTGAATGATGATGAATCAAAGGCGATCGCTTCTGTAATAATTAGGTTAGCCGACACTATAAAGATGTCCCAAATCATGAGCTTCGTTGTCATCCCGCAGGGGAATTAAATTCATCTGCTAATAGCTAAAGTCCTCTTCAGAAAACTAAGGAAAGATTTCAGTCCACTTGAGTGGACTTGCGCTATGAGCCTGGAAATTTATTTCCGGGCGTGATATGGGTAAGCACGATAATCCAACTATTGCTATTTATGGCTTCTTCTCTGGAAACTTATACTTAACCTCAATTTCAAAATTACTCTCCGCCGACCCTTCAGTTAAAAACGGAATGCCAGTTTTCCCACCCAGCTTGATGCCAAACTTAACTGTTACCTCCTCAGCGTCAGGTAAATTCTTGAATGCACCAACAGCTAACTTGGCATAATTACGAATTCTGCCCTGAAATTCGTGAATGTTTAGCGCGGGTAAACCATCACGGTATCCCGGTTCCTCTTCCTCTGGAATCTCAGGAGCCGTATTTGATTCTACGTAGATTTCGTACTCTTGATCGTCTTCTTTGATAATTAAACGTTGCACTTCTGACATAATAGTCTCAGTTACTCTTGAAGTTATTCTTAGTAAGATTAGTCCAAAACAGATGCCAGGTTAGATTATATGGCTAGATATGCACTTGTGTTGGGAATTGCTAAGTATGACAATTTCACCAACCTACCAAAGGCTGTCAATGATGCTGAACACATCGCCCAACTGCTGCGCGAACAAGGTAGATTTGATGTTCAGCGTTTACCTGGCAAGTTAATCGAGAGTGAGAATCGCTGGCAAATCACACCTGATAAAAAGTTAAATGGTAAAGAACTCGGAGAAGAACTGAGAAGATTTTTGTTAGAAAAAGCCAAACGTGCGGACGCATTAATTTATTTTGCCGGACATGGATTTGAAGCAACTAGCCACACAGGTATAAAGAAGGGATATTTGGCTACTTCAGATTGCAATAAAGAGGGGCAAAATGCGATCCCCTTTGATGAACTCAACACGTTAATCAGTGAATCTCAACTCAGCAGTTTGGTAGTACTGCTGGATTGCTGCTATGCTGGCTCTTTATTAGAGAGAAGTTTTATCAACTCTGGTTTCTCCGTTTTCAATAGCAAACAAGACTACTGCTTAATTACAGCCTCCCGCGCTTTTGAAAGAGCGCGTGAAGATGCCGAAGGTGGGATTTTCACCAAAGCCGTCATCAAAGGACTGTCTGAAGATAAAGCTAAGGGTACTAGAGGAGAAGTCAATGCCAACGACTTGATGAGCTTTGTATCGCGGGAACTCAACGGAAGTGGACAAGAAGCAATTTACATGGGTGGCGGTAGGTCAATTCCTTTGGTTTGGTATTCAGCAAAGAATCAGGTAGCGGCTGCGGTGGTGAGTGAAAAATCTCCCTATCGGGGATTACAAGCTTTTGACAAAAAACACGCCAAGTTCTTTTTTGGTCGGCAAAAAGTAGTTAGCTTAATTCAACAAAAACTCACTCAAGCTAACTTTATTTCCATCATTGGCGCTTCGGGGAGTGGTAAATCTTCCGTTGTGCAGGCAGGTTTGATTCCAGTGTTAGAAAAAAATGGTTGGCGAATCTTAGAATCAATTTTGCCTGGAGTTCAACCTTTAGCAGAGTTAAAACGAGCCTTTACACAGTTATTTGAACGCACGGAAATTAGGGAAATCTCGGCTCTCATTGACACAGAAGGTTTATCTACCGTAATTTCTAGGCTGACTGGTTCTGAGCGTTGCTTATTGGTGGTAGATCAATTTGAAGAAATTTTTACCCTTGGTTCTCAGGAAGAAGAAAGACAGCGATTTATTGAGTTGTTAACCCAAGTTTCTGAAGGGCGGTTAGCAATTGTCACCACGATGCGAGCTGATTTTCTGGAATACTGTTTGAACTATAAATCGCTGACACAACTAATTCAGGAACAAGCGGTGTATATGCCGCCATTACTAGGGGCAGAATTAGAAGAAGCGATCGCATCCCCAGCGAGGTTACAAGGCTATCAGTTGCAAACGGGATTATTGGGAACGATCCAGCAAGAAGTAGTAGGGCAAGAGAAAGGCTGCTTACCATTATTACAGTTTGCCCTGACTGAAGTTTGGGAACAGCGCGATAAACCAACTCACCAGTTAACAATTGCTAAGTTTAACGAACTAGGTGGAGTCATTGGGGCGTTGAACCGTCATGCAGAAAATTTGTATACAAGTTTCACCAAACAGCAGCAACCTTGGGTCAAGCGGATTTTATTGAAATTGGTGCGTACTGGTGCAGAAGACAAGGATACCCGACAGCGACAACCAAAACAGGAATTGTTAAATCTTGCTGGTGAAAACCTAGATGAGCAGCAAGCAATCAATCAAGTTATAGAAAAACTAATCCAAGGACGTTTAATAGTAACTGACACAGAAGCCAGAGAAGAAGTTTGGATTGATTTAGCCCATGAAGCTTTAATTGATGGTTGGCAGAAATTGCGAGAATGGCGACAACAAGACCGAGACTTACGGCGGTTAGATGATAAATTAGCCGATGCTTTGCGAGAGTGGTTGCACAAGGAAGAAGATGAAAAATACCTCATGCCAAGAGGATTGTTAGCAGAGGTGCGAAAAAATTGGGAAAAGTTAGAGCCTGATTTATCATCTCAAGCCAAGGACTTTTATCAGCGCAGCCTTGCTGATGAAGAAAAACAAAGAGCCGACCGGAAATTTGTTCTCCAAGACAGCATTAAAAAATCTTTGCAAAAGAAAACAGAAACTATCAAGAAAATACTCCCTGTCCAACCCCTCAAAGCTTCAGTTATGGCAATACAAGTCATAGGTGAGAATCTGGAGAAAATGCCAGAGCAAATTCTCACTCCAGTTCAGAATAGACTGCAACAAGCGATGGATATCTTAACTCCTTTCCGTGGTCATCAGGATGAGGTCTGGTCTGTCGCCATTAGCCCGGATGGGCAGACGATTGTCAGTGGGGGTAGTGACGGCATAGTGCGGTTGTAGAATTTCCAAGGTCAGCCCTTGGCTGAACCCTTCCGTGGTGATCAGGGTAGGGTCAATTCTGTCGCCATTAGCCCGGATGGGCAGACGATTGTCA
>NZ_JBALCN010000053.1:0-3933 GCF_036919615.1 Nostoc sp. | reverse complement strand
GTAACTCTACATCCATTGCCCTACTTACCTTTCAGGGTTTTTTCTGTTCATTCTTTTATTCAGAATACCCGGAAAGTGACAGAAGAGGGATAATTATCGAAATTCTCTCGGCTAGCACAGGCGACACTGATAAAGGCTTAAAAAAACAAATTTACCAAGAAATCTTTCGCACACCAGATTACTTCTGGTTTGACCCGGAAACCTTAGAGTTTTCAGGGTATCATTTACTTGATGGTAAATATCAACCGCTGGAACCAAATCCCCAAGGCTGGTTGTGGAGTCAACAGTTAGGTTTATATTTAGGGGTTTATCAAGAAAATTTACGCTTTTATACTCCGGAAGGAGAACTAGTTCCGACACCGGAAGAAGTGGCACAACACCAGAAGCAACGCAGCGATCGCTTGGCGGCAAGACTGCGAGAATTAAATATAGATCCACCAGATATTATTTAACCTCTTCGCTGTCTTGCCTGTGCCTGTTAGCGTGAATACTATGGATCTTCAGGAAAAACCCATTTTGGCGGTTCTGTCATTTTTTTCCGCAGACGTTCTTGTGCCAACTCCAACATTTTGTCTAAGGGAGTCTCTTCAATAAATTTTGCAGCCGCCTCTCTAAACTCGATATTGGGGCATTTTTCCTCTAAAACACAGCCGTTAACACAGGCTTGGGCGCAGTTAATTTTTTGCTCCACAGTAAATTCCTCTCTCTAAAAGTTATAAGTTATAAGTTGTGAGTTATGATTTTCACCCCTAACTTCTCACTCTTTACTATCAGGCATCACCCTCCAGGTAAATTTTACCTTGCCAGTTGCCATCTAATTAGTCTAAATACCTACCATTTAGAAAGTTATGAGTTATGAGTTATGATTTTTACTCCTAACTCCTGTACAGACAGACGCGATTAATGAGCCAGCGCGTTGCGGGGGTTCCCCCCGTTGTAGCGACTGGCGTCGCGTCTCTCCTAACTCCTCACTCTCATAAAGGGCGCTCATGTCAGAAGTTTTTGCCACTAGTGGAACCATCGCTGCGATCGCCACTGCTGTTGTCCCCCAACAGGGTAGCGTTGGGATTGTGCGGGTGTCGGGTTCCCAAGCAATGGCTCTAGCCCAAACTCTCTTTCAGGCACCAGGGCGGCAAGTTTGGGAAACTCACCGGATTCTCTACGGTTACATTCGCCATCCCCAGACGCAACAACTGGTGGATGAAGCGCTGTTGTTGATCATGAAAGCACCCCGTTCTTATACCCGTGAAGATGTAGTGGAATTCCATTGCCACGGGGGAATTATGGCAGTGCAGCAGGTGTTACAACTGTGTTTGGAAAATGGTGCCAGACTAGCGCAACCGGGAGAATTTACTCTCCGCGCCTTTTTAAATGGACGATTGGATCTGACTCAAGCTGAAGGTATTGCCGATTTAGTGGGAGCGCGATCGCCCCAAGCTGCCCAAACTGCTTTAGCTGGTTTACAGGGAAAATTAGCTCATCCGATCCGGCTGTTACGCGCCAACTGTTTAGATATCTTGGCAGAAATCGAAGCTCGAATCGATTTTGAGGAAGACCTGACTCCCTTGGATGATAAAGTAATAATATCAGAAATCGAGAAAATTGCCGCAGAAATAACTAGATTATTGGAAACCAAAGACAAAGGTGAGTTGCTACGCACAGGTTTAAAAGTGGCAATTGTTGGGCGTCCAAATGTGGGTAAGTCCAGCTTATTGAATGCTTGGAGCCAGAGCGATCGCGCGATCGTCACTGATTTACCTGGTACAACCCGTGATGTGGTGGAATCGCAGTTAGTTGTCGGGGGAATTCCTGTACAAGTGCTAGATACTGCGGGGATTCGGGAAACAACAGACCAAGTGGAAAAAATTGGCGTCGAGCGATCGCGTCGTGCTGCAAATGCAGCTGATTTAGTCTTGCTTACCATCGATGCTTCAGCTGGGTGGACACAAGGCGATCGAGAAATTTACGAACAGGTGCAACATCGTCCGTTGATTCTTGTGATTAACAAAATCGATTTATTAGAAGAAAGCAAAAGAAAAACTCTTCAATCCCAAATCCAAGTTGCACTGTCAGCGCACCAAAGGTGCAACCTAAAATCTAAAATTGTCACAGCAGCCGCCCAAAATCAAGGTATTGATACTTTAGAAACAACAATTTTAGAGATAGTTAAAGTAGGAAAATTGCAAGCTGCTGATATGGATTTAGCCATTAATCAAAGGCAAGCAGCAGCTTTAACTCAAGCTAAAATTTCCTTGGAACAAGTACAAGCAACAATTGCTCAGCAGTTACCTCTTGATTTCTGGACAATTGATTTACGTGGTGCAATTCAAGCGCTAGGAGAAATTACCGGAGAAGAAGTAACAGAATCAGTTTTAGATAGAATTTTTAGCAAGTTTTGTATTGGCAAATAAACAATAAAAGTGCCAAAGATAAAAATAACTAAAAAACTGGATTATTTATATCTAATTTTTCTAATATGGAAATATAATGCTTGATAAGATTCCAGTTCAAGCTCTTGGTTGTCTTAGACCAGGTATAATCATGATCATAGCCTTTCCCGGTGTAGGGATGGTAGATGGTGGGTTGCCAATGGAGTTACCAACCAAAATGATTCCGGCGGAGTTACGAATGCCAAATAGCGAGTTTATAATAGTTCGCAATAGGCAAGGTGGAGAGTTGACACAGGTGTTACTAAAAGAATGAATCATCCAAATAATATACGGTATTAAGTTCAGTTGCACATTTATAATCTGATAGGTTGGGTTAAGTAAAGTGCAACCCAACACTTATAAAAATTTTTGTTGGATTTTCCTGTCGTTCAACTCAATCTACCAGGACTTACGCACGGGTCATGGAAGAACAAACCACAGAGACACAGAGAAGCCAGTGCGTTGGGCGGGTTCCCCGACTTGAAGCAACTGGCGTGACACAGAGGAATAAGAGTTTGAGAGGTTTTTTGCGTAAGTCCTATCTACAATTAATAACTAAATTCAATATGTCTTTTATCGATGAAATTAATCCTGTCAATGCATTGATTGTGGGAGCCAACCGAGGTATTGGTTTGGGTTTTGTGAAAAAATTGCTAGAAGATGACAGAATAGCCAAAGTTTATGCAACTTCTCGTCAACCGGAATCAGCCTCCGATTTAATAGCTCTTGCAGGCGAACATTCTCAGCGATTAATTTGTCTGGCGATGGATATTACTGACGAGTTGCAGATTGTTGAAGCTGTTAAAAAAATACGTACCCAAGTTGACAAACTGCATTTAGTAGTCAACTGTGTAGGACTTTTGCATGAAGATACTTTGCAACCTGAAAAAAGCTTAAGACAGATCAATTCAGAAAATTTGCTGCGCTACTTTCAGATAAATAGTATTGGTGCTGTCTTGTTAGCTAAACATCTATTGCCTCTGTTTCGTCATGGAGAACGCAGCGTGTTTGCCACTATTTCTGCTAAATTGGGTAGTATTGGCGATAACCAACTTGGTGGATGGTATGGCTATCGCGCTTCTAAAGTAGCACTCAATATGTTGATGCGAACTGCGGCAATTGAGTATAAAAGAAGTTGTCCTAAAGCATTAATAGTGACATTGCATCCTGGTACAACTGATACCCGCCTTTCGCGTCCTTTTCAGAAAAATGTACCTGCGGAACAATTATTTTCAGTGGAACGTACCGTTACCCAATTATTCGCTGTGATCGAACAGCTTCAAGAAGGCGATAGTGGACAGTTTTTCTCATGGAATGGGAACAGATTGCCTTGGTAACTGCGTTACGCTTGTGCTAATAAAACTCACGTTACTTTCAACCAAAGCCTATGAAGTTTTTTGTGCCAGCAGCTAAGAGGCTATTTATAAAGTAAATCTAAAGGTGGCTAACCAAATGAAATGATAACGCTAGGATACTTTTGAGATAGTGTATTTACGTAGCGTTA
>NZ_JBALCN010000052.1:0-75424 GCF_036919615.1 Nostoc sp. | reverse complement strand
ACCTTCTATACCAAAAACATTTTGCTGAATGAGGGTATCCGCGCTTGGATGGCTCCTCAAGATCAACCCCACGAACAATTTGTATTCCCTGAGGAAGTTCTACCTCGCGGTAACGCTCTCTAATAAATAAAAACCGACCATCACCTGAATAAGAGTTGTGGTTAGCGGTAATTGACACCGCCCAGATTAAATAATCTCCTGGCTACAAGCCAATAAAGTGTCAATCTTCCCCATTTTCCAATAATCTCCCGCCTTTTAGTGGGGGATTTTTTTATATATGGTTAATATCTCTAAATTTATGTGTTATATTAGATGAAGGTTATAAACCCAGAGTAAATGCTCTGCCCTTTTGAAACTTAAGACCGCTTAGGTAATAAGGAGGTGATGCCCATGATAGAAAGTAGTAAATGCATGGGTCATCAGGTTGCAGTTAGCCGGCTGTGCGCCGGAGCTGTTCTCTAAAGTTAGCCTTAGTCATCTTGAGAGACTAAGTTAGCTCAAGTAGCTAGGCAAGCTCGGAGTTCCTTCCGGCAGTCTGGTTGCAACCTGAAGACCCGCTAGACCGCTCTGACTTAGATCACCTGATCTAAGTCAGAGCGGATAGTTTTTTAGGGGTGACTTTTGTTTTATCAATGCTTGCTTTTGAAAACTTAGATGACCACGCCTGGGCGGGCAAAGCCAACGCGTTAAAGTTTTCTTAAAAAAAATATCTGACATCAAATTTTGGGGTCTGACTAGATGTGGGCAATAGCGTCTATCTACCCAGTCTGATTTAAATATATACACACGCCATTATGCCCTAGTTTATCCCCCTATACTTTCTGTGTAGAGAATAAAAGCAGTTTGCCTTCGTAAGATGCAAGATGTAATAGATATATAGGAATTTTTTAATATGGCACAACTACTCACTGAGGCGGAAATTCAAGAAAGTGCAAAGGTTTTGTCAGGTTGGACTGTTGAAGACTCCAAGGTGCAAATTACTCGCACATTCAAGGATTTTATCCAAGCAATTGAGTTTGTCAATAAGCTAGTGGAGCCGGCTGAGTCGGCAGGACATCATCCAGATATAGAGATTTCCTACAACAAAGTGAAGATTACACTCACAACACATGATGCAGGCGGATTAACGCAGACAGACTTTGATGTAGCGCAGGCGATTTCCCAAATCAACTAAGTGATTTTTTGTGACATCTTGCACCAGACAACTGGGAGTCACCGCGACACAACAAAAGCCGCCTATACCTTGTTTTAAGGGAAACACAACCTGTAGCAAGCTTTAAGAGTAGACGTAAGGGTTTTGCTTTGGAGTGCACGAGTTTCAAAACCCTTGATTACTCAGCTTGTATTTTTGATCACAATAGCAGGCGGACTACCCTGTAGGTAGGCAAAGCCTACGTTTGTATAGCCGAGCCAGTCTGTTGTAATTAGCGTGCGATTTATACTAAGGCTAGTACCACAAGGCGGAAGTCACTCATTCAAAAGTCAAAAGAATTATATTCCTTGCTCTTGCACCATTTTGAATGGTAGGTTTGTTTACGCCGTGCTGTATTAGATGGAAGAAGTGATTTTTGATGACAAGCTGCTAAGTGTCTAAAGCTTTCAGCAATTTAGCCAAGTAGGGAGCGAATGACCTAAACCTTACTCCCTACTTAGATATTTAGATAACTATGTGTGACAGTTATAAAGGCGATCGCTGTCATCTTGCCATCTAGATCAGATGTTTTATAATGTTATGATATAAAGATATGTTTTTGCATAAGTTAATCACATAAGTTTTTAACCCAAAGTTAATCGTTTATTAGCTTTGCAAAAACTAAAATTGTAGTAGTGGCAACTATGCCTCATCCACAGGTTTCAATGAGATGTCGCATTTTTGAGATTTAGGTGCACGAACACAATTATTTAAACAAGGTGTGAGGAGTAAAGAAAAGATGTCTAATATCTTGTGGAAATCCTTAGTGGTTAGTCCAGCAGTTTTGGGAGCAACATTGTTAGTTTCGACAACAGCAATTGCGGCTCCAAAGACAACCACTGAAGTATCAGCAGCCAAACAACTGGGTGTAACGCAAGTTGCCCAACAGCCAGAAATATTGGCTCAAACAACGATAGATCAAGTTAACCGCTATAGCAACGAAGGCAACCAAAATAACTCTCAGTCTCAAGTAACATCGGTTTCTCAATTTTCCGACGTACAACCCACTGATTGGGCATTCCAAGCCTTGCAGTCCTTGGTTGAGCGCTATGGTTGTATTGCAGGTTACCCAAATGCCACTTATCGTGGTAACCGTGCCTTGACCCGTTATGAATTTGCCGCTGGTTTGAATGCCTGTTTGGATCGGGTTAACGAATTGATTGCCACAGCAACAGCTGACTTGGTGACCAAACAAGATTTAGCTACCTTACAGCGGTTACAAGAAGAATTTTCCGCAGAATTGGCAACCCTACGTGGTCGCGTCGATTCCTTAGAAGCGCGAACTGCTGAATTAGAAGCTAATCAGTTTTCCACTACTACCAAACTAGTCGGTGAAGCCGTTTTTGCCGTTAGTGATGCGTTTGGAGGTAACACTGGTGATGCTAATAAGACTGTCTTCCAAGACAGAGTCCGTTTAGACTTGCAAACCAGCTTCACAGGTAGAGACGTTTTACATACTCGTCTCTCTGCTGGTAATTCACAAGCCTTTTCACTAAGGGATAACGCTAATAATCCGATTAACACTGCTGAAGGCACACAAACGTTTGAAGTCAGTAGCACTGGTAACAACAGTGTCAACATAGACCGCTTGACCTATGAAGTTCCCATAGGCCCAGCCCAAGTTTACCTTGCAGCTAGTGGCGGACGGCATAGCCATTATGCTGCTGTCAATAATCCTTACTTTTTTGATCAAACTGACGGTGGTGATGGTGCTTTGTCTACCTTTGCTTCTGAAAGTCCCATCTATCGGATTGGTGGCGGTGCAGGTATAGCACTCAATCTACCTCTTGGTAAAGGTGGCGGTATTTTAGGAAATAGTTCAATCACAGCAGGTTACTTGGCATCGGAAGCTAATAATCCTGGTCTTGGTTCAGGTCTGGCCGACGGCGACTATGCAGCTCTTGGACAGTTGAACTTTAGTGTTGGCAATCGCTTGGCTTTAGCTGCTACCTATGTTCACGGATATAGTGCCGCAGGTGGTTTGTTGTTCAACTCAGGTTCCACATCAGATGCTTTTGGCAACAATGTTAGAGTAGGTACTGGACAAGCTAATATTCTAAGTGCCGCAAATGCATCTTCAAGTAATTCTTATGGTGTGTCTGCTGCCTTTAGACCCAGCGACAAACTGTCAATTAGTGGCTTCGTCTCTTTCCATGATGTCACAGGCTTCGGTGTAGGTGATGATTATGAAGCTTGGAGCTATGGTGTTGGGGTAGCCTTACCTGATTTTGGTAAAAAAGGTAACGTTTTAGGTCTTTTTGCTGGTGCAGAACCCTATGCGTTTAACCGACCAGGTTTTGCTGGTAATGATATACCCTATCACTTTGAAGGCTTCTATAAGTATCGTGTGTCAGATAATGTTTCAATCACCCCTGGTGTAATCTGGTTGACCTCTCCTGGTCAAAACAGCAATAACGATGATGCGTTTATTGGTACACTCAGAACAACTTTCACCTTCTAAAGTGTTGACTATCCACCAACAATTTTGAACTCTATTTCTCCCCGCCATCAGGCGGGGCTTTTTGTTGTCGATAGCAGCAACGAATAAACCCCAGTAGGTAACCGGAGTATACTAGAAAAGTTAGGAGTTGTAAATTAGAAGTTATGAGTTATGGCGGGTTTTATATGAATAGACCATAGTAGGGTGGGCATTACAATGCCTAACCTACCAGCAACGAACTTCTAACTTACGCTGTGAGCAACTTTTTCTGAGCGAGCTTTTCTAATAGAAGTTGGCGGTATAAAGTTACATATTAAGTAATATCCGAACTCTGCCGATTTTAGATTTTGGATTTTAAATTGAAGGAAAAATATAAAATCCAAATTGAATGACACCTAACTTCTAACTCCTAACTCCTAACCCCTAATCCCTAACCCTAACTTATTGCTGCTTGTGGAACTATCGTGTAAATCGGAATATGCAATTCTGGCCTTATTAGAGATGGCCGCTCATTACGAAAGTGGCGAACCGCTGCAAATTCGACAAATTGCAGCACAACAAAACATACCCGATCGCTATCTGGAACAGCTACTAGCAACCTTGAGGCGTGGGGGTATAGTCAAGAGTCAGCGCGGATCAAAAGGTGGCTATCTGTTAACGCGAGAACCCCGGAAAATCATCCTTTTTGAGATTTTGGAATGTTTAGAAGGGTTAGAGGTGCGGACTTGTGAAGAAAACGTTAACTCCAAAACGGTAGATAGTTCGGTTATAGAAGAAATTTGGCAAGAAGCAAGTCGCGCTGCAAATTCAGTGCTGCAAAAATATACCCTCCAGGATCTTTGTGAAAAACGAGACTCGCGGCGGCAACTGGATATTATGTACTACATTTAGTCAAGAGTCAAAAGTCATTTGTTGATGACTTTTGACTCTTAACTAATGACTAACGCTCTTTAATCACTCTCACCAGATAATAAAACAATAATCCTTGCTACACAAGACTTTCAGGCAAATGAGATAATTTTAGCCATAATGTTAGAAAATAAAGCTCTAAACCCAGTTTCTGTCCCTTGTTTAGAAGTTGGCTGAAATTTTTCTTTGACCAGAGTGATGAAAGAGCGCTAAGTAAGTAGGCAAGAATAAATCAAACTATGTTACGCAATGTAAATATAATTAAATTAGCTCGTAGTAAGCGGCTTTTTCCCTGAAAATAGGGAAAAAGCCGCAGATTACAAACCTTTAATTATTCATACCCACTTACTTAATAACTAATAAATAAGGACTAAATTATGCGAATTGCTCGTAACATTACAGAACTGGTTGGTCGTACACCCCTAGTACAGTTGAACCGCATTCCCCAAACAGAAGGATGTGTTGCTGAAATTGTGGTGAAACTGGAAAGTATGAACCCATCGGCATCAGTCAAAGACCGAATTGGGGTAAGTATGATTAACGCCGCTGAGGAAGAGGGACTGATTACTCCTCTTAAGACAATATTGGTAGAACCCACCTCTGGAAATACAGGAATTGCCCTAGCAATGGCAGCAGCAGCTAAGGGTTATCGGTTAATTTTGACAATGCCAGAGACAATGAGTGGGGAACGACGGGCAATGTTGCGGGCCTATGGAGCAGAACTGGAACTAACACCAGGTATGGAAGGCATGAGTGGGGCAATTGGGCGAGCGCAGCAAATAGTTAATAGTACGCCAAATACCTATATGTTGCAGCAGTTCCGCAATCCAGCCAATGCAAAAGTGCATCGGGAAACTACTGCCCTTGAAATCTGGGAAGATACTGATGGACAAGTAGATATGATTGTTGCAGGGGTGGGTACAGGTGGTACGATCACTGGTGTAGCAGAAGTAATTAAAGCACACAAGCCAAGTTCTAAGGCGATCGCTGTTGAACCAGCCAATAGCCCAGTTTTATCTGGGGGACGGCCAGGGCCCCACAAAATCCAGGGAATTGGCGCTGGGTTTATTCCCCAAGTACTAAAGATAAAATTGATTGATGAAGTGATTACCGTCAGCGATGAAGAAGCGATCGCTTACAGTCGGCGTTTAGCAAAAGAAGAAGGGCTACTATCTGGCATTTCCAGTGGAGCAGCTTTATGTGCAGCAATTCGCGTTGCCCAACGTCAAGAAAACAAAGGGCATTTAATCGTGATGATTCAGCCCAGTTTTGGTGAGAGGTATTTGAGTACGCCGTTGTTCCAAGACCTGGAGGCAAGGTTGGCCGCTAGCGTCAGTTAACGATAAATTGAATTAATGGTCAATTCTAAGCACGTTTCTAACCACTACGAAACTCTCAAAGTTAGTCCAAGTGCCAGCCAGGCGGAGATTAAGCAAGCTTATCGCCGCTTGGTTAAATTGTTTCATCCTGACAGTAATCAGGAAACAGCCGATCACGAGCAGATTATCCGCATCAATGCAGCTTATGAGGTTCTAGGCGATAACCAAAATCGCCGTAATTATGACCAACAACTGCAAGATGACTCTCAAAAATTAAATAGCGATCGCCTACAGCGTACAGCATCAGCGCAAAAGCATTACCAGACAAGACGAAAAACAGGACGGGAAGCTGACGAGCAAGTCGAGGAATGGCTGCGCCAAGTTTACCAACCAGTAAATCGCTTGCTTTGTACCATTCTTTATTCGTTAGAAGAACAAATGGAGCAATTAGCCGCTGATCCCTTTGATGATGAGTTGTTAGATGAATTTCAGGAATATTTAAAAACCTGTCGAGATGACTTAAAGCAGGCACAAATTACTTTTCGCTCCCTGCCGAATCCGCCTAGTCTAGCAAGAACAGCGGCTCACCTCTATTACACTCTCGATCAAGTAGCAGATGGACTCGATGAATTAGGTTACTTTCCTTTGAACTACGATGAGCGTTATTTACATACAGGTCAAGAACTATTCCGCATAGCTACGGGATTACACTGTGAAGCGCAAGTTTCAGTTAATCAATAGTTTAGTTTAGGAGGCTGTATTTCTTGCCTCTGGTAAGGTGAGAAAATATGCGATCGCTACACAAGGTTTAGGGGATGTAGCGATCGCACCAGCCCCAGCAGTCAGCAAGCTACCGAAACCAGGTATAAATTTTAAGGCAATATCAGCAATACCGGATATTATTCCCCTAAGCACTGACAAAGAAATTAGTTTATGCTGGAAAGAGTCAAAGATTAAGAAATTTTAAATTTTGCTCCCAGTGTACTCATGCAATGTATTGTTAATCGCCGCGCCCAGTTTTCGGCAAGTCATCGTTATTGGTTGCCAGAACTGAGTGAAGCCGAAAATATTGAGAAATTTGGTGCTTGTTCTAGATTTCCTGGACACGGACATAACTATGTCTTATTTATCTCTCTTGGCGGGGAATTAAATGAATATGGCATGGTGCTAAACTTGTCTAATGTCAAACACGTAATCAAACGGGAAGTTACCAGCCAATTGGACTTCTCTTATCTCAACGATGTGTGGGCAGAATTTCAACAAACTCTGCCCACCACTGAAAATATTGCCCGGATTATCTGGCAGCGCCTAGCACCGCACTTGCCTTTAGTCCGCGTGCAATTGTTTGAACATCCTGAACTTTGGGCAGATTATATGGGAAATGAAATGGAAGCCTACCTCACCATCAGCACTCACTTTAGTGCTGCCCATCGGCTGGCTCATCCTCACCTCAGTAACGAAGAAAACACTGAAATTTACGGTAAGTGCGCCCGTCCTCACGGTCACGGACACAACTACCATTTAGAAGTTACCGTCAAAGGGGAAATTGATCCCCGCTCCGGCATGATTGTTGATTTAGGGGCATTGAACCAAGTTATAGAAGATTATGTGGTCGAGCCATTCGATCACACCTTTTTAAATAAAGACATTCCTTATTTTGCCGAAGTTGTGCCCACTGCTGAGAATATCGCATTTTACATTAGTAATTTACTGCGATCGCCTATTCAGGAATTGGGAGCTAAACTTTACAAAGTTAAACTGATTGAAAGTCCTAATAACTCCTGCGAAATCTACTGTACTGAGTCAGAATCAAATTCAGCCAGTGCAGCCATAAGTCAGCCAATATTAGCAGGGGTTTAGCTAAGTGGAAATCCAGGCATAAGACATAGGGAATTTAGATCAAATTGTCAGCATTAGAGAAAATAATTCCAGGTGCGATGTTTGACGACAAGCTGCTTTGCATCTACGCAGCTTTACCCAGACCAGTTTCATCTGACTAATTGTTAAGAACTGTAACAATCTTGCCGTAACTCGATTGATGATCTCAGTTAGGCGCTTTAGTCACCAAATAGTTCTCCATCAATAATCTTATAGCGATTTCTGCGTTCACGAAGTGTCTCGGAACGAGAATCGCTAGCAAATAGCTCTAGGTGAGCAGTTGTCCAATGCACTGGAGTTGTTTGCATAGAAACCCCCTAGCATTTTCCTTTGATCATATTTTAAAAATACCGACGACGGGCGGAATGTCGCAAATAGCAATAAATGCCCCAGGCTAAAACTCCGAAAAAGAGATTTAGTAAAAAGCGAGTAACTATAAACCACAAAATATCAGTATCAAAAAGCTTCGACGGACTCAAGGGACTAAGAATCCTGGCTAAGAGAAACAGCCCGAAAATAGCATTTCCACCTAGCACGAGGGCAAACAGCACTAAACTCCTCTGCCAGTAACGGCGTTGGGGTGTACGGTTTGAGATCAGGGTAATAGCGGGTTTACCTTGTACTTTTCGCAGTAATTGTTCCAGCCGCCAAAACATCCACAACAGAAACGGAAATAAACCGTAGCTAAGGAAACGCAGGGGTAGGGAGTAACGCCAAGCACTAGATAGGACATTAACTAGGGCATGACAGATTACAGAATTTAGCCAAGCCTTAAAAATGAACTTCCTGTCTCGATTTAACCGAGTGTGGGAGGAAATATAAATTCCCAAAGCATATCCCCAAGGCGCAGAGAACATAGCATGGACTGGCGTGCCGATAGTTCGGTCAAGAATTGATCCAGTACTGTGGAAAAGGTAAATCCAGTTTTCTTCGGCAGTGAATCCAAAGGCAACGGCTATGGTGAAGAGGAAAACGGTAGAGTGAAGTAATCGATACCTGCGTTGCAGATAGCAGGTTGGGACAACAACCGCTGCCAATTTGCAGCCTTCTTCAATTGAACCTACTTCCACCAGCTGCCGCAAGGCTACACCAAAAAGCGTAGACGCGCAGCGGCTTGTCGGCAGACATAGCTTAATGTAATGCCATTCCCCAATCTTGTTGGCTACAGTTTCAAAAATCCATTCGAGGCTAAGGGCTAAGATTCCAGATATTGCCCCGATGATAAAGAACATTAGCAACCTTAACAGAGGTGGGGCAAATGGCACCCGACAGTAGTAGTACCCTAGCAGCAGCAAGGGTGGTATTGCTGCCCACAGCAGTAGAGAAAAATCAACCACTCACCTGAGCGATCGCTGTGCGGTGACGGTGGGTATTGTTAGTGATAGTGGGACTTTGGAAACCCGCTTCAACAATAGCTTGCTCAATGTCCAAAGCAAAATATTCATCTAAATACGGTTCAGTACTTTTGAGCAACGTCAAAATGTAGGCTGGCATTTTCTTGTAAACCTCAGATTTAGGATTCATGTCCATGATTGCCAAGTAGCCACCTGGACGCAGCACACGGCGCATTTCAGCTAAAATTTGTCGGGTTGCTAATTGAGGTAATTCGTGGCACATCAGGAAAATTGAGACTAAATCAAATGAGGCATCTGGTAGCCCAGTAGATTCAGCTTGGGCATGAAGCCAATTAATTTTAGCTTGACGTTGTTGAGCGCGGTAATTGGCAACAGCTAAGAAGTAAGGAGATAAGTCTAAGCCTGTGATTTTGGCATGGGGATAAATTTCTTGCATGGCAAAGGTACTCAAACCTACAGCACACGCCAAGTCTAGGATGTCTTGGGGTTGATTGGGGATTTGGGCTTTGAGGATATCGTGGTAACTTTGGCGCAGTTTAGCATCTCCTTCAGCTCCAGCATCCTGCCAAATTCCGGCATGGACAGTACGAGCCGCAACTTCTTGCTCCCAAGCGGCTTTCCAACTGAGGTCTCCACCTTCGTAGGCATGGAATGGCCGCAAATAGTATTCTGGGTAGGAAAGCTGAGGATTTTCTACTTGAGCTAGATCAGCCTTCCAATCACGCGCCTGTAGTGTCTCGACTTCTTGCGTCCAAGGCACGCCAATTCTTTCGGCACGTTTAATCATCATTTGTCTAGCTTGATGCTTGGCTAGATCGGCCAAAGGCTTGATTGCCAGTACGCCATTTACCAAGCGGGAAGCGAAGCCAGGAGTGGTATTTACAGCAGCGGTCATAAATTAATTCGCGTTCAACAGCTTTTTTACTTATGACATACTTGCTGGATATCAGTCTAAAAATGAATTGAATTGTATAACGGCAGTCTGCTTACGCTCATTGGCAGATGAAAATTAATGTTATGAAAGTTTGATATTTAGAGATCAGCGTGATTCGTCTCTTTAGAGGGTCGTGCTAATTTTCAATCTATTTTCATCAAAGCTATTTATTGAAGATTAGCAAGATTTTGATAGTTAATAAAATCTATCTCAACAGAGATGGAGAAAATTTCCTCCCCGCGTCCTCTTCCGAATGCCCTATTTTGCAGCAGGCTTGAGAGCTAATAGCATCTCTAATTCACTGGTAGATTTATCGGGGCTAGTGGCGGTAATACCAAAACCACGAATGGAACTTAGGATGGTAATGGTATTGGGATCAGATGAGATCAAACTATTAATCAAGGGTACAGTTTTAGTTTTGTCCATATCTAGGTAGAAATAGCCACCGTTAGGCTTTTGCAAAGAACCAGTAACGGCTTTGAAAGCGTCGCTATTGTCGAGAGATTGATTCTTGCGATCGGCAACTGCGTTAGCAATTGGGCCACCAAGAGCCACAAATACAGTGTCTTGATCCAGCCAACCATGCGCCAATAAAGCTCCTTGTCGGGGGATTTGCCATTCAGTTACGTCTTTCCCACCGATATTTCTGTTGGCGACGTTGATTTGTTGAATTTTGGCGAGGGTATCCAATTTTGTCAAGGTGGCTTCAGCAGTTTTGCGATCGCTAGTATCAAATACTAAAGCACCTCCAAAACCAACACTCGCTAACACCCCTTGATTTGATGGAATCGCACCAAAGGCGAATTCCCCATTCATCCAGCCAAAAATATCCTTATCCAGGTCTATATTGGCAATTTTCACTTGTCCTCGTGCTTGTTCCAGAGCTTGCTTCATTTCTGGATAATCTTTTGACTGTTCTACTAGCGCTTTCCAGCTACGGCTGATGCCATTTCCGCTAATCAGAGCAAAGGTATCAATCGGAAATTGCCCGACTATATTCCCAGGACTTGATTGATACTGAAATTTATTTAGTTGCGGATCTAAATTGGCGATCGCTTTTACCCGCACTCCCGCATCATCAACACCAACACCTGCCACCACAGATTTTATCTGCTTAAGTTGCGTCAGGGTTTGTGAAGGTAACTGCTTTGCCTGCGGACTTGCACCTGCTAATTGCTGTACCATGCCTGCATAGTCTGGTACATAAATTTGGGCGAGGCTGTTTTTGACATCTACTCCTTTATTGAGAATGTTGCTGGCACTTTCTTTACTGGCAAAAGAAGACTGTCCCTTAAACGTGTCAATTGCTTTTTCTACAGCTTGTTTTTCGGGGGCTAATACCAAGTGACTATTATTTAAAACTACGCTATATGTCGGCTTGCCATTTTCTGTAGTTTCGATAATTTTTTGACCTTGGTAGTCAGATTCCTGGAATTTCACCCCTTTTTGTGATTTCAATTTATTAGCAAAATTCAAGGCACTGAGTTTGTCCTTTATTCCCACTACTATCAGGATATTCGGTTCCTGCTGTAAATTTTTTGGTACATTAGGTGCCCCAGACGGCACATTGAACTGCGCCGGTTTAACCGGATTTGGTGGCAGTACAGCAATCATTACACTACCAGCCCAAGGCTTTATGTCTTTTTCATAAGAAACGTTACTGTCACTGAACATTTGCTTATTGAAATGTTCCAGACCTTTTGCCACCAACTTTTGTGCTTCTGGAGTGCCAAACTGCTGTAACTTTGCCCAAGCTTGAGAGTCAGTAGTAATATAAGTTGCCATCAATGCTGTTGAAGGTACTACTTTTGCACTGCCTAGAGCATCTAAGCTACCTCCTGATGGCCCTTTAAAATACGTATAAGCCGCTATACTTCCTGCTACAACTACAACAGCACCAACAACAGGAATGAAAAACTTTGATTTACTTTCAGGCATTCTGTTATCCTCATTTTGCTCAAATTGTCACCGAGATTTGTACAAGTGTCATTGTAGAGTTCTCGGATTGATTACTAATTTCCACTCATTGATCGGTATTTACTGATAAAATTAGTAGTCCTATAAGAAGTTAGTGATCTAAAATTACTCTAAAAAATACTTCAATGGGATGAGGAGCGAATCCGCAAATGAGATGCTGTTCATCTCAAACAAAATAGCCTGCTCAACAGCGGCAAGCTATCCTAAGTTATAAGAATAATTAGGAGTATTTGTACTTAATGAGAATCTATCGAGGTGTAAGAGACTCTTGACTCGATGACAAAAAAGTGCGAAACATCAGGGAAAGTAAATGCGGAAGGGATATGGAAAAAAGTCCAAGGTTCGGCAACCGCAACCGACCTTCGGAAATTCGGGTGAGATAATTTCAATTCCCCAATCCCAAAGAGGAGTCCTCACCCCCATATTGCCTTGTTGATTTGGGAAATACAGACACCGCTATTTTGCTTAACTACACCCACCAGCCAAGCCAGACTTTTCAGGATTACAAGGTCAGTAAGGATCAATGTCGAAGTCTTATTTTGATACAGATAATAACGTACACAAACCTTTTGAGTTACCGGGAGCAAGACCACACTACAACCCTGATCGCCCCGGACAGGTAGAGCATATTTTTCTCGATCTCAGCTTGGATATTCCCAAGCAAAGCTATCAGGGCAGTTGCAGGATTCGCCTCTTGCCAATCCGTAATGGCATTGACCGTTTGACTTTAGATGCTGTCAACCTGAATATCGAGTCTGTGCAGGTGGACGAGGTGCCACAAAATTTTGACTCCGATGGGGAACAGCTTTCCATCCAACTTTCTGAGGCGACCCAGATTGGTAAAGGCTTGCTGATTGCGATCGCCTACTCGGTGACAAAACCGCAACGCGGTATTTACTTTATTCAACCAGACAAACACTACCCAAACAAGCCCACCCAAGTTTGGACTCAGGGAGAAGACGAAGACTCTCGCTTTTGGTTCCCCTGCTTTGACTATCCAGGACAACTATCTACTTCGGAAATTCGCGTCCGCGTCCCCAACCCTCTCGTGGCGATTTCCAACGGCGAACTAATTGATACCACAGAAGATGGTGATTACAAAATCTACCATTGGTCACAGCAACAAGTTCATCCTACCTACTTAATGACTTTGGCAGTCGGTGACTTTGCCGAAATTCGGGATGAGTGGAACGGGAAAGCAGTCACCTACTACGTAGAAAAGGGACGGGAGGAAGATGCTAAACGCAGTATGGGCAAAACTCCGCGCATGATCGAATTTTTGAGCCAAAAGTATGGTTATCCCTATGCTTTCCCGAAATACGCCCAGGTTTGCGTCGATGACTTCATCTTTGGTGGGATGGAAAACACCTCCACAACCCTGTTAACAGATAGATGCTTGCTGGATGAACGTGCTGCCTTAGATAACCGCAACACAGAAAGTTTAGTCGTTCACGAACTAGCGCACCAGTGGTTCGGTGATTTAGTGGTGATTAAGCATTGGTCTCATGCTTGGATTAAGGAAGGGATGGCTTCTTATTCTGAGGTGATGTGGACAGAACAGGAATATAGTCCAGAAGAAGCAACTTACTATCGTTTATTGGAAGCTCGTCGTTACATTAGTGAAGATAGCAGCCGCTACCGCCGTCCAATGGTAACACATGTTTACCGGGAAGCTATTGAACTTTACGATCGCCACATCTACGAAAAAGGGTCTTGCGTTTATCACATGATTCGGGCCGAATTGGGAGATGAATTGTTTTGGCAAGCAATTCAAACATTTATCCAAGATAATGCCCACAAAACCGTAGAAACAGTTGACTTACTCAGGGCGATTGAAAAAGCAACCGGACGTAATCTTTTGTTCCTTTTTGACCAATACGTTTATCGTGGTGGTCATCCTGATTTTAAAGTAGCTTACTCTTGGGATGGAGATGCTAATTTGGCAAAAATTACAGTAACTCAAACCCAAGCTGCTGAAGGTAAAAATGGCAGTAAGGATTTGTTTGATTTAAAAATCCCTATTGGTTTTGGCTATACGCAACCAGAAGAAGTCAGGAATGAAGAGTTAGGAGTACAGACGCGATTAATCGCGTCTGTACAGGAGTTAGGAGTTAAAAATAATTCCAAACTCCTAACTCCTAACTCACAACTTAAAACTTTTGTAGTGCGGGTGAATGAACGTGAACAAAGCTTCTACTTTCCCTTAGAAAATAAGCCCCAATTTATCAGCTTTGATGTGGGGAATAATTACCTGAAAACAGTAGCTTTAGAGTATCCAATACCGGAGTTAAAAGCACAGTTAGAATCTGACCCCAACCCGATTGCGCGTATCTATGCAGCAGAAGCTTTGGCGAAAAAAGGTGGGTTAGAAGCTACCATTGCACTATCTGCGGCGCTAAAAAATGACCCCTTGTGGGGTGTACGTGTGGAAGTAGCGAAACAACTAGCCCAAATCAATTTAGACCAAGCCTTTGATGGCTTAGTTGTTGGGTTAAAAGATAAAAATGCTTACGTGCGACGATCTGTAGTGGAAGCACTTGCTCAAATCAAAACTGCTGAAAGCTATAAAGTCGTCAGAGGACTGTTGCAAAAGGGCGATCCCAGCTACTATGTAGAAGCAACAGCCTCTCGTGTGATTGGAGCGATCGCATCTGCCCACTTGGAAGAAAAACCCAAGGAAGACAAGGTATTAAAGCTGCTGAAATCCGTTTTAGAACAGAAGGCGGGTTGGAATGAAGTAGTGCGGAGTGGTGCAGTTGCTGGTTTAGCTGAATTCAAAACTTCGGAAGCAGCTTTAAATCTGCTGCTTGAATACACCAAACTTGGTGTACCACAACCTTTACGTTTAGCTACAATTCGCGCTTTAGGAAAGATTTCTGTAGGTCAAAGTCCGGTTAATTTGGAACGGATTTTAGAAAAATTAACAGAACTAGCCAAAGAAACCTTCTTTTTAACGCAAGTAGCGGTAGCCTCAGCATTAGGACAAATGGAAACACCCAAAGCAGTCGAGATTTTGCGATCGCTAGCTGAACAAACAGCCGATGGGCGTGCACGTCGCTATGCTGAAGAAGAAATTTCCAAGGTGCAAAAGAATATTGGTTCAGAAAAAACCCTGCGTCAATTGCGTGAAGATTTCGACCAACTCAAACAACAAAATCAGGAATTGAGAAGCCGTTTAGAAAACTTGGAGGCCAAATCTAAATAGCACTACATAATAATTAAAAGTAGCTAATTGGTAATTGGTAATTGTGGCAAAACCACTACCACTTACCAAATTTATAGCAGTAGCTGAAAGACCGGTTCATTGAGGGTATGCTTAACTAATCAAATGCAGCGGAGGCTACAATCTGCTGGCACTGAGTTTTAAGTCAACTGTGGTGTTGTTTTATCAACTTCATTATGGATGAGTGTTTTAGAAGACTATCATCGTATAAGTATTCAGGCAAAGGTAAATGGGTGGCTAAGATAGTCTGAATTTTAAAATGATTAAATTCAAGACAGTAATAGTACTACTGATGCATCTAACTATTAGTAAATAAAGTTACTTAACTATCGCATTTTATGCAAATTTGCATACATAGGGGAATATTTATATTTTTATAAACAATGGTTAAGAAAAGATAAAACCATCTGAAACTTGGATAAGTAGTTGTAGTTTTATAAAGTATAATTAAGAAAAAGATAAACAAATCTTAGGCAGTAACATTAGGCTAAAATCGCCTCGAACAGTACCCTCATAGGGTAAAGTTCTAGTTGTTTTAGGTAAAAGACTACTGCTATCCTGAACTTGCAACTAACTTGTGGTCAGGAGAAAAACCATAATTGTAAATTTTTCAGTTGAAGAGGCAAAAAAGGCGTGGGTCAGTATCAACCTGCTGGGCTAAAACTCTATAATCCAGATGCGATCGCTCGCTACTATAGTTACCGTCCCTGGCTAGCCTGGGGGCGACTGCTAAGAATTATCTCCTCTTTTGCAGGATTTATATTCAGTCTCAAGTGGGACGAATGGCTAGATAAAGTTGAGCAGAACAAGGGTAAACGAGCTATCCAGTTGCGAGAACTGCTCACCCGCCTCGGCCCGACTTTTATTAAAGTTGGTCAAGCCCTCTCCACCAGGCCTGACCTGATACGCAAAGATTTTTTAGAAGAACTGATCAAGTTACAAGACCAGTTACCACCTTTCGATAATGCGATCGCTTACCAAATTATCGAAACTGAGCTAGACCGTCCAATCCATGAAAGTTTTAGCGAACTGTCACCTAACCCAGTAGCAGCAGCTAGCTTGGGTCAAGTATACCGTGGTCGTCTAGTCAGCGGCGAAGAAGTCGCAGTGAAGGTGCAACGCCCCAACTTACACCCGGTAATCACACGCGACCTATATCTAATGCGTTGGGCAGCAGGTTGGCTAGCTCCTTGGTTGCCTTTAAATCTCGGTCACGACCTAACTTTAATTGTGGACGAGTTTGGCACGAAGCTATTTGAAGAAATAGATTATATTAATGAAGGTCGCAACGCCGAACATTTTGCTAGTAACTTCCGTAACGACCCGCAAGTTAAAGTTCCAGGTATTTACTGGCGTTATACCAATACCCACGTTTTAACCCTAGAATGGATTGACGGCTTCAAGCTGACAGATACTAAACGCATCCGCGAAGCAGGTTTAGATCCAGAGGCGATCATCCAAATTGGTGTTACCTCAGGATTGCAACAGCTTTTAGAACATGGTTTCTTCCATGCTGACCCTCATCCCGGCAATTTGTTTGCTATACCCGATGGACGTATGGCTTACATTGACTTCGGCATGATGGATCAGTTGGAGGAAAGCTCCAAAGAAGCACTGGTAGATGCGCTAGTGCATTTGGTGAATAAAGACTATACCGACTTAGCTGAAGACTTTGTAAAATTAGGATTTCTGACTCCAGACACGAATATTTGTCCGATAGTGCCAGCATTAGAAGCGGTGCTGGGAAACGCGATTGGCAAAAATGTCAAGGATTTTAACTTCAAAACTATTACCGATGAATTTTCGGAACTGATGTACGAATATCCTTTCCGAGTCCCGGCAAAGTTTGCTTTGATTATTCGTTCCTTGGTAACTCAGGAAGGTATTGCCCTTAGCCTTAACCCGAATTTCAAAATTGTTGAAGTGGGTTATCCCTATATAGCACGGCGCTTGCTGACAGGGGAATCGCCAGAATTACGGCGACGATTGTTGAATGTGTTGTTCAAAGATAGTAAATTCCAGTGGCAGCGGTTAGAGAATTTAATTGCGATCGCTCGTAGTGATGACAACTTTGATGTATTGCCCACAGCCCAGATGGGGTTTCAATATTTAATGTCCCAAGAAGGTAAGTTTCTGCGGCGACAGCTGGTGCTTGCTCTCACCGAAGATGACCGTCTCCACACCGAAGATGTCCAACGCCTGTGGAACCTGGTTAAAGATGACTTAAAACCGGATCGTTTACTAAATATAGCGATCGGCATTTTAACAGAGTTATCCAGAGAAGGCGCAGCTGCTATCCTCCTCAGGACTTACGCAAAATAATGAAAAAACGTAGACGCATTCGCGTAGCCTCTGTCTGCGACACGCTGCGCGAACGTAGAGAAGGACGCATACCCCTATGGGGAAGCAAGCTACGCGCAGCGTCTCCAAGAGTTGGACACAAAGGAATAAGAGTTTTAGAGAGTTATGCGTAAGTCCTACTCCCAAAAGCTACATTACTTAGGTCTTTTGCTAGGAACCTGTTAACAAATAAACAGTAAAAATTTTTAATATTAATTAGGAGTTTTCATGTACTATTTTCCATTGCAACCCCCTTATTTCCTCTTACTTGTTGGCTTTCTAACAGCATTAACATCTGGTTTGGCATTATCTGGCACCTTGAAAGTAATTGTGCAGAAATGGCCAAGCGAACGCACAGAAAATACTAAACCGCGTTCCTCACTGAAACAATTACTTGTGCCATTTATCGGCATCACTGCTGGTACTTGTCTATTTCTGTCTTCAGGCTTAGAGATATTTGGCTTTCCCTTATCCTTGGCTTTAGGAGTTGGTCTTCCAATTAGTCTGTTTACTTGTTTATTAGTTTGGTTGCAGTTGGGAAGTATGATGACCTTTATAGAACGTGAAGGTATGCAATCTTTAGATTTAGATTCTTTTTCTTAGATAGTAGGACGCCTCACAAACGTACAAATCACCGTAAATGCTCACCGCCAGCAATGATGCTCTACTAAAAATGAGATCATTAGCTAGTGGTGAATACTTATTTTTACTGAAATTTCACAAGAGGATGTTTTAAAAGTCCCAGAAGGTATAATTTGCCATTCTGACTTGGGTTAACTTCGACAAAAAATCAAGGTTTTAGCCATGTACTGAGATACTTAGCTGTGCTAATTATGATAGCAAAAGACCCTTTTAAAATATCCTCTAAGTCTAAGATTTAATTGCGTTCAGATTAAGTACAAATAGTGAAAATTCATCCGCAGTATCTCTGCTAAAGTGATAAAAACTCTGACTCAAAGTGTACTAGACTTTGTTTAAAATTTTGGTTTTGCAGATTTTTATTTAATTAGAAAAAGTGTAAAAAGCTATGACTCAAGACAAAAAAGGATTTTGTTTTTGTACTTTAGCATGTGGTAAAAATTATCGTGCTCTTGCATTGTTGTTAGCAAAAGATATCGAAAAATATTCACCTAACAGTTCTTTTGTTATTTTAACTGATTGTCCTAGCGACTTTAGTCAACAGCCTAACGTTTTAGCATTTAAGCATAGACAACAAAGTGTTAAGTTTTACCATGATAAAAGATTTGCAATAGCTAAGGGTTTATCTCTATTTAATTCATGCATATTCATTGATGCAGATATGCGAATATTAGCGCCCGTTCCTCAATATCCGAAATGGATTTCAAGCCCAGGAATAACGGCAAGGGGTTGTGAAAATATGTCTAAAAAGCATGCTAAGGTTCTAGCTGGCAATTCTGATGCCAAACTTTTGAAAGAGTTTGAAGTGGCTAAAAGGGCTGCTTCAAAGTTAAATTTAGAAATAGAAAATGAAGATATTAACTTTGTTTATGAATATTTATTTACAGTTACAAAAGACTCTGGAAAGGAAATAGAATTTCTTAAACAGTGGGAAATTCTCGCATTTTATTGTGAGTTAAATGGACTGTATGACGCCGAAGGAAATGCAATAGGTTTAGCAGCTGCTAAAGCTGGTTTACCTGTTAGATGGAGTGTAATGGAGGGTATCTCTTTTTTTAAGGATAGAATCGAATTAGTCAGAATCAAAAAGGGAGAGTCAAAAATGGAGGACATGGCAATATATTTTGAGCAACAAGCAAAGCTAGAATACCCCAAAGGCTTTATTGGGCAGAGAATTATACTTAAAATAAATAAAATTATTAAGTATTTATATAATTTACTGCGCTTAAGAATTATAACTTTGAGTAACTTTAATTTTTATTACCGCTAATCAGTAGATGCAAGACATTTCGGCTTTTGCGTACCTGTTATGCTGAACCTTTAGTTAACTCTCTTTATGTCAAAGTGGGAAAATCCAATCGCTGAAAGCCTTTCACAGCTTTACTTTTCACTTTTTGGCTATAAAATTTAATTTATATTAGAAAATAAAGCCTCAAACCTTTGTTAAATCAAAGTTCCAGAGCCTGGCTTCGATTATTGTTTTCCGAGAGTGACGAAGAGGGTTAAGCATCAAGTTCAGCCGAAATTATTGAACTGGGTAACAGCTTATTGGGTGCTGGAAATTTTCAAGGAAGAACCGTAGCTTCTCATGAAGTTGCAAACTACTATAAAATTGCAGATGCTTTCGTGTTAGCTTCCCTCAATGAAGGACTAGGAAGGGTGTTTTTAGAGGTAATATTATACGGCTTACCTTGTATAGTTCATGATTATGGTGTTACCCGTTACATCTTTGATAATGAAGGGGATTTTGGCAATTTTAAACAAAAAGGAAGTTTGGCAGATTTAATTAGTCAAGTACTATCAAAAAATGAAGATAAATCTAAATTTTATCAGCGTCATCACTTTATTTATGAGCGTTTTAGCTGGGATAAGTTGCTCTCAAGCTATGTTGAGATGATTCACATGGTAGCTAATTGAACAAAAAACTTGTAAGTTAATTTTTACTCAATTATTGAGTAGTTTTATCCTTAAAATTACGATACTTTAGCTTAATATTATTAGCTCTTTGGTTCAGAAAACTTTTAGTAGTATTTTGTAACCGTGTGAGCAAAGTGGGACGCTTAAAGTTTTGAGGTCTATCTGCTGACGATTTTAAATACCGATAATGCAAAAACAAGTCTCGGTAGGGAAAATTAACATCTTCACCAGTACAAAGTTTAGTAAAGCTTGATGAACTTATACTCATATAATGTAAATATGTCAACCTCCGCCCTTGGTCATATAGGATATTATCTACCACATCAAACTGAGAACTCCAGTGATTACCAGTTCCCTGTTCACAGTCATGAAAAGCAAAGTTGTAATAGGAAATTCTACTTCTCAACACCATATAGTTAAATAAGGATTGGTCAGGCGCTAAAAAAGCCATGACATCTGCCTCACCTGATGTTAATTTGTCAATTAAGTCGGCTCTTATCGCTGGAGAAAAAATATTTTTCTTAGTGGCAAACCAACCAGCACAAAATACTTGAGACTGCAAGTTTTCTGAGTTGAAGATTTGCTGCATCTGCTCTGGTGAACCATCAAAAATAAATTTTAAGTCAGATTTATATTGAAAATCATTGACTAACCAATCATAGGTATCTAATTTTTCATATACATAATCTACGGGCCCCATTAACAAGGTATCTGCATCAAAATAAATAAATCTATCAAAGGGGCCATCGATAGCACAAAATTTGCGGTGCATTGGTAGCTCATAGAGTTCTGGAAAGCCCCATTCTCGCCAAGTTTTTTGCGCTCTAGGGTAATTTTTCCATATCTGAGTAGCAAAGTTATCCCAGTAAGCTATAGAATCAGAGTTTTCAAATAAACTGACATTATCTCTAGATGCAATCTCTGCTTTTACCTTGTCTAACCGCTGATTATATGGAAGTATACAAATAGGAATTTTCCTACCAGCATTAGCTTCTATACTGTTGAGCAACGCAACTAATTGGTCATAGACAACATCATTGGCTAGGATGTAAATGCCATCAATCATTGGGATACTCCTAATATTAAGTGCGGGCAGCAACAAAGGGAAATAAACGGCGAGTCAGTTTGGGGATGAAAGCGAATTTGCCCTCATGGAGATAGCGATAGTGTTCCCACAATTGCCAATAGGGACTACCAGTTTTCATCCGTGTACCAGCCCAATGGAGATATTTTAGCCGTTGTCCTCGGTCATAGAGGGCGTAATCTTGCTGTTGGAAATTTTGCGAACCTGCCCAACTACCAGGCCCTCCTCCAGGAATTTTGACGAGATTACCACGTTTGGCAATTAGTTTGAGTACAAGATAATTCAGAATGGGTTGGTCTGTAACTCCTTCAGAAAAATCGAAATATTCGCCATGCACCGCACACTCGCGCAAAGCTTCATCCATCTGTTGTTTGGTAATAACTCCTTTTCTCGAGGCCCAAAAGCCACTGTTGAAAACGTCTTGAAGTTGGGCATCTGAAAAAATTTGCTGCTCTTTCACAAATGGGGAAAAGATATTTCGCAGCTTGTCATTAGCATAATGGTAATCACAACAGAAGAAATCGACTTCTGAAAGTTTGTCTAAATTGTCAGCGATTTTTTCAAAAACGACAATATCAGTATCAATATAAATAAACTCATCTAAAGGGCCAAACCACACCAACAATTTACGCATTTTATTAGGCAAAGCAAGAAAATCTCGATCAAAAATTTCTCCGATGTGTTTAGTAAATTTATCAATAAGTTCTAAATCTGGGAAAATTTGGACATTGTGTAAGGTAGCAAGCTGCTCTGCTACCTTGTGATAATTTTCATTAAAAGGTATGAGATAAATGGTTACTCCTGGGTCATAGTAACGAATGCTATTGAGTAAAGCGATCGCATTATCGATAACGCGGTCATTAGCAACTATATAAATACCCCTACTCATAAATTATCCTTGGTTAATTAACTTAAGTTTTCGCAAAGCTCTTGTAAATAAACTTGGTGTGGGAGCGTCATTATAACTTTTAGGAGGAGTCTGAAAAACTGGACGCTTCTCTGGTTCGTGTAGATAACGATAATAGAGAAATAAATCTCGATAGGGAAATTCAATATTTTCTCCAGCACAGACTGCCTGATTGATATTAGGAGGAACACCAATATAATGAAGATAAGTTAGTCGATTGCCTTTGTCATAAAGAATTTTATCTTTTTCTTCAAAATGTTCAGAAGTAACAGAGTTTCCTGCAATTTGATGATTTTGTAAATGATGTGCAAAGTTATAAACTGGAATATCAGACCTCATAAACATATAGTTGAGAACTGGTTGGTCTCCTGTTGGATAGAGTATTTCTTTCTCACCTGCTCTCAAATAAGATAATAGTTTATTTAATTTATCTGGTTCAAATAGACATTTTCTAGAAGCGTAAAATCCTGAACAAAATATTTCTGTTTTGATGCGATTTTCATCAAAAACTTGTAGGAGTTTAACTGAATGAATTTTATAAACTTTATCTGGATGTTTAAACTGAAAATCGTAGACAACACAGTTGTATTCATCTAATTTCTGAAAAATAAAATCTAGTGAATTCATCACGAGAGTATCAGCATCCAAATAAACAAATTGATCAAAGGGTCCATCAAATGCACAAAATCTTCGATGACCACCATAAATTCTGTATTTATTTTTGTTCATACTAGCAGGACTGGCCTCTAGCATAAATTGATCCCAGCGGTTGATTGATTCTTGATTATCATAAAGAAATACATTAGGGCGTTTAGCTATTTCGTCAGCAATTCGCTGTGTCTGATCGTCGAAAGGATAGATACAAACAGGAGTTTCTGGGCCCAAGATAACATCAATACTGTTGAGCAAAGCCACCAGTTGATCGAAAACATAATCATTGCCAAGGGTACAAATACCATTCATAATTTATGAGTGTTGAGCAACAAAGTTTGACAACCAGTTAAGCAGGTTTAATTTATGTAAGATGATTTGACGTGCTTCTGCGATCGCATCTTTGGCAGCATACCAAGCATCAGGCGTAGCTGTCACTTCTTGAATATAGGCAATGCCTTTTTCATCTAAACTGGGCAACCGCAAAAAACTACCCGGTGGCAATAATTTATCAGCAGCCGGACCACCATAGTAAATTGGCAGACACCAGGCAAGCAAACTATCCCAAAGTTTCTCACTCACATACCAATTATTATCAGCATAGTTTTCAATTGACAGATTGTAATAGTATGGTGCCATCCCATACCACTTATTACCCAGTTCTCCCGACTTTTTCGCCCATTGTGGTAAGCTACGCCCATACAAATCAAACTTAATGCCACTAAATTGTAGAGACTGCAAAAAGTCTAAACGCTGGCGATGATTAACTGTGCGGCTAATTCCTGAAGTAATCCAACTACATGGGGCAACCTTTTGGGGCGGTGGCATTTCATTTAAATCTTGAAATGAATTTGAGTGATACCAAATAGTAGGCATATAGTCGGGAGTAGGAGCAAAATCATCAGGACCAGAAACGTAGCCACAATATTTCTGGGCTTGTTGGTAATTATGATTATTTATTTCTACAATTTCATCTAAAGGTGGTTCTCTTAGTAAATAAATAATCCGCTCTTTGTTGACACCACGCAGTAGAGAATCAACATTTACTACTGATTTTTGCTGCGGTTTGCGAAAGCTATCTAACCAAGATTTTTGCGGTGATACTTGGGGAAAATCAAATTGATACATCAGCAGAAAATCTGGTTTTGCTGCTAGTGCCTGCATTTGTATATTGTCCCAAACTCCAAATTGATGCGGGGTTTGTTGCCATAGCCAATCGGCTCTAGTTTCTAAACCTCGATAGCTGCTAATCATACCTACAGTTGTAATAGTCATTTTAGTTATTAGTCAGTTATTATTTTTCATGTGTTATTTTCCCTAATTTCACCCATTTTTACTTACACAATAAGTTGAGGCAGCAGAGATTCATCAACATAACTAAGAATTTTTGCTGCTCGATTTTCCCAAGAAAACTGCTTGACAAACTCGATACTATTTGGATAACCTTCTATCTTTCTGGGATGAGTTTTTAAAACCCGCTTTAGACTTTCAGCAAATTTGCTGGAGTTATCTGGTTCACACCAAGCAGTAATGGAATGAGTATCTTGAAATTCAACTAATGATGGAATTTCCGTTGCTACAATGGGAGTCCCAGAGGCAAAGTAGTCAAATAGCTTTAAGGGAGATGTGAAAGTTGCTGCTTTTCCCGAACAATGAGGGTGAGCTAAAACATCGGCTGCTTGTAGCAAAGATGCTAACTCATTATGCAAGACATAGCCTAAAAATTTAATATTATGAACCTGCTTTTCTTTTACTAATTGCTGATAATATTCCACTTCTACAGGTTTACCACCTGCACAGGCAAATTGCACATTAGGCATTTCTTTAGCGACATCAATTAGTATATCAATACCTTTAAATTGCTGTAACGCTCCTGCGTAAACTACCAAATGTTGGCTTTCATCTAGCAATAGTTTTTTACGCCATTCTGCCGCTTTTTCTGGTTGTCTCTGCATAAATAAGCGATTAAAACCATTGTGCAGCTTAATTACTTTTTCTGGTGGCATCCCATTTTTAATCATGCTTTCACGGATGGTGTCTGCAACTGTGACAGCAATTTGCAACAGCGGATTTATGACAATTTCTGACTCAAATAGTTTGTTTTCGTGGTGGTGGTGTTCATAAATTGCCGGAACGCCATTTTTGATGGCAGCTTTTATAAAATTCCAGTTGCGACTGTGGACAAGTTTAGTAGTTGGAAGGATGTGAAATGGTAAATAATATTTGCTGGCAATGGTGTTAGAGTCAGTAAATTTGCTCTGAAAATGGTCAATTGGCCAAGGCATCGGTAAGGGAGCAACTTTTAATTTGTCATGAAGATTGTAATACTTAATAAGTTCTGTTGGGGTTTGTCTCGGTTGAAAAGGACGAGCTAGATTAACTGGGTTAATCGCTTTTGCTCTTTTATCAGGGTATACCAAAACTGTTGAGTATCCCAAGTTGGCAGCGGCGTTAGCTGCATTTGTAGACTGTACTAGGTGAGCTTTTGGCTGAGGTAACTCTTCACCGATGAAAAAAATATAGTATTTTTTAAAAGCAGTATTTTTCATAGCTTTAGACATCAAGACTATTCTCAAACTTTTCTAAATTATCAAGTAGATATATAGCAGATTCATAACTTTCAGTAATTAATCCATTTTGTTCTTCTGTGGTGTATATCAAATTATCAGTTAAAGAGCGCAGAGAGCTAAGTATGAGGTTAAGAGAAGTCCGAAATTCAACGGCGATATGATTGAAGGTTTGATAATGGTTACTGATAACATTCTGATTTTGGTTAGAAATTGAGAGAATCTGCCCCTTGATTTGTAAGTTAATAACATCTTCAAAAACATCAATGGTGTTGAGAATTCTCCAGGCTGATTTGTAAGAGTCTTCAATTAATTCGTGCTGTTCTTGGGAATCATCTACCAAATCATTAAGTAATAAATGTAGGAACCCAATCATCGAGTTCAACTGCGTCCGAATTTCATGAGAGATGCGGAGCAAGCTTTGATTGTGTTTGGTAGCAGTTTCAGGATGTTCTGCAAATTGCATTGAGTATAAACGTGAGTAGTAACCACCCTTTTGTAAAAGTTCTTGATGGGTTCCTACTTCTACTACTTGTCCTTGATCTAATACGGCTATTTGATCGGCTTTTTGGACTGTGGAAAGGCGGTGAGCAATTACTAGGGTGGTGCGATCGCGACTCAAATCATCAAGTGCAGCTTGTACTAAGCGTTCAGAAACGGTATCTAAAGCGCTAGTAGCTTCATCTAGAATCAGAATCTCTGGATTTTGGAGTAGGGCGCGGGCGATCGCTAATCTTTGTTTTTGTCCACCAGATAACATGACGCCGCGATCGCCAATCAAGCTGTCAAATTCCCGAGGCAATTTGCTAATAAACTCATAGGCATTTGCCCGCTTGGCTGCTGTAATAATTTCATCCTCAGTAGCTTCTTGTCGCCCATAGGCGATGTTATTTCGCACTGAGTCATTAAAAAGAAAGGTGTCTTGACTGACAATTCCCATTCGCTTTCGCAGGGATATCACATCGAACTCCCGCAAATCGGTGTCATCAATGGTAATACTGCCAGCAATCGGGTCATAAAATCTGGGCAAAAGGTCTGCCAAAGTGGATTTACCAGCACCAGAACTGCCTACTAATGCTAAGGTCGTGCCACGCGGTAAATATAAATTCACATCTTTGAGTACCAACTTCTGATGACCAGGGTAGGCAAAGCAAAGAGAATTAAAAGACACTCCCTTTTCTAATTTTGTGTAGGGAAGCTTACCTTTGCTCATGAACGGCTTATCGTCTAGGCTTAAAAACTCATTGGTTACATCTACACTGGCGGCGGTACTGGCAAAGTTGCTGCGAATAGTATTTAGCTGAGAAATCAATGGTAGCACTCGCAGCAACACTAATAAATATGTCAGGAGTACAGTAGAAAGAGAAGAAACCTGGTTAGCAAAGAAGGTTTTGCTCAAAAGTACAATTAGCAGTAAAGCTGTAATACCCATCACCTCACTCAGAGGTGTAATCACTTCTGAATTAACCTGAGATTCAAAATCTGCTAACTCGCGATCGCGAATTAATTTTTTAATCCGTTCATATTCTTTTTCTTCATTTCCCGTTGCCTTTACCAGTCGAATTCCGTTCAGGGTTTCCAGTACAGAGATTGAGTATGCTCTAGACATCTCACTAAGCTGCTTCCCAAAAATTTTAGACCGGGAAATGGCATACTGATTTATTAACGTCACCAACAACAGCAAAAGCGTAGCAGCAATTGTTAACTGCCAAGAAATTGACAGCAATAAACTGACAAAAACTAAAATTGTGATTCCCAGGATAACTATCTTGACTGTACTACCTATAGCACTTGCAGCCCGACCAATTTCTCCACCAAGACGGTTGATTAAATCACCAACCTTCGTCTTCGCGTAATAATCTATATCAATTTCTAGTAATAGCTTTAAGCCAGTTTCGCGCATATCTGATGTCAGCTTTCTGGTTAAAGAACTCGATGCTAAGGAGCTAGCATAAGTAGCTAAGTTTTTTAAAAGAATTGTAAAGATAATTGCCCCAGCCATTACTACTATCCGGTAATTTTCTGGAGTATTATCAAAGGGAGATATTAACCTTTTGAGGATGGGAGGGGCTGTACTTAAATCTACTTCTTGCCCGACAATCTTTAAAACCACGGGCACAATTAAAGCTGTGCTTATCCCATTAAATAAAGCTCCAGAAAATCCTAACAATATTGTCAGTATAATTAAACCTGGATAGGGTTTGGCAAATCTTAGTAGTAGTTTTCTGGTAGACATTGGATATTTTTATGCAACTTTCACTTATTAATATTCTTTACAAATTATTTGCCAGTTTTGCTAATTATCAAAAAAATCAAACTAAATAATCTTCATGTCTCAACTCCGTTAAAATATAGTTATACTGTTACAACATCAGTTTCTAAATATTTCTCCAGATAGAATACCAGAAACGGTTTGGCATAATGAGGGAATGAAAATCTCTTTTTCAATGCCCCATGCATAATCAAAATTCACAACCGAGCAATTACCGACTTGAGCACAGAAGCCATAGCCTCTATGCTATAGTGTTCTACACATCTTTTTCTTGCCTTGATACCTTGCTGGTTTGCTAACTCTAAATTTTGAAAAATCAATTGAATTTGTTCAGCAATCTGTTCAGGACAAGCAGGCTCGACTAAATAACCAGTATCACCTAAAATTTTGGGAATATCTCCAACGCGTGTTGATAATACAGGTTTAGCCATTGCCATCCCATCTGTCAACTTCAGGGGAAATTGAGCACGAGTTTCTGGGGTATCTCGCTGGGGAACGACTACAATGTGAGCCGCTGCTACCAAATCAGGCATAACATCAGCGGGATACTTTGGTAACTTGATAATCCAGCGTCCCCACTTTTGTTGAAGTTGCTGATCATAATCATCATAAGGACTGCCACCTACAATCACTAGTCTTAAGTCTGGCTGATTAATTTTATCTAACGCTATGAGAACATCTTCTAAGCCTTTATAGGGTCTTGGTGCACCAGGAAACATTAAAATACGATATTCAGATAAGCCATAACGATTTCTGCTGGACTCAGCATCATGTCGAGCTGGATCAAATAAAGAAGTATCCTTACCATTAGGAACAAATGTACCGCCAAAACGCTGCTGCAAAAATTTAGTATGCACCGTCACAGCATCAGCGCTACTAACCAAACCTTCCATCCATTTCACGTATAAAGGATGATAAGGATTCCTGAGTGCACCGTCTGGTTTCAATAATTCTCTAGCTAATTGTTTAGGTGTAGGATGATAATGCCAGTCATCGCCACCGTACCAACTCAGTTCCCAATCATCTATGTCTAAAATTAATGGTTTTCGGCTAAATATTTTATTTAGTAGGGCAACTCCGAAACTCGCTATTTGTGGTTTTATAGGATAAATTATATCTCCATTAATTTTTGGTAAAAGTTTGCTGATTTCTCCAAAAAAATCAGGAAAATTTTTACCTGGTAAATTATAAACGTTTAATTTTGATGGTAAATTTTGATATAAATTATTTCCAAATAAAAACCCGATAATTTCAACTTCATATTCTAAATTTCTTAGGGCTGTTGCTATCAAGTATGCACGCAAAATAGCTGCACTTGATAAATCTGAAACCAACAGCGATATTTTGGAAAATTTTTTCACTATTTTTATACTTATTTTTATTTAGTGCGCCAAGGATTTGTAACTTGATTTGGTAAAAATATTTTAGCAAATCTGTCAAAAACCCTTGTATATAAGGAACGACTAATATTTTTAGCATATTGAGGTCGATAAGGATAGGTACAGTGAAGAACTTTAATTTTATCCTGAATATTATAAGCATCCTGCCACTTACTGAGATAATTATAGGTAGGTGGTAGAATTTTCATGTGAGGGCGTACAGATGCGATCGCAGATGCAAAAGCCCCTTGGTCTTTTAAAAGTAATTTATCTTGGTTATTTTTGACAATCTCAAAATAACGTTGAAATTCTTCAAAGAATATCTTGGTTACTTCTGTTTTCCTAAAAGCCATAAAACCCCCATTATACTGCACACTATCTGCTTCTAATGGTAAACCTACAGATTGCAGAATTGGCAAAACATTTGGCAAAAGGTCTTCTTGTTTTCCACGCAGTAAATTTGTAGCTTTCAGAATAGAAGGTTGTACATCTTCAGTTACCAAAAAATCATATTCATCCAAATACTCAAATACGTCATTGATATCGGAAAGTAAACAAATATCTGAATCCAGGTAAATCGTTTTATCAAATTCAGAGGCTGCATATAGAGCCAGTTTTGCTTGCCTTGATGCTAAAACAGTATTTTCATTCGCAGGGGCTGGCTTTAAAATTACATTTTTGAAAGCCTTTAATAACGGATGGAGAACTACCGGAACTTGGTCAATTAAAATAATTATCGGCTCTTGATGAAACTTCCTAATTGCTGCTAAAAAATGAATACAATCTTGAAAAGAGTAAAGTCCGGTTAAAATGGTAATAAATCCTCTTTTGGAATTCATAAAATAGCTCACATAGAGAGTTAATCTAAAAGTTTTTGTACTTGGAAAAAAAGTTTTTCCAGCTTAAATTTTTAACACTTTAATATACGGATATTTATAGCTTTATATTCGACTTATACTTAAGATTTTAAAAAATATCTTTTTGATTAATATATAATCTAAAAAATACATTTTTGATAATCAGTTTTATTTCGAGGATAAATCTCAATTGATTTTTATCTTTAAATCAAAAAAGAATAAAATAAATGTAACTTTTAATTTGCGGTTATTACCAGAGAAATTTTACTGATAAATTTAGATTGATTTGGTTTTTTTTAAGTGTATTTACTGAATAATTATCGGATTATATTGAATGGGAGATTACAATTATACTGAATAAAGTATAAATACTTGATGTAGCTTGTGCAAGTAGCCTTATTACTCGATGAGTCTTAAAATTGTTACTGAATACCAAACATATATGTTGTAAGGTAGGCAGAGGTAATGCAGGTAATCCGTCTGGAAGCACTCTCAGACAACTACATATTCTTATTACACGACCATAAACAAAATATCGCCGCTGTTGTTGATCCAGCGGAGTCTCAACCAGTATTAAAGAAACTGGCAGAATTAAAAGCTGAGTTGGTAGCAATTTTCAACACGCACCACCATAACGATCATGTAGGTGGTAATAAGCAATTAATCGAACAATTCCCCCAACTGAAAGTTTATGGAGGAGCTGAGGATCGTGGTAGAATTCCCGGACAGCAGATGTTTTTGCAACAAGGCGATCGCGTCCAGTTTGCAAACCGCATAGCTGAAGTTGTCTTCGTTCCCGGACATACCCGCGCTCACATCGTTTACTACTTTCCCCCTGAAAAAACTGGTGAGACAGGTGATTTATTTTGCGGCGATACCTTATTCTCTGGCGGTTGCGGTCGCTTATTTGAAGGAACACCGACCCAAATGGTGGACTCTTTAAGCAAACTACGCTCTCTACCCGATGATACACGCATCTGGTGTGCCCACGAATACACCTTAAAAAATCTGCAATTTGCTTTAACTGTGGATAGCGACAACGCCGACTTACAAAGGCGCTTCAATGAAGTCAAGGCTTACCGTAGTCGAGGAGAAGCTACCATCCCCTCGCTGCTGGGAGTGGAGAAGCGAACCAATCCCTTTTTACGTTGGGATCAGCCATCTTTACAATTAACTGTTAAGAGTAATGATGCAGTGCAAACCTTTGCGCGGATACGGGAAATGAGAAATAATTTTTAGGCATTGGGCATCAATTTTCTAGCGCTAATAGTTGCGATCGCACCCTTCCTTTCGCTAGGATCTGTAAGCTTTAGGGTATAAGCAAAGAAACTTGGAATACAGCACTGATATTGTGAGCTATGCTGCCTAAACCCAAATTAATCAGATTTTACAGGAAAAACGAAAAACGATGGCGAAACGCGTACAGTTAGTTTTAAATCAGGATATCAGCAAGCTGGGAAAATCTGGCGACTTAGTGGAAGTAGCTCCTGGCTACGCTCGTAATTATCTGATTCCCCAGAAATTGGCAACCAATGCCACTCCTGGTATTCTCAAGCAAGTAGAACGCCGTCGCGAGCAAGAGCGTCAACGGCAATTAGAACTCAGACAACAAGCTCTTGAGCAAAAAGAATCTCTAGAAAAAGTTGGCAGTTTGACAATTGCCAAGCAAGTTGGTGAAAACGAAGCAATTTTTGGTACTATCACCAGCCAAGATGTTGCAGACGCAATTAAGGCAGCCACTGGTCAAGAAGTCGATCGGCGTGGCATTACCATCCCTGATATTAACCACCTTGGTACTTATCAAGCCGAAATCAAGCTCCATTCTGAAGTAGCGGCACAACTCGATATTCAAGTCGTCGCTAGCTAAAAGACAGCAAAAGGAGCAGAGGGAGCAGAGCAAGCAGGAGTAGCAGGGGTAAATAACAACTCCTAACTCTTATACAGACGCGATTAATCGCGTCTACTCCCGACTAGCTTTCATCTCAAAACTAAAATCGTTTATGGCTGAAGAACTGAGTTTTCAAGGCGATGGTAGCGATCGCCTCCCACCCCAAAATATTGAGGCGGAAGAAGCCATCTTGGGGGGTATTTTACTAGATCCAGAAGCGATTAGTCGAGTTAGCGATCGCCTGCTTCCAGAAGCTTTTTACATTAGCGCTCACAAAGATATTTATCAAGCATCTGTGAGGCTCCACGCCCAAGGTAAACCTACAGACTTACTCTCTGTTACCAGTTGGCTAACTGACCATGAAATTCTTGCCCGCATTGGTGGCAGAAATAAGTTAGCAACTCTGGTAGACCGCACAGTGTCAGCTGTGAACATCGACGCCTTAGCAGGGTTAGTGATGGAAAAATACCTGCGGCGACAGTTAATTAAAGCTGGCAATGAAATTGTACATCTTGGTTACGAGCTTCAAACCGAGTTACCAACTGTTTTAGATCAGGCAGAACAGAAGGTCTTCAGTGTTACTCAAGAACGTCCCCAATCGGGTTTAGTTCATATTTCTGATACTCTAATTAATAATTTCCAGGATATAGAGGATCGAAATCAAGGCATCGCCTTACCTGGAATTCCCTGCGGGTTTTATGATTTGGATGCCATGACCAGCGGCTTTCAACGTTCTGATTTGATTATTGTCGCGGGCCGCCCATCAATGGGAAAATGCCTCAGCTTTGATTCAGAAATTGTCCTTGGAGATGGACAGATTGCCACAATTGAAGAATTGTATAACCAACGTCATGTTTCGACTCCGCTCAACACAAGTGGCTCATTATTGACGTTAAACAATGACTGGAAATTTATCCTCACCCAACCATCTGCATTTGTAGATGACGGAATCAAACCAGTTTTTCGTGTCACTACTCGCTTGGGTCGGTATATTGAAACTACAATCACTCATCCCTATTTAACTATTAGCGGCTGGCAAAGGCTAGAAAATCTGAAAGTTGGTGATAAAATTGCTGTCCCGCGAAAAATAGATGTATTTGGCACAAAAACCATCCGGGAGTGCGAAGTCAAGTTATTAGCTTATTTAATTGGCGATGGCGGATTAACTAACTCCAATCCTCGATTTACAAATGGTAATCCATTACTGCAAGCCGAGTTTTCGCAAGCAGTTGCTGATTTTGTTGGTTTAAAAATACGGTGGCAAAATTCTCAAGGTACACGCACTCCATCACTTTGTGTTCGAGGAGATTTAGAATTTATTGCTATTCAAAGACAGGTTTTTGCTGAAAGTTTTAAACTAGCAATTCAATCGCAGTCATTGACAGTAAAAGAAATAAGTCAATTAGTTGGAGTTAGCCCGACTTTACTTTGCGCTTGGAAGCAAGGAGTGTGTGTACCAAATTTAGAGAATTTTGAACTATTAGGCGAAATTTTACAATTAGAGTCAGAAGAGTTTGTCTCTCATGGATTTGCTTGCATGAGCAAAACTCGGAAGAATTCGCTGACACTTTGGTTAGAAGAATTAGGTTTGTGGGGCAAAGACGCTCATTCTAAAACTATCCCAAACATCATTTTTAAATTAGAGCGATCGCAAATCTCTTTATTCCTTAATCGTCTCTTTGCTACAGATGGATGGGCTACGCTCCTTACTAGTGGTCAATCACAGTTAGGCTATGCAACAGTCAGCGAGAAACTAGCAAGACAAATTCAACATCTTTTATTAAGATTTGGCATTATTGCATCACTCAAAAAACGGTCTATTAAATATCAAAATACCCGCAGACCAGCGTGGCAATTAGATATTACTGATGCCTTATCTATCAAAACTTTTATCGCAGAAATAGGTATCTTTAGTAAAAAAGAAGCATTAGCAAAAGTTGCAGATGCAATATCTCAAAAGAGATATCAAACGAATTGTGACTTGATACCTGTAGAGATTTGGGAACAAATAGCAGCAGCAAAAGGTAATGAAACTTGGAGTAGTTTAGCTAGACGTGCTCTTATTCAAGGCTATACAAACATGCATGTTGGTAAACGTGCCTTAAAGCGGGAAAGACTTTGGATATTAGCCACAGCTTTAGATAATTTACCACTTCAACAGTTAGCAACCAGTGATGTTTATTGGGATGAAATAGTTGCGGTTGATCTGGTGGGCAACAAGCAAGTTTATGACTTAACAATTCCAGAAACACACAATTTTGTTGCCAATGATATTTGTGTTCACAATACAGCCTTCTGCTTGAACCTAGCTCATAACATCGCCGCTTCTTATAAATTACCAGTTGCTTTTTTTAGCTTGGAAATGTCAAAAGAGCAACTGACACAACGCCTATTAGCTAGCGAAGCGCAAATTGAAAGTACTTATCTGCGGACTGGCCGCCTCAGTCAAACACAGTGGGAACCTTTAAGTCGTGCTATTGGTATCCTTTCCGAGATGCCAATTTATATTGACGACACGCCGAATATTACAGTTACACAAATGCGTAGTCAGTCAAGAAGACTGCAAGCAGAACTTGGTACCGAACTGGGTTTGATTGTAATAGATTACTTACAATTGATGGAAGGAGCAGGCGATAATCGAGTTCAAGAATTATCAAAAATTACGCGTCAACTCAAAGGTTTAGCGCGGGAATTATCTGTACCAGTTATTGCTTTATCTCAATTGAGTCGAGGGGTGGAAGCACGCACCAATAAGCGTCCAATGTTATCAGATTTGAGAGAATCGGGTTCAATCGAACAGGACGCGGATTTAGTAATAATGTTGTACCGCGATGAATATTACTCTCCAGATACTCCCGATCGCGGCATTGCAGAAGTAATTATAGCTAAACACCGCAATGGGCCTACAGGTACTGCAAAACTTTTATTCAATCCCCAGTTTACAAAGTTTCAAAATTTAAAAATTTAGCCAGACCAAATAATTATTTAAGCAATGAACGAGCCTGATTTACTCATTAATGATGTATTTTTGCCGAATAGTCATTCTTTATTTGATAGTCTTATATCCATAATTAACTGGGATGAGCGTATACAGGCACGAAAAACAGCTAGCTTTGGTTCACCATATAACTACTCAAACATTTCTTACAACTCATGCCCGATGCTGAATGAGTTACTTCCTATTATTGATAGGCTTGAAAAACACTTTGGGTTTCGACCGAACAACTGTTTAGTCAATTATTACATAAATGGTAACTCAACAATGGGATTTCACTCCGACTCAATTGATGAACTCATAGACGATACTGGTATCTCTATTATTTCATTAGGGGCTGAAAGAATAATTACATTTCAGAAGAAACAAGACAAAAGCATTAAATATAGTTACCTACTCAAAAGTGGTTCTCTACTTTTTATGCCTCAGAAGATTCAGCAACACTGGAAGCATGGAATTCTCAAGCAACCAGAAATATTCGGGCGTATCAGTCTGACGTTTAGGTTGTTGGTATAGTCGCGGCAGTCTGATCAAAGTTACAGATACTTTATCTCATGTTTTCTAGCTGTACTTCTGCCCCATCTCTACTCTGAAATACCTAATTTATTTGATCGGGCATTGAGAACAGAGAGAATAGAAACTTCTTTTAATAATTCCCCCTTGTCCCCAGTACCCAATCCCCAGTCCCTAATCCCTATTTAACTCCCAGCAATTCCACATCAAAATGTAGGGTGGCGTTAGGCGGAATCACACCACCAGCGCCACGAGAGCCATAACCTAACTCTGGAGGAATGATTAACTGACGACGACCGCCTACTTTCATAGTGCTAAGTCCTTCGTCCCAACCTTTAATTACCTGTCCAACGCCAATTTTAAAGCTGAAGGGTTGGCCGCGATCGCGTGAACTATCAAACTTAGTACCATCTTCTAGAGTGCCGACATAGTGAACTTCAACTGTTTGTCCAGGTTGAGGAGTCGCCCCAGTCCCCTCTTTTAACTCGACATACTTTAATCCAGAGGGGGTAGTTACGGCATTAGCATCAGACATAGTATTACTCGCAATTAAGATATTGTTTTCAGTTACAGTTGTGGGCGCTGACGGCGTTTGGGTTAACTGGGCAGCAATGGCAGTATTCTGTTTACTGCCTACTTGCCCCACAATCAACAGCACAACACAGACCAGCATAAACGCCACGCTGAGGAAAATTGGTTTCAAAATCAGTTCTCCTTACTTAGGTATCCTGGCAAAAACATTACCAACAGGACACAATTAGTTTAAATCAGAAAGGACATCCTAACGCCAAAGCTTATTTTCCAAATCGCGCAATTGACGCTCTAAACGGTCAATTCTACCCCGCAGTTCATCCACTTCCGACTGGCGAGCCACCCCCAAATCCTGCATCATATTTCGCATTTGCCGTTGCATTTGGACGTCGAAGTTTCCCTGTTCCGACTTTAACTGCTGGGCAATATCATCTATTACCGCCTTGGCTTGCTCAGGATTGAGCTTACCGTCTTTAACTAAATCATCGCTGACTTGGCGCAGTTTTTCTGCTACTAAAGACGTTGTGCCAAGGCCCACCATCATTAGCTGTTGCAACCAGTTGTTGTTGTCCATACTCCCCTTCCTTTTACTTATTTCAAACCAGCCGACCCTTGCTCCTGAGTGTAGGCAATCAAGCTATGCTAAAAGCGTAGTTATTCTAGCCTACAGCTCTATTTTGGCAAATTAGTAAACACAGGGTTGAAAGGGCGTGGTTATAAAACTCTTCAAGTTTAAGGTTGTCCCAGATTTACGGGAAGATTTTATCCAGAAGGATGCACAAATTTGGACAACAGCGCTGGCTGAGTATCCTGGTTTACCTGCAAAACCCCTTGCACGCCAAAATCTGATCTGGTGAGACTGGGCGCACTACTAAGAACTGCCAATTAACCGCTACTTCCGCAACCAGGTAGCCTTTGGGCTTGTAGAATAACCCCTCATTCACAGTGTCCTAGACAATGCGATCGCTATTGCTATCCTCCAAAATTGGACTGCACATCATAATTTGTAATTCGTAATTAGGAAATTCAATTACGAATTATGTTGACATCAGTTTTTGGATGTCATCTAGTCAAACAATTTGACTTTGAAATTTTTAAATTGTTTTGATATCTTTTAAAAGACTTATATGAATATCTAAGCAGTGTCAATAGGCTCAGTGTAATTCTCGAAAAATTAGAGTTAACTTTTTGACGTGCCAAGTAAAGTTTTTGCGTAGGCGTCAACCGTAGCAGATATTGTCCCTTAAGATCGTGTATGTATCTATCTAAAGATATAAATCATTAGGGAAAAATGAACATAACACTGAGATATGGAAGGGAACACGGTGATTTCTCTTTGCCTCTCACAATCTCTGCATCTTTTTTGACAGCGTTCTGTTCACTAAAGTTTTCTCCTGATCCAGTGGTTTTAACTCTTTGAGTACGGTAAACCGTATTTGCTCGTTAGTTCCCAAAGATTAATTTAATTGTTAAGTTTAGTTACATAAATAAGAAAAATGCTGCAAACATTGCTACACAGGAGAATTTATGAAAAGCGATAGTATCCTTGACGATCAAGATAAACTGAACAACTTTGTGATCCAGCCTGGACATTACATCACACAAGTCAAGCTCTCTCAGAAATAAGACTTATTTAACATTGTTTAACATTACTATGAAAGCGACAGATAAATTAGTGCATTTTTTAGAAGAGGAGTTGGGTATTTCTGGTGGAGCAATTTCTCTTGCTTTGCGACATTGTGAGCAGACCCCCAACTTTTTAGCCATGACCCTCTGGCAGTATGGGCTGGTAACACTGGATCAGTTAGCCCAAATTTTTGATTGGTTGGAAACAGTATAAGCTGCTGCTTCAACTATTCGGATGGTAAATATGCCAACTTTCCCAGAAAGTCACATTCTCAACAGTTTTCATTCTAAGGATTGGTAACAACATCTATGGCAATTAAAGAACAGCCTAAGTCACCTCGGTTTCGGATCATTGCTAATATATTGCTGGCAATATCAGGGCTATTCCTGCTCTTAAATTTGTTTTTGCCTGGTTTATTTGCTTCTGGCCCAGCTGGTGTTCCTTATAGCCTATTTATTCATCAAGTACAGGAAGGGGAAGTCAGCCGCGTTTCTGTTGGTCAAAACCAGATCCTTTACCAACTAAAAACAGAAAATGCCGAGCCGGGCCAGGTATTTGCAACTACACCAATCTTTGATTTAGAGTTACCCAAACTGCTAGAACAAAAAGGAATTGAGTTCGCTGCTACACCTCCACCTAAGAATACTTGGATTACAACCCTCTTGAGTTGGGTAATTCCACCACTGATTTTTATTGGCATTTGGCAGTTCTTTCTCGCCCGTGGTGCTGGTGGCGGTGGTCCCCAAGGTGTTCTCTCTATTGGTAAAAGCAAAGCTAAGGTTTATGTTGAAGGTGAATCAGCTAAAATCACCTTTGCAGATGTGGCTGGGGTAGAAGAAGCGAAAACTGAGTTAGTGGAAATTGTGGATTTCCTCAAGACTCCAGGACGCTTTACCCAAATTGGCGCTAGGATTCCCAAAGGTGTGCTGTTAGTTGGCCCTCCAGGTACAGGTAAGACGCTTTTAGCAAAAGCCGTAGCAGGGGAAGCAGGAGTTCCATTCTTCAGCATCTCTGGTTCGGAGTTTGTAGAATTGTTTGTCGGTGTGGGTTCTTCCAGAGTCCGGGATTTGTTTGAACAGGCCAAAAAACAAGCTCCCTGTATTATATTCATTGATGAATTGGATGCGATCGGTAAGTCTCGTAGCAGTAACGGCTTTTACGGTGGTAACGATGAACGAGAACAGACCCTCAACCAATTATTAACAGAGATGGACGGGTTTGCAGTTGGGGATGCAACAGTAATTGTACTAGCAGCTACCAACCGCCCAGAAATACTAGACCCAGCATTGCTGCGTCCAGGTCGCTTTGACCGCCAAGTATTGGTAGACCGTCCCGATTTATCTGATCGTGAAGCAATTCTCAAGATTCACTCTCAAAAGGTGAAACTAGGAGATGATGTGAATCTAAAAGCGATCGCTACTCGTACCCCTGGTTTTGCTGGCGCAGATTTGGCAAACTTGGTAAATGAAGCGGCATTATTGGCAGCTCGTAATCTCCGTCAAAGTGTTGCTCAAGAAGACTTTGCTGAAGCAATTGAGCGGGTAGTCGCCGGTTTAGAGAAGAAGAGTCGGGTGATGAACGAGACTGAGAAAAAGATTGTTGCATACCATGAAGTTGGTCACGCAATGGTAGGAGCGCTAACAACAGGAAACGGTCGTGTAGAAAAGATTTCGATTATTCCCCGTGGGATGGCAGCTTTGGGCTACACTCTGCAATTACCTACTGAAGACCGCTTTTTGATGAATGAAGAAGAATTACGCGGTCAGATTGCTACTTTGTTAGGTGGACGTTCCGCTGAAGAGATTGTGTTTAATAGCATTACAACAGGTGCTTCCAACGATTTGCAACGAGCAACTGACTTGGCAGAACGGATGGTAACAGCTTATGGTATGAGCAAAGTCTTAGGGCCACTAGCTTACCAACAAGGACAACAAGCAATGTTCCTGGGTAATGGTGCGGCTAATCCCCGGCGGGCGGTGAGTGAAGACACATCCAAAGCTATTGATAGTGAAGTCAAGGAAATCGTGGAAACAGCCCACGAACAAGCCCTAAATATTCTCAGAGAGAATCGAGACTTGCTAGAAGCGATCGCTACTCAACTCTTAGAAACAGAAGTCATTGAAGGGGAGAAATTGCACAGTCTGTTGAGTCAAGTTAAACCTGTAGCTAAAACAACCACTGATTCTTTTGTATCTTCTGTGTGACAGATGCACCAAAATAAAATAGGTGTGCGCTGAACGTGAGCATTATGACCTGTCCATTGAAAGTTGAAATTTCTGAAAGTCAACAAGATTTGGAGAAAGCCCTCAAACATGCTATGACAAAGCAGCAGGCGATCGCGCCTCTGAACTCATAGCATGAGATCAAAGACAATCCCAGGACGTTTAATTACAGTTCCTGGGGTTAAACCTGTAGGTTTAGAGTAATTGCATTGCAGACTTAGAAATTGTCAATTCCAACTGCTTGAAAAGCTTGTTTAATGCCTTAGTAACATCAATATTCTCTGTGTAAATTGAGAGCGATCGCTATCTTTTAAAGCTTTTTGTAAATTGTCTTTTTGAGATTGAGCTAGAAAACCTTTGGCAAGTATAATAATCCTAGATGTACGTATATATCTATTTTACAATTTATGCAATTTAAATGTGGAACAGCTTATTAAAGAAGTAAGATTCCCACTCAAGACTCAGCACTCAGCACTCAAAACTCCCTCATCCTCCTTGTCTTTCTCATTTTATCTTTAGCAAAGTGGGCTGTGCGTTTTTAACCTGAGTTAAATCAACCTCTCCCTGACTTGAACTAAAGGATTTCCAAGAATAAATTATCCAAATAAACGTAGACGCATTCGCAGAGCGTCTGTCTGCGACACGCTGCGCGGACGTAGAGAAGCGGATTGCCGCAGGCTACCACTCCAGACACAGAGAGGAGAAACAGAGAGGATTTTTGCATCAGTTTTGGGATATTTTTTGATTTGGAAGTCCCTAAAGTTTAAGTATTTCCCTCTCCAAGTCGGAGAGGGACGGTTTTGCGTAGTAAAACCTTCTTAGAGGTCTTTTGATTCCGCTGATTAGGCGAACACTACATAACCCCTCGAACTCACGTTTTTTAATACTCCGGAACTGACGGATCGATTTCTTTACTCCAAGCGGTAATTCCGCCTTTGACATTCGTCCCGACAATCCCGGCTTCCTTGAGGATGGCGAGGGCTTTTGCCGATCGCCCGCCCATCTTACAATGAGCAATTAAGCGGTGACCGTTTAATATTTCCTTCACCTTAGCAACGCCATTGCCATTTTCAATCTCTGGTAAGGGGACCAACACTGAACCAGGAATCTTAGCAATGTCGTATTCATTGGGGTTGCGGACATCTAGCAGTACAAAATCCTTTGCACCACTATCTATCAACTCCTTTAAATCCTTGACGGTCATTTCTTGACTTTCCATCTGCTGTTTTGCCTCCTCTGCCTTAGCTTGTGGAATTCCGCAGAATTGTTCGTAGTCTATCAGTTTTTCAATGATTGGGCGAATCGGGTTAGGACGCAGCTTCAACTCCCGGAATTTCATATCTAAAGCGTTGTATAGCAGCAACCGTCCACTCAGGGTATTACCTTGTCCCAGAATGATTTTGACAGTTTCAGTTGCCTGGATTAAACCAATAATTCCTGGTAAAATCCCCAATACGCCACCTTCTGCACAAGACGGAACCATTCCTGGTGGTGGTGGTTCTGGGAAAAGATCACGATAATTTGGCCCACCTTGGTAGTTAAATACAGTAGCTTGCCCTTCAAAGCGTAAAATTGAACCATAGACGTTGGGCTTATTCAGCAATACGCAGGCATCGTTAACTAGATATCTGGTGGGGAAGTTATCGGTACCATCTACCACTATATCATAAGGTTGGAGGATTTCCAGGGCGTTTTCGGAACTCAAGCGAGTTTCGTAGAGATCAACCTGACAATAGGGGTTAATCTCGTGAATGCGGTTTTTTGCCGATTCAATCTTGGGTTTACCTACCCAGGATGTACCGTGGATTACTTGGCGTTGTAGGTTGGAAGTATCAACAACATCGAAATCGACAATCCCGATGCGTCCAATACCCGCCGCCGCCAGATATAAAAGTAGTGGTGAACCTAGTCCACCTGTACCGATACACTGTACACTGGCAGCTTTCAAGCGCTTCTGTCCTTCTAGTCCCACTTCCGGCAAAATCAGGTGTCGGGAGTAGCGTTCGTAATCGTCTTTAGTCAACTGGATTTCATCCAGATTGGGATTGAGCATAGTAGTTATCATCTGGGAGAGCGGAATATTAATCCTATCGAAAAACTGTATCTTCATAGGACATAGAGAGTGGGGAAGACAAGTTTTCATCCGTGGGGGCGGCGAAAACCGCTACAAGTAGACTGTCTTTAAACTAAGCCGTTAAATTATATTTTCAATTGCCTCTGCTTGAAACTGATGATGATCATCAAGGCTCCAGCTTTCGAGTTCTCCAGCTTTGCCGTTTTGGACGGAAACTATTATATACGAGTATCCCTGCCAAGCGTATAGGCGATCGCATTCTGAAGGGATAGCAGGATGATCTGTGTGGGAGTGAAAAATACCGATAATGTTCAGTGAGCGATCGCGTGCTTCTCTTTGTGTTTTTAGCATAACTTCGGGTGCGATCGCATATTGCCGTCTTTTACTTTCTGCTGTGCGTTCGCCTGGAAACTCAGCAGCCGCTTCTGTATTCCAGGCATTTTCTGTTGGCATGATTTCTACCACAATTTTGCCCTCACTAGCCAGATAGCCTAAAATTATACCGCAGCACTCGTCTGGATAGGTGCTTTCGGCATAGGTGCGGATGGTTTGCAAGTGTTCTTGGCTAAGTCTAATCATCTCTGCATTTGTAATTTTGGTAACCTATAGCAATTCTCGCTTAGAAATATATCCTACATTCCGCACCCCAACTGTCTGCTTTCTTATTGCCTATCAACTAGAAAAATATGAAGAATACACAAAGTTCAGTATTTATATATAGATTGAACAACCAATAATGTAAAGAATATGCAAAGATGTTTATTTAAGCATAAACATCTAAGTAAGATATTGACTATGTAGTTATTTTGAGGCTATTGAAATATTCTCTATTTTCAAGCTAGACACTCACATAGAAAAGCCCCCAAGGAGGGCATAAAAATCTTTATCCAAATCAAGAGTCAACTCTTGACTATTTTCTCTTCTAGTAGGACTTAAGCACTGGCAAAAAGACAAATATGAAGAGTAAGTTTTAGGCATTAAATTGTCAGACTTTTTGATGCTTATTCAGTGATTTCTACTGAATAAAGATGATTAATTTAGCCGGAATCACCGATTATCTTGAACGCACATGCTGATGAATTTGTAGAGTGCTTAAGACTTAGATAGTTTGAGATAGTTAGAGGATGTCTGAGAAGTATCAAATATTTGTTGATCCCCCCTAACCCCCTTAAAAAAGGGGGAATAAGAGTCTTAAAGTCCCCCTTAAAAAGGGGGATTTAGGGGGATCTCCAAGGGTTAGGTGTATACAAAAAAACTTTTCAGACATTCTCTTAGATTCAATGCTATGTACAAGCCTTTTCATTGAGTGAATCTTCCAGAAATATTACTGTTCCTCAAAGGTGAAAGATAAAGTATGCCGAGAACGTTAAATTGAAGCGAATTTTTGTACCCGAAAACTGCACTTACAGCAGATTGAGAACTAAAGTTACTGAAAAAATCGATTTAGGTAGGTAAAAGTTATGGCAAATATCATTGGAACCAACGGTAATGATACCCTAGTCGGCAGCGACAGTGCGGACACGATTAAGGGTCTTGCAGGTAACGATACTATCACGGCTAACCAGGGTAACGATACCCTGACTGGTGGCGGTGGCGAAGATAAATTTGTTTACAACTACAACGACGGCACTGATACCATCACTGATTTCAATGGCGTAGGTAAAGGAACAAACCCAACAGCAGCAGTGATTGCCGAAGTGGATACCCTAAAATTCCTTGGTGCTGGGTTGACTGCCCGAAATCTGCTACTCACCGAAAATGGTAATAATCTGGAAATCAGCTTTGAAGGGGTAAATGGTACAAAAGTCATCCTGAAAAATTTCAAATTAGAAGACTTAGATAACCTGAAAGCTTCTGGGACAAAACCAGCTATTGGTAATATCCTGTTTGATGGGCAAACTAATATCACCGATAGTTTTAATGTCCTGGATGCCAACTCCACCGAAACTAGCATCGGCATCAAGAACACGGTCACCTTCCTCAATGACCTGGACAACAACATTATGGGTTTAAATAACTCAGATGATGTTATCAATGGTCAGGGAGGTAATGACAAAATCGATGGCTTGAGTGGCAACGACATTTTGAGAGGTGGTGCTGGCAATGATACTCTCATTGGTGGTACGGGCAATGATACTCTTGTTGCTGGTACGAGGAATAACAGCCTTGGTGGTACTGGTGACAATAACTCGAATATTAACTATTTATTAGGCGATAACCTGCTATCTGGGGGCGATGGCAATGATTTTCTCTTTGCCTCTGGCTACTACGACTACAACGATGGACTTAATATCTATTATACTTATGCCTCAGGCAATAACACTCTCAACGGTGGTGCTGGTAACGATACCTTGAATGTTGATGCTTCAACAGGCAATAACCTACTGAATGGTGGCGCTGGTGACACTTGGTTATATGCTTACGGTTCAACAGGCGATAATTTGCTCAATGGAGGCGATGGTTATAATCTTTTCTATATCGCTAATAGCTCAGGTAATAACACTCTCATTGGTGGCGCTGGTAACAATGACTTGGTTGCTGACTATTCAACAGGTAATAATCTATTGTATGGGGGTGATAGCAGTAATTATTTCTCCATTCAGCGTGCCTCTGGTAATAACACCCTCGTTGGTGGCGCTAGTGGCGATGTATTTTTGAATTGGTATTCAACAGGCAATAATCTACTGGATGGCGGGACAGGTAACGATTTATTGGATTATCGCGGCAGTTCTGCTATTGGGAAAATCACTTCGACTTACAATGCTACTACTAACATTGGCTCAATTACGGCGGGCACAAGTGTAGTTAGCTATAAGAATATCGAACAATTAGAGATCACAGGTACAGAATACGATGACTACATTCTGGGGAGCAATGGTAACGATACGATAGATGGGGGCGATGGGGGCAATGATACGATAGACGGCGGGGCTGGTAACGATTTATTGTCCTATGACTTTGATTACTACCTTAGCGAAGGAATAACTTCGACTTTCAATGCCATCACTAACATTGGCTCAATTAGGATAGGCACAAATGTGGTTAGCTACAAGAATATCGAACGATTAAAGATCACAGGTACAGAATACAATGACAAGATTGTGGGGAGCAATGGCAACGATACACTTAACGGTGGCAATGCAGGTAATGATACGATTCTTGGCGGTGCAGGTAATGATATCCTGACAGGTGGGAATGGTAATGATATTCTTTATGGAAATGGTGGCACTGATACCTTTGCTTTCAATAATTACAATGAAGGCGTAGATATTATTTATGACTTCAACGCCACTAATGAACTGATTCAGGTATCGGCTAATGATTTTGGTGGCGGCTTATCACCAGGTTCACTCTCAGCTAATCAGTTTACTATTGGAGCATCTGCAACGACAAGCAATCAGCGATTTATTTATGACTCCACTACAGGTGCATTGTTCTTTGACCAAGATGGCAGTGCAAGTGGGTTTACTCAGGTAAAATTTGCACAATTATCTACTGGATTGTCACTAACCAAAAACAATTTTGTGGTTGCTTAATCGGAATTAGCGCTCTGCCATCACTCTAAGTACGGGTTGCGAGGTGCTATTTTCGGAACCTCACATTCGATTGAGCAATGCAATTAGTGTTAACAGAGAGTAGGTGTTGGGTTTTGTTGCTCAACTGCATGGGTGCGACTGCTTTGCAAGTGTTCTTGGCTTGGTCTGATTATCTCTGCATATGTAATTTTGTTAATTTATAGCAATTCTTGCTTAAATATTAAGATATTGTCAGGCGATCAAGATCATAGTTGCAGCTACGCCCAACCCAGGTGTTAGCGTTGGCATAGCCTCTGGTAGAGAAGCTTATCGTACTCCTACAGGGATGTTGCTACGCGTAGTAGACGCACCAGAAGCGATCGCTGCGATCGCTAAGAAAAATATGTATTCTGTATCGCTCCTTCAAACATTTGCCTACTGCTTTCTTATTGCCTATCAACTAGAAAAATATGAAGAATACACAAAGTTCAGTATTTATATATAGATTGATCAGCCACTAATGTGAAGAATATGCAAAGATGTTTATTTAAGCATAGACATTTAAGTAAGATATTGACTATGTAGTTATTTTGAGACTATTGAGATATTCTCTATTTTTAAGTTAGACATCCACACAGAATAGCCCACAAGGAGGGCAGAAAAATTTATTTCCCAAGCAAGAGTCAACTGTTGACTATTTTCTCTTCTAGTAGGACTTAGGCACTGACAAAAAAACCAAATATGAAGGGTGAGTTTTAGGTATTCCATTCAATTGTAAGATTTTTTGATGCTTGTTCAGTGATTTCTATTGAACAAAGATGATTAATTTAGCCTGAAATCACTGATTATCGTGAATAAACACACTGATTAATTTGTAGAGTGCTTAAGACTTAGATAGTTTGAGATAGTTAGGTTCAATGTTACGTACAAGCCTTTTCATCGGCTGAATCTTCCAAAAATATTACTATTCCTCAAGGGTGACGGATAAAGTATGCCGAAAACCTCAATTTGAGGCGAATCTTTGTGCTCGAAAACAGCACTTACAGTAGGTTGAGAACTGAAGTTACTGAAAAAATCGATTTAGGTAGGTAAAAGTTATGGCAAATATCATTGGAACCAACGGTAATGATACCCTACTGGGTAGTAACGGCGCGGACACGATTAAGGGTCTTGCAGGCAACGATACCATCACAGGTAACGAGGGCGACGACACTTTGACTGGTGGTGGCGGCAAGAATACATTTGTTTACGACTTTGGCTACTTAAACAACACTGATACCATCACCGATTTCAATGGCGTAGGTAAAGGAACAAACCCGACAGCAGGAGTCATTGCTGAAGTGGACACCCTAAAATTCCTTGGTGCTGCCTTTACTGCTCAAAATCTGCTGCTGACTCAGAATGGCAGCAATCTGGAAATCACCTTTGAACAGGACTTTAATAATACCAAAGTCATCCTGCAAAACTTTGCCCTAGAAAACCTGGATAACCTCAGCAAATCTACTGGAGCCACTGTAGACTTGGGCAATATAGAGTTTTATGGGCAAACTAGCATCACGGACAGCTTTGATGTCTTCAATGCCAACTCCACCCAAAGCACTATCTTCAACAAAAACACAGTCACCTTTCTTAATGACCTCAACAATAATGTTAATGGCTTTGACAACTCAGATGATGTCATAAATGGTCAGGGGGGTAATGACATCATTGACGGCTTGAGTGGCAACGACCTGCTCAGAGGTGGTGCAGGGAATGATACTCTCATTGGTGGTGCGGGGAATGATACCCTCGTTGGTGGTACAAGGAATAAGTTTAACTTGAATGCTGGCGGTTCAACAGGCGATAACCTCCTATCTGGGGGCGATGGCAATGATTCTCTCTCCATCTCTGGCGACTATGATGACAATACATATGGAGATATCTATTTTGCCTCTGGCAATAACACCCTCAATGGTGGCCTTGGTAACGATAACTTGAATGCTAGCAGTTCAACAGGCAATAACCTGCTTGATGGGGGCGATGGCAATGATTCTCTCATAGCTTCTAGCGACGACAACTATAGCATTGGTGCCTCAGGCAATAATACTCTCAACGGTGGTGTTGGTGATGATAGGTTAACTGCTAACTATTCAACAGGCGATAACCTCCTCTCTGGGGGTGATGGCAATGATTATCTGTCTGTCTCTGGCTTCCAGTACTACTCTTTCGTTGGTGCCTCAGGTAATAACACCCTTAACGGTGGTGCTGATGATGATTATTTGACTGCTGACTATTCAACAGGCAATAACTTCCTCTCTGGAGACGTTGGTAACGATACCATGAATATTGACGCTTCAAAAGGCGATAACCTCCTAGATGGAGGTGATGGTAATGATTATCTCTCCGCCTCTGGCAATATTACCAGATACGGCATTGTTAACTCTTTAGGCGATAACACCCTCAACGGTGGTGCTGGTAACGATACATTAAATATTAACTTTTCAGAAGGTGATAACCTACTCAATGGTGGCGATGGCAACGATTTTCTCATAGCCTCTGGCTACTCCGACTACTACGCAGGATTCTCCACCGCTTCTGGCAAGAATACCCTCAACGGTGGTGTTGGTGAGGATACATTGAATATTGACAATTCAACAGGCAATAACCTCCTAGATGGAGGTGATGGTAATGATTATCTCTCCGGTTCTGGCTACTATCGTAACGACTACGACCAAAGTTTTTATGTTGTCACATCAGGTAATAACACCCTCAACGGTGGTACTGGAGATGATACGTTAAATATTGACTATTCATCAGGGAATAACCTCCTCTCTGGTGGCGATGGCAATGATTATCTCTCTGGCTCTGGCTTCCAGTACAACGACTACTACGGGCGCAGTGTTGCCACATCAGGCACTAACACCCTCAACGGTGGTGCGGGGAACGATACATTGAATATTGACAATTCAACAGGCAATAACCTCCTCTCTGGAGCCGATGGCAATGATTCTCTTAGTGCCTTTGGCGCCTTAGGTAACAATACCCTCAACGGTGGTGCGGGGAATAATACTCTCGTTGGTGGTACAGGCAATGACTACCTCGATAGTGGTACTGGTAACGACCTGCTGCGGGGTAATGCGGGAAATGATACTCTCATTGGTAGTGGAGGTACTAACATACTCAACGGTGGCGCTGGTGACGATTACTTGAGTATAAACTCTTTGGATTATAACTCTTTTGATGCCTTTAATCTGCTCTCTGGGGGCGATGGGAATGATTCTTTGTTTGCCTCTTACTCCAATGAAGCACCCGGTTCAGCTTCCAACACTCTCAACGGTGGCACTGGTGACGATTACTTAATTGTTAATGGTCCTACTGGTGGAAACATCCTTAACGGAGGTGATGGGAATGATTATCTCTCCGTCTCAGGCTTCTCTAATTCTTCTTATTATGGTAACACCCTCAACGGTGGCAATGGGAATGATACCCTCACTAGTGCCAATGGCAATGATATCCTGGTAAATGGCAACGGTAATGATACTTTTTCTTTCAGTAGTTATAACCAAGGCGTTGATAGTATTTATGACTTCAACGTCACTAATGACCTGATTCAAGTATCGGCTTTTGGTTTTGGTGGCGGCTTATCAATCGGTTCACTTCAGAAAAGTCAGTTTACCATCGGAACATCTGCAACGACCACTGCTCAACGATTTATCTATAACAACATTACAGGTACCCTGTATTATGACCAAGATGGCAGTACAGCTGCATTTACTCAGGTAAAATTTGCACAATTATCTGCTGGATTATCTTTAACCAACAACAATTTTGTGGTTGGTTAATCTGAAATCAGCGCTCTGCCATCACTAAGGAGCAAAGATTACAAGGTGCTTTTGTAAGCACCTTGTATTCGATTATTCAATGCAATTACTTTTAGCAGAGAGTAAATGTTGGGTTATGTTCGTCAACTTTGGGGATCTTGCTATAGGTAGGGTTCCGCAGGAAAGATATCGCTGCGAACAAAAGTCAAATATGTATTTTTTGATCAGTCCTTCGAGCATTTGCCTGCTGCTTTCTGCAAATAATTGCCTATAAACTCTAAAAATGTGAAAAACACACGAAGAGAAGTAAGGTACAATTTGTACAACTATCGGCTGGGTTGTCACTAACCAAAAATAATTTTGTGGTTGTTTAATCGTGATTAGCGCTTTACCATCACTCTTGGTACGGAATGGTAGGTAATTAAAATAGCACTTCCCATTCGATTATTCAATACAATTACTGTTAACAGAGAGTAGATGTTGGGTTTGGTTCCTGAACTTTCAGCATGGGTACGAATGATTTGCAAATGTTCTTGGGCTTTGTCGGATCATGTCTGCTTTTCTAATTCTGGCAACTTATGATGATTCTTGCTTGGATACAATATATTGCTATACACTTGCTTTATCTTGATCACTACGTAGGCATCCGTAAGAGCTAATGTTAGGAATATATAAAAATTAGTACTTATATATAGATTGACAGCAGATAATGTGAAGAGTATGCAAAGATGTGTCTTTCAGTATAGACATCTCAGAAAATATTCATATATGGTTATTACAGTGTTATTTAAATGTTCTCTATTTTTAAGCTAGACACCCACGGGCAATAATCCAGAACCAGGATATAAGAATCCCTTTCCCTATCAAGAGTCAACTATTCTCTTTTTTTAAGATAATAGGACTTACTCATTGACAAAAAAACTAAATTATCAAGTGTGGGTTTGAGGTATTCAAGCTTGATTTGAGAACACTTTTTCACGGGTGTCTAGGTTGGGCTATGCCTACGCTATTCTATCAAGGATGGTTCAAAAAAGCTTGAAACAACCTATTTCAGTTAATCCACACAATTATGGATTTGTACAGTGCGTGAGACTTTGATACTTAAATAGGTGCTACTTGCAATCTGATCGACAGAGTAGATTTTTGAAAAAAATTACTCTTCCTCAAGGGTGACATAAAAGTATGCAGAAAGTGTCAACTCTCGGCGATTTATTGTTCTTTAAAACAGCACTGACTCAGGGCTGAGAACTTAATAGTTACTGAAAAAACTAATTTAGGAAGGAAAAAGTTATGGCAAATATCATTGGAACTAAAGGTAATGATACTCTACTGGGCACTAATAGCGCAGACACAATTAATGGTAAAGCAGGCAACGATACCATTACAGGCAACGAGGGCGATGACACCGTGACTGGTGGTGGCGGCAAGGATACATTTGTTTACGGCTTTTACGGCGACACTGATATTATCACTGATTTCAATGGCGTAGGTAAAGGAACAAACCCAACAGCAGCAGTGATTGCCGAAGTGGATACCCTAAAATTCCTTGGTGCTGGGTTGACTGCCCGAAATCTGCTACTCACCGAAAATGGTAATAATCTGGAAATCAGCTTTGAAGGGGTAAATGGTACAAAAGTCATCCTGAAAAATTTCAAATTAGAAGACTTAGATAACCTGAAAGCTTCTGGGACAAAACCAGCTATTGGTAATATCCTGTTTGATGGGCAAACTAATATCACCGATAGTTTTAATGTCCTGGATGCCAACTCCACCGAAACTAGCATCGGCATCAAGAACACGGTCACCTTCCTCAATGACCTGGACAACAACATTATGGGTTTAAATAACTCAGATGATGTTATCAATGGTCAGGGAGGTAATGACAAAATCGATGGCTTGAGTGGCAACGACATTTTGAGAGGTGGTGCTGGCAATGATACTCTCATTGGTGGTGCGGGCAATGACACCCTTAACGGTGATACAGGGAATGACCTGCTGCAAGGTGATACAGGGAATGATACTCTCATTGGTAGTATGGGCAATGACACCCTTAACGGTGGTGCAGGTGACGATTACTTGAATGTTGACATTTCAACAGGTAATAACCTGCTCTCTGGTGGCAATGGCAATGATACTCTAAGAGCCTCTGACTATATCACTTCTGGTAAGAATACCCTCAATGGTGGCGCTGGTAATGATTACTTGAGTGCTGGCATTTCAACAGGTAATAACCTGCTCTCTGGTGACGATGGCAATGATACTCTAAGAGCCTCTGGTAACTACCGAGATGGTGCTTCTGGTAAGAACACCCTCAACGGTGGCGCTGGTGACGATTACTTGGATGCAATTTTTTCAACAGGCGCTAACCTGCTCTCTGGTGGCGATAACAATGATACTCTCTCCGTCAGTCTTGCCGTTGGGAATAATACCCTCAACGGTGGCGCTGGTGACGATTACTTGAGTGCTAACATTTCAACAGGCGCTAACCTGCTCTCTGGTGACGATGGCAATGATACTCTCTGTGCCTCTGAATTCGAGGGCTACAGGTATTGGAACACTTCTGGCGATAACACCCTCAAAGGTGGTGCTGGTAAAGATTACCTGAATGTTAACTATTCAGGAGGAGATAACTTACTGGATGGAGGCGATGGAAATGATTCTCTCTCTGGCTCTAGCTACGGCTATGGCTGGGGAGGAAGTTATTTTGGTACCACTGGCAATAACACCCTCAATGGTGGTGCTGGTGACGATAACTTGAATGTTGACTATTCATCAGGCAATAACCTACTCTCTGGGGGCGATGGCAATGATTCTCTAAGAGCCTCTGGCTACAAGTACGACAACTACTTAGGTGACGACCACGCAGTCTATCGTAGAGCATCTGGCAACAACACCCTCAATGGTGGCGCTGGTGCAGATAACTTGATTGTTGATTATTCAACAGGCAAGAACTTACTCTCTGGGGGTGATGGCAATGATACTCTCTCCGCATCTAACGCGTTAGGCAATAACACTCTTAATGGTGGTTTTGGCAATGATATCTTGATCGGTGGCAAAGGTAATGATAGCCTAATAGGAGGAGCTGGTACTGATACCTTTGCTTTCAATAGTTACAATGAAGGTGTTGATCGTCTTTATGACTTTAACGCGACTAATGAATTGATTCAGGTATCGGCTGCTGGTTTTGGTGGCGGGTTATCAATCGGTTCACTTCAGACAAGTCAGTTTACCCTCGGAACATCTGCAACGACAAGCAATCAACGATTTATCTATGATAATATTACAGGTGGACTGTATTTTGACCTTGATGGTAGTTCATCTGGGTTTACTCAGGTAAAATTTGCACAACTATCAGCTGGATTGTCACTAACCGAAAACAACTTTGTGGTTGTTTAATTGTGATTAGTGTTCTTTTATTACTCTAGGCATGAAATGGGAGGTTCTATTTTAAGCACCTCCCATTAGACATCTTCAAAAAAGAGAGTAGCACTACTACGTCTCTATAAGGCTTCTGGATAACGCATATTTAATTTCACCAAATGTCTAATGCAATTAGTGTTAACAGAGAGTAGATGTTGGGTTTTATTCCTCAACTTTCGGCATGAGTGCAGATGGTAGAACAAGTGTTCTTGACTAAGTTTAATCATGTCTGCGTTCTGATTCTGGCAACTTGTAGCGATTTCTGCTTATATAGTAATCCGATTTGATTGCGTGAAAAAATCTAAGTATATGTAGGGGAGCCAGTGCGTTGCAGAGGTTCCCGACGCTTGAGGACTCGCTACCGCTTCGCTATCCGTTGTAGCAACTGGCATTGCGTTAGTGCGAAGTTCGTAACGCACCAAAGTCTTTAAACGATGCCGTACTTTCGTTTAACACAAAGCCAGTTGCTTCATATTAAGTCCGGTTAATCGGCATTGGATAATTGAAGTATGAATTTGAGCGATCGCTATGCAATGTCCAAGGTGTGCATCAACTCATATCCGCAAGAACAGGAAAAAAGCTGGTAAACTTGCATCACATTTGTGTGAGTTGCAGTCGTCAATTTATCGATTTTTACAAAAATCTTGGTTATATGGTTCGACTGCGCTCACCAGCCGCTCAGTGACTACCGCAGGCATCACAGCGTTCAAAAAAGAAAATATGTATTTTTGATCACTTCTTGGAGTATTTACCTACTGCTTTCTGTATTGCTTATCAACTAGAAAAATATGAGTAATACACAAATCTCAGGACTTTTAGATATATTTATTGGCAAATAATGTGAAGAATATGCAAAGATTTTTCTTTAAAAATAGACATCTAAGTAAATACGTTAAAATATAATTAATTATTGTGGGATTATTTATATACTCCCTATTTTCAAGCTAAACACCCACGGGCAATAGTCCACAAGGAGGGCATAAAAATATTTCTCCCTATCAAGAGTCAATTTTTCCTTATTTTCAAGACAGTAAGGCTTACGCATTGACAGAAAACTAAATATGAAGTGTAGGTTTTAGGCATTCAATCTTGATTTGACAACGCTTTTTCAGCCAACGCTGGGTGGGCGTAGCTGCTGCTACTGATTAAGAATAATTATAAAAAATCCTGAAACTATGTGTTTGACTGAATACACACGCTCATGAATTTGTACAATGCCTAAGACTTAGATAGTTCAAGATAGTTAGATCAGTGCTATGTCAAAGCCTTTTCATTGGGTGAATCTTCAAATAAAAATTGCTGTCCCTCAAGGGTGACATGAAAGTATGCCGAAAACGTCAAATTCCGGCAGTTTTTTGTGCCCTAAAACTATACTTACAGCAGCTTGAGAACTTAAGTTACTGAAAAAATTCATTTAGTTAGGTAAGAATTATGGCAAATATCATTGGAACCTACGGTGCTGATAACCTACTGGGTAGTAACGGTGCTGACATCATTGACGGTAAGAGTGGCAACGACTTGCTGCGGGGTGGTGCGGGAAATGACACTCTTATTGGTGGCGCGGGGAATGACACCCTTATTGGTGGTACAGGGAATGACTCCCTCGTTGGCGATAACCTGCTTTCTGGGGGCGATGGCAATGATTCTCTTTCTGTCTCTGGCTACCACAGCTTCAGCTACCCAAACGACGACTACGACTCTCGCTCGTTTGGCAAGAACACCCTTTACGGTGGCGCTGGTAATGATAACTTGAGTGCTAGCGGTTCACAAGGCAATAATCTACTGGATGGTGGCGCTGGTAGTGATACTCTCTCCGTCTCTGGCTACTACAAAGGAAATGACTACGTCTTCCAGGAGTCTGGTTCGTCTGGCAAGAACACCCTCAATGGTGGTGTTGGTGACGATTACTTGAGTGCTAGCGGTTCAACAGGCAATAACCTGCTCAATGGTGGCGATGGCAATGATTCTCTTTCCATTTCTGGCTACTACAGCTACACTCCCTACGAAGATGAGCACGAACCCCGCAACCTCTCCACCACATACGATTCTCGCTCATCTGGGAAGAACACCCTCAACGGTGGTGCAGGTAACGATAGCTTGAGTGCTAGCGGTTCAACAGGCAATAACCTACTCTCTGGTGGCGATGGCAATGATTATATCTTTGCCTCTAGTGCGACTGGTAATAACACCCTTTATGGTGACGCTGGCAATGACACCATCTATGGTGGCAATGGCAATGATATCCTCACAGGTGGTTTTGGTAATGATACCCTCTATGGTGGCAATGGCAATGATACCTTTGCTTTCAATAGTTATAAGGAAGGTGTTGATCGTCTTTATGATTTCAAAGCCACTAATGAAATCATTCGGGTATCGGCTGCTGGTTTTGGTGGCGGGTTATCAATCGGTTCACTTAAGACAAATCAGTTTACCATTGGAACATCTGCAACAGCGATCGCTCAACGATTTATCTATGACAATATTACAGGTGGACTGTACTTTGACCAAGATGGCAGTGCGTCTGGGTTTACTCAGATAAAATTTGCACAACTATCGAGTGGAGTCACACTAACCAAAAACAACTTTGTAGTTGTTTAATCTTAATTAGACATCTCCAAAAAAGAATCCAGAGACGTGTTAGTGTAGCGGGGTAAAGCCCAGTCTAATTTCGCGTCTCTACAAGATTTCTGGATAACGCATATTTAATTTCACCAGATGTCTATTAGCGCTCTGCCAATGTTTAGAAAAAGATGTTGAAAAATGAAGTTGAGCAACTAAATTTATTTATTGATACTGAGCGTAGCTGTTGGCGCAGCCTAAGAAGAGAAGTATGGTAAAATTATCTTTTTACTTTAGGACTTACGCACAAGTAACGGAAAATCGAACCGCAGAGTCCGCAGAGAAGCCAGTGCGCCCTTACAGTTAAGAGACTTGTTCGCTTTTAGCGTTCCCGTAAGGTAACAACTGGCGCAACACGGAGAAATAAGAGTTTCAGAGAGTTCTTGCATAAATTCTATACTTTTTACTTATTCATGCAGACTTTTGAAATCCCACTTCGGCTACGCTCAGTGCATCGCCTAAATTCATTTATGTGTAGCACTCTTTTTACTTTTATCTTTTTAAAGTATATTTTCATTAACTTTAATCAAATTAGCGATCGCTAACTTGAGTTTTGAGTATAGAAAGATGCACCTTTGTATCCTTAGAAACAACCTAAAAAAACTCTGCCACTAATCAGAGCGATCGCCACTATCAGAAATGTTTTCTTTGAGATTGGTTATTCATCAATTATAGTGAGTGCGATCACTTCATTTAATTAGGAGCTATGAATTATGTGATAGCGTCGCCTCAGCTAAAAAAAAGACATTTTCATCTTTTTGTGGCGATCGCATTTACCTATTACTTGGACAGTGCAGAAGATTTAAGACGTAATGCGATCGCATCCCTTCCAAGTATAACTTAAAGAGTAAATTAGATGATTGGAGAGCGATCGCCTGTAAAACATGGAAATAAATTGTCTGAAAAGCTTACAGGATACGCTTTCAAAAAATTGAACAACTTTTTTATTTATCACTATGACGAATATTTCAGGAGTTTTACAACTTTATTTTTTGATATTCAGATAAATTTGAACGTAAATAAAAGGGTTACAAACGTTCAAATTGTTTAACTTTTTTATTTTCTACAATGGCATATTCCTCTGAATAGACTGCTCAGATCAACGGCAAATAAGTACTACCGTTGATCAAAGTGTTTGTAGAGGTGGGTTTCAAGCAGCTTGACCCGGCTTGAGCACGACCTTGATGCAGTTGTCCTGCTTATGCTTGAAAATTTCGTAGCCGTGCGGAGCTTGCTCTAGCGGCAGACTATGGGTGATTACGAAGGAGGGGTCAATATCGCCGTTTTGAACGTGATCGAGTAGCGTCTGCAAATACCGATGCACATGCGTCTGTCCTGTTTTCATGGTTAAGCCTTTATTCATGAAAGCACCCATCGGCATTTTGTCTACAAAGCCCGTGTAAACACCGGGAACTGACACCGTGCCGCCTTTACGACAAGCAACGATCGCTTGACGCAATACATTGGGTCGATCGGTTTCCATTCTTACTGCTTGCTTCGCCTTGTCATAGAAGCCTTCCAAACCCATGCCGTGAGCTTCCATTCCCACCGCATCCATGACCGAATCAGGACCCAGACCCCCAGTCATTTCTTTGAGGGCTTCACCCACCTCAGTTTCTTCATAGTTCAAAATTTCTGCTTTGCCGTCTTTTGCCATCTGGAGCCGTTCAGGAACGCGATCAATCGCAATGACGCGCCCAGCACCCAGCATGAAGGCACTTCTAATGGCAAACTGCCCAACTGGACCGCAACCCCAAATCGCAACCGTATCTCCTGGTTGGATGTCACAATTTTCTGCTGCCATATAACCAGTAGGGAAAATATCAGTGAAAAATAGGACTTGTTCATCTGCCAGTCCATCGGGAATCTTGAATAACCCGACATCGGCAAAGGGAACGCGGGCATATTCTGCTTGACCTCCAGCGTAGCCCCCCGTCAAATGGGAGTAGCCGTAAAGACCTGATGGGGAATAACCCATCATTTTTTCCGCCATCCAAGCGTTGGGGTTAGAGTTATCGCACAGCGACCATAAATCCCGATTGCAAAAGAAACATGAGCCGCAGGAAATGGTAAAGGGGACAACGACGCGATCGCCAATGGCTAGGGCTTTGCCTTTGTTATGGATATTTCCATTTTTAAAAGCACTGCCTAGTTCAACAATCTCTCCCATGAATTCATGCCCCAAGATGTCGCCCGGTTTCATGGTGGGGTTGAAGCCGTCATACAGATGCAAATCAGAGCCGCAGATCGCCGTTGAGGTGATTTTCACGATCGCATCACGCGGATTAATGATTTTGGGATCGGGTACGGTTTCAACCTCAACCTTGTTCGTACCTTGCCAACAAACTGCTTTCATTGCTTGAGTATCCTAAAGTTAAGTTGTTCGTAAAATGTGAAATCTATCTACTGAGACTGCGTTGAATTTTCGCGTAGCGAATCCCGTGGCGTCTGATTTTTCATGAGTCAACATATTTATCAGCAGCATTGCTAGCTACACCTTGATCGCTTGCTTGAGAATTGCAAGCATCGCCTTATGCTATGGCAGCCATTTTTCCTAATCCCAGACGAGATGATAAAATATCCGTTGTGTTTGAGAGTTGAATTTTTCTAATCCAAAGCGCGATTGTAGCTACGCCAAATATCAGCAGCAAAAACGGCAACGAATCCATCAAAAGCTCTCAACTGGCAACCAAAAGTTCACTCACAGATTGTGGAACCAGAACAGTATCAATAATATGGATAACTCCGTTATCAGATTCAACATCGGGTTCTACAACTCTGGCATCATTAACCTTAATACCCTCAGAAGTATTGAGCGTCAGCGTCGAACCTTCCACGGTTGGAGTTGAACTCAAGCTGTTAATATCGGTGGATGCAATGCGATCGGCAATCACATGATACGTCAAGAGTTTCTCTAACTCAGGCGGATTGTCTAGAAAAATTCCCATCGTTCCCGAAGGCAGCTTGGAAAATGCTTCGTCGGTCGGGGCAAATAGAGTAATGGAAGCGGGTTCCATTAGTCCCTGCAATAAACTCGCTCGATTAATGGCTTCAACTAAGGTTGTAAACCGACCATCATTTATAAGTGTATCTACGATGTCAGCCATGAGTTATGCTCCTTAAAATATTAGGTGTTCGACTCTAACTAGCGCTGGCGCAGCTGATACCTGGCGTTGTCGCTGGGGTGATTCTGCTTTGAATCCATTTCTTCTGGTTGGCAGAGAAGACCTGCACAAACGCCAAAAGCGCTGATAATAACAAAGGCATTGCGTAAGAGAGCGTTGTCGGCGAAGCCAAACAGCCACGGCAAACTGATCGCCAATCTTTTCGGTATGATTGGGCTGTGCTGACGACAGTTATAGGCTTTGCTATTTTCCTAACCCGATATGATTGCAATATGCCCATCTGTTAAGGAGGCACGATAGTGAGTTGTTAGGACGATAGCTTCGCGTGAATTATTTATTAGCTGATCCGGGTTGATTAAGCTTGCGGTTCTGTTCAGCAGTCACTGTATCAGGTAATAATTGGCTGACAGTGCCCTGAATCTTCGTCTTCAGCGATTCTGCAAGCACACTATCTTTACCTGCCATCAGAGCCTCAAACCCCTGCTTGGCGACTTCGGCTGGATCATCCTTTTTGTCCGAACCCACTTTCGTGTCGTCCAACCCTGCACGATGGAAGAAGTTAGTTTCAGTAGCTCCGGGCATGAGGGCGGTGACGGTAACACCAGTGTCCTTCAATTCGTTGCGGATTGCCTCTGAGAAAGAGTGAACGAATGCCTTGGATGCTGCATAAACTGCCTGGAACGGACTGGGCATCTGGGAGACAATCGATGAGGTAAAGAGAATTCTGCCCTTACCGCGATCAACCATGTCTTTCACGACTCGTTTGGCAAGATGAACCGTTGACACGACGTTTAACTCAATCAGATTGAGTTCTTCCTGCAAATCGGTCTTAGTAAACTCGCCACCAACACCGACACCTGCGTTGATGGCGATCGCATCCACGGGTTGCCCAATCGCCTTAATCTTGTCGTAAAGCATCTCAACTCCGTCATAGGTAGCGAGATCGGCTTGCACCGTCTCGACCTTAGCACCCAACCCCTTGAAGGCAGCAGCCGCCTCATTGATGCTCGAACCAGTAGACGTAACTAAGAGATCAAAGCCGTTTTGGGCAAATTGTTTGGCAAGTTCGTAACCGATGCCGCTGGAAGCACCCGTCACGACAGCTAAGGGACGGGTTAATGAACTGTCCATGATGTTTTACTCCTTTGCTTCTACTTCTTCTACTCCAAACTACAGATGGAATTACCTGTGCTGAATCAGTGTTTCAACCCTTTAAAGACTTTATCTCCCAACTTATTTCATCTTAGGAAGACACTTGATTAATCACCTCTAGCTTAAGGGTGTTTGTAGCGATCGCCTATCTCTGTTGATGGGCTGATTACGTATTAAGTCTAGTTGTATGCTAGGACTCGTGCAAAAATAACTTACCAGTAATTATGCATGTGATAATAATTATCACTACCATCTAGAAATTGATTTTTAATAAATGAGATCGGGTGATTTTTTGCCGTAGTAGAACTTCTCAAGTTAATCTTGCACTAATTTAATTAGCTTAAACCCTTACGAGTAAAGGGTTTATAAAATTATTTAACTGGATTATTTATTTACGGCTGTATCTGTCTAGAATCACAAACACAATTTATGGCGATCGCACACCCAGCAAACTCAAGTTGTTGATACGAACTTTGCACTTGGGATGTAATAGTTATTGAATCTGGGAGCAAATATTCTTAAATCCTTACAGGGAAAATATTTGCAAAATTGTACGACTTTATTTTTTGAGATTAACGTAAATCTGAAGGTAAATAAAAGGGTTACAGACGTTCAAATTGGATGACTTTTTTATTTCTTTAGAATATCCACTAGGTTAAGAACGCCGGACATTCAAGCAACACCATTCTTTGCGTTTCCACAGGGTAGCAATGACCCAACCATTTTCTTCTAAGGCGTCAGCAACAGCTTTAGATTGTTCCAGTAAAATACCACTGAAGATAGCCCAAGTTTCAGGTTTAGCGATCGCACTCATTTCTGGAACCAATTCAATAATCACATTAGCCAAAATATTGCATACAATGCCGTCCACTGGTTGAGAAACTAGTTTTGTCAAAACGTCTACACTTCCCAGTGCTGGTAGTAAACGTTCTGGACTAATGTCGTTCAGGGCACTATTACTGCTAGTTGATTGCACCGCCAAAGGGTCAGTATCTACTGCATAGACTTTCTCGGCTCCCAGTAGCAGCGCCCCAATCGAAAGGATACCAGAACCACAGCCAATATCCGCAATTACCAGATGTTCATGTTTACCATTAGTACCCATAAACGACTGAGGAACTCCACTCAGCCGCATTTCTAGGGATTCCAAACATAGCTGAGTAGTAGCATGATTCCCCGTACCAAATGCTACACCAGGGTCAAGACGAATCACTAACCGTTCCGTTGTTTTTGGTAATGGTAGCCAAGCGGGGTTGATTAGGAAGCGATCGCCTATTTCTTGGGGATGCCAATATTGTTTCCAGCTAGTCGCCCAATCTTCCTCATCAATTAACTGCCATTGCAGTAAGGGAGATGAAAGTCTTACACAGAGGGCATCTTGACGCAGCCACAGCGACAGTGCTGCCAAATCTAGTAGCTGTGTTTGAATTGTCGGCAAGTAAGCTCTTACTAAAGATGAATTTCCTTTGTTTTCACTAGCTGTACCACGGCAGCCAAAATCTTCCAGTCGCCAAAAGATAGAATCTTCTAGGTCTGGCTCACATAAAATCTGTAGTTCCCACCAGGTGTTTGCCATAAAAAAGTAAAAAGTAAAAAGGTAAAAGGTAAAAGAAAAAGGATTTCTTTTTACTTTTGCCTTTTTACTTTTGCCTTTATAGTGTTACTGTATACGCATCCCGAATACCAGGGACTTTAATAATCTCATCTAAAATGCCCTCAGGTAAAGGGTCATCTATACTCAGAGCCATTACCGCATCACCACGGACGATTTTACGACCTACTTGCATACTGGCAATATTCACATTAAAACTGCCGAGTAGGGAACCAAGTTTGCCTATAATCCCTGGCATATCACGGTGCAGGGTAAATAGCATATATTTGCTGGGTGGGACGTTAATCGGGAAACCGTCAACATCAGTCAGGTGGATTTCCCGCTCACCCAACAAAGCGCCTGTGACAGAATGAGTCCCTAAAGTACCTGTGGCTTCTAGATGAAGCGTTCCGGCATAGTCTCTAATGGAAGCATCACGGGTTTCAATCACTCGAATTCCGCGTTCTTTAGCTTCTATGCTGGCATTTACGTAATTTACCCGTTCCCGCAAAGCTTGGTAAAGTAATCCTTTCAGGGCAGCAACTACCAAAGGCTGACTTTTGTTAGTCGCGAGTTCCCCTTGCAGTCGAATATTGAGTACTTCCACCCGTCCGCCAGCTAGCTGTCCCACCAGGTTACCTAGAGTTTCTGCTAGTTGCATGTAGGGTTTGAGTTCTTCCAACACATCGGGGCCGAGTCCGGGAATGTTGACGGCTGAACGCGCTGGTAGTCCTAAAAGTACATCCCGAATTTGTTCAGCAACATCAATGGCTACATTTACTTGAGCTTCTGCGGTGGAGGCTCCCAAATGGGGGGTGAGGATGATTTCTTTGCCTAGCGATCGCAACTCAGATTCACCCAGTGGTTCCGACTCAAACACATCCAAGGCTGCACCCCCGATTTTACCCGTTTTCAGAGCTGCTGCTAAAGCTACTTCATCAATGATCCCACCACGAGCGCAGTTGATAATCCGGGCTGTGGGTTTCATCTTTGCCAGGGTTGTGGCATTGATTAAGTGGGTGGTTTCTGGGGTTTTAGGGATGTGTAGGGTGATATAATCTGCTTGCTGGAAGAGTAAATCTAGCTCCACTAACTGACAGCCAAGTTGTTCAGCTCGGTCTGTAGAAATAAAAGGGTCATAAGCTAGGAGTTTCATCCCCATTGTCTTAGCTACAGCGGCAACGTGGGAGCCAATTTTACCCAAACCGACAACGCCGAGAGTTTTTTTGTAGACTTCCGCGCCAACAAAGCTATTGCGATCCCACGCACCGCGTTTCACCGAAGCGTTAGCATCGGGGATGTGGCGAGACAAAGCCAAAATCATCGCTAGTGCATGTTCGGCGGCGGCAATTGTATTTCCCTCTGGAGAATTGACTACTACAATCCCCCGGCGTGTGGCAGCGGGAACATCCACATTATCCACACCCACACCAGCACGACCGATGATTTTTAGCTGGGTGCCGGCTTCAATAATTTCTTGGGTGACGCGTGTACTAGAGCGAATCATCAGCGCGTCATACTCACCAATAATTTCGAGCAGTTGGGCTGGTTTTAGACCTATTTTGACATCAACAGTAGCAACTTGCGAAAGAATGTCAATTCCAGCTTGGTCAATCGAATCGGAGACAAGAACCTTAGACATGATTACTTCATTTAAAGCTACAGGTTTTGCTGCACAAGACTTTTTAGTTTAGTCTTTATCTGTCGCAATTCCACAAAAATTATTCGTTTGAATATCAACTTAACCTTTACTTACCCTACGTGCTGATGGTATCGAAGCGTGAGTTGCCCCTAGTGGGTACTGCCTCCTTAGTATTTGAATATGAGTGGCTGTTTGTGCCACCCTGTCGCTAAATATAAAGCATGAATACCACTAAGCACCTACATATTTATTAATAGTTAAGAGTTACCAAAATTTTATCGGCTTAAGCAACTTTCTGGGTGGGGTAGAAACGCTTGCATTCTTGACTGGGCTGCAACTTTAGCTGAGGCAATGCTCTGCAAAACCAGGAAAAGAGCCAGTAATTATTATATCTGTCGAATCTTGGCTGTTTCTCAATACCACAAGTGGTATCCCTTAGTCAAAGCAAAACATTGCATCATCAAGATAATCAGATTGTGATAGTTAAAATTTAGATATCAAATAAATTTTCTTCCTAATCATTTTGGCAGATTTAAGATTGTTTAGTAGTTAAAAGCGCCAATTAGTGTCAGTAGAGTACTTAATATACATTAGTACTAAAGCACTGCGGAAATAAACAACCCATTCCAAATCAACGAAACGCTTATGCTATATTCATTTTGACTTTTGACTTTTAACTTTTGACTTCCGCCTTGCGGTAGTACGCTACTGATCTAGTTGCGGAGAAATCGCTATAATTCTGGTGAGCCAAATATCCTTTGAGTTTTGGGGAAACCAACCATGTTAGAGTACAACTTGCCAAAGTACTTGCCCTCAGCCGAGGAACTACCAGACTCTGATGAAACGCCTGTGGATAATGAACTGCAAGAATTGATACCAGGCTTGCTGAAGGCGATCCTGCTGATTCTTTGGGCAGAACGCATGGACTGGCTCTTTGCCATAGATATGGGTATTTATTATCACCCCGATAAACCGGCCATTGTGCCAGATGGGTTTTTGAGCTTAGGGGTAGAGCGGTTTTATGATGAGGAACTGCGTCCCAGTTATGTGCTGTGGGATGAAAATGTTGTACCGATTTTCGTGCTAGAAATAGTTTCGCAAAATTATCGCAAGGAATACACTACTAAATTGGATGAATATGCGGCTTTGGGTGTACTTTACTACGTGATTTATTCCTCCCGTCGTCGCCGCAAACCGCATTTGGAAGTACATAAGTTAGTTAATAGTAGGTATGAATTGCAAGAAGGAAACCCCGTTTGGCTAACAGAAATTGGACTGGGAATTGGTTGCGAAAGGGGAAATTATTGCGGTGTAACGCGGGAATGGATGTATTGGTATGATGAGCAAGGACAACGCTACCTCACGCCTGCAGAACAAATAAAACAAGAAGCACAACGCGCTCAACAAGAAGCACAACGCGCTCAACAAGCAGAACAAAGAGTGCAACAATTGACAGAACAATTAAGAGCGCTGGGAATAGATCCAAATAATCTCGGTTAACTGAAATATTTTGCAATATTTTCAACAAGACTGAAAAATCAGGTTTTTCAGATTTATGCACTTGCTATAAATCCGGGTTTGTTACTAGAAGCTGTCAGTAAAAAACTATTGCTTTTTAGGAATAACGTTCCTGATTCCACTTTTAGTAGAGACAGTATCACCTTTGTAACGAGGGATGATATGAATACTGGCGTGCATAATATTTTGACCTGCGGCTCGGTTGATATTCATTCCTACATTAAAGCCATCAGGTTCAAATTCTGCTTTGAGAATTTCTTGTACTTTGTTCACCATAAACCAGCAAGCAGATTGCTCTTTCAATGGTAGTTCAAAATAACCGCTAACATGACGTTTTGGAATAACTAAAATATGTCCTTTACTTATAGGATAACCATCAAAAATTGCGTAAGCAGTTGCTGATTCAGTTAATAGTTTGAGAGTTTTCTGGGGATTACAGAATATACAATAATTAGATGAATTTCGCTGATGATTGTAATGAACGTATTCATATAATTCCCGATGCTCATCTAAGCAAACTGAAGTAAAGGGAAGTTTTACAATACACTGATAAGTAGGTTTTTTGTGGACATAATGTTCTCGAAAGCCTTCTCTTTTGATATCCCTTCTTACAGCATAATAAGCTTTACCTCCTGGTTTTAATAAGTGTGAGACTTCCATAATAACATTAGTTTGTTCTTCAGTAAATAAAACATTTAAAACATAAAAGCAGATTATTGTATCAAATTTCTTATCAGGATATTCTGGAAAATAATAGGGGTCATAGGCTGTAATATCACAACCTTTTTGGCGCAATATTTTAACATCATTACCAAAGCCACAACCAAAGTCTAGTATTTTGCCTTGGAGAAGGTTTTGATTTAATAAAAACTGTGCAGGAAATGATAGATAACTTCTTTCGATCGCAGTAAGATGGCTGAACTGATTTTTTTGCTGTTTCATGGAATTTTGGTGCTGATGTCCCAAAATTATTATTCCCAGCATCCGTTTAGGTTATGCGATGTCTACGACGGGCTATTCGGCGTCGCATCAGGGTCAATACCTAGCTCGCGTAACTTAGCTGCTAGTATATCAGCGCGTTGGCTTTCCTGTTGGGCGCGTTGGCGTTCCTGTTGGGCACGTTGGCGTTCTTGTTCAGCTTGTTCGCTGCTCCACAACAGCAAATTTCCTTCTCTATCCCACCAGCGTAGCCAATTCATGGTTTGGCATAATCTTTCACCTTGCCAAATTCCGAGAAATAACTCTAACTCAGGAATCCAGTAAAGTCTATTAGCGTCTGCTTGATGCAAAGTATATTGTCCATTTTGCAAGCAACGTAGTTCTATGCTTGGTTCGTAAGGGTCGTAGGTTACGTAGGTTGGAACTTGGAGTATCTTTTCGTAATAATAGAGTTTACCATAGGGTGGAGTTGAGCGGACTGATAGTTCTCCATCTTCTGTGTCTGAGAGAAATTCCATCACCACAGCTACAGCAGCGCCTTCTAAATTTGGGGTATAGCTGCGACGAACTACATTTGTTCCTACAGACTGCACTTGAGGGACATAAAACCAATCAGGGGCTTTAAGACAATTTTTTTGTTGACTGTGGCTACAAGTCCAAAATTAGAGCCAATCAGCATCTGGGGTTGGATGCGTCCTGTGCTTCCCAAAGCATCGGTAAGCGCAGCAGCGATCGCAGGTTGTTGAATATTTTCCACTGGCTCGTCAGGTAAAATGAAGTCGGCTGGAAGTGCTTCCCAAGTAACAATTGGTTCTTTTTGGATGGGGTTAACTTGTAGAACCATAGAATTACTCCTAATATCAATGCAGAGTTATTAGTTATTTTTAACAAATCTTCAGCTAGCATCGCTTTTAACTTACAAGACTCATAAATCTGGAAATATTCCTGAAGCTAGTGTATATACTCGTAATCAAGCACTTAGCAGGCGTGAGTATGATAGTTGAGTGGTTCACTCTCTGGATAGGTCAAAAAACGGTTGGATTTCTTGTCAAAACTATTATCAGCGAAGAGTTTGTCAAGGATTTAGTCAAGGACTACGCTAAAGATTTTTTCAAAAATATCTTTAATAATGCTGTAACCGCGCCTTTTAAGCGAGAACCCTTGGAGAAAGCTGTTGTCATGGCTGTAACAGAATTTTTGCAGCTGATGCAGCAGGATTTAGATGATAGTGAACTTGCTGTAGATGAAATCAAAAAGTATGAGCAGCCACTAAATAAATTTTTGAAGCATCTAGAAGTCAAAGGAATTTTGGGAACTGCTTTTAAAGATGACTCTCAAGCTATAGACACCAAAAAATTAGAAACAATTTGGGATGAACTTAATGCTTCATACCCGTTACCGGATGATTTTAACTGGAAACGGATTGCCAGGAAATATCTGCAAAAGGTTAAAGAGATTATTATAGGAGTTCCTGAACTGCGAGGGATTCTGGATTCCCGAAATTTAGACAAAATCCAGAATAACACAACAGAGATAGCCGGGATTATTCCTGATTTTGATTTGGAAAGATACCAAGAAGCTATTAAGGAAACCTATAGCAATCTTAATTTAGACAGTTTAGATACAAGTACCTATGATTATCGAGATAAACTCAAAGTCTGGGATATCTTCATAGAACAAAATGTCCGGGAAATTCACCAAGTTATTCCCCGAATTCACGAACTGCCGAAAGAACATCTCCGAAGATTGCGAGAAACTAACGAACTGGAAGCAGAAGTTGAGTTAGAAGAATTAGAACGCTACAAACAAGTTTATTTAGAACAACCGAAACGTTCTGTTGTGGATATTGTAAATCAGCAGCAGACTAATAAATATATCGTGATTCTGGGCGACCCTGGTTCAGGGAAATCTACTTTATTAAAATACTTGGCATTAAATTGGGCTAGGAGTACTCTGAATAATTCTTTTTCTCTAGTGATTCCTGTGCTGATTGAGTTACGCACTTATATGCGGCGGCGGGAGGATAAAGAGTGTGATAATTTTCTCGAATTTTTTCATAAATGTAGTGGTGCGATTTCTCACCTCAACCAACATCAACTGCACGAACAGCTAAAGAGTGGTAAGGCTTTGGTGATGTTCGATGGTTTAGATGAGGTATTTGATCCTGCTCAACGAGAAGATGTAATTACTGATATTCATCGCTTCACTAATGAATATCGTGATGTGCAGGTTATTGTCACTTCTCGCGTGATTGGCTACAAACCGCAACGTTTGCGGGATGCTGAGTTTCACCACTTTATATTGCAAGATTTAGAAGCAGAACAAATTCAGGATTTTATTTACCGCTGGCATGAGTTAACTTTTATCGATACTGCGGATAAAGTTAGAAAACGGGAACGGCTGCGAATCGGGATTGAGACTTCACAATCCATTGCAGAACTAGCAGGAAATCCTCTGTTGTTGACGATGATGGCGATTCTGAATCGGAATCAGGAATTGCCAAGAGATAGAGCCGAACTTTACAATCAAGCATCGCGGGTATTGCTGCATCAATGGGATGTGGAACGTGCTTTGCAAGAAGACAAGAGGTTAGATCCTAAAATTATTGATTATAAAGATAAGCAAGCAATGTTGCGTCAGGTTGCCTATCATATGCAAACCGGCGATAAAGGTTTGGCTGGCAATTTGATTAGTGTAGGTGATTTAGAGAAGATTTTGACTGACTATTTCAAAAGTCTAGAAATCAGTCAAGTTAGAGAAGTTGCGCGGGTGATGATTAATCAACTGCGGACTCGCAACTTTATTTTATGTTTCTTGGGTGCAGATTACTATGCCTTTGTGCATCGGACTTTTTTAGAATATTTCTGTGCTTGGGAGTTTGTCTGGCAGTTTGAGAAGGAACGCAGTATTACAATTGGGGATCTCAAAACTGAAGTTTTTGGCAAACACTGGCAAGATGAAACTTGGCATGAGGTGTTGCTGTTAATTGCAGGAATGATTGATGTTAAGTTTGTTGGTGAAATTCTTGATGACTTAATGGTGCGAGATGGGGAAGAGGAAAAGTTTATCAACTTATTTTTAGCGGCTAACTGTCTTGCAGAAGTGAGAAATCGCTTGATGATTGTGTCAACGGCTAATCAATTACTTGACAAACTCAAAGACTTAACTAAATATGACCTCTGGTACTATTACGAACCCTATGATGATGAAGAAGAAATTGAGCTAATTCAGGAAATTCGCACTCAGGCAGTTGCAACAGTCGCCGCGATTTGGAAAGATAACAGCGATACCTTACACTGGCTCAAAGACCGTGCCACTGCTGATAATGATGAGGATGTGCGACGTGCAGCCATCCAAGCATTAGCCAGCAATTTCAAAGATCACCCGGACACCCGCTTGATTCTCAAAGACCGCGCCACTGCTGATAATGATCGGGACGTGCGACGTGCAGCCATCGAAGCATTAGCCAGCAATTTCAAAGATTACCCGGACACCCGCTCGATTCTCAAAGACCTCGCCACTGCTGATAATGATGAGGATGTGCGACGTGCAGCCATCCAAGCATTAGCCAGCAATTTCCCAGATGATCCAGACACCCACTCGTTTCTCAAAGACCGCGCCACTGCTGATAATCAATGGTATGTGCAAGGTGCAGCCATCGAAGCATTAGCCAGCAATTTCAAAGATCACCCGGATACCCGCTTGATTCTCAAAGACTGCACCACTGCTGATAATCATGAGTATGTGCGAGGTGCAGCCATCCAAGCATTAGCCAACAATTTTAAAGATCACCCAGACACCCGCTTAATTCTCAAAGACTGCGCCACTGCTGATGATCAAAAGTATGTGCGACGTGCAGCCATCAAAGCATTAACCAGGAATTTTAAAGATCACCCGGACACCCACTCGATTCTCAAAGACCGCGCTACTGCTAATGATGATGAGGATGTACGATATGCAGCTATCGAAGCATTAGCCAGCAATTTCCCAGATGACCTGGAAACTTGCTTAATTTTGAAAGACTGCGCCACTGCTGATAATTTTGGGAATGTTCAACGTGCAGCCATCGAAGCATTAGTCAGCAATTTCCCAGATGACCCAGACATCCCCTCGTTTCTCAAAGACCGCGCCACTGCTGATAATCATGAGTATGTGCGACGTGCAGCCATTGAAGCATTAGCCAGCAATTTCCCAGATGATCCAGACACCCGCTCGATTCTTAAAGACTGTGCCACTGTTGATAATCAATGGTATATACGACGTACAGCCATTGAAGCATTAGCTAGCAATTTCAAAGATCACCTGGACACCCGCTCCTTTCTTAAAGACCGCGCCACTGCTGATAATGAAGGGTATGTGCGATATGCAGCCATCGAAGCATTAGCCAGCAATTTCAAAGATCACCCGGACACCCGCTCGATTCTCAAAGACCGCGCCACTGCTGATAATCATCGGAATGTGCGAGGTGCAGCCATTAAAGCATTAGCCAGTAATTTCAAAGATCACCCGGACACCCGCTTGATTCTCAAAGACTTCGCCACTGCTGATAATCATGGGGATGTGCGACATGCAGCCATCGAAGCATTAGCTAAACACTTCAGAAATCAGCCTGAGTTGTTTGAAATTTACTACAACTGCGCTGTCAATGACTCCTTTGAGCGTGAGCAAGACTATGAAACCAACCCTCGGCGCGTTGCACTGGAGATAATTATCAAGCAATTTCCTCAGCATCCTCAGACTTTACCACTGTTGCACGATAAGGCAAAGAATGATCCAGATGAGGAAGTGCGAGAGTTTGCTCAACAGAAGTTGGCAGAATTAGAGAAGTAAAGGAGTTTCAAAAATATGAACAACACAGAAGTTCGTCAACAAATCGACCAATATCTAGATGCATTGTCTTCAGAACGCCTAGAACTGGTTGCTGACTTCTTAGCTTATCTAGCAGACAAAGAAAGTGAAGACGTTACCCAAGAGTTACTTGATAATTCGTAATTCGTAATGACGCTCGCGGACTCGCTAACGCTACGCTAACGTGATTCGTAATTCTGTTTTAGAAGAATGAAATATACAATCGTTATTCAGTGGTCTGATGAAAATGAGTGTTTTGTTGTGAGTCTTCCTGAATGGGGAGAATTTTGTCATACTCACGGAGATAGTTACGAAGAAGCTTTCAAAAATGCTCAAGAAGTTTTAGAAATGCTGATTGAATCATCTTTGGCAGATGGTCAACTTCTACCAGAGCCAAAAACGCTAGAAAAGTCGTTAAAAGTAGCATAACTTGAAAAAAGCGCTCCCTTAACATCTACCCAAATAATTTTAAGTTCTAGCTCGTTGGTTTAACCAACAGCATAATCTGTAAATTGTCGTTTAAACGGTGAATGAAAGCCGACGACTATATCCTGCTTGGGGATACCTAAATTCACTAAGTCTTCTCCTACTTCATTTTCTGTCCCGTTATGTTGCAGCCACACTTTACCATCTTTAATATCTATATGTAAAAAACAACCATAAACACGGCGCTGATTTTTCCAACCGACATTCACAAGTTGGTAGTGGTGATGTTCTGTGTCAAAAATTAATTGAGTTTCAATTTCGGGGTCTTGACTAGCAATTGCAGCATATTCTTGGAGAAGTTGCTGAATTATTTTTTTATATTGTGTTAGTTTATCCATTCGACAATATCCTCCGTCACAGGCTGATAAGTAATCAGTTTAAGTTGATATGTTTTGATAATATTTTGTACAAGTCTGATAGTAAAAAATGACGTGTATGTATCGATGGGAACTGCTAAATAAAGAGTCCGGTCTGGTTCTTGTTCAGATAATGCTAGTCGATAATTAATAAACTGTCCTAAAGCTGTGTGAAATTCTGAAATTACAGATGTTTTAAAAAAGCTTTTAACTTCAACAGCAATTTTTTCTCCCTCTCTTTCTGCTGCAAGAATTTTTTCTGCTCCTAAATCTATGTACATATCCCCTAACTCAAAACTAACAGGTAAGGGATCATGAGTAATTTTCCACCCTTCTTTTTCTAGTGCTTGCTTGACTGCATTGTGAAAGATATCTCTAGCTGGCATGATCTAACATCTTAATCAAATATACTAAAAATTTTAATCAGAAGATGTGCCACAGCTACGGCCGTGGTAAATATCGCATTTACTCTGGGAATCATATACTTAGCAAATCTTGCTACTAACTCTCTAGTATCCCCAGGTAATTATACGATGGCTAATCAAAACATCACAGCCACTCTTTCGCCAGAAGATATCCAAGAAATTAAAGCAGCCCTACAAATAATCGAACAAAAGATGCCCTTTCTCATTGCTTTAACTGCCCAAGAACGCCGCAAGTTATTCAAAATGGGCGATAAAAGCCTAGCTTTTGTGAACAATAGCGTCAACGCTGCTCAGTCTAACCCTGAAATTCTCCCACCCAGCTTTGACATTGAGGAATTTATCCAAGATTATCAACTAGCCACCACACTCAGCGAACTTTTAATCTCAATCCGGCAACTCACCGAACAAGTAGATGATACCCTATTGGCAGTCGGTAGCGAAGCGATGCTCGGCAGTTTGACAGTTTATGATTACGTCAAGACAGCAGCGAAAAAGACTCCAGGCTTAAAAACTGTAGCAGAGCTGTTGAGCGATCGCTTTAAAGCTATTAGTAAAGGCAGAACTGCAAAAACTTCCGGCTCTTGATAAATTGATACTCGTGAATGAGTCTTTTATCTCCGTTCATCCACCTTTGATACTCGTGAACGAGTCTTTTAGCTCCATTCATCTACCTTTAATACTCGTAAATGAGTCTTTTATCTCCGTTCATCCACCTTTTATACTCATTAATGAGTCTTTTATCTCCGTTCATCCACCTTTTATACTCATTAATGAGTCTTTTATCTCCGTTCATCCACCTTTGATACTCGTGAACGAGTCTTTTATCTCTGTTCATCCACCTTTTATACTCATTAACGAGTATTTGAACTGGATTCATCCACCTCAGAACTCCCTTAACGAGTTATTACTATTTAGCAAACAGCTACTCTCAGCCTTCAGTAGTGCGCTTTTCCTTGAGTAAATGCAGGGCGATCGTGCCAACACCTTTGGCGATCGCTTGCTAGTAAACCGCTATAATTCAGGTGAGCCAAATACGGTTAAGTATCAAAGGTTCAATGTTGCTTGTGAATATTACGCGCCGTTAGACCAAACTTACTGTCAACCAGTTCAAACTTTACGCGTGTTCCAGCTTGTAGCGTGCGGTATCCCTCGCCTGGAATAGCAGTAAAATTGAAGAAGATTTCCTTGCCCTCATCCGTGATAATCATGCCACTGCCTGCTTTGAGATCGAACCAGCGTACAGTTCCCTGCAATACGGAAAGTCCGTTTGCTCCAAGCGGTGGTGCTCCATTGCTCCACTCTTGTTGAGGGATGCGAATTCGTTTCACTTCTGGTGTATCGTAGGCTTCATACTGATAGTCCGAGCGCATCTCCATAATCGCTCGCAGATCGTGTCGCAGTTCTTCAATTGTGGGTCGTCCTACAAAGAACCAGCCATTATAAATTTTATGAATCGTTAAGTTAGGATAGAGTACAAACGTATAAGGTTGAGCGCGATCAGCATATTCTCCTTCTGTTTCATCGAGGATGTTGATCTGTTTAATCAATTCACGTTTCTCATCAGATAAAAACTGCCACTTTGCACCCAAACCCGCTCGAAAGGCGGCTTGGACGATCGGTGGATCAACTCCGATTGTCACTAGCTTGCCGTAGTTAACTGCGAGTTCATGCTGAAATTGCACTAGATGGGGAAGCTGTTGGCAATCGCGGGGACAGAAGAATCCTCGGTAGAAAATTACAATTAGCGGATAGCCATCCGTGAAGCCTAAATACTGATCCATGAGACTAGGTTGAGTAAAGTAAGAGAGTTTTACCCACTCGTTCTCATGGTTTAGTAATTCAACATCAGGAAACCTGTCACCTATGTGCAAGTTCGTGGTCATGAATTAATCCTCTCTAGATATGGGACAGCTCGTTTATATGCAATACACTTTGACCTCTCTCCAAACCTCTCTCCTTTTAGGAGAGAGGCTTTGAATCTTACCCCCCTTCCCTACAAGGGAAGGGGTTGGGGGTTAGGTCTGTATTGGACTCAACCGAGAAGCGCTATATTGGGACAGCTCGCTATGTCCTCACCCATCAATAATCGCGCTAGGCTCGGCAACGCTTCGCCAAATTATATCTGCTGTTTCCATGCGTTGCTTATCCTCTCAGACAAAGCGAGTTTTTGATCATCATAATGCTTGTTGCAGATTAACAAAGGCGTGCCAATCTCTAATCTATCGTTCCAAGTGCCTTATCCAAATTCCATGCCGCACTAATCAGAGATAAATGCGTAAAGGCTTGCGGAAAATTTCCCAGTGCCTCACCGCTCGCACCCGTCTCTTCGCCATACAGTCCCAAGTGATTGGCGTAACTGAGCATCTCCTCAAACATTAATCGAGCTTGTTCTAACCGCGCTGGATCGACTCGTCCGGCTCGTGTCATCGCCTCGACTAGCCAAAACGTACACAGGTTGAATGTACCCTCTTTACCACTCAAACCGTCGCTGCTCATGCCCGGGCTATAACGATACACTAGACCGTTGGAGACCAATCCACCTGCCTCTGGAGGACGATTAATGGCATCCAGTGTCGCTAGCATTTGGGGATCATTGGGCGCGAGGAAGAACACCAACGGCATGATTAAACTGCTGGCATCCAGCGCATCGCTGTCATAATGCTGAACAAAAGCGCCCCGCTTCTCATTCCATCCTTTCGTCATGATTTCTTGATAAATCTGATCGCGCACCTTCAGCCAGCGATCGCGATCAGCAGGAAACGAGCGCTTATCGGCTAATCGCAACCCCCGATCAAGTGCCACCCAACACATGAGTTTGGAATACACCACCTGTTTGCGTCCGTCTCGTGGTTCCCAAATGCCTTCATCTTCTCGCTGCCAGTTGTCACACACCCAATTTAGCAACTGTTGTAGATGAGTCCAGAGCTTGTAAGAAATCGGTGCGCCGTACTTGTTGTAGAGATACACTGCATCCATCAACTCACCATAAATATCAAGCTGCAACTGATTATAAGCAGCATTGCCAATCCTTACAGGATAGGAATTTCGATAACCAGACAAGTGTTCCAAAATTTCTTCATCCAAGTTTTGGCGTCCATCAATGCCATAAGCTAACTGTAATGGACCATTCGGTTTCATTTTATAGCAGCGGTGTTCCAGCCAATTCATAAACTGCGTGGCTTCTTCCGTGAATCCGATTCGTAACAATCCATACAGTGTAAACGCCGCATCGCGAATCCAGGTATAGCGATAGTCCCAATTGCGTTCACCGCCAATTTCTTCAGGTAATCCAAACGTCGGAGCTGCAATGATCGCTCCTGTTGGTTTATAGGTGAGCAGTTTGAGTACTAGTGCTGATCGCTCCACCATCTCACGCCATCGTCCCTTATAGTTGCATTGGGAAAGCCAATGCCGCCAGTATAGTACTGTGCTTTCAAACAGTTTGATCGCTTCATTTTTGAGCAGAGGCAATCCACATCCAGCGTCCGGTTCAATCTCTCGCAGCCCAAACACGACCGTTTGTCCAGCTTCCAGTTCAAACTCAGCCCAGACACCCCGGTTGTCCTGTTCAAGGGGAATGTCCGTAACTAATCCCAAACTAAGTGTAGGTGAGATGAAACACGCGCCGCCGGATGTTAGTTTGGTTTCATATTGATCGCGAACATAGTTAAAGGCGGGATAGCACTCCAACCGAAACCTCATACTACAGCGAATTATCCTGACTTGTCGAATCAACCAGCGATCGCCTGAATCGGATGCACTAACGGGCATGAAGTCAATCACTTCTCCGACACCGCATGGTGAGAGAAATCGGGTCACTAGAACATTGGTGCCAGGATAATAAAATTGTTTATGCTTGACGCTTTCGACACAAGGCGCGATCCGGAAATGCCCACCTTTTTCACTATCGAGGAGCGCTGCAAATACGTTTGGTGAGTCGTGTCTGGGAAAACAAAACCAGTCAATCGACCCATTTAGCCCCACTAATGCTGTGGTGTGCATATTGCCGATGATGCCGTAGTTCTCGATCGGTTGATAGCTCATTTGGTTAGTTTCCCCTCACTCCATAAATCTCCAGCAGGTACAATACCTAACTGTTGCATCATGCCGAGGTCAATATAACGCTCAACAAGAACTTTGTTTTGCTTTGACATAAGATACGTCTTCACGATGAAATTAGGGAGTAGAGGAAGTACTTTTACTAAGCAACGAGCGCTTCTCTGGGATTTAGATTAACGCCAGATGATTATTAATTAGAACCAGGCATCATCTCGCAGCTATTATCCCACATTCTGCTG
>NZ_JBALCN010000051.1:0-23093 GCF_036919615.1 Nostoc sp. | reverse complement strand
GGTTTGCTGATTTCTCTAATTGCCCGATACCTGTTTTTTGACGACACTCATTTTTAACTGCATTATTTTACCACTCTGTCAATGCGTAAGTCCTATTATCCTTGAACAGTAGTGAAAAATGAGGTATTAAATTCACTTTCATACTGATTTTCACCACAAAAACATCATAATAGGTTTAAAGGCTAGCGATCGCCTCGCTAAAAATTATGTTTTTTACCCCAGATTTTGGCAATATTTTAAGTATGATTGCTTATTGACAAATGAACGTAACTTTAAGTTGTCACCAATAGCCAGAAGCTGGAAACGAGATTTGAAAGGAGTATTTTGCTTAAGTTGACACGTATGGGCAAGCCCATACGTGTCAACTTAACGTGAAAACCTAGTCTGATAAAAAGAGTGAAACTTTTTCGATGTACCAACTAGATTTTAGATCCCCCCTAACCCCCCTTAAAAAGGGGGGAACTAGAGTCGAATGCTCCCTTTTTAAGGGGGTTGGGGGATCTAAAACGACGGGGTAAATTGAGTATTTGAGCTTAAGTTGATACCAATGCAGCATACCGTGCCCCTACACCTCGCGATCTAATGTTGTACCGCATCTGAATGGGAACCGCTATATTCGTCTAAATCATTGGTGAAAATTTTAGGTTGTAAACTTTTATTTACTCAGTCCAGCGATCGCCTCAATTGTCACTTTCACTTTTGGTGCGATCGTAGTTGGTTAATAGAAAGTGCGTTAGCATTCGCGCAGCGTTCCGCAGGAAAGCTCACCGTTGGCGTAGCCTCTCGTAGAGAAGGTATCGTCACAATCTCCTAAATGAGACTAAAATAGATAGTAAAATAACAGTTATTATCAACTATGTCAACTACTATTATTGATATTGGGACTCTGATTACCCGCCACCCTGGAATTCATGGGGGCTGTCCGATTATTGCTGGAACTGGTGTGACAGTGCGACGAATTGCCATCTGGTATAAGCAAGGTTTGAGAGCAGAAGAGATTGCTGCACGAATTGGGCATTTAAGCATTGCACAAGTTTATGCGGCATTAACTTACTATCATATAAATCGAGAAGAAATTGATAATGATATTGCTGAAGAAGAAGCAGAAGCTGACCGGATAGAATCATTACATAGAGCAAGCAGACAGTCGTGAGTCGAATTCGTTTGTATATGGATGAGGATTCTGGTGATACTGCATTGGTGTTAGCTCTGAAAAATCGGGGTGTAGATGTCATCACGACTCTAAATGTTAACAGATTGAGCTTTCCTGATGAAGAACAATTAATCTGGGCAAGGTCGCAAGGTCGCGTTTTGTATAGTTCTAACATTCGAGATTTTTATAGTTTACACACAGCTTTCTTGACTCAAGAACAACCTCACTCAGGAATGATTTTAGTACAGCAGCAACTTTACTCAATCGGAGAACTGATGCGTAGGATTTTGAGATTAGTTGCAGCTAAGTCAGCAGAGTCAATGGAAAACCAAGTAGAGTTTCTTAGCACTTGGATAGGGGAATAAATGTAATATCATAGCCAATTACTCATAATCTCTGCATACAGTGTGTATACCGTAGCCTTACCAAGGAGAGGGATTAAAGTCAGGAATTTGTGTTCAATGGGATATGATATTAGGCAAGTTTACCTTGTGGAAAACTTGTGGAAAAACTCAAATATTTTTCCACAAGGTAATTATACTTAATTAAGTTTTATCAGCAGAATATCAATTTTTCCACAGATTTATCCACAAAAAGTAAGATTTTTTCCACAATCTAAGTTAAATTTAATCAATTTTTATACCTTACTTAATATTTTTGACTAATTATTTAGCCATCAATGCTAACGATCGCAGTGCTGGTTGTGGAAAACTTAAAATTCATCTTCAGGATGGTTTTTGAGAACGGCTAGTCATATTGATGCGATCGCTCAGTTGGCGTAGTGTTTGTGCTACAGTGCGATCGCTCTGGTGAAGTTGAGTAATTTTATCGCAACTATAGATCACCGTTGTATGGTCTTTACCACCAAACTCCTCGCCAATTCTCGGCAAACTCAGGGATGTATGTTGACGCATTAGATACATTCCTATTTGACGCGCCCAGCTAATCTCTCTTCGTCGCGAGTTACTTTTGAGGTCGTCTATTGAAATATCAAAATTATCGGCTATAACCTTTAAAATTGCTTCTGGGGTAGCTGCCATTTTTTCGTTAGGTGGTTCTAAAACTGGTGTGATATTTTCCACCGTCATCGGTAAGCCCCAAATAGAAATATAAGCCACCGCCCGAATTAAAGCTCCTTCTAATTCTCGAATATTAGAAGTATAGTTAGAAGCAATATACTTAATCACGTCACGGGGAAGACAAATATTTTCGTCCTCGGCTTTTTTCTGCAAAATTGCCATTCTAGTTTCTAAATCCGGCTTTTGGATATCTGCAATTAACCCCATAGAAAACCGAGAACAAAGACGTTCTTGTAAACTAGGAATCTGGTTAGGAGGACGGTCGGAAGCAATCACAACTTGTTTACCAGCCTCATGTAAAGTATTAAAAGTATAAAAAAATTCTTCTTGGGTATATTCTTTGCCTTCCAGAAACTGAATATCATCAACTAATAAAACATCAGCGGCTCGGTAATGTTCTCGAAAACTTTGCATACTATCTTTACGAATCGCTGTAATTAAATCATTAGTAAACTGCTCAGTAGAAACATAAAATATTTTACAATCAGGACGAATTTCCCAGCGATAATGACCAATAGCCTGCATAAGATGAGTTTTACCCAAACCTACGCCACCACATAAAAATAAAGGATTAAACTCCCTACCTGGAGATTCTGCAACTGCCAAAGAAGCAGCGTGAGCCATCCGATTATTGGCACCAACTACAAATCGCGAAAAGACATATTTAGAGTTTAATTCAGTAGTTTTTTGATTGTGATTAGGAATAGTTTCAGAAATACTGCTAGGATTTGGTGATTCCCAAGAAACCTCTCGTTCACTAAAATGAGAAACTTCCTCACCTTGAGCAACAGTAATGTAAATTCCCACGGGATGACCGAGAATATCTTGTACTACATGAGCAATGGTATTGATGTAATACTTCTGTAACCAATTACGAGCAAATGGGTTAGGAGTGCGGATAACTAAGCAATTATTTTCTAATCGCTCCGCACTAGCAGTTTTAATCCAAGTTTCAAAGGTAGGTCGGGATAGTTCAAGCTTTAGGCGCTCTAGTACCTGACTCCACAGACTTTCTATGGGAATTTCCATTATCCACCACCTTTGCTGCTAATCGTCACAATAGAAGAGAAAGCACCAATTTAGCATTGAATAAGAGGCAAGGGAGCAGGGAGTAAGGGGGACAGTTCCGGTGGGGATTCGACCTCACCTGTTGCGCTAGCTTCCCGCTCTTTACGAAAATCACGCGACGTGAAGTGGGGGACTCAGACCCATGTTCGATTCCGCTCCACGGCAGGAGTCTCAAATCATTTCCCCCTTCCCCCTGCCTCTTCGTTGAAATACGCTAGACCTAGAATAAGCTTTTAAGTTGTAATTATTTTGGGACATACTCGGTAGGCAAGATCCTAACACCCACTGACTGACACGGAGAAGCAACGACACATGAAGACAACAAACCATCACTCAGCACCCAAAAAGATTGATACCAGGTGTTTGCCCCACAGATGGGGAGCAGATAATATTCTGGGGATGCTATCATCTGGGGTAGCAGTGATGTTCCTGGGGAGCTGCTCTCTTCTACCAGCCAAGACCTTTGAGACTCAGCCAAGCGACACTCAAGCCCAAAAGACAATAGAACCCAATCCGGTATTTGTCCCCCCGCGAATTATTTCGTCGTCTGGAGATCCTAATTTTATCGTGAAAGTAGTGCAGCAGGTGGGGACTGCGGTAGTTCGCATTGATTCTTCCCGAACAATCACTTCTCGTGTACCAGACGAATTTAACGATCCATTACTCCGGCGGTTTTTTGGAGACGCAACGCCACAGCCTAGACAACGGGTAGAGCGAGGTAGTGGTTCTGGATTTATCATTAATTCCTCAGGTCAAATTGTAACAAATTCCCATGTGGTAGATGGTGCTGATAGAGTGACTGTCACTCTCAAAGATGGCCGGACTTTTGATGGTAAAGTTTTGGGTGAAGACCCAGTTACGGATGTAGCTACGATCAAAATTGATGCGAATAATCTGCCAACTCTATCTGTGGGTAATTCTGATGCCTTGCAACCAGGAGAAGCAGTAATTGCCATTGGTAACCCCTTAGGCTTGAATAATACTGTTACTTCTGGGATTATTAGTGCTACAGGTCGTTCTGGTAGCGACATCGGCGCTAGCGACAAGCGGGTTGATTACATCCAAACGGATGCTGCGATTAACCCTGGTAATTCCGGTGGGCCATTGCTAAATACTCGTGGCCAGGTAATTGCGATGAACACAGCCATTATTCGAGGCGCTCAAGGCTTAGGATTTGCTATTCCCATCAACACTGTGCAAAAAATTGCCCAAGAATTAATTGCTAAAGGCAAAGTCGATCATCCTTATTTGGGTGTTCAGATGGTGACATTGACACCAGAAAATAAAGAAAGAATAAAAAATCTAGGAGGCGATCGCTTAAATATTACAGCAGATGACGGCGTTTTGCTGGTTGAGATTGTGCCGCGATCGCCTGCATCTGTAGCTGGACTACGAGTCGGTGATGTGATTAAAAGTATTAATAGCCAGCCTGTTACTAAAATTGAAGAAGTACAAAAGCTAGTAGAAAAGAGCAAAATCGGTACTAAGTTACCAATAGAAGTAGAACGCAATGGGCAAATTGTCCAAGTAGGAGTCCAACCTGCTCCTTTGCCCGTGAGACGTGAAGGATAAAGTTAGGAGTAGAGACGCGATTAATCGCGTCTGTACAGGAGTTAGGGATTATAAAAATTCTTTCACTCCTAATGCCCAATGGCCCATTATTTAAAGGAGTTTTATCATGACTGAATTAGCGCCAATTATTCAATTAGGCAATCCAACATTGCGCCAAAAAGCTGCTTGGGTAGAGAATATTCAAGATGAGCATATCCAAAAATTAATTCAAGACTTAATCGCCACTGTTGCTCAGGCTAACGGTGTGGGAATTGCTGCGCCTCAAGTAGCACAATCCTATCGTTTATTTATTGTGGCTTCCCGTCCTAATGCCAGGTATCCCAACGCCCCGGAAATGGAACCTACTGCCATGATTAATCCCAAAATCATTGCTCATTCAACTGAAGTTGTCAAAGATTGGGAAGGTTGTTTAAGTGTTCCAGGTATTAGAGGGTTAGTTCCTCGGTATAAAGCTATTGAAGTGGAATACACTGACTGTCAAGGCAACTTACAAAAGCAAAAATTAACCGATTTTATTGCTCGGATTTTTCAACATGAGTATGATCATCTCGACGGTATCGTATTTGTTGATCGCCTAGAGAACACTCTCGATATGATCACTGAGCAGGAATACCAACAACGAGTAGTTAAAAAATAATAAATGGGAGTAGAGAGTAGGGAATGGTATAGTTCAATTAATTGAAAAAGACTGTAAATAATTAACTTATACCATTTTCAAAAATTTTAAAACAAATGAATCGGCTGTAGGGCGTACAGATATAGGCCAAAACCTGACTCTCGTATTACCCCACCCTAACCCTCCCCTTATAAAGGGGAGGGAACTAGATTTTCGGTTTCCCCCCTTTATAAGGGAAGCTTCGGCTTTGAGCCTGTTCATCTCGATCCAAACAGGGAACTAGATTTTCGGTTTCCCCCCAATATATCGGGGGGATTAAGGGGAGTAATACGACTTGTGTATACACCATAGGCTTGTAAGGAGGGGACTTTTGCAAGAGGTCTAATATCTAAAAGCTTGTTATAGTCAGGCTTTTACCTTAAGTTGACACTGATGAGCTTTTTCTATGCCCCTACTTTATGTTCCATCCAAACGAGAACTGCTATATTGCCTGCGATCGCTCCTACTCTGAAAGTGGATTGTAGAGAAGAAGTTGGCGCTGTGATCGCCTTAAGCGTGTGCTTCACAAACTTGCTCGTCTCGCCACAATTGATATAGCCGCGCCGCTGGCATCGTCATATATAGAATATCACCAGCACAGAGATTGCTTTCTAATAAATCCCACCCATGACGGGTTTGGTGGTTTACTTCTAAGTACAATGGTACACAATCAGTGGACATGGCTACATCCTTCACCCATTGACCACAAAAGACGTGTGAAGGTGTAATCACAGTCGCAAAAGCCACCCAAAGACTATCGGCTGTGATGCCATTACCAAGGATACGTCCCCCTAGTGCAGCGGCGGCAAAAGCCGGGGCTGCCAATTCAGCTGGACTCAGTACAGCCTCGAAGCCAAATAGCTGTTGCGCTATGCCGGCAAAATCAGGATCAGCATAATGAACAATCACCGGAATGTTGGGTGTCAAGCCTTTGGCTTTGAGGGCAATTTCCAGATTGGTAGCATCATTGTTAGTAACAGCAAGCACTGCGGCGGCAGACTCTATATTGCTGGCTTTGAGTATTGTGCGAAAGCTGGCATCGCCCTGAATGACGGGGATACCAAGTTCGCGGGCGGTGTTGATATATTTGTTGTTGGAGTCCGGTTCAACTACTACAACTTCATATCCACTGGCGTGGAGTTGCTGGACAATTCTCACCCCAATACCACTCAAGCCACAGACAATGTAGTGATATCGCTGGGGAATTCGGGCTGCATCCCAAAATTGCTTAAAGCGGCTTCCTAAGACAAAATCGGTGAGCATTGCATACCAAATACCAATCACCACTGCTCCAACCAGCATCATCACAACGGTAAATAACTTAACACTATTAGGAGCATTTTCTACTACTTTGTCATTACCACCCGCTCCCGTTATCATGCCTACAGAAAAATATAGAGCATCGACAGGAGACACACTCAACTCAGCTGACATATAGGTGAGTGTAGCAATCGCAATAACCGCCAATAGTACAATAGCACCCACCACTACCCCTCGCCCGTGTTGCTGAAACAGCCTAATATTAGTCAGGACTTTCATCAGTTTTTTAATCAATGATCTCCGAGGAGAACGGATACGGGGTTGGGTGCCAACAATTAAGCGATCGCCTACTTGTATCTCTTGTCCAGAGATCACAGCCGAGACCAAATCCATCTCACCTTCTGCTGGCAAGTAATAAATCAGCATCCGTGATCGGTCTGACCACAATTCACTCAGCTTTCGACCCTTCCAGAAGTGGTTTTCATCAATGTATTCTTCGTAAATCGGCCAAGTTTGCTGAAATAATTTGATTTGTCCGATCGCTTGGTTTCCCAGTGCTGCAAAGGTGAATACGGGTGCTGCTAAACCCACAACACTCATACTCAAGTGATCTGGCAAACTTTGATCTAGGCGCTCCCCCAAATTTGTATTATAAAAACGGTTAATAATCCGAATTTGGGGATTCAGCACCCGCGCTTGCATCATAATTGACAAATTTAGAGCATCTTTAGATCCAGCGATTACTAAGGTGTGTGCCTGTTGAATTCCGGCTGCTGTTAGGGTAGAAGCTGCTTGTAAATCGCCAACAATCACATCGCCTGCGGTTTCGCCAGGGATAGATTGGTGATGAATGCCAACAACGAAGGCTCCCTGTTGTCTCAGCAACCGAAAGGTTTTATATCCGGTAAGTCCTAAGCCACAAACAATAATTCGAGGTTTCATGAAACGGCAGCATCTTTTACAGGTAGGGCTGCATTTCTAGTTATTTATCAATATTGTTGCCCACTTTCCTGGAATATAACTGTAGCTGACAACACGATTGTTTTAATTGGCGGCAGGAAGCAGGAAGTAGAAAGAGGATTATAAGTCAATACGCTTGGGTTAAATGTAGACGCCAAAGGCGGCTTCCCGCAGGGTAGTGAAACCCAACAACCTACGACAAGTATTGGGTTTCGTTCCTCAACCCAACTGACAGAGTTTAAAGTTTTTGGTGCTAATCCAAGCGTATTGGATTATAAGTAGTCGGACAAAAATATTTACGATTTTAATTCATTTATTAGTTTTACTGATCTTGAATTTATCAATGAGGTTTCTAATCAATGTATCAAATAATACTATTTTTCAACAATAATCAGATTTTCAGGTATTGATCACAGAGCGATACCTTCTCTACGAGACGCTCTGCGTAGCTTGCTTCCCCGTAGGGGTACGCTAACGCAAAATTTTTCCGTTTAATGATAATAGAGTTTTTTCTAAGCAGGTTAGAGGATGTCTGAAAAGTTTTTTTGTATACACCTAACCCTTGGAGATCCCCCTAAATCCCCCTTTTTAAGGGGGACTTTGAGACTCTTATTCCCCCTTTTTTAAGGGGGGTTAGGGGGGATCAACAAATATTTGATACTTCTCAGACATCCTCTTAGAACGGGCAATAAAATAATCTAGAAAAATATGGCAACTTTTGTAGGTTGTGATACGCTATCTGCTTGAGAAGTGTCGAGGAACCGAAAATGACTAAGCTGCGCGTGGGGTTACTGTTTGGCGGTCGTTCGGGAGAACATGAAGTTTCGATCAAATCAGCACGGGCGATCGCTAAAGCCTTGAGTGCAGAGGAAAATGCTAGTAAGTATGAAATACTGCCTTTTTACATCCAAAAAGATGGGCGTTGGCTAGCAGGAGAAGCACCCCAAAAGGTTTTAGAAATCGGCACTCCGCTACTGGAATCTGAAGAATCAACTTCTCAGGGACATCTAACATCTAACCCTCAAACCCAAATCTTGAGTAAGTGGCAATCTCCCTCTCAAGTTGCCCAAGTGGATGTTTGGTTTCCCATTCTCCACGGCCCCAATGGTGAAGACGGGACAATTCAAGGGTTACTCACCTTGATGCAAGTCCCCTTTGTTGGTTCTGGGGTGTTAGGTTCGGCAATGGGGATGGATAAAATAGCCATGAAAATTGCCTTTGAGCAAGCGGGACTAGCACAGGTGAAATACAAGGCGATAACTAGAGCGCAGGTTTGGTCTAATCCTTGCGTATTTTCGAAACTGTGTAATGAAATTGAGGCAGTATTAGGTTATCCGGCTTTTGTCAAGCCTGCTAATTTGGGTTCATCAGTGGGTATTGCCAAAGTGCGATCGCACCAAGAATTAGAAGCCGCCTTAGATAATGCTGCCAGTTATGACCGAAGGCTAGTTGTAGAAGCTGGTGTCGTCGCCAGGGAAGTCGAGTGTGCCATTTTAGGTAACGATCAACCCCAAGCCTCTGTCATTGGAGAGATTATATATGACAGTGATTTTTACGATTATGAAACTAAATATACTGAGGGACTAGCAGATTTACTGATACCTGCACCGATTCCAGATGCGATCGCCCGTCAAATTCAGGACATGGCTTTGCAAGCTTTTGCTGCTGTTGACGCTGCGGGATTGGCAAGGGTAGATTTTTTCTATGTGGAAGCGACAAAAGAAGTTTTGATAAACGAAATCAATACGTTACCAGGCTTTACTGTGACAAGTATGTATCCCCGCCTCTGGGCCCATAGTGGAGTCTCCTTTCCAGAATTAGTTGATCGGTTAATTCAACTTGCTCTTGAAAGGCATTCTCCTAGCTGACGGAGAAAACAAGCGAACTGATTTCAGATTATTACGGTAAAAAGTCACAATAAATACAGAATTTTGGCAAAAGTTAGCCAGATTTTAGTAGCCTTTATTTTACAAAAAAGCTACTTGAATCTGGACTTTTGTTACGGATACCTGATGCTTGACTCCTCCAGTACAATTTATTGACTAGAGGGGTACAAATCTGAAAGTAATCATGGAAAAAAGTCAGAGTGTACAGCGCGAGCCAACCCAACTAAGAGGGGGTACTCCAGAGCTGACAAAGAAGAAATCGAGACTAAGAAAAAGCTCGAATGTTCTGATATATCTGGTTGCACATCATCCTTGGCTATTATTAACTGGGTGTTTAGCCATGTTTATCGGAGGTGGTGCTTTTGCCCTGTATAGCTTAGGTAATGCTGGACAGGTAGCACAAGAAGAACCAGAAAAAATCCCAGTTATAGTTGAAGAACCAATCAATCCGCCCTCTGAGAATAGTAATCCGACACCTTTATGGATGGTGGCTGCGATCGTCCTCAGCTGTAGTAGTGGTTGCTTGCTCATTTTCCGAATGCTCAACCGGACAAAGCAACCACAAAAAGTTCAAAAACAGATTAACCGTCATCAGACACGCTTGGCACAGAACAATTACCAAAGATTGGAACCACGCCTTCCCAAGAACCAGGCAATTTTTGTGCCACAGCGACAACTGATGCCGATTATGCAGATCAAAGCTAAAACAAAACATCTGGTGACGGTTCTACCAGCAGAACACAAGCACCACTTGGATACGCCTACAGAACCTTTGGCAGACTTGATGGATCTTCGTAAAGATAGTTCATTATCTGCAATTTTACGCCAGTATTAAAGTTACTGTAAACCAAAAATCTGTCAAAATAATACTTTTTGCAAATTAGGGCACGGTTCTACCGTGCCTTTACTAATATGAGGATATATAGCTCTGAGAAACGAAACCTCAAGAAAGGTTTTGCATAGCAAAACCTGTCCCTCTCCTTAGTAAGGAGAGGGACTAAAGATAGGACAGGGTGAGGTTTTTCTTTTGTTTTGGGTAATTCACCGTAGCTCCAAAGCATCCCAGAGGGGTTGGGGGTGAGGTTCGGCGAAGACGCTTAAAAGCAAAGGAGTTACCCGACGCAGAAAAAGCAGCAACCCGTCCGGTTAAACTGATAAGGACGAAAATAGCAGATCAGGCAGTGAATAACATAGTGCGGTTAGTTTTGACAGCAATATTGCTGGTGCTAGTGACAGCTTGTGGCAGTATTGGACTGCTACCGACTAGCGATTTAGTCCAAAAAGCGATCGCACTTGGGCTAGAACAAACTCAACAAAAACTTAGCCAACAGTTGGATCTAGATTTTCAAGGATTTGAAATCAAACGGCTATCAATTACCCAGGAACAACCTCTAACGATTGAAAATTTACCAGCTTTCCACGTTCGGGGAACCTATGACTTGATTGTTAAGTTACCAAAACGGCGCTTGACGCAACCACAAAAACCCTTTGACGTTTATCTGCAAATTCAGCAAGAAGGCAAAACCTGGCGATTTCTAATTCCAGAAAAGGCTAGTAAAAATACTAAATCAATTTGGCGCAGTTATCTCATCCAATAGCTAGTATGTGCAACTAGAAAAACCATCACAATCATGTTTGTTGCTACTTTCTACAAAAGGGTAGCAAAGATATTCAACCTAATTGGCGTAGCTATCTGATTGCAAAACTAGTATGTGCAAATAGAAAAACCATCACAATGATTTACGTATAACTGCTGGGTACAGTCATGATCGAGGTGATGGTTTCACCGGAGACAGGGCAAGATGTATATTAACTTTTTTATCAGTTCCATTGCAGGAATTGTGGTTGTGGTGCTAGCAGCTTTTGGCTTACTGCAATGGTTGCACATCCCTGCTGGTAACTTTCTTGATTGGGTGATTGGTGGTGCAAGTTTTTGGTGGCTGTTGGTAATTGTTACCGTACCGTGGAATGTGCATTTTCAAGCCAAAGAAGTCTTAGCAGAAGCAGCACAATCAACTGAGAAAGGAATTGCTGTCGATGAGAAACAAGTGAAGTATGTCACAGTGTTGGCAAAGCGATCGCTCTGGGTTGCCATTGCTTTACACTTATTCTCAACCATTGGTCTTTATACTCTTGCTGCCACTGGTATTAGTACGGTTGGGTATATAAGTTCTGGTGCAGCTTTATTATTAACAATTCTGCGTCCAGCGATTCGCGCTTACGAGTATTTATATGCGCGGTTAGCGATGATTCGCCAAGAATGGAAGTATCCGCGCGAAGATATTTTTGAACTGCGCGATCGCTTCTCTATATTGGAACAAAAAATCCAGTCATTGGAGGAGCAACTTAACCCAGAACAATCTTATTCATTACCAGCCACTCAACAACACTTTGCCGAAGAGACTCGCAGAGATTTAGCCCGAATTGCGGCTAATTTAGAAGAATTACGGGCAACAAATCAAACTGAACATGAGCGTTTGGGAAGAGAGGCCAGAAATGCGATCGCGCAACTTTCCACTGACGGGCAATTTCTCGATCATGTCCGCGAAATTATTCGATTTTTTAAGACCGCTTAATTATTAGTCTAATAGCTATAGTGGTTCTCGTTTGCATGAAGTACATTTTTAAACCTCACTCCCAACCCTCTTCAAAGCTATCAAAGAGGGGAGTGTTTGCTTTACTCAAATACGGGTGAGGTTCCGACTGTATATATTATAACTTTGTACGGTTAATATTTAGTGAAGCTTGCATAACTTCAGGAGTACTCACAGTGAATCAGATACAACTGACTTTAACTATTGGTTACCTGTTCATGACATGCTATTTTTTAAGCAATTGGTTAATATTTTCCCTACGTTATCCTGCTTCTACTCCAGAAGATAAATTTTTATCGTTTGTGATGTTTTTGATCACAACTATCTTTTGGCCTTTAATGATTCTGATGTCTTGTTTAGAAATGGTTCAAAAAAAGCAAATAGACTTTAGTAAAATAATTCCTGTTCTTTTAGCAATATTTGTATTTAGTATTTCATATTATTTGACCGAATAATTCATAATTCCTCGTCACGAATTATATAGATATAAAGAGAAGCTGGAGGGTTGACTTGTCACCCTCCAACTTCTTTGTGTAACACACTGCCTTTACTTGTTATACCAATTTAAAAAATGATTGCGATAAATAGATCGCCAAAAAGCTTATTTACTAACTCTTTCACAATCCAAAATCGTTCGACTGAATGTACTCCTACGGAGAAGCAAGCTAGCAAGAGCGTCTCGTAGAGAAGCCGTTCACGTAGCGTTCCGCAGGAAAGTCTAAAATTCAAAATCCAAAATGGTATTAGGCAGTCTATTTATTGAATTAGAAATTTCCTAACGGCGTCTGCTGCCAAAACCAGTTGAGCGGCGGGGTGCTGGACTCCGCCCACTACCAAAACTACTACCAGAATTGCGTCTGGGTGAGGTGGCTCTGCCAGAAGGTTGCAACGTACTACTACCAAAACCAGAACCCGAAGGACGGTTATTACCTGTAGTGCTACGCGGTGTATTGCGTATAGTTGAATTTCCAGGATATGACCTTCTAATTGTCCCTGTATTGCGGAACGCAGTGCGATTTGTCACGGCTGCGGGTGGCACATTGTAGCGAGTTTGGTAGTTTTGAACTGCTTGGCCATAACTTCCACCGTATCCACCGAAGCCACTTAATCCTCGTCCTGATTGATAGACAGGGGGTACATAATACTGAGGTCTAAAGAACATACTACCAATTGCCTGACCCGCCAAGCTACCAGCCACAGACCCAGCAAACGGTGCCCAGAAGCTATTTTCTCGACGGACTACAACTGTCTCTTGTTGTCCTGTCTGAGGATTGGTTTTATTTTCAGTAACGTTGTGGACGTACTCAAGTTTAAAGTCTTCCGTCAGATATAAAATCGGTTGTCCTTTTTCTACCTTCAGATAGGTCTTTTTACCCTGCTTGATTTCATCATCAGTTAACCGTGCCATTTGCAAATTTTCGGTTGCAAAGGTTGGGGGCTTATTGTTAAGTAAAAACAGGTTGTACTCACCAGTTGAATCGTCATAAGTAGCTTGTTGTATTTGATACTCCCCATCACTCAGCTTTGTGCTATTAGAGGTTTGGTTAATGTTCTTAGCCGGAGGAGTAGTTTCGTTTCCTCCACCACAAGCGACAGTTGTCAGACACAAACTCAGAGCTAAAAAAACGGCTGTAAATTTACGTACTATGGTCATGATCATTGGATTATTGTCCTATCTCTGAGCTTAACAATTTCTCGATGTGAGTAGTAAGTACGAACTACCCAATAGATTACAAAGGAATCAATTCTGGATAATACTGCAACAGTTGATCGCTAGTGAGTTCATCGCCTAACTGTGCTGGCGAGAAATGCACTTGGATTGCCTTCAATCTATGTTTATAATGCAAATTTATCAATGCTTTCAATCCTTCCTTGAGTGCCTGAACGTTAGAAAGATCGGTTTCTAACTCTGGTACTTCTCCTTCATAAGCTACTGTAATCATCACAATCACATTGCGGGTTACAGGTATAGATAAAGGTTCATTCAATCCAGATCCAGAGTCAGGACTGTAATCTGGTTCACTAAGATATCTTTGGGCAGAGTCAGTAAATAATTCATTCACATAATCTCCTGCCTCGCCTTCATCCCAAAATACGTCACCTTCGTTGGCAGCAGAAAGCCAATATTCATCATATTGCAGCAGGGTTTGACTAATTTCTACCAATCCTTCTCCCAAAACTTCTAAGTCACCATCAACGTCGATCGCATCCCGTCCAGCACTATTTAATACTCCCAAAATTGGTGCTACCTCACCTCCTCCCAAGTGCAGAAATAGGCGAAAAACTACATAGCGAGTTCGACCGATCATTTTATTAAAGGTATCGCGCATTTTTTTCCTCCATAAATTTATTTTTTGTCATTTGTCCAATGCCCCATGATTAATGACTAATATAATGAAATCCTTTGACAAAATCCATAACCATATTTAATGAAGGCAATATATATTTTGTTGATTCATGGGATATATAATCATAAGCTGAAGCCTTGAGAGCAGAGCGATTAATAAATCTTTTCCCAAAGCTAGGATTATCATGAACAATCAAAGTGTAGGCGCTGGAATTCGTTAAAACTATTTGGGTTGGGGCTTTGCAAAAATTTAACTTTGCAGCTACTTCAATATTTTTTTTCATTTGTTTAATTGTTGCAGCCTGACTCATAGCTTGCTCTACAAGAATATTTAATTGTTTCACCATCTGAGGCAATTTTAAATCTGGGTTCGCAACAACTTCACTGTTAATCATTTCCACCATACTGGAAATATTTTTTTGGGTAGATGCCGCATCTAAAAAGGGAAGAATCACAATGTAAGCAGTGGAAAATAATGCTTCGTCGCTATCTACATTAAAAGTGAAAACAGTTCGACGACGCCCACTTTCAATGCTTGGCGGTTGTTTCAGCCCCTGGTATTCCTGAGCAATTTGGTAGTAAGCGCCAGCAAGAGCAAAATTGGCTTCGTGTTCTGGGGCTGTATCAACAATAATTCTGATTGTTGGCGGTGTTTCGTTAAAAAAATCTCGTGAGTCTTCGGAATGGAAGTTTTGGATAATGGAGCGATCGCCTGCGGGGCTAAGATCAATCCATTCACAAGTCATGCCTTCGGTTTTTAACCCAAACCTGGAGGTGGCATAAAGTTTTGCCCCAGTTAAAGTTGCTCCTGTTAAGTCAGCACCAATCCATTCTGCCCTAATTAATTTTGCCTGAGTTAAATCGGCGTGGATTAAAATTGTATTCGTTAAATTGGCATTGCTTAAATCTGCGCCAATTAAATTAGCCCCGCTCAATTTTGCCGCACTCAAATCTGCCCACCGGAGGTTTGCGCCGCTCAAATCTGCCCACCGAAGATTTGCTCTGCTCAAGTCTGCCCCGCTCAGGTTAGCATGTCTGAGATTGGCTTGTCTAAGTTCGGCATCTCGCAAATTTGCGCCGCTAAGGTCAGAATGACTGAGGTCACTGGCATTTAAATTAGCCTTCTCCAAATTGGCTCCAGTCAAGGAAGCGCCTCTCAATATGGCCTCACTCAAGTTAGCGTGACGGAGATTTGCTTGGCGGAGTGTCGCCTCTCGCAGATCGGCACTGGTGAGGTCAGCTTCTAACAGGTCGGTGCGACTTAGGTCAGCGCGAATTAACTCGGCGCGGATCAACGACGCTCCTCTTAGTTGAGCGCGACCCAGATCCGCTCGAATCAAATTAGCGACGTTGAGACTGGCGTTATTTAAGATGGCGCTGCATAAATTTGCACCACTTAGTCTGGCTACATTTAGCTTGGCATTGCTCAAGTTAGCTTCACTCAGATTCGCGCCACTTAGGTTGACTATACTCAAATTAGCATCGCTAAAATTTACGCCACTGAGTTTGGCCCCACTCAGGTTAGCTTCCGCAAGGTCAACACCACTAAAGTCTAAGACTCCTGTCGCATATTGTTCTAGAAATTCCTCTACAGTCATCGATGCTACCCCTTGGATGCCAACTTTAATAGTTGGTAAACTCATAAAAAACGGAATGTCAAAATCAAAAATGAATATTGGGATTTTAGGACTAGGACTGATCGGCGGATCTTTGGGTTTTGATTTGCGATCGCAAGGACATCATATCTTAGGAGTTAGTCGCCGTGAAGCCACCTGTCAAAAGGCAGTTACCCTCGGCAGTGTTGATCAAGCATCAGTTGATCTGAGCCTGTTGGCAGCCGCAGAGGTTGTATTTATTTGTACACCTCTCGCCCTTATTGTGCCTCAATTTGAGCAGTTGATCGCTCATTTGTCTGTCACTACCGTCGTGACTGATGTGGGTTCAGCGAAAGCACAGATAGTCAAGGCGATTTCTCCCCTTTGGGATAATTTTATCGGCGGTCACCCAATGGCGGGAAAAACAGACAGTGGTATAGAAGCTGCACAACGGCATTTATTTGTCGATAAACCTTATGTACTAACACCTATAACTACAACAGCAACCAGTGCAATTACGGTGGTAGAAGAAATTGTGCGATCGCTGGGAGCGAATATCTACTATTGTCAACCAGAGCAACATGACTGCGCTGTTAGTTGGATTTCCCATTTACCCGTGATGGTCAGTTCTTCGTTGATTGCTGCTTGTTTGAGTGAAACTGACTCCGATGTTTTGCAATTAGCCCAAAAATTAGCTAGTTCAGGTTTTCGGGATACCAGTCGTGTGGGTGGTGGAAATCCAGAGTTGGGCGTGATGATGGCGCGATATAATCGTCAAGCATTACTGCGATCGCTGCAACAATATCGTCACAATCTTGATGAGTTGACTAACTTAATTGAACAAGAAAATTGGGCAGTTTTAGAGAAAAAGTTTAAATCAATGCAACAGGCACGACCTGATTTTATTGAATAGTTATCAAATGCGTTCAGCTATCGATAACGCACCCATTTTCACATTTTGTACTAATTTTTTTGCCCGCTGATCGTTCGTGTAGCATCTTTGTTCGTGCTGCAACCACCATCAAAGAAGCAGAAGATTTAGTGTAGTGTTTCACCATTTATTCATCTGCCAGTACTTCTCTGCGAGACGCTCTTGCTAGCTTGCTTCCACGTTCGCGCTAGCGTCTTTGTTGGCGCAGCCTCTCCGTCAGGAGAAGGAGAAGTGGTACGACAAGCTCAGTAACCATCAGACTTCAATACAAGCAACAGAATTCTGACAACTGACGCCTTTATTCTTTTGTGATAAAATCTTTAAAAAATGCTACTCAACAGTTTGATAGTAACCAAACCGATGTAGTATACAGATAAATTTACAAAAATAAACAATGGTAGAACGCCCAATTAAGAAATCGGAACGTCAGTCTCAACAAAGCACTGACAACAATTCCGAAAATTCGGATTCTATAACTCCGATTGAATCCAACCCCAAAAGCTCAAAACCTAGCCGTAATCGCTCGGCTGGCACAGGTAAAAAAGCATCTTCTGGGGATGAAAACAGGCAGCAGGGAAATCCTGCCCTAGCGCGTGGCCCAAAACCTGTAAAACCTCCAGTCGCAAAAGTCAAAACAGAAGAACTTGAAACCGAGTCAGAATCTATCTCTGAGGAGTCTCAAGACTAATATTACAAGTGTTGCGTGTGATGTGGGAGTTTATAAGGATATGAAGACTAAGATTTCTGGCTCCGAAGACAGTGATCATGCCCCACATCACCATTGAGTTATTTTTATATTGAATGCTTTTAGATTAAACATTTATCGATTGTTTGGGCGCTTCTTGCAACCCTGAAAAAGCTCATATATTTACTCTGTAGGGTGTTAGGCATGGCTCAAAAGCCCAAACGTATAGTACATATGTATGATGCGTAAGTACTAGAACAGCATGGCGGAAATAAGCAGACCATTGAAAAGCCCTAAAGAGCTTATTCCATAATGCTTTTGACTTCCGCCTTGCGGTACTAGCCACAATGCGATCGCAAGGGAAAACCGATCAAATCGCTGATCGCTTGCATAAAAGCGATCGCCTATTTGAAGAATCATAATTTAGCCAATCTGGGAGAATAATTGCTGCGATCGCCTGATACAGGAATTTGGGCGATCACGGCAATTTCTGTTTTGTTAGGGGAACTCAAGAGACGAATTGAAAAATTGCATAAATGTTCAACTCGCCTCAGTCAAGTACTTGAGAATTTCAACCAATCTCTTCTGTGTCTGGACTTAACGGAGTCTCCATTGCTTTTTGTGTCACTCAATTAGTTCACCCTTTTGGGTGAGTCAGATATCAACCGATCAGATGACCTGATTGAAGGAAGCTGAGATTAATAATAAAGAGGAATCTATTACTAAGAACACCGAATCGCATTTAACCTAAGAATAACCTTATGAAACTTGTTACCTTAATAAATTCTGCACTGATTTTTGCTTCTATTACTCTTGTACCCGGAATCGCTGGCGCTCAAACAGCTACTACCAATAGTAGTGAAATAGCTATTAACTCTAATAATTTATCCAGGAACTCTACTTCTGTTAGTTACATCGAGCCTTTTAATCTAGTTAATTTTGCTTATCAGGGTGGTCTTAAGCAGCACGGTATTCCTAGTGGAGAAGCGCTAGTATCTGAAACTCACAACAAAAATATTATTGCAAAAGATTTGGTGAAGGCTGCTGTTAATGCAGATAAATTACCATCACAAGTTTTAAATGACCAAAATTATCTAAGTGCTGTTAATTTACAACTTAAAGCATTGCCTGATTATGCTGCTGCTGATTGATTTGGTTTTTCTTAATATCTTTTTATAAAGCCAAATTTATCAGCAGACTATATATGTGCGCTTGTTACCAAATATAAATAAAAATATTTTACTTGCAATTTTACCTATTTTAGGGAATGAAACAGCCCTGCCTTTTTAAGGGGGTTGAGGATCTAAAACGAAGATAAATAGAGTGTTTGAGGTTAAGTTAACACCTATGGGCATTGCCGTACTCCTATCCCGTGGGTTTATTTACTTAAAAAACGCTGTAAGGACAATTTTTGTTGCAGCGTGTATAATTTGTCATTCGATATTTGACAAATTACATTGTTTGATAATATATGCTGGAATTTTTGCAAAATTTTTTGACTGATAGCTCATTTATTCCGCATGGACATTGTTACCTCTGGAAGCCGAGTTTAGTGTGGCTAAACATCATCTCAGATTCTCTGATTGCTTTGGTGTATTATTCTATTCCGATTATTCTTATTTACTTTGTCCACAAGCGAAAAGACTTCCCCTTCAAATGGATACTTTTATTATTTGGAGCTTTTATAGTCTCTTATGGTACAACTCATGTGATGGATGTATGGACGCTTTGGCATCCAACTTACTGGCTGTCCACTTTCATTAAATTTATTACAGCTATTATCTCACTATATACAGCGATCGCACTGTTACCGATCATCCCACAGGCTCTGGCTTTGCCAAGTCCGGCAGAACTAGAAGCAGCTAACTGTCAACTAAAACTTACCTTAAAGGATCTTGAAAATACCCAAGCTCAACTGATTCAAACTGAAAAAATGTCTTCATTGGGACAATTAGTTGCGGGTATTGCCCATGAAATTAATAATCCGGTAAATTTTATTGACGGGAATATTATTATTGTCAATGAATATATTAGAGATTTACTCAATTTGATTACGCTTTATCAGGAATATAATTACCATTTAGTATCAGAAATTCAAGCTTATATTAAAGAAATTGACCTTGATTTCATTAAAGAAGACTTACCGAAAATCTTATCTTCCATAAAAATAGGAGCTGAGCGCATCTCCAAGCTAGTTTTATCATTGCGGAACTTTTCGCGGCTAGATGAAGCGGGAAAAAAAGAAGTTGATGTCCATGAAGGTCTTGATAGCACTCTCTTAATCTTACAAAATCGTTTGGAAACTAAAGGAAATCATCCAGATATTCAAGTTATAAAACAATATGGCAACTTGCCTAAAGTCGAGTGCTATCCTGGACAACTCAATCAAGTATTTATGAATATTCTGAATAATTCTATTGATACTTTGAAAGAATCAATAATTGGTTGTCATTTGTTAGTGGTCAATGTCAAAACAACTGGCAATCAACAACTGACGACTAACAATCCCCAGATTCGCATTTACACTGAGGTTTTAGACAGCAATCAAGTGATAATTCGGATTGCTGATAATGGCTGTGGGATGACAGAAGAAATAATCCAAAAAATATTTGATCCATTTTATACAACTAAACCTGTCGGTTCAGGTACAGGTTTAGGGATGTCGATTAGCTACCAAATTATCAACAAGCATGGTGGTCAACTCAAGTGTATTTCTACACCACTTCAAGGCACAGAGTTCATCATCCAGATTCCGATTCGGTTTAAGTCTGTTTGATGGTAATTTGGTCTACCTATTAATACAGTGTATACTCCTTAGCTAGTTCGTCAAATAGAGCGAATTTGGATAATTGAGGCAATATAATCGCAGAATTACTTGCGGGAGTGGGAGTAGGTTGGCTAACGCGAGGGATAGTGTTAGACGGTAGACTAGTTAGGAGGTAATGTAAACGCTGCAATCACGGGATCATGGTCACTGACAGGCTTACTAAAGCCAACGTTGACATGCACAATGTCAATTTCAGGTTGAGCAACACGGGAAAGATTTTCACTGACCAACAAATGGTCAATAAGTTCAAGATTTCCACGGAATTTGTAAGTAAACTGATCGCTAAGAGGTAAACGAACCGTCAGATTCTCAAGAATGTTACCTTTCAAGGTCTTCAGAGGCAGTGAATCTGGTAAATCATTTAAGTCACCCAGTACAATTACATTGGCTTGTGGGTCAACTTGTAGTAGTTGGGCTACAAATTCATTAACGATTTCGGCTTGCTTGACTCGTTGAGTATCGCTGGGAGAACCTCCAAGCTTAGAAATAAAGTGATTAGCAATAATAAACACTTTTTGCTCGTTAAATATAAATTCTGCCGCAAGTGGCTTACGGCTTTGCTCGAAAGCATTATTCGTGGGATTAATCCGACCTAGGTTAAGCGAGAGGTCAAGACCATTTGAATCTTGAGTAATAGCCACAGCATCTAATGAACCGCCTCTTCTGGGCAGTTAGTTGTGCTAGAGTTATCTGGCTGGGTCGAAACAATAAACCGACACGGATATTGCCTCCAGGTTCTCCACCATCTTGATCATCGCTGGGCGCAATATCAACAAAGTCGTATGCTGGACTACCGATATTTTCAAGCGCAGCAATCAGTTTTTGGTAAGTCTGGTTTGCATTCACAACGTTATCATTGATTGGCCCGTTGTTATCCTGAATTTCAATTAAACTGATGACATCTGGTGCGTTCAAATTATTGGCAATAATTTTGGCAATATTATCAAAACGTCGATCTTTCGGATCTAAATTCTCGACATTAAAAGTTGCAACAGTCAATACATCCTGTGAATTTCTCAAAGATGTCGTTTCACGTTCTGCAACTAAAGGTAAAGGAGTTGATAATTGGGCTATTGGATTAGCTTGCAGTGGACTAATCCATGCAAAAAAGATGAGAGCAATACTAAGTAGTAGCAATTTGGTAAATTTCATTCTCTCTTCCAATGAAGATATTTTCTAGATTAGTCTTTTTCTTAATAGAATTCAGTTAAGATAAGTTTTAAATTGGGTTAAGCAAAGCGTCCTACTTGGGAAAACATACCAGGAGAAAAGGAAATCGCAGCTACATTTTTAAACTACATTTGCGGTCGAGTAAATACTGTCTTGAATATCAAGTGTTGATCATTATTGGGAGCGATGCCTATGGCGGCAAACTACGCAGCCCATTATCAGAAAAATTTTGCAATAACTGTGGTTTTACATAACTTGATGAAGCTAATGTAATCTGGCGTGATTACCACGTTAGTTTTTTTGTGTATGTGGGTAGTATAAATTACCGAAAAAACTAATTTGGCATATGGTAATGTTCAAAACTAAATTATCACAATCCCATGCATGGGGAGAATTTTACACCTTGAAGTTAATGCATCGCCATATTGGGGCGATCGCAGCTCTAATTTTAATTAGCTTACTGAGTTCATTGAGTGGAACACCAGATCGTTATACCATCTCTAATTGCTGGGAAGGCTTTCTCTGGGGACTAGCAGATCCAGTAATCGGCTTGGATTGTTTAGTTGGTATTGTTGCTATTGGTTTACTCTCATCTGTGTTTGTTCGTGGCGCTGTAATAGCTAGATGTTTTGTCTTAGCAACAGTCTTGGGCATTATAATTCATGTACTCCAGCTAAATTTACCAGGTACAGAAATAGCGATCGCTGAAAGCGTTGGCGCAGCCATCGCTATTTCTACCATCGTTTTTGGTACTATGCTGATGATGCCAAATCAACTAAACTTTATGGTACTTGCTCTGGTGGGCGTCAGTGCTGGTTTATTTCAGGGTTACGCTAATGCAGAATCTCTTATTGGAGCAGGAATAATGCCGCTAGTTGCCTATATACTAGGCATTACCTTAACTCTGTTTGCAGTTACCATGAGTGCTAGAAAAATTGGTGTTGCGATGGGTATGGGAGAAATAAACCGAATTTTACCCTGGAAAATTAGCATTGCTGGCTTCGCTTTCTGTGCGATCGGCATCGTGTTTTTGAGCAATTCGATAATTTAAATCACATATTTCAATTCAGTGAAATACATTCATTCGTGGGGGCGTACACTTAGCTGTGCGCTCCCGCTGCGTATTTGTGATTAAATTTACAGCAATTACGTAAATCTAGCTACCATTTTAATTAACAAGACTTGGGGTAAAATCCCTTATTGTTGTACTAATTTATAATACCAATTCAATGTGAAGCTGCATAGAATAGAGCTTCCAGGATAAAGTTATAAGAAGAGACAGAAATTACCTGCTCAAATGTAAGTTGGTCG
>NZ_JBALCN010000050.1:0-20785 GCF_036919615.1 Nostoc sp. | reverse complement strand
TTGAGCAATTAAAGAATTTGTTAGACCGACTGCTCAATCAAGGTGAATTAATTATTAAATGGCAGCGTCAAGTCAAAAATAAAGGTAATGCTGTTGTAGCAAGTTAAATGTGGAACAGCTTATCAGACTTTAAGACCAAAGACTGAGATGCTATATTTAATCAAATACGATGAAGTTAGAGTATGCAAAGTATCAAAATACATTCTTATGTAAGTAACGATGGAATGTTACATTTAGATATCCCTGTAGAAATGAAAGAAACTGAATTTGAAGTTACGGTTACACTGAAACCTATAAAAAAACAAACTGCTTCTTCACAACAGGAAGAATTAAAGCAATTAGAATGGCATGAATTTATTGATAAGACTTATGGCTGTTTAGCAGATGATCCAATCATGAGACATCCTCAAGGAGAGTATGAACAACGAGAACTGATAGAATGATTTATCTGTTAGATACCAATGCTTGTATTATTTATCTTAATGGTAGAAATCTGAATTTACGGCGCAGACTAGAAAATCACTCAGATTTAGATATTGTTGTTTGTTCTACTGTTAAAGCTGAATTATTTTATGGGGCAAAAAGAAGTAATAATCCAGATCGTAATCTAACTTTACAAAAAGGATTTTTAAGTAGATTTACTTCTTTGCCGTTTGATGATATTGCAGCAGAAATATTTGGCGATATCCGCTCTCACCTGGCTAACTTGGGAACTCCTATTGGGCCTTATGATTTGCAAATTGCGGCGATTGCTTTGGCAAATAATCTGATTTTAGTAACTCATAATGTAGATGATTTTACCCGTGTGGAAGGGTTACAGCTTGAGGATTGGAAAGTAGAAGAATAAGTATTTTATCGTAATTATAGTTAAGAATTACCCATAGTAGACTACAATAAATAGTTTATTGCTTGTAGGGTAGCAATAAGAGATTTGACAAATGAAGAATCATGGATTTGGCAAACTAATTACTTTTCTAAATCAATTGGAACAAGAGAAAATTAGTTACACTCTAGCTCATCATTGGGATGAAACGATTATGGTAAATGTGGCGGTAGGCTGGAGAACGATGGGAAGCGGAATTTTTTGAGGATGGTTCGGTTGAGGTAGAACGATTTGTTAGTAGTGGAGAGATTAATGGGGAAGAGGTTTTTAGTGAGTTATTTGCTATGTATTCAGAGGAAGAAACTAATTCTGCCAAACTTGCCCAAAATGCTAAGTTGACAACCACGACGTGAAGGCGATCGCATTTTATCTCTCCTGGGATCAAACCTTTATTTAATATGTTTGTGCATAAAGTATTGATTATCAGTTAACTTGGAACAAAAAATTCTTTATATTTTTTGAAAAATTTATAGTTTTTGCAATTGCACGATCATAATTTCCGTTTACCTGACTATCAACAATTGTAGTAGTATTCAAGAAAGCCTATTTACATTTATCGTCTTTCGACAAAATACACAATTTTTAGTATAGCAAAGTACAAAAAAGTACGTAAAATTATAAGTGTAATCGTTGCAAACATAAATAAAAAACTATTTAACTCGGTATTTTTCTAACTTTTTCCTTTCAAAATTCAAAATTTATCAGGTTGCGGTGGAGAATACAGCCCACCGTAACCTTTAGACTAATAGATTGAGTTTAACAAAAGCGATCGCCTTACACCTTAAACTTCTCGGTAATCCGCTTCATCGCCTCTTCGACATTCTCCCGACTGTTAAACGCCGAAATGCGGAAGTAACCTTCACCCGCAGCACCGAAGCCAGAACCAGGTGTTCCGACAACGTTGACAGTTTGCAGCAGCTTATCAAAGAATTCCCAACTGGATAAACTATTAGGCGTTTTCACCCAGACGTAAGGTGCATTCACGCCACCATAAACTGATAATCCAGCAGCTGTGAGTTTCTCACGGATAATTTTGGCGTTTTCTAGATAGAAACTCACCAACCCCTTGATTTGTGCCTGTCCTTCTTCGGAGTAAACCGCTTCGGCTCCCCGTTGGACGATGTAAGATACGCCATTAAATTTGGTGGACTGGCGACGATTCCACAGTTTCCATAGTTCCACATCGGAACCATCGGCGGCTTTTCCTGTCAGTGTCTTTGGTACAACAGTTAACGCACAACGGGTTCCTGTAAAACCTGCGTTCTTAGAAAAAGACCGAAACTCGAGCGCAACTTCTCTTGCACCTTCAATTTCATAAATTGAGTGGGGAATTGATGGATCGGTAATATAAGCTTCGTAAGCTGCATCAAAGAAAATAATCGAGTTATTAGCTTTGGCATAGTCTACCCATGCTTTGAGATATTCTTTGGTAGCAGTTGCGCCAGTTGGGTTATTGGGAAAGCAGAGATAAATTAAATCGACTTTCTTTGAGGGAATTTCGGCAGTGAAGTTGTTTTCAGCAGTAATCGGCAGATAAACTAAGCCCTCAAATTCACCTTTATCGTTGGCATCCCCAGTATTTCCCACCATAACGTTAGTGTCTACATACACAGGGTAAACGGGGTCAGTAACGGCAATTATATTGTCATGACCAAAGATTTCCAGAATATTGCCTGTGTCGCACTTGGAACCATCAGAGATAAAGATTTCCGAAGCATCAATTTCGGCTCCCCGCGCTTGGAAATCTTGATCTGCAATTTTTTCTCGTAACCAAGCATAACCTTGCTCTGGGCCGTAGCCTTTGAAGGTATTGCGATCGCCCATTTCTTCCACAGCTTTAATCATAGCTGTGCGGCAAGCCTCCGGCAGAGGTTCGGTAACATCACCAATGCCCAGCCGGATCACCTTAGCATCAGGATTCGCTTCAGCAAAGGCATTCACCCGCCGAGCAATTTCTGGAAACAGATAACCCGCTTTCAGCTTCAGGTAGTTGTCGTTAATAGTTGCCATAGGTAAATATGAAAAACGCCCTCAAACAGCTTACTGCTAATTTATAAGGGCGATAGATAACTTTGTTGTGTTGCTAGGAGTGGGGAGACAAGGGGATAAGGGAAACTACTAAACCCAATGCCCAATGTCCCATAATCGACTAGATATTTATCGGCTGTTTATTATTTTCTGATGTGTAATAACTGTTGCGATCGCCAATTCGTGAGTGGGTGAGGATTCTTGTCCTGTAATCAATCTTGCTCCACGATTACGGGTGAAATAGTTCCATGCCCACTGAATCATTACTACTAATTTGTTGTTAAATTCAATTAAAAAGTAGATGTGAATCAATAGCCAAAACAGCCATGCAACAAAACCTTTCAGCTTGATAAAGCCCAAATCGACCACAGCAGAATTGTGCCCAATCATTGCCAAACTACCATGATCGGTATAAGCAAAGGGTGGCAAATTGTTACCTACAAGCCGCTTTTGGACTAGCGCTGCTACATACTCACCTTGTTGCTTTGCTACAGGTGCAACACCAGGTAGGGGTTTACCATTTTGATGAGAAAAATTTGCTAAGTCGCCAATTACAAAAATATTCGGATGTCCCTTAATACTTAAGTCAGGTTCGACAATAACGCGTCCAACGCGATCGCATTCGGCATCTGTGCGTTCTGCTAGTACTTTTCCCATTGCTGAAGCTTTCACACCTGCTGCCCATAATACTGTTTTTGAGGCAATTTCTTTAACTTCATCGCCTTGTTTGAGGGTAACAATATCATTTTCAATATTCGTTACCAGTGTTTTTGTCTGGACAATCACCCCCAACCGCGTCAAGGATGCTTCCGCTTCTTGTGATAACTCTGGTGCAAAGGGTGGCAGAATCCGATCCAAACCTTCTAATAGCAAAATTTTAGCTTCCGATGTGTCGATGCTGCGGAAATCTTCTGTGAGAGTTTGATTTGCTAATTCTGCGATCGCGCCAGCCAATTCTACACCAGTTGGGCCACCACCAACAATTACAAAGGTTAACCAAGCACGCCGTTTTTCTGGATCAGTTTCTTTTTCTGCGGCTTCAAACGCAGTAAAAATCCGGCTACGCATTTCTATGGCATCTTCTACGGTTTTCAAGCCTGGGGCGAATTCTTCCCAGTTATCTTTGCCAAAGTAGGAATGCTTCGCACCTGTAGCGACAATTAACGTATCGTAAGCTATTGCTTCGTCGCCCACGATCACTTTTTGTGTTTCTGGATCAATATTATTCACCTCTCCTAGCAGCACTTTCGTATTCTTGCTCTTGCTGAGTACAGAACGCAACGGTGAAGAAATATCAGCAGGAGACAAAGCACCCGTAGCAACTTGGTATAGGAGGGGTTGAAATAGATGAAAGTTACGTTTATCAATCAGAGTAACGTTTACTGCTGCCTTGGCGAGTGTTTTTGCCGCATACAGTCCACCAAAACCACCGCCAACAATAACTACTTGATGAGGTGGATTATTGTCAAGTGAATTTACCATAATAAATATTATCCTGTGTTCCGACTATTGTAACTATTCTTAACAAATTTGTATCAAAATTGTCATCATACATTTTGTATTGTTTTTTACATTTGATTGAAGATTAAAGTAATCAAAACGACAGAATAAACAGAACTTTTCAATATGGAGACTCAAATAATAAGATTTGGCAATATTTAAATTAATTTTTACTTATGTAAATTTATCAAAGGTAGATGTATTATTTATGTAAGCTCACTCAGAAGTAGTTGACTCTGGTATTTGTGTCAAACGTGGTGAATGAGTTCGCCGCCAACGACTAAAACCATAGACAAGAGCAACAAAAATTAACAAATAGGGACTGTAAACAATTAACCAAATACCCAGCTTGAGTAAGCCAACGGAAAATGCACTCAAAGAGTGGGTGGAGTTGTTCCAAGTTTCCTGAACTTGCAAACCAAAGGCAGGTTGGGGACTGGTGCTAGAAACTGCTGCTTCTAGGTTCAGCGTAATAGTGGAATAAGCAACTTGATTTTGTAGGCTTTTTAGTTGGGCATCAATTTGTTCTATGGTTTCTCGGACATTACTCAGTTCTTGGGCAACACTAAGCACATCTCTAACAGAACCTGCCCGATCCATAATTTTTTGCAAATTGGCTTCAGTTTTCTGTAAATTAGTTAATCTAGCTTGAAAATCCACCAGGCGATCGCCCACATCTTCCGCAGTGATATTGCGACTCTCAACAGTGCCCAATTTAGCTAGTTGTTCTAAAGTCGGTTCCAGCAGATTTTCTGGTATCCGCAATTGTATTGTTGCTGTGTAACGCGGGTTGTCGTTTTTGGGTTGTTGTTGTTTCAACCCGATCAAATCCCCTTGCTGTTTATTGATAATTTGCGAAACGGCATCAATAGTCTCATCTACAGAGTTGACAGTCAAAGAGATTGCTGCCTTTTTAATCAGTTGGGGACGAGAACGGGCTATTGGTGCAGCTTCCGCCTTTTGGGAAATACTACTTTCATTAGCAGGTGCAGTTGCTTGATTTGCCCTGCCATCAGCTGCAATTGGAGGTAAAGCCTGATTTGCTGACTGATGGGAAGAGGCACAACTGGTGAAAATCACCCCTCCTAATAACACACTTACAAATAAAGCAGATGTGTGCGGTAATTTACTCGAAGTGTACATAATCTACCCCTAGATGGATGAAGTTAACCCCAGTATTGCTCACGTAAAACTCAAAACCTGTATTGTTGCGATTTATGTAACAGAGATCAAGAGTGCTGAGTTTGGTAAAGTAAATCCCCATCCGTAACGTAATTACGAATTGTTAATGGTTCATAGTTCATCTGTAGTACTCAATTTGGGGTACAATCAAAAGCCTGTAAATTAATGACGACGCTTGCTGACAGGAGATGCTTCTATGGCCCGGATGTATTATGACGAAGATGCCAATTTAGACCTTTTGGCTGGAAAAACTATTGCTATTATCGGCTATGGTTCGCAAGGTCATGCCCACGCTCTCAATCTCAAAGATAGTGGTTTGAATGTGATTGTGGGATTATATCCGGGTAGTAAGTCAGTAGAAAAAGCTGAAGCAGCGGGGTTAACTGTGAAGAATGTTGCAGATGCTGCCAATGCTGCTGACTTCATCATGATTTTGTTACCTGATGAAGTCCAAAAAACGATTTACAAAAACGAGATTGAACCCAATTTAGAAGAAGGGAATGTGTTAGCTTTTGCCCACGGTTTCAATATTCACTTTGGGCAAATTGTACCACCAGCTAACGTAGATGTGGTGATGATAGCACCCAAAGGGCCAGGGCATATAGTCAGGCGGACTTATGAACAGGGTGAAGGTGTACCAGCGCTATTTGCAGTTTATCAAGATGCCAGTGGTCAGGCACGCGATCGCACGATGGCATACGCTAAAGGTATCGGTGGTAGCCGCGCTGGTGTTCTCGAAACTACTTTCCGCGAAGAAACCGAAACTGATTTATTTGGCGAACAAGCAGTATTGTGCGGTGGTTTGAGTGCTTTAATCAAAGCCGGATTTGAAACTTTGGTAGAAGCTGGTTATCAACCAGAATTGGCTTATTTTGAATGTCTCCATGAAGTCAAGCTGATTGTTGACTTGGTTGTAGAAGGCGGTTTAGCCAAAATGCGCGACAGCATTTCTAACACAGCTGAATATGGCGATTATACCCGTGGCCCGCGGATTGTCACCGAACAAACCAAAGCTGAAATGCAGAAGATTCTCAGCGAAATTCAATCTGGACAATTTGCACGAGAATTTGTTCTGGAAAACCAAGCTGGTAAACCAGGATTTACCGCTTTGCGTCGCAATGAAGCTGAACACAAAATTGAGGAAGTTGGCAAAGATTTACGCTCTATGTTTAGCTGGTTGAAAAAAGCTTAAGCAAAAAGAAGAGTCAAAGGACTAAAGTCGTGGCTACTCCAAGAAAGCTTGGTTATCGAGCTTGCGCTCTTGTTAGCGCGGCACACAGGCTGGGAAAATTTAGATTAAAAAAAGTGTAGTGATACAGGACTTACGCAAAATCATGATAGAACGAACCGCATTCGCGCAGCGTCTCGTAGAGAAGGACGCATTCGCGTAGCATCTCGTAGAGAAGGACACAAAGGAATAAGAGTTTCAGAGAGTTATTGCGTAAGTCCTGTGATATTTTGCCCAGGAAGATCCCCCCAACCCCCCTTAAAAAGGGGGCTTAATTCCTTTCAAGGGTAGGTATTTAGGTTTCCGAGAAATAATTGAGAACATTTCCAATTATTGAACGTAGTTTTAAGGTTTCAGACGATCATTTTGGTTCTAAAACCCCAAAAATTGGTCTAATCTGAAAAACCTACCTGATGAGAGGGACTTAATTCCCTCCTTTTTGAGGAAGGTTAGGGAGGATCAAGCGTTAACCCAAGCGTTTAAGTGCAGTTTTCTTTGTTGATTGTGGATTCATCAAAACTATAGTTTATTTTGCACTAGCTATATTCAATATTCAATGTATTCAGTTCATTCACTGAGTCTTTTTGTGCCTTTCTACACTTTCAAATCTTGGGCAATTCTAAAACCGGCGTGTTGATAAAAGTAGGGACGAAACCAGTTGCGATAGGTTGGTAATGTCATTGAACCATTAGTAGCCCAAGAACCGCCGAGCATCATCTGATGTTTATCATTAAAGAAGGGTGCTGCTTGATCTTCGTAAAGCGGATGAGGTTCAAATCCTGGTAGGGCGTTGAAAGTGTCCCCCAACCATTCCCAGACGTTTCCTCTAAGATCATAAAGCCCACAAGCGCTATTAGCTGGTTTGAACATTCCCACTGGGCTGGGGGAAATGAATTGTAAGTTGAGATTAGAGTTAGTTGATAAGTGGTTATCCTTACAGGTAAGTAAAGCTTGATTCCATTCGGCTTCACTCATCAAGCGGATTTCTGAACCTTGAGAGCGACAAAATGCGATCGCTTCGTAGTAATTGACTTCCACAGGCCAGTCTAGGGGTAAGTCTATCTCGTCGAATGTGGCTCGATAGCGGTAGCCATCCTGGAAGGGTATCCAGAATTTGGGATGTTGGACATTGTAGAGTTGCTTCCAATCCCAAGATTCAGCACTCCAGTAGTCTGGATTATTGTAACCACCAGCTTGAACAAATTTCAGATATTCTCCGTTAGTGATTAGATATTGACTAGCTAAAAACGGTTTTACTTTAACAGTGCGATCGCCATATTCGCTATCCCAACCATAGGTAAGATCATCCTTGGGTTTTCCTAATTTCACCACACCACCTAGAACCCGGCGCATTTCATTCTTAGGAATGTTCCCCTTGCTAGGTGCATAATTCCAGCCTTGGGGACGTTCTAGGCAATCAGTAGGCAATTGACGCACCAGCATCGAAGAGGTTTCAAAGTGAATGCGACTATGTTCTATTCCCATCAGCAAAGCCCAGAAGGGATGCTGTTGATGAATCGGGAGAGCCAGGGAAGTATTTTGAATCACCTTTGTAATAGCTTCTCGTGCCTTCTCTCGATATTGCCAAACTTTTTCTACATCAGGCCAGCTAACTCCTTGCATCGCTGCGTTGAGTTCTGTCGGTGTTTCTGGATTAACTCCGATTTCAAATAGGATTTCATATTGGGAATTAATTCCAGCTTTGATTAAACCAACTCTAATTAACTTGTTGATGAAAAAAACAGCTGAGTGACCAAGATAAAAAATTAGACGGTTTCTTAAAGGATCAGGGTTAAAATAAAAAGTTTCTTCCCTGACCAAACTTTTCATGAGTGTTTCTTCAAGCTCCCAAGAATTTTGAAAGTAGTTGAGCAGGCTTTGTGAACTGCAATCATTCAGTGTGGGGACTTGAGTCGATGTCAGTTTATTTATCGTTGAAACTAAAGCCATGATATTTTTGACAGGAGACTAATTGCACAAATTACATAAATTATGACTGATTACAAGAAAAAGTGTTTTTGATCACATTTTTTCTGTGTCGCCATGATCGGGCAATTTGCTCAATTTGTAAATAGACAAAGAATGTATTTTTAAATACTTTAACTACGGGTTGCCAGAATAATATAAATAATGAATTAGCGTTGAATTAGTTGTTTTAACTGAGTTTCAGATGATATCCCCATTAGGAGAAGTGGTTATAGAAAGTCTGGTTTATCTCTTTAATATACGGAACCATACTATTTGTTTCCATCCCCGTTAGGGGAAATGGTTATGGAAAGTCAAACCCGACTGCAACCGCTGCATAAAGCGGGGTAAGTTTATCTAGAGCAGTTCGGCAACTAATTAGAGAAGCATACGGCGATGCCTTCACAGTAGGCATCGCGGATTTTAGATTTTATCTTATCTAAAATCCCAAATCGAGTTACCGATTCACCGCCGCAGCTTCCCGTGCTGCTGTTGCTTGATCTGGGTGGATACCCAAGCGCGTGAGATTAATCCGACCTTTGTTATCAATTTCGCGCACTTTGATAATCACTTCATCGCCTACTGCTACTTCATCCTCAACTTTGCCAACGCGGTAGTCAGCAAGTTGTGAGATGTGGATCATCCCTTCTTTTCCAGGCAGAAATTCCACAAATGCACCTATCGGTATAATCCGAGTGATGCGTCCTGCATAGACATCCCCTTCGTGCAGCTTGCGGGTCATGCCTTGGATGATGTTTTTGGCTCTCTTGGCCTTGTTCTCATCTACAGCAGAAATTGTCACAGTGCCATCATCCTCGATGTCAATTTTAGCACCTGTTTCCTCTGTAATTCCCTTAATAGTCTTGCCTCCAGGCCCGATGACCAGACCAATCATGTCTGAATCAATCTTGATTGTTAACAGACGTGGGGCATAGGGTGAGGTTTCAGTCCGGGGCACGTCAATGCAGGCGAGCATTTTCTCCAGAATGTGCAACCGGGCTGATTTGGCTTGGTGGACGGCTTGGGAAATAACGTCCAACGACAAACCGGAGATTTTCATATCCATTTGCAAGGCGGTAATTCCGGTATCCGTCCCAGCAACTTTGAAGTCCATGTCGCCCAAAAAGTCTTCAATGCCCTGAATATCGGTCAGGATTCGCACTTCGTCCCCATCCTTAATCAGACCCATTGCTGCGCCACTGACGGGTTTGAGAATTGGCACGCCAGCATCCATCAAGGCGAGGGTGGAACCGCAGACTGAACCCATTGAGGTGGAACCGTTGGAAGAAAGTACTTCCGATACGATCCGAATCACGTAGGGAAATTGTTCCTTTGACGGTAGCACAGGTAGGAGCGATCGCTCTGCTAACGCGCCGTGACCAATTTCGCGCCTTCCTGGGGCCCGCATTGGCTTGGTTTCCCCGACAGAGAAAGGCGGGAAGTTGTAATGATGCAGATAACGTTTGTGTTGATCTAGCTGCATGTCATCGTTGAGGTTTTGGGCATCCCCCGGTGTACCCAGAGTACAGGTGGATAATACCTGAGTTAATTCCCGGTTAAATAAACCGCTGCCGTGGACTCGCTTTGGTAAAACATCAACTAAACAAGAAACACGACGCACTTCATCGAGTTTACGGCCATCAACACGAACGTTATCTTCGACGATTTGCCGCCGCATGAAGTATTTGGTAATATCTTTAAAAGTGTTACCAAGTGCCTTGCTATTTGCGGTTGCGGCAACTCGAATTGGGTCTTCTTGTGGCAGTTCTGTAATCGTCGTGGCAATTTCATCCTTGACGACATCTAAAGCTGCATCACGTTCGGGTTTGGTGAAATGAAATTGAGACAGGATTTTCTTAATCTGGCTACTAGCGCGATCGCGGATATAATTTTCTAGCGTCTGGTCTACTTCTGGTGGTGCTTCTTGCACCAGTTGCAGTCCCAGTTCTGCTAATAAATCTTGCTGCGCTTTGATTAAGTCCCGCACTGCTTCGTAACCAAAGTCAATCGCCTCAATAATATCTCGCTCTGGCAACTGATTGGCTCCGGCCTCTACCATGATCACACCATGCGGTGAACCTGCTACTACCAGATCCAAGTCTCCAGCTTCAATTTCTGCATAGGTGGGGTTAATAATGAAATCATCTCCCACCAAACCAACCCGCACTGCTGCCATTGGCCCATTAAAAGGAATCTGGGCAATTAAAGTAGCGATCGAAGCACCTGTAACTGCTAGCACATCGGGAGGCACTAATTCGTCCATCGACAGCGTTAAGGCAATAATTTGCAGGTCATCCCGTAGCCATGAGGGGAACAGGGGACGCATGGGACGGTCTATAAGACGGCTGGTGAGAATTGTTTTTTCTGGTGGGCGACCTTCTCGGCGCATGATCCCTCCGGGAATCCTACCAGCGGCATATAGCCTTTCTTCATAATCTACTGTGAGGGGAAGAAAATCAATGCCTTCTCTGGCTTGCGATCGCGTAGCCGTCACTAAAACGGATGTATCCCCTGATTCTATCAAAACCGACCCACCAGCCTGGGGAGCTAGTAAGCCTACTTTCAGTCGAATATCCCTTCCATCGAAGGATATTGACTTGTCAACTTCTGTCATTCAGTTTTTTTTCCTTCTCTTTCGCTATTCTCTTTCTGTGGCAATCCTAACATTTATGCCTTATGGCTGACTTCTGGTACATACAAAGATAAATAAGTCGTTCAATGCAAAGCGCGATACATCATCAACGCGTCTACCACCTGTTCATCACCTAGCTTTGCTGCACGCGGAATCCGCCCAATAATCTCAAATCCTAACGACTGCCAAAGTGTAATTGAAGGTATATTAGTTTCAAAGACCAAATTGAACATTACTGCTTCGTAGCCCAGGTTTGCTGCTATCAAGAGCATAGCCTCTCCCATGAACCGCCCGATCCCCTGACCGCGTAACCCAGCTTGTACAATAAAACCAGCGTTGCAAATATGGCTACATCGACCGGGAAAATTTGGTTTTAAATAAAACGCCCCTAATATTTCTTTTGGCTTGTGTATAGCATCCTGAACAGATGCTCTGACAACAAAGGCATCCTTACTTAACCAGTAAGCTGAAAATTCTACCTGAGATAGAGGTTGCTTTTGGGGATAAGTTCTACCTTCAACAATTACAACATTGAGTAATGCTCTTACAACCTCCTGTTCTTGAGGATGCATATAATCTAGTTCAACTATTATCCCGCTTTTTAAAACTTGAGCAAAGGGGAAATCCATTAATTAATAATGTTTCTAGAGATTGATTGCTGAAATATTTATTATATGCAACATTTGCCGGAAAAATATTTGAATAAAATCTAAAAAGTAGAATATTGGCAATTTGAATTCTGGAATTTTGCGAAAATCTGAGTAGCTAGCAAATGGCAATTTTACACGGAAATTGGTTACTAAATAATCAAAATGGTTGCTTATTTATTTGGGGAGAAACTTGGCGATCGCCACGAGGGAATTTTGAGTCTAATGGATCTGGAGATATCCTAGTACATCCCTTGGCAATGACATCAGTCGAGTTGAGTGAGTGGTTGGTTTCCCAGAAGATGCCGATTACCAACTTCATTCAAAAATCTCAAGTTGCGATGCTTGCGACGGGCAAAGCCATCGCGACTACTGGACGAACACGTAAATCCGCCAGTACCAATGACATCAGTTTACCAACGTATTCGCAAATCATTGCCCTACCAACTTATATCCCCGAAGACAGTGCAGAGGGAACATCTGCGATTTTCCCCGTACATTCTGCCAGCTTGGGACTAGACACAGACTCTCCGCAATATTTGCAACCGTGGCTAGTTGAGGGTTTTTGTCTTAACCCTAACGAAGCGGTAAAATTTCTCGCTGCTATTCCTCTAAATGCTGCTAAAGGGGAAGATGCCTTTTTAGGAGGAGATTTACGTTTTTGGTCGCAAGTTGCCCGCTGGAGTTTAGATTTAATCTCGCGGTGTAAGTTTTTACCAAGAATTGACCGACAATCAGATGATACGTTTGCTGCTAAATGGCAAGTACTTCTAGATAGTGCTGTAGATGGAACTCGCCTAGAAAAATTTTCTGCGGATATGCCTTTAGTTTGTCGCACCTATCAGGAGGGACTGGGGACTGGGGAGGAGTTTTCCCAATCCTTATTCTATGTGGACTTACCGTCCGAACCTCAAGAATTATTGCTGGGATTTCTCAACAGTACGATAGATGCCCAAGTGCGAGAAATGGTAGGTTCTCAACTTCCCATTGAAGCTAAAGCGATGTCTACGACGGGCAGCGCCTACGCATCTTTACCATCTGCGGTGCAACAGTGGTTGCAAGCCTTAATTAGTGCATCTAGTACAGTCAATGCAGATGCAATTGAAGTGGAACGACTGGAAGCGGCACTGAAGGCTTGGACTATGCCGCTACAATACCAATTAACTCTTAAAACTTTATTTCGTACCTGTTTTCAATTGCGTTCTCCAGAGTTTGGCGAAACAGATTGGACATTGGCGTATTTCCTGCAAGCGGCTGATCATCCTGAGTTTTTGGTGGATGCGGCAACTATTTGGAACAATCCAGTTGAACAATTGGTTTATGAAAATCGGACAATTGAGCAACCACAAGAAACATTTTTGCGAGGCTTGGGGCTAGCTTCCCGATTATATCCAGCGATCGCACCCAGTTTTGAAACCGAATATCCCCAATCTTGTCGTCTCACCCCCATCCAAGCCTATGAGTTTATCAAGGCTGTAGCTTGGAGGTTGGAAGACAGTGGTTTGGGAGTAATTTTGCCTGCCAGTTTGGCAAACCGCGAAGGATGGGCGAACCGTTTGGGTTTAAAAATTACTGCCGAAACCCCAAAGAAAAAGCAGGGACGTTTAGGGTTGCAGAGTCTACTAAATTTCCAATGGCAATTGGCTATTGGTGGACAGACTATTTCCAAAGGTGAGTTTGATAAACTTGTGGCTTTAAACAGTCCACTGGTGGAAATTAACGGCGAGTGGGTAGAATTACGACCCCAAGACATCAAGACAGCCCAAACTTTTTTTACCACTCGCAAAGACCAAATGGCACTTTCCTTGGAAGATGCCTTGCGTTTCAGTACAGGGGATACCCAGGTAATAGAAAAATTACCAGTGGTTAGCTTTGAGGCTTCTGGGGCATTGCAAGAGTTGATTGGGGCGCTAACAAATAATCAGGCGATCGCACCTTTGCCTACACCAACAGGCTTTCAAGGACAGTTGCGACCTTATCAAGAACGAGGCGCAGCTTGGCTGTCCTTCTTAGAACGTTGGGGCTTGGGTGCGTGTCTCGCAGACGATATGGGACTCGGTAAAACTATTCAGTTCATTGCTTTTTTGCTACATCTCAAAGAACAGGATGCGCTAGAAAATCCAACCCTACTAGTTTGTCCAACTTCTGTTTTAGGCAACTGGGAAAGGGAAGTCAATAAATTTGCACCAAGCCTGAAAATTTTGCAATATCATGGTGACAAACGCCCAAAAGGTAAAGCGTTTTTAGAAGCAGTGAAAAATCACGATCTAATTGTTACCAGCTACTCACTTCTTCATCGAGATATTAAGTCATTGGAAAGTGTATCTTGGCAGATAATTGTTTTAGATGAAGCCCAGAATGTGAAAAATCCGGAGGCGAAGCAGTCAAAAGCAGTGCGGCAATTATCAGCTACATTTCGGATTGCATTGACGGGGACACCAGTAGAAAACAGACTGCAAGAACTATGGTCTATTTTGGATTTTCTGAATCCTGGGTATTTAGGCAATAAGCAATTTTTCCAGCGTCGATTTGCCATGCCAATTGAAAAGTATGGGGATACGGCTTCTTTGACTCAGTTACGTTCATTAGTTCAACCATTTATACTGCGGCGATTGAAAAGCGATCGCGAAATTATTCAAGATTTACCAGATAAGCAAGAAATGACCGTATTTTGCGGTCTGACTAGCGAACAAGCTGCACTTTATCAACAAGTTGTAGAACAATCTTTAGCAGAGATTGAATCTGCTGAAGGATTGCAACGTCGGGGGATGATTTTGGCTTTACTGATTAAACTAAAACAAATCTGTAATCACCCAGCACAATACTTGAAACAGGCAACTTTAGAGCAACATAATTCAGCTAAACTTCTGCGGCTAGAAGAAATGTTAGAAGAAGTTTTAGCAGAAGGCGACCACGCTCTAATCTTTACACAATTTGCTGAGTGGGGTAAATTACTTAAACCCTTTTTAGAAAAACAGCTTGGACGAGAAATATTCTTTTTATATGGTAGCACCAGTAAAAAACAACGAGAGGAAATGATCGACCGTTTCCAACACGATCCTCAAGGTCCCCCAATTATGATTCTTTCTCTGAAAGCGGGTGGAGTAGGACTGAATTTAACACGAGCAAATCATGTATTCCACTTTGATAGATGGTGGAATCCAGCCGTAGAAAATCAAGCCACAGATAGAGTATTTCGGATTGGTCAAACCCGCAATGTCCAAGTACATAAATTTGTTTGTACTGGTACTTTAGAAGAAAAAATTCATGATATGATTGAAAGTAAGAAACAATTGGCTGAACAAGTTGTAGGTGCAGGTGAAGAATGGTTGACTGAACTGGATACAGACCAACTTCGCAACTTACTAATCCTTGATCGTAGTGCAGTAATTGACGAAGATACAGAATAAGTTCGTAGTAAAGACTTAGTCCTTGAAATTAAGCGATAAATCGTTCACTACGAACCTCACAAAATTAATCAGATAAACTACGATGTTCGCGGTGTGTCAATAGGAGGGTCAAATGTTCTCAAGTTTTGTGCCCACTATTGGATCCCAGAAACAACGCCTAAAAAAATTTGGTTGTCTTTGCGATCGCAGTTTTGTTTCTTGTATGCTACATCCTTACGTAATAACTGTGCTAATTGCAACAAGCCTATTACATCATTGAAGTTTCCTTATTGTTCCTACTGTTATTAAGTGAACTATTAAAAGTTTCTCAAAAATAATTTAAAAAAAAATCATCTTTCATTGAGATTCAGTGCTCATTTTTATCTCAACAGACTTGAAGAACAGAAAATCGCTTATCCATGTACCGTCCATCCTGGGCGTATTCCTAGATTTTGATTATATTATTATATAGACTAACTTGACCAAAGAATACAGATACGGGGAGGCAAAGAAACAACTCTCAGTATCCCTCTGTCCCCGTGTATCTTAAATGAATGACTACTACCAAATCCGATTTCCATTTTCGTCAACTCGCGCTTGCCGAATTACGTCAGAAATCTCTTCAGCATCTTTAACGTGGTGGAGTGCTTTCTTTTCACCGTCCGGTTCATCTACAACGAAGTAAGTTGGGACTGTGATTTTGTCGCCTGTAATGTCTGGTACGTCATCCACAGCCACCTGTTGAGCCTTTTCTTCAACAGATTCAGACTCATCAGCGATTCTATCTCCTGGATTCGCTGTTAAGTTTTTTTCATTGACGTTCGGTTCTTCACGTAAATGTGTATCTTCACTCACTGGTTGATTAATTTGATTTTCTTGATTCTTATCACTCATGGCTTTTTCAGATATTGAGAAATGTAGCGTAGCTTCATCAATGAATATTCTAAAAAATTAAAGATACAAAGAGTTCTTTCTCTGGAGAGACTTTGAGAAGAGATTAGAGAGGAACACGTCTTAGGTTAGATATTTGCTCTGATAAATTTACTTCTTTGGGTAAAAGGGCATATATTTTCTTCCCAATGCTTCAATAATGCTGCGGGTATTCGCTTTCATCATTTTGATATCGGAATTTCCTTCGCTTCCCTTAGCACCAATTGCTACAAAGATTTTACAGCTTCTCCTACAGCTAACTTCCGTGCCTTACCACTGCATAAGTCAATCAAGATCCCTCTCCAAACCTCTCTCCGCTTCGAGGAGAGGCTTAATTTCCGTGATATTTGGATGTAAATTTAAGGTAACTAAATCTTTTCTGGAGATGTCTAATACGATTCTCAGAGTCGAGTCGTTCATGGTCTAGTGAAGCGTTTTTTACCACTAATCACTGTAGGAGTCAAGCAAAATCAAGTTCGTTTAGTTAATTACAAACCTGCTGTAGATCCTCATTAACCTACTAGTATTAATCAGATTGGACAATGCCACCATACTTTTTGAGCAAGTTATAAACTATAAAAGACTAACAAAAATTACTGCATAATTTGAATTTGTCGGGTAAGCTGACAACAGCAGTTTTAATCCTCAAAACAATGACCACAAGTAGTCCCACGATTTTAGCCCTAGACTTTGATGGAGTGATTTGCGACGGACTAATTGAATATTTTGAGGTTGCATGGCGCACCTACTGTGATATTTGGTTGCCTGCTAACGACACACCACCAGATGATTTAGCTTTGAGATTCTATCGCCTGCGACCTGTAATTGAAACAGGTTGGGAAATGCCCGTTTTAATCAAAGCGTTGGTAGATGGAATTTCTGATGAAAAGATTCTTCATGAATGGGTAAGCATCGCCCCACAACTTTTATTAGATGACAAGCTACAAGCAAAAGAAATTGGCGTGAAACTAGACAAGCAACGAGATGAATGGATTACTACTGATTTAGATGGGTGGTTAAGTCTGCATAGATTTTATCCTGGTGTAATAGAAAAAATAAAATTAACTCTTGGCAGTGAAATTAAGCTATACATTGTGACAACTAAAGAAGGGCGTTTTGTACAGCAGTTGTTGCAACAAGAAGGAGTGAATTTACCAGCATCAGCGATTTTTGGTAAAGAAGTCAAGCGTCCCAAATTTGAAATTCTGCGAGAATTAATTCAACCAGCAGATAAAAAGCCAGTTAGTCTCTGGTTTGTAGAAGACAGACTCAAGACATTGCAGTTAGTCCAACAGCAAGCAGACCTTGAAAATGTGAAACTCTTCCTTGCAGACTGGGGCTATAATACTCAAGCAGAACGGGAAACGGCCCAAAATGATCGGCGAATTCAGTTGTTATCACAGTCTAAATTTGCAAAAGATTTCTCTGCTTGGCTTTAATATATTAAATATATTGCAATAATCTCTCACCCAAAAAGTGCTTGTCATTGTCAAGATATTTGTAACAGTCAAATTGTTGCCTTTACTGATATCCCGCCCGGAACTTAAGTTCTGGGCTAATAGGCCAAATCCACGCAAATAGACTTAAATCAACCAAGCAGAATATTTAAAAGATGTACGGAAATAACAATAGACATCTAATGAAATTAAATATGCGTTATCCAGAATCGTTGTAAAGATGCGAAATTGGACTGCCTTCTGTACGAGATGCTGCACGAACACCCCGCTGCACTAACGCGTCTCTACATTCTTTTCCAGAGATGTCTAATAATTAAAAATTAGAAGCTTCCGTCCTTCCATTTCAGTGAAATAATAACTCTTCCATCTTCACTTACCTTTATGCTTGACCTCACAAAACTGGCGCGACAAATGCAGGGTTTAAGTCAGCATCTTACCTTAGAAGCTGCTGCTAGTCGCCAGCGTTTAGAATTAGCGCAACAACATCTCAAAAATGCTTACGAGTGTCAACAAGATTTAATTGATCGCCAGGAAAAATGGCGCGATCGCATTCTCTTTGCTAATGCTACGCCAATTGAGCCGTTAGAAACCTGTATTGACATCCCAGTTCCTCCAAAAATTCATACTGTCATCGCTACCGATGGTTCACAAATTGCCCCCAACCATCACGAAATTGCTTACTGTTATCTCCTAAATATTGGTAGAGTCGTCTTGCACTACGGACAAAATCGCCATCCGCTACTTGATAGTTTGCCAGAAGTATTTTATCGCCCAGAAGATTTATATATGTCTCGGCAGTGGGGAATTAGAACTGAGGAATGGATGAGTTTTCGCCGCACTGCATCAGAAACAACAGTGTTAGCAGAACTTGCATGTGCGACGAAGGGAGAAGCGCCAGCACTAGCGATGGTAGATGGTTCCTTAATTTACTGGTTTTTAGAACAATTGCCGATGGATGCACGCGATCGCATTTTACCTCCGATCCTCAAAGCTTGGCAGCAGATGCGGGATGCTCAAATTCCCCTGATCGGCTATCTCAGCGCCTCTCGCAGCATTGAAACAATAAACTTTTTACGGTTGTTGGCTTGTCCTCATCCAGTGCCAGACTGTAAAAGTCATTGCCCAAATCAGCTAGAAAAAGTACCTTGTAAAATTTTTGAACAGTTGCGAGATACTTCTGTTTGGGCAACCCGACTCAAACCAGGACAACGCAGTACCCTGTGGCGCAGTAATTCCCCCATTCTTGAACTCTACGGAGACCAAACCATTTACTTTTGCTACGTCCATGTTGGTACCGAAATCGCCCGGATCGAAGTTCCGGCATGGGTAGCGGATAATGCAACCATGTTAGACCAAGCATTGGGACTAATGCTGGCACAAGTGCAAAAAGGATATGGCTACCCTGTAGCGATCGCAGAAGCGCATAATCAAGCAGTGGTAAAAGGTGGCGATAAAGCACGTTTCTTTGCCCTCCTTGAACAACAAATGATTAAAGCTGGTCTGAAAAATGTGGGAACTTCCTACAAAGAAGCCAGAAAGCGAGGCAGTATTGCGTGAAGGAGGCAGGAGGCAGAAGTTATGAATTAAGATTCTTGACTGAAAAAGCTGCCATAAATTATACTTATCCGCAAACGCGAAATGCTTAGTATACAATGGTTTTAACGATTCTAGCGCAAGTGTGATCGTCAGCACTTAATGGACGGAAGAATCAGACTTTGGGGAATAAATCGAGTTAAATCATCAGTTCTGAGCGTAAAGATAGGAAAAATAGAATTTTATTTTTCTCAGTTAAACTTAAATGTTAACAGATAAAAAATATGAGCAATTAAGTCGCAATCTTACAAGCCCACAAACTGCCATTATTACCTGGCTATAGCGATGACAAGATAAACGAAATCTCTCGCTCGCTACTCGAAATATTTTCACTCGGCATATCATATGCTCAACGCTAATTCTGCGTGACGATAATTGTTTATTCTCTTCTTTATGTAGTTGTGAAATCTCTGAGTTCTTTGGTTTCTTATATGGTGTATTAATTGTATTTTCTCCGATATAAGCTTTATCACTGATAAATTTTTGTTCAGCATCGAATTTATACCGTGTTCCTCTAAATAAACCTATATCACTTGTTGTACCTAATTGCCCAACACATATATCAACAATATCTTCACTATTCGGTAGCACAATAAATTGGCTTTTTAGAGTATGCATTTTTTTCTTTCCCAAATAGTATTTTTTCTGCCTTTGATAGTCTACAGGTCAAGGCAATAGCTTGCTCTGGGCTATCCACCACAATTAATTCATATTCACCAAGCATTCGATGCAACTCTTGATATTTTTGACTGTCTTCTTTTACTTCTTCTATTTGAGATACTGGTAAGACTTTTCTGAGGATTTATACCCAATAATTAAATGTATCATTAGCTTTTGTTTCAGAAATATCAAAGAGTAAGTCTAATATTTCAAAAATTGTTCGGATTGCCACCGTCGATATAACCTTGGTTAAAACTTGTTTCATCCGCTCCAACTACGTTTGAGCGCTGGACGTCAAGTTTTGCTTTATCCACACAATTTGCGACAGCATCGCTTGCTTCAATTCGGAGTGGGTTTACGGTTCCCAATGACATTGAAATGCCAAACAAGTCAGCCAAAGCGCTTTGCACCATGCGTTGACTATTGCGGTACACTCCACTTAACAGCGCTACCATTGCAACAACTTTTACTCCGTACCCACTTAGGTTTACGTAGTCGGGCAATTTTGCACGAGTATTCGTACCGCATTGCTGTACAAGTCAATTGGTGCAAACGATGTTTAATAACCTGAAGTTCAATCGGCGGAATCTCAACTATCACCTGCTCTAAAGTTTCCGTCTCAACCTCTATAGTCAAGGGATAAGGAATCTGAGAACGAATACGAGTAACAGCTTCTGCAATTCCCCCAGCT
>NZ_JBALCN010000049.1:0-47645 GCF_036919615.1 Nostoc sp. | reverse complement strand
TCGAAGAAACTTCCAAATATAATAAAGAATAGCAATTGGTTCGCGATAGACTATCGCGAACCACTCTTTCTTTTCCACATCCCGTGAAAAGTAAGGACTGAAGAAACTGCTAATAAATTTCATGAAGGGTATTTTGTTAATCCAGGTTGATATATTCTAGTACTTGTATGAAATATACAACTCTGCTGATTTATTACTAATATCTATCCAAAGGGGAATTGCAATTTCAAAACTATCTTTTAACAAATATTTTTACAAAAAACATTAAACATAATAACTATCACCAACAAAAAATACTACATATGTCTGTAATAGAACTGACTTGGAAACACGATTATATAACTACTAATGGGGTGAAACTACACTATGTTACCCAAGGAGAAGGCCCGTTAATGTTGATGTTGCATGGGTTTCCTGAGTTTTGGTACTCTTGGCGGCATCAAATACCAGAATTTGCCCAAGATTTTAAAGTCGTCGCCCTTGACTTACGTGGCTACAACGATAGTGATAAACCAAATGAGCAATCAGCTTATGTAATGAATAAGTTTATCAAAGATATTGAGGGAGTAATTAAGGGATTAGGATACCAAAAGTGTGTTTTAATTGGACATGATTGGGGTGGAGCGATCGCTTGGAATTTTGCCTATGCTTACCCCCAAATGCTAGAACGATTAATTATCCTTAACCTGCCTCATCCTGCTAAATTTGCCCAAGGTTTACGCACTCCCCAACAGTTGCTACGTAGTTACTACGTGTTTGTCTTTCAACTACCGTGGTTACCAGAATTACTTTTACAATCTTTAAACTACCAAGCAATTGAAACAGTTTTTAAAGGTACAGCAGTTAACAAGAGTGCTTTCACCAAAGCGGATATTGGCGCTTATAAAGATGCTGCTGCAAAACGTGGTGCCGTCACAGCAATGTTGAACTACTACCGCAATATTTTTCAGCAGAGAATGCTAAATCCAAATTGGGGCGTTCTGGAAGTGCCAACACTGATGATTTGGGGAGAAAATGACACTGCACTCGGTAAGGAACTAACCTACGACACCGTAGCCTATGTTAGGGACTTTCAAATCAAGTACATTCCCAATTCTGGCCATTGGGTACAGCAAGAACAGCCTGAGTTGGTCAATCAGTATATACGAGAATTTCTGAGGACTAAACTTAAGAGTCTTTGCTAATTTGTGATGAAATCAATTAATCAAGTATGAATACTTATCAAAGTAGCCAAATTATGGCAAGTTGTACAAACTTTTAAAAAGATTTAACATTGATTTAATACTGGCAGTTTTTTAGGGTTTATCGGGTAAAAATTGCCAAAAATCAGAATTAATTGGATTTGTGACATCACTTTTATCCCTGTTTCATATCACAACCAACTAGTGAGGGCATAGATTGACCTCACAAAGTTTAGTGAGATAATAGAGTTGTGAGGGACAGAACGGACGCAACTTGATTATTAAGGGGGAAAATTATGAAACTCCAGCTATTAGCGGCCATGGCCTTGGCAACTCCCCTATTTTTCGCTAGCTCTGTTAGAGCTGAGAATCCGCAGGACTTACAAAAGCTGCTTTCAACTGGGGAATGTATCCAGTGTGATCTATCGGGAGCTAACCTCAGTGGCGCTCATTTAATTGGTGCTGACTTGAGAGGCTCAAAGTTGCAAGGAGCCAACCTTGTAGGGGCTAATCTCGAAGGTGCTGACTTAACGGGTGCAAACTTGGCAGGTGCTAACCTAACATCAGCTTATGTAACCAATGTGAATTTGAAGCAAACCAATCTCAACAGAGTAAATTTTACTCGCGCTACAATTCACGATTCTAATGTGTATAAAGCATCAATGAATGATCTCAATCTTACTGATGCTGAAATATTTAACACTGGAATCGGGATTGGTGGAGAAGATGCTGAGATTCCTGATTGGAAATAGACCCAACTAAGTAGGCAGGTTAAAATAAACACAACATAGGTTTTTGCAGGCTTTAAATCAGAGAAACTGGTTTTTACCAGCATTATCCTTGAAATCTGCCTATACAAAAATAAAAAATGAACCCCCTCTGTCTTGTAATCACTTTACTATGACGAAAGCAGAGGGGGTTTCTTATTGAGATTGAGCCGCTATCCACGCAAAAACGATCCTCCCTAACCCTTCTTAAAAAGGAGGGAACTAGAGCAAGCTTTTTTAACACCTTGTCATTACCATTTGTCACAAGTTAAGGTTGTAAGACAGTTGTCAAGGGGATTTTAGAAGGTGCTTGAAAGAAAAATTGTACCATAACCCCGATCTCTCAAACTGGCTTTCATCTGCTACGGCATCATCTAATCATGTCCAAAACCATGTCCAGCTAAGGATTGTTTGCAAAAATTTGATGCGAGTAGGGACGTTGCAATGCAACGTCCCTACAGAGGTGTTGTTTAGTTTACACCAGCACTGACTAAACCATTGTGCCTAAGTAAAGCGATCGTACTTGGTTCACGACCCCGGAAAGTTTTAAACACCTCCATTGGATGCTGACCACCACCGAGTGCCAGCACCGTATCCCGATAACGCCGACCTGTAGCTTTTATAGCTTCTTCATCTTCTAGCCCAGCTTCTTCAAAAGCGGCAAAAGCATCGGCACTCAGTACCTCGGCCCACTTGTAACTGTAGTAGCCTGCTGCATAACCACCCTCAAAAATATGTCCAAAAGCACATAAAATTGAATCTTCTGGAAGTGGTGGTAAAACGGTAGTAGTCTTGGCTATGCGATGACGCACATCTGACGGAGTTTCATTACTACCAGAGTGATAGCGGTAGTGTAGTTCTAAATCAAGACTGCTCAGGTGGATCTGCCGCAACATGGCAGTACCACTCATATAATTACGTGCTGCTAGCAGCTTTTGATAATAATGCTCCGGTAGGGCTTCACCAGTTTCGTAATGCTTTGCCATGCCAAACAAAGTGGGTCGCTCATAGCACCAGTTTTCCATAAACTGACTAGGTAGTTCCACTGCATCCCACTCCACATTATTGATGCCTGCGGCTCCAGAATAGTCAACCTTGGTGAGCATATGGTGCAATCCATGACCAAACTCGTGGAATAAAGTCTCTACTTCATAGAAGGTCATCAAACTAGGTTTACCATCTACGGGAGGACTTTGATTACACACCAAATAAGCTACAGGTAAGCGGATGGCAGTAACACCATTTTCAGTGATTTTGCCCCGATTGATGCACACATCCATCCAAGCACCACCGCGTTTCTCCGCTGGACGGCTGTAGGGGTCTAAGTAGAAGTAGGCAATGGGAGAACCAGTTTCGTCAGCAATTTGGAAATAACGGACATCCTCATGCCATACTGGCGCTTGACCATCGGCAGAGGTGACAGTGACGCCAAACAGCCGCTTGACTAGTCCAAATAAGCCGTCTAACACTTGGGGAAGGGGGAAGTAGGGACGCAATTCTTCAGCGGTAAAGGCAAATTTTGCTTCTCGTTGGCGTTCTGCCCAAAAGCTGATATCCCAGTGTTTTAAATCCGTAGCTTCTGCTGCTAAGAGTGCCGCTGCAAAAGCTTTGAGTTCTGCCAAGTCTTTGACAGCAGCATCATAACTAGCGCGGCGTAGTTCTTCTAACAGGGCGTTGACTGCCTCAACGTTGGGAGCCATTTTACTAGCCAGGCTCAATTGGGCAAAACTTTTAAAGCCTAGTATATCTGCGAGTTCTTGGCGCAACTTCAAAATGCGCTCAATTAACGGGTTGTTATCCAAATCTCCACCAGAAGCACGGGTGATATGAGCTTTGTAGAGCTTTTGGCGCAAATCTCGACGGGTACTGTGCTGCATGAAAGGGCCATAGCTGGGGAAGTCCAAAGTAATCCGCCAGGGGCCATTTTCTGGTGTGGCGTTGCTTTCCCCAGCTGCACGAGCACCTTGGGCTGCTAAACTCACTAAGCTTGGTGGTAAACCGTCAATTTCCGCTTGTGTTGTTAGAGTTAAGCTGAAGGCTTTAGTGGCATCAAGTACATGGTTAGAGAATTTGGTAGAAAGTTCTGCTAACTCCATTTGTATGGCGTTGAAACGCTCTCTTACTTCTCCTTCTAAACCAACACCAGAAAGTTCTGCATCTCGAATGGCGGCTTCTACAATGCGCTGTTGGGCTAGTTCTAAAGTTGCCCAACGATCGCTAGCGCAAAGTGCCTTAAAGGCATTGTAGATCGGTTTGCTTTGACCGAGCTTGTTGATAAACTGTACGACTAGTGGCTGTACGATTTCATGAGCTTCGCGCAGTTCTGGGCTATTTTTAACACCCATTAAATGATTTACCGCCCCCCAACTCCAGGTAAGCTGTTCAGTCAGCTTTTCTAAGGGTTCTACTAAACCACTCCAAGTAGGCTCTACATTAGCCTCTAAGGTGGCAAGCTGCTGGTCAAGTTCTGCCAGCAACTGATTGAAGGCTGGTACTACTCGTTCTGGTTTAATCTCTGCAAAGGGAGGTAAACCAACACCTTGGAGTAGGGGATTGTCGGAAATAATAGTACTTGCACTCATGGTTTTGTGTGAACTGCGAATGAATAAAAATCATTGTTGATTTTTATTTATATATCTTCTAATGTAGCGATCGCTGTGCTAATTAGTCTTGTGATTCTGGCAAAAAGGCAAAATAAGCGAGAGTTACTCACAAAATTATCCTCATAAGCTATTTTGTTTGGTTTGTGAACGATACCTGACAGGCAACAGTTCCAGAATTGCAAATAGAGGGGCAACTGATTGGTTTTTATCGAGAAGACACTGGGGAAAAGTTGCTGATTCCAGAGGAGTTGGCAAAGGCGCTGAAACAGGAAAGATTAGCGAGGGAACAAGTACAGTTACAGGTGGAAAGGTTGAAAGAACATTTGCGCTCGCTTGGTGTTGACCCTGATACTATTTAGCCATAGATTTACGATCGCTCTTGGCGGGTGCTTCAGATCATCGCCGAAGCAAAGGCGAGCGCTAAAAGACATCATCATGTACTATGTCAAACAGGTAGCTCGTCTGCCAGCATGGGCGTTACCCTGAAAGTGCAATTTCAGCCCAAGAATCCCACGCTTTCAAGGCGTGAGAGTGTCCAATTAACGTCCAATTAACTTAGCGTCAGCGAACGTCCTTGCCGAACCGAGAGGGGAGGCTCTACTTTTATGATTTTATTTGGCAACTCATCTTTTTACTCGTAAAATCGAAGACAAGATCAAGGTCAGTAGAAAAGAGTCCCTAAATTAATGAGTACGTTAATCAGTCAGGGTGGAAGAGCTATCACTAAATTTCAGATGATAGACCGGATAAACGATATCGCTTGGCAAGCTCACCAAGGTAGCGTTGCTGCGATTATTCAGTTATTGAACGAAAAGCTAGCCAAGTCTGGTGTCAGAACTAGAGCCATTTTTTCTGATGGTGTCTTACAACTTCTGTGCGAGGCGGCTAGGGTAGAGCAACTTGAGCAATCTCCCCTCGTAGAACAAATCCAGCAAATTCTTGAGTTTATCGCTCCGCGTTACATTCGCCGAGTCAATATCAACAGTCGGATTGTTCGGGAACAACAATTACTGTGGTTAAAGGAAATAGATAGCGATCGCGAAAACCAATTGCTTTGGTCACAGGAAATTACATTAATTCAGCCTAATATTGTAAAGCAATTAATTAAAGATTTCACAGAAGCTCAAGCTGAACTAGGAAAGCCAAATTTTCCTAGAACTCAAGTCTCTCGTCCCTTAGTACTTATTAACAAAGAAAAACACAAAAATAAACCTCAAACAAAGATATTAGCAGCAGCTGGTTTCTGCTCACTGTTGTTGCTTAGTTGGCTTATTTATGCCCAGTTAGGTAATAAACTGAAAAATCCAATGCAACTAGAAACTTCTAAATCTTCAACTACAGAAAATACTAACGGTAAAAAAGCCCAAATACCATCCCGCGCTGCTAAAAATAGCCTTTCTGAGCCATCTGATGAGCCATTTGCAATATCTGTGCGAATTGCTAACCAAGCTTCTGCATCTGGAAAAACAGCCATAACCTCAACTCAGTGGTTAGAGATCGCTGCTAAGTGGCAACGGGCTTCAGATTTAATGAGTACGGTGCCACAAAAGCACAGCCGTTATCGGGAAGCTAAAATTCGGACTCAACTATATAAGAAATATAGTGAGGCGGCGCAGAAAGAAGCAGATAAGAATAAATCTTAGTTTTTTCTTATTGGAAGACTTCGATTACTGATTAGTATTCTAGCAGCGGTGAATGGATTATTTATTTTACTTCTCGCACTTCACCCAAGCGCGTAAAACGAATTTCAATGCGTCGCCGCTTCGATTCTGGCTGACGCTTTTCTTGGGGAATGGGAGCAAATTCCCCACTTGGTAATATTAATTGTGCCGCCGAATAGGCGCGAAATTGAACTCTTGGCATCTTATTTTGTTGCTGGATTTTCAGCAGTTCTTTAACCACTGCAAGGGAACGCATCAATCCTAAATCAGCATTAGAACCTGCTTTAAGTGTACTAACTGAACCCCCTTGACTAGCTGCTGCCTCTAAATTAAAGTCTAGATTACTGCTGATAATGCTAACAGGTTGTTCATCAGTATGCCCAATGATTTCAACTGTATTAATGTTATAAGATTTTGTGGTGTTTTCTATATCAGGTACGAGTTTATTTTTGATATAATCCAACATTGTTTTTGGAATTACTGCACTACCTGGGTCAAATCTGGAATTTTCATCTTTTATCAATAAAATTGGCGGCGTTCTTGGATTAGATATTTGCGATATGGTATAGTTGGTGCTGGCTATTAATAATAATAGCAGCAGAATCATAAAGGCATTGGACATTAAATCTGTAAAAGCAGGCCAAATATTTAAGTCTTCTTTGTAGTCATTATGCCGTGAACGACGAGCCATAATTGAATATTTGAATTTCAAATTAATATCAATATAATCAGCTAGAGTTTTTCCACTTGCTTTTCCATTCCCTGCCTCAGCCTAGAAATTTCATCTTTTATATTGTTCACATCTTTATTAAAATCTTGAACATTATTGATTAACATTTGTAATCCTTGTTTATTTATTTCTGTTTGCTGAATAATTCCTTTAACAATAAGAGCGCTGACACTTTTATATTCAGAAGTAAAATTTTCATTATTATTTTGCATTAAACCCATAAAATCTGATTTAGATATATCAAATTTAATGCCTAACTGATTAGTATATTCTTCAAAATTGGCAATGACAGCCTTAACTTGTTGGTTGTTAGAACCAATTTGTTGAGATAAGTTTAAAATCAAGCGATCGCCTAAAGCCTCGATTGCCAAATTAACTTGTTCTGTATAACTTTTAACAACTTCTAATAACTCTGTCAAACTATCAGCTTTATTCGCAATCCGTTGTTCTAATTTCTCAAGTTTGTTAATACTTTTTGAAAAACTAGTAGCTCCTTGCTTGAGTTGAGGAATAATTTCACCAAGGGAGTTTGGATTATTTTGATGTAACTCTAAAACTTGAATTGAAGTTTGATTAGCTTTTTTAATATCTCTTGCCAAATTAGCTAATTCTTGACTACAATGCTGAACTTCTATCAATGCTGTTTCAATAAATTTGGTTGTCTGGGCCAAACTTGCTGTAGATTGTGAAAATCTCTCTTGCATGGTAGTCAAATTGGCTGTAGCTGCTGATAATTTCTGAGGAAACTGACTATTAGCAAATATTTCAGCAGACTGTTTAAATATATGAGATTTTGTATTCAGTTCAGCAATAGCATGTTCAAAATCATTAGCAGCACCAGATATAGTACCAGCAGCTTGATAAAAGCCCTGATAAACTTGCTTGGCTAAATCAGCAGCTTCTTTATTCCCTTCAGCAATTTGTTTTGCCACACTTCCTATAGATTTCTCCACTGCATCCCGTACGGTATCACCAAAGCGAGTTAAAAACTCATCCTGCTGGGATACCATTTTATTCACGATTTTATCGAGGCGAGTATCACCCTGTATCTGGGGATGATAAATATTATCTAGGTAATCTTCAAGAGAACAAATAAGTCTGTATTTGGCAAAACTGGTATTTTTAAACCAGTTAAATAGTGTTAAAAAAGTACTAAAGAAAAGTCCTGTTAAACTGGTAGTGAAGGCAATACTCATCCCTTCTAGTGGTTTCTTTAATTCAGCGACTAAATTACTAACATTGCTGGTATTGGTTTGATTGATTGTTTGACTAAGTGTGGCTAAATTAAGCGTGATACCTAAAAAAGTACCAAGTAAGCCAAAGGCTAAGAGTAAATTAGGAAGAATCCGACAAAAGTAATCGATTTGTTCACAGGTAAATCCCCAAACTTTTTCTTGGCTGTAAACTTGGTCGATTAACGCTGTTGTATCAACCTGATCTAGATTTCTACTAGCCTCTCTAAACCTTCGTTCTAATTCTTCTAGGATTTTTGGCTGTTGTCCAGGTGATTGTCTATTAATTAACCTTCGTACTTTCTCTTCTAACAATAATATATGTTGATAGAGAGCCAAGCGGAGAAAAATCGTAGCTATAGATGGTAAAACGACGAGGACAAGAGTAATAAATATTAAATAACCTGGTATTGGTGGCATTAAAACACCTTGATAGTATGAAAACTTTTCCAAAAAAGGTAGATATTAACTAACCTGAAAAAGAGATTATAGCGGGTATTGAGCAAAGATTTTTTGTTTCTCGCGATCATACTCTTCTTGACTTATCAATTCGTCAGCTAAATCTTGTTTTAGTCGCTCCAATTCTAAGCGTCGTTTGGCTCGATTATCAGTAAAAACTATAGGAGAGTCAACAACTATTTCACCAACAATAGCTTTGTTATTTCCTAGATTTGTGATTTGAATTTGGGAATTTTTAAACTGCTCAGTCATCTTTCGGCGAAAGCGATTGATAATTCCCTCTTTAGCTATAGGATCAGTACTTGTAGGAGTTCCAACTACTGCTGCTTTGTAGGGATAATTAGCACTATCTTCTGGTAATTCATCCACTTCTTTGACAAATTGCCGCAGTTTAACTAGATAGTTATTATCCCAAAGTTCAGGTTGTCTTTCTATTACAGCAATCTCATTATCTAAAAGCTGTTGCAAAGCTTCAGTCATATCCTTACGATTAGCAAGTTCCTCCAAAGCTTGACTCCACTCTGTATTTAAAGAAGCAGTGGTATAACTATCACGTAATGGGTCATAATATTTAAATTCCAACTGTTAATTTTCTTGATTTTTTTCTAATAAACCCAATGCTAGGCAAGGATAAAAAACATCCTCTAATTCTTCCATTTTTCTAGCATCAGGCGGAATAATGTCAGGGAATGAAGCATTGTAGTCGTTATGAAGAAAAGATGTCGGAGAATGCTGTTCACGGAGGTAGGGGTTTCTCATTCTTGCTAGACTACTAATTAGTCTGAGAGGAAAACCAGCATACTCATTCACAATTAAAATTTCGTCTTCAGCTTGTGTTGCTTTTAAGACATTTGGTTCCACTCCTATATCCTGTGTAAGCAAAGTTTTAAACTGTCGTACTTCTAATTCATCTGTATCTTTAAAACCGACTAATTTACTACTTTTAGCAGGGTCTTCACGGAAATAGGGGTCGGTTAAATTCAAACGCAGCAGAGGTTCAGCTTCCTGTATAACTTGTGCTAAACGAGTTGAACGTACTGCTAAAGAGTAATTTTGCATAAAACGTTTAATCACAGAGTTGACAATATTAATACTCCGAGAAGCAAATAATTTATCAACTTTCAGATCAATTTCTTTTTGTAACTGGTCTGGAGTAGTGCGTTCTTTGTCTATAAAACTTACCAAAGATTGTCCTCTGCCAGTTTGTTCTGTAATTGTCGAACTGACTAACACAAACTGGCGACGTAAATCATCTTCTGGCAAAATATTTTGATAACAGCGGTCAATATCCTCACTATCAAATATTGCTTCACCGCTCATTTCATCAAAATTCAATTGTCTCAAGTCTCTATCTTGCTTTTCATAGAAACTTTGTAAATCTTCTACTAAGCTACTAAAGGCAGTAACTTGAGTTGTTCTCTCTTGAACATGCTTTTGCAGGTTATTAACAATTTTTAGCGACTCTTGAACGACGGTGACATCAAAGTTATGCTGAATAATTTTGCAGACTTCCTGTACTGATTTTTTGATTTCATCTTGGAATTGACTATTTTTATTATTCAGAAGGGGAATACTAGGTTTATGTTCAATATCCTCGATGGATTGTTCAGTGTCTCGCCATTTTCTTTCTAAATCTTCCAAGATTTTTATTCCACCGTTATCAGTGATTTTTTCTTGCAAGTTTAGTTGATAGTTATGCAATTCATGTTGCAAAGCATCTAGCCAGTCACGGACACTTTTAACGGAAAAAGTAGAATCCGTTGGCGTGAGTAACTGACTCAGATAATCATCAATATTAGTTTTTAGTTCCTTGGTAGTATTTGGAGAAATTTGTAGCAGTCTTGTCAGCCAAATTCCTCTAGTACTCTCTGTTTCACCAGGCTGAACTTTGCGAAATTGCTCTCTAAATTCCCTTGGTAACTGTCCGCGAATATCATTGCGATTCTCGCGTTTTTGACACTCAGAAATTTGCCGCTCTAATTTATTCCTCCAAGCGCTGATAGTGTTCCGAAAAGTCTTGTTATTCTCTTGAACCAATTCTGCTAACTTGGTAGTGAAATTATCCTTATTTTCTGGGTTGTTATGCCAATGATACTGAATGAGGAATTGCTCAATCAATTTTAGAGGATCTGGACTTTGACCTTTGCCATTTAACCAAAATTTTACTAGCTCTAAACTGATACGGTTTAAGGCAATTTGTACAATAGTATCGCGGGGAAAATAGATAGCCGCCAATCCAAATGTTAAATAACGCTGGCTATTGGGACGTGGGTGCTTATCACATTGGATCATGTGTTGCAGAAAATTGTCTCTACTGCCTTTAATTGCTGGTGCTAATTCACTAGAAAAATCCAGGGCAATCTTATGAGCAATAACATTACATAACTTACCTTGAACAAGAATTGAATATTCACCTCCTGTTTGACTTGATACTAAATAGGTGTAGTCAAATGGTGGACGCTGTTCTTGGATAAAAACTAAATTTTGAAGATCATAAAATGCTTCAAATTTTGTGCCTGGTGTGCTGTAATAATTTAATTCTTTGAGAGCAGCATAAGTATTAGCACTCATACTAGGAGCATTGCCATACAATTCTGGACTAATCACTAAATAACCAAAAATTTTGGCGCTTTGGTCTCCATAAAGATGCCTGAGACTATAAGCTATGTCCAGAAACATCCCGCTACCTGTACCGCCACAAAGAGAACCAACAACAAAAATACTTAGTCCTGGTTCAACTCTTAAACCAGCTTTCAGCAATAAAGAATCATGTCCTCTTGTGCGCCTTTCTGCGCTTTCAATTGCTGTTTTAACTTTTTGATAATTATGGAAAAAAGCTAGCATACCTACAGGTCTAATACCTTTTGCACCTTCTTCAACTGCTTTAATATTTCGCAATAATTGTGGTGGAAACCATCTGGCAATATGGTCATATGGGCCATGACGAGTGTATTCTGAACGCCGCTCCAATCCTTCGACAAACATGGTAACTTCGTTGGAGGACATTGTAGCGCTGACTTTTTCTGCCTCTTTAAAACTGAGGTCAACCCCATGATAGGTACTTCCTGTACAAATACCAGTGACTTGTGTCGCAGCTTTATCTGTATCGATGTGAACAAAACTCACAATTGGGAGATTGTTTAAATCTGCATAACGGTCAACAATTAACCGCCGGATTCGCATTAAAACATCATGTCCAGTACCACCTAAACCTATACAAATTGTGCGGTTGATTCCCCGATATTGAAGTTCATTTGTAGTTGATTGACTCATTCTATGCACCCTAGAGATACTACTTTTTTAGTTGAATAATGATCTCGTAGTCGCGGTTGCGAAAATCTGGGCAATTAAGCCGAAACTTAGATTTATCTATGAGAGTACGTGACGTAATTTCTTGATCATTATAATAAATTGGTGTCAAATTAGTTGGTACTAAATAAAGCTTTTCCCCTTTGCGTTCTAAATATGCCCTTACTTCTATACCTGGACAGTCAATAGAATCTACACAAGTAGAGTCATATTCACCAATTGCAATCCGTTTATTGTTTGGTAAGCTGCATTTTTGGTCTTCTGGTTTTGCTGTTGCTTCAAAATCAACTATCAACTCCCATTTTTTTTGCAGACGATATAATTTTAGTCCACCTAAAAATAGCCCTACTAATATTAATATTGAAATTAATCCAGGTATCCACAATTTTTTGATTAAATAAGGTGTGACTAAACAAGTTTCTTGATTACCTGGTGCTGGTGTACAAAATTCTTGTACTGTAGGAGCAACATCTACTACAGTGAGTTTATATTGTTGATTATTCAGCGTTTTAATTGACAGCGATCGCTTCTGAATCGGGAAATCTTTAATCCAAGCTTGTCGCTGTTGACTTTCTGGAGATTCGGCTATCCGAAAAGGGCTGCCAGCAGGCGTTTCTATCCAAATTTTGGAGGGAATTCCTGGTTGGGTAAATAGGGGCGCATCTGTAACCCAAACTACTGATTGTGGTTTTATATATTGGTTTTCTTGCAGGCGATTTTGATTAATCTGAGCCAGACCTTGATAAATAGTAAATTCAGCTTGCTGAATATCTGTACCAGAGAATTTTGGGTCTGGCGAAGGTATTTTTGCTAAAATTCTGTCAATATTTTCTTGATTATTACGAATAAAGTAAATGGGTGTTCCCAACGGATTCACATCCGATTTTACTTCACTTAAAACTATATCTTGAGCAAAAGGAATAATGTATACAGAATCTCCAGGTTTTAGGCTATCTTGAATGATCTGATGTAAGCGGATACGACCTTCATTATTCAATCCCACGCTTTCTGTCAGATCAATAGCCAAAACAACATCTCGTCCGCCACCCAAAACGGCAACTAAATCTAAGCCAACTTTTTGTGTATAAGTAAGTGTTTGTCCAGGAGTAATTTTGGTTATAGTCACAAATTATAAAGCTGAGTTAAATAATAGACATCTCCGGAAAAATATTTAGTTACCTTAAATTTACATCCAAATATTACGTAAATTAAGCCTCTCTCAGCTTCCGGGAGAGGTTTTGAGAGGGGTCTTAATTGATTTCCGGAGATGTCTAGTGGATGAGACTTCTTGCATAGATACCTAACGAATGTAATTTCTGCCAACCTGCTTTTCATTCTCACGTAAAAATAGCAATAATAAAGCTTCCACCTATATGCTTAGGCACATGTAAATTGCAAGTCTTGCTTCTTGCATTCCCCAGGCGGACAGAGTTCAGTACACCATAACTTTTACCTGAAATCTATATCACATATTGTATATATTATGACTGGTGGCTCCGAATTTCTATTATTGTACAAATATAGTGTTGGGGACAATTAGAAAAAAATCGACCTTATTGTCAATAAAGTCGATTTTATCAAGCGGATTGATTTGTGGGGTCAATCTAAAATTTAAAATCAGTCTTGGAAAGTTGAGCCACTCTGTTGGGCGGCTCTACCGACTTGAAGGAAGTGGCGTCTGTACGCCGGAAATCGGCCCACCCTGCGGGATATTGCTACAGACTTTCCGCAAAATCCAAAATGTTTATGTCCCCTAATTCAGCAGTTCTCCTGTTTTTTGCAGGGAGTGCAAGCGGCGGTAAATGCCCTCGTGACGCAAGAGTTCATTGTGGCTACCCACTTCTACAATCTTTCCTTGCTCCAGAACTACAATTTTATCAGCTTCCCGTACTGTACTTAAACGGTGAGCAATCACGATGGTGGTGCAAGTGCCCTGAATCGATCGCATCGCTAGCTGAATTGAACGCTCAGACTCATAATCTAAGCTAGAGGTGGCTTCGTCAAAAACTAGTACGTCTGGTTCCACTAGCAACGCCCTGGCAATTCCCAAGCGTTGTCTTTGTCCTCCAGATAACCTGACGCCTCGTTCCCCCACGACGGTGTAATAACCTTGGGGTAAGTGCTGCACTACTTCATCGACTCTGGCAATTTTACAGGCTTCTTGAACCTGCTCCAAGCTGGCATCCGGTCTACCGTAAGTGAGATTATCCAATATAGTACCGTTAAAAACGTCTACTTCTTGGTGAACAATCGCTAGCCTTCGTCTATACTTACCCACATCCAAAGTGCGAATATCTTGACCATCAATCAGAATTTGACCTTCTTGAGGTTCAAAATATCGCAACAGCAATTTCACTAAAGTAGACTTACCAGAACCGGAACGCCCCACTAATGCCACTGTTTGATATGGCTCAATCAACAAGTTGATATCTTGCAAAACTTGACGGTTAGCATCATATCCAAAACTGAGGTGTGATAACTCAACTTTTCCAGTAAATTTATAAGGTGATTCTGCCTGCTGGCTCTCTTCTAAAAGACCATCTGAATCAAATCCAGTTGGCTCTTGGAGAAATTCGTGAAACCGCAGCATGGAAGAGTAACGACGGGCGAAAACTTCTGCCAAGTTAGTAATCGGTTCTAATTCGGCATATGCCATGCTGGAAAGAGTTAAGGTCATCACAAAGTGACCAAGAGAAATTCTCCCATTTATTGTTGCTGCTAAAGTCAAACCCAGGATAGTAAACACGCATAACTGAATTATGGTTCTTTGCCAAGTAGCCAGTTTCACATAACCTTTGTGGATGCGATAATCAAGGATCATTAATTCACGATCTAAACGCTGCTTTTGCCGTTTCAGTTCTCTAGCTTCTGTAGCAAATGCTTTCACCGTTTTGATATTGGTGATCAGTTCAGAATTGCGGCTTTCGGTATTCTCTGCATATTTATTCAGACGACTTTCGTACCTAATCAATTGCTGTAAATCCTTCAAGCTGAAGCTGAGAATAATTACAAAGGAAATTAGATATAAAATCGCAATTCGCCACTCAATCACCAAAATAAACACAAAAATTCCCAGTACACGAACCAGTTTAGGAATCAACTGTCCAGCGATTTCGGGATACGCCCAAGTGTGGTTCTCAACACCTCTAGCTACTCTTCCAGCAATGCGTCCGGGGTTATTTTCATCATAAAATTCCAGTGGGAGAGTAAGAATTTTGGCGATGGCTGCTTCGGTTTTCTTTCGACGCGACCTAAAACTTATATCCCAGTGAAACCAATTAGTCAACCAGGACTGTGTTGGCGCTCTCACTACGGTGACAACGAAAATTAAACCCAGTAATACACCCAAAGATAGAAGTTTATTAACTGGGTAATTGGTGATGTCTGAGATAATTGCGATCGCACTTTGAAGTGGTTTATCCAAAGGTTGACCAGACAAAACATTTAAAATCTGTCCGATCGCATAAGGGACAACCAAATCAATGATTTCGTAAGTGCCGGATGTCGCAATACTAAAAAGACCCAGCTTCCAGTCAGAGCGAAAGTAATTGAGAATATCTCTAAATTTTGCCATGATGCACACTGCCCAAGGATGCGATTGGAAGCTTGGAACTTATATATTACAAGCGTAATACAGGATAGTCAAGAGTTAGGTTATAGGTTTAAATCACTACTTTGGAGTAGTAGGCATTTGTGCGGGGACAAATTCTAGGCGATAACGATAGAGAGCAACTGGTTGAGAACCAGCTTTAAAGTAATCTGGATCTTGGGGTGAAAGATAGACAGCAGTGACTTGATTTGCCTCAATCGCCGGATTAGCTGTTGGAAGTTTATGATAAGCAGTGGTAGATTCTACAGAGTTTAAATAGGGGCGTGAACCGCCTTTGAATAGCTGTTGAAACACTTCTGTGGTGATGAACTTGCCATCATGAGTAGTTTCTGTGGCTCGTGCAGTCACAATGGAAATTAGTTGGTGACTGCTACGCAAGAACGTAATCTGACGATTAGGTGAATCTGGATCTACTTTAACTAATAACACTGCTTCATCCCCTAAATAAGCTCGTGCCAAATTTAAGCTATTAAACGCTCTATCTGCTATTAAAATTGGGGACTTATTATCTATCTGAGGAAATATTTTTAACCCGGCAACATGTGGTTGCTCTTTCACAAATCTTACTACAAAACTCATAGGCTGATTTAATTGTCGGCGATTACCTTCAAACCCTGGTGTTACGATACCTGGTGCTAAAGGCGCAACTAAATCTACCAACGTACTCGTAACTTGCCAAGAACCAGCCATCCATTTAGGGTAAACCAAATCACCCGAAGCCGGTTGTACTGAAGTTAATTTTTCCCATTGGGGAAAATTTGCTAACCGTTCAGACAACTCTCCTGCAAGAGCTTCGCCACTCCACAATAGGAAAAAAACCAGTAAGCAAAAATTCCAAATTACCTTCATTATACGTATTAGCAGTTTTGTATTTATCAATTAAAAATTAAGTAAGTTTTTGTAAAAAATTAAAAGTTTATAGTAAATGGTTTAACACTCAAGCGCTTAGTACAAGTTAATCACAAAGTTTTACTTTTTTTTGTATAGTTCAGTTGATTTGCGCTAATTTACTTAATCTATGGGATAATAATTCACTTAAGCTATTGCGGATTGTTCTGCTAGCTATTCACCCACAGAATATTGTTTAGTCACTAATTTACCATCACAAAGAGCCGACATAGTTAAAGATACTTAACCCCACAATCCCAAATTATGGTAACAGCATGACATTGGCATTAGGTATGATTGAAGTTTATGGCGTTCCTACAGCAGTGGAAGTGGGAGATGCCATGTGTAAAGCTGCTCGTGTCACCCTTGTTGGTTATGAAAATACTGATTTGGGACGAATTACCGTGTTAATTCGGGGGGTTATAGGGGAGGTGAATGTGGCGGTGACAGCAGGATTAAAGGCGGTGCTGCGAGTTAAAGGTGGCGAGGTGCTTTCTTCTCATATTATTCCCCGCCCCCACGAAAATTTAGAATATGTTTTACCGATTCATCACAGTGTTAATGTAGAGCAGTTCAGTGCAGATATCCGATTTGCTCCACCCCTATCAGTTTAGCTGTATTAAATTTCTGCTGGTAAAGGTTGCCAAATATCCCCATACTGTTCTCGGAGAAACTGCCAAGCTTCCACCTGTCCTGGTTCATATTCTCCCGGTTTCCCCCATTGTAAAAATAGGCTTAAAACAGGCTCTTGTTTCTCATCTAAAAACCGGATGGCATAAGTTGTAAAATTACCCCTCTTCGCTTCACCTGTTTCAAATTTCACCTGAATAATTTTGTCCATATTCAAATGAAACTCAAAGCCTTCAGTGTGCATATTCGCGTACTTACCTTTGGGCAGTTCTGCATAAAATAACTTTTCTAGCTTACCCCTTGCTTCTAATACAGCAGCACTGCTAGTAACAATTAGACGCAAAGTTCCAAGAGTCTCGCAAGCTGCTAAAAATTCTTTCAAAGTAGTACTCATAAATTGTTATCCTTTGTTATTTATTAATGCCCAATACTTCGGCTTCGCTCAGTACAAGTGCCCAATGCTTATTTTTCGTATTGTTCATAAGCAGCAACAATCCGCTGAACTAAAGGATGGCGCACGACATCTTTTTGGGAAAATTCGCAAAAGGCAATGCCTTCAACGTGTTTTAAAATTTGTAAAGCCACTCCTAAACCTGATTGTTGGTGAAGTGGTAAATCTGTTTGTGTCATATCGCCTGTAATTACCATCCGAGAACGGAAGCCCAAACGAGTCAAAACCATTTTCATCTGAGCGGGTGTAGTATTTTGAGCTTCATCCACAATTACAAAGGCGTTATTCAGAGTGCGTCCCCGCATATAGGCGAGTGGTGCGACTTCAATCACACCACGTTCCATTAAACTGGGTACTTTTTCTGGATCGATGAATTCATAAATAGCATCATAAAGTGGGCGAAGATAAGGATTGACTTTCTGCTGTAAATCTCCAGGCAAAAAACCGAGTTTTTCACCGGCTTCGACAGCGGGGCGAGTTAAAATTAGCTTTTCAAACTGGTTAGCAAGGAGTGCTTGCACAGCGACAACAACAGCAAGATAAGTCTTGCCGGTACCAGCAGGCCCAATGCCAAAGGTGAGGTCATGCCTACGGAGTGCGTCGATATATTGACCTTGGCGAAAGGTTTTAGCACGGACTTCTTCACCCCGACGACTTTTGGCGAGGACATCTCGCTGTAAATCTTGCAGTTCCCCTTGCCGATCGCTATCTATGGCTTGACGGGCTGTTAAAATATCAGGACTGGAAATAGTATTGCCTTTAATCCAAAGGTCTTCAAGCGATCGCACTAATCGAGAAGCCAGATCAATTTGCCCTTGGGTACCAGAAATCAGTAATTCCTGCCCACGTAGCACTAAAGTGGCTCCTGTTTGTCGAGATAGGATTTTGAGATTTTCTTCTCCATCTCCGGCTAGAGCGATCGCACTGGGAATATTCGGCAGCTGAATTGTTAAGGCACCTGCCATAGTATTTCTTAATTGGTGAGGATCTGTTTTTGACAAAGGTTAATTTTTTATCACTAACGGTGAAATTACACTTTTATTACTTACATTTTGGAAAAATCTTTGCAACAAATAAATCGGCTGTAGGGGCGTACATCTGTACATTGGTGTCAACTTAGGCTTAAACACTCAATTTATCCTCGTTTTAGATCCCCCAACCCCCTTTTTAAGGGGGCACTCGATTCTAGTTCCCCCCTTTTTAAGGGGGGTTAGGGGGGATCTAAAATCTAGGTGGTACATCGAAAAACTTTCACTCTTTTTATCAAACTAGGTTTTCACGTTAAGTTGACACCAATGACATCTGTACGCGCCTACTATCAGCAGTATGGTACTGGTGAATCAATTTTGAATTTTGGACTTTGGCTACGCTCAGGCGAACGATTTTGGATTTTAGATTGACCCCATGCATGAATCCTCTTTCTCCCCTACCGGACGCTGCGTGAACGATTAAGAATTTTGGATTTTAGATTTTTTCCACGTAGCTTGCTTCTTGCAAAGCGAGTATAAATTCGGGGGCAACTCTACCAGACGCGCAAGGGATAGATATCTCTTACAAAGTTTAGAGACGCCCTGTACCAGACGCTACGCGTAGCTTGCTTCGACCTAGGAGTACGCGGACTCACTTTGTGTGGCATTAACGGCGGGAGCCGCCGCTCAACGCCAGTCGCCTGCAACGGGAAACCCGTCTACAGCGCTGGCTCGACTTTGCGCTTTTTAAATTTTGCGGAAAGTTGCTCTTGCGCTCTGCCGACTTGAGCAAACCTTCCAAGACGGATTTTGAATTATTCAATTCCATTTTTCAAAATTTAAAATCTAAAATTCGGTGAAGAGTTCAAAAAAAGATCCAAAAATCTTTTTGCTACTTCCCATCTTTACAAAAATTCTGAGCGGAGGTAACCACAACCGCTCAGACTTGCTCTCTAGTTTTAACCTAGCGCAGGCGAGGTTTAACAATGGGTTTAGGCCCATCATTTCCACGCGGTTCTCTTCTAGTCGGCGGTGGCGATCGCTCTTCTGTGTCTTCATCAAAAGACATACCCTCCCGGCCCGGCGTGGTGCTGCCGTAGATATCCAGATATACTGATTGCCCAACTGCGGCGGCGGCTGCGGCAATTACTGTACGAATCGCCTGAATATTGCGTCCCCCTCGACCAAACACTTTTCCTTTATCTGTGCTTTCAAAGGCGATGCGAACCCAAACCCGGTTGAGGACCTGGGAAATTTCACAATCGATGCTTAAAGTCTCTGGAGATTCCAAAAATGGCTGCACCAAAAACTGAACCAGCCCAACATAGTTGGGACTAGCTGTTGGGGATATTGTTCCGGAATTATGATGCGGCTGTGGCACTGACCTGTTCAAAAACATTGGCTTTTACTAAAATGCGACGGACGGTGTCAGTGGGTTGAGCGCCTTGTTGTAGTCGCTTGACGATGCCGGGAACGTCTAGTCGCACTTCATCAGTTCTAGGGTTATAAAATCCCAACTCTTCTAGGGGACGGCCATCGCGGCGAGCGAGGTTGTTAATGGCGACAATGCGGTAACTTGCTTCCCGCTTTTTACCGAATCGTTTCAAGCGCAGTTTGATCATGGTTGAAGAATCATTCTCCTGTTGTTAGATATTAATTAGCAACTAGTTGGTGAGGAAGTAACCTAAATCTGGCTGTTGCCGAGAAATTGAGGGTTAGTTTCCTCTGTTCATAAATTGTGAGGTCGAAATGCTAATTTTAGCACTGCCTAGCATTTGCTGCTATTAGTCCTTAATTAATGACCAATGACTAAAGATTGCCAAAGCCTTTTTTCTTTTTCTCTTTCTTTTTCTTTTTGGTGGCTGGAGCGTCACCACCATAACCCCGCCATCCGGGGGCTGCGGGACGATTGCCTGCACCTGCGAAGGCATTACCCATACCGCCACCACCGCCGAACATTCCCGGCATTCCAGGGAAGCCACCTTGACCCATTTGCTGCATGAGCGATCGCATTTTTTGGAAATCACCCACCAGTTTAGTCACATCTGACTCTCTATAGCCTGAGCCAGAAGCAATCCGTCGCCGCCGACTGGGAGAACTGGCTAATAGATCGGGGTCGTGGCGTTCTTGGCGAGTCATGGAGTTAATCATCGCCTCACAGCGCTTCAGTTGCGTTTCTCCCTGCTTGAGCTGATCATCTGAGAGCTTGTTCATCCCTGGAATCATCTTGATCAAGCCTCCCAGAGATCCCATGTTCTTCAGCATCCGCAATTGCTTGAGAAAGTCAGTAAAGTCAAACTTCGCTGACAAGATTTTCTCCTGCATTTTCTCAGCATCTGCTAAATCGAACTCTTCCTGGGCTTTTTCTACCAAGGTGAGAACATCGCCCATTCCCAGAATCCGCGATGCCATGCGATCGGGATAAAACGGTTGCAGTGCCTCGACTTTCTCACCCACGCCCACAAATTTAATTGGCGCTCCCGAAATCTTTCGCACGGAAAGCGCTGCACCACCACGGCTATCACCATCCAACTTAGTGAGAATCGCCCCAGTAATTCCTATCTGCTCATGGAAGGTACGGGTAAGATTAGCTGCCTCTTGACCAGTCATTGCGTCCACCACCAACAGAGTTTCATCGGGTTGGACAGTTGCTTTGATCCGGGCTAATTCCGCCATCATTTCTTCGTCAATTTGCAGGCGTCCAGCAGTATCAATAATTACTGTGTTTACACCTTCTGCCCTGCCGCGTTCTACACCCTGTCGGGCAATTTCTACTGGGTCTGCGTCGCTTCCTAGTTCAAATACTGGTACGTCAATTTGCTTACCCAACGTCACCAACTGGTCGATCGCTGCTGGGCGATATACGTCTGTCGCCACCAACAAACAGCTACGATCTAATTTTCTCAGATGTAAGGCTAACTTAGCGGTAGCCGTGGTTTTACCAGTACCTTGCAACCCAGCCATTAACACAATAGTAGGCTGTTCCTTAGCTTCTGCGATGGGAACATTCTCTTCTCCCATCACCTGCACCAGTTCATCGTGAACAATTTTGATGAACTGTTGGTCAGGTCGCACGCCGGTAATCACCTCGGCTCCCTGTGCTTTGGCTTCGACTTCGCTAATAAAATCTTTGACTACCTGGAGATTGACATCTGCTTCCAACAAGGCGCGGCGCACTTCGCGCAATGCATCTTGAATGTTGGATTGAGAAATTTTGTCCTGTCCCCGCAGTTTTTTCCAGGCGGATTCTAAACGGTCAGATAGAGCATCAAACATAATGTAATTACAGGTAGTTCGCCAATGGGGAATTCTAAACTGCCGATGAATGCGATTTGGAATTTCCGTTAAAGTTTAAACGTGCTATCTACCAGCTTAGTATTTTTCACCGCGACTGTAGCAACCAGATACTTACCTTTATTGGGCATGGGGACTCCCATACTTGAATACTTACTACTGCTACTGGCTCGCTGCAATCGGTAATTCGTAATATTATAAGTTAGGTAGCTACGGGAGCTAAGATGTCACAGCGAATCAAAGTGTACTCGTATTCGATATACCACTCGGCAAATTCATATATTGGTATTGCTCTTGCCGAAAAATCATTGCGGGGATTACCTATTGATGTTGAACTACACCTATCTACATACCGAACCAGCAGAGAACTTGGCCAGTACTCTCTATTCTCTGGTTCTTATACTTTGCACAAGAACAAGGAATTTAAAAACTGCTGTAATCGCACTCTTATAATTGAGTTGCTGCTGGTTTTGCACGCTGTTGTTGGTAAAAGCGGACAACTTTTTGCACATACTCAGCAGTGAAGCCTTTGTCACAACCTGTATAGTTACCAGTCATCCACCAACAAGCTGCACCACGCACAGATGCAATTTCATTATTGTTGGTGACACCCAACTGATTGCTTAACTCCCGGCGCGTGATACATGATACAACTTGGCGGGCGATCGCAGGGCTATTTTCAAACTGCGTCGGTGTTAGTTCTCGTTTGAGACAAGTTTTTGACCAACCTTTGAGGGTTTCTGGTTTAACTTGCCATTCACTGTCAAGTCCATCGTTGGGATTTTTTGTCTGCGGTGCAGCCTGTCGCAACGCCTCTAACATTGCTGCAACTTGGGTATCAGAAACTGGCTGCTGTGCTTGAGCTAATAATGGCAATAATCCGAAGGTGACAATAACTCCGTTGAGTAGTAATCCTATGGAGTTTCTGATCATGAATTTGGAATTATTTTAGATATCACAAGGTCAAATACTATATTTATCAGTATGAATTAGCAAGGCATGATGCACAGATTCAAGTGATTTCAAAACTCTTGTAGAGACGTTGCATTGCAACGTCTCTAATCTAATCAGCAACGCCGATATTTTTTAACAACTTACTAAATTTTCCACAGCACTGGCATCATTCGGTAATGCGGCTGTTAAAACTTCGCTACCTACTTGAGTGACTAATACATCATCTTCGATGCGGATTCCGCGGACATCAGCAAACTCGGATAAACGCTGCCAATTCACCACATTCTGATATTTTGAGCGAACATTGGCATCATTGAAAATTGCTGGTACTTGATAAAAACCAGGTTCAATTGTGACTAGCATTCCTGGACGCAAAGGACGATTTAAACGCAGGTAGCCTAAGCCAAAGCGATCGCTCCTTTGGCGCCCCTCTTCATACCCTGCTAAATCACCCAAATCTTCCATATCATGGACATCTAAACCTAATAGATGACCGATACCATGAGGGAAAAACAGGGCGTGGGCATCCATTTCTACTAAATCTTGGGGATTTCCTTGTAAAATGCCTAACTCTACTAAACCTTCAGCTATCACCGTGGCAGCTAGCAAATGAATATCCCCATACTCTACACCAGGGTGTATTTTAGCAATGCAAGCATCATGGGCTGCCAGTACGACATTATAAATATCTTTCTGGGTCGATGAAAACTTACCGGAAACTGGCCATGTGCGAGTGACATCACCTGCCCAACCCATCTCAGTTTCAGCGCCAACATCGGCAAGCAATAAGTCACCTGGTTGTAAAGGGTAGTGATAGTGTTCGTTATGCAAAACTTCACCGTGAACGGTAACAATACTGTTGTACGAGGTGGTCATATTGTAGGCAATAATTACCCCTTCCATCGCTGCCCGAACTTCTGCTTCCAGCTTCGCTTTTGGTGTTGCTGCCATACCAACTTTGTGCGCTTCTACAGTGACAGCCGCCGCTTTTCGCAACTGGGTTAATGCAGCATCATCATGAGTGAGGCGGAGAGAAATGATCGCCTTAGCTAACTCCAAGTCAATTCCTTGGGGAGGACTTTGTGGTAACACCCATCTATTTAATAGCTGCGATTGTTGCGTCCAAGTCGCTGCATCTTGTACAGCAAGTGTGGCGGCATCTTCTACCCAAGACTCTAATTCTGCCATTGGTCGAGCCACATCTGCCCCAATCTTCTGGGCTATTTCCTCGCGCGTTGGCGTTTCTCCATGCCAAAGGGCGCTGCTGGGTGATGGATCGTCGATGAATAGTTCTAGCTTACCCGCTTCTAGACGAATTACCGCCTTTGATAATGGCAGTCCGGCAAAATAGAGGAAATGACTGCTAGCGCGAAACGGAAGAAGATTTGCTGGAAAGTTACGCGGATTGTTGCTACCTGACCACAGAACTACTGGAAAATCAATCAGGTTGGTTAGTTGTTGCCGTCGGAGGCGTAAAGTATCAATTAGGGAAGTAGAAGTTTGTTGGATAAGCATAAATGGAAACTTAAAGAAAAGGATAAAGGTGATAGTTTGGCCTTTATTTAGTCGTTGTCTTCTTTATCATCATCGTTTTTATCATTCTTGCGATCGCGATGTTTGTCGTCGTCATTTTTGTGATTCTGGTTAGTCTGCTTAGGCTGTTGGGTAGGTTGTACGACTGGTTTTTGTTGCTCAGTGGGAGCAGTTGGCTGCGGTACTTCAACAGCACAACTACCTAATCCTCCAGAAATTAGCGCTAAGTTGACAGCAGCAAAGATGCTTCTGAAGATTTTTATCCTCATGTTTCCGTTTTGCTTTAACATTGAGCCTAGTTTTTGGAGATTGTATTCCTAATTTATAAGATACTGTATTGTCTATGGCGGTTCTCAAGTTCGTAGTCAGGACTAAAGTGCTTATTAGAAACCCTCAAAACTAGCTTGACAAAGTACTAGAGGCATAAATCCTTAACACACTCCTGAGAAATATATTGCTGTCTAACTTTCAAGGTGACTCTAATGAGACAAATCATTACTCAGGTTGATGCTTTCACCAATACACCTTTCGCAGGTAATCCTGCTGCTGTTTGTGTTTTGCCTACTCCCCAAGACGAACGCTGGATGCAGAACGTGGCGCAGGAGATGAATTTATCTGAGACGGCTTTTCTAGTTAGACAGGATGATGGCTTCAATCTGCGTTGGTTTACGCCGACGGTGGAAGTACCTCTTTGTGGTCATGCAACCTTAGCTAGTGCCCATGTACTTTGGTCAGATGGGCATTCACCTGATGAAGTGGCGCGTTTTTACACCAAAAGCGGAGTGCTGATTGCTAAGTTGCAAGGTGAGTGGATTGAATTAGATTTTCCCGTGAATCACTCACAAGAAACACTTGCCCCGCGAGAACTCAGGGAGGCTTTGGGTGTACCATACAAATCTGTCTTGCAGAATTCACTAGGTTATTTAGTGGAATTGGAATCGGAAGACTTGGTGCGGCAAATGCAGCCTAATTTTCAACTACTAAAAACGTTGCCTGTTTCTAATGTTATAGTCACCAGCCTTACACACTCTGATGCAAATTATGATTTCGTCTCTCGCTTCTTTGCACCAGCTTTAGGTATTAATGAAGACCCCGTTACTGGGGCTGCCCATTGTTGCCTTGCTGCGTTCTGGCGCGATCGCTTGCACAAAGATGAGTTTTTAGCTTATCAGGCATCCAGTCGCGGTGGGGTGGTAAAAGTACGCTATACAGGAGGCGATCGCGTCTTTCTTGCTGGACAAGCCGTAACTATTATGCGAGGTGAATTATTTACTGCATAAATTGACCCCAGCAATCAAGTCATAGGACTAGCTCTTTCAAGGTGACTCATAAAATAAGATTGTTTTTCTCAGCGCTCTCTGTGCCTGGAGCGGTTTAAAAGTAATTTATTTCACCGCAGAGGCACAGAGAAGCCAGTGCACCCTTCTCCCAAGGGCGATGCGGCCTTTGAGAGTAAACCACTGATGTTTCTCCATGCTCACTCTAGTGCAGAAGCGAAGTATTTAATCCAAGCACATCCAGATATGGCATTAATTTTGCTAGATGTCGTTATGGAAACACATGATACTGGATTGAAGTTTGTTCAGTATATTCGGGCAGAATTGTATAATTATAAAGTACGAATTATTTTACGTACAGGTCAGCCTAGAGAAGCGCCGGAAGCCTTGGTTATTCTGGACTACGATCTTAACGACTATCGGCTGAAGACAGAACTGACACGGCAAAAGCTGATTACAGTGGCACAGGTTTGGGATTATGGATTAGCTACTCGATTGTAGTGGAACAGCATGGAGGTCATTTAACCTGCTACTTTTGCACTAGGGGAAGGTACAGAGTTTGTCATCGAGATTTTAATTTGGAGTTTAGACTAAGTAATGCAAAACTACCCAGCACTGCTGAATTAATAAGAGACTCACTAGATCAAAAACTCCATGAGCAATAATTTAACTTCGCCGCAAGTCGGCGCTCAAACTTTTCGCTCTCCAAACTTCTAAAGAAGTGCGGTGGAAAATACTAGCCATCAACTTTACTTAATTTTTGCAAGTCGATGCGATCGCATTGTCAGTCGATACAATCACATTGTCAGTCGATGCAATCGCATTGTCAGTCGATACAATTGCATTGCAAGTCGATACAATCACATTGCAAGTCGATGCAATCGCATTGCAAGAGGTTGGGTTAAAATGACAGGGCAATACAAATACTAAACTGCAAGAGCGTACTTTTGCAAAGAAGCGACTGTCACAATATTTAAACAAGCCTATATTTTAATTTCAAAAATGTCTGCTAAATACAAAGATAGTAAAAGTCCTATCCAATCTCGTGACTGGCCAATCGAGCAATTACCTGGACTGAGCCACGAGGAACAATCTCAACTGCAAAATTGTGGAATTACTAGCACTACTGTGCTAGTCAAACAAGGGAAGACTCTAGAAGAAAGACTAGCGTTAGCCAATAAACTACAGATTCATCTTCAGTATGTAAATAAATGGATAGCTTTGGCTGACTTGGCGCGTATTCCCAGTGTCGGGACACAATATTGTGGTTTATTGCTCCATGCGGGTATTGGTTCTGTAACGCAGTTAGCTCAAACTCCAACTCACAGATTGCACCAACAAATTATGCGCTTGCAGGTAGCAACAATGCAGCGACGAGATTTGTGTCCAGCAATTGAACTAGTACAACAGTGGAGTCAGCAAGCGCAAGCAATCATTAGTTAGGAGTTAGAAGTTAAAACTCATAACTCATAACTCATAACTCATAACTCATAACTCATAACTCCTCACTCTTTAGCTAAAACTCCATTAAGGAAGATATCAGCAAGTCCTTCTGCCATTTCCTGCATTTGTTGGGGGGAGGCGTCAGGTTCTATGAGAGTGTTGTTGGAAAAACCTGCGATCGCAAACATTCCCAAGAAAACTTTGGCAACCAGCTTGGCATCCATTTGGCGATAAATGCCTTTATCCATCGCTGTTTGAAAAAATGCTTCGCCCACATCGGTCATTTTGGTAATAACTTCTAATTGAATGCGATCGCGCAAATCGGGGTGAAACTGCACCTCCATAAAACAAACACGCATCAAATCAGCATTTTTTTGGAAATTCCACATCCGGCGGCGCATCACCTGAGCTATAGCTTTATAGCTACCCATTTCACTTAATTCTGTTAGTAAATCTGTCAGAATCTCTACCCAGCCACTCGTGGCTACTTCCACCAAAATCGCTTTTTTATTGGGAAAATGACGAAATAGAGTGCCTTCAGCTACACCTGCTGCCTGTGCTAAATCGCGGGTAGTAGTGCCGTCAAATCCCTGAGAGCCAAACAATCGTTGTGCTGTCTGTAGAATCCGGGTTCGCGTCTGAGCCTCTGAGGGTGGGGAAGAATTAAAAACTCGCATAGCAGTTATGGTGAGATTTGCGGAACACGATTTGTAGCATTATTGTCTAACATCAAGTAAAAAAGCCCAACAAACTTAATACAAGATTAACGCCCTTTTGCTAAGTATCCTGTTTATTAGGTAGTGTAACTTTATCTTAATTTTCGCTTATGAACCAGATCAGTCGGTCAATTTTGGATTTGAGATTAGGGATTTTGGATTGGTCAGATAAAGTATCTGTCATATTGCAGCGGTTATTTATCACTTTATTAGCTTTGATCATCCTCTGGTGGGGATTGCTGCCAGAAATTGCTCTAGCTCAAACTCAGATGGCACCTTCTCTTCAAGGAGCCAAAATTCAAAAGGAGCCTGTTCAAAGTTCGATCCAACCTTATCTGGATCGAGTAATCAAGCAATTAACGGAGTTTCGCCTCGACAATGGTCTAAAATTCATTGTCTTGGAACGACATCAAGCGCCTGTGATTTCTTTTCTTACCTATGCGAATGTCGGTGGCGTGGATGAGTCAGATGGCAAAACTGGTGTAGCTCACTTTCTGGAGCATTTGGCGTTTAAAGGCACGACACGCATTGGTACACAAGATTACAAGGCAGAAAAACCTCTATTAGAAACCTTAGAGCGGTTGGATGCCCAAATTAAAACAGCGAAAGCCGATGGCAAAAAAGATGAGGTTACCCGGTTACAAGCTGAGTTTAAGCAAGTGGAATCACAAGCAGGTAAGTTAGTCAAGCAAAACGAACTGGGGCGAATTGTAGAACAAGCGGGAGGCGTGGGTTTAAATGCCAATACTTCTACTGAAGCCACCCGTTATCTTTACAGTTTTCCTGCCAATAAGCTGGAACTTTGGATGTCGCTGGAGTCGGAGCGATTTCTCGATCCTGTAATTCGGCGTGAGTTTTATAAAGAGAAAGATGTAATTTTAGAAGAGCGACGGATGCGGGTGGAGAATTCACCCATTGGATTGATGGTGGAGAAATTTATTGATACTGCTTACAAAGTCCATCCCTACAGGCGTCCGGTGATTGGTTATGACGAAGATATCCGCAATCTGACACCAGAAGATGTCCAGAATTTTTTTGATACTCACTACGTACCAAGTAATTTAGCGATCGCCATTGTCGGAGATGTTAAGCCGACTGAGGTAAAAAAACTGGCGCAAACTTATTTTGGCCGCTATCAAGCAAAAACCAAAGCTGTTGAACAAATCCCGGCGGAACCACCACAACAACAAACACGGGAAGTCACTTTAAAGCTACCTTCTCAACCCTGGTATTTAGAAGGTTATCATCGTCCGGCAATTACCCATCCAGATAATGCAGTCTATGAAATCATTGGCAGTTTATTAAGTGATGGGCGCACGTCGCGGTTATATAAGTCTTTGGTAGAAAAACAGCGTTTGGCACTAAATGCCCAAGGTTACAGTGGATTTCCTGGAGATAAGTACCCAAACCTGATATTTTTCTATGCTCTCACGGCTCCTGGTCATACAGTTGATGAATTAGCGGTGGCTTTGCGCCAAGAAATTGAGAAATTAAAAACTGAGCCTGTAGCGGCGGCTGATTTGGAACGGGTAAAAACCCAAGCACGGGCGGGTTTGTTACGTACCCTCGATTCAAATATGGGGATGGCTGAACAATTGTTGGAATATGAGGTCAAAACTGGCTCATGGCGGAATTTGTTTAAGCACTTGGATGAGATTGCGGCGGTGACGACGGTTGATATTCAACGGGTGGCAAAGGAGACGTTTACAGCTGAAAATCGCTCGATTGGTAAGTTGTTGTCGAAAGAAACTTAAGAGAAACGTAGACGCAAAGGACGCAAAGGAACAGAGATATGCAGAGGTACAAGGTGAAGGGTAAAAGGCAGATAGTGTTCAAAATCCAAAATCTAAAATCTAAAATCCAAAATTTGAAGGGGTTTATTTATGCTTTGGTTGCTGTTTTTGCGTGTTTACTTTTAACTTGTAATTTTTCTCTGGCGGCGACGGCACAAGCAAAGCATTACACAGAATTGCAGTTGCCACCGCTACCTGAGATTAAGATACCCAAGTATGAGCGGTTTGTTCTCCAAAACGGCTTGGTTGTCTATTTAATGGAGGATCACGAGTTACCGTTGGTGAATGGGACGGCGTTTGTGCGAACAGGGAATCGCTTGGAACCACAACAGAAAATCGGCTTGGCTGGTTTTACAGGCGCAGTGATGCGAACTGGGGGAACTAAGAAGCATTCGGCTGATGAACTCAACGAGATATTGGAACAACGGGCGGCATCTGTAGAAGCTAGTATTGGTGAAGCTTCTGGTGGTGCTAGCTTTGACGCACTCAGTGAAGATTTAGAAACGGTGTTTGGACTGTTTGCTGAGGTACTGCGATCGCCAGTATTTGCTCAAGAAAAGCTAGACTTGGCTAAGACACAAGCTAAAGGTGGCATTGCCCGTCGCAATGACAATCCAGATGGGATTGCTAGTCGAGAATTTAAGAAACTGATCTATGGGAAAGATAGTCCCTATGCCCGCACGATAGAGTATGCAACGGTGGATCAGGTTTCTCGTGAGGATTTACTCAAGTTTTATCAGCAATATTTCCACCCTAATAATATGATTTTGGGGATTGTGGGGGATTTTAATGCTAAGAAAATGCGATCGCTCGTTCAAACTAAGTTTGGCGACTGGAACCGCAACCCAGGTATTGCTAAACCCAAATTACCATCGGTTTTATCAGCGAATACAGGTGGAGTCTTTTTTGTGAATCAGCCACAACTAACACAAAGTAGTGTGCTTATCGGGCATTTAGGTGGACGGTTCGACAATCCTGATTATGCAGCGCTGGATGTATTAAATGGGGTGTTAAATGGGTTTGGTGGACGCTTATTTAATGAAGTGCGATCGCGTCAAGGTTTAGCTTACTCTGTGTATGGCCAGTGGAGTCCCCGCTATGATTATCCTGGCATGTTTATTGCTGGTGGACAAACGCGATCGGATGCTACCGTGCAGTTTGTCAAAGCCTTACAAGATGAAATCAAGCGCACCCAAACTCAAAGAGTAACAGCAAAAGAACTGGCTTTTGCCAAAGAGTCTACACTCAACTCCTTTGTATTCAACTTTGAAGACCCCAGCCAAACCTTATCACGGTTGATGCGATACGAATATTATGGCTATCCAGCTGATTTTCTCTTTCGCTATCAAAAAGCCGTCGCCGCCACCACAGCCGCTGATGTGCAACGGGTAGCACGAGAATACCTCAAGCCAGAAAAGATTGTGACTCTAGTAGTGGGGAATCAAACCGCGATTCAACCGCCATTGACGCAGCTAGCAGCACAGGTGACACCAATAGATGTAACGATTCCTGGTTCGCAGCCACAGGTGAAGAATTAATCACAAATTGTGAGCAATAAATTCAGCCTGCTTTTAGATAGTGAATGTGGATGATGAATTTGATAGTGTTTCGTTACTTGATGCCAAAATAACAAATGCGTTTGCCAAAATCATAAATGCGTTGGCTAGTAAGAACCGTAGGCATCGCCATGATTGCAACAATTTTGTTTCTCTATCGCTTCTCACCTTCACTATCTGAGCTAATATTTGAAACCATAGTTCCTTATTCAGAAATTTTTAACTCATACAAAAGTTGGATATCCAAAGTGAAAAAATCAAACGCCAAATTGTCAACTAACTTGTAGCAATTAGTAAGTTGACATTATAATATACCAATAAAAAATTAAATTTATTCTCACAAAACTGGTACTCATTATCCCAGATTTACTTCGTCTTTAGAATTAAGAAGCAATCATAAAAACTTTTATTGTTCATGCCCAATGTCCCAGTAAAAACAACAATGATTTACCAAGAAATCAACTCAGATAATACATCTGTATTTGAGCAGTTATGGACTATTACAAACCAATTACGACAAAAGCTAGAGAATCGTTTTAAACTAAATCCAGCAGATTTTACAAATGATTTAAATAGCTACAGCAGCATTGATGGTAATTTTCAGGGTTCACTCAAGGCTTTTTCTGGTACGGAAATTGATTGGCTAGTGCATGTGTTGTCGCATAATGAAAAGTCAAATTTTAGTGTCATACGTCTGACTGTTTGGTTAGGGTCGCACATACGTGTACCCCATCTAACGTTTGAGTTTGGTACGCTTCCAGATATTTTCTTTTATTTTAGATTACATTCCTCGAACTGATTTATTGACAGACCTGGACTATCTGGAACGCTACTATGAGCCTGTTAATCAGTTATTCCTGAATTTGCAGGAGGAACCAAGTCTTTCAATGTACACCAGCAAGAGCGTGTATATTCGTCAATTTATGTCACCTATCGGGTTATGCTATACAAGTCCAGCCACAAATGATACAGTCAACCTGGTTCGGACATTTGCAAACGAAATGCTCGAACGCTGGATAAACTGGGTAGACGAAGCGGAGCCTGTGCCAGAAGATATACGGTCTGCTTTGGCAGAACGTGACTTGTTTTTGCGCCGTAGTAGTGCTGAACGAGATCCAGGGAATAAGTTAGCAGAGCAGATGTTTGGTAAAGAATTGACTGATCAAGTAATGCAGGCATTATGGGGAGGAGATAGGAATTAATCGCTGGCGGATTGCAATATTTGTCATTTAGAGCCGGACATGACCAAAGAGGCAGGGGGGCACAAAGCAGGGAACAGGGGAGAAAGATTCTGAAATTCCACTGCCAACTGTCTTTTCAAGCCCCTAAATTTATTTATGCATTGGCGTTGTCCACTAGATAGCATACCCCCACCTTTGAGTACTTGACTAACTACTCAAATCAAATAATTTTCTTCATTATCGGGAAATGACTGGGGACAAGTTGGAGTAACAAGTAGAAACTAAATCAGGAACCAAAACCTCTGGGAACTCCAGAGGTTTTTTCTTCAAACTACGCTTTTCTATATAGGAGCGATCGCCCCTATATACACTTCTATGAGGAGTTTTTTAAGCAGCCGATGTCAGACGACAAACTGCTGTGTGTCCAAGCGTCCGACAATTTTAGTGATGAAGCAGCAAAAATTGTCGCAGCGCATTAGTAAACTGAAGTAAGCTAAATATTAGGTTTGAGCTACTGGGAGTGGAGATGATGTTGTTGGAATTAAAGCGCATCCATGTTCCACCAGGACAAAGAGTGCTACTGCGAGATGTAACCTGGCAGGAATTGGAAGCAATTATAGAGGATTTAGGGGAACATCGTGCTGCACGAATTGCTTATAACAGGGGAATACTGGAGATTATGGCACCACTGCCAGAACATGAATATGACAAAGAAATTATTGGTGATTTAGTCAAAGCCCTTCTGGAAGAATTAGATATTGAGTTTAGATGTCTTGGTTCTACCACTTTCAAAAACCAAGCAATAGCTCAAGGTATAGAACCTGACCAGTGTTTATACATAAAAAATGAATCTAAGATTCGCGGCAAAAAGCGACTAGATTTAACAGTAGACCCCCCTCCGGATTTAGCTCTAGAAGTTGATATTACTTCTCGCACTCATTCTAATATTTATGAAGCTTTAAAAGTACCTGAGCTTTGGCGTTTTGATAAAGGAAAGCTCCAAATTAGCGTTCTGCGAGATGGGCATTATATAGAGTCTCAGCAAAGCCTAAATTTTCCTCTATTCCCACTAATTGAAACGATTCCCCAATATCTGGAGCAAAGTACAACAGCAGGCAGAAATGCAACGCTCAAGGCTTTTCGTCTTTGGGTACAAAAGCAGATCCAATAGCAATGACTTATTTCTCTCTTGCTACCATCAACATTAAAACCTACATTCTGCTGGTAAGTGAAGAGATTGATGGTATTTTTTTACTAAATTAATTCCTTGAGAAACTATTATCAATAATGAACATGAGTTTGAGCAGTTTTTAGCTAATTGGATAACAACCATATCAGACAACAAATAGAAAGAGCAAATAAATCGTTGGTTGTGTTCAGGAGGAAAAGTTTTTTTAATTACGGACACTCCTTACATGAAACATTTAAAATCATTTTTCTATCTCTATAAAGAAAGAAAAAAGCAGGGTGAACTTTGTCCAGGGATAATTGTAAACTATCCTCAGTATTTCCCGGCACAAATTGGTTTCAATCTACCTAATCTTTTTCATACTCTAGAAACTGATATTTTAAGGCGTGTTTGTACAGAGGCAGGTCTGATCGTTGAACAAGCCGACTTTTTTGCACGCATTGATTACTCACCTGATTGGCAGGATAATGGGCGGGAGGGCGTTGGTATTATTGCCTACAAACCTTAATAGACCTATAGATCATGGATCTGTAATCGACTATATAGTCTAGTTGAATGTTTATGCTTCTAGATTTTGATATTTAAGCAGTAGGGTAGCACATCTAGCTGTGCTACCCTACTAATCACCTGTATTCCACCTTACAAAAGTCTCAGGTTATGAAATCTACATTACTTAGTAATGATTCAGGTTAATGCCAGCTTCTTTTGCCATTGCTTCTAACCCTTTACTATCTAGGGTTTTAATTGCTTTGGTAGACAGCTTTAATCTCACCCAGCGATTTCCACCTGGCCACCAAACACGCTTGCTTTGCAGATTGGCGTGCTGAAGGCGTTTAGTACGGCGGTGAGAGTGGGATACAGCAAAGGCGTTATTTGCCTTCTTACCAGTTAGTTCACAGCGACGGGACATAACAAGTATCTCCAGATTCTTATTTTAATACAGCCTTTCCATTTTAGGTCTTAGGCAACAGAAGTAGAAGAAGAGATAGGGAGCAGGGGGAGCAGGGGGAGAAATAACTCCTAACAGACGCGATTAATCGCGTCTCTACTCCTAACTCCTGTACAGACGCAATTAATCGCGTCTCTCCTAACTCCAAACTCAGCCTCAGCACTATTTACTTGCTTGTTCTGTCAGCTTGGTGAGCACCTCATTTGATCGCTCAACAAATGATTTCATTCCCTCAGCGTCAAACCCTTTCTGAGACATCAGCGCTAAATCGTAGACGTGTTGGCAAATCAAGTTTACTAACTGATCTGTAGGCGATTCACTGTCACCTAGAATAATACTACCTTGGCTAAGATTTGCCAGATTTTGAATCAACGGGTGAGCAGTATTCACCAGCAAAACGTGATCTTCAGGAAAATCTACTGTCTGCTGCTGCATCATGGCGTTCATTTCTCGCATCCGGCGGAGAATCTCTGGTAGAAGCACGATCGCAGGTGGTGTCCCTTGGGGATCGTCTGATTTCAAAGCTTCGGTACGGATGTTGAGTTTCGGTTTGTTGAGAGATTTCTCAAATAACTCTTTGATGCTCTCACTCCGGGTTTTGTTCGTCTTGGGATCAACAATTTCCGTAGCTTTGTCTTGTTCCAGCAGGGTATTATCTAAATCTGAGTCCACCCGCGTAAATTTAACATCCTGATATTCCCGCTCTAGGAAGTTGATAAAGTGGGTGTCGATGAAGGAGTCCATAAACAGGACTTCCAAGCCTTGATTTTTGTGTAGTTCTATATAGGTAGCTTGGGTTGCTGCATCGGTGCTGTAGAAAACCCGGTTTTCGTGACGTTCTTTGTTACGTTCTAGATACTCTTTGAGCGTAGTATAGGGAGCATTGGGTGCTGAAAAATCAGGACTGGCTGAAGGAGGAGTGACATCTTGCCAAGCATCTCCCTCTGAAGACTGGACTTCAACCACTGAAGTTTCAGCAGCAGGTTTTTCTGTCAGCTTAGCGGTAGTGCGGAAGACGATGATATCTTCGATTTGTTTTTTGAATTTCTCGTCGTTGAGAACGCCGAATTTTACAAAAGTACCAAGATCCTTCCAGGCGCTAATGTATTGTTCACGGTTATCGCGGAAAAGTTCTTTGAGGCGATCGCCTACTTTTTTAGCAATGTAATCACCAATTCGTCGCACGGTGCGATCGCCTTGCAAGGCACTGCGCGATACGTTCAGAGGAATATCGGTGCTATCAATCACACCCCGCATTGGAGTCAGAAATTGTGGAATAATTTCTTCGCAGTTGTCGCTAACAAAAACTTGATTACTAAATAGCTTGATCTGCCCCTTAGTAACATCTACATCCGGCTTCATTTTCGGGAAATACAGAATCCCGTTGATGATAAAGGGATAGTCAGTATTTAAATGTACCCACAACAGCGGTTCTTCCTGAAAAGGATACAAATAGCGGTAAAACTCTAAATAATCTTCTTGACTCAGATTACTCGGAGACTCTCGCCACGGTGCTATTTGCTTATTTAATACTTCACCTTCTAGTTTTATCGGTACTGGCAAGAAATCGCAGTAGGTCTTGACAAGATTCTTAATTCGTGCATCTTCTAGAAATTCTTCCTCTTCTCCTTGCAGGCTGAGAGTAATAGTAGTGCCGCGAGTTGTCCGGGGCGATTCTTCTAGGGTGAATGCTGGGGAACCATCACAAGTCCAGTGAACTGCCTGTGCCCCTTCTTGGTAGGATAGAGTATCAATTTCTACCTTTTGCGCCACCATGAATGAGGAGTAGAAGCCAAGACCAAAGTGACCAATAATCGGTTGATCTGATTTGCCTTCATACTTATGAATAAATTCTTCAGCACTAGAGAAGGCAACCTGATTGATATATTTCTTAACTTCTTCTGCGGTCATCCCGATACCGTTATCGGAGATGGATAGGGTTTTGTTATCTTTGTCAATGGCAATTTCAATTTCTGGTTCACCGATATCTCCAGCATAATCTCCGGCGCGGGATACCATTTTCAGCTTTTGGATGGCGTCTACAGCGTTGGATACCAGTTCCCGCAAGAAGATTTGGTGATCTGAGTAGAGCGACTTCTTAATGATCGGGAAAATATTCTCAGTATGAATACTGATAGTGCCTTGTTCTAGCATAATTGGTGATCTTCGATGTTAGTATCTTCAATGATGATAGTGGCTAATATAGCCTAGCCCTCTGTTTTCCAGGATAAACCCGGAGAACATAGAAGGGCATCAAGCAATTAGAATTTTAAAAGCATAACTTAGGCGATGTCTACGACAGGCTGCGCCTACGCTCATTTTTTGAGCTTTGTTTGCCCCCATTTTCTGATTGGGATTTCCTTACTCCCGACTCCCGACTCCCGATTTTCACCGCAGGTCTATTAACCTAGTTGAGACTGCTATCTAAGTATTGCTGTATTTTTTCCAACACCAAAAAATAGTGGTACGGATAAGTAGGATCGATAAATTCTTGTTTGACAGTTAACCCAGCTTTGGCATTATGCTTCACAGAGCAATGTCGAATTAGCGATTAAAAATCTACAGCAGGCTATCAACCTAAATCCTGACGAATATCGTGAGATGGCAAAAAATGACTCGGATTTTGATGATATTCGGAAAGATGAGTGCTTTTAAGCTTTAATTTAACAAAAGATATAGTGATAGTTATTAAACAGATGAAATTAAAAGTCATGTCCTCTTGTTTCCCAATTCCAAACGGAATTCTCGGTTTTGGATGGTGAAGACTGGGAAACTAAGAATGACAACATAATTCATGTAGAAGCTGTAAACTGATGTAGCGATCGCTTTGTGACTTTACGGCTTCTGCGATCGCACAGCATCTTGTAGAGAATAAAAAATAAACCCACGAAGGTGGGTTTTATCCGCGTAGCCACGATTTCTAAGATACTGTTGGTCAATTCTCTCTCTTGTTTAACCCCTCATATCATGTCCGCTTGATTACTTATTAAACCCGAAGAACCCCACCCCGCCAAAGCTACGCTATGTCTCCCCTCCCCGCAAGCGGGGAGGGGATTAAGGGGTGGGGTGCAACGACCGTGGAAATCATAACTAATTACCCGGACTTGATATCACCCCTAAAACCCTAGTTTAGTGTCGCTTTCCCACCCTGCAATAAATTGCAGGCTAATAGCTAAAGTGCGTTTCAACGCACTGAAATTCCAGAAATTAAGATGGATTGGGGTTGATGGGTTAGACCCCCGATCAATTCGCCAACAGTATCTTTCTAATCGCCTTCTCAGACTATGTAGCAATCTGTGCTACTGACACCTTCACTGGCACTTTTTTGCTAAAAGACAGACCGTTTTCATTTTTGTCAATGATAATCGTGTCTCCAGAGATAAAAGTATTTTCCAATAACTTGGTGGCGAGGGGGTTTTCTACTTCTCGCTGAATTGCCCGTTTCAGTGGGCGGGCACCGTAAACTGGGTCATAGCCTGATTCTACAAGGTGATCACAGGCTGATTGGGATATCTCAAAGAAGATTTTTTGCTCGCCCAGGAGATTTTCTACCCGCTTGAGCTGAATGCGGATGATATGCCGCATTTCCGTGCGATTTAAGGTATGGAAGAGAATAATATCATCAACGCGGTTGAGAAATTCCGGGCGGAAATGCGATCGCAAGGCTTCCATTACCCTGACCCGCATTGTTTCATACTTGGAATCATCACCAGATATATCCAAGATATGTTCGCTACCAATGTTACTGGTCATCACAATAACGCTGTTGCGAAAATCTACCGTCCTTCCCTGAGAGTCAGTAATTCTCCCATCATCTAACACCTGTAATAAAATATTGAACACATCGGGGTGGGCCTTTTCCACTTCATCCAACAGCACTACTGAGTAGGGACGGCGGCGAATCGCCTCGGAAAGTTGACCGCCTTCTTCATATCCTACATATCCTGGAGGCGCTCCCACAAGGCGAGAAACTGAGTGTTTTTCCATATACTCAGACATATCCAAGCGCACCAATGCATCATCAGAATCAAAGAGAAACTGAGCTAAAGCCCGTGCAAGTTCGGTTTTACCCACACCTGTGGGGCCCATGAACAAAAATGAACCAATGGGACGAGAGGGGTCTTTCATTCCTGCACGGGCGCGACGAATTGCCGCTGCTACCGCTTCTACAGCCTCCTCTTGCCCAATGACTCGTTGATGTAAATGACTTTCTAGTTGCAGTAATTTTTGCCGTTCTGATTCCAACAGACGATTGACGGGGATTCCTGTCCACTTGGCAACGATTTCGGCAATATCGGCTTCAGTGACTTGTTCTCGCAGCAACGTGGAACCTTGGTTTTGAATTTCTAAAAGGTTCGCTTCTTTGGCTTCGCGATCGTGTTGTACTCCTTCCAATTTGCCATACTTCAGTTGGGCAGCTTTATTTAGGTCATAGGCACGTTCTGCCTGTTCAATTTGCACTCGCAAGGCATCTTCTTCTTTCTTTAAGGCGCTGATCGCCTCCAATAGCTGCTTTTCACCTTGCCATTGCTCATTAAATGTTTGCTGTTTTTCAGTTAAATTGGCGATTTCTTGCTCAATTCGCTGCAAACGTTCTCTAGTTTGGGGAATACCCTTTTCTTCACCAGCTAATGACAGCTTTTCCATTTCTAACTGCATCAGGCGGCGATCAATGGTTTCCAATTCCTCTGGTTTGGAGGTAATCTCCATTTTCAACTGTGCTGCTGCTTCATCCACCAAATCAATAGCTTTATCTGGTAAGAAGCGATCGCTAATGTAACGTGCTGACAGGGTTGCTGCTGCTACCAAAGCCGAATCAGAAATTTTGACATTGTGATGGACTTCATAGCGTTCTTTCAATCCCCGGAGAATGGAAATAGTATTTTCTACACTTGGCTGATCCACAAAAACTTGTTGAAAGCGGCGTTCTAGGGCAGCATCTTTCTCTATGTGTTTGCGGAACTCGTCGAGGGTAGTAGCGCCAATACAACGCAGTTCTCCCCGCGCTAGCATTGGTTTGAGCAAATTTCCGGCATCCATCGCCCCTTGTTGATTGGAACCTGTACCAACTACGGTATGCAGTTCATCAATAAATAGGACGATTTGCCCGTTAGATTCCGTAACTTCCCGGAGAACAGATTTCAGACGGTCTTCAAATTCACCTCGATATTTTGCCCCAGCAATCAAACTGCCCATATCTAAAGAGATCAGTTGGCGGTTTTTCAGAGATTCAGGAACATCACCGTTTACCATCCGCTGTGCCAAAGCTTCGGCGATCGCTGTTTTACCTACCCCGGGTTCACCAATCAAGACTGGGTTATTTTTGCTACGACGAGACAAGACTTGAATTACCCGACGAATTTCGTCATCCCGCCCAATCACCGGGTCTAGTTTTCCAGCTTTTGCCTGTTCTGTCAAGTCTATACCAAATTTTTGTAAGGCTTCATAGCGGGATTCTGGGCTTTGATCTGTTACCTTTTGGCTACCGCGAATGGTTTTGATCGCAGCTTCTAGTTTGGCTGCATCCGCACTAAAGCCTTTGAGTATCTTTCGTCCAACGCGATCGTCTTCAGCAAAAGCCAAGAGTATGTGTTCCACAGAAATATAGGAGTCTTTCATCCTGGCTCTAGCTTCCTCAGCTCGGTCTAGTAAAACATCTAAACTGCGGCTAAGGTAAAGCTGATCGCTTTTACCAACTTTCGGCTGACGTTGGGTAAAGGCTTCTAGCTGCTGTTGGAAGCGGATTGGATCGACCTCAGATCGAGCCAAGATACGTATTGCTAGACTAGTGGGTTCTTCTAACAGGGCAATAATTAAATGTTCAACATCTAGTTGCTGTTGTTGATAAGCACGGACTATATCCTGAGATTTAACAATTCCTTCCCAGGCTTTATCAGTAAATTTATTGGGATCTGTCGGTTGCATTTTTAGAATTTTGGATTTTGAATTTTTAGTTTAGGGATTGGGGATTATTAAAGAGAGTGGGAAGTAGGGAGTGGTTGTAACCCTACTTCTTAGTACCCAGATAATTATCCAAACATTCTCAGCTGATATCCGCGTGTATCTCCAGTGGCAATTTTGGATTGGTAATTGGTGATAGTTTAATCGATTACCTATTTCCTAATTTAAAACGAAAACACTGTTCTGAGCGGACTTTGCCAGATGGTGCTATTGGAGCGATGTCTACGATGGGCTATTCGGCGTCGCTATTAGTGTTGCTCATCAACCACAGTATGGGCGTAATACTAATAAAATTTACGCACAGGAGATACCCTAACCCGCCTAAAAAGGGGAGGCAAAAAGCGAAAAGTCTCGCGCGTCTGGGTTTATCAGCACGTGATGCCAGTGTGCAGGAATAATCAATTTCTCCGTATCTAGCTCAACTTTTCAAGACATCGGTGTGGATTTTCCTATCACTTTATTGCCTTCGATAGAGTTTTACTCCGCACTCAGGGAAAAGGAGGAGCGGCGGAAACCGTCGCTTTGAACTTCACCCTTGGCGCTAGCATCTCCCTTTGGAAGAAGGGGAGCCACTACGACCGCAGTGAAGTGAGACGTCAAGGGCGAACGGTGATCAGCACTAGTGAAGCTCAACTCCATCACCTATATTCTTAATTATAAGAATTACTGACTCACAAGTTGCTCTTGTGATTCCTGTTTGACTGCTGACCCTTGAGTTTCCAGTTGAATAAGTTCAATTTTATACCCATCTGGATCTTCCACAAAAGCAATTACTGTCGAACCATGTTTCATCGGCCCTGGTTCACGCACGACTTTACCGCCATGATTGCGGATTTCCTTACACGTAGCGTAAATATTATCAACACCAAGGGCGACGTGACCGTAAGCATTACCTAATTCGTACTTTTCCACCCCCCAGTTGTAGGTTAGTTCGATCACCGTGTTGTCGCTTTCATCGCCATAGCCAACAAAAGCCAGGGTAAATTCTCCCCCTGGATAGTCTTTTCGGCGCAGTAATTTCATTCCTAGAACTTCACAGTAGAACTTTAAGGACTCTTCAAGGTTGCCCACCCGCAGCATTGTGTGTAGTAATCGCATATTGACTTGTTCTCTGTAATTGATTTAGTGTTACTCTCTGCCAACAATATTTTAAAGGAGTTCAGGAATTCAAAAGTTCAATAGCTCAGATGTTGCATTTATTAACAGATAAACCAGAAATAAACCTATTTAATTCGTTGCTACATAAATAAATCCCGTGTAGGCGGGTTCCAGAATCTGATCAATCCTGTTAGTTGACTCCAACTCTGGAAATCTTCTTTAATCTCAGCCGACAAAGTCACTTAAACGCCTATGCTAGCGATTGGGTTAGCTAGTGGACTGTGGGCGATAAAGGCTAAGAACGCACTCGAATAAAGGACAAAACACAGATGACTAACATTTTAGATACTGCCATTGAGGCGATCGCATCTCGCGAAATTCTCGATTCACGGGGTAGACCGACAATTGAAGCCGAAGTGCATTTAGCCAACGGTGTTGTAGGACTGGCGCAGGTTCCGAGTGGTGCCTCTACTGGCACTTTTGAGGCTCACGAACTGCGTGATGGCGATAAAAGCCGTTACGGGGGCAAAGGTGTACTCAAGGCAGTACAAAACGTCAAAGAAGCACTTGCGCCGCAATTGTTAGGCTTGGATGCTCTCAACCAAGAACTGCTAGACCGCACGATGATCGCTATAGATGGTTCTGCTAACAAATCCAATTTGGGGGCTAATGCGATTTTGGCGGTTTCCTTAGCAGCAGCCAAAGCTGGTGCCCAGTCTTTAGCAATTCCCCTATATCGCTATTTGGGTGGCCCTTTAGCAAATTTGTTGCCAGTGCCTTTGATGAACGTTATTAACGGTGGGGCACACGCATCAAACAACGTGGATTTTCAAGAGTTTATGATTGTCCCAATTGGCGCAACTTCCTTCCGGGAAGCGTTGCGCTGGGGTGCAGAGGTGTTTGCTACTCTCAGTCAGGTGTTGGATGAGAAAGGGTTGCTTACTGGTGTAGGCGATGAAGGTGGCTTTGCCCCTAACTTAGAATCCAATCAGGTGGCTTTGGAATTGCTGGTTGCTGCCATTAAGAAAGCTGGTTATAAACCAGGGGAAGAAGTAGCTTTAGCATTGGATGTGGCGGCTAGCGAGTTTTACAAGAATGGGCAGTATGTTTACGATGGTAAACCTCACGCTCCGGCTGAGTTTATTGATTACCTTGCTCAACTGGTTGATCAATACCCAATTGTGTCAATTGAAGATGGCTTGCACGAAGAAGACTGGCAAAGTTGGCAATTGCTCACCCAGAAGTTAGGTTCGCGGGTGCAGTTGGTAGGAGATGACTTGTTTGTGACTAACGCCACGCGCTTGCAAAGAGGCATCCAGGAAAAAGCCGCTAATGCCATTTTGATTAAACTCAATCAAATTGGTTCTCTCACCGAAACCTTGGAAACGATTGATTTGGCAACTCGTAACGGTATCCGTTCAGTAATTAGCCATCGTTCTGGTGAAACAGAAGACACAACGATCGCCGATTTAGCCGTAGCAACTCGTGCCGGTCAAATCAAAACAGGTTCCCTCTGTCGTAGCGAACGGGTAGCAAAATATAATCGCTTGCTGCGAATTGAAGATGAACTAGGCGATCGCGCCGTTTATGCTGGTGCTGTGGGGTTAGGGCCGAAGTAGAGTTAGAAGTTAGGAGTTAGGAGTCATTCAATTTTGGATTTTAGACTTTCTTGCAGAACGCCACCTCAGTCGAACGATTTTAGATTTTAGATTTTTTCTTCAATTCCATTTTCCAAAATTCAAAATCTAAAATTGACAGGTTAGGAGTTGGGAGTTTTTAATTCATAACTTATCACTCCTAACTCCTAACTGATTTAAGGATAAAACCCCAACTTGGGCAACCCCAAGGTTTCATCCCAGCCCATCATCAAGTTTAGACACTGAATCGCTTGACCCGCCTGTCCTTTAATTAGATTGTCAATTGCTGACATGACAATCACACGACCTGTGCGCGGGTCAACTTCTACACCGATATAACAAAGATTGTTACCGTTAGCCCACTTGGTTTGGGGGTAAACGCCGCTACCGCAAATTTTCACCCAAGGAGAGTTGCGGTAGAAGGCGGAGAAAATTGTGATTAAGTCATCTCGCACTAGACCAGGATCACGCAGTGTGGCATATACCGTTGCCAAAATACCGCGTACCATTGGGATAAGGTGCGGTGTAAATTGGATCACGAGTTCGTGACCTGCTAAGTCACTGCAAATTTGCTCAATTTCTGGGGTATGACGGTGACAGCCGACATTGAAAGCTGCTATGGAGTTGTCGGCTTCAGCTAGTAATAAGTTGGTTTGAGCTTGCCGTCCACTGCTAGATGTGCCAGATTTGGCATCGATAATAGCTGTTTCTGGGACGATTAAACCTTGCTTTAAGAGTGGCGAAAGTGCAAGGAGACTAGCAGTGGGATAGGAACCAGGACAGCCAATGAGTTGAGCTTCAGCAATGCGATCGCGATAAAGTTCTGGTAATCCATAAACTGCTGTAGCTGCTATTGAGCGATCGCTTCTCTCAGTGCCATACCAATTTGTATAAGTTGTCAAATTACTGAACCGATAATCTGCACTCAAATCTAGTACTTTACATCCTTTTTCCAACAGTTTGGGCGCGATTTGGCAAGCCAGACCATTTGGTAAAGACAGGAAAACTACTTCACAGCGATGAGCAATTATTTCTGGTTCTACCGCTTCTATTAGCAGGTTAGTTGCATGAGCCAGATGCGGGTAGAAATCCCCGAAGGATTTCCCGATACTGCTCTCACCGCCTAAATAAACCAGTTCGACTTCTGGATGATCCATCAGTAGTCGTACTAACTGTACTCCGCCATAGCCCGACGCGCCAACAATCCCAACGGGTACGCGTCTAAATTTGCCCATGATCTGAAATCCTTATCCCATGAATGATTAATTCGTTCTCAGCTATCAACAATATCAGCGACTAGACGCGCAGCGCACAAAATACCCCAAACCCCTCTACTTTGTTTTGGGGAGTCAAAAGTCCAACAGTTTTTGATACTTGACCTTTGACAGGAGGCAAAGCTTTCCTTGCTTTGCTCTTGACTTTACACAGTGAGTGTTTAACTCTCGCTGCACTCTATTACTAAACCCCAATTTTAGGGGCAAAAATTTTTGCCACGTTATCAAATCATTGCTAGTCTACTTCTCTGCCTTATAAAGAAGCTACAATCTAAAAGAAGAAATTGTTAAAAAAATTTACGTTGGTAGCTGGAAATCTTTCTGTGTCACAGCCTAATACTACCCAAGCTTTTAAATTTGATTCAATTGATGCTGCTTTAGCAGACCTAAAATCTGGTCGCGTCATTGTAGTGGTAGATGATGAAAATAGAGAAAATGAAGGCGACTTAATCTGTGCTGCCCAATTTGCCACACCGGACATAATTAATTTCATGGCGGTGGAAGCTAGAGGGCTGATTTGTTTGGCAATGACAGGCGATCGCCTAGACGAACTAGACTTACCCTTGATGGTAAGCAACATTACAGATACTAACCAAACAGCCTTCACTGTTAGTATTGATGCTGGCCCAGAATTGGGTGTAACCACTGGCATCTCAGCGGAAGACCGCGCCCGCACTATCCAGGTTACTCTCAACCCAGCCACAAAACCTACTGATTTACGTCGTCCTGGTCATATTTTTCCGATTCGGGCTAAGGCTGGAGGCGTACTTAAACGGGCAGGACATACGGAAGCGGCTGTAGACTTATCTCGACTAGCAGGGCTATACCCAGCGGGTGTAATTTGTGAAATTCAAAACTCCGATGGTTCAATGGCACGGTTGCAGCAGTTAGTTGAATACGCTAGACGTCACAATTTAAAAATTATTAGTATTGCGGATTTAATCAGTTATCGCCTACAGCACGATCGCCTCGTGTATCGTGAGGTGATTACCAAGCTGCCTAGTCAATTCGGTCAGTTTGAAATTTACGCCTACCGCCACACTCTGGATAACACAGAACACGTTGCAATTGTCAAGGGTGATCCAGCTAACTTCCAAGATGAGCCAGTGATGGTGCGGATGCACTCAGAATGCTTAACTGGCGATGCTTTGGGTTCTTTGCGCTGCGACTGTCGGATGCAGTTAGAAGCTGCACTGAAAATGATTCAGGCTGCTGGTCAAGGTGTAGTTGTATACCTGCGGCAAGAAGGACGGGGAATCGGTTTGATTAACAAGCTGAAAGCCTACTCGTTGCAGGATATGGGGCTGGATACAGTAGAGGCGAATGAGCGTTTGGGATTTCCTGCTGACTTGCGAGACTACGGAATGGGGGCACAAATGCTGATGGACTTGGGGATCAAAAAGATTCGCCTGATTACCAATAATCCCCGCAAAATTGCTGGAGTCAAGGGCTATGGGTTGGAAGTAGTTGATCGCTTGCCATTGTTAATTGAGGCTAATGACTACAATTCTTATTATTTGGCGACAAAGGCGAAAAAGCTAGGTCATATGCTGTTACAGACTTATCTGGTAACAGTAGCAATCCACTGGCAAGATGACCCAGAAGCTGTAACGGAACGTTATGAACGCTTAGAGAAACTGCGACACTTAGCGAGAAGTAATGATTTATTGTTACAGGAAGAAGCGCGTCCTTTAGCGATCGCTATATTTGACGAGCCATCTTTAACAGTACACTTGGGTTTTGATCAGGCAAAAGTTGCTAGCTGTGATTGGTATCAACAAAGTAGTCATCCTTATATCCAGGCTATCTTCCAAATTCTAGACAACCTAGCAACTTTGCCTTACATCCAGAAAATAGAATTTCTGATTTCTTCTGGTTGCGATCCTTTGAGTAATTTACAAGTCCAACTAGATCGACAGACATTCCCAGATGGTACACTGCCTTCATCGATTAGCGATCGCCTGGAGACACAGCAAATTTATAGCTTTAGCAAATAGCTTCGATAATTTTCCTTTCAAGAAATGTCGGGGAGCCAGTGCGTTGCGGTGAGTCCATCGCTGTAGGTGACTGGCAAACCCGAAGCGAGGTTTCCTCCGTTGTAGCACTTGGCGTTGTGTTATCGCGTAACGTAACGCCCCACTTTTTATTTACTTACTCTATAGATTGGTCTAACCTGACGATAAGTATTAAGTAAGTTCAGAAATTTATTCCCATCAAAATTTATCGGGTCAACTTTTTTACCGGAACGGTCTACAAGATGGTGGGTAGTAATGCGATCGTCTGGAACTTGACTTTGAGCAATTAACCAAGCAAGAGAATTATATTGAGCTTCCGTGTAGCCGCTATGGGTTTGTTGGCTGCTACTGTCATAACTATCTGGCGGTGTTTCTAAAGAAGCGTGATAAGCAAAATTATTCACAGACGCTGGCAAATTCGGATTAGTCTGCACAGTTTCCACTCCCTCGGAACTCTCAAATACTGAGTTAGCCGCACCAAAAGCTCGCTTTTCTGGCGGTACTAGATAAACTACTGTTCCGTCTAGCTTGATTAAAGCGTGGTAACTTGCTTGCACACTTTCATCGTTATGAGCTACTTGAAAGAAATTAACTGCGCTGGAAGCAGAATAACCAGTTTCATGGAGGACGATAATCGGTTGGTTGTTGAGAGTTACGCCGTTAACATCTTGGGTGTAACGTTCTCCATAGTTACTTGGGTCAACCGAAGCAACTTGATAATTAGGTCTGTACTGTGCAAAAGCTTGAGTGGTTACGTATCTTGCTAAAGGCTTGCTAATCTTGATTGGGGACTTGATAACACGTTGAAATTTCTTTTCAGGCTCTTTAGCTGATTGGAATTGCGCCTGGGGATATTGACTCCAGGCTGTAACCTGTGGATTGGATGTATGGTATGTTATCGGATTATTGTGTAATTGTGTCGCTCGTCCAATTAGCAGCACTGCAATTAGAGTGGCAAACATCAGCCAGATTAGTAGCACCCTAGTCGCCCAGTCTGTAAACTTCATTTTTCTAATACCCGGAAAACGGTAGATATTAACTTATAGCTAAACTGATGTATCTTTTGTAGGGGCGCACTTCTGTACGCCCCTAACGCCTATGGTATCCAAACAAGAATTGCTATAATACTTTAATTCTAGTTAAATATACGTTTATAATCCCTGCAATAATGCTGTTACGAGCCAACGATTAGCAGCTTATACCAATTTTATATGAAGCTGCATATAATGGAGAAAAGAAACTCGATAAATTAAAATAGCCATGAGCCGCCCTTTTAAGATTGAAAT
>NZ_JBALCN010000048.1:0-35087 GCF_036919615.1 Nostoc sp. | reverse complement strand
TCGCTCGTGCCAATGCCAAGCTCAAGCTTTGTTTTATCAGACTGATGCTTAAAAGACTAGCTGCCAGCTAAAAAAGATATCAAATGGGTTCTATACAAAGGTGATGACGGTAACATTGCGTAACTTGGTAGGGAAAACTCTTTACAGTGTAGATTTGCCGCCAGAAGCATAAATTATCAAAAGCGCAGCAAAATATAGCTAGTGAAATGAGTAATTATGCAATTTTTTACTCATCTTACTAGCTTTGTTGTTTTTGGTGAGATGTTGAAGGATGAAAAAACTTTGTGCGATCGCCACTGGTAGGAGCTAAATTTAGGTAGAGTACTGGATTTTTTAATTGCTATGCTGGCAAGCTACATTGACCAAGCAATGGAACTAGCGGTTTATGAGATCATTGAAGATGATCAAACTTATTGGGGTGAAATTCCAAGCTTACAAGGAGTCTGGGCAAGTCATAAAACCCTAGAGGGATGTAGACGGGAATTAAAAGAAGCTTTAAGTGATTGGCTGGCGCTACGGTTACATTTGGGGTTAACGATTCCTGTAATTGCTAGTATCAACCTCAATGAACTGACCAAACCTGTATAAAAATGTCTAGATTAACTCCTGTTTCTTGGCGTGATTTAGTAAAACGTCTGCAAGAGTTGGGTTTTGAAGGCCCCTATGCCGGAGGAAAGCATCCACAAATGCGGCGAGGTGATGTTACTGTAATTATTACCAATCCTCATGAGGGTGATATTAGTGTGGGTCTATTGTCGCGGCTATTGCGACAAGCTGGAGTTTCTCGTGAAGAATGGTTAGGTGAGTAAAATTTGAAAGCTGTATTAAACTCTGCAATTTGCACCCTAAATTGTTATCAAGAGTATTAGTAAAAATAGAATTTTAGCATTTTTGGAGTTGATCATGCTTAAGCAACTCATTCTCAAAAATTGGAAAAGTTTCTGTTATGCAGAGCTTCCATTAGACCCGTTGACTATTTTAATTGGAACGAATGCGAGTGGCAAATCTAATGTAATTGAGGCTTTGGAATTTTTGAAAAGAATAGTGAAAGGCAAAGGGATTGAAGTAGCTTTAGTAGGAGATGAAAAACTTTCTTCAATTCGAGGTGGTGTAGAGTGGGCTGCACTTAGACCGAAAACTCAATTTACCTTGAAGTCAATTGTAGAGGGCGAAGATGACAATACTGATTATATTTATAGTATCACAGTACAGACGCAACCATTTTTACAAACTTTAGAATTAGATATAATTCGCCAAGAGAATAATGTAGGAATTATAAATAATTATTACTTAATAAATAGTGGAATTCAAGAAGAGACCTTAGATAAAAAGTTGACTATTTATAGTGATAAATCTGTCATATCTTATCCTTTAGATATAGATAAAGATGCTTTAGTTAGTTCAGAGTTAATAATCAACTTATTTAGGTATTCGATTGGACGTAAAAATCATGATAAAGATGGTTTAAATAAAAACTTAATTGGTATCAATAAAACAATTAATACTTTAAATAATATTTTTATTTTTAATCCAATTCCTTTTAATATGCGGGATTATTCACCACTGTCTGAAACTCTTGAAAGCGATGCTTCAAATATTGCAGGTTTACTAGCAGCACTACCTGATCAACAAAAAGCAGAAGTTGAATCAACTTTATCCACCTACATTAAAGATTTACCAGAAGGTGATATACAAAAAGTCTGGGCGGAAAAAGTCGGTAGGTTTGGAACTGATGCTATGCTTTATTGTCATGAAGAATGGAAACCTGGTCATATTACAGAAATTGATGCTAGAAGTATGTCAGATGGAACTTTACGTTTTCTAGCAATTCTCACAGCATTACTTACACGACCAGAAGGTAGTCAACTTGTAATTGAAGAAATAGATAATGGTCTTCATCCTTCGCGTGCAGAATTGTTGGTAAGAATACTACGAGAAATTGGCAGCAAAAGAAAAATTGATATTTTACTAACTACCCATAATCCAGCTTTACTTGATGCTTTAGGGCCAGAAATAGTTCCTTTCGTCGTTGTCGCACACCGCGATAAAGAAACTGGAGAAAGTAAGCTTACACTTTTAGAAGATATTGAAAATCTTCCTCTTTTACTAGCATCAGGGACTTTGGGCAGATTAGCAACTAAAGGCGCAATTGAAAAGAGCCTTTCTGATAATAAGTAAAATGAGATATGAGAAAGGTTTTGATTATTGACACATCCATACTTTGCGTCTACTTAGGTGTACCTGGTAAAGAGACTTGTGGTACTGATAAAGATAAATGGGATAAAAAAAGAGTTGAAGCCCGTTTTCAGGAAGAAGAAAAACAAGGTGCAAAGTTTATACTCCCAATAGCAACAATTATAGAAACTGGTAATCACATTGCACAAGCTAACTGTAAAAGATATGAAATTGCTCAAGCTTTCAGTAATATTTTAGTGAAAGTAGCGGATGGAGTTATACCTTGGGGAGTTTTTGAAACTCAAGTGGGTGAACTTTGGAATTCCACACAATTGAAGCAGTTAGCTACTGAATGGCCTACTCTAGCATCTAGAAAGATTTCCATTGGAGATGCGACAATTAAGACTGTGGCTGAATATTACGCCAAAACCAGTAGCACATTTCAAATAGAAATTTTTACGGGCGATGGGGGACTCAAGGCTTATGAACCAGCTACCCCAGCACCTACGCGTCGAAGCGATCGCACCAAAAGGATAAAATATTCTTAAGCGATCGCAATTTCCATATAACATTACGTTATCATCAAATATTATGGTAACTCCGTGCATAGTTATTTTTAGCAACTATGACATTAATGAAATATAGATGATAGTCATTGCCATTTAATAGTACAAGCAATGGAAGCTTAATTTATTAGTTACATGACAACTCTGAAAAAATTTTACGGACAGTGATTTAAATAAAATTCTATTCCCAAGAATGCTAATGTAGAAATTATTGACAAAGATAGTTTAGAACTAAGCTTAAAACTTGCAACTCGTAGCACTACAAAGAGTGATTACCAAAAAATCAAACATGCCTGGAAGCTTTTAGAATTGTTGGATGTGGACAAAGTTCGTCAAGCTTCGCCATACTGCGTTCACCGTAGGTGTTGGCGAAGCCATCGCCACTTTATCACAGTAGCTGCAACAATGGGCAAATCAGCAAGCTAATATGACGAAGGGTAAAAAATCCTTGAGCGATCGCTATTCATCTCTAACATCAAGCTATCATCAGAGATTGGGGAATTTCCGTGCGTAACCCAATAGCATCTATGACCGCTTCTCATTCTGAAACTCCATCTAACAAGCCCGACGCGAGTACTTTTATTTCCGACCATCGACAGGTAGACCGCAGTAAGCTAAGTCAAATGTATCTGCACTATGTCGAGACGAAGGATAAATATCCTCACGCAGTATTGCTGTATCGGGTAGGAGATTTCTTTGAATGCTATTTCCAAGATGCTGTAAAACTAGCGCAAGAATTGGAATTAGTCCTCACTAGCAAGCAAGCTGGGGAACAGGGACGAGTGGCGATGTCTGGCGTTCCACACCACGCTTGGGAACGCTACACGACGATGCTGGTAGAAAAAGGTTATGCAGTAGTAATTTGCGACCAAGTGGAAGATGCTTCAGAAGCTGCTGGTAGATTGGTGCGGCGAGAGGTAACGCGCATTCTTACCCCCGGCACTTTGCTGGAAGAGGGAATGCTCAAATCAAGTCGCAATAATTACTTGGCAGCAGTAGTAATTGCCGCAAATCATTGGGGTTTAGCCTATGCAGACATCTCTACAGGTGAATTTCTCACGACTCAAGGTAGTGATTTAGAATATTTGACACAGGAATTAATGCGCTTGCAACCTTCAGAGGTGCTAGTTCCGACAAATGCGCCGGATTTGGGTAGTTTGCTGCGTCCTGGAGAAACTTCGCCACATCTTCCTCAATGTTTGCCACCATCATTTTGCTATAGTTTGCGATCGCAAGTTCCCTTTTCCCAAGGCGAAGCTAGACCAAGATTATTGCAGAAATTTAAGGTGCGATCGCTCGAAGGACTCGGTTGTGATCATCTTCCCCTCGCCGTTCGTGCAGCTGGTGGTCTTCTGGAATACCTAGAAGATACTCAAAAAGAAAACCCAGTTACCCTTCAAAGACTTCGCAGCTACACTGTCACCGACTACTTAATTGTTGACAATCAAACCCGCCGTAACCTGGAAATTACCCAAACCGTCCGGGATGGCACTTATCACGGTTCACTACTCTGGGCTTTAGATAGAACTAGTACAGCGATGGGTGGGCGGGCTTTGCGGCGGTGGTTGTTACAACCGCTACTCGATATTAAAGGTATTCGGGCCCGGCAAGATACTATCCAAGAATTGATGGAAAATACGCCCCTGCGTCAAGATTTGTGGCAGTTGTTACGCCAAATTTATGACCTAGAACGCTTGACGGGAAGGGCGGGTTCTGGTACGGCTAATGCTAGAGATTTAGTAGCTTTGGCAGATTCCCTCTCACGCTTACCAGAATTATCCAGCTTAGTAACTGAGGCCTGTTCTCCATTCCTCAAAGCTTTGCAGAAAGTCCCAAGTGTGTTGGAAGAATTAGCACAAAAGTTACACGTGCATCTTGTGGAGTCACCACCCATACTAATCAAAGAAGGCGGATTAATTCGCCCTAGCGTGAATTCCCTGTTAGATGAAAGGAAAGCGACTGTAGAAGCGGATCAGCAATGGATTGCCAATTTAGAAGTTGATGAAAGGGCTAAGACGGGAATTTCGACACTGAAAGTAGGATTTAACAAAACTTTTGGTTATTATATCAGTATTTCCCGCACCAAAGCTGACCAAGTACCCGCTAATTATATCCGCAAGCAAACCCTGACCAATGAGGAACGTTACATCACCCCTGATTTGAAAGAACGAGAAGCCCGGATTCTCACGGCGCGAGACGATTTAAATCAGTTGGAATATGAGATTTTTACAGCGTTGCGGGAAGAGGTAGCACAAGAGGCGGAAGTAATTCGCAATCTGTCTCGTGCAGTGGCGGCGGCAGATGTGTTGTGTGGGTTAGCTGAGTTGGCGGTGCATCAAGGTTACTGTCGTCCAGAAATGTTGCCAGGAAGGGAGATAAACATTGTTGATGGGTGTCATCCGGTGGTGGAACAGTCTTTGCCTGCGGGTTTCTTTGTGCCAAATTCGACTCAATTGGGAGGGGAAGAAACGAACTGCAATCGCGAAGCGTCTCGCAGAGAAGACGCAGAGGACGCAGAGGAGAAGGAGAAGAAATCCACCACTCTTCCTCTCTCTTCCTCTGTTACTCCTGATTTAATCATTCTCACTGGGCCAAACGCGAGTGGCAAAAGTTGTTATTTGCGTCAGGTGGGATTGATTCAGCTAATGGCGCAAATTGGTAGTTTTGTACCAGCTAGATTTGCTAGGTTGGGAATATGCGATCGCATTTTCACTCGTGTAGGTGCAGTGGATGATCTTGCAACTGGTCAATCTACGTTCATGGTGGAAATGAATGAAACCGCAAATATTCTCAATCATGCCACATCTAGGTCGCTGGTACTGTTAGATGAAATTGGTCGCGGGACAGCGACATTTGATGGTCTTTCCATAGCTTGGGCGGTGGCAGAATATATAGCAGTGGATATTCGGGCGCGAACGATTTTTGCGACTCACTATCACGAGTTAAATGAACTGGCTAGTATTCTGCCGAATGTGGCTAACTATCAGGTGACGGTGAAGGAATTACCCGATCAAATTATCTTTTTGCACCAAGTCCAACCGGGAGGCGCTGATAAGTCTTACGGTATTGAAGCGGGAAGGTTGGCAGGTTTACCAGCGGTGGTGATTCAACGAGCAAAACAAGTGATGGGGCAAATCGAGAAGCATAGTAAGATTGCGATGGGGCTGCAAAATCTGGATTGATGTCTCACCAGATTTCCCTAACATTGTAAGCTGACGCATTAAGATTGTAAGCCGACCGATTAACATTGTAAGCCGACACATTAACAATGTGGCCGACCCATTAACATTGTAAATCGATACATTAACAATGCGGCTGACGCATTAACATTGCAAGCCGATGCATTAACAATGCAGACCGATGCATTGCGTAAGAAATTACTATTATCTAAGTAGGTTATGTAGATCCGCTTGAAGATCAGCAACTCCTACAGCGTTCGGATTACCAAAATTGGTAACAGTGCAGGGTTTAGGCTACCAGCTGAGTTTTATCGGCAGCATCCTCAGTTTACCAATGCAGATAGTTGGATAAAGGTATTGTCGCCGGATACTGCAATATATTTTGCGGATTGTACCTCAATCTGGTGATCATAAAAACGCAGAAGACTCAGTAATGATGCGGCTGTTTCTTCATTTTGCTATCACAGAAGTAGTCAAAAATGATACACTGCAATCTTATACAACTGAAATATCTAAGGCTACCCAGGAACTAATTGCGGGTGTAGAATTAGACGATGAGTCATTAATCAAATCACATTTTTATAGATTGGTATCCTAGCTTAAAGGAGCAGAAAAGTTGCCAAGTAGTTGAAATCTTGTTAGCATTTATGCTTAAAATTGCACAAGAGGTTTATTTAGCATCTACATCAAAGCTAAAGTTGACCCTTTGCAGGACTCCCATAACCCATGCTGACTGAAATTTTACCTTTTTCCTTTGAGTTAGACACGATCGCGATCGCCGGAGCGAGTTTGTGGTCATTAGCCCTATATCTAGGTTTTTCCAGAGTCAGTGAATGGGTAATCAAGCAACTCAACCGCTGGTTTAACTTTGCCGAGCGAGCGCTTTACACCAGCCAATCAGAATTTGAAAAGACTCGTAAAGCCAGAGAATCCCAAAATGCTTTCTATGCCTCATTATTTAGCATCGTGCCTTTTTTGGTAGTTGGCGCTTTATTTAACTGGGGTCTGGAAATTAGTTTAGGTGAGAGTTGGGGAATTAGTACAGGTATATTAGCTTGTATGGGCGCTGGCATTTATGAACTTGGGCGCAGGGATGGAGAACCTTCTGAGTGACCAATGATTCCTTGATGGTACTGAGCGTTGTCGAAGTAGCGCTCACGACGAAGTCTTTTTGAAATAGTCACGTCTATAATTGCTTTTCAATCTCTTCCCTCACCAAAGTAGCTATCTTCTGGGCTGCACCGCTTTCGCCGCGAATATTACGGAGTTTAGCGCGGATATCATCCAATTTTTCTGGATGGGCTAATAAGTGTACAACCATTTCCCCAACTTCTTGCGGTTGAAGTTTACCTATAAGTTCTGGCACTATCTCTGACTGTGCCCAGATATTTGGCCATGCTAATAAACCTTTGCGTTTCACAAATCTCAGGAATAACCAATTAATCACCTTAGCAAAGGGTGTACCTACTCCTGGCAGATTTGCCAACAACCCAGGTAAACCATCCCAAGAACGCATAGCGTCAAGTTGCTGAGTTGGCAGCAAAACAATCATTGGCACTCCTAAAGCACCAAGTTCAGCAGTATTTGCTCCCACTGTAGTTAAGCAGATACAGCACTGCGATAATAAGTCATAGGCAGGGTTTTCTTGCCAGAGTTCCACAGTTAAGCCCTTTGTTGTTTTTAGCAATGCCTTGCCTCTAGCATCCTCTGGGACAATTAAGCAAGCACCGCCAAAGCCAAAGATTTCAGCAATAGAATTCTTTTGAGGATCAGCAAAAGTAGCTAAAGTTTGTAAATCCAAAGTTGGGGCTACAGGAATCACAAATCTGGTTTGGGGCCTTTTTGCGTGAACGTATTCGGCAATGCCTACAATTAATGGCACTCCTTGAGCTAATTTTGCCGCTTTTGATCCAGGCAGTAAACCAATCAATTCAGTTTTGAATGATGAAGTGATGGGCAGAGGGGAATTTAAATCTAGGCTTTCCCCGGCTTCACCTGCTGCTTCTAGCATCAAATCACCGACAACGGTGAATTTGTGAGCATATTTTTGGGGGACACGGGCAGCAACTTCGGGTTTCATCACCCCAAAGCGATCAATCCAGTTATGCCAACGGGCTTCCCATTCGGCGTAAATCACTGTGCGATATCCGAGCTTTTTGCCTATGACTACGGGGAAAATTTGATCGCCACCGAGGAAAACAACTACACCGCGACTTCTCCAATCCCAATTTTCAAATGTTTTGCCCCGAAGCAAAAATTGCCAAAAATGCTCTGCTCCTTGAACTCTGTCTACTTCTGGGTAAGAAAGAGCGATCGCTGCTTCTTTACCACTGGCATTTGAGCAAGGTGATAGTACCACAGAAATCCTCACTACAGAATGGTCATTCCCTAGTTCTTGCCGCAACGCCTTTACGACTGGACGCACCCAGGTTGTTACCTCACCTGGGCCATTTGATAGGATGAGAATATCTACTTGAGTCATTAGTTAATGGTCAGGAGTTAGGGGTCATTAGTCAAGAGGGAAATATTACCTAATTCGTTCCTAATTTCTAGAGGCACAATATTACTGATATAATTGCAGGCTATGTTCGATAACGTCTGCAAATTTATCGCAGAGTCATTTTCAGCCGACTTTGCAACATGGCTACTCGGTAAACCAATTACACTTACCGAACTTAGTCCATCTGAATTATCCCTCGAACACATCCGCGCCGATGCACTAATTTTATTGCAGTCGGATGAAGTTGTTCTCCATCTGGAATTCCAAACTGCACCCAAAGCCGATATTCCCTTTCGGATGAATGATTATCGTTTGCAGGTGTATCGAAAATTTCCCCATAAACGAATGCGTCAGGTAGTTATTTACCTAAAACCAAGCGATTCTGAGCTAGTTTACCAAACGGAATTTGTTCTATAAAATAGTCTGCACAGATTTGAAGTAATTCGACTTTGGGAACAGCCAACCGAAGTATTTTTCAGTTCTCCAGGTTTGCTACCGTTTGCAGCTTTAAGTCAAACCGAGGATAAAACACGAACTTTAGAAGAAGTTGCCCAAGTTATTGAAGCACTAAACGATACCCGAATCCGCAGTAATGTTGCTGCATCAACAGCAGTAAAAGCTTATGGCTAGTATTAGATAAAGAGTTGATTAAAAAAATTTTGCGGAGTGATACTATGCGCGAATCTGTGATTTATCAAGATATTTTGCAACAAGGGCTTGAACAAGGATTAGAACAAGGTATTGAACAAAAAGCTCAAGAAATTGCCATTAAAATGATTAACAAAGGTATCGATATTGAAACAATAGTAGATGTCACAGGTTTAACTATTGAACAAGTTCAACAATTATAGGCTAAAACTCTCGGTAATCAAGCCAAGTGATATTACGCGCGATATCTGTGATTTATCAAGATATTCTGCAAGAAGGGCTTGAACAGGGTATTGAACAAAAAGCTCAAAAAATTGCAGTAAATATGCTCACTGAAGGAGTAGCGCTCGCATGAATTGTCAGCGTTACTGGTTTAACTATTCAGCTTCAGCAATTGCAATCTAAAACAGATGATAATCAAGCTCAGTGACATCATCCACGAATCGGTGATTTATCCTAAAACATTCTGCAAGTTAGCGATCGCTCTTGTTGATCCCATTCCCAAAAAAACAGCTATAAACGCGATAGGATCAATACTCATAGATTAATATTTAATCATATTGATAATGTCTTATAGCGACTTCTCCCTCTCAAAAGTCAAACGCGACTTTAACTTAACTACGGCTGAAAGTGGACGGTTTTTACCTGAAACGCAGTCCATAGAACCTAGTTTTTACCTCAAAGAAGCACTAAGCGAAGGACTACCACTAGCAACAGCAACTGGTTCAGAAAAAGCTCGCTCAGAGTTAATTATTAGTCCTATCCTCGTAGAAGTTCGGAAAATTCTTGAACGCAAAGTCAGCTTTTTTTCCGGTGAAGATTTTACCGTCGCATCGGAGCTAGGCTTAAGTGGAGTGTGTGATTTTTTAATTAGTCGCTCACCCGAACAAATATTTATCGAAGCTCCTGTAATCGTGATTATTGAAGCAAAAAAAGGTGATTTAAAACCGGGTTTAGGGCAATGTGCAGCAGAAATGATTGCCGCACAAAAATTCAATGAAATTAATAATATACCAATTAAGACAATTTATGGTAGTGTTAGCAGTGGTACAGCTTGGCGATTTTTAAAATTAGAAAGGCAAACACTGAGTATTGATCTGAACGATTATACCGTTCCCCCGGTGGAAATACTATTGGGAATGTTGGTTTGGATGGTACGTGAAGGTTAGATATTTTTATCTTTGTGCCTTAGTGTCTTTGATTAAAACAGGATCGCTTCAAAAGTAAGAAAAGCTGTACCGTTAGATACCCGATTTATTATAGTCTGGTAAGTACTTATACATCACGAATAATTTAATTTAGCGCTTTTGATGTGGCTAACACTGGTACTGCAATTAGTACCCTATCTGGGGCTGCTGCTTACAGTGCTTCTACGGCATACCTTGGAGATTTTGGTGAATAACTGGAGGATCTACAATTGTTGCATTTCTTGCAAGTTTTGCTACTTTGACACTTCTAAAGGGAGATAAGAACGATCCGAAGAAGATTTTGAAACAGATGGAAGCTAAACTTTATTCTTAGTTAAGAAATTATAGTAACTAGACGATGCCTACGACGGGTTACGCCTACACATTTTGCCAAGCATACCAATTTTACAACCCGCACAAACGGGTTTTTTGTAGCTCTAACAATATCTTTAAATAACTATTTAACGATTAAAGTACAAAAATATTACAAAAAATTTACAAATAAATGAGCTAATACTTTTAAACACAGTCAACAAATACAAAGAAATATTTCGTTTTTTATATCGATTTGTATCAGATAGACGATAAAATGCCCAGTGGGCAAGCGTTTTCTGATAAAAAACACATATTGCCAATAAGTAAGTTACCTGTGGCTGCTGATGCCGCTAGGAACTTGCAGTAGAGAACACGCATCAAAGGAGCCGAGGAAGCATGTTCACACACGTCAAGTCCACCATTAGACACATTGCGCCTGATAACTTACGCGGACGTAATTTAATCAAGGTGGTCTATGTCGTGCTTGAGTCCCAGTACCAGAGTGCATTGTCGCAAGCGGTTCGCACGATTAACGCGAACAATCCCAACTTGGCGATTGAAATCAGCGGGTACTTAATTGAGGAACTCCGCGACCCAGAGAACTACGAAGAGTTCAAACGAGAAATTGAGAGTGCGAATATCTTCATCGCTTCCCTCATTTTCATCGAAGACTTAGCACAGAAAGTAGTAGCAGCAGTAGAACCACACCGCGATCAGCTGGACGTTTCCGTTGTCTTTCCCTCCATGCCAGAAGTAATGCGCCTAAATAAAATGGGCACTTTTTCCTTGGCACAGTTGGGTCAGTCAAAAAGTGCGATCGCCCAATTCATGCGGAAACGCAAAGAAAAATCCGGTGCAGGATTCCAAGATGGGATGCTGAAGCTTTTGCGAACCCTGCCGCAAGTGCTGAAGTTCCTACCAATGGACAAGGCACAGGATGCCCGAAATTTCATGCTCAGTTTTCAGTATTGGCTAGGTGGTTCTCCAGAAAATCTGGAAAACTTCTTGCTGATGCTAGCTGATAAATATGTATTTAAAGGTTTAGAGAAACAAAGTTTTGCACCTTCGACATATCAACAGCCGGTGGTTTATCCCGATTTAGGGATTTGGCATCCTTTGGCTCCGAGTATGTTTGAAGATGTCAGAGAGTACCTCAATTGGTATACAGCTCGTAAGGATATTTCTAGCGATCTAAAAGATCCCTTAGCTCCTTGTGTCGGGTTAGTATTGCAACGCACTCACCTAGTTACAGGGGATGATGCCCATTATGTAGCAATGGTGCAGGAGTTGGAAGCACTAGGCGCACGGGTATTACCTGTGTTTGCTGGTGGTTTGGATTTCTCCAAGCCTGTGGATGCCTACTTCTATGAACCAAATACCAACATCCAGTTGGTAGATGCAGTGATATCGCTGACTGGTTTTGCTTTAGTGGGTGGCCCAGCTAGACAAGACCATCCCAAAGCAATTGAGTCACTCAAACGCTTAAACCGTCCTTATATGGTGGCGTTACCCTTAGTTTTCCAAACCACAGAAGAGTGGATGGATAGCGATTTAGGTTTGCATCCGATTCAAGTAGCTTTGCAAATTGCAATTCCGGAATTAGATGGGGCAATTGAGCCGATAATTTTATCGGGTAGGGATGGGACTACAGGGAAAGCGATCGCCCTACGCGATCGGGTTGAAGCTGTGGCTGAACGCGCCTTAAAATGGGCTAACCTCCGCCGCAAGCCGAAGCTGGATAAAAAAGTCGCGATCACCGTTTTCAGCTTCCCACCAGATAAAGGCAACGTCGGAACCGCCGCTTACTTGGATGTATTCGGTTCTATCTATGAGGTGATGAAAGCCCTGAAGAATAATGGCTACGACTTACCCGAATTGCCAGAATCAGCCGAAGTGTTGATGCAAGAAGTCATCCATGACGCTCAAGCGCAGTACAACAGCCCTGAACTTAACATTGCTTACAAAATGTCGGTTCCTGAGTATGAGGCACTCACCCCCTACTCTCAACGCCTAGAAGAAAACTGGGGCCCACCTCCCGGACATCTCAACAGTGATGGGCAAAATCTGTTGATTTATGGAAAGCAATTCGGTAACGTCTTCATCGGTGTCCAACCTACATTTGGTTACGAAGGCGATCCGATGCGGCTGTTGTTCTCCCGTTCAGCTAGTCCTCACCACGGTTTTGCTGCCTACTATACTTATTTAGAGCAAGTTTGGAAAGCTGACGCTGTACTGCACTTTGGTACTCACGGTTCCTTGGAATTCATGCCAGGTAAACAGATGGGGATGTCTGGCGACTGTTATCCAGATAACTTGATTGGCTCAATTCCCAATTTGTATTACTACGCAGCCAATAATCCGAGTGAAGCGACAATTGCCAAACGTCGGAGTTATGCCGAAACAATTTCTTACTTGACACCTCCGGCAGAAAATGCTGGTTTGTATAAAGGTTTGAAGGAACTCAGCGAGTTAATTGCTTCCTACCAAACCTTGAAAGATAGTGGACGCGGCATTTCCATTGTTAACAGCATCATGGATAAATGCCGGATCGTGAATCTGGATAAGGATATCAATCTGCCAGAAACCGATTCCAAAGATATGAGTGCCGATCAGCGGGATAATATTGTTGGCAACGTCTACCGCAGGTTGATGGAAATCGAGTCTAGGTTGTTGCCTTGTGGGTTGCACGTGATTGGGAAACCGCCAAGTGCAGAAGAAGCGATCGCAACTCTGGTCAATATTGCTAGTCTAGATCGTCAGGAAGAAGGACTTCAAGGCTTACCGGGAATTATCGCTAACAGCATTGGGCGTAATATTGACGATATTTACCAAAGTAACGACCGAGGCATTTTAGAAGATGTCCAGTTATTGCAAGATATCACCTTAGCAACCCGTGCAGCAGTTAGCGCCCTTGTCCAAGAGCAAACCGACGCTGAAGGGCGAGTTTCTCTAGTTTCCCGGTTGAATTTCTTCAACATGGGCAAAAAAGAACCTTGGGTAGAAGCATTGCATAAAGCAGGTTATCCCAAAGTTGACACAGCCACACTCAAACCTTTATTTGAGTATTTGGAATTCTGTCTGCAACAAGTTTGTGCCGACAACGAACTAGGAGCATTACTCAGAGGCTTAGAAGGGGAGTATATCCTACCTGGCCCTGGTGGTGATCCCATCCGCAACCCGGATGTCTTGCCCACGGGTAAGAATATCCATGCACTCGATCCCCAATCGATCCCTACAACAGCAGCAGTCCAATCAGCCAAAATCGTTGTAGACAGGCTTTTGGCACGTAATAAGGCGGAAAATGAAGGTAAATGGCCAGAAACCATTGCCTGCGTCCTTTGGGGAACCGATAACATCAAAACTTACGGCGAATCCCTAGCGCAAATTATGTGGATGGTGGGCGTACGTCCGGTTCCCGATGCCTTGGGACGCGTGAACAAATTGGAATTGATCTCTCTAGAAGAGTTGGGACGCCCCAGAATTGACGTGGTAATCAACTGTTCTGGTGTATTCCGCGACTTGTTCATCAACCAAATGAACCTGCTAGATCAAGGGGTGAAGATGGCAGCTGAGGCAGATGAACCCTTAGAAATGAACTTTGTTCGCAAACATGCTTTGCAGCAAGCTGAGGATATGGGGATTAATCTGCGTCAAGCAGCGACGCGCGTCTTCTCCAACGCTTCTGGTTCCTACTCGTCAAATATCAACTTGGCGGTAGAGAACAGTACTTGGGATAGCGAAGCCGAGTTGCAGGACATGTATCTCAATCGGAAATCCTTCTCGTTCAATTCCGATAACCCCGGAATAATGGACGAATCCCGGCAGATTTTTGAAAGTACTTTGAAAACTGCTGATGCAACTTTCCAAAATCTGGATTCTTCCGAGATTAGCTTGACGGACGTTTCTCACTACTTCGATTCAGATCCCACTAAGCTTGTGGCAAGTCTGCGGGGTGATGGTAAAAAACCAGCATCTTATATTGCAGATACAACCACAGCTAACGCTCAAGTGCGGACATTATCAGAAACCGTGCGCTTAGATGCGCGTACCAAATTGTTAAATCCAAAATGGTACGAGGGGATGCTGAATCACGGTTACGAAGGTGTGCGCGAACTCTCCAAGCGGTTGGTAAATACGATGGGTTGGAGTGCGACAGCCGGCGCTGTGGATAACTGGATTTACGAGGATACTAACGAAACCTTCATCAAAGATGAGGAAATGCAGAAACGGTTGCTGAACCTTAATCCCCATTCTTTCCGCAAGGTTGTATCAACTTTATTGGAAGTGAATGGACGCGGTTATTGGGAGACTAGCGAGCAAAATTTAGATCGCCTGCGCGAGTTGTACCAAGAAGTTGAAGACCGGATTGAAGGGATAGACTAGGTTTATACCTAACCAATAAGGTAGGAGGCACGGTGATACCGTGCTTTCTGCATTTATTTGACTTTTTACTGGATATAGAAAGCCAGTTTAGCGGCAAGTATTCCTAGATTGTTTACCTAGTCTTTAGGATACTGGTTATTATGAAAAAAGATATATGGAAATTCAATAAACAGTAAAGTCTCAAGGTAATTTGTGTAGATATAGCACTTTTTATGTTTCTTGCAATAGATTTAGAGTTGTATGTATGCGAAATCGGTCTAAACCAAAGAGAACATTTTGGCAATCATTACGAATAAAGGCAACGAAAAGAATACTTGAATTTTCAGAGAAGCTTGAAAATCCCAAGCTGAAATTCTTGGAGTCTTTAAAACACCACGCAGAGTATAAGTTACACCCTCACGATTATGAATTAATAGCTTCTCCAAGTGAGTTAGAAGTTGAGTTAGATCAAGTTGGCTTCTCTGACTTATTCTTTTCGTAAGATTTTCCCAAGCTTCAACAAGGTTTAAATAACTTACTCTCCAACTACCCTTCATTTTCCGTCGGTGATAAAGAAAACCTTAATCAGTGGTTTAACGATATATATAACTCTGGGGCTGGAGGCGCTTCATCCATTAATGTCGGCACACTTTCATTTAAAAATAGAAAAAATGATAAATCACTAACGTTGATACAAAGTGCCAATATTCATCTAAATTATATTGCTCCTTCTTTCATTGTTCTATCAATTATTGTTAAACCATCAAACGAATTTATTCGTAAATTTATTACCTTAATTAAAAGCGTTCCATCCCCTCAAAATGAAATTTTAGACTTTAGTTTTAAGTATGGAATTACTTCCTTATCTACACTTCCACCTTGGGGTGTTAGGAAGGTTGAGCTTGAGGAACTTTTCTTAGAGATAAACAGAAGTATTGTAGTTATGTTTAGGAAAAACTTCGGTGTTGGTCTTTCGGCTTTTGGTTATTTGCCCTGTATTGAAGTTATTAAGACAAATATTTCTTTGCGTGAAATTCCTGAAAAACAACATCTATTAAAAACCTCTAACAAATTTAGGGCCTGCTGTAATTTTTTTGAAAGCTTAGGATATCCTTTCAAGCAAAATCCAATTTATAGAGACAGTAATTGGTGGATTTTTTATGAAGTAGATAGAAACGAACTGTTTTATCAAAATTTTCACACCTATCAGGTATTAATCAGTTTAGCCGATTATGATAAATCGAAGTATGCATTCCATAAAGATTCACCATCTGGAAGAATTAATTATACACTTCATGATTTACTATCGTTGCTAGCATTAGAACATTTTTATGAAGTTTTAGAGGATATAATTATAGATTTAAAAACTGAGATAGAACCAGATTTAAGTAGTCAAATGCAAGGGAAAATTACACTCACAAGGTTAAAATCAGCAATCTATAAAATGGTAAAAATTAACGGTTTATACTTTCAACATTCAAGAATTTGGACAGGGATAAATGAAGAATTATTCTTGAGTTATGTATGTCAAGAAGCAGCAGTAATGTCGAGGAAAAAACATAATGAAAATGATCCAGGTCTTTTAAGAGATGACATAAAGTTTCGTATTGATAGAATCAGAAAATTCTGTGAACAGCAACTTAGTATTTTGAAGTTATCTTACGAACAGATTTTAACTTATAAAACAATCACATTAAATTATAGGCTTCAACAAGCTACCTTTTGGCTTTCAATAGCAGTTGCTTTTCTCACTATTGTTACTCTAATTCCAGAAGAGATTCGACAAAATTTATTCACTAATATTTGGGTCTGGTTAAATAATTATTAGTATGTTTGTGTGATCGCACTTTGAGAGATTTTGGGATGTGGGGTGTGATCGCTCACGCTTCCACAAGAGTCATTGCTTAGTTTTTGAAGTTTTCTACAAGGCGATAGCATTATTTTTGAGGTTTTCTGTAAAGCGATCGCTCACTCTTTCACAACAGGTGATGTCTAACGACAAGCCCGGAGGCGGAGCGTCTCCAGTTCCGCGCTTCGTGTCTATGCTTTGTTTTTGAGGATTTCTGCAAGGCGATCGCACTCACTCTTCCACAACAGCGATAGCATTATTTTTGAGGATTTCTGTAAGGCGATCGCTTTTGGGAATGTGCGAAGTGCGATCGCACTCACTTTTCTACAACAGGCGATCGCTTTGTTTTTGAAGTTTTCTGCAAGGCGATCGCAACATACAAAAAGACTCAAACTATAAGTGTATCCAACACTAACACTGATAACGCTGGTAAAGACGGCAACCGCGCATCATTTGTCAATAAAAATGATGCACCTCCATGAATAGCAGTAGCCATCTGAATAGCATCTGGGGTTCTTAAGTTATAATCTGCTCTTAATTGTGCTGCATTTTCAGCAATGTCAGGAAAAACTTCGATAGTAGTCAAACCTTGGGAATTAAATAGAATTTCACGATATTGTTGAGCTAATAGTGTGTTTCGTTGTTGCAAGGGATAGACTAACACTTCCGTAATAGTCAAAACTGATGTTACAACACTAAACTCACCACGAAACATCGCTTCAAAAAAAGCATCTGTAACATCCAAATAATTAGGATTTTCTTCAATAAAGTAAATCAGTGGAGCAGTATCCAAACCCACAATTTGCCCCTGTAGCTGGACTAGCCATTCCATGAATCACGTTCCTGATTAACGTATTCTTGTGCATCAACGCCATTCCAGATTTCTTTACCTAACCCACGTAATTCGAGGATACTACGCTTTGGCTTAGGTGTCATCGTCACCTGTTGACGAATTAAGCTTGACAAGTCTTCGATTAAGCGTATTTGCTCTTCAGGAGTTAGGCTTTTAGCTTGTAGTAGTACTTCTTGATAATTAGACATAAAATTTACACTTCCACTTTTCTGGATTCTAAGTCAAATATAGACGGATTGCATTTCTTAACAGGCGATGTCTAACGACAAGCTGCTACACCTCTACGCATTGTTTTTGAGGTTTTCTGTAAGGCGATACCTACGGTGAGCTTCTCTACGAGACGCTTCGCGAATGCTAACGCTCACTCTTCCACAACAGGCGATCGCTGCTCATAATAGCCTCCACCAGCGGCTTGCGTCCGCTACTCTGAAGTGTAAGGTGGCAGGCAACTACAATAAATCTACTCTGATGCTACCGATTTAAAGCTGATCTCAAACTGTAAATGGGAACGGTAGAAACAAACATCAAACTCCATAAAGAAGTTAACTTGCACCAAAATCAGCAGTACGTTTGTAGCCTGTGTCCATGCAAACACAAGTTGTACAGGTTCAAATTGCCCAACTACTGCCTGAAGAACCACGACACGCGCGTGGTATTGAGCTAAATTACCTGTCAAACTCAATGCAGTTATCTGCTGCTCCCACACGTACCCAAGCTCAACTCCTACTGGATAAGGAAGCACGTTCACGCTCGCTCCAGTATCCAACAGACCGGATGTGATCACAGAACTTTGCTGGTAGATCAAAGTAAGGGGTAGATAGGGGCGGAAACTGGCTTCGCCTAATGCAACATCAATCGGAATAAAAGAATACCGTTCAGCGTTACGCATGGTCTTGAGTTTTAGCAGCTTGTAGCACTTTTAACATGGTATCTGCTGCTTCAACTGCATCATAAGGCGACCATACAGGATAGGACTGATCAGGCTTAATCAGATCAGTTTCTTGTTGGGCTAACTCTGAGATTAAAACCTGCATAATGTAAAACTTATCTGCTCGACTAAGTTCTCGCAAAGTGGAGATTAATTCTGCTGAAACCATGCAAAGCACTCTAGTAAATCAAGTCTGCTTCTTGATCATAGTTTATTCGTTGGGTTTCACTGCGTTTACCCCAAGCTACAACTAGAATAATCACGTCTGCGACTTACAGGTGAGACAATTCAAGCAGCTAATAATGCGATCGCTTTGTTTTTGAGGTTTTCTGCAAGGCGATCGCTGGATACAGTTTGGGATAATGCTGAGGATGATGTCTATGCCGAGCTACTCTAAATGAATATTCAAGTTTAAATTTTTTTATGGATGCCTTAATTATCAACTTTGCTCCTGTTCTTCAAATAACAGATGAGCAATTCTTCCAGTTATGTCAGATAAATGAATTAATCAGATTTGAGCGTAATGCTGATGGCACATTGCTACTAATGCCTCTAGTTGGAGGTTTAACTAGCAACCGCAATGCTAATTTAACTGCTCAACTTGGAATGTGGAATCGTGATGAGTTACTAGGCATAGCTTTTGGTTCTTCGGTTGGGTTTATTTTACCAAATGGGGCAGTTCGTTCTTCTAATGCGTCTTGGTTAAAACGTGACAGATGGGATTCTCTCACACAGGAGCAAAAAGAGGGATTTCCGCCTCTATGTCCTGATTTTATAGTAGAATTGCGTTCTGATTCTGATTGTTTAAAAAGGCTACAAAATAAAATGCAAGAGTACCGAGACAACGGTGCTAGATTAGGTTGGTTAATTGATTTAGAGACTAGGCAAGTAAAAATTTATCGCTCTGGTAGAGATGTTGAAGTGCTGCAATCTCCTGCTAGTTTATCAGGAGAAGATGTACTACCTGAATTTGTGCTTAATCTTAAACATATTTGGTAAATTGATAAAAATACGAAGTGCGATCGCTCACCCTTTCCCAACAGGCGATGTCTAACGACAAGCCGCTATGCGTCTACGCTTTGTTTTTGAGGTTTTCTGTAAGGCGATCGCTTTTGATAATGTGCGAAGTGCGATCGCTCACTCTTCCACAACAGGCGATCGCTTTATTTTTGAGGTTTTCTGAAAGGCGATGCCAACTCTTGGAGACAGTGCGCGAACGGCGGGCTTCGCCTACGCTTTACAGAATGTGCGAAGTGCGTAGGCGTAACCCGTCCTAGACATCGCTCTAATCTTTTATAACAGGCGATCTTCGTGGTGTGGGGTGTCTTAGCCTTTGACAATTAGGAGAAGTGCGACGCCGAATAGCCCACACTTGTCTACGAGAGGCTACGCCAACGACAAAGCTCAGTGACCATCGTAGACATCGCTTGGTCAATTAGTATAATCAGTTTAACTACACTAAATACCTAGCCAATCTTACCAGAAATAAAATGCCAGCAAAAGACATTTACCATGAAGCTGTTAAAAATGCTTTAATTAAAGATGGCTGGACAATTATAGCTGACCCTTATTTTTTGCAGTATAAAGATGCAGAACTTTATACTTATTTTTTTGTAGAAAAAGCCTTATTAGTAGAACAAAAAGGACGGAAAATAGTTGTAGAAATCAATAGTTTTATCAGTCCTTCTCCGATGAAAGATTTTGAAAATACTTTAGGTCAATATATTCTTTACCGCGATATTTTACAATTAGCCAATAAAAACTATGAAATTTATCTAGCAATCAGAGATACAATATTTGATACTTTCTTTCAACGAAAATCTATTCAAGCAGTAGTTAAACGTAATCAAATTGAATTTATTATTTTTAACAATGAAAGGGAGGAAATTAGTTTATGGATAGATTAACAGAATATCGAGAGTTAATTAAACAGGTGCTTAGTGAATATGATAATTTATCTCGTCAATCACCTAGTGAGCATTCAGAAAATTGTTTAATATTTGATGAAACCCATGATCATTATCTCTGGTTGACGGTAGATTGGCTAGGCAGCAAAAGACTTAAATATACTCATATTCATATTCGGATTAAAAACCAGAAAATTTACATAGAGGAAGACTGGACAGAAGAGGGAATAGCGACTGAATTAGTAAACTTAGGTGTAAATAGCAGCGAGATTGTGTTAGCTTTTCAGCCTCCAGATGTGAGAAAATTTACAGAATTTGCAATAGCTTAGTAAATTATTATTCTATCGGGGCGATCGCTTTATTGGAAATATAGGGAATACGATTTTGGGAATGTGGGAGTGCGATCCAAGATAGCTTACTCTTCCACAATAGGTGATGTCTAACGACAAGCCCAGAGTAACGGAAACGTCTCCAACTCTGGGCTACGCATTTAGGCTTTGTTTTTGAGGTTTTCTGTAAGGCGATGCCAACTCTTGGAGACGCTACACGTAGCAAGATCCCCATAGGAGTACGCCTACGCTTTACAGAATGTGCCAAGTGCGATCGCACTCACTCTTCGCAACAGAGGGGAGACAAGTAAATATTTGCTTTGACCAGGATAACAAGCCTGAAACTGCACAGCGAGTCAGAACCGCTATCAGTCGCATGGGATGGCTGCTGGTAAATGAAGATTGTTCCTTGCGAGTAATTGATTTACCTTTTGGCTAAGAGAAAGGAGTCGATGATTTTATCGTTGCCAAGGGGCGGTCAGCTTTTGACGCACTGTACAATACGGCTGAAACACTGGAGTTATGGGAGATTAAACTGTTTACATTGCTACTTATCCGTCGGCGCTCAAAATCCTGCGTGTGATTCGGTGTCATTCACTAATAATATAGATATAGCAATACAAGCCACTGACACCCAATAAGAATGACATTCCCCAAACATTAGATAAAGTTGTGGAAAGTCGTATTGTCCAATGTTGGAAAGGGTTGAAACTGAGATTGCAACTCTATCTAGAAGAGACTCTTTGGTTTTACGCCTGAGCTAGTTTCTCAGATTGGTGAAGCAATTGGTGTGGCTGTTGGTAGTCCTCGGTTTTCTAGTGGTTTTTTGCTAATTTTTTAAATGGATCTCTCTTCAGGAGTTTACTATCTTGAAACAGCTAGTCTAGTGATTATGAAAAATACAAACTTTATTTTACGAGAAGGAAAAATTGAAGATGCCCATGATTGCGCTTCAATCTGTTACCAAGCTTTTAAAATACTCAATGAACAACATAATTATCCGATAGATTTGGATTCAGTCGAATCTACAATTGAGTGGTTTTCATCTTTATTTAAGCGTCTAAATATTTACTCAGTTGTAGCTGAACTAGATGGACATATTGTAGGTAGCAATTTTCTTTGGAATAATGGAGCAATTGCTGGAATTGGACCACTCTCAGTTAGCCCTCTGACACAAGGATGTTCAATCGGTAAGCATCTGATGCAATATGTCTTAGATTACGCACGGCAACAGGAGTTTGCAGGCATTAGGTTAGTCCAAGCTGCCTATAATAGTAGTTCATTATCCTTATATACTAAGCTTGGATTTCATGTGCGAGAACCCCTTACTGTTTTAAAAGGTACGAACCTTCAACTTGAAGTTCTAGGGAATCTGGTTCGTACAGGAACCTCAGCAGATATCGATATCTGCGACAAACTTTGTTTTCAAGTTCATGGTCATGTTCGTCACCGTGAATTACTTGATGCGATTGATAAAAAAACATTTACAGTAGTTGAACATAACGGTCGCATTACAGGATATACAACCGTACTTGGCTTTGATGGACACGCAGTTGCACACACTAATGAAGACCTCAAGGCATTACTGAGCGCTGGAACAGCAATTTCACAATCAGGATTTCTCTTGCCAACACGCAATACTGAGTTATTGCGTTGGTGCTTAGAGAAAGGATTGCACGTAGTTCGACCAATGACATTAATGAGTATAGGACTGTATAATGAGCCAGCAGGCGTATTTCTGCCTTCAATATTCTATTAAATTGCCTTTAACGTCTGGTTTAGAATTTCAGGTTGACAGCGACACCTAGAAGACAAAGACAGATCCAACCGTAGATAAAAACAACGGGAACGAGTTTGGCAAACTTAAGGCTTTCTCTCTGTATTATGTCCGTTCTCTGTTCAACTTCTCTGTCAGAGCTAAACCTGACCTTTTCGTATGCTCTTTTTATCTTAAAATCCTTTAAATCTTCATTTTGTAGCACTTCATACTCCTTAACTCCCCATTTATTGATAATAGCGATCGCTCCATCAATAGAGGGCTTTATAAGTATGGAGGTAATAATGCCAAGTGTAGGAAGTATGAAACCTATGCCTAACCTAAAATAGGCATTGGAATTACTCATCCCTGACGAAAAGGCAATAATTAGAAACGATTGACAAGTTACATACCAACTTACTCGCTGTCCTAGTAGGCTAAACTCATGTCTAGTCTCTGCGCGGTAATACTCTAGTTTCGTCAAGTTATCCATTTTGACTTTCATTACCTACGTAACACTTTAATTAAGACGTTTTACTTAATGCTTCAATAAGAGTGATAGATAAAGCACGAAATTGCTCCAATAACTAAAAGCTGAATGAAAGAATGCATACCTAGCTCAAGTTTTGTATCGAAGTTTGATTAAGCATTGATCTAGATACGTTTACCCTAAGGTAATTCCCAATTACTTCAACTATATTTGTATTCAAAAACACACAATAATTTATAACTAATCTCATTCTGTAGTTAGAGGTTGGATAAAAGGATACATAGTTAATTGTTTACTAGTAAGAAAAAAATCAAACACACGCATAAGAAGCATTAGAACAGATGCTGCGCTAGCTGCTCGAACAAGAGCAGCCGGACAAATGCGTTTCAATTCAGTGGAGCGAAATCCAAGTCAACAAACCCAGTATGGAACAAAAAGATACCTTAAAAAAAGAGTCATCTTCCACTCTTATTTGAGCCTTTGAGAACTTTACCACCCATACCAATAGTTTCTCTAGGGACTGGTTTGATGTCAAAGAAATTCGCAAGGTATACGGAATACTGCTGTTTGAGGAAACCTCCTATGAAACCGAATTACCTAATTGTAGGCAGTGGTTTATCAGCATTGGTCTTTGGCGCTTTGATGGCAAACTCTGGCAAGACCGTGCAAATACTCGAAGCCCATGAGCATCCAAGAGGCTTTGGTCACACGTTTACGATGGCTAAAAAATACACGTTTAATGCCCAATTCCACTATGTTTGGGATTGTGGTGAAGGACAAACGGTCAATCGGGTACTCAAGAAACTGGGCTTGGATCAGGAAGTAACCTTTGAGCGGTACGATCCGGATGGTTTTGACCACATGCGAATGCCGGGATATGCGTTGGATATTCCTTCAGAACCAGAGGAACTGATCCAGCGATTATCAACGCTGTTTCCTGCACATAGCGATCGCATTCGCCAATTTCTCAATGATGTTGAAAAAACGGGTGCAGGTTTGAAAAGATTGGCTCCCCCAGTTAAGCCAATTGAACTTCTCAACCATGCAGGTGAAGTATTTTGTGCCGTCCAATATCTCAACAGTACACTTCAGGATGTATTCGACAAGTTTCAGCTACCCCAAGCCGCCCAAACCCTATTAGCTTTGCAATGGCCTGATTTCTTGCTACCTCCGAATCAACTCTCATTTTATGCCTGGGTTGCTTTGTTCAAAGGTTATCAAGCAGGTGCATTTTACCCAACCCAGCATTTTGAGCATGTGATCAATTCGTTAGTCAAAGTGATTGAATCACACGGAGGGCAGGTACTACTAAACTATGAAGTCACGAATTTTAGAGTCATAGACAAGACGGTTATGGGCGTTGAGGCGATAGATTTAAACACCCATCAAACTCAGGAATTTACAGGTGATACCGTGATTTGTAACATTGACCCCAAAAAAGCCGCCAAAATGATTGGTGAGTCAAAGTTCTCTAAAAGCGTGCGGCGAAAACTCAACTATGAGTATTCTGCATCTAACTACATGGTTTATTGCGTTGTCAAAGATATTGACCTGCGAGACTATGGATTTGGCAAGTGGAATCTCTTCCACACAGGTGATCACGATCTGAATCAAGCCTGCTCTTCATGCCCGTTCCGTTGGATTATGGCTGGAAACTCGATTTGCCAAGATGAAAGATTTTTACGATCAGCCACTCTCTCAATATCTAAATAACCAAAATATAAGCAATACCTGGCTAAAGTTGCTGACGATGTATAGCTACTCAATGCCCTTTGAACTCATTGACAACTTTCCCGCAGAACTTGCAATTCCGATGTTACGCGACTACCTCGCAGTTAAATGGCTCAGGATTGAAGGCGGTGTATATTCCTATATTGAAAAAATTCTGGAGCGATTTAAAGGAGAAGTTTTGTTGGATGTGAAAATTGCCAATATTTCTAGAAATCCAGATGGTGTGAAAATAGAGCGATCTGCCTCTGGCGGCAGCGCTTCACGATCGCAGGGTGAGATACAGGAGTTCGATAAAGTCGTGTTTGCCACGCCACCCGACCAAGTGATCGCATTGTTAGCTGACCCAACAGATGCTGAAATTAAACGTTTCTGTGCTTGGAAAGCCAATTATGTAACAACTACAGTTCATACGGATACTTCCATGTATGATAATTATGACATCCACCATCCCTCAGAATTTGATTTCTTTCAGACAGACACCCGATGGGGATATAACAGTTACTTGAATAAGCTTTGCGGGATCTCATTGCCAGAGAATTATTTTTTATCCTTTCAACTAGAAGGATTGATTGCCAAAGATCGGATTATTCACACTCAAGAGCATCACACTCCGTTGTATACCACTGAATCTTTTAGATACCGAGACGAAGTAGTTGCTACTAATGGAGAGAATAATACTTACTATGCGGGAGCTTATTTAGGAGATGGCTTGCATGAAGGAGCGATCGCATCTGCCTTTCGAGTTGCTCAACTCATTGGTTCACCTTGGCTCTCTCCATTTCTGGTTTCAACGACAGGAATACAGACACAGTAGATATAGCAGAGGATATGGGGGGCATTGGAAAATATTTAACTCATCCCTGTTCTAATCGGTCTTAAGATTTTAGTTATAAACCCTTACGTAAGATGCGTTCTAGTTGTAATTCTAGCCAGTTGCCCTCGCCCGACAAGCGTGCTATATAAATCTTGTAGCAACTACAGCACTCTCACAACTGGCCCACGCCAAGACAATGGAACGACGATGAACTCACTTGGATCTAAGTCGAGGGTAGAACTACAAGAGCAAGGGATGTATCCTTTGAGCCACCCAAAAGATTGGTCATGGCCATTCTGGCCTGCTGTCCCACTCTACCCTTACGGCAAGCGGCGGACACTTCGCAAGGAAATAGTTTTTGAGACTATCTGGACATTCGATCAGCTTCACGGCATTCTCTACGCCATCGTGCCGATTCGTATGACTGTCGTCAAACTTGCTGCCGGAGGTCTTCTGGTCTATGCACCCGTTGCTCCAACAACTGAGTGTGTCCGCTTGGTTAATGAGTTGGTCGCAAAGCACGGTGAAGTTAAGTACATCGTATTGCCAACCAGTTCTGGTCTGGAGCATAAAGTCTTTGTTGGCCCCTTTTCTCGCCGCTTTCCTCAAGCACAAGTCTTTGTTGCCCCGCACCAGTGGAGTTTCCCGTTCAATCTGCCGCTTAGTTGGCTAGGTTTTCCCCAGAAACGAACTCAAGAACTCCCACATGACTCAAGCCTTGCTCCCTTCGCTCTGGAGTTTGACTATGCAATATTAGACATCAATTTGGGACGAGGATCTTTTGCAGAAGTTGCAGTGTTTCACAAACGATCGCGCACTTTGCTCATAACTGATTCTATACTTTCTGTTCCAGTTGACCCACCAGAAATCCTCCAATTAGATCCTTATCCCTTACTGTTTCATGCAAGAGACAATGCTTTGGAGGCGATCGAGGACAATGAAGACAACCGCCGCAAGGGATGGCAACGCATTTCATTGTTTGCGCTTTACTTCCGTCCAAGTGCGCTGGAAGTTACTACAATCGGACAAATGTTTCGTGATGCTCTCAAAGCACCACAGCGAACCCTAAAAACTTACTTTGGTTTATTTCCTTTTCGCTGGCAAGAAACTTGGAAGCAAGCATTCGATGCTCTACGAGGTCAGGGGCGACCATTTGTCGCACCTATTTTGCAAATCCTGATTTTTCCCCAAGCACCAAGACAAGTCCTCAACTGGGCTGATACAGTTGCAAGTTGGGATTTTCAGCAGATTATTTCCTGTCACTTTGACTCGCTAATTTTGGCAAATCCGTGTCAATTTCGGCAAGCATTTGCTTTCCTTGAGAGAAATCCTTCTGTAAGTAAGGACTTTTCTTCTAGCGAAAGCCAGCCTCTATTGTCGGAAGACTTAAGATTTATTAAGGAACTTGAAGCGAGTCTAGTTAAGCGCGGTATCGCAACGCCAGCAAAAGAGAAGGTATAATCTGGCATTCTACTACTGCTTCCGTCGATAGTTTATAGTCATAATCTGATGCCACTAGTCGTCATCGCCCAGTACGTGAGATGTGATCACCCGATGATTATTACTCTTGAACTCGATTACATCTCTGTAATTTGCCATATTCTCATCCCTCGTCATTCAGGGGCCGTCAGAATTAAACGTTAGCATCTTTTCAGCCGCGTCCAATTCACCCTTGTATAACCACAGATAAGTCATCATTGACCCAACCCAGATGCCTACATAGCGTTGCTTCTGCGGGTTATATCCGAGCATTATTATCGTTGTTGCCACAGAGTCCACCAAGCGATCGCACTTTTTCCGTTCCTGTTGCTCTTTCAGGCGGCTGATCTGGACTGATCATTGCTTCTATTTGATAATTTACAGCGCCAGTGTATGACTGTTGAAGCAATTTACTTGAGTAACAGGGTTAACACTAGAACAAGTCCAGCAATTACCAGCAGAGCTGTCTCAAGAAAATTAATATCAGTAGATACATTGTATTAAATCACACTAAATAATGTTTCCCTGTGTCTGGTAGAGTCAGCTTCGGATAGTATCCAGTTCCTCTAGAAAAGAGTCATGATGCACTACCAAAGTGAGAATCCCACCAATTAACAGTCCTGCTGCCATTACAAGCAGCCCCCCGGTAAAACTATTAGTTGCATCCTTAATTAAGCCAATAACGTAGGGAGCAACAAATCCTCCCAAGTTGCCCACAGAGTTAATCAACGCTAAGGAGCCTGCTGCTGCTGTACCGCTTAAAAAGCCAGTGGGTAAAGCCCAAAATGGTCCTAAAGCCCCCCAAATTCCCAGTGCTGCCAACGAAAGGGATGCTAGAGCAGTCACAGGCTGATGAGAGTAAGCACTCAAAACTAAACCAAATGCCCCAATAAAAGCTGGAATCGCAACATGAGTGCGGCGTTCTCTAGTCTGGTCTGAGTGGCTACCAACAAAGACCATTCCAATCGCGCCTATTAGATAGGGAATAACTGACAAAAATCCCACCCATAAATCACTTAATCCAGAAAAACCTTTAATAATTTGTGGTAGCCAGAAACCTATACCATAAAGACCAATTACTAGAGTGAAATAAATCAGGCTCAGTAACCAAACTTTAGGATTGACAAGAGCTTGGAGTAAAGTGTAGCTGTTGTGGCGTTGTTTGTGTTCGGATTCTAGCTGCAATTTCTCTTGGAGCCAGAAACGCTCCTCTACTTCCAACCATTCAGCTTGCTCTGGACGTTCACATAGATAACTCAGCACCACAAAACCCATAACGATCGCGGGTAAACCCTCTACTATAAATAACCACTGCCAACCTGCTAATCCTGCAATTCCATGCAGAGTCAGCAGCAGACCAGAAAGGGGTCCTCCCACAACCCCAGCTATCGCAGTTGCTGTCATAAATAAAGCTACGGTTTTAGCGCGTTGAATTGCTGGGAACCAATATGTAAGGTAAAGAATAATCCCAGGAAAAAATCCAGCTTCTGCAATTCCTAAGAAAAAACGCAATAAGTAAAAGCTCAAAGGGCTTTTGACAAACATCATTCCTGCGGCAATTATTCCCCAAGTTATGGCAATGCGGGCAATCCAAACCCTAGCACCAATTCTTTCTAGGATGAGGTTACTGGGAATTTCAAACAAAAAGTAGCCCAGGAAAAAGACCCCCGATCCGAAACCGTAAATTGTGGAACTAAAGCCCAAATCATGATTCATTTGCAAGGCTGCAAACCCGACATTAATCCGATCCAAATAAGCAATTATATAAAGTACTAACAACAAGGGAATCAGCCGCCGAGTTACCTTGTTTAATACCTTTCGTTTGAAAGCTTGATCTGATGTCATCTAAGTTGTCCCATTTTATCTAAGCGGTTACTATTGTTTCAAAGCCAAGCGATCGCACGTAGACCCAGCGATTCTTGAGGTTGAGGGGTATTGTCGATGTTTTAAGTATGTATTAAAATATGTGCTTATTTATCTAATTCCATGAGAAGACTCCCGCCATAATCTCTGATTTGGCGGCGAGATGAATCATGGATCAGCCACAACTCTAGGAGACGCTACGTGAAGGGGGAAGTCACTCATTCACTCATTCAAAAGAATTATATTCCTTGCTCTTGCGCCATTTTGTAGACGCAGAGCGGCTTCCCGGAGGGTATGGTAGGTTTATTTACGCGCCCGCTGTACTAGTTATTTTTGCTGCTTTGCATGAGCTTGACAACATTTGATAAGGGGTTGTTTAGCTAAATTCTCTAAATCTACGGATTTAAGCAAATTCATCCATTCCACCGCTAGAGTTGGATCTTCAGGTTTGGCAAGACGTAATTCAGCCAGAGTAGTCAAGGCATCGTACCAAATACCATTCTCAGCATAGAGCTTTACCCGTTGCTGAGGAGTTGCTTGCTTCGGGCTATCTACTAATTTAGGATTTAGATTAACCCGTTGCACCCATCCTTCCACATACTCCTGTTCTGGAGATTGTTGTGGATTGCAAATAATTTTAATCTTAAAAAACCAGTGATACATCTTGTCTACTTGCAATGGGGGAGTAGTTGCGCCTAAGCGAATGCTAATAATTCCTGGTACTTCTGGTATTGTTACCGTTGTTCGGTAAAGAGTTTGACTTAGTTTACTTGACTCATCTTTGAGAACAAACTCAATAAAATTAATTGCAGATTTTTGATAGGGGACAAAAAACCAAAAACTTGGATATTCCTCAGTCGTCAAGCCCCAAACTTTAGTAACAGAAACTGCTTCTGTTTGTCCCTGTTTTAGTGTCTCTTTGTATACAGGTATTAGGGCAATGACAGATTGATTACTAACACCACAACCACGACTTGCAGCTCCTCCACGATCGCCTGTTGCACCCCTGTCTGGAGGAGGTGGAGGAGGCGAAAATGTAATAGGAACGGCAGCAACTGGTGCTATCCAAATCATTGGATAATAGCCGATAATTCCCAACAAAGCCATCCCGAATATAGAAATTAATCGTATTTTTTGCCAATAGCTTTTCATAGAGAATTAGGAGTTAAACAGTTTAGAATTCTGGATTTTGGATTCTGCAAAAATTATACAGTAATACTTTTCAAAATTTATCTGTGAGTTTCATATTTAAAATTAGTGTTGTTATTAATTTTAAATTTTATGTTTAAGTAAGTTATAGCTATTAAACTATTACCTCCTAAAGCCAACATAGCAGGAATGAGGGGAACCCAACAACTATATGCAATTAAAAATATAAAACAGCTACCGTATAAACTTGTAATAGCTATACCTCCTGCCAAGCTTAAGTAAGTGAATCGGTGCAGATAAGCACTAAGCAAACCCCCTAAAAAAGACCAGCCCCAAACCCAAATTACTTCACCCCAAAGTGGCCAAGTCCACAACAAAGGTTGTCCGTCCAAAGCAGCACTGAGCAGTTGACTGACCATCTGGGCTTGTAAAAATACTCCTGGTATTGCCTGTAATTTCCCTTCAGGAGTGGTGTAGGGAGTTAACCAATAATCATGAAAAGTTTCTGCTGTCGTGCCAATAATGATTATGTTGTCTTTGACTGCATTGGCATTTAGCTTACCCGTTAGCACTTGTCCCAAGGTAATATGTGGTGCGATCGCTTCTAGGGAACCAGGGGAACGATAATTTAACAAAATTTGGTGTCCAGAAGCGTCAACCCCTTGATAACCTCCGGTATGAGTTTCTATTGGTTTAAATCTCAGCTTCCCTAATTGCCACGCACCACCAGGGGGAAATTGCAACTGAATTCCCTTCGCGTCCAGGTAATCCAATGCAAGTCGAACACTCAGGGCATAGGGGGTAGTACAAGGAGATGAGGGTGAGGGCTTTAACGATAACAGATGGCGACGCACGACATTATCTGAATCTACGGCAATATCGCTAAAACCTAGACGCTTTGGAGAAACTTCTGGTGGTGGTTTCACACCTGGTTTTCCTGCTTGGGAATCGTCGAGTTGACACACCGCCACAAAGCGATCGCTTTTTCGCATTCGTTCTACCAATGCTGGATAATCCTTATCCACTGGATAATCTCGATATATATCCAAACCAATAACTTGTGGTTGATATGTCTCTAATTTTTCTAACAGTTGGGCAAGCGATTTGTCTGACAATGAACCCTGAGGTTTTTCCTGTTTTTGCGCTTGCACATCTTCTTCAGTCACAGTGACAATCAGTAGGCGTGAGTCTGGTTTCTCAGGAGGACGCAAGCGTAACAGTTGGTCAAACGCACTTAACTCTAATGATTGCAGCACACCCAAATACCGTACCCCCATTAATATTCCAGTCATTGCCATGCTGATCAGTAGGAGGAATGAGAAGCCAAGCCGATTTGTGATTCTTTTAACTGGGGTGGTTTTAGCCAAAGATATCGGAATATTATCTGCATTTCCAGACAATTCCCCCCAATTCAACGGCATTTCAGCAGGATTTTGACAGATGACAGGCAACCATGTCGCGCAGGGAAATTGATTTTCTAGCCCCTGTAACCTTTCTCGTGCCTCCCTCACAGCTAAATACAGCGAGTTTCCCTGCGCGAAGGCTGACAAAAAATACTTTAAAAACTGCTGTGCCACCTGATCAGGTACAGGCTCTCGCATCACGATGATTTCGGGAATATGCAAATCTGCAAACTCCCGTGCTAATCCCAAGCCATCACAGGAATTGAAAATCGCCAGTTGTAGACCTCGTTCCACTGCCTTTATCAGGGCATACTTTAACTGGCTAATTGTTAGACTTTCAGTTTGATTGACGTAGATTTTTCCTATTTCATTCGTTTCCTGGGTAGAACTGTGTCCAGCGAAAAATAGAATCTGCCAATGCTGTTCCCATAGCTGATCAGTAAGGTCTTGGCATTGTGGTTCAACTAAAAAAGTGATATCTGCATTGGGTAACAAATTAAGCAGCGCCTGGTCTGCTTTAGTATTAATTCCTTGGCTGTTACCCAAAATTGCTAAGATTTTTATTTTGTCGGATGTCGTTGCTATTCGGTTGACTTGTTCGTAAGCGGGAGCGCTCAAAGCTATTTCTGCTTGGGGATAGCGTTCCAGCAAATCCCAAAGATGCCAGGGGAGTTTCTGTAATTGGAGGTCTTTGGTTTGTAAAAGTACACGGATATTATCCGCAAACATGAGTTTTTCCAACCATTTCTCGCGGATAGGACGAAAAGAATCGGAAGCAAGCCAAGTATTAAAACGTACTTTAAATTCCTCAGTCACCTGCTGGCAGTCTTCTAGGGTGGGGGCTTGGTTATGTTCCTTAGGTAAACCAATAGGACGAGATGGCAACCTTAAATTACGATAAATAGATTGCCAACGGTAATAATCGCGGGGAATTTCTGGGTTAGGGGGAAGCGCACCCGTGATTTCCACGCTAGGGCGGGCATTTTCATCGCCAATCTGTAGGGTCACGGGAAACCCTTGTTCAAAGTTTCCCTCCCCTAACTTTAAGATGACTAACTTGTCCACAGGTATGGTTACTGTTCTTACCCGAATAATATTTTTCTTGTTCATCATGATCTCCGGGTCGATCTCTGACTTGTTCATCGCTATCTACTATTAATTCATATTCCGTCACACAATGAGAGGATTTTAGATTTTGCGGAAAGTCTGAGCGGAGGTTTCTGACGTTCGCGGACTCTTCTCTACGAGAGGCTGCGCCAACGACTGTGCGTAGCATCACTTTTGGGGTTTGAAAACAGTCCCTAGCTCTTTCAAGGTGACTGATAAAATCTCTGCTTTGCTCTCTGCGCTCTCTGCGCCTCTGCGGTTGAAAAATAATTTATTTAACCTTATTAGGCGTAGAGAACACAGAGAAAATAGGAATTATTGTCCAAAAATTTTACCCACCTTAAAAGGGCTACTTGTAGGACTTACGCTTCGACAGACTAAATATGAATGATTTGAAAAACCACATCTGTCGTAAGGGCACAGCATTGCTGTGCCCATAGAGTGCCGGTCTATTTACTATCAAAGAATGAATTAATTAAAGCCTGAAACAACTTCTGCTTGGTAAATGCATACCATGATTAATTTTTACGGTGTGTAAGTCCTAACTTGTTCATGGTTTGCTTATTCTTTGCATTTACTAACAGGTGATTTAAACAAGATAGAAAAGTTTTGATGTCCGGCGTCGATGCTGTGCAGTTTGTCGTTAGATATCACCCACTTTAACTTTTTGCTGTTTGGCAGCAACCAACTTTTTTTGCAAGGCAAAAGCTACACTCACAGCAAGTAAAACTCCACCAACCCCTTGAGGTTCGGGAACAGACTTCGGACTACTAAATCCATACTTTGCCAGTATTTGTTGCCCAGTTGGTGAAAGGATATAATTAGCTAGTTGTGAACCTCCAGGATTCGCACTCTTGAGTACTGTCAAACCATGGTCACCTCAGGAGATGCAGCCAGCGTGGCTGCTAAAGTCTGTTTTGTAAAGGTAATATTGACAACGAATATAGTCAGTGAAGCGGTAAGTAAATACTTTCTCATGATTTTTATACAAATTTCCTAGTATTAATACTGTGTAATTTTTTGGTAAATAATGCTGAAACAGTCATTTATCGAAGCGTTTAAACTGGATGAATTATTCATCAAAATTTGTTGCGTATACTTTAATACGCATTTGTCTTGTTGATTGAGCTATCATACCAACTTGGTTGGAAAAAATCAATTAAACTACGTAATTAAACGCTGACTTTATCAAAATTTTAACTAAAAAGTTTTTTATCTTGATGAGATTACGGACATGGTAAGACTTCAGGAGTAACTACAACTGTGATGTTTTTGCGATCGCCTTCCCATTTCGATGATGAACCTGAAGTATAGATGTGGGATAGTTCGTTTGGAGTAATGCGGCCAGTTCCTGGTCAAATAGTTTTACTTTGCCCCGTGCTAATGTTCCTGTACCTGTGCCGAGATCAACAATTTTCTGTCCAGGTAAAGCAATACTGTTAGGACTCACGCAAAAAACCTCTCAAACTCTTATTCCTCCGTATCCTCTGTGGTAGCCTGCGGCAAGCCGCTTTGCGTCTACGATTTTCCGTTGCTTGTGCGTAAGTCCTAACTAGTCTGTCAAATAATGAACTGAGAAAGCTAGAGCGGTATTTTGCTTCCATCAGTAGCAGTGACAATGCGTTTGCCTGTGCCTTCTTTGACTATGAAAGAAAGCAAATGTGGAGGCATAACAGCTTATGAATCTTGTCCCTCGACAATTTCTTTTTGGATAAAACTAATTTGTGCAGCTAATTCTTGCCGAGTAGAAGCCTTGAGTAAATATCGGAAAATAAACCAAATTAAGTAACCAATTCCAGTCAACTCAAAAGCTCGATTTACCTGTGGCATTTCATCTATTACATCTAATACAGCTAAAACTATCTTAACTGCAATAGTCACTGTAATAATTGTAGCAAAACAAATAATTGGCAGTTGGTAGTCGGTGGAAAATCTACCTAAGTAATTGGGCAATTGCTCCAAAAAGGCAGAAAATTTACCGCCAATTTGCTGCAATTGAGGTAATGGTTGATTAGCAAGTAGTAGCAATGGTTGAGCTTCAAATTTTGAACTTTCAATTGCTATTATTGGTTCGTTTGATGTAATATCAAAAGATTTCGATTGTTGTACTTCGCTCTCCCAAGGTAATGGTTCATTAGCAGGTAGTGGCAATGGCTGAGTTTCAAATTTTGAACTTTCAAGTGCTGCAATAGGTTCGTTTGATGTAATATCAAAAGATTTCGATTGTTGTACTTCGCTCTCCCAAGGTAATGATTCATTAGCAGGTAATGGCAATGGCTGAGTTTCAAATTTTGAACTTTCAAGTGCTGCAATAGGTTCGGTTGATGTAATATCAAAAGATTTCGATTGTTGTACTTCGCTCTCGATAAATTTACTATTTTCTTCAGGGATAACAGTCGTCGTTTGGTCACCACGGATATCAACTTGAGCCAACTTCATCAAAGGTGAGTAAATGGCATTGTACATATCACGTGCCATATTCACAGCACCTTCAAAG
>NZ_JBALCN010000047.1:0-16920 GCF_036919615.1 Nostoc sp. | reverse complement strand
GAATACCCCATTTTCACTCCTTACCTGTTTGAATTCACCTGTTCGTGTCGATTCTACTTGTTCGCCTAAAAGATATCAAATGGGTTCTATAAGTAACTGGGAGTACATTGTATTAAACTTAAGCTCTGCTAGCTTGAAAGGCGCTAAACTAAGCGGTACTCAACTAAGTCGTGCTCTCCTAAGTCAGGCAGACTTACGTGATGCAGACCTAAGTGATGCCAACCTCAGTAATGCAAACTTAAGCAATGCAAATCTATGTAATGCTAACCTTAGTAATGCCGATTTAACCAGTACCGATTTAACTAACGCCGACTTAAGAAATGCTAAACTAACAAATGCTAACCTAAGTAATGCCGACTTAACTAATGCCGACTTGAGAAATACTGAACGGAGCAATGCTAATTGGAGTAATGCCATCTTAAAAGATGTAAATGGACTCTCCAAATGATAGTTTCATCATTAAATAGTCCAGCCCTACAATAATATTTTTAAGCTCTTTTTCCCCTACAGTCTTAATGATAACTCTTTCACCGGATATGATTTAAGGTGGGTAACAGCCCACCTTAATGTAAATCTGTATTTTAGTATTTTGGTGACAGAAAAAACTATATCTTCGGGGTTTGGCGAAATTGCTCTTACCTGTTAAGTAATTTAAACATTAGCGAAAATTACCAGGATTTAGACGAGCACCGTTAGGTTGAGACTGACGACGAATTGCCACTCCACTCCGCAAATTGTTTCCAGTACCACCATCTTGACGATCAAGGAAAGGTTTCAGATTAATCCCACCTCTAGATGAACTAACCCGATTATTGCCACTGCCCAAAAGTGTGCGTCCTAAATTATATAATTCGTTTCCTCCACTACTGCGATCACCATAAGTGTTAACGGCTATAGTCTGTTGTCCACTGTCAGCAGTAGTCAAGTTTTGGAAAACGCTATTGCGGATAACATAGGGGTCTTTCCCAGGTGGTACTGTCAGTACAATTCTACAAGTTGGGTTAGCTTGAGTTGTGACACAGACAATATTTTCGTTATTTTCTACAGCTGTCTGGAGTTCTTGTAAGCCATCTGGGCGATAAAGTTCTAAACGACTGGCAATTGCTGCACAACGCCTTTGTGCATCCCAACCACCACCCAAAGCCGCAGGTGCTGCCCAAGGAAAGAATTGTCCGGATTGACTTTGTGGCTGATACATCACAGTATACTGACCATTGTAAGTTTGACAGGAAAACCGAGTTGTACTGTCAGCGGAGCGTGAAGGTGGTATACCTGTCGATGTGTCTATTGGTATTGGTGCTGATGTACCATCTGATGGTACTGTTGGTACTACTACACCCTCGCCATTAGAATCATATTGCGCCATTGCTGCCGAATTGCCCAAACACAAAGATAAGCCAATACTGCCCAAAGATATCAATTGCAGCAGTTTTGATGACATAAATCATCCTCCACTAGAAATAGGTAGGGAATTGATAGTTTAAATGACGAATAATTCTGTTTTTTGATTCATCAAAAACGCTATTTTTTTTCCTCTGTTGCTTTTTTCTCTTGGAGTAACTTTTTCACCCGTGCTTGAATTTCTCCATGATGCCCCACTCCTTGATAGGCGTAACGGTTGTAGCTATTACGGCTAATGAGGTTTTCTAAATCACTAACTCGCTCATTACCACCTGGGTGAGAAGATAACCAACTAGCGAGACTTAGACAAATTAAGGTTAGGTCTATTAATTTAATTGCTAATTCTGGCTTCTTCGCAAATTCTGGGTCTTGTTTTCCTTCGGCTAAAGAATCAGCGTGCTGATATAACTCTATATCTAAATCTAATGGTAAGCTTTTTCTCCCATCATATAGATACGTTATTATCACTACTATTCCATTATCTGTTTTGCCTATTTCTCCGATATACTGTCTTCCTACTCCATCCGTAAAATTACTCAGAGGCGGAGCGTCTCCGGCTTTGTGCTTTTTCTATGTCCAGAATCATCAATTATCAGGCTAAAACCTCTACTGATTCTCGTCTGACTACACTTATTCATGATCTCTAACCGACACTCGTTAACCTGAGAACTAGACCAAGGTGCTTGGGTTAAAAAGTGGTGTAATCGGTGGTAAGTCACCCCTAAAGCATTCTCTGCAATCTGGAATAAGTTTTTTCTCTCGCTTTCACCCAATAATCCCCCTAGATAGTGTCTAAACTCTCTTTTTTGAGCATTATCAGTAAACACATCATCAAATCTTTGACACCATCTTTCAAAGCATAGAGGCATGGCTACGGGGGTAGTTTCTTTCATGAGCCTCTTTGAATGTGAAAGCTATATTAGTTAAGCATTATACTCTTTTTTATTCTCCTGTTTTGTTTAAGTCCCGCTAACTATAAAACTTCCAGTTGAGCTAAATGCAATAGTATCAATAGATACATTTCCTTGCTTCAAACCTTCTGTTGAAACTTACTCTAATAAAGTCCAAAAATATCCGTCAGGAGCGACAAAAGAGAAACTTTTCTCGCCAAACTCGTTTTCATACACCTGCGTCACCTCCGTAGCTTCGCTACTACTAACGCGCTGGTGATACGACTCAATATCCCTTACTTTCATCGTATATAAACAAACCCCTAAGCAGCCGGGACGAGAGTGACTGAGCTTATTTGGTAAGCTACCTTCAAACCGCAAAACTTCAATGTTCCCTGAACGAGTTTTGGGTTGCTCTGTAGTAGAGGGCAGAGGAGCAGTAAAGTAATAATTCAGCATCTGCTCCCCATTTTCTGGTCCTTTTAGCTCAAGGATGCGGCGAGAAGCTTCACTGTATTTACTTTCGCAATTATTCACAGCACGATGCAAACCAAGCACTTGGTCGTAAAAATCTAACTTTTCATGCTCACACTCAACAATCAGTCCAACGTGAACGAACTCCGAACCTTTGAAGTGAGAATCCTGGTTGACAATGCCGGAACTAGAGACAGTATAATCATGGCGTTCAAAAAGAACTTGTCGTATTAACGGTTGGATAAGAACCATTTCATGCACGCAGGGATTAGCTTGTATAAATGGTTCAAATGACTCAGAACGATTAATTAAATTTCCCTGAGGTGGAACATAATATACAGGCAAACCAGCAGCGATCGCATCTTCAGCATGGTTGGCAATATTAAACACATCCAAAGATAAACTAGTTCCCCAACGGCTACCCACGGCTTTTAAAGGAGTCAGTCCTAATCCTTCGTTAATTGCTTTCTCCCATATCATCAAGCGGAGCAAACTTCTATCTGTAACTTGATTATAAAGGCGAAGCGATCGCAAACCGGAATTGATCCCATATAATTGATTGGCTCCTTTTGCATTCAGAGTACCAGATTCTCCTACAGTAAAACCAAACTGTTGCCAATATTGAATAAGGACAGATTCAGACTCTGCTGTTGCTGCAATCACGAGTTCGTATAAACCACTGATAGATGGCATTTCCATTGATGTACTATTGTCAAGAAATTTTACTGAATGATAATATCACTTATAAATGAAGATTTAACCTTACTTCCCGTAACTTTTGGACTTTAGTCGTTTCTGAACTAGGTGATTTTATTGTTTCAACCGTAGTAGATGCAGGAAGTTCTTGTGCTGGAAGGGATGAAGTTGGCTGTGTTAGGATAATCAAAATTGATGTACCAACTGACAGTAATACCCAGTTACAGGCTAGCAGTAGAGACTTCCAGGTTCGTTTCATACTGGAATTTACCTATGTAAAAGGCTGTTTTTTTTATTTTCCCACACTCATACAGGTGCGATGTCTTCTCTGCGAGACGCTACGCGTAGCTTGCTTCCCGTTCGCCCCTGGCGTCTCCCCAACTCTTGGAGACGCTACGCAAAGAAGATTCGCTACCACTTTGCTAAAGCTATCGGTGAGACACCCCAGCAATTCTTTGCAGCACTTATTTGCTTAAACTGAGTAACTCAAATACTTGAAAAATTTGTGTATATATGCTAATGCAAATGATTTGGATCAATACCTTGAGATTGTAAATAGGCAATTAGCCGTTCTTTTTGCTGACGTTCCTGTTCAATTTGTTCCACTGTCCAAAACAACAAATTACCTGCCTCATCCCACCAGCGCAACCAGTAACCAGTTCTGGCTTCTTTTGTTCCTTGCCAAGTTCCCAAAAATAAACCCATTGAATCAATCCAATGATGACCATTTTCATCAGGTTGCTTTAATTCATAGCGCCTGTTTTCGAGTTGGTAAAATTCTAACAAACCGCCATTAGGGTCAAAAATCACGTAAATTGGGACTTGAAGAATCTACTCGTAAAAAAACCATTTTCCTGATGGATAGGTTCGCTTAAAAGAGTATTCTCCACTCTCAGTGTCAGATAAAAATTCCATCACAATTGCTGGAATATCTCCATCTAAATTGGGTGTATAGCTTTTGCGTTCTCCTAAAACCTGATTTACCGATGGCACATAAACCCAGTCGGGTGCTTTAGCAACAAATTGCCTGTTTATCGTCGCACAAAGTCCAAAATTTGAGGCTATCAACATCTGCGGTTGGATGAAACCATTTATCTCAAGGCTTTCGCGCAAAGCACCAGCTAATAGTGGCTGACCTGTATTTTCCACTGGTTCATCCTCTAGGTGGAAATCTGCGGGCAATGCTTCCCAAGATATTACCAATTCTGTTGAAGATTTAGCTTCACCGAGTTGGGTTGCCATAAACACCCCTTTTTATTGATTTGTCTTTATTTTATGGCTGACTACTGGCTTTTTGTCAGGCGATCGCAATTAGCTCTAGAACTTTCATGGGACATGCTTGCAAAGTTCTTGATTTCGTTGACAATTTTTTACATAAAGACAATACAATATATCACTTGCCGTTTGGGATACGATTGCACAGCATTAAAACACAAAAAACCCCGGCGAAACTAGCCGAGGTAAGAGAGAGAAGTTTAAATGACAATGAGATACAGCGATACTGAAATCGAAAAATCTTAGCTAACGCTAAAACCAACCAAAACTAAAGTAGTGACAATTAAAGTCGCAAAAAGACCCTGTAAAACGTATTTGCGTTGTTCCCAAATTGCTGGGTACTCGGCGTAGTACACCTGGGGTTCAGCCGCATAGTTATTGAGAATGCCGTCTTCATTAGTGGTAGTGTACATAGTTTTTTCTCTTTTTTTGTTTACTTATGTAACCAAATTTAACAATATCGTTACAAAACGTCAATAAAACTTGACAAAAAAAGGCTAATCATATCTATAAAATTTACTTATCAGGAATGGGGGATTTAGGGGAAGCTGCTCCAGCCGGGGAAAGCGAGATGTCTCTTGATACAGCCTTCGGATAATGCTGTTTGAGCGATCGCTATTGTTCTGCAAGGGGGATGGTAAGTCTTGCTCTACCTGGAATTAACCATGTTAAGAATAAAGTCTATGGTCTGGGTCTAACCAAACAATGTAAAATACATTTTCGATGAAGAATCCATGAACTCTACCATGTTTGTTGGATGAAAGCTGAAACTGGTATGGCGTATCTACCAACTGCTCTTCATTAGGAAGACCAAAACAAGTTTCAGTAGTCTGATTCCAATCTATTGCATGGCATCGCAGACTTTTGGCATTTGTAACGGTAATCTCATTGATTGTCATAGTTGAGAGATCGCGTAGTCTCTGGATGAATGCCTCTAAATATCGTGCATCTTTAGTACTAATCGAAAACTTCTTATTGCTGTCCTTAAAATATCTGTAGGAAAAACTTATTCCTCTTGGAGGCTCTACTTTTGTAGGTTTTATTCTAGAAGATGGAGCCTGCTGTGGCTCCATCTTGTTAATTCTATTGTTCTTCGGCTTCAGCACGGGTCTTGTAATAGTCTCTTATCGATTCCTTAGAAATAATTGCATTAGAGGATGTATCCAAGGAAAGGTTTCCTCTTGCTTTAATCCAAGGGTCTTCATGATGAGTCATTTGCTCTAGTTCAAAAGCATCACACCCAAAATAAGCTTCTGTTAATTCTTCTAGAAAATCTCGAATTTCCTCAGAAAAATGTTCGGGTTCCGCATCCTTTAAAATAGGCTTCCACCCAAAGCTTTTGTAATCTTGATATAAAGCAGGAATAACAGGCCCATGAATCCATGCTTCAAAATCTTCATCAAATAGAGGCTGCCCATAAATTCCTAGATGCCAAGCCTGAGCATAGTAAACCAATTTTTGCAGTTTCAGATTGCTCAAGTACGAGCCAGTTTCATTAGCTAGCCAGATGAAGTAATCAGCGATCGCTGCTGCTGTTGTATAAACCATAATTTACCTCCTCTGCTTGCTAAAAACCCTTATTGATAAACACAAGTTATACAGTTAAGTGTTCAATCTAGTATTATTGTACTACATATTCTTCCTACTCAGAACCTAATTCTGCATTACCGCATCCAATAGCACATTGGGATCAAAGCGGACGACATCGGTGCAAGGTAGCGCAGTTTCTGCTATTGTTTGAGCGATCGCACACTACACCAGTCCAAGCAACAGCAATTTTTGAGCAAATTGACGCTATGCCTGTGCGCTAGCAAGAAATGCAACGAGGCAGAAAGTAATTATAAGATTCTTCAAGTCAAAGTTACACCAGGAAGCTATCACCCCTGATGCAAAATTCAAAGAGGAAATCGATCAGGGTAAAAGGTGCGTGAGTGGGGCTGGATGGATGATACTGTCTAGGGCAATTCATTTAAAAATGCCTCCTCAAACTTGGCTGAACTTACCAGAGTAAAGTTCATCAGACATTTCTTTAAGTTCTGGTTCAACCACTGTCAAATGTTGCTCTAAAATTGCCAAATTACGAATATTGGACTTATAAAAAGCATCAAACAAATCACCTACAAAAGGCACAGTACCCACGACTGTTTCCAAACCAACATTAAAAATCATTTTGGCTAAGTCTTGGCGTGGGATGCCAAAACGGGTAGCTAAAAATATGATGTAAGCTGAAAACGCTGTACTGATTAAATCACCAGCACCTGGAACTAAACCGATAATTGGGTCTATTCCAATGTGAAAACCTGTTAAAGGTATGCGTATTGATGTATCCATCAAACGGCTTAGTTTGCGGATGCGGTTGAGAGTAGCAAGGCGTTTAGCAGCGTCCATAGTTCACGATATTTACACTACTCTTAACTTGCACCATTTTTAGTTACTCGTCTTGTATCGTTAGAAATAACAGTTTCGTTAGCTAGCCAGATGAAGTAATCAACGATCGCTGCTACTATATAAACCATAATTTACCTCCTCTGCTTGCTAAAAACCCTTATGAATTAATACTAGGGCATTCAATATAGTATTTTTATACTATATATTGCTCTTACTCAGAACCTAATTCTTCATCACTGCATCCAATAGCACATTGGTATCAAAGCGAACTACATCGGTGCAAGGTAGCCCGGTTTCTGTTATTGTTTGAGCGATGCTTTCTTCAGCGGCAGACTCATCTAGATGGGCTGTGTTAAGTGCTATACCAACTACACGAACACTTCCAAAGGCATCACCAGCGCTAGCAACGGTTTCATAAAGGCGAATTACCTCTGGTAAAGGTGGAATTACTACATGGGAATGATTACGTACATGAACTTGTCCCGCCCGATGTACTAACACCAATTGAGTTGGTTGCGAACCACGAATTAGGGGTAGAGTTGCTGTTGAACCAGGGTGTAACAGTGAACCTTGTCCTTCAATGTGCAGGATGTCGTAGTTTTTACCATAGCGCATGACTATCTGTTCCACGGCACCGGCGGCAAAGTCTACCCGCACGGCATCTAAAGCCACGCCGTCCCCTTCTAACATCACCCCAGTTTGACCTGTGGCGAGGAATTTAGAACGCCAGCCCCGGAGTTTTGATGCCCAATGTAACTCTAGGCTAGTTGACATTTTACCGATCGCCATGTCGGTTCCCACTGTCAACACCCGCCGACAGGGAAGGGTGCGTGCTATCCCACTAGCAACACTGATATTAGACGGCTCTTTCCGTACATCCCAAATTAATTGTCCTGGTTTGAGCAGTGCATTTAATTCTGGGATACTTGCCATTGGTGTATGTAAACCATTCACCAAAGACATCTCAGCTTCTAGAGCATCTTTGATTTCATGCCAGTAATCATCTGGTACAGCACCACCTCCTGGGGCAATGCCTATTACCAAAACTTCTGGCTTGTACTCTAGGGCTGCGGCTACTGATGCCACAATCGGTACATCACGCTTGATACCTGTTAATTCTGATAAGGATTTGCCAGCAGACTCGCGATCGATTACGGCTACAATTGGTGCTTCGCTGTAACGTAAAATTGCTAGCCCTGTTTTGCCGTTATGCCCGCTAACTCCCTCATGTAGTAAGATAGCTACTCGTTGATTAAGTGGTAGACGCACTGTGTTGTACTCCCAAACCTGGTAAATCGTTTGGCAAAACTCTCCCTTCTTTTACCAATGCACCCGTAAAGGGATCATCGATTAAGTTGAGGTGACTATCTAAATCTAAATAATCAGCTAGTGGCGCTAGCTGTAATGCTGCTGTATTGGCTAGTGAACTGTCAGAATAGCAACCGAACATCACTTGCAACCCAAAGGCTCGCGCTGTATGTACCATTCGCATTGCCTCGGTTAGTCCCCCTGATTTCATTAGTTTGATATTAATACCATCCACGTAGTTTGCCAAATTGGGAATATCAGAGCTTGTAAAACAACTTTCATCGACAAAGATGGGCAGGGGGGAGTGTTCTTTAAGTTTTACTAAACTTTTTTCCTGTTCCCGTGGCAATGGCTGTTCTACATACTTTATACCTAAATTAGCCAGCCAATTGCACATCGCGATTGCATCTTCTAAACTCCAACCCCCGTTGGCATCAACAAATAATTCTGGTAATGGTGCTTCTTCTCGCACTGCTAATAGCATTTTTTTATCTGCATCTATGCCATCTGGACTACCTAGCTTCACCTTGAAAAGGCCGACATCAGTAAATTGTAACCAGTCTCGTGCTCTCGCCTTTGCACCTTCAGGCGAATTAATCCCAATTGTGACTGAAGTCGGTACTATTTGATTGCGATCGAGTCCCCAAATTTGCCACAAGGGTAATCCTACGTGCTTACCCAACCAGTCGTGCATTGCTATATCCAAGGCAGCTCTTGCAGCAGAAGGAACCTGGTTTTGTGTTAAAACTTGCTCAATTTGCTGCCGCTGTAAGGGGCTGAATGTTTGCAACAGTGGCACAACTTGCTCTAAAGCGTCTTTGATTGCATCAGTTGATTGCCGATGATTACCTACACCGAACGGCGACGCTTCCCCCCAGCCTTCGATCCCATCATGTAAGATCCTCACCCATACATTCGTTGTCTGTGCCGTTGTCCCTCGACTAATGGTCAACGGAAATCTCTTGTTTACTGTAAATAAATTTACATTTATTTGCATACTTATTCCATATATTATGTTATGACAAAAGTCAGTGTAAGTTCAAAATTTAGATTATCAGACGTATCCTTTATACTTTTTTACATTCACTGCTTGATTACTAAACTTTTTATACAAAATTTTATTTGTTACTTAATGTATGACCAACTTAAAAAAATGGAAAACTTTAAAATCAAAAATGGTCTTAGATCATTACTGGTGTAAGGTAAGGCAAGATGAAATAGAATTACCCAACGGTAAAATTATAGATGATTATTTTGTCAGTATTAAACCAGACGTTGCGATGGTTTTACCGATCACTAATAGCAGAGAGATAATTTTTGTCCGGCAATACAGACATGCAGTAGGTGAGTTTTTCTTAGAACTGCCAGCAGGGAATTTTGACCCAACAAAAGAGAGTGCAGAAATAGCAGCAATTAGGGAATTTACAGAAGAAACTGGTTATCTTGCCGAAAAATTTATAAAAATCGGAACTCTATACGATAAGCCGAGTAAAGATACCAATCAAATACATTTATTTTTAGCAGAAAATGTGAGCAAAGTTGGAGAGCAACAACTAGATATTACTGAAGAGATTGAAGTTGTATTTATTCCTGTAGAATCAGTTTTAAATAAAATTACTCAGGGAGAAATTTCTGTTGCCGGAACTGTAGCGGCTCTTTTCTTAGGTTTAAATTTTCTAACTTATTAATAATCTAAGGGTTAATTATTATGTTTATTTTTACAGTAACTGCTGATACTTTCCTCAAAGTTCGTCCAAGTGAGTTAGCGGAACTAGCTGAAGATGAAAAACTTCTCATTCAAGTCAAAAGTGTCCTTGAGGTTATTTCTTATACTGAGGAGGAAGAATATTACAGAATTACTTTAAAAAACTCTATCAAGGGCAAAGATACATGGTTTGTGCGTAAGAAGTATATTGAGATATCTACTTGGAAGCAGAAACTGCAACCACCGCCATCTCCACCGCCATATATAAAAGAGCCTCGAAGAACGAATGGAGATTTGAGTAATAAACCCATTGAGTTCAAGGTAGAACAAAATGGTAAAAATAGTGTTCCAGTGAGGGAGCTGAGTAGGGGTAGCGACGGTATCGAGGTTGAAGAAGAAGTTATTAAGCGGCTTAAAGCGCAGCTACAAGAAACCCCAACTATTCAAGAACGATGTTCACAACCTGCTGATATAACCAAAGATTTGGTAGATTGCAGTGTGTTCAGTCCTTCTTCTGTAACTCCAGACGATATGTTCCTCGTCCAAGTCTTTGTTCATCTTCCTGAACAAGTTGAATTTGCCAAACAGTATGCTCAACAATTTGATCCTGATACTAAACAGTTAGGAGTGAGAAGTTTAGGAGTACCTATTAAACGGGGAAGTGAACTCACTTTTAACCTGTCCATTCCAAAATTAGAAGTAGACGATCCGATTCAACGGTTGAGTTGGAATGGCAGAGCAGATTCCATTCAATTTGGAGTAATGGTTCCTGCTGATATAACTCAAAAAACAGTCATTGGAACTGTTACTGTCAGCCAAAACACAATTCCCCTTGGTCATTTAAAATTCAAGCTATCGATTATTCCTTCTGCATCTTCTACATCCAAAGACCCTCAGCTAGTAGGAGAAGTTGCTCGACATTATACAAAGGCATTCGTCTCTTACTCTTCTAAAGATCGGATAGAAGTTCTTAAAAGGGTGCAGGGACTTGCTGTAAGTGGCATTACAGTTTTTCAAGATATCCTTAATTTAGAACCTGGCGATCGCTGGGAAAAAGAACTTTATCGCAACATTGATCAGTGTGATCTCTTCCTACTGTTTTGGTCTACTGCTGCTAAAGAATCGCCGTGGGTGCTTAAAGAAGTATTGTATGCCCTTGAACGACAAGGATCTGATGGATTGCGTTCCCCCGAAATTATTCCTGTAATCATTGAAGGCCCACCGCTTGTTCCTCCACCTTCTGAATTGCAGAATCTCCATTTTAATGACAAACTTCTTTACTTAATGGCGACACCTAAATAGCAGATGGTGATCCAAATTCAAACTTGAGAAAATACAGAGATTAAAAGAAAGTACGTATTTGTAGCTTTCTTCTGTTTTTTAATAAGAGGATGTTTTAAAAGTCCCAGGAGGTATAATTTTGCTGTTCTCAGTTGGGTTAACTTAGATGAGAAATCAAAGTTTTAGCCATGTACTGAGATACTTTGCTGTGTTAACTAGGAAAGCAAAAGACCCTTTTAAAACATCCTCTTATATCCGTATACCCAAAGCACCAGAAGAGGTATTCGAGATCGGTAAAAAACTTCCCCAAGAAACTGATGAGTATGGCGGTAGTTCTGACACTTTTGACCAAAAAGCCAAGCGATCGCAAGTGCTACGTAATTACTTGTAAATTTCAAATCTGGATTGTTTAACGTGCCCATTGCTGCAAAATATAACCATAAAAAGCCTCTTTATCTACTTTATCCATTGCATAAATTTTCCGACCACCAGGAACTACTTTAGTGCGCCCCTGACTCAGACCTGTGGTGATAATTTCTGTTTCCCATTCGCGCAATTGATAGAATTCTGGGTGTCCCAGATAAGCTGTTGCTAAGACATCCCAAAAATAATAATCTTGGGGGATAACTAGTGCATAACATTGTCCGGCTAAATCAGAGAGGGGATAGTGGCGTTGTCGTCCCATTTTGTATACTAATTCTGATGTGACTGGGACATTGTTAGTTAAATCCAAAGGACACATAATAATTTCAATTTGGGTTTGCCATACCCGTGCTGCTGAAATTGCATCCCAGTAAACATTCCATTCGGCAGAACCATCTTGTCCTGCTTCCAGACTTTTTTCCACATTACCACCAACATTCAACGCACCCCCCATCCAAACGATTTTGTGAATCTTGGCTTCAATGTCTGGTGCTTTGTCCAAAGCCACTGCAACCGTGGTCAACGGCCCAGTTACCATCAACGTTACGGGGTCTGATGCCTCCTGCAACACCTTGATCATGAAATCTTGACCTGTTTCGGCAACCAAAGGCGTAGTGATGGTTTCACTTTGATTGAGAATGGGAAGATGGTCAACGATAAACGAATCACGGCGATAGAGAGTAGGAAATGGATTGATACCGCGCACAGTGCTTTGGGCAACCGAGATATGAGAAAATCCCATCAAATCTATAATTTTACGTGTGGCGCTAACAGCTGGTTGAACGTAGCAATCGGCTGGAGTAACTACAACACCGAGAAGTTCGATATGATCCATTGTCAACAGCAGCATAGTCGCTAGATAATCATCTACACCGCCATCATGATCCATTAATACAAGTTGTTTTGACATAAAAGGAGATATTAATATGAATGAGTTTATGGAAGCTGCAATTCAAGAAGCAAAACAAGGCAGGCAAGAAGGTGGAATTCCCATTGGTTCGGTTCTCGTCAAGGATGGCAAAATTCTTGGCAGAGGACACAATAAACGCGTGCAAGACGCTGATCCTGTCACTCACGCCGAAATCGATTGTCTCCGTAATGCTGGAAGAGTTGGCAGTTATAGAGATACAACACTCTATTCAACTTTAATGCCATGTTACCTGTGCGCTGGGGCAGTGGTACAATTTGGCATTAAAAAAGTCATTGCTGGAGAATCCAGAACTTTTCCTGGTGCTAAAGAATTTATGGTATCTCACGGTGTGGAAGTAATTGATCTTAATCTTGACGAATGCGAACAAATAATGAGTGAGTTTATTGAAACTAACCCGGAACTTTGGAATGAAGATATCGGTAATTAGAAACGCGATTAATCGCGTCTGTACAGGAGTTTGGAGTAGCCCTGTTAAGATGACTTTTGATCGGAAAATTATGGCAGGAACGATCGCTATCTCAAAAGGAACATACAAGAATAGGGTAAATACTGGGTACAATCTTTGAACGAGTTGTCAAAGTCCAGTCAGCGTGATAGTACGGAGGCTGATCCAAAGAGGCTACTGATCACTCCTAAGCCAGCAAAAGTGTGCTGTTATTATCAATCAGGGTAAGAGTTCCACTAGTAGCCATGCCTGGGTTGGGCTGTGCCAATGCACTATAGGTCTGAATATAACGCTGCACTTCTAGCGGAAAGTTGGGGTAATCTAATACTGCATCCCCATTGGCAATAATTGACCAGAAGTCTCGCAAACTAGGAGCTAATTCTTTTGCTTGTGATAATGGTAAGTTTAATGGAGAGTGAGTTAGTAGCTTGACTAGGAAGGGGAAAGAGCGATCGCCCATCCACTGCCGCGATGACTGTTGCAAGTTAGGGAACTCAGGCACTGATTCTACCCGATGAGATACAATTTGCAACGATTCTTTACCTTGGTTATCCCGATGAAACTCTAGCACCCGATAAGGGTGAGGATAGCTAACTAAAGAGCCAGTGGTAATATCATATACTCCGTCTGAGTAAGCAACATCCTGTACGTGCAAATGCCCGGTAAACACTAGCTTGACTCCGTAGTGTCTCAGCAACTGCAACAGTTCTGCTGAATTCGCCAACATGTATCGATTTGCCAGTGGATGACTCGATTGATTGGGCAAATGCTCCAACACATTATGATGCACCATTACCAGAACTAATTCATCACCAGACGCCGCTAGCACCTCTTCTAACCACCGTAGCTGTTTGGTATCCAAACACCCCACCTGCTCCCCCTGGTCATTAAAGGAGTTAGAATTCAGTCCAATCAGCTTGACTCCAGGCAGCAATTGACGAATGTAGTACATCTGCTGCGGATCTTCATAGCCAAACTTCGTGTAATAGTAGGGAAAATCTGCAAAAGCAATTGATTGCTGATCAGCCAACAGCACAGGAACGTCATGATTACCAGGAACAACATAGACGGGAAAAGGTAGCTGGGCTAAACATTGTTGCAACCAGGCGTGGTTCTCCGGTTCGCCGTGCTGAGTTAAATCTCCTGGTAACAACAAGAAATCTAAATCGAGTTGTGTTAAATGTTCTAGTACACTTTGAAACGCCGAGATGCTGACTTCCACTAGATGAAACCGGCTGGGATGATTCCAGATTGTGTGGGGAAGTGCCAAGTGTAAGTCGCTGACTACCGCAAAGCGAAAATTGAGAGCCATTGATTTATGAAAATGTTAAAAGCAGGGGTTAAAATAAGCCTTTTCCCAAAAGTATAACCCTTACTTTCTCTCCCTGCTCAGGAGTGTGTCTACTTAACATTTGTATACATCAAGCATCGACGATTAGACGCTATGGTGACAATTAACTGAAGGACTAATCATAACCATTAATCTGCAAAAATTATCGGAAATTTGATTGCTAAAAATTAATAATTAATGCTTGAATAAGTGGGTGATGACTTCTATCTGCACGTAAACAAATAATTAATGGGTACTAAATCAATATAGCGGTTCCACGCGGTACAACATTATATCGCCAAGTGTAGGGGCACGGCACTGCCCATTGGTGTCAACTTAACGTGAAACCCTTGTGAAGAGGTGCTATTCAGTTCTCTGGCTTTCCATCACGATTTGCGTTACCCCACCCTAACCCTCCCCTTGTATAGGGGAGGGAACTGGATTTTCTTGTTTCCCCCCAATACATCGGGGGGATTAAGGGTGGTAAAACGCCTGTGGGATAAGTGTTTGAGCTTAAGCTGACACCAATGGGCACTGCCGTGCCCCTACGTGTGTACTTTTCGATAAAATAACTTAGCAGCTCACCAAGGAACAGGATCATGGCTCACGCTAGTATTGGAATTATTGGTGGTAGCGGTCTGTATAAAATGGACGCGCTCAAAGATGTAGAAGAGGTGCGAGTCGAGACTCCTTTTGGTTCACCATCTGATGCTTTGATTCTCGGGACATTGGATGGTACACGGGTAGCTTTTCTGGCGCGTCATGGACGCAATCACACGGTTTTACCGTCTGAGTTACCGTTTCGTGCTAATATCTATGCGATGAAGCAATTGGGCGTGGAGTATTTAATCTCAGCTAGTGCTGTGGGTTCCTTGAAAGAAGAGGCAAAACCACTTGATATGGTGGTGCCAGATCAGTTTATTGATCGGACGAAAAATCGGATTTCAACGTTTTTCGGTGAGGGAATTGTTGCTCATATTGCCTTTGGTGATCCGATTTGTAAGAATTTGGCTGTTGTGTTGGCAGATGCGATCGCATCTCTCAATTTACCAGAAGTTACTCTCCATCGCGGCGGCACTTATGTGTGCATGGAAGGGCCAGCTTTTTCGACTAAGGCGGAATCGAATCTGTACCGCAGTTGGGGTGCGACAATCATTGGAATGACGAATTTACCAGAGGCGAAGTTGGCTAGGGAAGCGGAAATTGCCTATGCAACCTTAGCGCTGGTGACAGATTACGATTGTTGGCATCCAGACCATGATAGTGTGACGGTGGAATTGGTGATTGGCAATTTGCTGCGGAATGCTGTAAATGCTCAAAAGGTGATTCAAGAAACTGTGCGGCGGTTGAGTGAAAATCCACCAACCAGTGAGGCGCATTCGGCGTTGCAGTATGCGATTTTGACTCAGTTGGATAAAGTACCAGCAGCGACGAAGGAAAAGTTAAGGTTATTGTTGCAGAAGTATTTGTAGTGTTGGTGATGAATGAGCGATGTTGATGACGGGCGTAGCTGGGGCACTTTCTCAGATTACAGCTACAGCGATGTCTACGACGGGCTACGCCTACGCATGTGAATATATAAACTGTCATCAACAAAATCATGGTTTTCATTAACAAAATTATGGTTTTCATCAACAAAATCACGATTTTCATCAACAAAATGATCATTTTCATCAACAAAATCATGATTTTCATCAACAAAATGATCATTTTCATGGACAAAATGATCATTTTCATCAACAAAATCACGATTTTCGTTATGAGGCTTTGCTTGTTCGTTGTGTTTAGCTGATGATGGTGCGTAGGCGTAGCCCGTCGTAGACATCGCACCATTATCACAAATCATACAGGCGATCGCTCTATCTTCAACTTCGGGCGTAAATCTCTTTGCATAGCTCAATCAAAAGACCTCTCCCGAGTTTTCCTACGCAAAACCTTCCCTCTCCGCCTCGGAGAGGGACAGACTTGAACTTTAGTTCAAGGCAGGGAGAGGTTTATTACCTGCGTGTGCCAATATCATCACACAGATGCTTATCCTTCTCATTCACATTGGGGTTATTTTGCAAATAATCGCGCACCCAAGCACAACCCTTAACCATTAAATCATCTACATCCAAATTGAGATTCCACAGCTTCACCGTCTTATCAAGACTAGCAGAGGCAATGGTTTGACCGTCGGGGCTAAATGCCACGCCCAAAACCGAATCGCTATGACCTTGGAGAGTTTGTAAGAGTTGCCCCTTGCGACTCCACAGCTTCACCGTCTTGTCACCACTACCAGAGGCAATGGTTTGACCGTCGGGGCTAAATGCCACGCTATAAACCGTATCGCTATGACCTTGGAGAGTTTGTAACAATTGCCCATTGCGATTC
>NZ_JBALCN010000046.1:0-250063 GCF_036919615.1 Nostoc sp. | reverse complement strand
ACCAACTTACATTTGAGCAGGTAATTTCTGTCTCTTCTTATAACTTTATCCTGGAAGCTCTATTCTATGCAGCTTCACATTGAATTGGTATTAGTCATATTGCTAACCTTCCGGCTGCACCGCCAATAGTCGCAGGTAACCCCAGCATCAATGTGTGATCTAACCACATTGTCCAAGGGTCGCTAAAAGTTAACTTTTGAAAGAACCACAGCATAAAAGCGCCTGCTAGCAGTGACACTAGGTAGGACATAATGGTTTCGCTCGATGGTCGTTGGAAAATTCCCTTTTGCTGTTTACGCTTTTGCTGGTCAGAAAAACCTGCCTGAAATACAATGCCATAAGAAATTAGTAAAGATGTAGCGATCATTGCCAACTGCCAAGGTGGTGAGGCTGCGGCTGCAAGCATAGGAACTTCATCTGTTGGAGCGATGTTAAATGCAATTATGGTTGCACCAATCAGGGTTCTACCCACATCGGCGAAGGTGGACTGTAACTCATCCCCTTTGTTTTTGGTTGTACTGTTTAGCTCATCGGTTGCTTCTCCTTCTGCATTGCCATTTCTGGTATCTCCCAAAAGCTGGTTGGCTAATGCTACACCGAGAGTGAAGGGTACACTTTCAAAGATGATTTTACCTAAAGATTCCTTTAGGGATGTTTCTAGCGTCAATTCTCGCAATAGTAGCAGCACAAAGGCAGAGCAAGCTAGTCCGATCGCCATCGCTTGTACGGTATCCATTGCGGCTTGATGAGCTTGCCAGCTATATCTGCGTTTCCGAAAGCCTTCTGTCTGATTAAGCAAAAAAACCACAATAAACATCAATGCGATCGCCATCATCATTAGTTGTGGTTTTACCAGTGATCCAACCCACCAAACCTCCATTGTGTACAGTAAAGGGATGCCAAATAAAAAACCTCCACAAGCACCCCGAATGATGTCATTAATCTCACTCTTCCATACATTTTTTTGACGTTTTGTTGCCACTCCTTTACTTTCCTTTTGTTGAAAATTTGCTTTGACTTATACTAATCTCTGAAGATACATATAATTAGCCTGCGAAGCAGTACCCCTTTGGGAAGCAAGCTACACCCAGCATCCCCCTCAATCGGCTAGGCAGGCTTTCTATTCTGTAACCCCAAGTCTTCGAGCCTGAGGGCGTTAATGTGCAGCCTCACATAGAATTGATATTAAAGTTCATTTATTTGGGAAAAAGTCATTTTTTAATATATATAATATATCTTATCCATACATATGTTCAGATTTTTTGACGTTGTGTACTTGTGTCGCACTCCGCATCTATCTTAGGTTAATATAATCCATCAGATTATTCTATCGCTTGATGGAAGTAAATAAGAATACACTATTGTTAGTTTATGTAATAGGTTAATAAACTACAAGCTGGAAATAAAAATCATGAGTGCTGAAAAAAGAGTAGAAGCTACTGCAAAAAATATTGAAGGAAAAATCCAAGAGGTTGTGGGTGAAATAACCGGTAATCCCCAAGATAAAGCTGAAGGACAAGCAAAGCAAGCTGAAGCCCAAGTTGATCACACTGTAGAAAACATTAAAGACGAACTTAAGAAATCTTTAGACTAATTTCGCTGTGCAGTGCAAATAGTAATATTAACGATGATTCATTACTGATAGTCTAAGATTAATTACTCCACTAACTTTTAGGAAGTGGAGTTTTTTTATTTACGTAAAATCTGAAAGGGTGAATTACTAAGGAATTGGTTCTAACCATCATTGATGTTTTAAGGGATTTAATTCAACTAATAACTGGCACGATTAGCTAATAAGTTCCAGAGAAAGATGACAATTATTGCACCAATGACGGCAATAATTACACCGGGGACACTAGGGCGTGTCATCAGTTAATTGAAATCTTTCTGTTTGTAAAAGAGTCACTAAAATTTATCCGATCACAGCACCTACGATACCTAAAATCATAGTTTAAACCTATATTCTGCACTTAAATCGGTAGGATCAATAAATTCCATTTAAGGAAAATACCAAATTATAATTTTGACTCCTGAGTAACTCTCAAAAAAATAAATTATGTAAGATTAATAATCAGCTTTCAAATCCTCCTAAAAAAGCTATTTATCCAATAATATTCTTTTGTCTTTTCTCGTCAATTACTAGAATATTCAATAGTCTATGCTAAAGCCGAAATTTAATTAGGTTTGACTGCTGACACAAGCAAAGCGAATCCATACTTACGTGTACGAATTTTATAAAACCCAACTTGAGTTAGCCAATCTAAAATTGTCGGTTGTGACCAAGTACGTCCACCACACGTAACATAGTAGATTAGGGAGAACAAACTAGTGGTAGAGGAAAGTTTTCCTTGCTCGCCAGGATGAAATAAATCATTGATTAGCACAGTTCCGCCCAATCGCAGCGCTTGGAATGCCTTTTTGAGCGCGATTTCGCACTGTTGTGCTGTGAGGCAGTGAAGAATATTGGAGAGAAATACAACATCGTAATTATTACCCCAATCAGTATCCAATAAATTACCTTCAATGTATTGAATGCGATCGCCTAACTTTGCCTGGTGAATTTGAGGTAATCCTACTTCGATAGCATTGGGTAAATCTAGGATATCAGCTTTTAAGTCGGGATACTTCTGGCAAAACGCAATACTGTATTCAGCTGGTCCACCTGCTATATCCAGTAACCGCTTTGGTGGAGGATTGAACTTTGCCCACTTGAGCAAATTTGGTGCAATCTGCTGCCCGCTGCTTTTGAGCATGGTGTAGTAGTTTGCAAAACAAGTTACAGATTGAGGATTGAAATGAAAATTGGGAACTTCACCAGTGCGAATGTCCTTTTCCAACAAGATCATTTGTTGAGCAATATCGCCACCCAATCGTAAGAAGTCTTGAGTTAGCCCACCTGATTTTGTCAGCCAACGAGCAGAATCTTGAGTAAGTCGGTACTGCTGACCTTGCCGCTTGATCAGACCAAAACCATCCAGACTTTCCAGCAAAACTTGCATCCCGTGGAAGTCATAATTCATGGCAGTCGCCAATTCAGAAGCCGTCCTGGGACTCTCTCGCAGAGCATCAAACACATTTAATCGGATGGCAGTTATTAATGCTTGACTTACTCCCATGCCCAGCATTCCTAAGAGCAAAAATTGCAATTCCTTTCGGCTCTGGAGTGCGATCGCCTCTAAAATGTTTTCTGCCTTGATTGTCAACTTCATCTAAAGTTACCTTGTTATTTATTAATTTATTAAGAAATTTTTATTTATACCACAAATACCGATAGCTGCAAAGCAAGCACAAAGCGATTGCTTTGTGACACAGCCCTTTAATACCTAGATTGAGGTAACTAGTACCGCAAGGTGGAAGTCAAAAGTCACTCATTCAAAAGTAAAAAGAAATACAGCGTAAACGTTTCGTTAATTTGAAATGGATTGTTTATTTCCGCCGCGCTGTACTAGTTATGTAAAATTATAACTAGCTTAGGTGTTCATAAAGCAATACGCTTGGGTTAAGGCTCAAATAGTTGTAAATTAGGTATATGGGTCAAAGTAGGTAAATATTGGTGGAGCTAGTGTAAATCGGCTATCACCTAAGCCAGACAGCGATTAGGAGCAAAAATCAAATACTAGTCTTATACAAGTATTAAACTTCAATAAAAATTAATACCCTTTTTGTCAATTAGATTGCACTTTGTTGCGTAAGTCTGGGCTACACGGGCACAGACGCGCTAGCGGCGTGGCTTCCTTTGAAGTACGTTTAAAATAGGAAAATATCAAGAATTATTGGGAGGAATCAATCGTCATGACTGTTATTGTTGCTAAGTGGACGATTGACGAATATCACCGCATGATTGATGCTGGCATTTTGAGCGATCGCAAAGTTGAATTACTCAAGGGAAAAATTGTCGAAATGTCGCCAGAAGGGGAACCCCATGCTTATTGTAGTCATGAATCGACAGAGTATCTAACGGATTTGTTAGGTAAGCGTGCCACAATACGTCAAGCCAAGCCTATCACCTTACCCAACGACTTGGAACCAGAACCGTTTATTTAGAAGAAACAAATAAATCTTCTCTCTATCAAGCAAACTTTTAGCAATCAATTGAGATTATCAAAGAAGAAAATCCATTAGTTGCAGTTTAAGCTAGCATTAAAGTAGTATTTATTGATTCAACAGAGCGTATTTTGCGAACGCTAAAATAACTTTTACAAGCAGCAAGTAATCCAGGCAAAATACTTAATAACTTATCCTAAATATTCAATTAAATCCTGAAGGTAGTCGCGTGTTTCTGATAAGGTTAAATATAAAAAATTACCGCTTGCATCCATTATTTCGTATTCATCAAGAGTAGTATTATTACCATCTTCACCCCATCCCAGTCCAAGAATAAGACCATTACTATAAGCTTTATCTCCAAGTTCAGCTATTTCTAAAAGCAAAGATTTATACTCAGGTTTTAATTTTCTTGTTTGAATCATCTTATTTAATCTGGCTTCATACTCGATGTATGATTCACTATTGGAAGACATTTTTTTGAATTATCTTTTGGCTGAGATTGGGTGGTAATACTACTATGAAATCGCTTGCAACAACCTTTGCTGCAAGTATGTCTATCTCTGATTATCGTCCTTTGATATAGTGCTGCATTGGCAATGGCAGTATTACTACAAGATACTTCGCTCCCTGTACCCCATGTACAGAAATAGAAAATACTAAAGTAATTTCGACTTTATATAGCATATTCATTTAAAAATGTCAATTTTTGGATAAAATAAATTTACAGTATGCTGTATTTATCAAACTACAAGAGCAGATTTGTCAGGAGATAGCTTTGTCAAAAATCAACTTTTTAAAAAAACACTTTAGAGCCATTGGAGCCACTTTGCTTGCAATGGTCATCACCGCTTGCAATAACTCTGCTAAATCACAATTACCATCTGCCAATCGCCCATCAGTTGCAAATCTTTCGGATACGTCCAATCCAACTTCTCCACCTGTCTCTCCCACACAAAATTCTGCGAATTCCCAATCGTTGGAACAACAAGCTGTCCAAGTTATTCATGATTATTACGATGCTATTGCCCGTCAAGACTATAAACAAGCTTACTTGGCTTGGGATGGAGATAGATCTGCCAGCAAACAGTCGTTTGAGGAGTTCAAGCAAGGTTTTGCTAACACCGTATCTGTTGTCGAAGAGGTTGGAAAACCAGGCTCATTAGAAGGAGCGGCAGGCTCCCTATATATTGAAATTCCAGTTACTGTTACTGCTGTTACTAGCAATGGGACTCCACAGCGATTTCATGGTAGTTATAAACTGCGACGAGTCAATAACGTTCCTGGCTCAACTCCACAACAGCGTAGATGGCATATCTACTCTGCCAATATTTCACTTGAGCAGTAATCAATTTTAGCAAAATCCTTCTTCATCAACTCGGATATAAATAAAAACAGGATTAATATTTTGGTGTGGCGGCTCATTGAAGAAAAACTCATTAAGCCAGAAGCCACCAAATCAGAATTGATTGGTGGGGTTTAAACTAGTTTATTTATTCACTACTCATACAAAATTGATCCTGAATTCTGACTCCTGAGTCCTGTTTTGGTGATCAATCACCGTTATCAGTCCCTAATTACCTTTTCCTGTAGATACAGATGCTTAATTCTGGGGTTGCAATGATGTCCGTCCTTCTGCAACTTGTCACGAATCTAGTTAAGCTGTTATCCTCCGTACAATCATCTGGGCATTTTATTTCTGGCAAGTGCCAGACTGATCAAAGAGAGATAGTTGCTGCATGACCGTATGGTATGCTCATGCAGTAAATAATTACTGTTAGCATTAGCCATGAACTTTGAAGCAGTTGAGCGCAGCATTCTTACACCTCTAACTTTTATTCAACGTAATGCTAAAGTCTATAGTCATAAAGTTTCTATTATATATAATCAAAAACGCTTCACTTACAAGGAATTTGCAGAGCGGATAAATTGTCTAGCCTCAGCACTGCATCATGCTGGACTTGAAAAAGGCGATCGCGTCGCTTTTTTTTGTTTCAATACTCCACCCATGCTGGAAGCTCATTTTGCTGTGCCTTTAATAGGTGGAATTTTAGTATCTATTAATACTCGTTTAGCTTCCAAAGAAGTTGCTTATATCTTAAATGATTGCGGTGCTAAATTTCTCTTTATTGATACAGAGTTAGCAAATATAATTCGACCTATTAAAAATAGTCTAGAAACTGTTAAGTATATAATCAATATCAGCGATGTTGAAGGATTTGAACCTATAGATGGAGAGGATTATGAAGCATTTCTCCAAACTGGTAACCTCACTCCTTTATCTTGGGTAATTACGGATGAGATGGATACGATTTCTATTAATTACACTAGTGGAACTTCTGGCAAACCCAAAGGTGTAATGTATTCTCATCGCGGTGCATATATTAACTCTTTAGGAGAAATAATTGAAACAACACTAACATCTAACTCAGTTTATCTATGGACTCTGCCCATGTTTCACTGTAATGGTTGGTGTTTTACTTGGGCGGTAACTGCTATCGGTGGTACTCATATTTGTTTGCGTAAGTTTAACCCCGGTAATATCTGGAAGTTAATTCAACAACTTGGAGTAACTCATTTAAATGCTGCACCTGTAATTTTACTTTCTCTCCTGAATCATCCAGACTGTCCACAATTATTAGCAAAACCTCTAACTATCACTACAGCAGGTGCACCACCATCACCGACATTGATTGAAAAAATTATTAACATTGGCGCAAAAATTATTCACGTTTATGGTTTAACAGAAGTTTATGGACCATATACTGTTTGTGAATATCAATCAGATTGGAATAATTTAAATATTGAAAAACAAGCAAAACTTATGGCACGTCAAGGCGTACCTTATATTGGTGCAGATGGTTTGCGAGTTGTAGATCAAAAGATGAATGATGTCCCGGCGAACGGTCAAACAATGGGGGAAGTGGTGATGCGAGGAAATATGGTGATGACAGGCTATTATAATGATCCAGAAGCAACCGAATGGGTATTTAGAGGAGGATGGTTTCATAGCGGTGATTTAGCAGTAATGCACCCTGACGGTTATATTGAGGTGCGCGATCGTATGAAAGATATCATCATTACGAATGGGGAAAATGTCTCCAGTATTGAAGTTGAACAATGTCTTTACCGCCATGAAGCCGTGTTAGAGTGTGCAGTTATTGCTGTACCTCATGCCAAGCGTGGTGAAGTGCCAAAAGCCTTTGTTACCCTCAGAGAAAACGTGCAAGTTACAGAACAAGAATTAATCCAATTTTGCCGCCATCAAATTGCTGCTTTTAAATGCCCTACGACTATTGAATTTACTATTCTGCCAAAAACTAGTACTGGTAAAATTCAAAAGTATCTATTACGGGAGAAAGAATGGATAGGTTATGAAAAGAGGATTTATGGCAGTTAGTTACGATATTGTAAAATCACTGCCAATTTTTTCACTAATATAGGCAATTTAGTAAATGTAGTTAAATATTAATCATCCAAAAATATGTCTTTGTGGCAACTTTATTATCACATTGTTTGGGCAACAAAAAAACGTCAACCGCTAATTATGCCCCAGAAAGAACCTGACCTTTATGATTACATGATTGGGAAATCAGATGCTCTCCGTTGTATAGTCCATGCAATAGGCGGTATGGAAGACCACATTCATTTAGTTGTATCTATTCCCCTGACAATGGCAATTGCAGACTTTATGAAAAACATTAAAGAAAGTAGTTTTTACTATTTAAATTATACCCTTACCACTACATCAAATAAATTCGCTTGGCAGGAAGAATATGGTGTATTTTTTTTGGGTAGTAAGCAACTTGAACAAGCTGTTAATTATGTCAAAAATCAAAAAACTCATCATCTACAAGGAACAACTAATCTTCATTTAGGAAAGGTTAAAATTTTATAGTATTTCTGCTGATTTTTAATTTATAGAAATGCAAATATCATAATTAGTTAAACAAAAAAGATGAGTGATAATCTTTTGAGTGCAAAACTTGTAACAACCACATCTGCCGAAGTGCGATCGCAAAGGCATTCCCATTGAAAAAGCCATTTTCCCTGGACTTCCTTATATTATGCTGCATTCCCTATCACACCTCTTGATTACAGCAGTGTCTTTGGAGTGTGGTTATGCTGCTAGTTCAATTCGTGAACGCATTATGCCAGTGAAGCAGGTTATGGCATCCTTTTATATACTGGTTCTCCCGGTTCTGAGGGGACTTTAGGAGGACTTGTACAAATAGGGAATCAACTTGAAGAACATTTGAATGTTGCCCTAGAGTTGGGAAAACTTTGTTCTAACGATTCAGTATGCGCTCAACATTTTGATGTCGGTAATCAAAAACAAATCGTTTTGGCTCTTGACCAAGCTGGATGGCATACCGCGAAAAAACTTGAGATTCCACAAGGTATCCATATTATCGAAATGCCATCTCACTTTCCGGAACTTCAACCTGCCGAGAGACTTTGGCCACTTACAAATGAACCAATTGCTTTCCCGTTCATTTAAAGATATTGATCAGGTGGAGGAAGTTGTATTTAATCGCTGCAAACAGTTGCTTGAACAGAAAGATTTAGTTCGGGGTTTAACAAATTTTTACTGGTGGCCTCAAGTAACTGTTGCCACCTGACAGGATTAACTATGGGTAATCAACCGGACATGATATAAGTCCTGATTTTTTCAAAAACCTTAATAAAAAAAGGAGCCTGACTCAGACTCCTTAATAAAAAACTAGTAATAGAATTGTGACTATTTAACAGTCACCTTACCGCCAGCTTCTTCGATCCGCTTCTTAGCATCTTCAGCAGCATCCTTAGCAATACCTTCTTTAACTGCCTTGGGTGCAGCTTCCACCAAGTCTTTCGCTTCTTTCAGACCCAAACCGGTCAATTCGCGGACAATCTTCAGTACAGCAATCTTTTTATCAGCTGGGACTGATTCGAGAATCACTTCAAACTCGGTTTGCTCAACAACTTCCTCAGCAGGAGCAGCACCACCAGTACCAGGCATCATCATCATGCCACCAACAGGTGCAGCAGCACTTACGCCAAAAGCTTCTTCAATTTGTTTGACTAACTCAGAAGCTTCCAGCAAAGAAAGGGTTTTTAGCTGTTCTAAAATTTGATCGGTTGCAGTAGACATTGATATAACTCCTGTAATTTTGATTATTTATTTAGCCATTTGTCATTGGTCTTTAACTATAGACTCTTGACTCTTGACTGATGAACCACGAAGTCTATTCAGCAGCGGTTTCGGTGCTGCTATCTGGTACAGCAGCGGTTTCGGTACTGCTATCTTGTACAGCAGCGGTTTCAGTGCTGCTATCTTGTACAGCAGCGGTTTCAGTGCTGCTATCTTGTACAGCAGCGGTTTCGGTGCTACCACCACTTTGCTCTTGGTCGGACACAGCCTGTAAAGCACGAGCCAGCGAACCAGGAACTTCGTTGATACCCACAGCAATCTTGGTTGCCAAAGCATTGATAGCTCCAGCAATTTGGGCTATGAGTTGTTCCTTAGATGGTAGGTCTCCCAGTACCTTGACATCAGGTTCTTTGAGTAGACGACCTTCCAGGACACCACCACGAAGTTCTGTTTTCTTGGTGACTTTTTGGAATTCTTGGTATGCCTTAATTGCCGATGAAAAATCTTCTTTTACCAGCAAAAAAGCGGAAGCACCATTAAGCAATTCTGACAAAGGCTGCCATTTTTCATCATCTTTAATGGCAATGCCCATTAGGGTGTTCTTCGTCACCTTACAAACGGTGCCACTGGGACGCAGTCGTCGCCGTAAATCGGTAATTTCAGAAACTGTTAGCCCCTGATAGTCAATTACCAGTGCCAGAGTTGACTCACTCAAAGTAACTTTGAGGTCAGCTACTATCTCTTTTTTATTTTCTATTGTTCTACCCATTCCAATCTCACCTCCTTAAAATAATCGGTGATTGCCCTACTTGTACGTTTCTTCTAAACCTGAACCCAAACAACAAACCCCGACTAATTTAGCCGGGGTTGAGTAGTAAGACTCCTGATGCCATAGTCATCACACCTTTATAGGTGGTAATTCTGACAATTAGAGTTTTAACCTCGGCAGGATATTAAGCTATTAGCACCTGCTGTCTCCGGCTTTGCCTATTTAATTTAAAGTTAGGAGCAAGTAGTTAGGAGTTAGAAGTTTTATTCTTAACTTCTAACTTATAACTCATAACTCTTATTAACCAGCTTCGCTCAGTTTCAAATCTCGTAGAGCAGTAACATCAACTTTAATTGATGGTCCCATTGTGGCTGACACATAAAATGTGCGCCAATAACGACCTTTAGCTCCTGAAGGACGGTTACGGTCAATCGTCTCCTGCAATGCCTTCAGGTTGACTAACAAATCTTCAGGCGAGAAGGTTGCCTTACCAAACATAACATGGACAATACCAGTTCGATCAGCTCGGAATTCTAATTTACCAGCTTTGAATTCTGCGATCGCACTTGCTAAATCAAATGTCACGGTTCCACCCTTGGGCGATGGCATTAAACCACGCGGACCAAGCAACTTACCCAGCTTTGCCACCTGTGGCATCACATCGGGTGTCGCAATCAGCTTGTCAAAATCCATTCTACCTTTCTGGATTTCGTCAATCAGTTCTTCTGATCCGACTATATCAGCACCAGCGTTGCTTGCTTCGTTTACCTTTTCGCCTCTGGCTATCACCGCCACCCGGACGATTTGTCCTGTACCTTTAGGCAGTGCTACCGTTGTCCGCAACTGTTGGTCTGTATACTTAGGGTCAATTCCCAGCCGGATATGCGCTTCAGCAGCTTCAGCAAATTTAGCTGTTGCTGTATCTTTGAGAAGGGCTAAAGCCTCTAGGGGTTCATAGTCCTTATCTTCTACTTTTGCTTGCAGCGTCTGCAAACGACGTGATATTTTTACCATTTTTTTCTCCTGGGGTAATTCCGAAGCTTCGCCTCTCCCCCGATACAATTTTGGATTTTAGATTTTGGAGTAGGAAGTTAAAAGTGAGGAATCAGGAGTTACTAATTTAAAACTCATAACTCTGCCAATTTTAGATTTGGAATTTTGGATTTTGGATTAAAAAAAATTTAAAATCTAAAATCTAAAATCTAAAATCGAATGACTCATAACTTTTTTAATCCGTGACTGTTACGCCCATATTTTTAGCCGTTCCTGCCACAATCTTCATTGCCGCGTCTATGTCGTTGGCATTAAGATCGGGGAGTTTCGTTTGGGCTATTTCTTGCAATTGTGCTTTGGTAATTGACCCAACCTTCTTTTTGTTGGGTTCATTCGAGCCTTTTTCAACTTTCGCCGCCTTCCGAATCAGTACTGATGCTGGTGGCGTCTTGAGGACAAATGTAAAACTTCGGTCTTCAAAAACCGAAATTTCTACAGGTATCACCATTCCAGCTTGATCTGCGGTTTTGGCGTTGTACTCTTTACAAAACATCATGATGTTAACGCCATGTTGACCCAAGGCGGGCCCCACTGGCGGCGCTGGATTGGCTTTTCCAGCATTCAGGGCCAGTTTAATGACCGCTACTATTTTCTTTGCCATTTGTATTTAGCTCTGTTTCTCTACCTGATTAAATTCCAATTCTACTGGTGTATCCCTGCCGAAAATGGAGAGCAAGGCTTTGAGTTTACTCCGCTCTGGAGAGACTTCAATCACCTCGCCTTCAAAGTTTTTAAATGGACCAGAAAGCACCATTATCTTATCACCAGTAGCCATGTCAATTTTAAGAACCGGCTCCTGTTCGCTGGTTTGTTTGAATATGCGTTCTACTTCTGAAGAACTCAGTGGTATGGGGTTGACATGACCGCGACCCTTGCTGCTACCACGTTTTTGTTCTGAACCGACAAAATTAATTACATGAGAGGTGTTTCGTACCACCTGCCAGGTATCATCATCCATCATCATCCGTACCAGCACATAGCCAGGGAAAACTTTTTCTTCTGTATGCTGGCGACTGCCATCTTTGCGGATTTTTACCGCTGGCGTCTGTGGAATTTCTACCTGGACAATTTTGTCAGCTACATCAAAAGTTTGAATGCGTTGCTCTAAGTTAGTCTTTACACGCTTTTCACAGCCTGAGGCTACTTGCACTGCATACCAGCGTGCTTCTTTTGACGCTGCTTCTGCTGTTTCTCCTGTTTCCTCCGACTGCAACGTGGAGTTGCGAGGTTCGTCTGTTGCAAAAGTCATCAGAACACCTGTTTTGCTGCCCAACCAAATAATCCATCGACCAAGTATATCAAAGATGCGGAGAGTGCCACCATTAACAACACAGCGGCGGATTCGCTCACTATCTGCTTCCGACTCGGCCAGACTACTTTCTCAAGTTCTTCTCTAATTCCCTGTATGAAGTTGCCAAGGCTAAACCCATTTGTGGTTTCTGGCAATTCTGCTTCACTTTTTTTGGCCACGACCGTTTATCCCTCCGTTTGTCACTCAATTTTGGATTTTGGACTTTCCTGCGGAACGCTACGCGAACGGCTACGCTGAGTCGAACGATTTTGGATTTTAGATTTACCCCATGCTTTAAGGCATAGGCGCTTAATTTGAGATTTTGGGTTGTCGGTTTTAAATTTCTTATCAATCCAAAATCCAAAATCTAAAATTCGATCGCCCTGGTTTGCAGCTCCGACTCTATTTTACTTAACTGAAAGCAAAACAACTGCAAATACAATAAGTTTACCCGAAATTATTAGCGCTAACTGCTATATTAGCAGCTGCGTAATTATTTCGGGCTTTGTTTTTTGCTCTTGAGCGCGCCCTGGAGGACTTGAACCCCCGACATCAGGTTTTGGAGACCTGCGTTCTACCAACTGAACTAAGAGCGCACAAGCTGTTTTTGATTCAGTTATTGCGCTGAACTAAATTTCAGTTTAACGCAATATGCGATTTAGATCATACCTCAATTTTACCTTTGGGGACAAGTCAGCGGCAGATGCCGCTTGAGGCTTGAGATTTCTCCGATACTTTTGCAGGACGAATCACAAAGGGCGGTCAAACCGTTGCTTGATTCGGGTTGCCTTACCTACGCGATCGCGGAGATAATACAGTTTAGCACGGCGTACCTTACCGCGACGTAATACCTTGATGCTGTCAATCCGGGGAGAATGCAACAGAAACACCCGCTCGACGCCCACACCTTGAAAAACCTTACGGACTGTAATAGTTTCGTTGATGCCACCATTACGCTTGGCAATCACTACTCCCTCATAGGGTTGTACACGGTACTTTTCGCCTTCCTTGATTTTCACTCCCACTTTTACTGTGTCGCCCACATAAATGTCGGGCAGATTCGATTTTTTCTGTTCCGCTTCAATCGAGCGGATAATCTCTTGAGCGTTCATAGTCTTTCTGTCTGCTAAAAAAAAACTCCCAATCATCAATCATAAATCGATAATCCTCTTTCAGTCTACTTATTGGGATTGATGATAGCAATTCTCATTCTGATAATGATTATTCTAAAGAACCGGAACTATCCAAAATTTTCAGTTAAAGGTATGGTTTTTGTATCTCTTTAATTTGTAAGCGTAGGGGCTTTTTTTTAATCAGCCAGGAATTTCGACGAAATAGTACAATCCTATCGGTTAATCTGGGAAGATTTTCCTGATCAGCGTACAGGCAAAAACAAGCACGCTTCCGAAGAGCGATCGCTGGTAAATGCTCCAGCTGCTAAATTAGTTTCTAAGTACAATACACCAAGTAACTTACCCTGATGTAAAATAGGGCTGCACAAGATCCTCTTGGGCTGCTCACAACTCGAAGCCCTGCTGCTGACACTTCAAAAATTAGGGATTATTTGACTCAGACTTTCACTCCTGAGTTAGCAATCAGATCAAGTGTTATACCAATTTTGTATGAAGTTGCATAGAATTAGAAAGCTAAAACTGTTAGATCATAAGCCTTGCAGCCTTTCATGGATTCATGCAGCTTCACAGTAATTTGGTATTAGAAATCTGACGTTGTTGAATCAGGGGAATGCAAATGATAAATTCAGCACCAACTCCTGGTTGCGAAACGCATTCTAAAGAACCGCCATGTCTTTCTGTGATAATTTGGTAACTAATAGCCAGCCCCATCCCTGTACCTTGTCCAACGGGCTTGGTTGTAAAAAAGGGATTAAATAGTTGCTTTTTAACATCTTCTGGTATTCCCAGTCCGTTGTCGGCAATGCTAATTGTGACTTGATTTGGCGTTGGTAATTGGGTGCGAATATAAATTCGGGGATTATCCATCAGAGCTTGTTTTTTCGTTGCCCACCGACCTCTAACCACCGAATCTTCTAAAGCATCGATCGCATTCACTAAAATATTCAAAAATACCTGGTTTAACTGCCCAGCATAACATTCAATCAACGGAATATTGCCATATTCTTTGATCACCTCAATTTGGGGGCGCCAGTCAGTAGGCTTGAGGCGGCTATTGATGAGCACCATCGTACTATCAATTCCCTCATGTATATTAACCGCTTTCATTTCCGTTTCATCTAAGCGTGAGAAAGTCCGCAGAGAAAGTACAATCCCTCGAATCCGCTCTGCTCCCATCATCATTGATTTGAATAATTGGGGTAAGTCTGACTTCAAAAAGTCTAGTTCAATTAAATCTGTAAACTTTTCAATTGTCTTGACTGATTGGGGGTAATGTTTTTGGTAGAGTTCTAACAGTGAAATTAATTTTTGAGTGTATTCATCAGCCGGGTGAAGGTTGCCGTAAATAAAGCTAACTGGGTTGTTAATTTCATGTGCAATCCCTGCTACCAGTTGTCCCAAAGCCGACATTTTTTCACTTTGCACCATCTGTATCTGGGTGCGATGTAATTCTTTTAAAGTGGTTTGCAATTGGTCATTTTTTTGGTTTAATGCTTGGGTGCGTTCTTTCACCCTGTCTTCTAGTTCTGCGTACAAACACGCATTCTCTAAGGAGATTGCTGCTTGGGACATTAATAGATGCAAAATTTCTAGGCGATCGCGCGTAAACGCTCCCACCGTCAGGTTATTTTCTAAGTATAAAATGCCAATCAACTTACCTCGGTTGAGAATTGGCGTACAGAGAATACTCTTGGGTGAGTGGTGCAGCATATAAGGGTCAGCCGCTAGCGTTGGCTCAACTACTGCATTCTCAATCACAGCCAAGGTGAGGGTATTTTTGACCCGATTGATCAGGGCAACAGGTACTGTTTGATGATCGTCAAAGGGCAGCGAACACAAGACAATGGCAGGTTGTTCGAGTTGGGAGAGGGCTTCAATTAACCAGCGATCTCCTTTTGGCATCAGCAACGCACATTTATCAGCTCCGGCATTTTTGAGTATCACCTGAAGTAGGGTCGAGAGTAATTTCTCCAACTCAATTTCACTCGATAAAAATTGAGAAGCTTTGAGAATAGTCCCCAGATCGAGGGATTCTGAGAGGCTAGTATTACTGAAGGTGTAAGTTTGGATCGGATGAGAGGAGATCGGAATTATCGTTTCTGTCGGGTTGAAAGATGATTGCTGTTTTTGCAAAATTGTTACGAGTAGTTGGGGATAACGGGTTTCTAAATCAACCACCTTGGCTAATGCTCCCCATCGGGCATAACAGTAATACGCCTCAGTCATGTAAGCTTGAGCAACTTTTTCTTTGCCCCAATCGAGATAGAATTTGGCGGCAAGTTCGTTGGCAAGGGCTTCTTCGTTGAGGAATTGGTTTTCTTTGGCGAGGGCGATGGCGCGATCGTATTGTTCCATCGCCTCTGCTTTGTTGCCCAAAATCCGACACTTTTCTGCCTCAACTAAATGCCATTTATGCAGATAATTTATAGGAGCATTTTGCGCCCACTGATGCAGCGTGCTTTGATCGGTTTCTACCTGAGCCAAAATTTCCGCTTGCTCAGTTTCTGACTGCATGGGGAAGATTGCCAATTGCGTCAAAGCGCCATAGAAATGGAAAATGGGAATAGAAATCCCGCCTCCTACCGAAAACAGATAGAGTTTGGCTTGAGCGATGTATTCTAATCCGTTTTTGTAATAACCAAAGATGTATGCAAGCAATAATTTATAGATGTAGCCAACTGCGACCGGAGTTAATTCATTGTTCTGCTGGTGCTTAGGACGCATCACCGTTTCATTGTAGATAGTTCCAACTAAGCAATCTGGTTGGCTCACGGTTTCCCTAAGGTTTCTCAGCACCTGCCGCTGTATATCTAAATAGGCTTGAGAAGAATATTGTTTTGTCTGTGCCATCACAGCACTGTAATTGGCTGCTTCAACTTCACAGGTGTCTAATTCTCCTCCAGCGAAAAATTTAGTATTTATGTAAACTCCTATGTTGTAGCCAGCGTTGAGAAAATCGCCAGTTTCTATGCCTGCCGTATAGCCAGCTTTCAGGGTTGGTACTACTGCCAAGAAAGCTTCTTGCCGATGCTGAATAAATAACCCAAACAAGAATAGAACTAAGGATTTGAGTTCCGGTAGATTGAATCGATCTAGTAAATTCAATGCGACTTCACCAAATTTATAGCCCGTTTTCACATCTTGGAAAACAGCACACAGCAACATCCCGTGAATAGCATACCCCACCATAGATGCTGGCGCATTCCCAAACTGGAGGGATAAACGTACCATTGTTGTGCTTAAGAAAGGCAGTAAACCCCGATTTCCCTGCGATATCGTGCCAACTAATACTCCTAACAGTTGCATTGCTGCCACTGATGTGGGATCGCTCATCAATGGCAAATCAACCAGTTCTTCAAGCTGTCTGCCGCTTAGTTGATGGTTCAGGTTTTGTAAGGCTACGTCAATTTTGGCTTCGTCTACTTCCGTTGGGAGTTCTACCCCCAATTGTGCTAGAGCCTCTCTGCCAACTACGATCGCCTCTAACATCTGGCCTTGGGCAGTCAGGGCGATAATTTGAATCTCGTAAATTTTTACTTTGTCTAAAATCGTCTGGGCATTCTGCAACACCTGTGCTGCCATCTGTTCCATACCCTCAAAGTCACCATTCAAATAGCTGACTTCGGTGACCGCGACATAGAGATTTAGGGTCAAATTATACTGACTTTGCCAACAATCCACCTTTAGTAGATCGATTCCAGTTTGTAAATACATTCTGGCGACGGCATAGGCAGTTGAATTTCTGGCTTTACTGCCAGCTTTGAAATTGAGTTGAGCTAAGGCTTGCCGTTCCTTTGGTTGATTGATTAATGCTTGTCCTTGGTTCAAATGTCCAACAATATCGAATAATTTTTCTTCTCGTTCTATTTCTGAAAAGTTTTGCTGAAGTAACTGTCCAATTTTGAGATGGACTGTTTGCTTTTGGTGATCAGGAATCAAAAAATAAGCTGCTTGTTGAACGCGATCGTGCAAAAATCTATAAGTCGGATTCGCTGTTACATCAGAAACTGAGGCACTGTCAGACTCAATAAAAAACTTATATATTTCTGTATTCGGAATAATTAACCCTTCTTGCAACGCTTTCCATAAATCAGCCGCTGCATGTTCTAAGGATTTTTCTGAGACAATCGCTAAAGCCACCAGATCAAACTGTGTTCCAATACAAGCTGCCAGTTTGAGCATATTCTGAGTCTCGTTCGGCAATTTCTGTAATTGCAGTGCCATAAACTCCACTACATCATCTGTAATTGCTAAGGCTTTGACTTGAGGAATATTACACTGCCAATATTGAATCTCCCAATCAAAACTAATTAGCTTGTCATCATGTAATGCCTTAAGAAACTGTATAGCAAAAAAGGGATTACCTTGGGATTTTTGAGCCACCAATTTGGTCAATGGTTCGGCAATAAATAACTCGCAATTGAGCGTATCTGCCACCAAATGATTCATATCTGGTTCGCTTAATGATGACAAAGTAATCGTATTCACTGTTACCCCAGTTTTGACGATATCATCCACTGTTAAGATAAATGGATGGACGGGCGAAACTTCATTATCTCGATAAGCACCTAATACTAATAAATATCCTATCTCTTGCATCAATAATTGTAGCAAATTCAGCGATGCGGAATCTGCCCATTGCAAGTCATCTAAAAATATTACTAAAGGATGTTCAGCACTGGTAAAAACTTGCACGAATTTTGGAAAGAGCATATTAAAGCGATTTTGGGCAGCACTTCCTGATAGTTCTGCTGCTGGTGATTGTTTACCGATAATCTTTTCTAATTCAGGAATTACGTCAATCAAGACTTGCCCATTGTCGGCAACGGCTTCCAGAATCTTGCTTTTCCAGACTTGCAGTTGTGCATCTGATTCTGAGAGCAATTGCCCCATCAAATCGCGGAAGGCTTGGACAAAGGCACTGAAGGGGATGTTGCGCTGGAATTGGTCATATTTCCCTTTAATAAAATAACCACGTTGGCGGACAATCGGTTTATGAACTTCGTTGACAACTGCTGTTTTCCCAATTCCAGAAAAACCTGCTACCAACATCATTTCAGTTGCACCAAGACTAACTCGCTCAAATGCTTGCAGGAGGATTTCTACCTCGGTTTCTCGACCGTAGAGTTTTTCTCTGATGATAAAGCGATCGCACACATCCCGTTGGGCAATTGGGAAACTCTTAATTTCACTAGAAACTTGTAGCTGCTCTAAACAAGTTTCTAAATCAAACTTCAGTCCCAAGGCACTTTGATAGCGGTATTCAGCATTTTTTGCCATGAGTTTCATCACAATGTCACCCAAAACTTGAGGAATCTCCTCACTTTTAACTTTTGACTTTTGACTTTTGACTTCCCGAAGGGAGGGTGGAAGTTTCGCAATATGACAATGCACCAATTCCATCGGATCATTGGATTGAAAGGGTAAAACTCCAGTGAGTAATTCATAAAAAGTGACCCCGACTGAATAAAAGTCAGTCCGGTAATCAATCCCCCGATTCATTCTTCCTGTTTGTTCTGGGGAAATATATGCAAGTGTCCCTTCCAACACATTGGGATTGATTAGGGTTTGAGTTTCCCGTGGTAGTAAAGATGCAATACTAAAATCAATTAATTTAACTTCTTTTGTTTCGGGATTAATTAAAATATTGTTGGGTTTAATATCTTTATGAATAATCCGCTCTCGATAGAGAATATCTAAGGTATTGCAGAGTGCGATCGCTATCTGCAAAAATTCCTGTAGAGACGCGATATATTGCGTCTCTACAGAGATGAAATAATCTTTTAAAGAAATCCCTCCAAAATCTTCCATCACCAATGCATAGCCATTTTGGCAGGGTTCTAGGCTGTAAGTGGCGATGATTAGGGGTGAGTTGAGATTTTTGGCAATGGTATACTGATTGCGAAACTGTACCAATTCGCTAAAACCCGGATATGGATTTTTCAGCAGTTTAATCACCACAGGTTTGTGGTCAGTCTCTCGATAACCCCGATACACTAGGGTTCTAGAACCATTGTAGAGTTGTTCACTTACTTGATATCCGGGAATACTGGCTAGAGTACTTACCATACAGCTAAATCCTGAAGACTTTCAGATTTAGTATTCCCAGAGATAGTTCTACTTAATCATTCGTTAGAGACAAGATCCCCGACTTCCTAAAAGTTGTCAAAAATCTGTAACTTTCAATTCTCACAAATCAAAGAGAATGAATAATAACTTATACTGGTACTGGGATTTTTATGACAAATTCTATCCCCTCACTGATAATAGAGTTAGCACTCAATTTTCTGACGTGGTTTTTTTCAACGATTTGACGAGCGATCGCCAATCTTAAACCCGTTCCTTTACTGACAGATTTAGTAGTAAATAAATGGTCAAATTTTTTTGGTTTTACCGATTTACTCATCCCTTGATCATTTCATTTTCAATTAATATTTGAATGTTAATCCAGTTGGGATTTGCTTGAACTTCTGCAAATTTAATTTGACCTACTTACTTAACCAGGACTTACGCACAGGTAACGGAAAATCGTAGACGCATACTCCTACGGAGAAGCAAGCTACGCGGAGCGTCTGTCTGCGACACGCTGCGCGAACGTAGAGAAGCGGCTTGCCGCAGGCTACCGCAGAGAAGCCAGTGCGCCCTTACAGTTAAGAAACTTGTCTCTTGCGCGTCTCCCCGCAGGAGTTGCAACTGGCGCGACACGGAAAAATAAAAGTTTCAGAGAGTTCTTGCGTAAGTCCTATTAACTTGCAACATCATTATTCTAAGTGGTAGTGATAATTATTCCCATAAGGAGAATTGCTGGATTGATAATTTTACTGATACAACAGTCTAGAGTTCAAAGCTATATTGCAGAATGCTGTACCACAGGGGTGAAATTTATGAAATTTAGCGTCGTCATCAGTACCTATAATCGCTTGAACCTGTTGCAAAGAGCAATTAACTCGGCTCGTAACCAAACGATTGAGTGTGAGGTGGTTATTGCCGACGACTGTTCATCTGATGATACCCAAACCTATGTCAAAAGCTTAGGGGACAAGGTTGTTTACCATCGTCACGAAGTGAACCTTGGCCATGCAGCAACGGTAAATGCTGGAGTTGCCAAAGCTAGCGGCGACTGGATTAAGTTTTTAGATGATGACGACTATTTAGCACCCAACTGTATAGAAGAGATGGCGAAGGCGATCGCACTGCGTCCCGATGCTGTAATCTGCTCTTGTGTGGCGGCTCAGGTGGATGGCAATGAAGTTGAACTCAGTCGCACCCCCCAAGTTGGCCCCGGATTAGCTTTTTATGTCCCACAAGCCGATATTCACTACGGTATGCTCTTAGAACTTGTACCCTTTGGTACGCCTGTACAAGTAGCTTGCCGGCGTGATGCTTTTCTACAAACTGGTGGTTGGGACTCCACACTTGATGCTAACTGTGATGACATCGACTCCTGGATTAGGATTGCTCAGTTTGGCGATGCTATTTTCTTCAATCAGTGTCTTGCTTACCGGACTATCTGGCCCGGTGCGTATAATCAGAAGTTTTCTTTGTCTCGGCGGTTGGCTACAAATATTTTGATGAAGGAGAAAATTTATGCCTTGGTAAATGACCAACATCGCTCAAAGATTCCCGTCTTTCAAGATATAAAAAATTACCTGAAACTTCATTGGATTTTAGTAGCACTGAAGCAAAAAAATCTCAAGAGTTTTCTTTCAATGATAGATCCATCTATACTTTCTCCTCAGTCTTGGAAGTTTTTGCTAACTGCTGCCTCATCACGCCGCTCTCAAGGACAAAATTCTGAGGTTCGTAAACTTGTATTGATTGAGTCATAGCTTTTTAAACGTTGACGATAGTTTTTACTATTGCAATTTATACCATTTAGAAAAAATATTGCCTGCTTTTGTTTAAAGGAGGGATTATAAGTTGTAATTTCAATTCGATAATATTTATCTTTTTCTACAACAATAAGGCTATAAGGACTGAAATAGCAGATTCAGTCTTCAGAATTTTGGAGTTTTACCCCGATTTATCGAGCCGTTACTGAATAAGTCTTTAAGCTAAGTAACTGGTTAGAAGCGCTCTTAGTCAGTAGCTAGTGGTCAATTTTACGCACTACTAACTACTTTTGAGTTGTCGCTAAAGACCTCAATAATTACAGCAGATTGCAACTTCTCTTCTTAGGCTACACCAAGGTGAGATACAGATTGTCAGAGGGGCACAACATGTTGTGCCCCTACCCGTTTACTTCATTTACCTGCAATAGGCTGTATGTTGATTTACACTCAGTTACTTATCTTGATTTTTTATACATATCTCAAAGATTATGCGAATCATACATATTTTGAACCACGTTCAAGAAATAGGTAACGGTATTGTGAATGTGGCTGTGGATCTTGCTTGTTTACAGGCAAAATCTGGTCATGAAATAGCGGTTATTTCTGCTGGTGGTGAATACGAAAAATTACTAAATACTTATGGCGTCAAGCACTACCAACTAGACCAAACCAGGAAACCGATAAGTATTATCAAAGCGGCTATGCGTTACCGAGCGATCGCAGTAGAATTTCAGCCGGATATTGTTCATGCACATATGATGACAGGAGTCATACTAGCACGCATTTTTAAACGGCACAAGTATGCTTTAGTTTCTACAGTCCACAACGAATTTCAGCGTTCCAGCCTGCTGATGGGTTTAGCTGATAGAGTAATTGCTGTCAGCAAAGCTGTGCGAGATTCTATGGCAAAGCGCGGTATATCAAAAAACAAGTTGCGGGTGGTATGCAACGGAACTTTGGGCAGTCCCCGCACGCGACAAATACAGGATTATCAACCTTTACCATTACACCGTCCAGCGATCGCCACCGTAGCCGGGATGTATCAACGTAAGGGAATCACTGAGTTAATCGCTGCCTTTGAACAAATTGCCTCAGATTTTCCCCAAGTGCACCTTTATTTGGTAGGAAATGGCCCTGATAAACAGCTATTTGAGGCACAAGCACAAGCAACTTCTGTAAAAGAACGCATTCATTTTGAAGGCTTCCAGGCTGAACCTCAATGCTATCTCATATCTTGTGACATATTTGTGTTGGCTTCCCATCGTGACCCTTGCCCTCTGGTACTTTCGGAAGCTAGGGAAGCTGGAACTGCGATCATTGGCACTCAGGTAGATGGGATTCCTGAAGCTTTGGACAATGGGCAAGCAGGTCTTTTAGTCCCAGTAAAAGATAGTAATATTTTAGCTGGGGTTTTAGTGCAATTACTGAGTAATCCTGATATGCTGCATGAGTGGAAACAGCGGGCAAATCAAAATCTAGAGTGGCTGAGTGTTGCCCGCGTCCATCAGGAAATACTGGTAGTGTATCGTGAGTTAATTACAGAGTAAAAGTGTTAACAGTGTAGCGATCGCTTTAGTTTTAAAGCTACGCCTAAAGCACCAAAGAGCAGTACACTCAAAACGCTAGTTGATTCTGGAATAGCGGTATAAGAACCAGCCACTCTTATCGGCCCATCTTTATCCGCTTTCTCTGGTGGCACTGATGGAATGATTCCAGCACCTGGCGCTAAATTGGGCAGGGTATGCTACCGGGGCATTATCTTTGAGCGGATTTGCGTTTAGATTGAAGAACCGAAGTGTTGCTGTTGCTTGCACTATCCCAGTTTTCGCATCAAATGTCGCACGAGAATCGGTTTTGGCAATTCTACCGGGTAATGTCCTTGTTGGGTAACTGAAGTCGAGTGTCGTGGCGGTAATCTCTCTGTCTGAGGTACACTTCCAACTGCCCTGTGTCTCACCATAGGGTTGGACAGAGGGAACACCACTTTGGTTTGAAGCAGTGGCAAAAATGTTGCCATCTTCGGTGAACGTTGTAATCCCACGAAACGAACCGAAGTCACCAGAGTTTGTCGTGAGGTACGTGCCTGTCACCAATTTACAACAATCCGTTATGGATTCAGCTTCGGCTTTGTGCAGATTCACAAAGTTCGGAATAGTGAGTGCCGACAAGACACAAATCGTTAACGTGGCAAAACCATTAAAAGGGCTGCGGATAAATAACTGTAGCATAATAAATTTCTCTAAATAGCCTGGTGATTTCAGCAGTAAATGATCTTAACTGGAAATATAGGAATTCTATATTTTTTCTACTAAAAAATTAAATTAATATATATCTTAAGATAGATTTTTAATATAAAAGCCTTCTTAAGATAGTGTTTTAATAATTAATTATGAAATAATGATTTTATACGTAAATAGAATTTATGTAACTCATGCAAAAAAAATAATCAATCCAATAACAATAAAAAGACAAATCTTAAAATTATTAAAAATTTAATATCACCCGGTTAAGATTTTTAGTATTTCTATATAAAAACATCAATAAAAAACTTTAAAAAATACGATTAGCATCAATAGTTATGAATCCAAAACAAGATGATACGCCAATAACCCGTGTAGAATTAGAAAAAATAATTCAAAATTTTTCCAATGATACAATAAAACCATTATCTGATAATATTAAAGATTTATCTTTACAAATCAAATATCTACGTCAAGAAATAAATAAATATCAACAAAATAGTTTATTACCAAAACTTCGCTACCTGCTTGCAGAAGATTGCCGGGTTCTGTCACCTTTTGTGTGACTACGCCAGTGATGGGGGATGTGAGTTGAGCGTAAGAACTGCGCTCTTTGGTTTGGGCAACTAATGCCTGTTGGGCCAACACTCTGCCTTGAGCAGCAGCAACGGCTTGCTGTTCTGTACGGACTTGTTCTTGAGCTGCCCGCAGTGCCTGGGCGGCTGTTTGCGCCTGGGTACGTGCTTGTTGAGCGGTTTGTTCAGCGATCGCTCCAGCTTTGAATAGATTTTGTTGGCGTTGTGAGTCTGCCTAAGCTTGTACCACTTCTAGCCGTGCCCGTTCAACGTCTGCACGGGCATTGCTTACCTGATTGGTTGCCCTAGCTACTTCTGATTTGAGGGCTGCTAGTTCTGCTTCTGCTTGCTTTAATTCGGTCAAAAGTATGGCATCATCTAACTGCCCGATGTTTTGTCCAAGCTTTACCGGATCGCCCACATCTAAGTTCAAAGCCAATAACCGGGCTTCCACCTGCGATCGCACTGATATAATCCGAAAGGGTGTTGTATTACCTGTATATTCTGGTTGTTTTTGCAGCAAGTCAGTTCGAGCGATCGCCACATCTACATCTGTTGCACTACCACCACGTTGTCCAATACCAAAACTCTGAGATTCTGCATCAGCCGATTCCTTAGGCAGTGATCCGCAAGCCATCAGCAGTCCTATGCCCAGCAAACAGGGAATCAATAATATTGATGCAAAAGGAGAAGACCCCTTTGTGTGAACGCTACTCTTTACATCTGCGACAGCTACATCAGTCTTCACAACTGAATCTAACAGGATATTAATTACCTGGTTAGCGGCTGCCAAATGTGAGATTTTCGCCTGCTTTTGCGGCTTATTTCTGTCCAAAATCATTTATTTTTCTCCTATTTGGGGAGCTTTTGGGGTTAAACAGCCGTGCATTACCAAGTAATTTTGAGACATATGACTAATGGAAAGTGGCGAGAGTCAGCTCCTTTGGGAAAGTCAAAAGTCAAAAGTCAAAAGTCAAATATTTTGAACCCCATAAATAAATTTAGGCGATGCCCTGAGCTTGTCCTGAGCGTAGCCGAAGGGCGGCGTCGTAAAGCCTGCGGCATAGCTTCGCTTAAGGCGCAGCCTAAGAAGAGAAGGGCGGCGTCGAAGTAGTCGAGGCTTTAATTCTTTAATCTAAAATCTAAAATTGGCACGGTCAATTAGCTATCTTATTGCAAAATTTTGGCTCAAAAACTACTTCTTATTAAAAAAAACTCTCACTACCTTAACTCATTATATCAAGCAGGATTACTTTTTCTGCCGATGTTACATCTAGCATTTACGTCGGCATGAATTTTTAAACCATCCTTACTCACATATCACGCATGTTCATTACTTTAATCGAAGTAAGCTTGGGGAAAAACGTGATTAAAAACGTCGATTTTCACTGCGGAGTATGATTAATTGATATCAGGTCTCATAAATTCCAACCAGCCGTGCTTGCTCAATGACATGATCTGCGATCGCATCAAGGAGTTGCTCTCGGTTCAAGCCTGGTTTCAGGTCGAGTTTGTTGTTTAAGGCGTACAGCCAGAAATAGTAGTGATGAGGCCCATGCCCTGCTGGTGGAGCAGGGCCAGTATATCCTGGCTGATTGCCACTATTTATACCTTCAATGAATTTACTGCCATCTGCTTGGGTAAGCTGACTAACGGTTGGTTTAATGCCGTAGATTGTCCAGTGAGTGAATCCGCGAGGCAGGGGCGCATCTGGATCATGGCAAATCAATACCAGTTGTTGAGTTTCCGACGGCACTCCGCTCCACTTTAGTGGGGGTGAAATATTTTCGCCTTCACTGGTGTAGCGTTTAGGAATCCGTTCGAGGTTAGTAAATGCAGGGCTGACAATCTGTAGATTTTTGATGTTCAAGACCATTGGCAATCTCCTTTCGATGCAACAGAGTGAGTTAACTTGCTCAAGCAGCGGTGTCTCAGTGTTCATATCGATGGTGATTTCATTCGTTGTCCAAAACAACATCCAATGGATATAAGTCAAGGGTGAATTTCACAAGCAACGCCTGTAAATTAACATCCCATCATACCTTTGGAGTTGTCATCTCAAATAGTTTTCCAATCTTTGTATACTCAACTGGCCCACCTAAGCGCGTAATCGGCTGCATCCCTATAGTATCAACTAACCCCAAATCTTGGCGATATAAGTCTTCACGCACATGAAATCGTAACACTCGACCCAATACCATCACATTATTGGTTCCTTCCACTGTCACTATTTGTGTGACTTTACACTCCATTGCCACAGGTGAGCTTTCAATCCGCAAGGGTCGGACATCTGTAGCAGCAATAGCTTTTAAGTTTGCTTTTTCAAACTCGTTAACTCCATAGGGAAATTCCGTTCCTGTTTGAACCATTGCATGAGACAGTGTTTCATCCACCACATGACACACAAATTCATCAACTTCATGAATATTGCGTAACGTGTCTTTTTCTTTTGGTTCACGTCTATGGTATGCGACTGAGAACATAATCGTTGGTGGAAAACCTGCTACTGCATTGAAAAACGAATACGGGGCAAGATTAGGAATTCCAAAGGCACTAATTGTAGACACCCATGCAATTGGGCGAGGAGCAACGATGCTTGTCAATAAATTGTAAGGAGCAGGGTCTTTCATTTCCTGCGGCACAAATGATAACATAAAATTCTATAATCTTGCGGGTGATTGAAAGTATTTAGTGAATACTAAAAAGGAAATTATTCAAGAGCTTATCCAAAAGTCCCTTACCTAAGTTCAATACTATTTGTCCATTTTTGGTATGGCTCTTTGGTGATTACAACCCAGACTTTGTGTTGAAGCCAAATTCAGCCTGTAGAGAGATATTTTAACTGAGCGCAATAGACCTCCGATGAAAATAAAGAGTCTCAAATTAAGACTTTTGCAAGAAGTTTAAAGTAGTCTGCCAAAAATATAAGTTACGGAAAATCAGTATTCTGTGCTAACTCTCATGATAGATAAATGACTCAAATTGACAACTATCCTGCGGGGCATGATTTCAGGCGTATTTTCGCTTATCCTGGGTAAGAGAACCTGTGATGCCTGCGGCGGTAAACAACGCAATCAGTCTCATGCATATACTCTAATCGTTAATGGGCGGCAATCGACTCGTGTTTGACACTAGCAGCCATGCACAATGACCAGTCATCACATTGTTTTAATTGGGACTGCTTGCTCAAGCTGACAAACGGCTAGAAACAGAAAAATAAGCAATCAAATGAACGAATTACAAGCAATTTTAGAAGGCTTAGAGTCAAGTCAAAAAATTGGTGAAATCACTTTCCTTGCCACTGTAGTCAAAACCCAAGGTTCAACCTATCGCCGACCGGGTGCGAAAATGTTGATTACAAATACAGGTCGGATGATCGGAACAATCAGCGCTGGTTGCCTGGAAAACGATGTATTTGAGCATACTCAACAACGAATGTCAGACGGCAAACCAATTGTTGTTACTTACGATAACACCGCCTCTGAAGATATTCTTTGGGGCTTTGGTCTGGGGTGCAATGGGATAGTGCAAGTTCTCATCGAACGTCTTGAGAGAGAAAGTACACCGAATGCGATCGCTTTTACACAGGAGTGCTTTAATAAAAAACATTTGGGTATTATTGCTACAGTCTTTGCCTTTGAAGGCGCAGTAGATGTAAAACTTGGGTCGCGCTTACTGCTGTATCCAAATGGTAAAATTCTCACTGACATCAAAGATCCAAATTTAATTCAATCTCTGATTGCAGATACTCAAGCAGCCTTGGCTAATCAAAAGTCAAGCGTAAACAACTATCAGTTACCTTTAGGTAGTGCCGAAGTTTTTATCGAAGTCATCCAACCACCCACGCCTTTAGTAATATTTGGTGCAGGTTATGACGCTGTACCCGTAGCCCAGTTTGCTCAAGCGTTAGGTTGGGACGTTACTGTAGTTGATTGTCGAGCTAATCAGGCAACTAAAACGCGATTTCCTATGGCTTGTGATGTCATTCTTAGTCGGCGAGAAATTGTACACAAACAGGTGTTTATAGATGTGCACACAGTTGCTGTAGTGATGACGCATAATTATCTTGACGACCTGGAAATTTTGAAAATGTTGCTGCCATCTCTTGCACGCTATATAGGCGTTTTAGGCCCAAAGGCGCGGACTGAAAGATTGCTTGAAGATTTACATCTACAAGGAATAGTTTATCCTATTGAACAATTAAAAAGATTGCATGGGCCTGTTGGGATTGACATCGGAGCAGATACACCTGAAGGAATAGCGATCGCTATTATTGCTGAAATTCAAGCAGTGCTAACAAACCGCAGTGGTAATTTTTTAAGAAATCGCAATCAACCAATTCACCAATCCTATGAAAGTAATTTAAACTTGCTAGTTAGCACATAGTTTTTATCTGTTATGGTATTTAACACTGAGCAAATAGATAATGAAAAATCAAGCATAGCCATTATGATTCTTGCTGCTGGTGCATCTAGTCGTATGGGTACACCTAAACAACTATTGCTTTACCAAGGACGTAGTTTTTTGCAATATATTACAGAAATGGCGATCGCTTCAGTTTGTCAACCTGTAGTAGTAGTACTTGGAGCAAATGCAGAACAGATTTATCCCCAAATTAAGCAACTTCCTGTTAGAGTAGTTAATAACTTGGATTGGGCTTGTGGAATGAGTGCTTCAATCAAGAGCGGTATTGAATTGTTAAATAATCTTCCTCAAAAAATAGAAGCAGTAGTTATTACACTTTGCGATCAGCCATTTGTTTCTCACCAAATTATTAATCAACTTGTTGATGCATATTATTCGGCAAATAAACCGATTATTGCTTGTGAATATGCAGGTACATTAGGTGTGCCTGCTCTATTTAGTCAGATATTTTTTTCAGAACTTGCTGCTTTGAAAGAAACTTCAGGAGCAAAAAAAGTTATTAATAATAACCTCAATGAAGTGTTTTCTATTCCGTTTCCACTAGGAGATATCGATATTGATACACCAAAGGATTACGAACAATTGCTATCAATTACTACGCAGAACTAATTTATTGTACTGCTATGATATTCCTGGCTTGCCGCCAGTTGAAGAAGAAGTCAGAAGTCAGAACAAGAAAGCGGGGGATTCAAACCCGCCACTCTCTTACTCAGGAACTTCGTACTGTGCTTGAGTTTCAAACTCTTAAATACTGATTAGACAGGCAGGGGGTTTATTGGGCGTTAATAGCTAAACAGAGCTAATTATACGCGTTAGCCTCAGCCAGGGAGGCGACTCCCTAACTTAGGCTAATCGTCTAAGAAGCTGCGGACTGTAATTTTTCTAGTCGTGCCAGCACTTCTGAACTGTGAATGGTTGGGTTGACTTTGACAAAAGTCTCGCGCAAGACGCCCTGAGGATCGATGATAAAACTGTGGCGCATCGATAAAAAGCCGAGCCACGAACCGTAAGCTTTACTCACTGAACCATCAGTATCAGCCAACAGGGGGAATTTTAGTCCCTCTGAATCACAGAATTTGGCGTGGGAATCAATGTCATCAGCACTGACGCCTATAATCTCGGCATTTTTTTCGAGGTATTGGGGTAAGTCTTGCTGAAAACGACGAGCTTCTATAGTACAACCAGAGGTGAAGTCTTTAGGATAAAAGTAGAGGACTAACCACTTACCGTGCAAGTCAGAGAGGGAAATTTTGCCATCACCTGTGTTGGTTGGCAAAGTAAACTCTGGTGCGGGTTGATTAATTGCAGGAAGTTTACCACCAAGAGCATCAGCAGCAGGGGTAAAATTCAGCCAGCTGATCACAGAAATACAGCTGGCAAATAATATGCTTAAAAAAGTGCGGTGGGAAATCATGGTGCAAATCAGAATCACAACTTTACACAAGTTTACAATTCTTGGTTACTAGTAATCTCACTCTAAATGTGATTCAGGAGGAATATCTGTGCTTTCGATGTATTGACTATCTAGGAGAAAGGCCCCCTTCGCAAAGCGAATACCCCAATATCCACCAGGTCTGCGGTCAATGACTATACCCTCTTCGCCAATGTGAATTACATCGGGTGGGCGCAGCATGGGCATAGGTTCAGCAGTTTTGACGTAGGCTGGTAGTGCCACAACACGGACTTTACTACCAATTGCGAATTCTTTGGACATCTTAATCAAGCTAGGAGTTTTGAATTAACTCATAACTCATAACTAACTTGAAAGTCTACTAAATGGGGCATTGGGGAGCTACTGTGTTGATTTTAGCGTAGCGAGTAATCGAGCGTCCGTAGGAGCGTCGGCAGTCCGGTCTTCTTCCTTGGCGCTAGGGCGTGTTTTTAAACTCAAAAAGTAGGTTGGGTTAAGAGTAGCGCAACCCAACCTACTTTTAAGTCTAATTTGGGGTTTGAAAACAGTCCCTAGCCTCTCTCAAAGGGAGAAGGTGGGAATAAATAGGGAAAGGGAAAGGGGATGAAGTTTTCCCCTTTCCGCATCTTCTGCAAGAAGTCTATTAATTTTTGATTATGGAAAACAATGCCTGGACATCAGTGCTTCAGCGATATGATGAGTAAATCTAAAACCTGTTGCAGGCGAGGAGCGGGATTTGGGTAAGCAGTGAGCGGTTGGATCATAATCTATCTTGGGATGAGATGGGCAGCACTGCCCACCTCAGACTTATTAAGTATTTTTTGAAAGATTGGAGATTATCCGGGATTGCTTTGTTGACGATTTTGACGGAATTGCTCTAGTTTTTGGCGCTGTTCGGGGGTGTAGACCGCTTGAATCTGTTGTTTCTCAGACTGCCGAATTTGTCGGATTTCGGTTTTCTGTATTTCACTCAGATTTAAGTCAGCAAAACCACCTTTTCCACGATCGTGATGCTGACCTGGTTGCCGTTGACCTGTTTGCCCCTGAGCCTTACGTGCTTGCCACTCAGCTCGACGTGCTTGTTTGGCCGCCTCTAATTTTGCCTTTTGTTCTGGGGTGAGAACTGCTTCCATTTTGGTGCGGCTATCGCGCTTAATTGCCTGAATTTGGGTTTTTTGGGTATCTGTTAGACCTAAGTCTTTCCAAGGGCCCCTGTGTGGAGTTTGTGCAAGTAGCACGGGTGAAGGAGAGGCTGTTTGGGCGTCAACAGCAAAGGAGGTTGCAGTTAAAGTTAAGGCGATCGCTCCAGCGACTAGCGATAATGCTTTGAGTTTCATTACTTGTCTGGTGGTTTTTTCTACTTGGATGCCACCATCATAAGAACTTATCTTCAGTAGTCACATGAGGAGAAAGTCATGCTTTTACCCATGACTTTAGTCATGATGGAATTTTAACAAACATGATTGACAATAAATAGTTAGTAGTTGGAGTTGGGAGACGCGATTAATCACGTCTGTACAGTAGTTAAGAGTTTGGAATGGTTAAGATTTATTATGATGATTAAAATTTCTATTATGATTAATTTATAAACTCTTGTTTAACTGATTACATAATGTTTTGATAACTTGCATTTCCTCTTAATTTATCACTCAGCAAAAAGTTGAAACGGCGGAAACGGCTGCTTAAATATAACTCCTGTACAGACGCGATTAATCGTGTCTCTACTCCTAACTCACTCATAACTAGAGCGAAGCAACTGATGAGTCATCCAATTCAAATTAAGAAACACCCTTTTCCATCTTTGCTTTATCTGGAGTGGACACTACTAGCCATTACTGCATTAACGGCAGTTATACCACCTCCGTTACGGCGAGGTCATCTTAAGCCTCCAGAACTATCAATTTGTGGTGTATTTCCAGACTTGTCAGTTTGTGGCATATTGCCAGAAGTGTCGATTTATAGTCTGATTATTTTTGCATTAATGGGCTTAAGATTACCCAGGAGTAATCAGATAAATAAGGTAATTTACACAGCTAGTGAAATTTTATTGATTTTAGTAATTGGACTTTTTGGTGAGAGATTTTCTCGGCTATTTCCATTTTTATACATAATTTTAGTTACTCGCAGTTGTCTAATTTTTAAATTACCTGGGCGGTTATTTGTCACAATTTTATCGTTTACCTTATTTTTAGTTACGACACAACTGAAATACCAATTATTCAATTTTCAAACATCACCACAAGCACAAGAACGATATCGATTTCTGATTTTGAATTCATCGTTGGTATTTGGCTTAAGTTTAGTTTTTGTATTGTTGATGATGAATGCAGTATTATCTGAACGTCACAGTCGAGAAAAACTAGCGATCGCTAATGAAAAACTCGGTCAATATGCCATGCGAATTGAAAATCAAGCTACCTTAGAAGAACGTAACCGCATTGCTCGTGAAATTCATGATTCATTAGGACACTCTCTGACTGCTTTAAATCTGCAACTAGAAACTGCTTTAAAATTATGGCAATCTAACCCAGGTAAGGCTGAAACATTTCTAGCAACAGCAAAGGAGTTAGGTTCAAAAGCGCTAAAAGATGTCCGCCAATCTGTTTCTACTATGCGTTCTAATCCCTTACAAGAGCAATCTTTAGAACGTGCGATCGCTAGTCTTTCAGAAAATTTTCATCGCTCAAATAGTATTTTACCAATTTGTAAAATTAACATTGAATATTCTCTACCACCTGAAATTAACACCGCTATTTACCGGATTACTCAAGAATCATTGACTAATATATCTAAATATGCATATGCAACCGAGGTTAAACTTGAGGTTACTACGACAAGAGGTAATTTACGATTGATAATTCAGGATAATGGTAGAGGTTTTGATTTAGGGCAAAATACTACTGGTTTTGGACTTCATAGTATGCGCGATCGCACTTTAGCACTTGGAGGTGAGTTTAAGATTAATAGCGCTCTTGGTTGTGGTTGCAAAATTACAGTTAATATTCCCTTAATAAGGTTGACATAATGATTAGAGTGTTGTTAGTAGACGACCAAAGTTTAATTCGTCAAGGATTAAAAGCATTATTGGAACTAGAACCAGATTTAGAGATAGTGGGAGAAGCAGAAAACGGTGAACAGGCGATTAATTTGGTTGCTGAATTTCAGCCAGATGTAATATTGCTGGATATCAGAATGCCAATTATGGATGGAGTTGCAGCCACGCGGGAAATTCAAAAACGTTTTGCTAAAACTAGGATTTTAGTACTGACGACTTTTGATGATGATGAATATGTGTCAGCAGCTTTGCAAAATGGGGCAATGGGTTATTTATTGAAAGATACACCCTCAGAAGAATTAGCTGTTGCTATTCGTGCCGTTCATAAAGGATATACTCAATTAGGCCCAGGTATAGTTAAAAAGCTGTTAACTCAGTTTTCTAATCCTGCACCAACCCAGTCATCAGCTGTACCATCTAGTTTAGCTGAACTTACTCCTAGAGAAAAAGAGGTTTTGCGGTTAATTGCTACAGGTGCTAGTAATCGAGAAATTGCTCAGAAACTCTACATTTCTGAGGGAACTGTGAAAAATCATGTTACAAATATTTTAAACAGGTTGAATTTGCGCGATCGCACTCAAGCTGCTATTTGGGCAAATACATATTTATCCTATTTGAATGAACCAAGTTAAATTATTCGTAATTCCTAATTTTAACCTCTAGATTAGCTGTAGGGTGTGTTACCGCGTTAGCGTAACGCATCATTTTGGGGTTTTTGGTGCATTACAGAAGCCGTAATACACTCTATATCTAATGGAAAAATTAAATTTTTTATAGCTTATTTAAACAACTCTAAGCATTCATGTTTCAAAACGTCTTTTGTGACTTTGATACTTCTAAATGACTTAGCGATTACCTCTTCACAAGATATACTAATTTGTGATTGATTTACAGTGATTAAATCTTGAATTGAAGCACCATATACAATTTCTGATAAACCACTCCAAACACAAGCAGTTGCACACATCGGACAAGGTTCGCCAGTTGTATATATGCTATAACCTTCTAAAGAAGGGTTTTTCAGTTTAGCTGTTAAACTACGAATGACGTTGATTTCTGCATGGGCTGATGGATCGTTGTCTCTCCTCACAGTATTATGAGCTACTGCCATGACTTCCTTATCTTTAACAATCACTGCACCGTAAGGCGCATCGCCTTCTTTTGCTTCTGCCAAAGCTAAACGCATAAAATATTCTGGGTTCATATAAGCTAGGGTTAAGATAAAGATAATGATTAATAATATCGTATTTCTAATGTTATAACTGGGAATTATGATTAGTTAATGGTCGAATATGTTACTGAGCAGACAAGAAACAGAATTTTACTTAACAGACCTAGAAACACCATTAGGTAAAGCGATTAATTTAACACTTGCTGCGATGGTGCTACTATCATCAGGAATTTTTGTAGCAGAAACTTATAATATTCCTGAATCTGTGCGGTTTCAGTTGAATGTAGCCGATATTGCGATCGTCATTATCTTCGCCGTGGAATATTCACTCCGCTTATGGAGTGCAGAAAATAAAATTAAGTATATTTTTAGCTTTTATTCGATTATTGATTTAATGGCGATTTTGCCATTCTTTCTAGGAATGGTGGATATTAGCTTTATCCGCCTACTACGATGGTTTCGGATTTTACGATTAATCAGATTTATAGATAGGAAATTTTTATTCGCCAGTATCAGCACTGAAGATGGGATGATTTTTGCGCGAATATTATTTACATTATTTGCAATTGTTTTTATTTATTCTGGCTTAATTTATCAAGTAGAACATCCGGTTAATCCTCAAAATTACAGGACATTTTTTGATGCATTTTATTTCTCTGTTGTCACAATGACAACTGTGGGATTTGGCGATGTTATTCCAATTTCTGAATTAGGGCGCTTGCTAACAGTACTGATGATTTTCACCGGAATTGCGCTGATTCCTTGGCAAGTGGGGGATTTAATTAAGCGAGTGGTGAAAACTGCTAATCAGGTAGAAACAGTTTGTTCAGGTTGTGGTTTGGCTTTCCATGATCTAGATGCTGGGTTTTGTAAAAGGTGCGGAACTAAATTACCTAGTCGCAGGGTTGATTAAGAACGGGCAATTAGAAGCTAAGTGTGGATAGTTCACGCTAAAATAATCATTCTCCGGCAGCTGCTCAGGAAAGAGAATATAACCAATGCCTAACCTCAATCTCATTTCAGAATATAAAAGCTTTGGTGGCAAACTCGGCTTTTACAGTCATCCCTCCTCAACCTGTAACGGTGAAATGCGCTTTGCTGTCTATCAACCACCACAAGCAACTCAAAAACCTGTACCGATTCTTTATTTCCTCTCTGGGTTGGCTTGCACCGAAGAGAATTTTATGGGGAAGGCGGGGGCGCAGCGCTTTGCGGCTGAGTACGGTTTGATGCTGGTTGCACCAGATACTAGCCCTCGTAACACAGGTATTGCAGGTGAGGATGATAACTGGGACTTTGGCACAGGTGCGGGCTTTTATGTTGATGCTACAGAAGAACCGTGGCGTCAACACTACCAAATGTATAGTTATGTCGTCCAGGAATTACCCGCTTTAATTACCGCAAATTTCCCCACCCAACCGGAAAAACAAGGCATTTTCGGTCATTCGATGGGGGGACACGGGGCGCTAGTCTGTGCGATCAGAAACCCAGAACTCTACAAATCAGTATCAGCCTTTGCACCTATCACTGCACCTATGCGTTGTCCTTGGGGTGAAAAGGCTTTCAGCGGTTATCTTGGCAGCAATCAAGAAAGTTGGCGTGCAAATGATGCTAGTGAATTAGTCAAGCAAGTAGGATATCACAGTCCAATTCTTATTGACCAAGGGACTGCTGATAAATTTTTAGCTGAACAATTACTGCCAGAGGTGTTTGAACAAGCTTGTGCAGATGTTAACCAGCCGCTAAACTTGCGTTACCAAGAAGGCTATGACCACAGTTATTATTTCATCGCCAGTTTTATTGAAGATCATATCCGTCACCATGCGATCGCTCTTGCTTAATTTTACAGGTATTTAGAATTAGGGCGTAGGCGTAGCCTGCCGTAGGCATCGCGAACTATCTCCATCCCATACTTCCTAAAATCTACAAAATCTCATCAATCAGTACTGTACCACCGTCACAAAAGTCTATACCGAGATGACAATCTTCAAGCAGCGCAGTTCCAATCAATGGACGACGACCTATTCCTAGAACTATAACCTCACGCTCTATACCATTCCACACATCTGTTACACGATAAGCAAAGCCTGCAATACTGGAATCATCGGCAAGGTTGGCATCAATTCAAGCCACATAGGGGAGTTGAAGCTCATTAACGACCGCAATTGGCAGGGTCAGAAAGCCATTTAAAACCTGTATCTACTAGGACTTACGCACCAGTTACGGAATAACGAACCGCAGAGGCGCAGATAAGCCAGTGCGCCCTTGCGGTTCCCCGACTTAAAGCAACTGGCGCGACACGGAGAAATCAGAGTTTCAGAGATATTTTGCGTAAGTCCTATCTACAACAAATTCAATTTCCACATCTGACCGTCCTGGAGGACGAACTATTACACTCATTCAAGCTTGTAGCCCAACCACAGTACCGTGTATCACTTACTACTCTGTCCTAATTAATGTCCCACCAATTGAAATAATTTTGCCAATATTTTCTGCTGTCTCAATTTGAGTACGGAGATTTTCATAATGTTTTTTGCCCCGTCGAGTAATTTCTTTGCCGCTAAGTTTAGGGTAAACCATAGCCATTCTCCGTATTCCGGCGCTAATTATTTGTTATCGATATTCTAAACTAGAATACCCAATTCAAGCGATTGCCCAATCACGGTCGATCTGTCTACTCAATCCAGTCTATGGGAAATGGGCGATCGCCCCTTTTCTCAACCGAAGGATGTGATCGCTAACTGTTGCCGAAAAGTGGGAGAGCGATCTCTACGATGGGCTATTCAGCGTTGCACTTTGTTTGAGAAGAATGAATGTTAGGTTTCCTTACATCAACTCAAGCTATAAGATTAGGCGATCGCACTTACATTGGGCGATTACGCCATTGCACTTAATAGTGCTTTGATTGTTCCATTGTTTTCCCGCTCTGCAATAAATTGCGGGCTAATAGCTAAAGTGCGTTGAAACGCACTGAAATTAAAGAAATTAATATGAATTGGGACTGATGGGTTAGACCCCCTATCAATTCGCCAACAGTCTCATTCTATTCGCCCAATACTTTTCAAACATCCTCTAATTTATAACCCTTTTTATAGGGGCAATTCATGAATTGCCCCTATAAAAATCATCCGATTTTGCTAAAACAAACTATTTTGTCAATTAAGCACTCACAATATAAGGCGAGTCGATCGCTGCTACACGACTAGCGTCTACCAAAGCTTGGTATACCATCACAGTTACCTCAGCGCGAGTAGCATCGCGGGTAGGATTGAGTTGTTTGAGGTTCGGGTGATTGACGATAATCCGCTTGTCTATAGCTTTTACTACCTCATCCTTGGCATATTCAGGAATCTTTGCTTGATCATCGAAAACTTTGATAGTTGCTGTACCATCAGCAGATAACCCTAACCCATTCACTAGGGAGACAATCACTTGCACACGCTGGATATTTTTGTTGGGACTGAAGGTATTGTCGGGAAAACCAGAGAGAAATAAACCTTGATATGCCTGCTGAATTACCTTGGATGCCCAGAAGTCTGCTGGTACATCTTTGAATTTAATAACGGGGCGATTTGGCGATGGGTTGAAAGCTTTTACCAGTAATGCGGCGTATTGCGCCCGTGTCATCGTCGCATCAGGTTTAAATGTGCGATCGGGAAAACCATTAACTATCCCTAATTTGACTAATTCCCGAATAAACCCACCTGCCCAATGATTTGCAATATCGGTTAATTCGATAGTAGGTGTTGGAGTTGGAGTTGGCGTTGGCGTGGGAGTTGGAGTTGGCGTGGGAGTTGGAGTTGGAGTTGGCGTGGGAGTTGGAGTTGGAGTTGGCGTGGGAGTTGGAGTTGGCGTGGGAGTTGGAGTTGGAGTTGGCGTAGGTGTGGGAACCGAATTATCTGCAAATTCTACGTTTCCCGTGACTTTAGACGCATTTATTTTATTTCCTACGGAAACTAGCTTGTTGGAACTAGCATTTTGCAAATCAAATTTACCGTTATTCTGTAGAGTATTGCCTCCTGGATTATTGGTACTGCCGATATCCGGTAGAGCAGTTCCAATTATTGTGATCCCATCGTCAGTGTTATTTTCACTGACATTGTTACGCAATACAGGACGAGTACTACCAGAGATGACAATTCCAGAACGGTTTTCAGAAATTTTGTTATCTCGAAGTAGGGGTGATGCAGTATCACTAATGGCGATGCCAAAACCTGTTTTGAAGAAGGTATTACCTTGAATTTGACCTTTGGAATTTTTAGCGATCGCAATCCCATTGGCTGCATTCTCACTAAACACATTACCTAGAATAACTGGGTTGGCCTCGCCTGTAGTAAATACTCCCTCCCGCTTACTATTGATGAAGGTGCTATTAGCAACAGTAGGGGTAGTTGATTCAATCCAGACACCACTACCACGGCTAGCCAGATTTGTTACAGTCACTCCCCGGAGTTCAGCTTTATCTAGTAGCACAAATGTGACATTCTGACCTGCAAAAGTACGGCTCAGGTAGTTACCACTCCCTTCAATCAAAATGCCATTACCTTTGTTAGCTTCATTTCCCACCACTGTCACACCAGATGCAACCGTTAGCGGAAAGACTTCACCGCTATCAGCATTATAATTCCCATTTGTTAGTTGAATCTTAGTGTTATCTGTAGCTACTTTAAGGGCTTGCGTAATAGTTTTGAACGGAGCTTGTTGGCTACCAAGGTTGGTATCGCTACCTGATACTGAATTTACGTAAAAAGTCTGAGCCATATTTATACTTCCAAAAAATACATAGCTATCTTAGCGCTAACTATAAAAGTGAGTAGCAGTTGATGCATTAAGTAACTTAAAGTAATTTTCAGTGCAAAGTTAAAAAATTACGCAAATGCTTTTGGGTTCCACTGGTACTCGACAACCCAAAATTCCTGGGTGGAGAGTGGGGAGTTAGGAGTTAGAGGTTTTGAGGTGAATGAACGGAGTTATAAGGTAGTAGAACGACGTAAGTAATTAAAGGTTTGTAGTGTACCCCTTTGGGGAAGCAAGCTACGTGTAGCGTCTCGTAGAGAGGACTAAAGTCCTCTGGTGCATCCGCTACGCCAACAAAAAAGGGCTAGAGCCGCTTACTACGAGCTTAATTACAATAATGTTACATTGTCAAACGCCAAGTTTGATTTATTCCCGCCGACTTATTTAGGTGTTTTGCTCCTTTTTCAAATCACTGTATTTTCTGTAGCTTTGGTAATGTCGCGGAGAATCGACTCAAAGTCTTGACGAATTTCAGCGAGTTGTCTTACCCCAGTGTTAAAAGCAGCGATCGCACTTTCTTCTTGTTGACGTGCGGCTGCAATTTGCTTGTCAATCTCGCCGTAAACTTGTAATTCTACTTCTGCGAGCAGATTTTATATTTGACTTTCAAGATTTTTCGCAATGGCAATAAATTGGCTTGTAATCTTTTGACGTTCTTCAGCCATTTTATCTAAGCATAACTGTTTGACCAGGCTTTTTGCGATCGCCAAAAGATAGTTGAAAAATCTAGCTGAAAATCTTGAAAAGCATACCTGCTATTTCAGCTTTTCTGTCAATGCGTAAGCCCTAATGATATCGAATTCTTATATCAATATCCTAAAGTTGAAAAATTTTTTGTTGCTATAAAATGCAATAATGGCTTTGCCTAATGTTTTAAACAACTGTGATGTTACGGTTGTTAAGCTATGAGTTTCTTCCTAATGATTTTATAATAAGTATTTGGACTTATCTATGTAATGCAAATTTTACCTTATTACTGTGAAATTAATTACAGGCAGTTGAGATGTCGTCACAACAAATTACCTGAAGTAGATTACCAATCTATTTTTACATATATCTTGCTCTCTCAATAATTTTTATTTGCATCTACGCTCTAGCGTAAATGTTGTGATATTTTCATTTTCTGCTACCGTATCTAGCCCTAAAAAGGGAGAAGCAGGGAGAGTAGTTTCCCCTCTGCCTCTTTTCACTTATCTCCTCTTAATAGGGCCACTTCCAATCGCGAATTTCCGGCATATCGTCGCCGTACTTGTCAATGTAGTGCTTATGTTCGATTAGCTTATCTTGCAAATGCTGCTTGACATAAGCTGCCCTATATCCTAATTTTGGCACGCGCTCAATTACGTCCATCACTAGATGGAAGCGATCAAGCTCGTTAAGAACAACCATATCAAAGGGGGTGGTGGTAGTTCCCTCTTCCTTGTAGCCACGCACATGCAGCTGATCGTGGTTGGTGTGGCGATAGGTTAGGCGATGAATCAGCCAAGGATAGCCATGAAAGGCAAAGATAATGTGTTTATCGGTGGTGAAAATCGTGTCAAAGTCTTTTTCACTCAAACCGTGGGGATGTTCGCTTTTTGGCTGTAGTGTCATCAAATCGACTACGTTCACTACCCGCACCTTTAACTCAGGGAATTGCTGGCGCAGAATGTCTACAGCCGCCAAGGTTTCTAAGGTGGGAACATCCCCAGCGCAAGCCATCACTACATCTGGTTCGCTGCCTTGGTCGTTGCTTGCCCATTCCCAAATACCGATGCCTTTGGTGCAGTGCTTGATGGCAGCATCCATGTTGAGATATTGCAATGCTGGCTGCTTTCCAGCAACGATGACATTGACATAGTTGCGGCTTCTCAAGCAGTGGTCAGTTACTGATAGCAGAGTGTTGGCATCGGGGGGCAAATAAACGCGGACGATCTCTGCTTTCTTATTGATTACATGGTCAATAAAACCGGGGTCTTGGTGGGAGAAGCCGTTATGGTCTTGTCGCCAAACGTGAGAGGAGAGTAGATAATTGAGGGAAGCAATTGGTCTACGCCAGGGAATATGTCTGGTAGTTTTCAACCATTTGGCATGTTGGTTAAACATCGAATCAATGATGTGGATGAATGCCTCGTAGCAAGTGAATAACCCGTGACGCCCTGTGAGGAGGTAGCCTTCTAACCATCCTTGGCAAGAAGTTTCGCTGAGAATTTCCATCACCCGACCGTCGGGGGAAAGGTGGTCATCTTCGGGGTAAATCTCGGCTACCCAAGTTCTATCTGTGACTTCCAACACGGCGTCCAAACGATTTGATGCCAATTCGTCGGGGGCAAATATGCGGAAGTTGCGACTTTCTTGGTTAAGTTGCATAACATCCCGCAGGAATTTGCCAGTAACTTTGGTAGCTTCAGCGATCGCTTTGCCTGGTTGGGAGACATTTACGGCATAGGTTTGAAAGTCGGGCATCTTCAGGTCGCACAGCAAAATACCGCCGTTGGCGTGGGGATTGTCACCCATGCGTCGATGCTTTTTGGGAGCCAGTTCTGCTAGTTCGGGAATCAGCTTACCGTTGCTGTCGAAGAGTTCTTCTGGTTTGTAACTCTTCATCCAATCTTCTAGGAGTTTCAGGTGTTCTGACTTTTTGGCTATTTCGCCCAAGGGAACCTGGTGCGATCGCCAAGAACCTTCAGTTTTTTTGCCATCTACTTCCTTGGGCCCTGTCCAACCTTTGGGGGTTCTCATGACAATCATTGGCCACTGGGGACGTTCGGTGAAACCATGTATGTGGGTTTCTCTTTGGATGCTTTGAATTTCGGCGATCGCTATATCTAGAGTCGCCGCCATCTGCTGGTGGACATCTGCGGGATCGTCACCTTCTACAAAGTATGCTTTGTAGCCGTAGCCTACAAATAAACTCTCCAACTCCTCATGGCTAATCCGTGCCAGTGTCGTTGGGTTGGCAATTTTATATCCATTTAGATGCAGAATGGGAAGTACAGCACCATCACGCACCGGGTTAAGAAACTTGTTGGAATGCCAACTAGTCGCTAAAGCACCTGTTTCAGCTTCACCATCACCGACAACAGCAGCAACGATCAAGTCAGGGTTATCAAAGGCAGCACCGTAAGCGTGGACGAGGGAGTAACCTAGTTCACCGCCTTCGTGGATCGAACCAGGAGTTTCCGGTGCAACGTGGCTGGGAATACCACCAGGGAAAGAGAATTGTTTGAAGAGTTTCTGAATTCCTTCAGTATCCGGCGATATGTTGTGGTAATACTCGGTGTAAGTACCTTCTAGGTAGGTATTGGCTACCAGTCCTGGGCCTCCATGACCAGGCCCAGCAATATAGATCATGTTTAGGTCATATTTTTTAATCACCCGATTCAGGTGAACATAGATAAAGTTCAGCCCTGGTGTTGTTCCCCAGTGCCCCAAAAGTCTGGGTTTGACGTGTTCCAGCTTTAGCGGTTCTCTGAGCAGCGGATTGTCGAGTAGATATATTTGCCCAACGGAAAGGTAGTTAGCTGCACGCCAGTAGGCATTTATTTTACCTAATTCTTCATCTGTTAAAGGCTTTATCTGTGGAGTCGTAGCTAATGTCATTTCGACACTCCATTCCAAAAGGATTTTGACCAGTTCATCCGTATGTAATTTTACTTATTTTTCAGATGATGTCCATCTACCCATGATGAATTTTTCCAGTCTTTGTCACCAGATTCCTTGGCTCTGGGTAGAGGATGGAGAGCGATATCTACGACGGGCTACACCTACACTATTGATTAATCCTATCAATCAGCATTTTCTTCATCTAGAGCTTTCTGTACAAATTTTTGCAAGTTACTATGACTTACGCACCATTCCAAAGATCCGTGGATTCTTGATGAGATTCTACTTTCTGTTATGGATATTTTTTATGATGAGAAAGAAGTAACACTAGAAGCAAGTTCTTTATCTTTTATTCAAGATTTTGTTCAAGAAATACCTGACCTTGTTTTAGAGAATCGTGATGCAAGGCAAGAACGATTAGAAGATGATAGACAAAAAGATTTTATTGAACAACATGAAGATGAGAATAGCCCTGTAGATGACGATAAAGACGTAGAAGAATTCATGGTAAAGGTAAACAAAGTATTCAGAGCAATTGAAGTCTGTGGACAAATTTTAAGAAATAAACTTGGCTCACTAGGGCGAAACTTTCTAGAGTTCATCTATGAAGAATCAGTTTTGGTTTCATTAAGATTTCTTAGCGTCTTTCTAAGATTTTCAGAAAACGTGCGAGAAGAGTCAATCAGGAAAATTAAAAAGAGATTAGAAGAAAATCCAAATCTCCCCAACTCAAAAATTATTCGGGAAGTTGAGTCTTTTTACTTAGGGATTAATTACACAGTTATTTTGGGGATGCTTTACAAAATTTCGTTTTCTCTAGGTTCCCCTAAAGGTCGTGACATATATATTAAAGTAACTGACACCAACAATAAGCCTTCATTCTGCTTGATTCAAGAAATCATTGAATTGCAATTTGAAAAAAAATTAGATATTGACAAGATTGATAAATTGCACTTTGAATTCTCTAAGAATCCTGTTTGTGATCGCTTATTGAAACAGATTATTTTGCGCCACTGTTATATGCACGATATAGAATTTAAACATCGTCAAAAACTAGCGAACATACTTAATATTCCAATTCAGGTACAGCGTTCAATTTTGATTGCGCCAAAGACAACTCAAGATTAGTTTGTTGCTCACACAAAAATGAAATTTACCCCATGCACGCCACCGGTTATACTTCAGAAAACCCTAAAACCTCAGCGGCTTATGAATGTGCTTGCTCTGAAATATCGATATAGAGCCTTTTTTTCTCCATTAATAAATCAAGTTGCTCTGTCCTGAAATTATGAATTATGAATTAATAATTATTTTGTCAGCATCTGGTTACGCTGAAATATTACCCGCTTGAAAAATATGTTGAGCAGTTAAATTTAACTCTGGAAATGTTCGGGACTGGATGCGGTCTGTATCCCGAAACTTGCTAACTTGATACTCACCTTCATCCAAAGAACAAACCAAGATAGTAGGTTGTTTTGGTTTGCTAATAAACTCCCTACCGCCTAAAGCAGCATAATCAACAATCCAGTATTCAGGAATTCCCATTTCCTCATAATCTGCATATTTTTTGAGGTAATCATCACGCCAATTCATATTAACAACTTCAACAATTATAGAAATTGATACAGGTTGACTAACAGTAGATTCTTTTTTCCACAAAGGTTCATTTATCAAATTAGGGCGATTCAACAACAGTACATCTGGCGAGTAACCTGATTCATTTTCAGGTGGTTTGACTAGTGCTGTCTGGGGTATGAAGTAGGGGAGATTTAAACGGATACATTCTCTAGTCAGTTCAAAAGCTAAAAATCCTGTTATCTCTTCATGATCTCCTACAGGTTGAGGCATTTTAACAATTGTTCCGTTGTGCAATTCATAGCGCTCATTTTCTGGCTTCCACTTGACAAATTCTTCAAAAGTAAAGACTTTTGGTAAAGCTTGAGTCACGTACCTTCGCTCCGAATTCAAAATTCAAAATTCAAAATTAATAATCATCATTCAATTAATGACTTATTAATGACTTAATTATTAATTTCCAACAACCCAGGCGGTGGCGTAATTTCAATCCGACCAGATGGCAAGTCTACCACTGGTGCGATCGCTTGTACAAATGGAATCAAAACAGTCTTTTGTTTTTTGTCAGTAGCAAATGATTCATGCAACTTCACTTCTAACAAATCATTCCCCGCTGGGATGATATCTACTACCGTACCAACAAGTTCGCCAGATGCTTGCATGAAGACTTCCAAGCCAATTAAATCGAGGACATGATATTCATCTTCGCTTAATTGGGGGCGATCGCTTGCTGGCACCATTAACTTACAACCACGCAACGCCTCCGCCTGCTCGCAATTTTCCACACCAGCTAATTTGATCACAAACAAGTTTTTGTTACTGACATAACGTCCTGTCAATAATTCGATTGGTTGTGGTTCTGTGTCACCTGAACGCAACAACCAACGTTTTCCCGGCACCTCAAATCTTTCGGGAAAGTCAGATACAGGATAAACCCGTAATTCTCCAGACAACCCTTGAGGGGCAACAATCTTACCAATTTCTAGCCAATTATCGAGATTGGGGACTGGAGATTGAGGATTGAGGATTGGGGATTGGGGACTGGACTTTTTTGATTTTCCTCTTCCTCCTCTGCTCCTCTGCGCCTCTACGCCTCTGCTTGCTATCTCTTTGTTAGCTTCTTCGTGTTTCATTTCCATTTTCCCTACTAGGCAGTCACCGCCGCACCTTTATAAGCTTCTTCAGCCACTTTTGCTAAACGTTGCATACCAGTGGCAATCTCCTCATCGCTACCGGTGAGGCTGATGCGGAAGCATTGATGCTTGTGGGCCCACTCTTCCTCTAAACCAGGGAAGAAGGTACTTCCAGGAACAATAATTACACCTACTTGCTTGAGTTGCTGGTAAAATTCCCAGTCACTGATAGGTAGATTTTCTAACCACAACCAAGCAAAAATTGCTCCTTCACCGCGATGGAGAAACCAAGGTAAATTCTTGGGCATCGCTTCTTCTAAGCTGGTTTCTAAAACGGTAAATTTATTTTGGTAAAAGGGACGGATGACACTGTGAGAAATTTCTACTAATGCACCAGAATTGATTGCAAAAGCTGCGATCGCTTGGCCGTAACGTGAAGAATGGAGACTCATATTTGCTTGGAAACACTCCAGCGCCTCAATCCACTTTTCATTTCCAATGGCAATACCAATCCTTTCTCCTGGTAATCCGGCTTTTGATAAACTCATGCAGTGTAAGATATTATCACCAAACACTGGTGTCATTTCGGTAAAGTTCAATGCTGGGAAGGGAGGCGCATAAGCCGAGTCAATTAACACGGGCAGATTGTAAGGCGCAGCCAGGGCAACAATCTTTTTCACCTCATCATCACTGAGGACATTGCCAGTGGGATTACAGGGGCGAGAGAAGAGGACACAACCCGTGTTTTCTGTAATCGACAGTTGGCTGAAGTCGGGGCGATATTTAAATCGGTGGGCAGCTGCATCAATATCAAGAGTCGGTTTGTGGGCGATTAGGGCTTTTGGAACTAAGCAGATACCACCGTAACCTGTGTAGTCAGGACAGAGGGGCAAAACAATTTGTTTTAACTCGCCGCTGGGAGTGTAGCCACCGAAGGTATTCGCAGCGTAGAAGTAGAGGGTTTGACTGCCGGGGGTAATGAGGATATTGCGATCGCTCAAGTTTAACCCATAGCGTTTGTTAAAATCATTGACGATCGCTTCAATTAATGGTGCATAGCCTTGACTTGAGCCGTAGCGGCAAACTACCTCACCATATTCTGGACTAGCCAAAAGCTGTGCAGTACAATCCCGCCATAACTGCTCTACCTCTGGCAAAATCAACGGATTACCAGCACTCAAATTAATAAACTCCTGCCCTGCACCCGCTTTTAATGTCTCGATAATATCCTTCATGATTGCTCTTACGCCAGTCAGGTTGGACATTTGAGCGCCAATTTGAGTTAGGTCAGGATTCATAAGCTGTGACAAAATATATTAATTGCAGGGTGGACAAAATATTTGGGTGTTGCTGCTGACATCAAGTTTACATCGTTGCCAAAACAGCTATTGCCGCCTTTAACCAATTTAGCTACAGAATGATATTTTAACAAAGTGATATTTATCGTTATAGGGGCGATCGTGCTTACTAAATACGATGAAGTGATACAAAAGTTTATCATGCGCTCAATATGTTTAAGTGAAATAATCGCCGTGCTTGAGCATTGGAGAGAACGTCAAAAAACTATACAGGAGGGCTGAGGTTGCAAGTTAAAGCAGCAGTAGCTTACAGCGCAGGTAAGCCGTTGACGATTGAAACCGTTCAACTATCGGGGCCACAAGCCGGGGAAGTGTTAGTTGAGGTTAAAGCCACTGGGGTTTGTCATACCGACGCCTTTACCTTATCTGGTGACGATCCCGAAGGTTTGTTTCCAGCAATTTTGGGACATGAAGGTGCTGGTGTGGTAGTAGAGGTAGGCGCTGGTGTCACTAGCGTCAAACCAGGGGATCACGTGATTCCCTTATACACTCCCGAATGCCGTCAGTGCGAATATTGCCTAAGTTTCAAAACAAATCTTTGTCAAGCCATTCGCCTAACTCAAGCACGCGGTGTCATGCCCAATGGCACCAGTCGCTTTAGTATCGATGGGCAGATGATTCATCATTACATGGGTACATCCACTTTTGCCAACTATACGGTGCTACCAGAAATCGCCCTGGCAAAAATTCGGGAAGACGCCCCATTTGATAAAGTTTGTTACATTGGCTGTGGTGTGACTACTGGTATTGGTGCAGTCATCAATACTGCCAAGGTGGAACCGGGAGCAAATGTCGTGGTTTTCGGCTTGGGTGGTATTGGCTTAAATGTCATCCAAGCGGCGCGGATGGTGGGAGCTAATATGATTATCGGGGTGGATATTAATCCTCAAAGACGCGCTTTGGCAGAAAAGTTTGGCATGACGCACTTTGTCAATTCCCAGGAAGTAGAAGGTGATTTAATTCCTTATCTGGTTGATTTAACAAAAGGCGGTGCTGATTACAGTTTTGAATGTATCGGTAATGTCAAAGTTATGCGTCAAGCATTAGAATGCTGCCACAAAGGTTGGGGCGTCAGTGTGATTATTGGTGTTGCTGGTGCTGGACAGGAAATCAGTACTCGTCCTTTTCAACTAGTAACTGGGCGCGTTTGGAAAGGTTCAGCATTCGGTGGCGCTAGAGGACGTACAGATGTGCCGAAAATTGTTGATTGGTATATGCAAAGTAAGATAAACATTGATGATTTGATTACCCATGTGATGCCGATTGAGCAAATTAATGATGCTTTTGAATTGATGCATAAAGGTGAATCAATTCGCAGTGTGGTGACTTTTTAGCTGTTAGATTCAAAGCTTTTTCTCAAAACACAATCAACTGTAAGAGCGAACAGATGTAATTCATGTCAACTTCAGCCAGAACACGAGAGAAAATCCTCGTTTCCAGACTCTGGCTGGAAATGCATTAAAAGCGGCTGTGCCGCCAATTCATGAGGTGGAGCCTCACACCACGCATTCCCAGCCAAAGTCTAGGAACGACGACGGGAAATTCTCAAGTTGTTGAGTGAAAATCCCAGCCTGAAGCCTTACCTTGAAGAAGCACTCCCGGAATCCTATGAAAACAGTAGGGATTTAGCATCAGGAGAAACAAATTTGTCACTCTCAACTTTTCCAAAACAATGCTTATATCCTTTTGAGGAAATTATGAGCGAGCGCTTTTATCCGGGTCAGCCTGCAACAAATGATTTAATGGAATAAAAGCGATGTGTAGGACAGTATACGCTTACGTCATCCAACTTTTTAGCCTTCTTTGCAGTGGCAAATAAGCTGTTATGACAAAACTGATTCAACAGTGTTAGTGGGATGAGTCCTAATTACTAACTCTTTCACCTTTTAAGTTAACAGTAGTACCGGAGTCAGTTTCAGTGTTATTAAACTTATTACCGCAACGCAATGACAAAATCATCGCTGCGTAAGTCCTAAGAATCAAAACTGATTAGTCAGCCTTTAGTTTCACTCCTTGATAGCTGAATTTAAAGGGTGGAATTGGAAGGGGTTGAGTCTTTTGATCTAGTGGACTTTTGTTTAAGTTAAAGAAGTTAAACTTGCCGCTTCCATTTACTGTTCCAGTTTGCAGATTGAAGGTCAATTGATATTCAGTGAGTACAATGTTGCCTGCTAATGACCCTGATGGGAAACTAAAATTTAATGTCTTAGCAATAATCTTGTTATTTTCAGTACATTTCCAGCTACCTTGTATAACACCGAAGGGTTGGTCATTTGGGTTGGATGAACCCGGAACACCACCAGCGTTAGAGTCATTGGCAATGAGATTGCCATCTGCGGTAAAAGTTATAATTTCGTGGTATGACAAGGGTTGACCAGAAGTGGAATTTGTTTGGCTAGCTGTCGCTAGGTATGTGCCAACGACCGTTCGACGACATAAGTTTTCCGAATAATCGCTAGCATCTGCCTTGTGTGGATTTATGAAAACCGGAATAGTCAGTGCCAACACACTACTAATCATTAAACTGGCAATAGCTCTGCTGTTTTTCATCACAAAACCTTCTCTAAGAGTAAGTATTAATACTGACTATTAAAGAATACACATATATCAACAACATATTTGATAAAGTTTTGATGAAGAAGGGAACAAAGGTGTAATCGATTAAGACTTTTGAGATAATCAACCTGCTTAAGACAAATTATTTGGAAATCGATAGATAATACTCAAATCGATCCCGGAGTTGTTTAACTGTCAAATTTTGAGTCCAGTACTCCACTAGGGCGTGACCAAATGCCCAGGCGTTGCGATCAGGTGAAGCGGAGTTTTCCAGCAGTAGCGGCCAGAGGGATACTAATTCAAAGTTGAGCGAGTTAGAGTTGCTTGTATTCAAGAGCGAGAAAAGCTCATATCCCATTTGGAGTTTGCCAATCACAATCGGCAACTGTTCCACAGGAATTTGCTCCGCCAGCATATAGGCTAGGGCTGGAGATCCGGTTGAGAGCGTAGAAACAAACTGGAGGACGGGACTTTTGAGCAATGCCGTTAGTCCCTGTGTTGTCGTCATTTGGAAAGTATAGTGGTCGATGATTTTGGCTGCGGCGATGGTGCGGGCTTCGAGGTTACGCAAAAAGCGGGCAAGACGGAGTTGCTTGGTAGGTGCGATCGCATCTACTAGTCCCAACGATAGCGCCTCCACTCCCCAAGCGGTTCGACTTGTTTTGCTATCAGTTGTAACCACAGGTAGAACTAGATTACAGAAGTTTCCTAGCAGTTTGGCGCGATACTGAGTGGCTTCGCGAATCGCAATTTCTTTGGGGCGATCGCCCCATTCCCAATCATAAGGCGGTTGCCATTCGCGGATGGGACGCAGACGATCTACCTGGGTGACGATCGCGATCGCAGGTAAATCTGCAACTTCTGCTTTCATATCTTGCAGAAAGTCTACATCCATTTGCAGGGCAGGATCGAGAGCAGGGGTAACTAACAGCAGCAAATCTGCATCGGTGGCATAATCAAGCACTAGGTCTTTAAGAGCAGCACGGTTGACTTGTTCATAACCAGGTGTATCCAAAAGCGTCAGGGTTTCCCCACTTTGAGTTTGCCATTGATAATTCTGAATGCGATCGGTACTGGGCAAAACATCTACCTCTGCTAAATCCGCCTGAAATAGCGTGTTAATCAGGCTACTTTTTCCTGACCCTGTGCGCCCCACCAGCAGAATATTCACGGGTTTTTGCTCAACTGCCTCGGCTGTTTGAGCTTGAGTCAGGATTTCTCGGAGTGTTTGGGTTTTTACCTTGGGTAAGGTTGGTGTGGAAACAGCGGTTGCTGAAGCTGGTAATGTCCCACGTCCATAGAGTGCGATCGCCTGTCGGCATAAGTTTCTCAGGGCAGCTTCCCGGAATAACTGGCTCAAATTCCCTAATAATTGCTGAGTTGCCTGGTTACTAGAACCCTGACTAACTTGTTTTGCTACCGCCGCCACCGGATTTAAGACCCACTGTGCCCAGTTCCAAGCTTTCCAGAATTTCCGAGCCGATGGTTCCAACTTCCGGTAGACTTCGTATCCTTGGTATGCTTGCCCAACTGTCACCTGATTAAGGACAGGAGATAACTTTTGCATCCACTGATCCATGTCATCCACCGTTCCCCGAATCAGCCCATAAGCTTGGGGGACGTAAATGTTCAGCAGCGGATATTGAATTTGAGGATTGTAGATACGAGCGATCGCTACAACCAAATCCTGGCATCGCGTCCAAAAGGTTTGCCAGTCTTCCCAAATCGGGCGATCACTCTGTGCTGCTTGCAGTATCTCTTGGAGGGCGGTTTCTGCAAGCTTTGTGACATCACTTCCCACTCGTGGCCCTACTGTATCCTCTGCTGTCGATTCCAGTTCTTCGCGGACTTGGGTTAATACAGCTTCCACTTGGTTAACAGCAGGTTGAGTCCATTTTACCAACAGCCAACGCCAACCCACAAATAAAAGGGTGAATACACCCCAAATCCAATTAATCCCCCACGCATGAATTTGTGAACCGGCGGCTACCAATAAGAAAATGATGATGAAAGCGATCGGAATTGCTAAGACGACCCACTGCCACGGTTTTAATCGCACCATTGCCCTATACCTGCCTCGATTAGACTTCTTATATTGCTATTGTCGATCTAATTATCTTGTGGTGAGTTCTGAATTACTGCGTGTATTAAAGTGTAAGAATTTGTTGGTAATAGCTTACACTGCCTGCTAGTTCATATGATCTGTTGTGGTAAAAGCGGAGATTTGCCTACCTTTAAGATAATATTTACGTGAATAAATCACAAAAAACTGCCTTGTGCGCCTTGAATTATGCTTGTAGATTTTACAGTCGAAAACTACCGCTCAATTAAAGAACCTGTAACCCTAAGTGCAGTTGCTCAAAAACAAAGCGATCGTCAAACAAGCCAAAGCAGCAAACGCAAACGGGTGAAGTCAGATCATGAAATTGCACCTGGATATCATGTTGAAGGGTGGGATATTGAGCTTTTACCTGTTCTGGCAATTTTTGGAGCTAATGCTTCAGGCAAGAGTAATGTTATCCAAGCTCTCGATTATTTATTGCTTATTCTGGTTCATGGTACACAGGAAGCAGTGACATTGCAGAGAATCTTAAAATATGCAACATTAAACCCTTTTAAATTAGATAGTATTTCTATTCATAACGCTACAAAATTTGAGTTAAGAACTATATTTAATAATGCTATTTATACCTATTCTCTAGCACTTAATCATAATCATGTACTCTTTGAAAAATTGGACTATGCTTTAAATACAACTAAGCGTCCGCGCCGTTTATTTTCTCGTCAATGGGATAATATTAACAAAAAAACTACATGGAAAACTGGTGATGATTTTGCTGGAGCGCATAATCAACTTCAGTATCCGTAATGAATTGCGATCGCCAACTTTAGATATTATTGTATTACCTCATCAAAACAAAACTGATCCACGTAGCATTATTGAAAGACTCATCGAAGAACGACAGCAGAGGAAAGATAACCAGCAGTGGAGTAAAGAAGATAAGGCTTGGGCAGTTTTTGACGGAGATAAGCATATTGAAAAAAGTCTGGCAAATTGGCAAAGTGCAATCAATCGAGCTAAAAGCCAAAAGATTGATCTGGCAATTACAAACCCTTGTTTTGAACTCTGGTATCTAATTCACTTTCAAGACCTTTTTGCCCAAATCACTCGTGATAGGTTAGTTAATTTACTTGAAAAGCATATACCCAACTACGACAAATCAATGTGCTTGTATCCAACACCATTGAAATCGTTAACTGAAGAAGCGATTCAACGTGCTGAGAAGATGGCAAAGCAGATAGAACGTAATGAATTATCTGAGCATTCAAATCCCTGCTGTAGTGGCTTGGCTAAACTAGATTAGTGGTTTATTAAGTTTAAAGAATAGTTAGAGAAATTACTTAAAATTATTTTAATCAGCTTTATCTAATTATTGCCTGTTGTAAAAACTTAAAATGCTCGAACGATGTCTGACGACAAGTCGCTTTGCGTCTACGCAAGTAAGAATAAAGATAGCGATCGCCTGTCACAGAGACTTAAAATACTAGGGCGTGTCATCAATTAAGCCAGATAACAGCAGCAGCAAGATATAATTGCGCCGAGAAAGTTTATTACTCGCAAATCAATGGCGTATGGCGTGCGCTCGATATTGTTTGAGTTAGTATTGCAATCCATCTTTGCTGCGACCGATGGCTTGGCTCAACCCATCCCCCCTTGCCCAGGCACTGGGAAAAGTGGGCACGCACAATGGTCAAGTCTATCATTGCGTATTCATTGTCTGCATATTCGGCTAACGCCTCAAACACCCGTTGACAGACTCCACGCTTTGCCCATCGACTTGAAGCTCTTAAGCGCATATTTACGTATCAAAATCAGCAGACTAAGTGTCTGGTATTTTGCTTCGCCATCTAATTTTCTCTGTGTAGCAAATATTACTTAGTAAAGTATATATCCATAGGAACTTATCGGAATTGTAATGCTTGCATGAACAAATCAAAAATTAATTATGAAGGAAGTATGAATTTTGTCAAATAGCGTCTAAAATTCCTAGCTTAAAACAGTAAGCTAGGACACAGCAACAAATAATTCTAATTCTAGTATTACCGATTAAGCCAAAAGTATACTAAGAAGGCAATTGCATCTCCATGTGTTAACTTCCAACGATGACACAAGCCGACAAAAAGTCAGGAATCACCCAATCCAAATTATTCAATATCCGGATTGGTCTAGGTAATCTATGGATTTTTTTCTTGGACACAGGAGTTATTGATAGTGGCAAGAGTGCATCTACCTACTAAAAAAGTGCTTGATTTTCCTATTACTGCTTTACGCTTTGACGACCAGGTTCAAACAATACTGAAGTGGGCGAGTAGGCATGAGAGTAAAACTGTATATGTAGCCAATGTACACATGCTCATTGAAGCTCATTGGAATCCAGAGTTTGCCACAGTATTACGAAATGCAGATATAGTTACTCCTGATGGTATGCCTCTTGTATGGATGATGCGAAAAATGGGAGCGCTTTACCAAGACCGTGTGGCAGGGATGGATATTTTCCTAGCATTGTGTCAGCTAACTCAAACGCAAAATCTTAGTATTTTCTTTGTAGGTTCCCAAACAGAAATTCTTTCTCTGATGCAAAAAAGGTTAGAGCAGGAATTTCCTCAAATGAAGATTGCGGCGATGGAACCTTTACCCTTTCGTCCCCTGACTGAAACTGAAGACGAAGCTTTGGTTCAAAAGATAAACTCTAGTGGTGCTAGCGCCGTTTTAGTATCTCTAGGATGTCCCAAGCAAGAAAATTGGATAGCTCAACATAAGGGTAAGATACAAGCTGTAATGATTGGACTGGGTGGAGTTTTCCCAGTATATGCAGGAATTCACAAGCGAGCACCCCGCATAGTTCGAGACTTAGGACTTGAATGGCTGTATCGATGGATTCAAGAACCGCGCCGACTTTGCGGTCGCTATGCTAAGACCATTCCACTATTTATATGGCTGGCTATGAAGCAACTATTATCATCAAGTCGGATTGCAGCGGTCTTCCTTCACGAGACTGGGGATTAAGCAAAAGGAAAAAAAGGCGGTTGACACCAATGGGCATTGCCATGCCCCCATACCTCGCGATATAATGTTGTACCGTATCTGAATAGAAACCGCTATATAAGCTTCCTCATGTTTAAAAATTAACAAATTTTTAGATATTTTAGCGATCGCTTCTAAATATTAGAAGTATAGACCAGCAGTTTATATTATTTTGTGCGACGCCGAATAGCCCGTCATAGACATCGCCTATATACAGCCTTAAGGAAATGTTGGGCATGAAACAGTTAAAAATTCTCATCTGTGCATATGCTTGTGAACCGGGAAAGGGTTCTGAACCAGGAGTAGGCTGGAATGTTGTTAGGGAAATAAGCAAGTATCACCAAATCTGGGTATTCACATCGAACTGTCACCGTCAAGCTCTTGAAACTGAACTAACACGTAACCCCCTGCCCAACTTGCACGTTATTTACTTAGATCCTCTGGGCTGGATCATAGACTGGAGTCATGAGAGGATGGGAAAACAATGGGGAGCTTATATTCATTATTACCTTTGGCAAATTTGGGCGTATTTTATCAGTCGCTCACTCCACAAGCAGATTGGCTTTGATATCCTACATCATGTAACTTATGTAAAGTATTCAAGTCCTAGTTTAATTTCACTGCTACCAGTTCCTTTCATCTGGGGTCCAGTTGGTGGTGGGGAATCGTCTCCCAAAAGTTTTTGGAAAGATTTTAGTTTCCGTGGCAAGATATACGAGGTTTTGCGAAATTTGGCTCGCTGGATAGGGGAGTGTGATCCTTTAGTCCACCTCACTGTACAACAAAGTGTCTTAGCCCGCGCTACTACAGAAGATACAGCTAAACGCTTGCGCCAAATGGGCACAAAAAATGTCCAAGTTTATTCTCCATTAGGTTTATCTAAAGATGAAATAGCAAACCTTTCAGATTCCGTAATTCTCGATAATTCTGCAATTAGATTTATTAGCGTAGGTAGACTTTTGCACTGGAAAGGGTTTCATTTGGGATTAGCAGCATTTGCCCAAGCAAACTTACCTAATGCTGAGTATTGGATTGTAGGAGAAGGAATTGAACACAAACAGTTAGAAATATTAACTCAATATCTGAATATTACTAAACAAGTCAAGTTTTTAGGTAATTTATCTCGCCAACATACATGGAGTAAAATACAGAACTGCCATGTGTTAGTTCATCCCAGCTTGCATGAATCTGGAGGATTCGTGTGTTTGGAGGCAATGGCAGCAGGGCGACCAGTGATTTGCCTAGATTTAGGAGGGCCAGCTGTTCAAGTTACAGAGGAAACTGGTTTTAAAATTAAGGCAAATACACCTGAGCAAGCAGTAAGTGACATTGCTGAGGCTATGACGTATTTGGCTAATAATCCAGAGCTAAGATTATTGATGGGTCAAGCCGGGCAGAAAAGGGTGAGGGAGACTTTCAGTTGGGAAAATAAGGGCAGGCAGTTAATTCAACTCTACGAAGAAATTTCAACCCAGAATAAATCCTGCTTGAAATTGAGTTATGGTTCTAGCGATGATTAGTGATAATGTAATAAGTAAGTCGGCACGAGAAAACTGAGGTATGTTTAGTTTTGTAAAAACTATGGAATGACCTATTTTTTAAGTATTCGTTAGCTTGATATTTTGTTACGTAGGTAGATTTTTTAACGCTGACTTATTTAGCGATTTTCCATCACTCTGGTCAAAGAAAAATCTCAGTTAAATTTTAAACAAGAGGCATAAACTAGGTTTCGGGCTTTATTTTCTAACATTATGGCTATAGTTATCTCAGAAAGAATGAAAGTTTTGTATAGCAAGGATTATTCTTTTTTTGTCTGGAGAGAGCGATGAAAAAGCGTTAGTATATATATATCTTTTCAATAGCTCCTTTAGCGATACTACTAGGAGCTTCCCTATAAGTGGCAGCATTCGTAAAAAACTAATTAAATTTCATCATAAATTGGCTGTAGTGTCACGAATTGTAGAAAAACTGACTATAGAACAGTAAAACTACCGGAAATCAGGATGTAATTGCTTTGCATGATTTACTAGTTGGTGCTTTCCTTCCACTATTCAGAGAGTTAACTGCATGAAAGTGCTGTTGATACATAACCGTTATAGACTTGTAGGCGGTGAGGATGGAGTAGTAAAAGCTGAACAATCCTTACTGAAAGCAAATGGTCATCAGGTATCTTTACTAGAAGTTAGTAATCATGACATTAAAAATACCTGGGATAAAGTTGCAACTGCTATTAGTGCAATTTACTCATATTCAGCAAAACAACAAGTTCGCCTCCAAATTTCCCAACTGCGCCCTGATGTCGTCCATGTACATAACTTTTTTCCTCTACTCTCTCCTTCCATATATGATGCTTGTCAAGAGCATGGTTTAAGAATTGTCCAAACTCTTCATAACTATCGGCTTGCTTGTCCCAAAGCAATACCTTTTCGAGATGCAAAGGTATGTGTGGATTGCTTTGGACAAACAGTGCCGTGGTCTAGTGTTGTACATGGCTGCTACCGCAACTCACGTATACAAAGCTCGGTTATAGCAGCAATGAACAGCTGGCATCGGTTGCGAGGTACTTGGCACCAACAGGTAGATGCTTATATCGTCTTTACCCAATTTCAAAAAGACAAAATGTTACAGGCTGGACTGCCGGCAGAAAAGTTCTACATCAAACCTAATTTTGTTTTTGCTCCAAACTCTCAAAACCAAAATGCTGAACATAGTGACTACTTACTTTTTGTTGGTAGATTGTCTGAGGAAAAGGGAGTTTCTGTTTTAATTGATGCCTATGTACAGAAAAATTTATGCACTCCCCTAAAAATTGTGGGTGATGGCCCTTGCCGTCAAAAGTTGCAGCAACAGATTAAAAATACCAGTTCTGAAAATTTCATCGAATTTTTAGGGTTTCAGGATAAGCCAACAGTGTTGGCACTAATGCAGAATGCACGATTCTTAGTATTTCCTTCCATTTGGTACGAAGGTTTTCCCTTAACTATTGCTGAAGCTTTTGCCTGTGGCCTACCTGTGCTGGTGTCCAAATTAGGTAGCATGGTAGAAATTGTCGAGGATGGAGTAACTGGTTTACATTTTGAAGCAGGCAACTATAGAGATATGGCAGCCAAAATAGAATGGGCAACCACTCATCCTGAAATTATGAGAACTATGGGCAAAAATGCTCGCCAGGTTTATGAGACTAAGTATGCTCCTGAAGCTAATTATCAGCAGTTGATGGCAATTTACCAACAAGTCATCAATAAAAATAAATAGTGTGTCTCTAGTCAGGAGGAACAGAAAGCAGATTTTAGATGCAAAGGAATCGCGATCGCACAATTTTGTCCCTTAACCACAAAGATTCAATGATTCACCCCAAAGTGCTGAAAAAGGTATAATTGCAACGATTCTGAGCAATTAATGTCCTGCTGTAACAACCCATGAACTGAAATTAGCGATTAAAGTACTTGACATAAACCCAGGATTAACTGTTATATTAACTAAAGTAAAGTCGTTGGGGCGTAGCCAAGTGGTAAGGCAGCGGGTTTTGGTCCCGCCATCCCTAGGTTCGAATCCTAGCGCCCCAGTAAATCTAAAGACAGGTTGTAATGCCTGTCTTTTAGAGTATTTAATAACATTTTTCAGATGCGTCTCAATCCATCTAATTCTATAAATGTCACTTGTCAGGCGATTTAAGAGCTTGATCCAGAGTCTGCCGAGCCTGTTCTGCTTTAGATCGCGCTTCCTGGTAACGTACATTAGCTTGGGCAAAATTTTTGAGAACTTTAAAACCTTCCTTGAGTCGAGTAATTTCCTCTTCTGTCACCGACTCGTCGGTGAACAGAACATCAACCGCTTGGCGAATTTCCAACGCTTCAGCTCGTGACTCCTGAACTTTCAGCTTGAGCGTGGCCAGGTTACTCAAAACCTGGACAGCTTGTGTAATGGTATCCTCACCGCTAGCAGTATCAATAGTTGACTCTTTAACCTCAATTAATTGTTGAGGGCCAAATCCTTCTTCTAGTTCTGTGGGTAGCTTACCTGCATCCATCAGTTCCATCAGCTGATCCATTGCTTTATCACGGGCTTTGGCTGAATCTTTTCCAGAAACAGTAAGGATAATTTCTGGACTTTGAGCGAGAGTGTACTGAACCATATTTAAGCAGAAAATTTGCTGATTAACCAGGCTGAGGCAAATAATTATAACATGTTGTCTGTCAGGTTATTTGTTGGCTTATTTACTGTAGTGTCGGGTTGCCAAATTCATGTGATTTATATATTTAGGACTAACCCTTTCAAGGTGACTCATAAAATAAGATTGTTTTTCTCAGCACTCTCTGTGCCTGGAGCGGTTTAAAAGTAATTTATTTTACCGCTTCAGGCACAGAGAAGCCAGTGCGCCCTTCTCCCTTGGCGTTAGCCTCTCCCTTTGGGAGAAGGGGAGACGCCTTGGGCGATAGCGCAGCGGTAGCGAGCCTGCCAGCGTCTGCGGTTAAGAGACTTGTACCCTCCGGGGAAGCAAGCTACGCTCTTAGCGTTCCCGCTATGAGAGCAACTGGCGCGACACAGAGATCAGAGGTTAAAGAAGAATTTATGGAATAAAATTTCCACCCACCTTGAAAGGGCTAGTAACGCAAGGCAAAAGTCAAAAGAAATACAGCGTAAACGTTTTGTTGATTTGAAATGGGTTGTTTATTTCCACCGCGCTGTACTAGTTCTATATTTAATGATTTCATGCTTTATTCCTACCCCTGCCAAGTCGCTCAAAATAAAACTTTATACTTAAGAAAAGGGAATAAGTTTTAACAGGAGGGGAGAGCAATGGCTCCTAGTCCCACCATCATGCAAGCTGTGGAACAACTGGGTTACCGTGTCACCGTTGGAGATGTGGCAACTCAGGCAGGATTGAACGTCGCTGAAGCTAATCAAAGTTTGTTAGCCCTGGCATCTGATGCTGGGGGACATTTGCAGGTAGCGGATTCAGGTGATATAGTTTACCTTTTTCCACCAAATTTTCGAGCAATTTTGCGTAATAAGTACTTCCGGTTACGATTGCAGGAATGGTGGAAAAAGGTCTGGAGTGTTCTGTTTTACCTGATTCGCATTTCTTTTGGAATTTTCTTAACTGTTTCTATCGTCCTGATAACTGTTACCATCTTCATTATCATTACTGCTGCCAATTCAGACCGTAACGGCAGCAATCGGGGCAGTAATTCCGGCGGTAGGGGGTTCTTCTTTTTTCCAAATTTATTCTGGTATCTTAGCCCAAATTATGACACCCACTACCAGGAACGGCGACGTGGAACCCGGGAAGAAAGCAATCTGAATTTCTTTGAAGCTGTATTTTCGTTTTTGTTTGGCGATGGTAATCCTAATGCCAACTTAGACGAACGTCGCTGGCAAGAAATTGCTACGGTGATTCGGATTAACCGTGGTGCAGTGGTAGCAGAACAAATTGCTCCATATTTGGATGACATTGGCGAGGGATATACAAGAGAGTACGAAGATTATATGCTGCCCGTTCTGACGCGATTTAATGGGCAACCGACGGTAAGTCCAGAAGGGCAAATTGTTTATTACTTCCCAGAGTTGCAGGTGAGTGCAGCTAAAAAGCGCCGTCATTCAATATCAGATTACTTACAGGAATTTCCCTGGCGTTTTAGTGCCGCAAGTTCAGGGCAAATTATGCTGAGTGCTGGGTTGGGTGTACTAAATTTTGTTGGTGCCTTAGTACTGGGAAGTTTGTTGAGAGATGGCACTGTTGCCGTCCAATTAGGTGGACTGGTAGCTTTTGTGCAAGGAATTTATTGGCTGCTATTGGCTTATGGAGCAGGTTTCTTAGGTGTACCGTTATTACGCTATTTCTGGATTCAGTGGCGTAATCGCAAAATAGGCGATCGCAACCGCGATCGCCTTTCCAGAGCAAGGCTATTGGCAAGTCCTGATCCACCTTTGCAACAAAAAATCGACTATGCTCAACAATTTGCAACAGAAAAAGTTATTGGCAACGAAGACTTAGTGTATACTAGCGAAACTGACTTACTCGACCAAGAAGTTGAGCGTTCTGCACAAATTGACGCTGAATGGCAACGGCGGTTAGACCAGTCATAAGCAATTCGCTAATTCAAAATTTACAGAAAATGGTGGGCATCATGTCCACCCAACAGAGTTTTTGAGGAAGTGCGTTAGCGTAGTTCATAGAAAATTTGTGAGCGATCGCTTTGACAAATTATTCAACTAGGCTAGAAGCATGAGGCTACACTTAGTGACATGATCAAAAAAGGTCATATTTTTATGTTGTTATATGAAGATATTGGTGCTGAATGCCGGATCGAGTAGCCAAAAGAGTTGTCTGTATGAGATTGCAGATAAGGCTCTCTCCAACCAAGCACTCCAGCCCCTTTGGGAAGGGAAAATAAACTGGACTCAAGATCGGAGTATGGCAGAAATTGAGGTAAAAACTGCTACAGGTGCGACGTTGCAAAAATCAATTTCTGGTGATTCCCCACAGGCACACCTCACCTATATGCTCCATACACTTAGTTATGGTGCTACCAAGGTAATTGATCAGTTGTCAGAAATCGATGTGGCGGGGCATCGGATAGTACATGGTGGACAGGATTATCGAGATAGTGTGGTAATTACAGAGGATGTCAAAGAGGCGATCGCTCGTCTGTCTAACCTTGCTCCCGAACATAATCCAGCCGCTTTGTTAGGCGTAGAAGCAATTGAAAAAATCTTAAAAGATGTCACTCAAGTAGCAGTCTTTGATACCGGATTTCATGCCACTCTACCCGATGCAGCAGCAATCTATCCCGGCCCCTATGAGTGGGTAGAACAAGGTATCCGCCGCTATGGATTTCATGGTATCAGTCACCAATACTGTTCTGATCGTGCTGCCCAAATTCTCGGTCGAGATGTTCCACCTGAGCGGTTAATTACCTGTCATCTGGGTAATGGTTGCTCTTTAGCAGCGATTAAAAATGGCTGCAGTGTTGATACCACTATGGGATTCACGCCCCTAGAAGGATTGATGATGGGCAGTCGTTCTGGTTCAGTTGATCCGGGGATTTTGATTTACCTGTTGCGGTACTGCGATTACTCCGTCGAAAAGTTGGATTATGTATTAAATAAAGCTTCTGGGTTAAAGGGAATTTCGGGTGTATCTAGCGATATGCGTGAGGTGAGAGAAGCGATGGCTCAAGGTAATTCCCGCGCTCAACTGGCATGGGATATCTATGTACATCGCTTGCGTTCTGGTATTGGTGCAATGCTTACCAGTTTAGGCGGATTAGATGCTTTGGTGTTCACAGCAGGCGTGGGTGAACACTCTTCAGAAATTCGCCAAGCTACCTGTGAAGCCTTTGGATTTTTGGGATTGAAAATAGACCTTGAGAAAAATCAGCAGCAGCCTGTTGATCAGGATATTGCTACACCCGATTCAGCAGTGCGGGTATTAGTTATTCATACTCAAGAAGATTGGGCGATCGCTCAACAATGTTGGCAACTTCTGAAAAAAGTTCGTAATATCTAATTCGTAATTAGAAAGTCTGATTTAATCTGGGTAACATTGTTTGAATATGCACTTCGCCTATACCCTCACCCCTAGTCTTTTTATGAAAACAGTCTTTCACAGGAAAATATCTTTTTCAATGCCCAATGCCTCATACCCGATTTTCAAGCTAGTAACCAACGCATAAAACCTTTACCAACTTGCCCCAGTATAAAACTAAAAACCCATTGTAATAGAGGCCCAAGTAGTGACAAAACCAGCAAAAACAAGAAATCAGTGGGAGCAATAAAAATACTAGAAGTTAGACAAGTAGTGAGACAAGTTAGTCCCCACGCTAACCAATTTCGATATTGAGAGCTGATAGAAGTCCATTTCAGAAGTTGATTAACAAGCCAATAGCGAACAGTAGCAAATACAAAAGATATTACTAGCCCAGCAAGTATTGATAATGAAACTGTTAGTGATTGTAGTAAAGGTAATTTCCAAGTTAAAAAAGCACCAGGGAACAGTGAAGCTAGCTCCCAAGCTAATAGATTTAATTTAGTCCGAAGATAGTTTAGTATTTGTTCAATCAGCCAATAATGCACATAAACAATATTTAAACACTCAGTATTTGGGATAAAATCACTCCTGATTTTGTGAATTATGTCGCCATAAAATAAGACATTACTTTGTAAAACAATATCTTGTTCTTTCCAAAAGTATAAAGCTGATATATCTTCTCTATAATAAGAATTGAAAGTAAGTCCAGACTGTAATATCGATTTATTTTGTAATGATTTACTCCACAACAATTTAATAAAATTTACTATAAAAGTATTGTCAAAAATTTTAAAGTTTTTTTTTATTAATTACTAATTTATTGGATTGCACAGTATTCTTACTAAAGCAAATGTTATCGCTAAAGCAGTTGTAGTACCAAAGATAAGCTAGTAATTTTGGCGGAATGTACAGAGAGCAGCCTATTTTTTGCGCTTGCTCAATTTGTTTTAAAATTGCCTTATTTAGATAAAAAGTATACTGTCCTGGCTCAACCTTTATTTCAAGTTCAATAGGAGTGCTTTGAGGGATTTGCACAAAGAAAGAGAGTTGAACATCAGCTTGATAATCTGTGTATGTTTTATAAGCGTTCATTTCGGGATAATTTTGCGATACTTTGTACAATACTAATCAGAAAATCTAGTGTTCCACGCCACTGTTTTTCTCCAGCAACTACCCCTTCATTATGTATTTTTAGGATTAAATCTCTATCCCCCTCAGGTAATTGAAATAGCTTTTTATGGTAACGGCTGATAATATCTCCATCTAACTGCATAACAGTTTGAGCATAAATAATATCAATTTCTAGGCTGGTAATCTGACCACCATTAAGTGCAGCTTTAAGTTCAGACATTTTTCGCAGAGTCCGAATAAATTTATCATTATTCAAAAGTTCTTCAATCTCTTGCCACCTTCGTCGCAAATTTTTTTGATTATTATCTTCTTCATTTGCAATAGGAGTTGGAGCAGGCAATATTGGTCGAGCTAGCTTTATGTATACCGGATCATCTGGAAGAATATTTGCTTTATGTTCCACTTCATATTTTAAACGCTCCTGATATTGTATTATCCTGGAATCTGGCTCACTAGTGTCAGTACTTTGTTCAAGGAGAATATAAAAATATTCTCTTTCAAGTTGCGAAAATAGACTTGTATAACGCTTGCGTAGCTCTTGAGCTCGAGTTTTTTCTGGTTCTGTTAAATTGTTTGGATTTGGAATTCCTTTGATATCAAAGTAGTCTTTGTCATTTATTGAATAAATCTCTTCATATGCTTGCCAAGCATTAAACTTTGCGCCAGTAATGTGCTCCACAACCATCGTATTTACTTCTAAAGCTGTAATATCATCAACTAATCCATGTACAGATGAGACTAACTTTTCTAGCAAATCTCTGGCTTTTTCTTGAATATTGTTAGGCATTATAATAATTTAATTGATTTTTCAAAGCAAATTAACCTACAGATTTAGATCGGTTCTTATACTGTAGGTATTTTAGTCAGACTATTAATAAATAACGACTACTATGGACGGGATGGCGATTGTTGTGAAGTTTTACGAGATTTAATAATTTCTATAAAAAATCCATATAACTTCTGTAAGCTTTCTATATTTTTTTGCATAATCTCCCGGCTTTCTTTGACTTGACTTAAATGAAAATCGCGAAGTTCTGTATATGCGCCATTCCCAACAAATTGACTACCAACTTCATTGTTTATATCACCATCAATTAGATTGATTATGGTGTACATTCGATTACCTGGTTTAGCAATTTGTTGCTCTTGTAGTTGTTTTAACTCAGGAGATGAATCTGGAACCCAAGTGGTAATTTCTAACTCGACAACTTCAACTATTGCTGTTTGAATAGCATCAATAACGTCATCAATATTGAATCCTTCTCCCTTAGTATTCAGCCTCTTAACTTTTCTTTTAAATTCACTGCTGGGTTTGCTAAGTTGACTATTATTTTCCCCATTTTCGCTAGCTTGACCATTAATTTTTGTGTTTTCAGCAGTATTATTCACCATGACATTTTAGAGGTTACAGATTTAAATATAAACAAAATACAATTGTAGGTGATGTCAAAAATTTCAAGGCTTTTACTTAATAAAAGTAATTAAAATAAAAACAACTTAATAATTTCAGAAGTTTTTTATAAAGAAAAGTAAAGTCGTGATTTCTCAAAGCTAAATTTATCTTAGACAAAAGATAATACCATTTTAGATATTGGAGCCACTGCGTTGCGGTAAGTCCAGCACTGCGGTAGGGGTTCCCCCGTTGTTCTAAGTAGCGTGATTCTGAAAGAATTATTTAATTAGCTTTTGAGTGCTTAGTTACAATTGGTATAAATTAGCTCCTACTTGTAGACAAAGAAACCTTTAGAAAAAATAAATAATATTAGTGTTAATTCATACTAGTATTTAAATCAATTTATTTTAGTCAACCTGTTTTCTATTCATTTTAGCAAAGCATAGACGCGCAAGTACTGGCTGACTTTTCCCATGCCACTATGTATACAATGATATGACTATGCTGATAAAGACAAGAAAAATATGTTGTTATCTCGTCAAACTTTTGCTACACCTTTGGTAGCTTGTATATGTATTTTAGGAGTTGGCTTGATTCAATTTCCCCACTTGCAAAAACTGATAAATAGCAAACAATCTACCTCTTTAGAAACTCTAGAAAAAGAAATAAAAGCTGAAAAACTCCGTCTTAATTTTCTCAAAAAAATGCCTAGTTTTGGTTATGATAATTTCATTGCAGATTTGGTATATCTCAATTTTTTACAGTACTTCGGAGATGATGAAGTTCGGGATAAAACAGGCTACAGTTTAAGTCCAGAATATTTTGAAGTTATTTTAGAACGTGACCCGCGATTTTTAGCAGCGTATCGAAGTCTTTCTATCAGTACTTCATTGTATGCTGCCATGCCTGAACGTGCGATCGCATTGTCAGAGAAAGGCTTGAAATCACTGTCTCCCTCAGTTCCTGAAAAGTCTTATTACGTGTGGCGTTATAAAGGAATTGATGAGTTATTATTTTTAGGCAATGCTCAAGCTGCCCAACAGTCTTTTGCAACTGCGGCAAACTGGGCTAGTAAATTTTCAGATGCTGAGAGTCAGCTTACCCTGAATACTTCCCAAAGAACTGCTGAATTTTTGAGTCGAAATCCTAACAGTAAATATGCTCAGATTGCTACCTGGGCAATGGTTTTAAATAATCAAGTTGATCAGAGAACTCAAAAACGTGCAATTATGGAAATCGAAGCTTTGGGAGGAAAAGTAATTACAACTCCTGAAGGGACTCATAAAATTGTATTTCCTCCAAAGGATTAAATTATTAGTTATAGCGTTTTGCTGCAAGTGTAGCTGCAAATTATATTTATCCAATCGGTTCCCAATTTCTCACACATGATTGAGGAAAGCAATATTGATGTCAATACAATTGGCAGAATCTGACTTTCAAATATTAGGGTGTTTTCCTGTTATTTCCCAGTTGCGCCCTCACCTTGAGCAGGCTAAGTTTGTCGGACAAGTTCGATATCAAATGAAAGAAGGATATCAACTTGTATTTTTGCAAGTAGAAGAGCAAGCTATGGCAGTGGCTGGATTTCGCATTTTGACATGTTTAGCATCAGGAAAGTTTTTATATATCGATGACTTAGTTGTTGATGAATTGAAGCAGTCACATGGCTATGGTAAACAGTTATTTCAGTGGCTAATTCAATACGCCAAAGATCATAACTGTGAACACCTGAGTCTTGATTCTGGTGTTCAGCGATTTGCAGCTCACAGGTTTTATCTCATGCAACGCCTAAACATTACAAGTCATCACTTTTCAATAAAGTTATAGCAACAAACAAAATGAGTGTGAAAAATCACATTTTTTGGTATGACGGTAAATTAATTCACTCTCAAACTTTAGAGTTAAACATTAACGATCCGGGGTTACTTTATGGGGCGACTGTTTTTACAACGTTGCGGGTTTATCATAACTCGCTAGACAGTAATTTAACCAATTGGGAAGCACACTGCGATCGCTTACTTTTCTCAGTCCAATCTTTTGGTTGGCAGCAACCAGACTGGAGGCGTGTGCGTCAAGGGGCCCAAATTCTCCTCGCCCACTTTCCCGTTCTCAGAATTACCCTTTTTCCCGATGGACGGGAGTGGATAACTGGTAGATTCTTACCACAAGATTTGACAGAAAAACAAAAAACTGGTATTTTATGCGCCATTGCTAGTTCGGAATTTTCTCGCTCTCTCCCCTCTCATAAAACTGGAAATTATTTAAGTGCTTGGCTGGCAAGAACTAGCTTAGATGCTCAAGAAGCAATATTAGTCGATGCTCAAGGAAATTGGCTAGAAACCAGTACAGGCAACCTTTGGGGATGGTGTGATGGCAGTTGGTGGACACCGCCAAAGCAGGCAGGAATTTTGCCGGGAATTTTGCGATCGCAACTTGTAAACTGGTTGCAAAACCACCAGCAGTCGTTGCGGGAAGAAACTTGGAGCGTCGAGTTAGTCCAGAGATTTGAAGCGATCGCCTACACTAATAGTGTGGTAGAGATTATTCCCATTCATACCGTTCATCAGCCCACAGGGTCGCTACAATATAATCCCTACCATCCTAGTTTTCTGAAAATAAGGGAGCTTTTTGTAGCATGAGGGCTACGCGACTTTGTTACACTTAAGATAAGTTAACATAATTCTTAATAATGACCTCTCCGAACAGAGACGCTAGGCGAAGGCGCTTTGCGCCCGCCCAGAGCTAACGTGCGAAAAATACAGGAGGATAGACCTTAGTGAATAAAAGATGGAGAAATGCAGGGCTGTACGCGCTGCTGTTTATTGTCGTCATTGCCTTGGGAACAGCATTTTTTGACAAACAACCCCAAAGCAGAGAGACATGGCGATACAGTCGATTTATTCAAGAAGTTCAACAAGGCAGAGTAGAAAAAGTCAGTTTGAGTGCAGATCGCTCTACAGCACTGGTTACACCCAAATATGACCCAAATAAACGGATTGTGACTTTAGTCAATGATCCAGACCTGATCAATACTCTGACTTCAAAAGGCGTTGATATTTCTGTTTTGCCCCAAACCGATGAATCATTTTGGTTTAAGGCACTTAGCAGCTTATTGTTCCCTGTATTACTTTTGGTTGGCTTATTCTTCTTGCTACGTCGCGCTCAAAGTGGCCCAGGTAGCCAAGCGATGAACTTTGGTAAATCCAAAGCCAGAGTCCAAATGGAACCACAAACTCAGGTAACATTTGGCGATGTCGCTGGTATTGACCAAGCTAAGTTGGAATTAAACGAAGTCGTAGACTTTTTGAAAAACGCCGATCGCTTTACCGCAGTTGGTGCAAAAATTCCTAAAGGTGTGCTGTTAGTTGGCCCTCCTGGTACAGGTAAAACCCTCCTAGCTCGTGCTGTAGCAGGGGAAGCAGGTGTACCCTTCTTCTCGATCTCCGGTTCGGAATTTGTCGAAATGTTCGTGGGTGTGGGTGCATCTCGCGTCCGCGATTTATTTGAACAAGCTAAGACCAATGCTCCTTGTATCGTCTTCATTGATGAAATTGACGCCGTAGGTCGTCAGCGGGGTGCAGGTTTAGGTGGTGGTAACGATGAGCGGGAACAAACCCTCAACCAGTTGCTCACCGAAATGGACGGCTTTGAAGGCAACACTGGCATCATCATTATTGCTGCTACCAACCGTCCTGATGTCCTAGATGCAGCACTGTTGCGTCCTGGTCGCTTTGACCGTCAAGTTGTGGTAGACCGTCCTGACTATGCCGGACGCAGCGAAATTCTCAAGGTTCACGCCCGTGGCAAGACCTTGGCGAAAGATGTGGACTTGGATAAAATTGCCCGTCGTACCCCTGGATTTACTGGTGCAGATTTATCTAACCTGTTGAATGAAGCCGCAATTCTGGCAGCACGCCGGAATTTGACTGAAATTTCAATGGATGAAATCAACGACGCGATTGATCGCGTATTAGCTGGGCCAGAGAAGAAAGACCGGGTAATGAGCGAAAAGCGCAAAACCTTGGTTGCTTATCACGAAGCTGGTCACGCCTTAGTTGGTGCTTTAATGCCAGACTACGATCCTGTGCAGAAGATTAGCATCATCCCTCGCGGTCGTGCAGGTGGTTTAACTTGGTTTACCCCCAGCGAAGACCGGATGGACACTGGTTTGTACAGCCGCGCTTATCTAGAAAATCAGATGGCAGTGGCTTTGGGTGGTCGGATTGCTGAAGAATTAATCTTTGGTGAAGAAGAAGTGACCACTGGTGCTTCTAACGACTTACAACAAGTAGCACGGGTTGCCCGTCAGATGATCACCCGATTTGGGATGAGCGATCGCTTAGGCCCAGTTGCCCTTGGCCGTCAACAAGGTAATATGTTCCTTGGACGGGATATCATGTCAGAGCGTGATTTCTCTGAAGAAACTGCCGCCGCTATTGATGAAGAAGTTCGCAAACTTGTGGATGTAGCCTATACACGCGCTAAAGAAGTCTTGGTGCGTAACCGCCACATTTTAGAGCAGATAGCGCAAATGTTGGTTGATAAAGAAACGGTAGACGCCGAGGAATTGCAAGAAATTCTCTCGAATAACGATGTAACAACCGCTGCGTTTGCCTAATTTAATGAGTAGTTTAGAGTTAGGAGTTAGCAGTTAAGAACAATTCCTAACTTTCAACTCCTAAGTTTTAAAATTCGGGGTAATTCTGGGATTTTCCAGAGTTGCCCTATTTTTTAATACCAATCAAAATCTTACTACGTCAGGACTTACGCATTGAAAATCTGAAACCTCGATCCCCCAACCCCTCTTAAAAAGGGGGGTTGGGGGATCTCTTCTGCGTAAGTTTTATACATATATTACTGTGAGCAACATTTATCTAATACATCCTCTACTTATTTTCTCATAAATATTTCAATAGGCTTCAAAGCAAGCAATTTTTCTTGTGAATACAAAGCTTTGGGAATGGATCTTGAATAATACTTATGTACTATAAAACGGCGATCGCATTGTGCCAGTTGCGTAAGTCCTGTAGAATATGAAAATATTGTGCCGCAGGTGGAAGCCTGGTTCACTCCCCGAACCGTTTTTACTTAGACTGAAACTAACAGCTAGATACGACAAGGAAGTCACGCGATGACTGATCTAAAACTGGACATCGCTTTTTGGGATTATGACCGTACGCAGGCATTGGCTGACGGCACTGTCAAGATTGACGGCGTCGATGCTGGCTTCCACAGCGCTCGCATTGTCACCGAGATATTTGAGCGCATGATCCGGCAGGGGGACTTCGACGTGTCGGAACTCGGGATGACGTACTTTCTGCGCACCATGGACTTTGATGCTCCGCCGTTCATCGCGATTCCGGTGTTCCTGAACCGCTGTTTTCGGCACTCGGCGATCTACGTCCACACAGCCGCGGGCATCAAAAGGCCGCAGGATCTCGCCGGCAAGACCGTCGGCGAACTTGCGGTCTATGGCCATGATGCCGGCGTGATGCCAAAGGGCATCCTATCGGATGATTACGGCGTGACGCCCGACCAATGCCGCTGGATCGTCGGCGGCCTAGACTGGCCCTTGAAGCCGATCGATTTCGTCCCGCACCCCCACCCTGCCAACGTCGAGGTGACGTCGGCTCCCCAAGGAAGTGACCTGGGAGAGATGCTGGAAGCGGGAGAGATCGACGCCTTGATCTCGGCCGATGTGCCGAAGTGCGTGCTGGAGAAGTCACCCATGGTCAGTCGGTTATTTAACGACTATGAGGCGACCGAGCGCGCCTATTTCCAGCGCACAGGCATCTTCCCGATCATGCACACGGTCGTGGTCAGCAGGGAACTCGCCTCGGAACACCCGGAGATCGTGAAGGCCGTCTATAAAGGCTTCTGCGACGCGAAAGATGTCGTTACGGAGCAGTACAAGAAGGGTATGATCTTCAACAACATGGCCACGATGGTGCCGTGGTTCAGCAAGCTCATCGACGCGGATCGCAGCTTGCTGGGCGAGGACTGGTGGCCCTACGGCGTCAACGCCAACCGAAAGGCCGTCGATACGTACTTACGCTACCACTTTGAACAAGGTCTCTCGAAGAGGCGGCTGACGTGCGAGGACATCTTCGTGCCGGAGCTTCTCGGAACCTAACGCTGATTGTGCCCTTGGGCGTATGGGGCATTCTACTTTCTTGCGCCTCGCGGTTGTCTTGCAGGGGTCGTAGGCTGCTCCTTGGGCCGAAGGCACGCCTAACTGTAGCAAACTGCAAACATAAATCGTCAAAACTGCAAATAAGGCAATAAGGATTTGGCAAAGCACTGTCGGAAATATTCAACAGTGGAACCGTACTCAAGAGAAGCTCACTGAGTTTTTGCTAACCCAAAAGTGGAATTTCCAAAGCTAATCATCATGGTGGTCGGATTACCCAACTCATCCAAGTCGCAGGGTGTCAGCTTGTGTATTTACCGCCCTATTCTCCAGACCTCAATCGGATTGAGAGTGTTGGGCATGGTTGGAAAGTCGGATTCATAAACAGTTACACAATTGGGATAATTTACGCGATGCCATCGAATTCGTTCTCCAGCAGGCAGCGTTTTAACAAAAGTGGCTATAGCTATATCATTCTTTGCGTCATCCATTATAAGTTCTTTGTCAAAAGCCCGGCCATGAAGACCGGGCTTTTAATCTGCAATGGGGTTATATTCCCCGAAGTTTAGTTATAGAGTTTCAGTATAAATCGGTAGTCTGATAGAGACTACCACGTGAGCACAACCAATTCCGGAAAATTAGAAAAATTTTTCTAAATACACCCAAATCAAAAAAGCTAGAACTCTGACTTCAAAAGGAAAAAGATACAATCTAGCTACAATTTAAGAAGTCTGGATGGTGAAAAAATCCCCGAACCCATCATGTTCCCGAACCCATCATGTTAGAGTACAATCCATTAGCTTGCCTGCCCTCCTCTGAGGAACTGCCTAACTCTGACGATACCCCTGTGGATAATGAATTACAAGATTTGATTCCTAGTTTACTTAAAGCTGTACTAGCTATGGCATGGGCAGATCGAATGGACTGGTTTCTCGGGGCTGATATGGCTGTTTACTATGACCCCAATCTACCAGCAATCGTGCCAGATGCATTTTTAAGCCTGGGAGTCGAGCGATTTTTTGATGAAAACCTCCGTCTCAGTTATGCAATTTGGGAAGAAGAAAAAGTTCCTATATTTGTACTGGAAGTAGTATCTCAGACTTATCGCGGGGAATACACTACCAAGAAAACCGAGTATGCAAAGCTCAAAGTTTTGTATTACGTCATTTATAATCCTACTCGCCGCCGCAAGCCACACCTTGAAGTCTACAAATTAGTCAATAACGAGTATGAATTGCTGTCAGGAAATCCTGTTTGGCTACCAGAGGTAGGTTTGGGAATTGGCATAGAACGAGGAACATATCAGGGTATCACGCGAGAGTGGCTGTACTGGTATAACGAGCAAGAACGACGTTTACTAACGCCGGAAGAACGTGCCCAAATGCTGGCACAAAGGTTACGCGAACTCGGTGTAGATCCTGATTCTCTCCCGTAAATTAGGTTAAAACATTATTTATTTATCTCCTGTTGCCGTCTTTCATAACTAGCAACTTGGGTTATTTAGTAAAAACTAGAAATCAGGGTAATTCTGAGAATTTACAGAATTACACCGATTGTTCTGAATGCAAAAGTATCGATACATTCTGTGGGGCACCCCTTATGGCGATCAAAAGTGTTCTCCTTTAGATAACTTTCCGAATCTTGACATGACTAGCCTCAAGATTGATTCGATACTGAACCAGTCACCTATCTTAAACTCTGGATGTCGGTTTCAAAAATAGCCACGCCACAAAGAACGTAGCCGCTGTGAATAGTTGCGCCAAATCCAAAGCAGATAGATAGCCATCCGCAAATGAAGCAATACTGCGATCGGTAATGCCAAATACCCAGGATGACAGTCCAAACAGCCAAATCCCATTCTTGAGATTTCCGACGAATTCTTTAGAGTTTGATGGTTTTTCGTCCTTCATGATCTTCTGCTTTGTTGATGAAGAATTGGGTGATTGATGCGAAATACCTGCCATTGGGAATTTTTCCTGACTCCTGACGCTGAATTTACACTTATCTATTTATAATATTAATAAATATTTCAGTCACTTGACTTCAGCAACCAAAGGTACATCTGCTAATCTTGACATTCTCCCTTTGGTTTTGTCACCTCTGATAGATGGCAATACGTTGAGTTCTCACCATTACAGCGTCGCGTTTGAATGCTGAGATTACATTATCTTTAAATAACTATATAAATATTTATTTATATTGGATAAATATACTCCATAGGATAGATGCGTTTCAGAAAAGATTTTATATTTAAATTATGTGGATACGTCGTAGTGGCGCATAGATGTGTGCCACTACTGCGTTATCAGCTAGATTTTTGGGTCAACTAAGCGAATAGTGGGACGACTCTGATACAAATCTTGAACTACTTGCCCAGCAGAAACTACAGCTACAAGGGCAATGACTGCAACAGGTAACAAACCTTTGCCTAAGATGGCGATCGCTAGCAGCACAACTGCACCCCCAAGTCGATACTGGGAACGAATTTTGCAATAACGGATCACCCCAAATCTGTGGAGAATGCTGACAGCTAAAGAGCATAATGCTACTGAACCACAGATGAGCCATCGCTGGGAATCAGGTAGTGCTAAAGTTGGCTTACTCAACAAAATTTGTTCTACACCAACTCCAGCAGCAGTAATCCCAATCACTAGCGGTAAATGGGTGTAGAGCCAGAGATTGACAACACCAACTTTTCCATGTGTTCGCGTTATCTGAATGGGTGTACCACCCAGATTATCAAAATAGACCCACCACCAGCTAAAAGCGATAATTAGACCAAACACGCCAGAAATCACGGTTAAAGTATCCCATTTCTGCTCAGAAACACCATTGACCACCGCGATAATTGCTTCGCCTAAAACAATAATCGTAAACAGCCCGAAACGTTCTGGTAAGTGGGAGGCGTGGGGGAGTAACCCGATCTGAAACTTACGTCCTGTTAAAGGTGTAGCAAAGTCAATGATGATTCCCAATGTCCAGAGTCCGAACCGCCAAGGAATGGGTACAGATGCTGATATTAACCAGAGGAAGGCTGCGATCGCAAAACCAATAGTGTAACGAGTAGTTAAAGGACGCGCTGAAGGGATATGTTTTCCAGCCCTGAGGTACTCTATTACAAGCACAGCCCGACCGAGAGCATAGGAAATCGCAAAACCAGGGGAACTCTCACCCAAATGTGGTGGATATTAATAGCCATTGCTGCTGCTGTCAGCATTTGTAGACCAATCAGCAGTCGATGTCCCACATCATCGCTATCAAAGCGGTTGGCATAAAATCTAGTGCCAATCCATGACCACCAAACTGGTATAAATAAAACCACAAACCCAAATAATCCTGATAGAGAAATATCCTCATTGAGATTGTGGGCGAGTTGAGAAACTGCAACTACAAAAACCAAACCATAAAACAGTTCCAGCCAACTGGCGCGTCGTTCTTCTTCAGTGTCTTCACCAATGCGTAATCTTGGAGGTTGGAGAAAATTTGCCATAGTGCTAATTGCGAATCGCTAATTGTTTTTTAGCATTAGCTGTGATCAATTAGCGAGTGCCTAGACGCTTGCTAGTTACGCCAAAGTGCGTTGGTGCAGCCCGCCGCAGGCATCGCTTTTTGGGGTACAGTCAAGGCGTAGGCTTTGCCTGCTGTAGGCATCGCCGTTATCCTTAGAGGAACATGACAAAAAAACCTGCTCATGAGTGCTATGAACAGGCTTGAAAGTAGAATGTGTGGGCGATGCCATAGGCGGCAAGCTACGCATCATCACTACAAGGAGAGTCAAGGAAGCGATGTCTACGACGGGCTACGCCTACGCACGAGTTCAAGATCAGGAAACACGAAAACAACTCCTAGAAGATGCGATCGCTTATAATCTGTCACTGAGTTAAATCAAGCGCAAGATTCAAGAAATTGAGTCTACAGCTCAACCAGAGACTCCATCAATAAAAGACTTAGCTAATGACACATTTCGCCGCTTAAAGAAATCTCAAGTCTGGGACGACCCCAAGAAAAGGGCAAAGGTAGAAAAGCTCTTAACTCAATTAAAGGCACTGATAGAAGATGACAACATAAAGTGATGAAAAATTGACCCCGAAAATGTCAAGCTCTAAATGCTTACGCATTAGTAGATGATTTTTAAGATGTCAAAGCTCCTTGCTCTTGAAGTATCAGTTTTTTGCCTTGATAAATTAGCAAATTACCGTCTGCTGTCACCCGATAAAGATATTTGTTATTACGGAACTCGTAACCGAGGAACCGACTTGGTGTAACACCATCTGCACCAGTTATATGGAGAGTTTTGCCAGTCAGACTAATCGATTGACCTGTTTTTAGATTCTTGCCAAAATATTTAACATTGTTACAAGTTACGTATCCTTCTGGGCAGTTTCTGGTAATTATGACCTGGAAATTTTTAGTCTTTAAAGTTTCAGCATTAGCTACTTGAGTCCAAAGGGTAACAACTGATAACACAACCAATAGGGCAGATTTTTGGAAATTTAACATTTCTGGTTTCCTACAAATTAATTGAATAGCTATTTAATAGATACACATTGATTAACCCAATTCCAAAAAAAGCACGCTCTCAAGACAATAAAAATATAAAAAACCCTATCCCCAAGAGTGAGTAGAGTCGGTGACAACTTGGGCTTTGTTTGAAGTGGATTGAGATTCAAGTAAAATTAGTTATACTCATATCAGAAGAAAACAGCAGTATTTTCTACCAGACACTTGAAAAATCTGCAAAAATTTCACCAGACAACTCGTGATTGTCCCGCAGACAATGGTTTTAAAAGTAACCAGATAGTTTTATACTGATGACAGACAGTATGGAGAACCAAAGCGTAAATCTGGCAGACAACACATCGGACATTACCCTATATCCGGCAGACGACAGACAAAATACTGATATTTTTTCTAAAGTTTCCATATTAACCCAAGTTGCTAGTTATCCTTGCAGGTGTTCGGATGGCGTTGCATAAGTAATAAAATCCCCTCCAGAGGAAAAATTAGCAGGGGTAATGCTAAACGAAATAATTACAATGTAAATGGCAAAGGTATTTTCATTAACCTTGAGCCGTTGCTGTTCTGACTCTGTTTCTAGGCATTCATTGGCAATTCTAGTCTAGCTAAAGCTTCTTATGCCTCTATTTAGCGGTTTTCAAAGCTGGCGCGGATAATTTCTGTACGTTCGCCAATGGAAATCAAAAAAGGCGATCGCGTAGCGTGCCGGAGGCAATGGTTAACTACAAAGATGTCTTAGGATCTGAGTGGAGAAGTTTCCAAGTGGCGGTGATATCGTGTAATCGCCACAGCTTACTCCCCCTCAATGTGAAAACTCTCCAAACAATCCGGATATTATCAGATGCAGCAGAGGATAATAACGAAATAACAAGCAGTAACCAAACACTAAAAAGGATGTAACTCAATGGTTGAAGAAAATGGATCGATTCGTACCCTATCGGTTGATATTGGCGGTAGTGGCGTTAAGGCTATGGTTTTGGATATTACGGGGAATCCTGTAACGGAAAGGGCGCGTTTAGATACACCCCAACCTGCAACACCAGAAGTTGTAATTAATGCAATTGTTGTGTTAGCAACGGCTCAAGGTGAATTTCATCGGGTTTCAGTCGGTTTTCCTGGTGTGGTGCGGTCTGGAGTTACGGAAACAGCGGTAAACTTACATCCAGATTGGATCGGATTTGATTTGGAAACAGCATTATCAAAACACTTAAATAAGCCTGTGCGGGTGATTAATGATGCAGATATGCAGGGGTTTGGGGCGATCGCTCTTAAAGGTGTAGAATTGGTGATTACTCTGGGTACGGGGTTCGGTTCGGCTTTATTTGTGGATGGTAAGCTGGTGCCGAATATGGAAATGGGGCATCATCCGTTTCGCAAAGGAGAGACTTTCGAGCAGCAGTTGGGGCGTGCAGAGTTAGAAAAAATTGGTGAGAAAAGATGGAATAGGCGTTTAGAAAAAGCGATCGTATCCTTGCAACATCTGTTCAATTATGATTACCTTTACATTGGTGGTGGTGAAGCTGTGAGGGTGAATTTCCAGCTACCGTTAAATGTAAAACTCATCCCCAATATCACTGGTTTATTAGGTGGTATTGCTTTGTGGCAAGATGACAAAAGGTAAAAAGTTTTTCAATATCCACAACTGCGTGCATTTTATTAAGGTGCTTGTTTTCTCAACATTTAAAAATGATATAAAATTTAACACAGGTAACGCCAATTCCATTCATATCCCCTAAAAGGCCACCGTGTATACACAAGTTATCTGATTACCCAAAACAAAAATCTCACCCTGTCCTGACTTTAATCCCTCTGCTTACCAAGGCGAGGGACAGGTGAAAGCGTAGCAGAACCAGGGTGAGGTTTTCTTAAGCTATTCGATAAATCGTAAATTGCGTCCAAAGAGACTTGTGTGTATACCGTAGCTCCTAAAAGGGGAAAGGAATGGAAGCAAGGTTTTCTAGATAATAGTGAAAAGTCAGACCAAAACTGACTCCTGACTAATAAATCGCTATCTGAGGTTGCTCAATTATGCCATCAGGCATGATCGTATCCCGAAACTTCGCATAAATCAGCTTTGTCTCCCAAAGGTTTGCCTTACTCAAGTTTGCCTTGGTTAAATTTGCCCATGTCAGGTCTGCACCAGTTAAGTTGGCCCCAGTCAAATTAGCTTCTAGTAATTTTGCTCCACATAGCTTTGCTCCTGCGAGATTTGCAAAACTTAAGTTAGCTTCAATCAGCGATGCTTCAATTAATTTGGCTTTACTTAGGTCTGCTTCTCTCAAATCGACATCACACAAAGAAGCACCCAAAAGATTACTACCGATAAATTTCACCCGCCATAAAAAAGTTCCGCACAAATTTGCTTGTGTTAAATCAGCATTAATCAAATTAGCTTCACACAAAGATGCTTCATACAAATTAGCTTCACGTAAGCTAGCTTCCATCAAATTTGCGCCACTTAAATTAGCACGCGTGAGAACACAGCCACACAGATTTGCACCACGCAAATCTGCTCCTATGAAGTTAACACCACTTAAATCAATTCCTTGCAGGTCTATTCCACTCAAGTCACATCTACTGAAATCTCGGCGTTGGAAATATTTATTTGTGATTTGACTTAATATAAATTCTTGCTTATCAGCATAATTTTTCATGGTATTCACCTCTGGGTGTAATTTATCTTAAAGATCAAGTGTGGTAGTTATCCGTATATTGAGAGTACACCCCAAATGGAGATCAGCTCAGTAAATAATCAAAAATAAATTTCCAAAAAATCGCCAATTACCTGAATATAGGCTTTTGAAGTAGTTTTTAAAACAAAAAATGCTGACATAGGTCAGGAAATATTCATACAACATGAGTTAGGAGTCAAGAGGGCTAATCAATAGCGCTCAATCTGTTTGCTCCTCTGCTCCCGCAATGACGCCACTTGCTTTAAGTCGGCAGAGCCGCCCAACGCAGTGGCTCCCCAATGACTAAAATTCGCGTTGTGAAAAAATAAGAATAGCGATCGCTAACAACATGGCACTATAAAGTAAGCCATAGCCAGCATTTGTAATCAGTGCAGTTGTGTCAGGTAGTGCTTGCAGACCATAAATGGCATCATTTTTCAAATCTAATCGAGATAAATCTGGCAAGATGAGAAACAAACCTTGAGTTAGACGTTCCATACCAGGATTGTGGCTAAGACGCCCAACTTGTACTAAATCTTGAGTAATATTTCCGATTAAATATACCGCAAAGGTTAAAACAGTCGCTAGCAGAGAAGCAGTAAAAACACTGAAGGTAATAGCTACAGCAGTGATTAATGATAGCTGTAAAAACAAGAAAATTGCAGCAATTAGAATGCTCTCCATTGGATGAGGAATGTTACCAAATTGCAGAAATACCAGATAAATTGCTGTCATCGTGGCGATCAGTACAGCTAGTACTGCGGATAAACCTAAGTATTTGCCGACGAGAATTTCGCTGCGGCTGACAGGTTTAGCAATTAACATTAAGACAGTGCGTTTTTCAATTTCTTTATTAACCAGTCCTGTCCCAACAAATATCGTCACAATTAACCCGATGGCATTCATCGCCGCCATCCCAAAGTCTAAAAACATTTTGTCTTCAGTCGTAGCTGCAAATTCAGGAAGGACACGGAAGGCAGTGGCGAGTATTAGCGCATAAAAACCAACAATATATAAAATGCGATCGCGTACTACTTCCTGAAACACATTCTTTGCCAATACAAAAATTCTGTTAATAGTCATTTCTCATTTTTCCCTGATCTTCCTCACCGAATTTTAGATTTGAAATTTTTAATTTTGAATTATTTAATTCAATTATCCAAAATTTAAAAATGTCTAATTTAAAAATGTCTGTCCCTGGCGCGTTTTTTAAAATTTGTCTCCGAATTTAAATGCGAGAACAAATCTAAAATCCAAAATCCAAAATTGAATCACTGCTGTGGAGGCGGTGCTCCAGGAATAAATTTACTGAGGCGATCGCATTCAATTTCTGCAACTGTAATCTTATTCCCTGAATTATTAACTGCTGCAACTGGTTCAATCCGACAAGATTTTTTCAAGTAATAGCCCCGTGGGTTAGAACTCGGGCCTATCCAAATACTTAATAAATCTAATATATATCCAGATTTAGTATTGGCTACACGTGGTTCAACGCGCCATAGTTCCTTCTCTTCATATTTATCCAGGTTTTTTTGAATTACTTCTCTACCCAGAGTTCCTACCCGCTGTTTCGCATCTAACAACCATTTCTCCACTTCCGACCAAGGTCTTTGGGCTATTTGTTCTACTACTATTGGTTGAAGTTTATCTAGAATGACAACGCCGTTTTTGGGGATTTTTACTGGTTCTTCTGTTCTGACAACAAAGGTACTACGTTTAAAAGTATCTGCCTGCAAACTGGGATATTGTCGTAACCAATTATCCATTATAAAGTAAAATTGAATCCAGCAACTTAGTAGCATACTACTAGCAACTAAAATTACGATTCTTTGGCGGTCTTCAGGCTTAGGAATTCGAGCTTTAGCGTCGGTGTCATTTCCTTCAATAAATTCTGGTATTGCTGTAATTAGTGCTGAAAATGTTGGCCAAAAAACTATTGTTCGTGGTGTAATTACATCCTGTTGATTTCCAAATGCAAAAACACTCACTAAAAATCCAGTGATCACTGCCCCAACTGGCATAAAAGTACCAGGAACTCTCAAAGGATCTTCAGTTGTATACCAAGCTGTACCAGCAATTAAAAATAACCAACCGAAAAAGGCAATAATATCTTTGATATAACCTGTAGCAAAGTATGAAAGTATCCAAGAAAAAACACTCAGATAAATAAATGTCTGCCAGGAATAAGCTTTGGGTGGAACTAATACCTTCTTAATTCCCGCATAAAGTCCCTCAGCAAATTTAAAAACCCCAAATACATCTTTAAATAGTGTATTCATGTTCCTCCTTCCACATGATTAATCAATCCCTATTTTATCTGGGAATTAAACCAGTCAATTCTTACTATTTTGAGCGAAACAATAAAATAATTGTGATCAGACTATAACTCAGAGAATTCGCTATTAATGTAGTAGTAACTAAATTGCCACTTTGTAATTTAAGATTGCTAAAACGACGCCATCGCCGCCCCCCAGATGGTTGAGGTTCCTCTTCTTTTTTAGCAAATGTTTCATTTAATGATAGTAGTAAAATTCTTAAAAGGAAAAACTTCATCAAAAAAGTAGCAAAGAAAATTATAAAGGCAGTCAAGATGATTAAAGTTTGTGTCTGTGGAGATTTAAAATTATTAAAGAACATATAGTTAATTAATTCTGATTTTAGCTGGATCGGCAACATTGGTTCTGATGCAAAAAATATGCTCCAACCAATTACACTAGAAAACAGATTGATAGAAATAGCATAAAAAGTGCTAGTTTTTTTGTCAAATTTTAGTCGATAGTGCAAAACATATGCTTCGATGGAGATGGCAATCAGTACAAATAAAAAGTCAAACAGAATTCCACCAATTGGAAAAATCCTGGGAAGCATCCAATTTTCAAGCATAAATGGTCAAGGGCAAGGGTTAACTGTAGAGAGTATAACTGGGATAGTGAGGGTGATGGGGGAAATTATCACATTGTTCTTGTCCTTTAAGTAGCTGATGTGCAAGTATTCCTTTATTGATATTGTTAATACATCATACGGAGACGCTAGAGGGACAGTTTTTCTACTTGAGAGTACAAGACGTTAGGTAAGATTAAAGACTGCCAACGTTATAGCTTTTCAAGAGATGACAAGGAACGGTATTGGTATTCGGACGGCGCAAGTGCGTCAAGAACGGCTCATTGGTCAAATTCACGTTTACGATGGCGTGGGTAAAGGTAAGTCCCAAGCGGCTTTGGGAGTGGTTTTGCGCTCCATTGGCTTGGGGATAAATACGCCTAGCAATTCTAACCGGGTTTTACTGCTGCGGTTTTTAAAAGGGCCTGAACGTGATTATGACGAAGATGGCGCGATCGCAGCTTTGCAGCGCGGGTTTCCCCATTTAATTGACCAGGTTCGCACTGGGAGAGCCGAATTTTTTGGGCATGAGGAAATTACCACCTTTGACCGAGATGAAGCAATGCGGGGTTGGGATGTGGCCAAAGGTGCGATCGCCAGTGGTTTATATTCAGTTGTCGTCTTTGATGAAATTAACCCCGTTCTGGATTTGGGTTTGCTACCAGTGGATGAAGTGGTAAATACATTAAAATTCAAACCCCAAGAGTTGGAAATCATTGCTACTGGACGCGCCGCACCACAAAAGTTGCTCGATATTGCAGATTTGCACTCAGAAATGAAACCTCATCTCCACCCAACAGCCAAAGCCCTCTTCCTTGAAGGTATTGAAATTTATACTGGTGCTGGTAAAGGCAAATCTACTAGTGCTTTGGGCAAAGCCTTACAGGCAATTGGTAGGGGAATTAATCATCCAGGGTCTACCCGTGTATTGATTATGCAGTGGCTAAAAGGTGGTAGTGGCTACACAGAAGACGCAGCGATCGCCGCCTTGCAACAGTCATATCCAGAAGTGGTGGATCATCAGCGCTGCGGTCGAGATGCGATCGTCTGGCGAAATTCCCGGCAAGAATTAGACTACGTAGAAGCCGAACGGGGTTGGGAAATCGCTAAAGTTGCGATCGCCTCTGGTCTGTATAAAACAATTATTCTTGATGAACTCAATCCCACCGTTGACTTAGAACTACTCCCTGTTGAACCCATTGTCCAAGCTTTACTCCGCAAACCCCGCGACACCGAAATCATCATCACTGGCCGCTGTCAAAATCCACCCGCCTACTTTGACTTGGCTAGCGTTCATTCTGAGGTTTACTGTCACAAACACTATGCCAATCAAGGTGTAGAACTCAAACGAGGCGTAGATTTTTAGGCGTTGCTGATTAGTTGATATGCTAGATTTTCTAGAAACATAACAAATTTGTTTACCAAAATGGTAAACTTATATTAGTGTAGTAACGCATGGAAATCACCTTCGCTGACGGCAAACTGCAAAACCTATGCGAACAACAAAAGTTAGCAAAAACAAACTTGGGTGCAAACTGTGCCAAGAAATTAAGAACCCAGTTGGCTATTCTTGGTGCTGCTAGTTGTGTCACAGAATTAGTTAGAGGTCATCCCCATCCCTTAAAAGGAGATAGGGCAGGTAGAATTTGCAGTAAACCTGGAAGGTGGTAAACGACTTGTATTTAAGCCAGATAACGACCCCATCCCCCTTACCGAGGATGGAAGCATTGATTGGTCAAAAGTTACTGCTGTTTGTATTATTTTCATTGGAGATTACCATGACTAAGACAACCCGACCATTCACTCCAGATTGGGTATCTTCTCCCGGTGATGCCATCGCTGATTTATTAGAAGAGCGTGATTGGACACAGGCACAATTAGCAGACCGATTAGGCTACACCACCAAACATATCAGCCTACTGATCAACGGCAAAGCACCTATCAATGAAGAAACAGCCCTGAAGCTAGAACGAGTTATGGGTAGTACAGCAGCATTCTGGCTCAGATATGAAGCTCAATATCGCGCCGCTTTGGCAAGGAAAGAAGAAGAAAACCGTTTAAATGAGTGGACATCTTGGTTAGATCAGTTACCAGTTAAAGACTTGATGAACCAAGGTGTAATTCCTAAGTGCCGTTTAATTGCCAAGAATAAGCCTGGTTTGGTAAAAAAGTTACTGCAATTTTTCGGTGTTGCCTCGCCGTCAGATTGGCAGAATTATTATGCAGGTATGGAAGGTGCTTTTCGTCGGACACGGGAAGAGCAAAGTGATGTTGGTGCTATTTCCACTTGGTTACGGTTAGGGGAAATAACAGCAGAAAAACTAGACTGTCCCAAGTACAGTAAACCAAAATTTAAAAAGGCAGTGCGGGAAATTCGCACTTTGACGGTGTTACCGCCAGAGGAATTTGAACCACAAATGCAAAAGCTGTGTCAGAAAGCAGGGGTTGTGCTTGTTTTAGTACCATCAATCAAGAGAGCGCATGTCAGTGGTGTCGCCCGGTGGTTAAACCCGCATAAGGCACTGATTCAACTTTCGCTTTCCGGTAAAACTAATGACCGTTTCTGGTTTAATTTTTTCCATGAAGCAGCACATATTTTGCTACATGAGAAGGAAAATATTTTTCTCGATGAATGCAATAGTGGGGAAAGTTTGAAATCGGAGCCGGAACGCCAAGCAGATCAATGGTCGCGGGAATTTTTGATTCCATCTGAGTATCAGGGGGAATTAGCAAAGCTTAAATCTGAAACTGATGTGATTGATTTTGCGGAACGTATCGGTATTCATCCTGCTATTGTTGTGGGTCGGCTGCAACATGATCATCTAATTGATCCGTCTTGGATGAATGGTTTAAAGGTGAGTTTGCATTTTCAAGGCATAGAATCAGCAGACGATAATCCAAACCGATATGTTAAAAATAGGGTAGAAATGTGTGAAGTTTAGCGGACTACCGAGAATTTTTGCTTTTGGGTAATAGAATATTTTGCACAAAGCGATCGCGTCCTGCTGTCTTTGCTTGATACAACGCCCCATCCGCTACGGTAATCATTTCTTCCAAGTCAGAACTCGGCTGAGGAATTAGTGTAGTGAACCCGACACTAATGGTAACATGAGGACTAACTTGGGAATTTTTATGAGGAATTGCTAGGGTTCGGACAGCATGGCAAATTCTGTCGGCAACATGAGTTGCCCCCTCAGTGTCTGTGTTAGGTAAAATCACAGCAAACTCTTCTCCACCATAACGGGCAACTAGGTCTCCAGGACGTTTAATAATATCTTTGATGGCTTGAGCAATTTCTTGAAGACAGCGATCGCCTACCCGATGACCATAGGTATCGTTATATAATTTGAAGAAATCTACATCGCAAAGAATCAGGGAAAGAGACTGTTGATCGCGTTTCATACGCTGCCACTCTTGGTTAAAATACTCTTCAAACCGTCGGCGGTTAGCTACTTGAGTTAATCCATCGATAGTAACTAATCGCTGCAATTCCAAGTTAACGGCTTCCAGTTTTTGCTGTAACTGAGATTGCTGAATCAAGCGTTTTACCCGTTGTCGCAAAACTGGCCAGTGAATCGGTTTGTTAACATAATCCATTGCCCCCACTTCAAATGCACGGTCAACTGACTCTTCATCTTCAAGTCCTGTAATCATTAAAACTGGAGTGTGCTTGCTATAATCAAAACGCTGTAACTGAGTGCAACACTCAAACCCATCCATATCCGGCATTATGGCATCAAGGAGTACTATATCAGGGTGCAGTTGGTTAAAAACTGTTATTGCCTCTATGCCATTTTGAGCTTCTGCTATTTGATACCCTTCCCGCTCCAAGAAATGTCGCAATATCAGGCGGATAAAAGGTTCATCATCAACAATTAGAACTAAAGATTTACTTTCTTGAGCATTGGCTTTCATGGTACTTCCTTCACAAGTTCTTTTTGTAAGGCAGTTTTAACTTGTTCGTATTCCTGATATAGTTGTGAGAGCAATTCTAGGCTGTTTTCTAATTTACTCCTGTGTCCTTGTGCTTCTAACACCTTACAAAGCTGCGCCAGAGCGATCGCTCCAACAGAAGCACTGCTGGACTTGAGTTGGTGGGCTGTCTTCCATATAGTCTGGGTATCCTCAGTTGTGATAGCTATACTAATATCTTGCATCAGTCTCGGTGTCTCTGTAAGATAATACTCAATCACTTCAGCAAATGCCACACGATCTCCTGTGACTATATTCCGCAAGGATTGGAGAACTTTAGGATCAATTTTGGCGGTTTTGAATGTCTGGTTTTGCTCTGACTGAAGGATATTTTGCTCAGGTTGCAATTCTAAGCTGATCATTTTACCAAGTTTTACTATGGAAGTGAATTCAGAACTTCTTTGGGGTAGACATTTGCTGAGTGCCTGAGCTAAATCTTGAAGCTGAATAGGTTTGCTAATGTAGTCATCCATACCAGCAGCAAGACAGATTTCGCGATCGCCTCGCATTGCATTGGCAGTTATGGCGATGATATGGGGACGAAAACCTACTTCCCATTCTTGACAGATTTTCCGAGTTGCTTCTAACCCATCCATTTCAGGCATATGGACATCCATCAACACTACGTCATAAGGCTGTTTTTGCAAGGCCTTGAGCACTTCTAGCCCATTGGTTACGACATCTGCCCCATAACCCATTTTCTGTAGCATCAGTAAAACAACTTTCTGATTGACAACGGTGTCCTCTGCCAGAAGAATTTGTAGTGGCAGTCGATGGGCCAAATGCTGATCAACCAAGGGAAAATGAGAAATACTGGCTTGGAGCGGCTCATTACCCAAAACACGAGTAATAACATCGTAGAGTTGAGACTGTTTGACCGGTTTACTCAAAGAGGCAGCAAACTGGACATCATTAAAGTCAGAGGAAGTTTCTACTTTACCCAAAGAAGTCAGAATCACCAAAGGCAGATTTTGACAACCAGATTGCTTGCGGATTTGACGAGCGAGGGTTACCCCATCCATTTCCGGCATTTGCATATCTAAAATGGCAATATCAAACTGTGTTCCCTGGGCAAGTTCAGCTAAAGCTTCTTGACCAGATTTAGCAGCATAAGTTTCCATCTTCCAAGACTCTGCTTGCAAGCTGAGAATTTGGCGATTGGTCAGATTGTCATCCACAATCAACAGTCGCTTGGACGTAAGCTGCACAGGCGAAGTGCTTAATTCAGCTTGTTCTAATTGAGCAGCCACTTTGCTAGTAATGGTGAAGTAGAATGTTGAACCTTGGGAAGAGTCAGGAGATGAGAATAGTTTTCCACTTTCCCATCTAGGGCTAGGATTGCCGCCGACAAACCCCTGGCTTTCCACCCAAAGGGTGCCACCCATCATCTTACTTAACCGCTTGCTGATCACCAATCCTAGCCCTGTACCGCCATATCGTCGAGTCATGGAGACATCAGCCTGAGTGAAGGGTTGAAATAATCGCTCTATCTTCTCTGGTGCGATGCCAATACCTGTATCTTTGATGGCAAATTGAATTTCGTAGAGAAATTGCTCTTTGACAACAGGTATCGGAGACTGGGAAGAAGTTTCTTTATCCAAATCAAGAGTCCCCAGTTCAACAAAAAGTACCACTTCTCCGTTTTCAGTAAACTTTATAGCATTGTTCAGGAGGTTCATCAAGACTTGACGCAGACGAGTCAAATCGCCGATGATCTGAGTGGGAACTTGCGCCTGGATCAGGTAAGTTAGTTCGATATCCTTTTGGGCAGCTTTAGGAGCTAAAAGAAAAATAGCCTGCTCCACACAAGCTCTCAAATCAAAAGGCTGTTCTTCTAATTCCAATTTGCCCGACTCAATTTTGGAAAAATCTAGAATATCGTTGATGATCGTGAGCAAAGCATCTCCGCTACTGCGAACTGTTTCCACAAAGTCTTGCTGTTCAAGGGTGAGGTTAGTATACAGCAGTAAATCAGTCATACCAATAACACCATTCATTGGAGTCCGAATTTCGTGGCTCATCATCGCCAAAAACTCACTTTTTGCCCGATTCGCGGCTTCTGCCTGACGTTTTGCCCGTTCCAAAGCAAAGTTTTTCAAGGTAAGTTCTTCACGTTGGCGCGTTTCTTGTTCCAGTAAGTGAGCCTGTGCTAGAGCAATACCCAGTTGAGCCGCCACTGCTTCTAGTAATTCGATTTCATCTTGTGTCCACTGGCGAAAATAGCTGCACTGATGTAAGCAGATCGCACCATTGGGTTCTCCTTGATAGGAGGTGCGGATTGCCAGCATAGACTTCAGCCTCATTTCTCGGCAGATAGGCTCAGTCACTTGAAGTAAAGAATCAACGTACACATCACAAGAAGCGATCGCACTTTCTTGGGCCATCATCTGCTCGGCATGAGGATTGTTAGTTATGGGAACTTCCAATTTCAACATGGAGCAATAACCAGGAAGTATATTATACTCTGCTACTAGGGGAATTCGGGGAGTGGGGTCGCTAATGTAAGAATGAATCAAACAGCGATCAGATCCAAATGCTTGTCCAATTTGGGTAGCAGCCGTCTGAAAGATTTTGCTAGTATCAAGACTTTGACGAATTTCCTGAGTAATTTGTTCAAGTAGTAGGGTGCGATGCAATTGCCTTTGCAGCGCCTCTTTAGCTCGTTTGTTTTCGGTAATGTCGTGATTGATGCCAACAGTGGCAACAGTTTGCCCCTGTTCATCCTGTAAAGATACTACGGTTGTTTCGCAAATTCCCTCACTGCCATCTTTGCGAATAAAGTGTATTTCCCCTGACCAGCGTCCTTGCTGGTTGACTCTTGACAAAATTTTGGCGCTTAATGTTGCAGCTACTTCCGGCTGATGCAAAATACTGGGATGTTTAGTCAAAATCTCGGCTTTGGTATAGCCAAACATGCTTTCGGCAGCAGGATTCCAGTCAATAATATTTCCGGTTAAATCTGTGATAATTACGCCATCATGCATGTTTTCAAAGGTGAGGGCTTGCCGCCGCAGACTGGCTTCGGCAAGCTTGCGTAAGCTAATATCTGTCTGAATACCAATGAAGTGGCTTAACTTGCCATTTTCGTCATGGATAGGAGAAATACTCAATTCATTCCAAAACAAAGTGCCATCTTTGCGATAGTTGCGGAGAACAACTTTACAACTTCTTCCAGCTTGAATAGATGACCGCAATTCATTGAGTACTGGTTGCTGGCTATCTGTGCGTTGCAAAAATCGACAGTTTTGCCCAATCACATCAGTAGCACTGTAGCCTGTTATTTGCTCAAAGGCAGCGTTGACGTAAATAACCGGATTATAGGCGAGTCTGGCATCGGCAATAATAATTCCATTACTGGTAGCAGCAAGTGCCCTCTCCCTCAGCCTCAAGGTTTCTTCAACCAGCTTCAAATCAGTAATGTCAAACATAAACCCCCTCAGCATAGTAGGAGTTCCTGCTTGGTGAACTACGCTAACAACGTTTCGCAGCCAAACAACTCGCCCATTGGCTGCTAACATTCGGTATTCTAATTCATGATTCTCACACCTAGCAGTTGCTTCTTGGCAAAAACGAACAGATTTTTCTCGGTCATGTGGATGTAGATGATTAACCCAAAAATTTTCCTCGTACCACTCTGCGATCGGATAATTTAGCAAGTCTACTGCTTGCGGTCCAACGTAAATAAATCGCCAAGTCTTCAAGTCTAATTCCCAAGGGATGACTTTGACAGTTTCTAGTAACTGTCGCAAACCATTTTCGCTGGTGCGGAGGGTAAATTCTACCTGTTTCTGCTCAAAAATTCTGTGAGTTAACTCTTGATTTATTGCTGTTATCTGTTGGTTACTTGCTCTCATCGCCAAGGTAAAATAGATTGATAATGTCAGCGTGACAATAACCAATACCCCTGCAATCAATACTAATTGTGTTAATAATCCTGGAATTTGGATTAAGAGTCTGTGCCAGAGTCGGACTACAAAGATTAAGAAGATTATCCCCAGCAATAGCAATAGTAATTCTCGTTTGCAGACAAATTTCACAGTTTTGAACCAGTCATGTCGGTGCTGTTTGACCACTTATTAACCCTCCAGCACTTTCAGTGTTTATTGCACTAACTTTTACTTTTAAGTAATTTAAAATATCAATAGCAAGGGGGCAATTACGGAATTTACTTTTCAGTAAAATTTTCGGATATAATCTTGGTCGAAAAACTTAATAACTTCTGGTTATAATTACCGTTTTTTGATAGCAGTAAATAGTCCCTACTAATACACTGTGGCGTCAGTTTGTCTACCTTTAACAAGGGGATTTTGCCCCAAGTCTTGTTAATTGAGATGATAAGTGGATTTACGCCGTGCCGTACTAGTACATCGGGTGCATATCAAGGATAAAGGTCTATATGGTCGTTGGCAACATCCAGAATTTTTAAGTGAAGCGTGAAAATTGCAATCTGGAGTTGTAAACGATGTCTTTGAGGGGCTACGCCTACGCATTTTTAATTCTTTTATCATGCCTTAACTTTACCACAAATGCGTAGACATTCAGAGGCAGGCTTCCTGTACCCCTACTTTTAAGCAAGCTACACCCATGATCACAAGAAAAGGGTAGTGGGGATTAAAAGCAAGGGTTAAAGGGATTGAATTTTCTTTTTCCCCTTAACCCTTCCCGTTTCACCACAAAAGTGCAAAAGTCCCTTTTGCAAGAGATACTTATTAACAGAGTGAGCATAAAACGCCCGTTATGCGAACACAATTCAGAACGAAAATCTCTTTCCCTGTTCCCTGTCACCTATAAGCTGTTCCCTATTTTCAAGATAGGTTTATCGCCTATACTTATACTTTAAATCACAGCTTCTTGGCGTTGACAATCAAAAACAACCATGTAAGAAGCATTTGGTATTTCCTGAGGGAGGTGCCGCATATAGCCATCGGCATCAGAACGGGTGCGGAAGCGAGCAACAATTTCCTGTTGCGTATTAGGAAGTAGACGAGCGATCGCCCAAGAATTGAGGCGTTCTTTATAGGCAATAGCCTGATTGTCTGATTTGGAAGCTTTGTTATCCGTATTTTCTGGCATAATTATGTTATCCGTATGAAGTTTCATCAAGGGCGTTAATTAGTTTCTAGGTAGGAATGCACTAACGCTTTTTTTAATGCTGCTGCCACCTTGTTATTCGATTATTTATAGATTGTCAACACTTAGCGCTATATTTTAGACCAACTAAGTTGAAACTTTCGGGTGGCTCTGAATCTCAAAGCCTTAATTTGCAATTGTTTCCAGGACACAACAATGCTCAACCAGAAACTTTGGCAATTATTGGGTTTGCATGATTTGTATGCATACACATAAGTAAAGTCCGTATCAGTGGTCTAATGAGCATTAATGTCTAAAAAAATACTATTAATATCTCAAGAAAAAATGAACAATAACGTGCGTAAAATTAATGGGCGCGGACACACTTTTAATTTTCTATAAGTGCGATCAGTAAAACTATATTGGGAGCATTTATGTTTTTTTATAGTTAGTTTATAACACTTAAAATTTCAGAATTTCTTTAAATATTTTTATATCTCAAAGTTCTCAAAGCACTTGAAAACGAGAATAACAGAGAAAAATATTGATTTTGATTTTGATTGGAGGCGGAGCAACTGCTGCTCCGCTCTTGAATTCTTCTTCAATTCTACCTATCTCTTCACCACTCCTTATCTAGTAGGGATTCAAATTCAGCTTGTAAGGCAGTTATATCCGCCAATCTTGCGACTAGTAAATTATCTTTACCAGCATCACTTAAACGTACTTTCCAATAACGAATACTGTCTGAGTTGTTCAACCAAAACTGAATCACAGTATCCACCACTTGATCTAGATTCCAACCCCACTTTCCTGGAACTAATTCCACCGATTCTAGAAACGTATCTAGTGTACACGTATACATTCCTAAATATTCCACGCCTTGGTGGAGTGGTTTTTGCCCATTTTGCTGTTGATGATTAAAAAACTGCAAAAGTGGAGATACTCCGACAATATCAAAAGTGTATTTCATGCTAATACTCTCAGTTTTAAATTACTTGCAGTAAAGCTTTAGTTTTTTTAATATAATGTCTGATAAGTAATTAAAGCATCTAGAAAAAGTATAGTTTTGGTCTATATCATAGGCATTAAACCCCAGTCACAAATTAGCACTAACAAGCCGAGAGTGCTAATGTTTATTTAATGTTTAAATTATTAAGAATGTTTTCAATTTATTATTTTCAAGTGGAATTGATTGTCTCGTTAAGAGTCTCTGACTAGAAATGCCTAAATGAGAGGCTCCGCCTCAAAACTAGCGGCAGAGCTGCAATGAAAGAGTATTTCCAGCCTCTGGCTGGAAACGAGATTTTAAAGGATTTCTGGTATAAATTGCTGCGTTCGATTAAATCGGGTTATTCTTTCTCGATTGACCGTCCCAACAAAGTAAAGAAGTAAGATATTTGTATCGATTAAAATTCCCTTTTGGTGATAACGACGAATTAGGGAATTAATCACATCTTTCATACTTGTCTAATTTTCATTGCTTCTACTTCGCCAGTTTGAGAATTTACCTTAAAAAATTTATATTCTCGTTCATACAACACATGGATAGAAGCAAGAGAGATAGGAATTAAGTCTTCCAATCGGTTTTTAGGAGGTTTTTTAGGAATATCAAACCCTAAAGTAATCAACCAGAAGCTTTATCTTCAGAAAGTTCAACTTCTTCAAGTCTCAAATCTCCTAATGAAGAACCCATCATTTCTTGTAGGGATTTTATGTATTCATAAGCAGCATTCACTGCTGTTTTGATATCAATCATAATCTTGGTTGCTCCCTGACTTAATTTGCCAATTTAATAGCAATATGCTTGGGTTAAGGCTAAAACTCTTTGTCAAAGTCAATTTTTTTAACGTAGACGCATTCGCGGAGCGTCTCGTAGAGAAGCGGCTTGCCGCAGGGGCGCAGAGAAGCCAGTGCGTTGGGCGGGTTCCCCGACTTGAAGCAACTGGCGCGACACAGAGAGAAGGAAGAAATTCTTAACTGAACTTTATTGAATTTAATACCTTTTTATAGTAATTTATCTTTGGCTACTGGTAATAGTCTCAACCTAGCCAGGATTCTAGTATGAAGCATCCAAGTGGATGACTTCTAAGCCTAAAATGGTTCCCAGTTCGCGGGCTAGGGTAGATTTACCAGCACCCCCAGAACCAATAATTAAGATTTTCTTCACCTTAGGTTTGCATCTTCCTTTTCAAGTTGAAAATGGTAAGCATTACTCACCCAAATAACCGTCTTCAGGGCAACTCAATACGCCGCTACAATAGTATCACTAGAAGGATTATTGCCCAAATATTGATATTATGACCACTGTTACGACCGTAAAAACTGAGTATGAAGCGATTATTGGTCTAGAAACCCATTGTCAGCTGAGTACCAATACCAAGATTTTCTCTAATAGCTCTACGGCATTCGGTGCTGACCCCAATACTAACATTGACCCGGTTTGTATGGGTTTACCTGGGGTCTTACCTGTACTCAATGAAAAAGTATTAGAATACGCCGTCAAGGCTGGTTTGGCACTAAATTGTCAAATCGCTAAGTATAGCAAATTTGATCGTAAACAGTATTTTTATCCGGATTTACCCAAAAATTACCAAATTTCTCAATATGATCTACCGATCGCAGAACATGGTTGGTTAGAAATTGAGTTGGTGGATGCTGAGGGTAACCCCATTCGCAAACGTATTGGGATTACGCGTCTGCATATGGAGGAAGATGCTGGAAAATTGGTTCATGCAGGCAGCGATCGCCTTTCCGGTTCTTCCTATTCTCTGGTAGACTACAATCGCGCAGGTATACCATTAGTGGAAATTGTCTCAGAACCTGACCTGCGTTCTGGACTAGAAGCTGCTGAATATGCCGAAGAGTTGCGCCGAATTGTGCGGTATCTCGGCGTGAGTGACGGCAATATGCAAGAAGGATCTCTGCGTTGTGATGTCAACATTTCTGTGCGTCCGGTAGGGCGAGAGGAGTTTGGCACCAAGGTAGAAATTAAAAACATGAACTCGTTCAACGCCATCCAACGGGCGATTGACTACGAAATTGAGCGCCAAATTGCGGCAATCGAAGCAGGCAATCGCATTATCTTAGAAACTCGTCTGTGGGAAGAAGGCACTCAACGCACAATTAGTATGCGGGTGAAAGAAGGTTCAAGCGATTACCGCTACTTCCCCGAACCAGATTTAGCACCAATTGAGGTGTCAGATGCCCAATTAGAGCAATGGCGCAGCGAATTACCAGAATTACCAGCCCAAAAACGCCATCATTATGAAAGTGAGTTGGGGCTTTCGGCTTATGATGCACGAGTGTTAACAGAAGATCATCCAGTAGCAGAATATTTTGAAACTGCGATCGCATCTGGAGCAAATCCGAAAGCTGCTGCAAACTGGATCACTCAAGATATCGCAGCCCACCTCAATAAGCAAAAACTCAGTATTACTGAAATTGCCCTGACTCCCACCAATCTTGCAGATATCATCACTCGCATTGAAACGGGCAAAATTAGCAATGCTCAAGCTAAAGAAAAGCTGCCAGATTTGCTCAGTGGTATTTCTCCTGAAAAAGCCTTTGCTGGTCAAGAGTTAATCACCGATCCTAGTGTACTTGAACCCATCGTTGATGAAGTCATAGCCGCCAATTCCAAAGAATTAGAAAAGTATCGCAATGGTAACACCAACCTCAAAGGTTTCTTTGTCGGACAAGTTCTGAAAAAGACAGGCAAACGTGCTGATCCTAAGCTGACTAATGAATTGGTGGAGAAAAAACTGAACGCCTAATAGTCTGTCAAGTCAACAATGCTTGGTGAAAGGGGCGGGGGAGTAAGAATTTTAGATTTTAGACTTCAGCAACTCTTAGAGACGCTGCGCGTAGCTTGCTTCTCCGTAGGAGTACGCTCAGTCGAACGATTTTAGATTTTAGATTAAATTTCAATCTAAAAGACGCTCGCAGACTCGCTAACACTACGCTATCATCAATCCAAAATCCAAAATTGAATTGCCCAATGCCCCAAGTAAGTATTTTCCCGGTGCTTCTTCACAGAATCTTCACATAAAAACTGGTGGTAACCCGCATACCTAAAATGATATGCTGTGGTAAGTAGATGCACCCTGATGATCTGGAGAGCTGCCTAAGTAGCTCTCTTTTTTATTTTATTTTAGTGGTATTTACGAATAACCTCATAATATTATTAGAAATAATTTAAAAAAATAAGTATTAACCCTTAGATAAGAAATAATAAAGTGTAGTAAATAGATGCACACTGATGATCTGGAGAACGACCTAAGTGGCTCTCCTTATTTTTGCTTTTGTCTTTCGTCATAAGAAAGGTAAAAACAATTATGCCAATCGCCAACTGGTGCATTATTATTGCCATCAGTAAATAAACTCACAACAAAAGGGACTGGGGAGCAGGGGGAGAATAATAACTCCTAACTCCTGTACAGACGCGATTAATCGCGTCTCAACTCCTAACTCCTAACTCAGCACTCTTCCAAAGCACAAATTGAATCCAACTTGATAGTTGTAAGAAAGTATAGCAAAGTGGCTCAGTTAGTAGATATTCCACCGTGCAAATACTCTGATTTAATTCCACCGTTTGATTTTACAGGGAGTCAAGTATGGAAACAGCAGATGTCATTATCATCGGTAGTGGTCAGGGAGGTGTGCCTCTGGCCGCTGACTTTGCCAAAGAAGGCCGTAAGGTTGTTTTGTTTGAAAGAGACATACTGGGTGGTAGTTGTATCAATTATGGCTGCACCCCTTCTAAAGCGTTTTTAGCAGCCGCTCATGCTGCGGGTCGTGTTCGTCAAGCTAAGGATTTAGGGATATATGCTCAAGTTGAGGTTGATTTTCCGGCTGTGATGGAGCGGGTACGTTCAATTCGCAATAGCTGGCATCAAGGAGTTGATAAACGCTTGCATGAAGCAGGAGTGAGGGTGGTGTATGCAGAAGCATCCTTTACTGGGGAGCGAACAGTTACAGGCAGTAATGTCATCGTTCAAGCACCATTGGTCGTTATTAATACAGGTACATCGGCTGCCATACCTAACATTCCCGGTTTAGCAGGCACACCTTACTTAACAAACCGCAATTTCTTTGACTTACAAAAGTTGCCACCACGGCTACTCGTCATTGGTGCTGGTTACATTAGTTTGGAACTTGGACAGGGATTAGCACGTTTGGGTAGTGAAACACACATAATTGTGCGAGGCTCACGCCTCCTGGATCATGAAGAGCCTGATGTGAGTGAAACTTTAGCAGAAGCTCTAAAGCGAGATGGCATTCAAATTCACTTTCATGTCAATACTGAGAAAGTTATTTACAACGATAATGTGTTTACTCTGAAATTAGATAATGGTCAGGAACTCCAAGGTGAGGCACTGTTGATTGCAACTGGACGCAAGCCAAACACCAGTGCTTTGAATGTGGTAGCCACAGGTGTTGAGCTCAATGAACAAGGTTATGTTAAAGTTGACGAGCAATTTCGGACAACATGCTCAGATGTATATGCGATCGCAGATGTTGCTCAACAGCCTGCCTTCACCCATGTTTCTTGGGAAGATTATCGGCGTCTAAAGGCTATCTTGCGTGGTGAGAATCGGACTCGCAACGACCGTGTGTTAGGTTATGCCATATATACTGAGCCACAAGTTGGACGGGTTGGAATGACAATTGCAAACGCTCATGAAAAGGGGATTAATGCTCGCTACGTGACCCTGCCAATGTCCGATATTGCTCGTGCTATTGAGTGGGGGCATGATTTAGGCTTTTACCGAATGGTAATAGATACAGAAACTGATCAGATTTTAGGAGCAACATTGGTTGGTTATGAAGCGGCTGAGATCGTGCATGTATTTCTGTCGCTTATGGAAGCAGGAGCAACTTGGCAATTATTGGAAAAATCTGTTCACATTCATCCTACTTATGGCGAAGCATTGCCCAGTCTTGCACGGTTATTTATTGAATAATTGGCGTTGCTGAATCAGAATATGAATCTAGGACTAGCCCTTTCAAGGTGGGTGGAAATCTTAGTCCATAAATTCTTCTTTAACCTCTTATCTCTGTGTTCTCTGTCCCCTACGGTTAAATAAATTACTTTTAAACCGCTCCAGGCACAGAGAGCGCTGAGAAAAACAATCTTATTTTATGAGTCACCTTGAAAGGGCTAGTCATAGAATCATGCGATTGCCCTTCATGCACTGCCCTTGCAGGCCTACACTATTAAAAATCCTCAGTAGTGTTATCTACTGCCCCAAGCTACCAGTGCAGGACTTGGACGTGACTTTGGCAGCTTGGGTTCAGCAAGTGGGGCAATAGGCAGTTCTTGCTGGAGGTAGGAGGTAGAAACCTTTATATCTAATGCGTGAGTCCTGCATTTTGTACTTACTTAAAAAGCAAACTGCTGTATTAAATGCCAGCATTGTTGTGAGCATCCGGCTTTGTTGCTCCCATATATCGTAACGTAATCCTTTGCTCCTCCCTATTCACAAAACCCACACCCCACAAGCATCGTTTCTCTTGGGAATCTCCTATGTGCTTCGGCATTCGCTCATACTATACTCACCCTTTATGAGGAACTTGTGTGCTGTAATAGAGTGAAGAGTTAAACTCTCTTCTAATGATCAGTTCTCACTTGTATAATTGCAAATATGCCTTCTATTACCTACAATCGCACCGACAGCCAGCAGCCACAAAGCATTACCATTGAAGGTTATGTTGTCCGTCCAGGATTACATATTCTCACCTACGAGCAACTCAAGTTGCTGCGAGAGCAAACACAGCACCATTCTCAGCTTGAATCTCTAGTGAGCCAAGGTGTGATTAAGTTGACTGGCTAATAGCTTTACTATAAAATTGATTCGATTAATCGTGGCCGGGTCAATGCTCTCCTTTGACAATGGGTAGACGCTCCAAGCGGTAACTCAGGAGACATCGCCATTATAGATACTGCGGTTGCTCTCACCAAACATTAGCAATCATCAGCACAGCCAAGTTCACATAACTATACCATCACTCCCAACACCACGGCTTTGGACAACCGCATCTCGAAGGAATTGTCGAGTTCTTCCCCAGCAATCTCCCCTGCTACTCCACCCACAGCAACATACGCTCTCCCCTACCTTTGGGTGAACAGCAGTACTACACCCGACAACCTCCGACATCACCAGCCAGCATTCGGTCATGCGCTTTGTAATTTTGGTAGGAGCCAAAAGCTTGCTGTGACTGGACTGTTGTTTATGAGCGTCACCGATAGTGTTAGCGTTCCTTGCACGTCTGGTAGAGAAGCGGTAGCGAGTCTTCTTTCAAAGGGAGACGCCAAGGGCGAACGAGCGTCACAGCCTGCCTTTGACATCGCATTGCCCCGATAACTGGCGATAGGGTACGCCGACAGATGGGGAGGAGGCAGGGGGGTGCGATCGCTTCTAGTATTAAGAAGAAAGCGCGATTATAATTTTGTCTAAAGCTTTGCTTTCCCCTACTCAATCACTAGCCTCCGAACAAGTGCGATTGTGCAAAGCGCAGCAGCAAATGTTCCCGAAGACCTTTGGAAAGTTATTGTAGTTTTAGATAAGCCGGGACAAGGAATATCTGATGTTACAGAAAATACAATGGCTTTTGCTATAGATATTCCTAATATTGATCCAGCCAAAGACGAGATTACGTAATTTCTGTACAAGAGTTAGAAAATAGATTGCAAAGAGAACCTTTTAACGACTATGACTTTTTATCAAATATTCTAACGGAAATTGAAGAAATAGTTGAAAATAGATCCTGTGCAGAGATTTTAAAGTGGATTAATGGAGCGTCACCAACAGCCGCACTTTTAGCTTGGCTACAGCGAATTTGACCACCACATCCAAACCGTTAACGGCTCCAAAGTATTCATCGGCGACAACTTCAGCGCCACCCTTACGAATGATGGCAGCCACCTCGATTCTAAACTGTATCCCTTCGACCTGATGAACACCTCCCTCTCTCCAGGTGTCGGTAAAGCTGATTGCACTTCTGGATTTACATCAAGCACTACAATAATTACCAATTACAACAAGCAACCAAACTAGCAACTATCTCAACTAGTTCTTCTGGACCAATCGGTTTAGATACATGAGTGTCAAAGCCAGCTTCCAAGGCACGAATCCGAGCTTCACTATCAGCATAGGCTGTTAAAGCAATAGCCGGGACTCGTCCACCATTCTTTGGTTTGAGCGCACGGATTTTGGAGATGAAAGTGTAGCCATCCTCCCCAGGCAACCCAATATCACAAACTAAAACATCAGGTTGCAATTCGGATAATACTTTGCGTGCCTCCGCTGCTGACATCACTGCTATAACTTTTGCTCCATCCATTTCCAATACAGTAGTGATGAAAAAACGAGTATCATTATCATCTTCAACTACTAGGATATCTAAACCAGCAAGAGTTCCAGAAGATTGCATAATAAATGACTTTTTATCTGAAAAGAATAAAGACGTCAGAATTCAACAGAATATGAGTAAGGGCATCATCAATAAGAATAGGTGTGTGCTAAGGGACTTGCAAATTAAAAAGGAAAGCAGCGTATTGCCAGCAGCCGCAGAAGTATCTGCCCCTGTGATAATTACTGAAGTTGACTCAATTTAAATTTTTAATTGCTTATGCATCCTCGCCAAGAAATTACGGAGATGTTTTCAACCTTCGTTCAGTTGGAAAGCGACAGATTCAGCAAATGGTTGATTGATATCAAACTGCGTCGAAGTATCCAAAATTGTTTGGAGTATTCACAAAAAGTCCCTAACTCAGAAAACTTTTGGGCACTATATTGGCATAAGCACTGGCAAGAGCAATCTCATAGCCTTGCCAGAATGCATATGTCTGCTTATTTACAAGAACCAAGTTACTGGACTGCTAAAAAAACAATTGCCAGATTTATACATAGCCAATACAGTCTAGCAGATTACTTTCAAATGGCTAATGCTGAAATCGAAACGATTCTTAAAAACTTTAACCCAAAAAAATCTTCTAGCTTAAAAGCCTACGCGACTATGGCAATCCCCAGCCGGCTAAAAGATATTTTACGCCAACGCAAGGAAGCTGATATTTGCACGAATTGGGCATTGTTACGCAAAGTAAGCAAAAAGCAGTTCTTAGAAGCTCTTTCTCAAGCTGGATTATCACGTACCGTAATTGCCCAATATCGGCTAGCCTGGGCTTGTTTCAAAGAACTGTATGTGCAAAACCAACCAGGAGGTACAAAGGCATTACCAGGAACAGAACGCCAGCTTTGGGAAGCTATTGTCAACCTTTACAACCGCGAACGACAAACTCAATTAACTCAACCTACTGCACAATGCACCAGAGAAAAAATTGAACAGTGGTTAACCCAGGCAGCTATTTACATGCGTGCTTATCTGTATCCACCTATTAGTTCTCTAAATTTAGCAATATCAGAAGATGATGCCACAACAACTCTTGATTTGCCAGATCTATCTTCTGATTCATTAATCGCTGAAATGATCGCCCAAGAAGATACCCAAAACCGACAAAATCAACAATCTCAGATTCAAGCTGTTTTGTTAAAAGCTTTACAAAATCTTGAGGCGAAAACCCAGGAAATACTTAAACTTTACTACCAACAGGGGCTGACTCAGCCACAGATTGTACAACGCCTACAAATGAGTCAGCCTACCGTTTCTCGCCAACTCCTTAAAGCTAGAGAATCCTTGCTAGCAGCATTAATTCAATGGAGCCAAGACACGCTTAATATTTCTGTAACTTGCAACCTAGTTAAAGATATGAGTACCGCTTTGGAAGAATGGTTGAAAGTTAAGTATGGTGAGTCTAGCTGACGTTATAAAAGATGAGGTAGTAAAAATGACTTCTGCTTTTACAGAACCGCAGGAACTATTGTTAGAAATATCACCATCATTACAGACAAGTTCTTGGCAAGAAAGCAAAATTTACGCTACATCTAGCAGTTGCTGGCGTGCTTACATGAATCAAGTTTGCCTTGATGCGTTTTTGAATTGGGTAAAAACTGAATATGTTCCGGAAGCAAGTGTCTGGTACAGTTCCCCTGGTATTCCTGCTTTTTGGGAATTTGTCAATGGCACAGCAATCGTGTTAAAGGAAAAGCGAGTCGTTTTAATTCCCAGCGAGGCAATTGATGATAGCGAGTTAGAAGTTCCTCAAGAATGGGTAGACATTCCCACTTGGGCAGCAGACTATTATTTAGCAGTACAAGTCACACCAGATGGCAAGTGGGTAAGAATTTGGGGCTACATAACCCATCAAGAACTTAAATCATTGGCACACTATGACCAAGTAGATAGGACTTATTGTATAGATGCACGGCACTTAATTAAAGACCTTAATGCTTTTTGGATCACCTACCAATTTTGTGGAACAGAAGAGATGAAAGCTGCGATCGCTCCACTACCACAATTATCGATTGCTCAAGTAGAATATGTGCAGCAACTGTTTAGCAATTCTTCAGTGACATTTTTTAGACTGGCAGTACCATTTACAACCTGGGGAATGCTACTAGAGAATGAACAGTGGCGACAATGGTTGTATCAACAACGACAGCAAGCGCAATTTCCCCAAGTACAAGTGAATCTCAGTCGTTGGCTGGAGCAGATTTACGATGCTTCTTGGCAAGCTATAGAGATATTTTTTGAGCCAAACTCCAGTAGCCTAGCTTTTAATCTCCGCAGTTCTTCTGGGTTAAATCCTGCCACTATCAAACGCGCCAAGCTAATTGACTTGGGAATGGAAATAGAGGCTCAAAAAGTTATTTTATTAGTTGCCTTAATACCAGAGGCTAACCAACAAGTTAGGATTCGCGTGCAGCTACATCCAGCTTGTAATCAACCTTACCTACCTGCTAATATCAAGCTAGTTTTACTTTCAGATCAAGGGGAGATAATTCAACAAGCACAAGCAAGAGTTCAAGATATCTACGTGCAATTAAAACTCTTTGATGGGGAAGTAGGAGAATTTTTTAGCATCCAAGTTGCTGTTGATAGTTGCCAGATCAGAGAAAATTTCGTGATTTAGTTATTAATATCTCGCCTGGGCGGATTTTCTAACAGCCGCGCACAGTCGAGTCGAATTGACATTCATTAGTCATTAGTTAATCACGAATGGCAAAGTTCACTTGACTTATGAGTAAGCTAGTTGTCTTCAGTTTGTTAGGAGGAGATTTAAATAAAGGATTTCCTGTTGTCACAGCTCAACTTTGGCATCATAACCAATTTTTACTCGTAAAATTAACAGGGAGTCTGCCAGCAGTACCAGAACTAAGCGAAGTCTACCGCAGATGGCAGCTACTCTACGAAGCCATCCATCAACGCCTGGGTAACAATCAGCGCATAAAAGTGCATTCACAAGATATAACCAATATTTCTGTGAATGACTTCGATGAAGTGTGTCAACAGCTGCAAGCAAATATCAATGCTTGGTTGAAATTTGAGTCATTTCAGAATATTGAGCGGCAGTTGCGGACTCTACTTAATCGGGATGATGAAATTAGAATTATTATTGAAACAAATATAGTTCTACTGCATCGGTTGCCTTGGCATCTGTGGGATTTTTTTAAAGATTACCCTAAAGCTGAATTAGCTTTGAGCAATCATGAATATGCGTCTCCTCAGGTATTGCCAAAATCTCCTACAGGTAAAGTCAAAATTTTGGCAATTCTAGGCAACAGTGTTGGTATTGATATTGATCAAGACGGCGCTTTATTACAAGGTTTAACAGATGCCCAAACTACGTTTCTTATCGAACCAACACGTAAAGAACTTGATGAGCATCTATGGAATCTAGATTGGGATATCCTATTTTTTGCAGGGCATAGCGCTAGTATTGCTGATGGAGAGATCGGAGAAGTTTACATCAATCAGACAGAAAGTTTAACAATTCCCCAACTTAAAAATGCACTTAAGACAGCAATTAGTAGCGGCTTAAAACTGGCAATCTTCAATTCTTGTGACGGAATTGGTTTAGCACGAAATTTAGCTGATTTGAACATTCCCCAAATGATTGTAATGCGGGAAAGAGTGCCAGATTTAATAGCCCAGGAGTTCTTAAAAAATTTTCTTATTGCCTTTGCAGGTGGCAAACCACTTTATCTAGCTGTGTAAAAAGCACGAGAAAGACTTCAGGGATTGGAAAATAAATTTCCTTGTGCCAGTTGGTTACCAGTCATCTGTCAAAATCCTACAACTGTTCCTACTACGTGGCAAGAACTATGTGGCAATTTTGATGATATTAATTTTGGAGGTCAAGTTCCGATAAAAGGTAAAATTGCGATACCAAAATCTAAACTATGGACTGTACTACTTAGTACTTTTATTGTGGCTGTTTCAACAATAGGTTTGAGATATTTGGGAGTCTTTGAGAAAATTGAACTGCAAACTTTTGACCAAATACTGCGACTGCGACCCAAGGAAGATCCAGATCCAAGGTTGATAATTGTTGAAATCACCGAAAAAGATATTCAATCTCGACAAGAAACAAGACTAGGGCTAAAATCAATTTCGGATAGTACCTTAGCAACATTACTTAAACAACTACAAAAGTATCAACCGCGAATTATTGGAATAGATATTTACAGGGACTTTGCCGACCCCCCGAATAAGTTACAAACAATAAAACTTTCCACAGAAAATAGTAAAGAGAATGTTGTTGTTACCTGCAAAAGCCGCGATAGTAAATATGACTCCCAAGGTGTTAAACCTCCCAAAGAAGTACCTGTAGAACGTCAGGGTTTTGCAGATGCAATTGAAGACCCAGATGGGATCGTCCGTCGCCAAATTATGATGATGGCACAAGAGCCTTCTTCGACTTGTACAACACCTTATTCGCTCTCGTTGCAATTAGCTGCTCGTTATTTATCTTACGAAAATATTCAACCTAGATTTAATGAAGATTATATACAGTTTGGCTCTAAAGTCTTTAAACGTTTAAAAGCAGGTCGCAGTGGTGGCTATCAACAAAAAGTTGATTTAGGCGGAAATCAAATACTTGTCAATTACCGTAATACTGATTATCAAAGAGTTTCCCTTGAAGATATATTGAGCAATAAAGTTGCTCCTGATCTATTTAAAGATAAGGTAGTTATCATTGGAGTGACAGCTAACACTGTCAGCGATACTTGGTCAACTCCCTACAGTACTGCACAGCAAGATTACCAAGAAATACCAGGGGTATTTATACAAGCACAAATGGTTAGCCAAGTTTTGAGCGCAGTTTTAGACAAACGTCCAATTCTTTGGGTTTTGCCTTGGTGGGGCGATATTCTCTGGATATACGGCTGGTCTATAGTTGGAAGTCTGATTGTTTGGCGTGTTCGTTCGCTGTCAGATAAGGGATGTGCCATCTTTGTGACAGTTGTCATTTTATATGGAGTTTGTGCGATCGCTCTTTTAAAACAAGGGTTATGGATACCATTTATTCCCTCAGCTTTTGGTGTAGTTGCAAGTAGTGTTGTAGTTATATTTATTCAAAATCGCCGACAATTTTCCACTACTTCACAATCATTAGTTGAGTAATGTAAAACTATCTTCTATTAATTATAAGAAGAGGTAAAAGTAGCGAGGCTGCAACGAGTAAACTGTAATATAGTGCTTCTCAATTGCATGGAATACAGACCTAACCCCCAGCCCCCTAAGAGCAAGGGAAGGGGAGTAAATTTTAAAGCCTCTCTCTTAAAGGAGAGAGGGATAGAAGTGAAGTCAGAGTGTATTGCATACAAACGAGAAATGCTATAGTGGCGAAGAGGTCAATTGAAACCTTCGTCAACATTACAAATCCGTTATTAACCTTGCCTTGCGGAGCAAGAATTGCAGTACAGTTTCTTCGCGGGTAATAATATCAACTCTGCCATCCATACCCAATTGAATTTGACATTTCTTTGAAGTGCGACCTAATGCAAGTTTTTCTGGCTCAATTGTGACTTCGTAAAAAGCGCCTACAGCAGTTGCTTTGGGGGTAGAGTTTGTATCAGCATTTGCATCGTCTTTTTGCAAACTAACAGCATCTGGGGAAATCGCTTTTACTTCGCCTTTGAGAGTGCCGTAATCGGGATAAGGACAAGCACTAACTCGCATTTGCACCTTTTGACCGATTTTTATCTTACCTTTTTCCTCAGAACCTACAGCTGCTTTGATAACTAAAGGTGCATGACTGGGTACAATTTGGACAATTTCCTCTCCTGCCCGGAGAGTTTGACCGGGGTTTCTCAAATTTAGCTTGGAAATAATCCCGTCTGCTGTAGCGGTAATAGTAGTTTGCTTCAGGTCGATTTCAACTTGCTTGAGTTCGTTCTGTTGGCGCTCTAATTGTTTTTCAGTTTCAATTTTCTCCTTGAGAAGTGTTTGACGTTCTCTTTCTAAGGTTGCTTTATTCACTTCCCCAGAGGCTTTTTCTTGAGCAATGTGTTCAGTTGCAATTGCTACATCTGCATTGCTTGGGTTGAGAGCTGCTTGAGCGCGATCGCGTTTAGCAATAGCCCCTAAAACAGCTTGTTTTAGCCGCTCATTTGTTTTTTCTTGGGACTGATAAGTTGCTTTTTGCGCCTGTACAGCTTGTTCTTGCTGTTTCACAGCCAACTGTACTTCTTCTAGTTGATCGCGGGATAATGCCCCTTGTTTGGCGGCACTTTCATAGCGGTTTTGCTTTGATGTCGCTGCTCCTAAAGCAGCCTCAGTACCGTGGAGATTAGCTAGTGCTGATTGTAACTGTGCTTGCCCTGCATATAATTCTTCTTGGGCCATTTTGACGTTGGCTGATGCTTCTTGGAGTTCAGTAATACTAGTAATATTTTTGTCTTGATGATCGCGATCGCGTCCCTTAAATTCAGCTTTTGCAGAGGCGATAGTCCGATTAGTGCGATCGCTTTGGGCTCGAATTTGACTATCTATTGCATTAATTTGAGGAACGGTTTGAATTAGTTGTAACCTAGCTTGTTGAATATTGGTTTGCAGCTCGTTTTTTTTGGTTTGCAGTCGAGAGTCATCAATAGTGGCAATTATATCTCCTTTTTGCAGGGTTTGATTTTCTTTAACATAAATCTGCATTACCTGTCCTTCTGTCGCAGCCTGCACAATTGGCAATTCACCCGCAGGACGGACAACCGCTTGCCCTTTGACCGTAACCTTATATTTAACAAGCGCAGCCACAGGAACAGCTAACGACAACACAAACAGGATAATTAGTCCGCCAAATGTAGTCCAACGGCTAATTGGTGGGAGAAACTCGTTATCTTGAACTAAGGGTAAAAAACTTTTTTGAGAGTTACTAATCATAAGTACTGAATATATGTAAAATGCCCAATAACCATTAACTAATTCCGAAGAACCAAAGAAGATTTAAAACCATTTTTATCAGGATAAATCTCATCAATAAAGCTTAAATGCTCTCCAGGAATATGACGTAATTCTTCTGGAGTACCTTGAGTTTTTAAGCGTCCATTTTCAAGCAATACAATCCGATCAGCCCTTTTGATAACTTGAGGACGGTGGCTAATCATAATTGTGGTTTTGCCTTGACGATGAGTAAGTAATCTATCCAAAACTTGGGTTTCACTTACTGGATCAAGAGCACCTGTGGATTCATCTAAAATTAATATAGCTGGGTCAGTAACAATGGCTCTAGCTATAGCTAATCTCTGCTTTTGTCCGCCAGAAAGATTTGCACCAAATTCACCTAAAACAGTTTGATATTTATCGGGTAATTTGCTAATAAATTCATCTGCACCAGCAATTTGGCAAGCTTTGACTATCTCCTCAAAACTAATGTTGGGATAACTGAAGTGAAAATTATCAACAATCGAGCGGCTCCAAAAATGAGGTTCTTGGGGAACTAATACGACTTGCTGCCGCAAACATTCTAAAGATAAATCTTGCTGGTTGTATATGCCATAACGAATATTACCAGATTGGACTTGATATAAACCAGTAATTAATTTACCAAGAGAGCTTTTGCCACAGCCCGATTGACCGATTAAGGCTATTACTTGACCACCAGGGATAGTTAAAGAAAAGTTTTCTAACAGGTCAGTTCTACCAGCATGGTGGAAGTTAATTTGAGAACAAATAATATCTGCATTGCCAGGAATTTCTGCCCAAGGTTTTTTAAAGTCATTTTCATCTTCTGGGGTAGCATCTATCACTTCTGTCAAGCGTTGAACGACAATTTGAGCAGTAATAAATTGATCAATTAGCCCGACTACTGACGATAAAAAGCCAAGAAAGCTGCCACTCATACCGCTGTACGCCAGCAGCTGACCGATGGATAATGTCTGATTAATCACTAAGCTAGAACCTAACCAGAGTATGCCAATACTCGTCAATTTGGAAAGAATACTCGTGACTGTGCTGCTGTAAAGCCCCAACTTCATCGTAGTCCAGCCTAAGTTAGCAATGCGACCAAAATTTGTCTGATACTCTTGCCAAGCTTGAGGAGTCGCTTGGGTAGTTTTGAGGACTTGAACACCGCGAAAGGTTTCGACTAAAAAGCCTTGATTTTCCGTACCTTTAACGATGAGGCTGCGGGTTTTCTGGCGCAAGGCGGGAAGAAAAAGCAGGTTGACAAGAGTGACGATCACAAAGGCGGCGAGGGAAGCGAGAGTCAGTTCCCAACTATAGAAGAGCATGAAACCCAAGGAAACCAGAGCCACAAAAAATTGACTGGGTAAACCAAGGACAATTTGGGAAACTAGATTATTGATGATATGAACATCAGCAATCCGGCTAACGACTTCTCCACTGCGACGTGCTTCAAAATATGATAGGGGTAAGCGTAACAGTTTTCGCCCGTATTCTAGAATTAGCCCGTATTGCAACCGTTGACCAAAATGACCAATTAGGTGAGATTGTACCAAACCAATGGCATTTTGAATTAGGTTCATGGCAATGGCGCCAATTGCCACCGTTGTTAGCAGTTGGGTATCTCCCCGCACTAGCACGTCATCGGTCAACAGTTGCATCATTAAAGGGGAGGCGAGGGACAATAGCCCGATCGCAAAGTTGATGGCGATCGGCTGAATCAAAAGATTGCGATAGGGCAATATCCGGGCAATAAAGCGCCCAAAACCGCCAATTTTATCTGATGATTGCTCATAGAAGCGGCTATCGTCTGGCATCAGCAGCAACATCACACCATCACTCCAACCCGCCATTAACTCTTTTATACTGAGATAACGGATACCAAATGCCGGGTCAGAGATAATACATTTTTTCCCCTTTAGCCCGTAAAATACTACCCAGTGGTAGCCTTTCCAGTGAATGATCGCAGGCAAAGGAACTTCATTTAATTTCTCAAGTACTTCTGGAGCGGCTTGGACTTGACGAGCATGGAATCCCAGTGTTTCTGCTCCCCGTCTCAAACCTAGTAACGTGGTTCCCCGCGAACCAGTGCCTACTGCTTCTCGCACGCGGTTCATGGCAAAGGTGCGTCCGTTGGAAACAGTGGCAAGGCTTGCAGCACCACAATCTTCTTCACTGTGTTGCAATATGCTGTGGTATTTCATTGTTCAATGATTAAAGTAAGTAAACAGTGAATAGTTATCAGTCAAAAGTTAATAACTACTAACTCAGTTATTGATATTCTTAAAGTAACTGATAGCTAAACACTGTTAATACTATCTGAGAAATGTATACTCGAAGGTAGCTTTACGATTGCGTAAAATTCCTTTATCTATCGTGTAGGATAGTTAAATCTATCCTACACGCTGGAGGGAAGTTATACTGTCGTTTACAATTCCCTCTGGGAGAACACCGTATGCTCCTGGTCCGTAATTCCCCTCATACCCCCTATACTGATCGTCTTGATAGAAGTTCCATGTACCCCGAAGAATCACAAAAGATGAGGTTACATCGTTGAAATCATCACCAACGTTGCTAATACCATCGCCAATTGATGCATTAATCGCCAGAGGTCTATCGCCGTTAAATTCTCCATCTCTAAACAAAATTATATCTGGGTCGCTGCCGCCAGTATAGGCTACACCACCACTACAGGTAGCAGCCACCCGATCGTTAAGCTCCTTCACTGCGCTGAAACTCAATTGGGCTAATGTTTGATTGTTCATATCTACTCCATTGTTGTTGATCTTAGACATTGTTGATCTTCGAAATTTCAAGTTGGAGCTTGAAATGAAGGTTAAGCTGGTTTGGCTTCGCCTTCTAATTCTTAATTGGTAGCAGTGAGTTGATTTTATTCACGCCTGAGAATTACAGGTTTTTGGCTTCACCTTCTGATTCTTAATTGGTAGCAGTGAGTTGATTTTATTCACGCCTGAGAATCAGAAGTTTTTTCGCCTTGCCTTCTGATTCTTAATTGGTAGCAGTGAGTTGATTTTATTCACTTGATTCAGTAGTGCCAATTTGCTATGCTCACTTGTGCATCAGTTGATTTTGCTGACACTTATACTCTTGATTGAGGCTTCCAAGCTAAATTTCCTTTTCTAGAGGAGAGTGCAATGTCTTTTAGAGCTATGCGTTTGGACTGGTGGCAAGGTCTAGGAATTGCGGTTGGGAGTGCGATCGCTTTTTATGCAAATATCTCAGTTGCCCAAATCACCCCAGACGGCACTCTGCCAAATAATTCCAGTGTCAGATTAGAAGGTAATACCAGGATTATTGAGGGTGGAACCACAAGAGGTGCTAATCTGTTTCACAGCTTTGGGGAGTTCTCTGTTCCCAATGGCAGTACTGCTTTCTTCAATAATCCACTGGATATTCAGAACATCCTGACACGAGTAACAGGTAAGTCTAACTCTGAGATTAATGGCTTAATCAAATCTAACGGCATAGCCAATCTGTTTCTAATTAATCCCAATGGGATTATTTTTGGTAAAAATGCTAGTTTGGAATCGGCGGTTCCTTTGTCGCCACAACAGCCAATGCCATTGGGTTTGGCAATTTGGGAATTTTCAGCGCCTCAAATCCAGAAGCACCTTCACCCTTGTTAACAGTAAATCCAAATGCCTTACTATTCAATCAAATTGCAACTTCCCTGATTCAAAATAGTTCAACTGCGCCAGCACCAGAAGATCCAGCGGGTCTTGGAGTATCTGGTTTAGATGTTGAAGATGGAAAGAGTTTGTTGCTAGTAGGCGGCAATGTCAATATGGATGGTGGTCAATTAAATGCTTATGGTGGTCGAGTCGAATTGGGAGGATTAACAGCCCCAGGAACTGTGGGGCTAAATGTGGATGGCGAGAAATTAGGCTTGGACTTTCCTGCTTCTAGTACACGAGCAGATATATCTTTGACTAATGGCGCTGGTGTATATGTACAAGCTACTGGTGGTGGTAACATTGCAATCAACGCCCGGAATTTAAAAGTTTCCAGAGGAAGTTTTCTTCAGGCTGGTATAGGGCAAGGTTTGGGGTCAGCTAGCAGTCAGGCGGGAGATATTACAATTAACGCTACTGAGTCAATTAAGCTGAACAGTGGAAGCATTATTAACAATTTAGTGCAATCTCAAGCAGTAGGTAAGGGTGGTAATATCAACATCACCACTGGGTCGCTTTTTCTTTCCGATGGCTCTCAAATCGATACCGATACATTAGGACAAGGGGATGCAGGTAATGTGAATATCAATGCCCGTGATACCGTCTCCTTTAATGGGGTAAGTAAAGATGGATTTGATGCCAGTGGAGTAATTAACCAAGTCTTTAATGACGCATCTGGCAAGGGAGGTGATATTAACATCACTACTGGCTCGCTTTCTCTCACAAATGGCGCTCGACTTAATGCTAGCACCTTTGGTATAGGGAATGCAGGTAATGTGAACATCAATGCCCGCGATCTCGTGTTGCTTGATGGTGTAGGTGCTAGACGAAAACTCAGTAGCATAATTATTCGTGTGGGAACGGAAGAAGCTCAGGGCAATGGAGGTGATATCAACATCACCACTAAGACACTTTCTCTAACAAATGGTGCACAAATTAGTGCCAGTAGTGACGGTAAGGGAAATGCTGGTAATGTCACGATTCAAGCAAGTGATGCCGTCTCCTTAAATGGTAGTTTTCAACTTAACAGCAGCGGTGTATTTACTGATGTAGGCAGGACTGCCTCTGGCAAGGGTGGTGATATCAATATTACGACTGCATCCCTTTCTCTTCAGAATAGTACTCAACTAGTTACCAGCACCGCAGGAATAGGAAATGCGGGTAATGTGAAAATAAATGCTCATGATAATGTCTTTATCGATGGGGTAGGTAGTAATGGACTGTCCAGTGCTATCTTTAGCAATGTGCTAATACCTGAGGCAAAAGGCAATGGTGGCAGCATCGATATCAGCACTAGGGCACTGTTAGTAACAAATGGTGCTGTTATGTCTACTAGCACCAGAGGAAAAGGCGATGGAGGTAACATCATCGTTAATGCCAATACTTTAGAAGCATTTAACGGTGGACAATTGATTACTAATAGCCGCAGCAATGGTAAGGCTGGTAACATAACCTTGAATGTGACTGACAAAATCACCTTTTCTGGCAGCGATCCCAAATATAATACTCGTCTTGCTCAATTCAGTAAGGGTGTATTTGAGCTTGCAGATGCTGTAAGTGGGGCGTTTGCAAGTACGGTAGAGAATTCCACAGGTCAGGGGGGAAACATTACCATTACTACCGGGCAGTTGAATGTCCAAGATAGTGCTAAAGTAACTGTAAACAGTGCAGGAGGTGGAAATGCAGGTAATGTAAATATCTTTGCTAGCTCCATTCGTTTGGACAATGGCACTCTCAGCGCTAACACGCGCAGCATTAACACTGATCCTAATCAACCACAGGCAACTATCACCTTGCAAGTGAAAGATTTATTATTACTAGGTCGTGGCAGCAATATCACGACTAACGCCCAAGGAGAAAATGTCATCGGCGGCAACATCAATATTAATGCCGATGTCCTAGCTAGCTTTGAAAATAGCGATATTACTGCCAACTCTGATAACTTTCGTGGCGGTAATGTCAGAATCAATACTAAAGGTATCTTTGGCATTCAGTTTCGGGATATACGTTCCCCAAACACAAGTGATATCACCGCCACCGGGGCAACTCGCCAGTTGAGCGGTAATGTGCAAATCACTACACCTGATACTGACCTCACTCGCGGCTTAGTCGAACTCCCCACTAATCTAGTTGATGCTTCTAAGCAAATTTCCACCGCCTGCACTCCTGGAACTCGGCAATTCCAAAACACATTTGTGGTAACAGGACGTGGTGGACTACCCATGAGTCCCACTGAACCATTACAAGATTCAAGTACTGTGTCTGCGTGGGTGAAATTAAGACCAAAATTAGAAAACTTGGTAAATACAACGCCTGTGCCAAAATCAACAGCAGTTTCAACTACTCCCATTGCTGCTACAATTCCAATTGTGGAAGCTTCTGGCTGGGTAATTGATCGCAATGGAAACATAGAACTATTAGCACAAGTTCCTCAACTTAACCCCCACAGCCCTTGGCAAACACCAGCTTCCTGTGCTGTCTCTCAGGGAGGTGTGAAATATGGCAAAACTTCAATTACTAAAGCGAGTAATTAGATTTGCGATAACTCCCATAGTCCTATTTACCCTTGCTGTTTTCCTGACTATTATCCCTAGCACATTTGCTCAACAACAAAAGACAAATTCACCAGACGGGTTTCACATCCAAACCAATAAACCCCTAGCCACAACGCCACAGCAACTTCTTGACCAAGGAGAAGCGCTTTATCAAGCTGGACACTTTACTAAAGCGGTAACTGTTCTCCAACAAGCTGTCCGTACTTCTCAACGAGAAAGCAATAACCTTGCACAAGCCGCAGCGCTGACTAACCTCTCTCTTGTATACCAGCAACTCGGCTCGTGGAAAGAAGCTTATGCAACTATTGACAATAGCTTAAATTTACTTGGCTGGGATGAGATAAATCAAAAGTTAAATGTCAATAATCCAAAATCTGAATTGTTAGAAATTCTGGCACAAACTCTAAATATTCAGGGCGAATTGCAACTAGCACAGGGACAAACTGATGCATCTTTTCAAACATCACAACAAGCAGAGCAAGTCTGGAAGAAATTAGGTGACAATGCTGGAGTAACGCGCAGCCGGATTAACCAAGCACAAGCTCTACGAGTTGCTGGTTTTTACCGCCGTGGCTTAGATATATTAAATGAAGTATCCCAACAATTAATTTCCCAACCTGACTCACTTGTAAAAATAACAGCTTTGCGATCGCTTGGTAATGTTTTACAACAATTAGGCGAATTTGAGGATTCCCAGAAAATCTTACAACAAAGCTTAGAAATCGCTCAACGTCTGCAACTGCCTCTAGAAATTAGTTTGACGGAATTTAGCCTCGGTAATACTGCTCGGTCGTTAAGTAATATTAAAGATGCGATCGCTCATTATGAAAATGCTGCCAAAATTGCACCAAACCCTCTGGCCAAAGTTCAAGCCCTGATTAATCAGCTGAGTTTGCTTGTGGAAAACGAACGCATCACGGAAGCAAAGTCATTAATACCCACAATCCAATCTCAACTCCCCAATCTGCCTACCAATCAAACTGGTATTTATGCACGGATCAATTTTGCTCAGACTTTCACCAAAATTGGTAACAAAAAAGACATTGCAGAGATTTTGACAAGTAGCGTTCAGCAAGCCAAAATAATCGGCGATGAACGTGCCGAATCCTATGCACTAGGCAGCTTGGGAGAAGTTTATGAGCAGAACCAACAATTGCCAGAAGCACAGGATTTGACCCAGCAAGCGTTGTTTATCGCTCAAAAAATTGATGCCTTAGATATAGCTTATCGCCTTGAGTGGCAGTTAGCACGTTTACTCAAAGCACAGGGAAATATCCCAGCCGCCATATCTGCTTATGATGCGGCAGTAACAACTCTTCAGTCTCTTCGCCGCGATTTAGTTGCGGTTAATCGAGATGTGCAGTTCAATTTTCGCGATCGCGTAGAACCCATTTATCGGCAGTCTGTAGAGTTGCTTTTACAAGAGAAAGGGCAAGGAAAGCCTGATTTAGACAAAGCACGTCAGCGAATAGAAGCCCTGCAACTAGCAGAACTCGACAATTTTTTCCGAGAAGCTTGCTTGAGTAACCAATTTGTGGTATCGGACAAAGTAGTAGACCGCGACAACCCGAATACTGCTATTTTCTACCCGATTATTTTAGATAACCAGTTAGAAATTATTATCAAACTTCCCAAGCAACCGTTGATGCATAAAACTTCTAAAGTCAACCGTCAGCAAGTAGAGGAAGTTATTACAAAAATACGAGAGACAATAGTCGAACCTGATGCTCATCGACAATTTCAAGCAGTTTCTCAACAGCTTTATAACTGGTTAATTAAACCAGTTGAAACAGAGATCAAAAATAGTAAAGTGAATACTCTAGTCTTTATCCCAGACGGGTTATTGCGAAATATCCCGATGTCTGCATTATATGATGGCAAAGAATATTTAGTCCAAAACTACTCTATAGTCGTTAGTCCAGGACTGCAACTATTTACTCCTAAACCTCTAGAACAGAAAAAATTAAATGCTCTTGCTGGAGGACTATCGCAACCACCCAAAAATGAAAAGTTTGCACCGCTTCCCAACGTTAAGGTTGAACTGAAATTAATTCAGGAATCAGGCATATTGACAACGACATTATTGGATAAAAATTTTACCAGTACAACTTTAGCAAAAACCATCAACGCTAAAGCTTTTAAAATTGTTCACTTGGCAACTCATGGGCAATTTAGCTCTAAAGCAAAAGACACTTTTATCCTAGCAGCTGATGGACGCATCAATGTGAGTGAATTAGATAGCTTGCTCAAAAGTAGAGAGCAAAAACGAACAGAGCCAGTTGAATTACTTGTTTTGAGTGCTTGCGAAACAGCAGCAGGAGATAACCGAGCTGCGTTGGGATTAGCAGGAGTTGCCCTGCGTGCTGGTGCGCGGAGTACTTTAGCCTCCCTATGGCAAATTGGCGATAACTCTACAGCTTTGTTTATTGATGAATTTTACCACCAGTTAATGACTGGTAAAACTACGGCAGAAGCTTTACATTTTGCTCAATTAAAACTACTTGAATCTCCCGAATACAACCGTCCAATGTACTGGGCACCCTATATACTAGTTGGTAATTGGTTGTAGAGATTTAGAATTATTGACGGTTGGTTGAATTGACTATAGGAGCCTTAGCAATATTATCTAAGTTGACTGATTGCAATAAACTTTTCCAATCTTCTTCAACAGATGCATCATTAGGATTGGAAAGGCGTATTTGTGCCAGCATAGTTAAAGCGTCAAACCAAATACCTTCTTTTGCATAGATTATAATCTTCTGTCGGGGATTAGTTGTTGCTTCCAATTGCTGCATAACACGAAAATCTAAATGGATTCTTTGAATGTCTCCTTCTACATATATAAGAACGCTCCCTGTCTGCTGCTTGCAGTGGAGTTTTAAATACCAGTGATATGTTTTAGCTACTTCTAAAGATGTAACAGTCTCAGGGAGAGAAATACCAATTACACCAGGCTTTAAAGGTAGGGCGATCGCATTTCTATAAATATCATTTCCTGTATTATCCTGTAAGATAAATTCAGCGATTGAGTTAGTCAAATCTTGAGTGTAGGGAATGTAAAACCAAAACGTAGGTCGTTCAGAGATGGTTAACCCTCCGACAATATCGACAACTGATTTGTCTACCTGGTTATCAATTTTTTGTTCCTTTTGCAATGGTACTAAGGCAGTGAGTGCAGTTGCAACCGCAGGACAATTATCACGACTACCCATTCCTGCTCTACGCCCAAATATAGGACTTAACCGAGGAGGTGTTTTTGGCAAAACGAAAACTGGTCGAGAGGTGCGTCGTTGAGGTGAAGTAAGTGTCCTAACTGGTTGCACAGGTTGCTTGGTAGTTACTGGTTGTTTAGTTTGGGCTGTTACTTCTGATACATACTGGGTAGTGCTGCTCAAAATCAGAGCAATTGTTAAGAGCCATTTCATTAACTTAACAAAGTACGGTTTCTGTTTGTGGCTATCGTCATCATAACGGTCAGTGTGGCATTTTGTTTAACCCGCGTCTGAGAATCGCCCTGTAACGTGAATATAGCAATCACCAAGGCGGTTAGAAAAGAGATGGAACGCAAGAATAAGGGTTATAGCGTTTCTCCTCGATTGCGATCGCTTCCTCAGAGCGAATTAATTTTGGATATTGGTTCACCACTCGCCACCATCCAAAAACCTGATTTCTCCCAAACCCTTATGACTACATTATTTACCAATTACCTTGATATGTGATTAACTAAACCTTGGTGTTGGTAATACTTGTGGAGGCTTGCAATGTCTGGTAGTTGGGATTTTAGTTGTTGGGGTGCAGCGCTAGGTATTGCGATCAGTACCAGCGCTTTGTCTGGAAATTGTGCGATCGCTCAAATTAGCTCAGATCGCACCTTACCCACTAACTCTAACGTTATAAAACAAGGTAACACCTTTAACATCAATGGTGGAACACAAGTCGGCGGCAACCTGCTTCACAGCTTTCAAGAATTCTCTGTCCCGACTGGCGATACTGCTTCCTTTAATAATATTGGGAATATTCAAAACATTATTAGCAGAGTAACAGGCAAGTCTATTTCTAATGTCGATGGATTAATCCGAGCTAATGGTACAGCCAACTTATTCTTAATTAATCCTAATGGGATCATTTTCGGGCCGAACGCTAGTTTAAATATAAATGGTTCATTTGTCGGAACAACAGCAAATGCCATTGGACTGGCTAATGGTGATATTTTTAGCACTAACCCGGTTGAGCCTATTCCAAAAGCACTTCTGAATGTAAATCCTTCTGCTTTTTTGTTTAATCAGATTGCTGCTGCTCCGATCACTGTCAGATCACGTAGAGCTATAGGATTTGCTCCTTCTCTTACTTCTCCAGATCCAGATTTTTTAGAACCTGCTTATCAGGGTTTAAAAGTTTCTAATGGTCGAAGTTTATTACTCGTGGGCGGCAATGTAAGCTTAGATGGTGGAGTTTTACAAGCTCCAGGTGGTCGTGTGGAGTTGGGAGGAGCTTTAGGTTCTGGAGCAATAGGTTTGAATATAGATGACAACAATTTATATTTAAACTTTCCTAATGATCTAGCTAGGTCTGATGTTTCTCTTACTAATGAGGCAATAGTTGATGTATTAGCTGAAGATGCGGGTAACATTACTATTAACGCCCAGAACCTAAATATTTTTAATAGTATCCTTGCAACTGGAATCGTGGGAGAAGGGACAGTTGATTCTCAAGCCGGAGATATTACACTTAATACTACAGAAGCAATGAGAATCGGGCAAACAAATCCGATTAGAACGACTCAATTTATTAATAAGGTTAATTCGGGTAGTACTGGTAGTACGGGTGATATCAATCTTAAATCTGGGTCATTTTTGGTAATGGATTCGGCTGCACTGCTAATCGAAAACTTTGGGCAGGGGAATGCTGGCAAGATATCAGTTCAGGCGAATGGAAATAGTTATTTTACAAATAACTCCATTTTTAGTGCTGCCATACAAGGAAATTCTGGAAATATTTCATTCCAAGTGAACGGCGACCTTTCTTTTCTAAAGAATAGTAATAATAGCGATTTGTTTTTGCTAGGAAATTTTATCTCCGCTGGTACTGTTGGACAAGGAAATGCTGGAAACATATTAATATCTGCTAATGGTAATATTTCTTTTGCTAATACATCGATTGAAAGTGCAACCTCTGGAACAGATAAATTTGGTAGAGGTATTCCTAAACAAGGAAATGCTGCCAGTATTTCAATTCAAGCAAATGGTAATATTTCTTTTGCGGATAATAGCAGTATTGATAACTCTACCACTGGAGACGGAGATGCCGGCAACGTCTTCATTCAAGCAAATGGTAATCTTTCTTTTGTAGATGGTAGCTACATTCAAAGCTCCACCCCTGGAAAGGGGAATGCTGGCAACGTCTTTATTCAAGCAAACAGTAATGTTTCTTTCCTAAATAATAGCTATATCCAGAACTCCACTACTGGAGAGGGAAATGCTGGCAACGTCTCCATTCAAGCAAACAATAATGTTTCTTTCGGAAATGATAGCTATATCTTCAGCATCTCTGGAGGAAAAGGCAAGGCAGGTAATATGCAGATTTTGGCACAATCACTTTCTCTTTATGACGTTGCTGAATTTTTAGCCACAACACAAGGGAGCAAAAGTGCTGGGAATATTCAAATTGAAGCAAAAGATTTTGTTACTATCTCTGGAGTTAGCCCAGAAGGATTCTCTAGTGGCTTGCTTACAAACACAGAGGAAGGAGCAAGCGAGGGTGGTAATATAACAGTCCGCACAGGTGCCTTAAATATATTAGATGGAGCAGTTTTGAGTGCTAAAAGCAAAAGTGACTTTAAGGGCGGAGATATCACAGTTGATGTAAACACCCTTAAGATTAGTGGTGGTGGGCAAATACTCGCAACTGCCTTCAGTGGTGGCAATGCAGGCAGCATTAATGTCAATGCTACTGACAGCATTACTCTCTCTGGCAGTGACCCTACCTACTTTGAACGACTAGCTGAATTTAGTAGTTTTACTGTTGATCCAGTTAGTTCTGCTAGTGGACTGTTCTCCAATACATTTACAAACTCTACTGGGAATGGCGGGACTATAGAATTGAATACAACTAACTTAACTGTAGCTGATGGCGCTCAAGTCAGTGCCAGCACAAGTGGACAGGGAAATGCGGGTAACGTTACCCTTAATGCAAATAGCTTAAGTGCTTTTAATGGCGGGCAACTCCGCACTTCTACCTCTGCCAGTGGTCAAGCAGGTAAAATTACAGGAAATGTTTCAAAAATCTATCTCAGTGGCTCTTTAAGCGGTTTATTCGCTCAGTCAACTGGTACAGGTTCATCTGGAGATATAGCTCTCCAACCTGCAAAGCAAGGACAAAGCTTAACGGCTAATTTCCTTGACGGAGCGCAGATATCAGTATCCACTTCAAGTAGTGGTAAGGGAGGAAATCTTACAGTCCTTGCACCTGAATCTATAACTCTTAGTGGTAGTGGAACTTTGGCAGCCACATCTGAAGGTGATGCTAGTGGAGAAGCTGGAGATGTGCTTCTTGGGACTGAAAAACTAACTATCGCCAATGGAATGCGCGTTTCATCTGCTACTAATTCTACTAATCCCGCAGCTAATGGTGGCAATCTGACTGTGCAAGCTGCACAATTGAACTTAACAGACGGCAGCAGATTAGAAGCTGGGACGACAGGAACTGCACCAGGCGGTAACTTGACAATTCAACCGAATGACAATGGGCAAACCTTAGCTGTAAATTTCACTGGAGGAGCAACGGTATCGGCTGCTAGCTCTGGTACTGGTAAAGGAGGAATCCTGAATGTCACTGCTCCTGAATCTATTAACCTGACTGGTAACGGCTCAGTGATTTCGGCTGAGACGACAGGACAAGGAGCAGGCGGTGACTTGACATTGACAACAGGAAAATTGACAGTTCAGGATGGAGCGAAAATAACTGTAAATAGTGTTGGCTCAGGGCTTGCGGGTGACTTAAAAGTTAACGCTAACTCGATATATCTCAACCACGCTGCCAAAATCACTGCTGACACTACAGGAGGTGGTGGAAATATCTTTGTGCGATCGCCCTTTTTGTTACTACGTAATCAAAGTTCTATCACCACCAATGCCAAAGGCCCTGGTATTCCTGGCGGCAACATCGAAATTGATGCAAAAGATGGCTTCATCATTGCTGTTCCTGAAGAAAATAGTGATATCAGTGCTAATTCTGCTGACTTTCGGGGTGGAAAAGTCGAAATCAGCGCTCAAGGTATCTTTGGCATTGAGGCGAGGAATGCACCAACCGCAAAAAGCGACATCACCGCGACAGGAGCAAGTTCTCAATTTAACGGTACTATCCAACTTAACACACCTGACGTTGACCCCAGTAGAAGTTTAGTACAGTTACCAACAATACCAGTTGACACCGAGATCGCACAAGTTTGCGATAGTCCAGGTTATGCTCAAAGCAGTTTTATCATCACCGGACGCGGTGGTTTGCCTCCCAACCCCACCAAGGATGTTCTGACTCCTGACACAGTGGATGTAGCTTGGGTATCGCTCGATTCTAGCAGCGATCGCAACAGTCCCCCTATCACTATTAAGCCAGTAACAACATCAGAACCTATTGTAGAAGCAAGTGGATGGACGGTAAACGAAAAGGGAGAGGTGGTGCTTACATCCGAATTCAATAAAACCGCTAGTAGTTCATTGCAGAACGCTGTATCTTGCAGTGCTTCTGGATCTCATCAGTAGATGCCGTTGCGATCGCGCAAATCCGGAACAACGAAGTCATATGTCTTGTAGCAATTGTATATATCAAAGCCAGTTCCCTACTAGGACATAAGGTGCCCAGAAATAAGGACTTTTTTCTTTAGCAAATACAGCTAATTGAGCCTGCTGGAGCGCTTGTGCTTTATTGATTCCAGTTTTTAACTCTCGATAAAACTCACTCATGAGTTGAGAAGTAGACTCGTCGTCCACTGACCATAAGCTTGCTAATGTACTGCGTGCGCCTGCTCGCACAGCTATTCCAGCTAATCCTAAAGCAGCTCGCTGATCACCAAGAGCAGTTTTGCAAGCACTCAAGACAAGTAACTCTATATTCCTAGACCTATTATCACTAACCCGCAGTAATGTATCAAATTGTTTAACTTTTAATAATTTATCCCAGGTCAGAAGAAAAGTTCTTTCTGGATCAGAACTAAATTCCCCATGAGTTGCTAAGTGAACCACAGAATAAGGAGATGCTTGCAGTTTATTTCGGAGATTATTGTCAATAAACTTTTGATTTAAAAATTCTTGACTATTAGGAATTTCCGTCTTGATTTCTTTTAATTCCCCTGCGACATTTTTCAGTGGTGAAAATTTTCGCCCTTCTATCGAACGTGCTTCTCCTACTCCAGCAATTAAAGCATTTAACTGCACCTTTTGCAAAGGTTTAGGGTCAAGCAGTTGTAAGCCAGCAGTTAGAGCAATGGCATATTTCTCCATTAAATATTTCTTGTTCTGTTGATCGTAAAGAACCCCCATAGGAATATTTCGTAATTCACCATCTAGCACAAAGACTAAGGTGGTAATACCACTATTAGACAATTCTGCTTGGGCTGGTTTGATTAACCAATCATATATCTTCTGTGATTGTTGCTTTACTTCAGAAGTCGCAGCCACATCAGGCAAATATTTCCGCAGCAAAGCTATAGTATTCTCCACCTTTTCGTGGGATATATTGCTTGTATAGTGATGTAATTGTTGGTTTGGCAAGGTTAAAATAACCTCTAAACTGTTTGACAAAATAATTGGATAGATAATTGCTGCTTTTTTGTCCTGGGTAACCACTTTGTCAATCTCAACAATTGGTTCTAAACAAGGTGAACGAAAGAAGTTGTTCAGTTCTGCTAGCTGAAGTGATTCAACTACCTGACGAGCTTGTTTGAGCTTGTATTGACTGCTCTCTGGTGTATCCTGTTCTAAGTTTTCTGTTCGTAATTGCAATTCAACTAACTCTCGATACACTGGTTCTACACTCTCACGAAAAGAAAACTGAACGTCTTGGCTAGCAGTAACTAAATCACTGCGTAAAGATTCTAGAGTTTTGTAAGCCGCATTGTATGCAAAAATTGCACCTTTTATATCTCCTTGTTGCTTGAGTAAACGCCCCTGCTGCCATTGCCATTGATAAATAATATCTGATGCATTAATACTCTGGGCTATAAACAAAGCTTTTTCAGTTAATGCTAGGGCATCAGATAACTGTTTATTATTTTCATACAACCCACCAAGAAACCCAAGGGCATAAGATTCAGCTCGCGGATCTTTCAAATTTTTGGCTTGCTGTACAGCAGGAGATAAAAGTTGAGCGATATCCAAATTAGAGAGACCACTTATGGTTGTTTGATGTCTTAATTTTTTTAAAATGGATGCAAACTGAATCCGAGTATATATTGAATTCCGGCTAGTAAGTAATTTGTTAATTTCTGATCGGATTTGAGAAGACAAGCTCAAAGCTTCTTTTAACGTATTTTCGTCTGACTTCTGATTGAGAATCTCTACAATTAGACTAAGCTGATTTAGCTGTGCTTTCAGGCGGGTAGTAGGTGGTGCAATTGTAGCTGTTTGCTGATAAAATCTTAAGGCAGCTTGAATCTGTTGTTGAGCAAGTTCTGTGTTGCCTATGCTTAATTGACTTTTACCTTGAGTAAAGGCTGTGTTTCCTAAGCTAAGTAGCGTATCAGCTATAGCCTTTGAAGATTGTACTTGCTTTGCTACAACCAAACTTTGCTCTAAAATAGTTCTAGATTTATCTAAATCACCAACAGACCGCAGGACATTTCCCAAACCAAGCAGCCCAGACGTCTTAATGGATAACTTTGTCAGACTAGTAAGGGTTTGCTCAACTTCTGTTAAGGTCTTCTGTGCTTGATGGTAAAGACCTAAAGCCTGCATAGCTTGAGCAGAGTTAATCCGATTACGAATTAATGTTTCTTTATCACCTATTTGCTGATAAATTTCAGCAGCTTTTTGCCAAGTAGACAATGCCGCCTCAGTTTGTCCTTGCATTAATTGTAACTTTCCTTGTACATCCAAGGCTTGTGCCATAATTGCAAAATAGTCTTTTGAGGTATCCAAACTTGGTAACAGATTGAGGCTTTGGGTAATTGCTTTTTCTGCTTCTGTTACCTGACCAAGTTGCTGATAAGTGAGGGAAAGATTACTCAGCACCATAGCTTGGTTGAGTTTATCTCCACTATTTCTAAAATCGATAGCAGCCTGTTCCAAGACCTTGAGCGCTTCTGCAAATTGTCCTGCTTCGTAGAAAGTTTTACCCTGCTCTACCAAGCTTTGAGTGTGAGTGACTAAGTATTGAATTTTAGTTTGTAGATGTTTGAGATTGGGGTAAGTAAGGTTTGCTAAAACAGGTGGGCTAAAATTACATAGTAGAGATGTTACCAGCGCTAAAAAAGAAAATTTAAAAAATTTAAAAACCCATCGTAATGAGCGGAAAAACACCCAGTATTTTTTTGTCATATTGATTTTAAATATTAATTTGATTGAGTAACACCTTGTTGTGGTTTATCAAGTTTCATAATCGGTACTGGTGCAAGTTCTGATAAGCCAATATCTTTTAATAAAAGTCTCCAATCTTCTACTAAGATGTGTGAGTCTGGATTATTCAGGCGGAGGTTAGCTAAATTTGTTATGGCGTCTTGCCAAAGATGGTTGGCAGCATAAGTAGTATATCGAGTTGATGGTGCTAGATTTAATTGACTTTCAAGTTTAGAAGTTAGCGGCACACGTTGTACCCATGCTTTCACATAATAATAATCTGATATTTTTTGCGGATCACCACAAAAAACTTTAAAATACCATTGATAGTTTTTGTTTGTTTTTAAAGTGTATTGGGAAATTTCCGGTAAGGTAATCCCAAAAACACTAGCCTTTTCTGGTAGTGATAGAGATATTCGATAGATATTTTCGTCATTTTCATCTTGAAGTAAGAACTCGCCAAAGCGAGCATTTAGAGGTAAGTCGGGCACATACACCCAAAAAGTTGGATATTCAGAAATTGTAAGAGTCAAAAAGGATTTTGATTCCTCTGCAATTTCTTCACCAGGTACCAAGGCAGTAATAGGCATATTTAAAGGGGTACAACCATCACGGCTTGTCCCTCCTTTGCGGCGACCAGTAGGTGCGCCGTTATCAGGAAATTTTGGCCGGTCAGAGTACACACGTTTACTGTCAAGGAGTGTATTCCTTGATTTGGCAAGCTGTGCCCAAACTAGCGAAGGGTAACTTGACAGACTAACGAGTATTAAAAGGAAAATCCAAGCAAGTTTCATTAGAAGTATGTCACTTTTGCAAAAGAAATTTAGATGAGAGAGGATAAATTATCTTTGAGCTTTATAATGACGATTAATTCCGAACAAACTGAAGCTTCATAAGCAAACATGGAAAATATTGCCGTAATAATTCAAGTTGCTAATTATGATGGAGAGCGATGCCTGCGGTTCTTGCTAGCCTACGCTGGATGTCAGTTAAGCAATAAAATCCCTTCCAGTCGGAAAATTTGCAGGTATATGCGTTTAGGAAATAATTACCATATTCGAGTTCAGTTATAAACGACCAAAAGTGGTATTTTGGTGAAATTCGTTTTCTTGCCTGGTAGCGCTAGCAATGTAAGTGCGTTAAATGCTTTGCCGTTAAATTTACCGCTCAGTAGTAAAGTATATGCTGATTCAGTATATACCGATTTGGTTATTAGATTAATTTGAATACTGTTTATACCCTGTGAATGATTATATACAAAAAACTATCTTTAAAGTATTAACTTCGCTCAAAATTAAAAATTGTATATTTAACTATAATTAAGGATGATTTTTTTATTATTCTTTTAAGAATATAAAAATCCTGTTTGATTCTGAACAATATTTCAAGTGAAACCCTAATAAAACGGGCCTTTCAGTCTCAGTATATTTTCAAAAATCAAATCGGAGTCCTATATAGCAATCCTATCTGATTTGTGAAAATTACATATCTCTTTCTTCTTTCTTCTCTTTGCGTCCAACTCTTAGAGACGCTACGCGTTGGCAAAGCCTCTCCAAGAGTTGGCGTTCTTGGCGGTTCGTTTCCTTATCTATATTTTTCACGACTCATTTAGGACTGCTATATATGAGCACTATTATAATATATGAAAAATTCGATATAGAAAAAGGTGCTTAGATAGATTACTTCTTAGTTGTATACTTAAATACAACAACTACTTGGGCAACTACTAATGCTAATGCTGATGGGACTAATGGTACCCACCCTGCTTGTGTAAAGATGGCAAAACAAACACCAAAAAGTGTCAACAACATTATTAATCCAGTTATTGCAAGATATAGCGGCTGTCGAATACACCATGCTAGAATTCCTCCCAACAGTGACCATCCCCATACCCAGAAGACTTCAACCCAGATAGGCCACCACCAAAATAGAGGTCGATGATCTAGAACAGCACTGAGAATATGGCTGATCATGTGGGCTTGTACGAATACACCCGGTATCAGCTTTTGATTGAATGGTGCTTTAGCACTAAAAGGAGTTTTCCAATAATCAGTAGTTGTTGGAGCAGTAACACCAATCAAAATAATTCGCTCTTTTAACAACTCGATTAATTTGGAGTTAATCCGGTCATTAAGAACATCTGTGAGAGATATTTGTGCAGCAATGTTTTGAGGAGAAGAAAGCGAACGGTAATTTGCTAGCACTTGAAAACCCGATGCATCTACTCCTTGGTAGCCGCTAGTATGAGATTTTAATTGCTTAAATACAACGTTGCCAATCTGCAAGTTACCTTCTGGGTTGATATATGACTTGATACCTTTAGCCTCCAAATAATGAAGCGCAATTTGGAGGTTAAAAGCATATTCTGCCGCACAGGGAGATGTTAAAGGAGGTGTTAAATGCAAAAGCTGACGGCGGGCTATTTCATTATCATCTGCAACAAAATCACTAAAGCTTAAGCGTTCTTCTGGGACTTCAGGAGCTGCAGGAGTACCTTCTGGCGCATTATCAAGAGGTGCAGAAACTTTGCATACGGAAAAAAGGCGTTTATCTTTTTCTAGTCTAGTTGCTAAATCTGCATTATTGGAGTCTACAGAGAAATCACGATAGATGTCTAAGCCGATAGTTCTTGGTTGATACTGATCTAGTTTTTTTAATAATTGTGCGAGTGCTTCGTCTGATAGTGACCATCGCATATTCATCTTCATGCGGTTCTGATACTGAATATCCCCTTCATCAATAGTGATTATCAAAAAACGCGAATCTGGTTTTTCCTCCCAACGCAGCCCCATCATGTGGTCGAAAGCTTTTAGTTCAGATGACTGCAATAAACCAAGCGATCGCACCCCCATTACCAAACCAGTAATAACCAAACTTGATAACAGCACTACTTGAACACTACGCCACCGAAACTGCGCTTGAGTTCTATATTTATTTATTTGAGGCTTGCTAGTTTCTATTTGTGGGTTGATCAGAAAATCTTTCCAAGCTGGTGGCACTGCCGCTGGATTCTGACAAATGATCGGTAAGCAAACTGCACAAGGATATTGATCTTCAATGCCATGTAATTTTTCCCTTGATTCTCGTACTGCTAAATACATAGACTCGCCACTGGAAAACTTTTTGAGGAAATTTTTTAAGAATTCTTGTGCCACCAAGTCCTGCACTGGCTCCCGCATGACGATGATTTGTGGGATGTGCAAGTCTTCTAGTTGATGTGCTAGTCCTAAGCCATCACAAGAATTAAAAATAGCTAACTGCAACCCCTTGTTTACAGCTTTTTTCAGAGCATACTTTAGCTCATCAATTGTCAAGCAATCTGTTTTATTAATATAAATATTACCGCTCTTACCATCCTCTTGGCTAGAACTATGACCTGCAAAAAATAAAATGTCCCAGTCTTGTTCCCAAAGTTGTTCATTTAACTGGCTGCGCTGTGGTTCTACCAGAAAAGTGGTTTCCGCATCTGGTAATATCTCCAATAGGTTTCTATCTTTATCAATCAAGATTCCTTGACTATTACCCAGAATTGCTAAGATTTTTACCTTCCCTCCAGCAATATCTATTTTTGATTTTGGCAGATACTCATACTCTGGGGCGCTTAAGGCAACTTCTGCTTGAGAGTAATCCTCAAAAAAATCCCATAAATGCCACGGAAGACGACGTAGCCAAGTGTCACTCGTTTTAATTAGTACCCGCACTGGATCATCTAACGTTAGCTGTTTGAGTAATTTCTCTTTCAGTGGGCGAAACGAGTTACAGTTGAGCCAACTATTCATTTGCTGACTTAACTTGTTATTTAACTTGCGACAGTTGTTGAGATGCTCATCAAAAGAACTTCCGACATTAATACTCACGGGTGTAAGGCGGAAGTTTGCTAAACTACGATAGGTTGTTCTCCAAAGCTCATAATCTGCAATGAGCTCTGGCTTTGGGGTCAAATAGCCTTGAACTTCTATACTGGGGCGATTGCCTTCTGCACCAATCTCCAGCGTGACTTTTACCCCCTGACTCAAATCACCATCTAGATTTAAAACAACCAACTTCTGCATGGTTAGCAATCAACTAGTATATGTGCTTAAACAACAAACTTCTCAGTAATATTAGTATCTCCCAACTCTAAGTCAACGCCAAAACGCTCTCCTTTTTGAACATCAAACTCTAGTGTTACATGAGTACTGCCACTTATAACACCAGCTTCCATAACAGTAACGCCTTTTTCATCTAGCACTTTGACGATGAGATTGTTGGGTAAGTAGGCTTGCTCACCTGATGGATATACCTGCAATTTCAGTTGGATTTCTACCGGATTTTTCGGTGTGAGTGTAACAACTAGTGGCAGCGATTGACCAGAAAGATGTATTCCCAAATCAATCAGCTTACCCCGCGTCACTCCGTTTCTATAGCGAAAAGCAAATTGTGGTGTTTTTGGTGCTAAAATTTCTTCTATCGGCTGCCAACCTGCATCAATTATATTTTCTAACCAATAGCTCAACTTGACTTCTTTCGGATTACTTTCGAGTGAATCAAGATATATAAGTAAATTTTCAATAGTCTGTAACTCGTTAAAGAAAAGTTCACCAGCTTTTATTGTTTTAGCAAACCCCACTAGAGTTGCTTGCTGATGCTCTGTGTCTAGTTCAACTACAACTACGCCGATTCTGTCATTCAGTACTTCTGGTGGAATATAGCAAACACTACCAGACCCTACAGGACGACATTCCAAGTGACCCAATCCACTCAACTTTAGGTCTGCCACATCTGCATAATACCGCATGGCTTTATTCCAACTATCGCTAGCCTTTAGCTCTGTAGGAATGTTCATCATTTCCATGTAATCATTTACCGCACATACAGCCAACGTATTAAGATAAACCTGCTTTTTCTTTTCTAATGTCAACTGTTCATCGGCAAACTTGTATGCTATTTTTAGCGATGCTTGGGTAATAGCCACCGGAATGGATTTTTCTTCTAGGTTCTTGGTGCTATGAATCATAAGTTGTCCTTACATTTTATAGATAGTCCTCTATTTTAGATATCTCTGCCTTAATCCAAAATTTCGTGATATCCTTGCTTGAGAGCAAAATTTCGCAAGCGGGGCAAGCATTCACGTTTATAGAAGTTGGGTGCAGTTGATGGGGGTAAGTTGAATTTCTTAGCGATGTCTTTCCATGAGGTTTCTGGAGGCAGGCGCCGCAAGATTAAGATTTGGCAAGTTACGTCAGGGCGTCCTTTAACATAAGTGCTAGCTAAGTCCTTCTCTGGATCTGTAGAGGCCCATTGGTAAGTTTCTTCCAAAATTGGTGGGATTTCGGCAGGAGATGGTAAGCTTTCGATTGTTTTAGTTATTTCTTCAATTCCTAGCATAGAGACAGGAACAATTTTGGCTTGATTTTCTGCTTCCGACGAACGGAAATCTTGCAGTCGCCATTTAAGACAATTGTCTAGCCAAGTGATAACACTACAACTTTGGGGGTTATATTGCTCTGGGTTTCGGCAGAAATATAACCAAGTTTGTTGCAGAGCATCATTATAGTAAGCTGTGTTCTCTTTCCATAGTTTGCCGGATTTCATCACAACTCTAACTATCTCACTAAGTTTTTGCCGCCGCATTAAACTTTTTGCTGGATGCGAACAGGCTTCAGCAACGAGCTGCTGGAGTTGCTGGTTTAGATTACTTACCGCGTGGAGGTTTGTCATAGAGGATCTCCTCGTGAATTACTTGCAGAAGTAGTCTAGAGATCCCTCTAACTGTTTAAAGTCTCAATAAACGAATCCATCATTTGATGTTTAATGCCTGGATCAGTAGAGCTTACTCTCTAGTTATCAAACTCAAGTTTAAGTTTTTCGCAGAAATTTATCAAAAATTTTCTCACTAGTATTTTATTGGGATTTGCCATTATTACATAGACCTAATGTGCCTATTGAATATGTAATTTGATTTTGGTTAAAGTATAAACTTTTGTAATGATACTAAATGGATAGTGGGGCGATGTCTACGATGGGCCGCGCCTACGCCTGCCATGACCACAAAAGGATGGATGCAAAGATTTATTTCACAGTTTGGATGTTTACAAGATTAGTACGGAAAAGCTTAGGTATGTATGACAAAATAACTACATAACTAACTAGTATTAATTTGTATTCAGAAATCTTAGATTATCCCAATAATGTTAACAAATTGCTATCAAGAGGTTAAAAAAACAAATATGTTGGTACTGAGTTGCGTTCAGATTTAGACTCAGTAGCTTGAAAAGTCAGCAGATGAGAGGTAATATTTTGGCTAGCGATCGCACTATTATTTTTTGGTTAGGTCAGGAAACTCTATTAATCCGGTTCAGTAATTCGGGCAGTGTTGACCAGAGAAAAGCTTTCTGTAGGGTAGTAACTGGCGTTGGTTGTTGTGGGTTTATTTTCTACCCTCATTTTTGATTTTTAATTGCTATAGCAGTCTTAAATAATTCGTGAAAAGTTAGCTCCCCGACAACTTTTACGAAGTCGGGGAGCTAGACAACGCAAATTTTCACAAATAATCTGGAATTAGATCTCAATATTTTGTAGATGATCTAAAGTTGATATATTTCTACCAGAATACAACTAATCAGGAAAGTTAATAAACGTGAAAATTCAACAACTGATTACAGAAGCACTTAACTTGCCTAATAATGCTATTTCCTACCATATCAGTCAGGAGTTAGCAGCGATCTATTCTCAGAAAATACTGCTAGAAGGTAGTGATGATTCGTTCAATTTAGAGGAGTACGCTGATGCAAATCTCTGTGAGATTCAAAATGATAGCCATATCCATAACCAAGTACTCACTGGCTGGAATGGCATGGATAACGAAATTTACAAATATACCGAAAATGCCAGTTTTGAGGTGACATGGCAAGCAGAGAAACTCGATGTACTCTTGATGAGTTGGCAGCAAGGTTATTGTAAAATTCGCTATTACTGGATTTTAGCTGACAGCAAAGAATTGGCAGAAAAGTTTTTTACTGCCGTTTGTGATTGGAACGCAGAAATTCGCGACGAGGTTTTAGTTTTTGAAGATGGTTACTGGAACAAGAATCCAGACTTGTTTCAATCTATTCAAGGTGCAAATTTTCAGAATTTAGTCTTACATGGCAATCTGAAAGAAGATATTCAAGATGACTTGATAAACTTCTTTGCCTCGCGCGAAATTTACGCAAATTATGGTGTTCCTTGGAAGCGTGGTATTTTATTTATTGGCTCACCAGGAAATGGGAAAACGCATACAGTTAAAGCATTGATTAATCAAATACAGCAGCCTTGCTTGTATGTCAAAAGCTTTAAGTCGGAGTATGACACTGATAGCGAAAATATTCGGAAAGTATTCAAACAAGCACGGCAGTCTGCCCCTTGTATTCTGGTACTAGAGGATATTGATTCTCTGTTGAGCGACGAAAATCGCTCTTTCTTCTTGAATGAACTTGATGGCTTTGCCGATAATCAAGGGATTGTGACCATTGCAACCACTAATCATCCAGAACGTTTAGATTCCGCAATTAGCGATCGCCCCAGCCGTTTTGACCGCAAATATCATTTTGAACTGCCAGATATCTCAGAACGGCGAGCCTACATTACATTGTGGAACGATAAATTGAAAATAGCAATGCGCTTGTCTGATCAGGCTATCGATCAAATGCTTGCACTCACCGACGGCTTTTCCTTTGCGTACCTAAAAGAACTATTTCTCTCATCAATGATTCGCTGGATGGGAGCAATGGAAACTGGCGGACTAGAAAAAATCATGGTTTCTCAAGTTGCTATTTTGCGAGAACAAATGAGCAGTACAACTGCTAACAAAGAAGCACTCTAGCATGAATCCTCAATCTCCTGACTTGAGAACAAAGTTGTGATCATAATCTGCAAGAGGGCGGTAGGATAGAGGCGGTGTAGTCTGGATCGACAAGAGACGCTGTTTATACTCGTCAAGGATTTGCTCTCTGCCATTCTGTCCAACCTGAGCTGGCGCGTAGGCGACGAACGATGGAAGTACTTGCATCCCGGCAAAGTAAAGTACTCCATGATTAATGGGGAAAAGCTGCTGGTTAATATCGCCATTGATGCCGCTCATACTGTTCATCCCAGCAAATCCGCCAAGCGTAACTGAAATCATTGCTTTTCTACCCTGCAATCCGCCGTTGTTGTATATCCTTGCACCTCGACTATCAGTTCCTCCATAAATCGCTCCTGTTATGAAGACGCGATCAACCCATCCTTTAAGAATGGCAGGCATTGAAAACCACCACATCGGAAATTGCAGCACTACCAAGTCCGCCCAGAATAGTTTTTCAATCTCAGCAACAATGTCAGGGGCAAGTGTCCCATTGTTGTATGCTTTGCCTTGCTCAACCTGCAATTTCAAGAAATCAGGGTCTGCCAGCTTGCTAAAGTCATCTTGATTAGCGACTGCTTTGAAATTCATCGCATAAAGGTCTGAAACTTTGACTTTGTGCCCTTGCTCACTAAGGACTGATATGGCTAAATCTTTCAGAGCGCCATTAAATGATTTAGGTTCTGGGTGAGCATAAACAATCAGAGTGTTCATCTTGCTGTAGTCCGCCACGGTTTCAACAAATTCAAGATAAACTGAGACTAATTTCTTGTATAGTACCTACTTTTTTGTAAGTATCCTGGGTTTTGGAGATTTGCACAGATGGTTGTTAACAAAGAATATCACAATTGCCCAGTTGAAGATGCGATCCAGATTCTCAGTGGCAAATGGAAGATTTTGATTCTTTGGAAGCTAACAGATAAACCAAGACGGTTTGCTGAATTGAAGCGACTGGTAGCCGGAATTACGGAAAAGATGCTGATTCAGCAACTGCGGGAACTAGAAACTGATGGTGTCATCTATCGGAAGGATTATCATCAGATGCCGCTGAAAGTTGAATACTCTTTGACTGAGCAAGGTCAGGAACTCAAGCCTATTTTTGATCAACTCTGGAAGTGGGGAAGTCAGTATGTCCAGAATTCTGTTTAGATTTTTTGCTACCCCAACTCACATCAGCCGGATAGGATAACTAAGTAGGTCGGCGGAAAAATTTGTCGTTGGGATAAGGCAGGAGGGAAGAGGGTTTTAGCCTATTTTCTCTTTCTTAACATAAGTTTGGTTTGATTATCCCAACTTACTTATTTAAGTCCACCAAATAACGAATGGGCAAACAAAGCGGCTTGAGTGCGATCGCGTAAATTCAATCGACTCAGAATATTGGTAACATAATTCTTAACAGTGTTTTCTGAAAGAAACAGCGATTCAGCAATTTCACGGTTATTGGCTCCACAAGCAATTAACCGCAATACATCTAATTCTCTGGGTGTGAGTTGCGCCAATTCTGGAGGGGGTTCCACAGACGGGACAGGTACGGCAATCGGCATGAGTGCTTTCTCAAACAATCCCGGGCCGAGTAGGGTTTGTCCCTTGTAGACGGCTCGAATTGCCAACATTAGTTCATCAGGTTCGGTGTCCTTGAGCAAATAGCCTTTTGCACCCAGCCGCATCGCCTGGTAAACATACTCATCATCATCAAAGGTGGTGAGGACGAGAACCTTAATGTTGGGATATTGTTGAGCGATCGCTTTTGTTGTGGCAACTCCATCCATTACAGGCATCCGGATATCCATTAGCACAATATCGGGTTGCAGTGCAGCAATCACCTCGAGTGCCCGTTGCCCATTCTCCGCCTCACCAATTACCTGCATTTCTGCATTCGACTCAAGCATACTCTTAAGTCCCTGGCGAATAAGATGCTGATCGTCAACTAATAAAATCCGAATCATAGCTAAAACAACAGCTTTGATAGTGGCAAAGAAACAGAAATACAGCAACCTGTTCCTAATTGACTGTGGAGATTTAACTGACCGCCCAATGCAACCGCCCGTTCTCGCATCCCTTGTAGCCCAAACCCGGTTGTATTTTGAGTGGGGTTAAACCCTTTTCCATTATCTTCGATTGACAGATGAATCATTTCAGCGAAAGCCAGTAATCCAACGGTAACACTCGTTGCATTAGCATGTTTGCAAATATTTGTCAATGATTCTTGCACAATCCGGTAAAGGGCTGTGTTTACCTCTGTTGGTAAAGTGTGCGGTAGATCAATTTTACAGTCCGGTTCAATACCTGTGGTTTGCTGAAAATCGGTCAGCAGCTTTTCAATAGCTGATTTGAGAGATTGCCCTTGCAAAGGATTTGAACGCAAAACAGAAAGCGATCGCCGAATTTCCAGCAGCGCCTCAGCCCCCAGTTGCTTTGCCTGTTTGAGAAATATCAATGCTTTGTGATTATTTGATTCCCAGAACAACAGGGTGTTATTAATCTGAATAGTTTGGGCGGCTAGAGTGTGTCCTAACCCATCATGAATTTCGCGGGCAATTCGGTTGCGTTCCTGCAAAGTTGCCTGATCTTCAATCCGTAGCGCATACTGGCAGAGTTGTTGATTGGTTATCTCTAATTGCTGATGGGCAATTTCTAACTGCTCTCGACTTTGGCGCTCTGCAAGCAGTGCATTAATTAATAATAAAGCGAATACTAACGTTAAGCTAAACAATAACATATTACTTAATCGCCAATCCCAGGACATGGCAATTATCTTATCTCGCATAAAATTCTTAGGTTCAATGGGTCTTGACAAAAACAGTGTTCCATGAGACACCAGAGATAAAATCAAGACAACCAACTGTCCCGATCGCTTAAATATAAGACAACTCCGCATCACCAGTACCAGACACAGCAGCAAAAAGGAGCGAGGAGATAAGCTATGTTGAGTTGCTGGTAGCCAAATTAAACCTAATTCCAGGGCTGTATAAAGTAATTTTGTTTCCAGCTTCACCATTGGTAGTCTCAAGCCCATCAAGCTAAAGGTGGCGATCGCGACAACTCGTAGCAGCAACGACCAGGACAACTGAAACGGCAGCAGAACTTCCATGAACATTGCCGTGGCTAATAACAGCCATTCTAGGTAAAGCAACAGACGAAACGATGGGTAGGTCAAGCGAACCATAGAACTGTTCCAACTCAATGGCCTTTGTAACAAAACCATAGGTATTTTCACAATTTTAGGATGAAACTCTTCTTCCTATATAACGAATCTGTCTTTAATATCGATAGAGCCGTTCCGACTGATTAACTATTTCTAAATTAGGAAAAAAGTCACAATTACTTGAGTACTTTTTTACTGGTCAGGTTAGGAATTCTAGCTCATGCACAAACCTATCCTAACTTTTAAGATTAGCTGGTGTGAGTAAAGCAGTAGCTTTTCAAACATCTTCTAAATAGTCATAAACCGAAATTGAGTCAGAACAGTCGTATTACATACAACAAAAACCAGAGAAGTAAATGATTAAAAAACAGATAATTCTACCAACCCTTCTACTTGCAACTATTCTGATTGGAGGAATGACAGGTTGCACCAGTTCTAAGTCTCCAGATGTGTCTCAAGCAGACAACTCTGGGACAAAGGTATCTGATACGACAAACACCGCAGCATCGAATACACCGGAACGTGCTCAGAAGCGCGAAGCAGTTCGCAAGCAAGTTGAGGCAGTTCTCACCCCAGATCAGGTAAAGCAATTGTCAGCGAAATTACAACAAGGTGAAAAAATGCGTAAAGCGGTGTTGAGCCTGAATCTCACGGCTGAACAAAAGACTAAAATTCAGGATATTTTTAAGACTGCCTATCCCCACCGTAAAGGGCAATCCCAAAATAATTCCTAGTAGTTTTATCGGGATATAGCAATCCTAAATCAGTTGTGAAAACTATCGTAGACGCGCAGCAGCTTGCTGCAAGCTACCGCCAACGCGTAGCGTCTCGTTGGCGGAGCCTCTCGAAGAGAAGAGAAGCCGCCAACTCTTGGAGAGGCTCCGCCAACGCGCAGCGTCTCGTAGAAAAGAGCGCCGAGAAAAGAAACAGAGAATTTCATAAATCATTTAGGACTGCTATAGGACTCATAGTTGATTTTTGAAATACGTAGTTCCTCGTTCCCATACAGAGCATGGGAATGAAAGACAGTGGGGTATTCAGTTGCCCACTTCAAGTATTATTGAATTCTGGATTATTCTTCAATAGTTAAAGTATGTTCAAGCAAAAATTGATCATCAAGATAGAACTCGCCGTTATAGCAGCAATCCTGACATTAACTAGTCTCTACGCTTCAAAAGCTCTAGGTAAACCCCAACTTAGCCCCCAAAAACTCGTGGATGAGGTGTGGCAAATCCTAGATAAAAATTATGTTGATGTCAGCTTTAACCATCAAGATTGGAAAGCAATTCGACAGCAGTATATTAGCCGCTCCTATAGTTCCCAGAAACAGGCTTATGGGGCGATTCAAGAAATGGTGGCTAAATTAGGCGATCGCTACACGGAGTTTTTCGACCCTCAGGAATTTCAAGCCCTAAATAATGACCTTTCTGGCAACCTCAGTGGTGTAGGTCTGGAACTGGCAGAGAATGAAAAAACTAAAGCTTTAACTGTTGTCGCCCCGATTGAAGGAACGCCTGCTTTTAAGGCGGGTATTTTACCAGAGGATGTAATTACCGAGATTAACGGTCAAATAACTCAGGGGATGAAAATTCAGGATGCCGTTAAGCGGATTCTCGGCCCGGTGGGAACCAAGGTAGTACTCACAATTCAGCGGGGCAATCAATCGCAAATTTTCAAGCTTACCCGTGCAAATATTGCGATCCATCCTGTAACTTACAATACGAAAACAACGCAAGCAGGTAAGATTGGTTACATTCGTTTACCAGAGTTTACGCAAACTGCGGCTGTAGAGATGCATCGGGCAATTCAAGCATTAGAAAAACAGCAGGTGCAGGGCTACGTCTTGGATCTGCGTTCCGATCCAGGTGGACTGCTGGATGCGAGTTTGCAAATTGCCAGTATGTGGTTGAAGCAAGGGGCGATCGTGTCTTTGGTAAATCGAGACCAAGTTAAAGATAGTTACAATGCGTCGGGACATCCTCTTACCAACAAACCCTTAGTGGTACTGGTCGATAAAGGGTCTGCCAGCGCCAGCGAAATTCTGTCGGGGGCGCTGCAAGATGACAATCGCGCCAGGTTAGTAGGGACTCGCACTTTCGGTAAAGGTTTAGTTCAATCTGTAGAGCCACTTTCTGATGGTTCGGCGCTGAAACTAACGATCGCCAAATACTACACACCAAAAGGTCGAGATATCAATCATGTCGGCATTGCACCAGATATTACCGTGGAGTTAACCGAGGCACAACAGAAAGCATTAGTGCAAAATCGAACCTTGGGGACATTAGCTGATCCTCAGTATGCTAGGGCGGTTGCTGACCTGAGCAAATTGATTCAATCGGAGGCCAATCATGTGAGTTTACAACGTGGGCAATAAGTATAGGGATACTCTTGAGAATATCTACTATCGCCACTTTTAATGATGTCAACCCGCAAAGCCCAACGACTTCAAATTTGTCAACCAGTCCCAGGTCTGCAAATCCTGGTTCGACTCAGTAACACTCCCCTAGTGCGGACAGTCATCGCTACTGTTACCCACCATCAACTAGCGATCGTCGGGGTTGTATTTGTTGTCACTCTGGTTTTTGCTATGCGGGAAAACGCCCCCTGGCTGACAGTGCCTAAACAGGTGGCGATTGAATTCTTTTCTGCTGTATCCCAGTCCCTAGCTGCTTTATTGGGGGTGTTAATTGTTTTCCTGACGTTTAATAGTCAGTTGATCGCTCAAAGGCAGCATGAGGACTACTATACACTTCAGATTCAGATTGACCAACTGATTCGTCTAACTCAGTCTCTTCCCCCCGAACTCAGTAATTTTGCTGAGACTTTGATAGCGCTGATTAACTATTTAGTTCCCTTGCATTTAAAGGATTTACCAATTTGGCCAACTAGCTCCCAGGTGTTACCTTTGGACAAGCTTTTAAATAATTTCAAGAATGAATATGAATGGGCGCAAGTGCAGCAACAATGCTCCTTAGCTACCCATCTGCACCGACAACAAATTTTACTTGTGATCAATAACATCGAAGAAATCGTGGAGGGATTTTCCAGGCTTTACAATCGCATCTTAGAGATGAGCCGTTTTATTCTTGCGATCGTCAAATTGTCCTTTCTCCTGGGAGTTTCGCTGCTATTTTTGCTGTTATTTGGCATTATCGATTTACAAAGGAAGTTTCCCGATCTCAGCCTACCTGTAATTGTTTCTCTAGCAATTTGGGTGTTGATTGCTCTTTTGGAGCTAGTGCTTGATACCTGGTTTCTTTATAAAAACCTTTATGGCTCATCGAGTCACTATCTGCGGTTTTTCCCTAATAAAAAATCCCCTAATTAATAGGCAGAAGCTAATTTACTATGAGTAACTTAACATTGCCAGATACCAAAGGTAGTAATAGCAAAGCATATCAATTTACAACTGATACAGTCCGTAGCTATCTTCAAGAAATTGGACGGATACCTCTGTTGACCCAGGAACAAGAAATTATTTTTGCCCAACAAATTCAGCAGATGATCACAATACTTGCTGAATCAAAAAAACTTGCTATTGAATTAAAGCGTACACCCACACTGCCAGAATGGGCTAACCAGATGCAGTTAAGTGAACAAGAACTACTTCAGCAGCTAAATCAAGGGAAAAAAGCCAAGCAGAAAATGATCACGGCTAATCTCCGACTGGTGGTGTCAATTGCCAAGCAATATCAGAGACGTAACTTAGAGTTTATGGACTTAGTTCAAGAAGGTACTTTGGGTTTGGAGAGAGGGGTTGAGAAATTCAATCCGGCTCTAGGATACAAGTTTTCAACCTACGCTTACTGGTGGATTCGTCAAGGAATTACCAGAGCGATCGCCCAGCAAGGACGAGCGATTCGATTACCCATTCACATCAATGAAAAGTTAAACAAAATTAAGCGTGTTCAGCGAGAGTTATCTCAAAAACTGGGTCGCATTCCCACCAGTACGGAAATTGCTAATGCACTTTCTTTAGAGCCTAGTCAGATTCGAGAATTTCTACTTTTGGCTCGTAAAACTATCTCTCTCGATATTCGAGTTGGGTCAGATAAAGATATAAAATTAGAAGACTTAATAGAAGATTACAGATATTCTGATAATGGCTATACCACTAAGGAATATCTTAATCAAGAGGTTGAAAATTTATTGTCAAATCTGCCTGACCAACAACAAGAAATATTAAATTTACACTTTGGCTTGACAGACGGACACGAACTTTCTTTAGAACAGATTGGTCAGCGGATGGGTATTAGTCGGGAACGAGTTCGGCAGATAGAAAAACAAGCTCTCAAACTTCTACAGCAGCAGCTAAGTAAGTATTAACAATTCAAAATCAAAGACATTTTTTGATTTTAAATCTGCAAAATTACTGTTTTCTAAGGCACATAAAGCAAACCTGAAAAAACTAATTATTCATAATGTGCCGCCCAAATGAAATTGGTATCAGCGCAAGTTGAGGGGGTAAAGGATTTGGCTGTTTCTAATAAACTAAAATCCACTGGAGGTTCTGATGAACCATGAAATTTCTAACGATTTGACTGAGAACAGTATAGAACCGGAGCTATCACGATCGCCAAAAAAGCGATCACCAAGAAAGATTAGTTTGGTAATTTTGGGGGTGATATTGCTGGCTGGGCTGGGTTTTTTGGGTATCCATGCGGGTGCAGCCAAGTCAGACAAAACTGAAAAATCTGGGCGTAATCGGCAGCAAGTAACACCTGTAACTGTGGCAATGGTGACACAAAAAACAGTTCCGGTACAATTGCAGGCGATCGGTAATGTGCAATCGGGGTCTACAGTATCGATTACGCCCGAAGCTAGTGGACGGATCATTGGAGTTTATTTCAAGAAAGGTCAAGACGTGAAAAAGGGACAACTTTTGTTTACCCTGGATGACCGATCGCAAACTGCTGCAATCCAGCAAGCTCAAGGAACTGTAGCGAAAGACCAAGCGCAGGTACAACAAGCTAGAGCTACATTAGCTAGAGATTTGGGTCAGGTAGACCAAGCTAGGGCGACTTTAATCAAAGACCAAGCCCTGGTGCGACAAGCCCAAGCGACTTTAGCCAAGGATCAAGCCCAAGCACAATTTGCCAAGGGACAGAGCGATCGCTATGGTGCGTTGTACAAAAAGGGCGCGATCAGTTTGGATCAAGCACAGCAATACGTTTCTAACAGCAAATCGGCTACAGCAACCCTACAAGCAGACCGAGAAGCGATCGCTAATGCTGAGGCAGTTTTGAAAAGTGATCAAGTGGCGCTGACTAATGCCGGAGCAGTTGTCAAGGGCGATCAAGCTGCGATCGCTAATACTCAAGCTGTTGTCAGTTCAGACCAGGGAGCATTGGACAATACCAAAGTGCAATTATCTTACGCCAAAATTTATGCGCCGATTGATGGTCGCGCTGGCAATATTCTGGTAACTCTGGGCAATGTGGTGCAAGCCAACAGCACGACTCCACTTGTAACCATCAGCCAAATTCGCCCGATTCAAGTTGCTTTTTCCATTCCCGAAACAAATCTGCCCCGGGTACAAAAGTATATGCAGAATGGCAAGCTGAAGGTAGATGTAACGTTCCCTGATAATCAAGCTCATCCTATACCAGGTACTTTGACATTTGTCAATAATACGGTCGATAACACCACGGGGACAATTCAACTAATTGGCGACTTTGACAACACTCAAGGACATTTGTTTCCCGGTCAATTTGTCAACGCAACGCTAACGCTGACTGAACAACCGAATGCAACGGTTGTCCCCAGCCAAGCCGTCCAGAATGGCCCGGATGGACAGTTTGTCTTTGTAGTTAAGCCAGATATGACAGTGGAAAATGTTCCAGTTACAGTTAGCAGCACCATTCAGGGGCTAGATGTGGTTCAGAAAGGGCCGCAACCAGGCGATAAAATTGTCACCGATGGTCAAGCAAATCTCGTTTCGGGAAGCAAAATCCGCATCAAAACAGCCGGCAATAACTCAAATGCAGATGGAAATTCCTCGAAGTCAAGAAGCGGAAGGGGGACAGGGGGCAGGGAGCAGGGGGGAGAACGCCCCAACTCAGGCGGAGGTGATTCATGAACCTCTCAGAACCATTTATTCGCCGTCCGATCATGACAACTCTAGTGATGGCGGCGATTTTGATCTTCGGTTTCATGAGTTATCGCTTGCTGCCAATCAGCGATTTACCAAGTGTGGATTATCCCACAATTCAGGTAAGTGCCGCCCGACTGGGAGCTAGCCCGGAAACGATGGCAGCATCGGTTGCCCGTCCCTTAGAGAAGCAATTTTCTAGCATTGCTGGACTCGATTCGCTCAATTCAACTAGCACTCTGGGACAGACTCAAATTACGCTGCAATTCAACTTGAGTCGGAATATTGATGATGCGGCGCAAGATGTGGAAGCAGCGATATCGGGAGCATCGGGGCAAATTGCGACGGATTTACCCAATCCTCCTACCTACAGTAAGGTTAACCCCGCAGATCAACCAATTCTTTACCTTTATCTAGACTCTCCCACTCTGCCCCTTTCTCAGGTAGATAATTATGCTGAGACTTATTTGGCGCAAAAGCTATCTACAATCAATGGGGTAGCACAGGTAGCTGTCTACGGTTCCCAAAAGTATGCGGCTCGAATTCAACTTGATCCGCAGCAATTGGCAACACGGCAAATTGGGCTAGATCAGGTGGCAACGGCGATTCAACAGAATAACGTCGATTTGCCCACCGGCAGTCTTTCGGGAAATCACAAGAATTTTACAGTCCAGACAAACGGGCAACTCCAGGATGCGGCTGCTTATCGCCAGCTGATTGTGTCTTACAAAGATGGAATGCCCATCTATCTCAATCAACTAGGTCGAATCATTGACAGTGTAGAAAATGACAAGGTAGCAAGCTGGTACAACAATACCCGCGCGATTATTCTCACCATTCAAAGACAGCCCGGAACTAATACGGTGCAAGTCGTAGACACGATTAAGAAATTGCTCCCGAATTTACGAAGCCAGATTCCGGCATCCGTGGAAATTGGGGTTCTCTATGATGCATCTCAGTCGATTCGAGATTCAGTGGATGATGTTAGATTTACGTTGATTCTGACGATTGGTTTAGTTATCTTAGTGATTTTCCTATTTTTGCGGAACCTCTCGGCGACAGTGATTCCCAGTTTGGCATTACCCGTTTCGCTAATTGGTACCTTTGCTGTAATGTATTCGCTGCACTATTCACTAGATAACTTGTCACTGATGGCGTTGACCCTTTCAGTGGGCTTCGTAGTGGATGATGCGATCGTCATGCTGGAAAATATTGTCCGTCATATGGAAATGGGGGAACGACCGCTAGAAGCGGCGTTGAATGGGTCGAGAGAAATTGGTTTCACAATTCTATCGATGACCCTTTCCTTAGTTGCAGTCTTCATCCCGATGTTGTTCATGAGTGAAGTGCTGGGACGATTATTTCATGAATTTGCTGTGACGATCGCAGTTGCAATTCTTGTATCTGGTTTTGTGTCTTTGAGTCTGACTCCGATGTTGTGCAGCCGTTTTCTGCGTCCTGTGGATCATGCCCATCAAAGTCGCTTATATCAAGCTTCCGAATATGTGTTTGATCGCTTGCTGAGTCTGTACGATTGGAGTCTGAAAAAAGTCTTAAAATATCACCTCACCACGATGATTTTATCTGTCTTTCTATTTGCGGTGACAGTTGGGCTGTTGGTGATAGTTCCCAAAGGCTTTATTCCTAGCCAAGATACCGGACAAATTACAGGCATTACCCAAGCAGCCCAGGATGCATCCTTCGATAATCTTGTCCAGCATCAGCAGACAGTTGCTAGCCTGATCCGCCAAGATCCAAACGTAGATGCAGTCAACTCCAATATCGGGGCAGGAGCCAGTGCTAATGGCAGTGGAGCAGCAGTTGCAGCCAATTCCGGGAGTTTGTTTATTCGGTTAAAACCGCGATCAGAGCGCCAACTTGGGGCTGATGAAATCATTCAAAATTTGCGAACCAAACTCGCCACTGTTCCAGGCATCCAAGTATTCTTACAAAATCCCCCAGCGATTCCGATTGGCGCTCAACAAAGTACAGGACTTTATCAATTAGCACTCCAGAGTTCTGATGTCAAACCCTTGCAGGAGTATGTTCCTCAACTTGTTGTCAAGATGAAGACTTTGACAGAACTCCAAGATGTCAACAGCGATTTACAGCTTGCTTCCCAAATTCAAATTGACATTGACCGCGATAAAGCTTCAACTTATGGGATCACCGCCGAGCAAATCGAAAATACCCTGAGAAATGCCTACAGCTCTTACCAAGTCTCAACCATCTATGCAGCGACCAATGAGTATCAGGTGATTCTGGAATTAGCGCCCCAGTATCAGGAAGATATCAATGCTTTGTTGACATTGTATATTAACTCCAGCACTGGAGTGGCAGTTCCTCTGAAGACATTCGCCAAACTGTCTCAAGGAGTCAGCCCGTTAATGGTCAATCATAACGGTCGGATGAACGCCGCCACCATTTCCTTTAACCTCGCTCCTGGTGTGTCCTTGGGAAATGCCAACGAAGAGATTGAAAAACTGATCGATCAGGTGATTCCTGCCAGCATTAGCACCAACTTTAAAGGCGCAAGCCAGGTATTTCAAAGTTCATTGCCGAGTTTGGGTTTACTGTTAGCGATCGCCGTCTTAGTAATTTATCTGATTTTGGGTGTTCTCTATGAGGATTTCATTCACCCGATTACAATTCTTTCCGGTTTGCCTTCAGCAGGTTTTGGCGCATTGTTAACGCTGATTATATTTCATGTCGAACTCAATGTTTACTCCTTCATCGGCATCATTCTCTTAGTGGGCATCGTCAAGAAAAACGGCATCATGATGGTGGATTTTGCAATTGAAGCCCAGCGAAATGAAGGCAAAAAGCCGTCTGAGGCGATTTATCAAGCCTGCTTGGTGCGTTTCCGCCCGATTATGATGACGACGATGGCAGCACTCATGGGAACCTTACCGATAGCGATCGGATTTGGGGCTGGCTCAGAATCCCGCCGTCCTCTAGGTATTGCAGTTGTGGGCGGACTGGTATTTTCTCAGATATTGACCCTGTATTTAACTCCCGTCTTCTACATCTACATGGAATCGTGGCGGAAAAAGCTCAGTCAAGTTAAGTTCCGTCGGGTATTTTCATTTACTGGGGGGCGATCGTGATTTTCAACAAGCAATATGAGTCTTTTATAGCAGTTTGCAATTAACTGAGGTACAGAATTTATGTGTTGAAATCAAATATTAAAGGTGTTTTTCTCCTGTCTCCTGAATTCTGCTGTATCTATGCTCGATTTAACATTAGGACTTACGCAAAAAACCTCTCAAACTCTTATTCCTCTGAGTCCTCTGTGGTTCGATTTTACGTTACCTGTGCCTAAATCCTGAACATGGATGAATTCTTCAAAGAACGGCTAGAGATTCAACAATCTAAAAACCAAGCTTAAATCTGATTTTCTCAATTTACGTTAGCGAGTCATCGAGCGTCATTACAAATTAAACACTTATGTCAGATATTAAAGATGCATTAGACCGAATTCATCACTGGTTCAAAAAAAATCATCCAGCAAAGATTGCATCATTGGCATCAGGTTTAAGTCCATTAGAAATAGAGAATGTATTGAGTGGTCTATCTTTTAAAGTATCCAAAGAAGTTAGGGACATTTATGAATGGTCAAATGGATACTCAAAATATGACTGTGCAGATGATTGGATATTTGATTACATGTTTCTTTTAAGTTTAGAGTCAGCAGTCAAAGAGGCTCAAACTTGGGTCGAGGAACATGAGGAAATAGCCATCATGTATCAGTATGCAGGTAAACCTGTCCTGCCAATTTTGATGTCAGATATAGAGTTTTTGGCAGTCGTCGCCACAGATGATGGACAAGCAACTTCCCCTGTAATTTATATCTCCGAAACTGCGGAAGTTTCACTGCGATATACCAATTTAACAGCGATGATGTTGACTCTGGCAGAATCTTATGAGAGTGGAGGATTATTCATCGGTCGTAAAGGTTACATAGAAAAAGATGAGAAAAAGTATGCTGCTGCATATCGAAAGTACAACTCAGGAATTACAGACTTAGCTCTAGAAAGATTTCTGAAAATATTTCCTGAAGATTCCTCTTGGCAAACTGTACAGCTACTTCATGACGACCTATATATGATGATAAATAGCTATCAAATAGAAATCCCACCAAATAGCCTGAAAACTAAAGTAGTTAATACTCTTCTGAATCTGTTGCAAGATGAAAAATATGATTCCGGTTTTTCTGTAGTATTAGTACTCGAAGAACTTCAAGCAGTAGATGCATTAATTAAAGTCCTGAAACACCCGAACAAATGGGTTCGTAGTAGGTCGGCGTTTGCTTTAGGAAAAATCAAAGCATTTGAGGCTGTGGAGTTTGTATCGCAGCTTTTAGAAGATCCAGATCCAGTTGTTCAAGAAGCAGTTCAGGAGGCGTTAGATATGTTTAGAAATTAGAGATAGAGTTTGTTGCACGGTTCACACATTTATCAAACTTGCGTTGACATTATATTTAGCGATCGCATCGTTACCACATTTCTGGGAGACCAAAACTCATGAACCTTTCAGAACTCTTCATCCGTCGTCCGGTCATGACCACTTTGGTGATGATGGGTATCCTCATCTTTGGTCTGATGAGTTATCTACTGTTACCCATCAGTGCGCTGCCTAACGTTGAATATCCTTTTATTTCTGTCTCTGCTAGTCTGCCTGGTGCCACCCCGGAAACAATGTCATCTTCGGTCGCCGCACCCCTAGAAAGACAGTTTACCGAAATTGCCGGACTCAATTCATTCAATTCCACCAGTTCAACTGGCAGCACCAACATCTCTTTACAATTCGACTTTAGCCGCAGAGTGGAGGATGCCGCCAAAGACGTGCAGGCAGCCATTTCAGCCGCAGCCGGACAACTGCCCGCCGGAATGCCTCACCCCCCCACCTACCGCAAAGTTAACCCGTCTGTCTCACCAATTCTCTTTCTCTATATGTATTCTGAGACACAGCCAATCTCGACAGTAGATGAATACGCGGAGGTAACAGTTGGTCAGCCAATCTCGATGATTAATGGTGTTGCTCAAGTACAGGTTTTTGGTCAACAGCAATATGCAGTCCGCGTCCAGCTTGATCCGCGAGAGTTGGCATCGCGGGGAATTGGTCTAACTCAAGTGAAAACTGCAATTCAACAGGGAAATGTCAACTTACCAACTGGCAGTCTCTCTAGTACCTACAAAAGTTATACGATTCAGGCGAACGGTCAACTCACCGATGCTGCCAGCTATCGCCAGCTGATTGTAACTTACAAGAATGGTGCACCCGTGCGGCTCCAGGATTTGGGACAGGTGATTGACAGTGAACAAAACGTCAAAGTCTCAAATTTGTATAGCGATGACAAGGTAACAAACCGCCATTCCGTTGTTCTCGCCGTGCAGCCGCAGCCGGGAGCCAATACAGTGAATATCGTTGATGCCATCCAGAAACTTTTACCTACACTCCGCGAACAAGTTCCCAAATCGATTCAGATGGGAATTATGTACGATCGCTCCCAAACAATCCGAGCCTCTGTCAACGATGTAAAGTTTACCTTGGTTCTCTCGGTTTGTCTAGTTGTGTTGGTGATTTTCTTATTCTTGCGTGACATAACTGCGACGCTGATTCCGAGTTTGGCGCTACCTGTAGCGATCATTGGCACTTTTGCTGTGATGTATCTGTCGGGCTTTTCCCTAGATAACCTCTCACTAATGGCGTTGACCCTCTCCGTGGGCTTTGTTGTGGATGATGCGATCGTGGTGTTGGAAAATATCGTCCGTTATCGAGAAATGGGCGAATCTCCTCTAGACGCGGCATTGAAAGGATCAAAAGAAATCAGCTTCACAATTTTGTCAATGACCCTCTCCCTAGTGGCGGTGTTCATCCCGATCATGTTTATGAGTGGAATAATCGGTAAATTATTTCATGAATTTGCCGTGACGATCGCTGTGGCAATTTTGGTTTCGGGTTTTGTTTCCCTCAGTCTCACCCCAATGTTGTGCAGTCGATTCTTAAGTTCATCCCATCAGCAAAAACCAAATCTGGTGTATCGAGTCTCAGAACGGGCATTTGATTTACTATTGCAGGGATATGATTGGACGCTCAAGCCCGTTTTAAAATACCGCCTGATGACACTCATTGGTTCTGGTATTCTGCTGGTAATGACCGTCTATTTGTTCATCATCGTTCCCAAAGGATTTATTCCCACAGAAGACACCGGACAACTGATGGCGAACACGAAAGGAGCGCAAGATATTTCTTTTGATGATATGCGGCGTCACCAGCAAACGGTTGTTGATATCATTCGTAAAGACCCCAACATTGAAGCAGTTGACTCGATTGTAGGTGCAAGTGGCCCGAACGCATCGGTCAACTCCGGGCGAATTACAATTCGGCTCAAGCCACGTTCTCAACGTCAACTGAGTGCTGACCAAATCATTCAAGAGCTAACCCCCAAGTTGCGACGGACAACTGGGATTAAAACATTCCTTCGCTCTCCGCCAGCCATTCCCATCGGTGGTCAACAAACTAATTCAACTTATCAGTTTACGTTGCAAAGCTTGAATTTGCAAGACCTGCGCCAATACGTTCCTAAACTTTTGGAGAAAGTCAAAACCCTACCAGGACTCCGGGACGTTGACAGCGATTTACAACTCAGCACTCCCCAAATCGAAGTCCAAGTTGATCACAACAAAGCCGCAACTCTTGGGATTACCGCGCAAGAAGTTGAACAAACCCTCAGCGCTGCCTATGGTTCCAGCCAGGTGTCAACTATCTATACCCCAAATGACCAATTTTATGTAATTTTAGAAGTGAAACCAGAGTTTCAGCGAGATCCCAGTGCCCTATCGCTACTCTATGTGCAATCGAGTACTGGAAAACAGGTTCCCCTGAGTGCGATCGCCAATATCACTCAGAATGTCGGCCCCCTCACTGTCACTCACGTTGCTCAACTCCCCTCTGCAACTATCTCTTTTGACACGCTACCAGGAACATCTCTAAGTCAGGCTACAGATGCTATCAAGCAAGCAGCTAGTGAGGTGCTACCCTCAACAATTACCCCCAGCTTTCAGGGTTCAGCCCAAACCTTCCAACAATCCTTCAACGATTTAGGCGTGCTGTTGTTGGTATCTATTTTAGTAATCTATCTGATTCTCGGTATCCTCTATGAGGATTTCATTCACCCGATCACCATTCTTTCTGGTCTACCTTCGGCGGGTTTTGGCGCATTACTGACGCTGCTGATTTTCCAGGTTGATTTAAATCTTTACTCTTTCATCGGCATCATTCTGCTAGTGGGCATCGTCAAGAAAAACGGCATTATGCTGGTGGACTTTGCTATTGAAGCGCAGCGAAAGGAAGGGAAAAATTCCTTTGATGCCATCTATGCCGCTTGCTTGATTCGCTTCCGGCCAATTATGATGACGACGATGGCAGCTTTGATTGGGACACTCCCCATTGCTTTAGGGACAGGAGTAGGTTCAGAAGCGCGTCGTCCTTTGGGGATTGCGATCGTTGGTGGATTGCTGTTCTCTCAGATATTGACTCTTTATCTGACTCCAGTGTTTTACACTTACATGGAGGCATGGCGGAAAAAGCTTGGCCAACCTAAGTTTTACCATTTTTTCTTCAAAAGGTAGCAAGGGAATGGCAGGCTCGTTAGAGGTCATTTATAAAGTATAAAATCAAATTACTGTAGGGGAGCCAGTGCGTTGTTTGGGTTAAGAGGCTTGTCCCTTGCGCGTCTCCCCGCAGGAGTTGCCACAAGCTGCTTTAACCACACAACATTACGATTGCGCCCTTCGATAACAAGGCGCGATGGTGAGCAATGCCGCTGCTGCTAGCGCCGCTGCCGCCCGAATGTGATTCCAGATTGTCCAGTTGGCAAGATAGCCAGACCAGAGACTCGCGCCTATGGTGCTGTCTGGCTCGACTCTCGCTAGGGCTTCGTTGAGCGGCACATTGAACACGATTGTCACGCCAAATGTACCAACAAGGTAGAGCAAGCTGCCGAGGAGCAAGTAGGCGGCATCAGGTTGATGCCATTTTAATAGCGAGGAGACAAAAAGCAGGATGCAAGCCGCAGCCGTTCCCAAAAACACTGCCATAAACAACGGATTGATCACCGTGATATTGATGGATTGCATGGCGGCAATGCCCTGTGCTGGCTGGAGTCGGGCAAGGGCGCTCATCACAAAGGACGAGAAGGCGAAGAAGACTCCGGCTATCAACCCACAGCCCAGTGCCGAGCAAAGCTTCAATAGGAAATAATGTTGTTGAGTGATCAGATTTTGCAGCATAACCTTATCCTCTAGCCAGTTGAGCCATTTGAATACGTGTGATTTTACTCAAAAAATGAACAGAATTCTCAACCCTAACCAGAGCAAAAGGTAAGGTAATTTCAAGCTAAAAGCCAATAACAATAGACTGAGCTGCAAATGCTAAATGCTTACTATACAATGGTTTCAGCGATTCTAAGGAAGTGCGATCGTCAATATTTAATGGACGTAAAAAATCCATGAAGACAGAGGCAGTCCCCAATGAATTGGGAAGCCTACACGTTCACCGCAAAGTCAGTGTAGGTAGTTTACGCAGTACTCAATGATTTATCTGCCTTTTTTATTAGGCGATCGCTACAACATGACTAGTACAGCGGGCGCGTAAATAAACATAAGCTTTAGCAACATCTGGGTGTTGGGGTTTCAGGCTTCAAGCAATCAGCAGTGAAAGGGTATCTGCGATCGCACTATTCTTCCTAACCTCTATATTGAGTTTTTACACAGCCTAGCGGTGGATTATGCAGCGCTAGGCTCATCAGTTAGGTGGCTGGGTAGACCTTGATGCCCAAGTCAGTCCAATCCGATAGCCTGTCGATCCCTTTCCCATCTCGGTGTTTCTCTCTGGCCTCGATAGCCGCCTTTGAGTCGTCTTCGCTTTCCCATCGGGCGACGTTGACAAAGCAAAAGCGTGCATCGGATTGCAAGCTGCGGTAGAGCGCTCCATCCAGAAAACCGGGCTGGCGGATCATGAAATCCTTATCCACCTTCCAATCGCTGATAAACTGCTTGATCGACTCGGCTGGCATTTCAATTACGTTGATCAAAGTGATCTGCCCGCTGTTTATAGTCCTTACCTCAGTATTACTTTAATCTACCTTACGACTCCTTAGAAGGTGCAGCAGCATGAATCAAATCTGGCGTCTCCTCAGCAGGAGGACGCTCAATAGTTTGAGCCGATGTGGGACGTTGATGGCGCTCACGAGTTTGGATCTGCACAAATTTACCCGTCTCAATTGACTGGTAAAGCGCTTGAATGATCGAAACATCAATCAATCCTTCCGTCCCAGATGGTTCTGGGTCTTTATCTTGCAGAATACAATTAGAGAAGTAGGTAAATTCAGCCGCTAGTTGATCATGATCCGCAAAGGTACGCTCTTGGGTTTCACCATTAATTGTCAGGTAATGCTTCAGTTCTCCCTGCCAAGCATAGGCAGATTCTACTAGTAAATCGCCTTGAGTACCTACAATCTGATAAGTAGAAACACTTGCCCCTCCAAAGCTACAGGTAAACGTTGCCAATCGCTCATTAGGGAAACGCAAAATGACACTAGTCATTTCTTCCACTTCGCTAAAGCGTTGTTCTCCATCACTGGCAGCTACAGCAAATACTTCAATTGGTTCATCTTGGAATAGATAACGTGCAGCATTAATGCAGTAGATGCCAATATCATAGAGCGTGCCACCACCTGTGACATCTTGTAAACGAATATTGCCTTCTTCTACTTGTTGAGTAAAAACCGAATTGAAAATCCGTGGTTCACCAATTTGCTTTGAACGCACAATTTCGATTGCTTGTAAATTAGCTTCTTCTAAATGTAAGCGGTAGGCAATCATCAGCTTCACATTGTTGTCATTAGCAGCTTGAATCATTACCTCACACTCTTGTTCGGTTATTGCCATTGGCTTCTCACATAATACATGAATTCCCTGATTAGCAGCCCGCACAGTGTAGTCGCAATGTAATTGATTGGGTAGTGCAATATAAACTGCATCAACCTCGCCGCTTTTCAGACAATCCTCATACTTTTCATAGGAGTAAGTATGCTTAATCCCATACTTTTTGCTCAGTTCTTCGCTTTTAATAGGGTCATCTGAAACCAATGCGACTAATTCCGAGTTTTCCGTGTGAACAAAGGAAGGTAAGGCAGCTTCTTGGGCAAACCAACCTAAACCAACAACGGCGTAACGAACTTTGTGCTTACCATTTGTAGCAGTCATTTTCATACTCTCTAATGAAGGAATAATTTAGAAATTTTAATGCACTAATTCCGTGCAAATTATGGCTAACTGTTTATACAAATAGTTAGACAATTGACGTTAGCTGGAAAAAGTTTCTCAATTTAGCGATGTTCTAGTTCAATTAATGAAAGAATGTCAGTTGCCTTAGTTTTAGCCATTTTTTTCCTTAATAATTATCGATTTTTGACGCTGAGAATTTGAAAGGTTATGAAGGGTATTTCATTTATTCTCTAGGACTTGGGAAATGAAAACCTCATTCTTTGAGTAAGCTTTAATTTAGACTTAAGGAATATTTCTAGTATTGCACCTTGACTGAAATTCATAACCTCAGCATGAGGGATGTTGAGTATGTAGCATTAGTAGCCCAAGACTACAACCCAAACCTCTTTATGCATTACCTCTCTTTTACTACTCTCGCTAAATAAAAATCCGAAACCCTTATTTTTAATAATTTTTATGAATTTAGGTGTAGGTTGGGTTGAGGAACGAAACCCAACACCCAAAACTTTGTTCTAGTTGGGTAACACGAATGTTCAACCCAACTTTGTATCTTAGAAATAGTAGTAGACCGCCCCAACCTTGATCATGAAAGACCGCTTTGTAACACGGGTCACTACAACAGTCTCGATGATACAACTTGAACAGTCGCCAAGGTCAAAGCTTTAAACACTGATATTTAAAGTATACAGTCCGCATTGGGCAAGGATGACGCTGTAGTTGCTATGCGTCATAATCCCGTTATTAAGGCCTTTTATGAGCGCCTTGTCAAACGTGGTAAATCCAAAAAATTGGCCCTGCTTACCAAAAGGGAACTACAGGGGGGTTAAAACGATCTCAAATTCTGCGCGTTTGATTTAGGACTGCTATATAAGCAACAGATACCTCAAAGTCATGTTGAAGTACTTGAAAATCGTGTCGAGGTACTCCAAAGTCGTGTTGAAGTACTTGAAAATCGTGTTGAGGTACTTCAAAGTCGTGTTGAGGTACTTCAAAGTCGTGTTGAGGTACTTGAAAATCGTGTTGAAGTACTTGAAAATCGTGTCAAGGTACTCCAAAGTCGTGTTGAGGTACTCCAAACTTTGTCGCACCGCAATCAAGTACACAGATGCGTAGGCGTAGCCCGCCGTAAACATCGCTTTCATAAATCTCCACAAAACGGGAGGACTGATAATTCTCGGTTCTGGTGATATCGATGACGAGATATTTGACTATATACGAAGAGTTGCACAAAATTATGATGGTGTCACAGAGGATATTTTTTTTTGGTGAGAGATTAGAGGCAATTCTGAGTATTCAAAACCTGAAGCACAATGTTGTACTTCTTGGCTCTTAAGAACAAATTTTAGATGAAAATTGGTTTTCTAAATATAAATACTGTGTTTTGCCAACCAAATATGATGATTAAATACCAGCCTTAGTCAATGCCCGACTCAACGTATCAACTAAATTTAACCTTTCCACCCACTTTATAAGGTACGTATAGTCTAAACTTTGTGTAGGAAATGAAGCCGATAACGCAGATATCCTCCTTCAACCACATGAACTGTTAGATATCTACCCCATGCTTGCCCTTGTGGCGCATCATGCTTACCAAGAAGGTGTGCAACTTCAGGCGGGAAATAATATTGGTTATTACGGCCCTTATGAACCCTTGTTGCGGGGACAGGGAAAGGAGGATGAATTCTCATTTTGGTAAGGTTGTGGTGTTGGACTCTCTACCTTGAGAATTGAAGCTGATGGAGCAATTCAAGGTTGTCCCTCACTGCCGACTACTGCCTACACAGGTGGTAATATTCGAGAGCGATCGCTCCTTTTATGCACGAACAATTAATTATTTAATAATGTAGCAATACCTTAGCCAAAATAAGAGGATGAAGAGAAAGGCTGATGTAGTAGAGTTATTGTCTCTGACAACGACAACTCAAAAACTACTCTTCAGCCCATGCACGATATCTTATGACTGTTACAATGCTTGCTACCGCAGATAAAGCTCCCCTTAATCCCCTCCCAGCAGGTGGAACTACAGTGGTGTAACAAGTTTTAAAAACCTAAGAAACTTTGCGATCAGATTACGCCACTTTCTTTTGAAAAGCGATCGCAGTTTGCAGTTAATAATTTAATCTAACATCAGCCTAAAGGAGATCCAAGAAATAAAATGCCCAGCTTGTTTGGGGTGACGCTCAAACGCCAACAGCGTGTCGTAGACAAGACTCGCTAACGCTGCTTCCCTTGGGCGTCTTGTTGGCACTGCCTCTGGTAGAGAAGAGTCGCTCATGGGGAAAACCCATGTAAGAGCACGCTGCCTCACCGAATCAAGCATATTGTTTGCACACTCTTATACTTTGGCGCTTACGAAATAGGGGGCTTTGATCGACGGCAGGGCATTTTATTATTGATAAGTGCCTTATATCATGTCCGCCAAATTACCCATAATAAAAGAACCCCACCCCGCAAAAGTTACGCTTTAGCTCCCCTCCCCGCCTGCGGGGAGGGGTTGGGGGTGGGGTTCTTCGGGTTTAATAAGCAATCAAGCGGACATGATATTAGATATGGCTGCTGTATCAAATATCTATCTTTAGATATACTTTTTTAAAAATCCCCTGTTACCCAGTACACTCCGCACGGTAGATTGACTTAAATATATTTAAATATGTTATGATTTGTATTATTCTAATGTTATGATTTGTATTGTGCTTTTAAGTTATTAGCCAGTAAATTATTTGCTGGTTTAAGCTAAAATAGCTTAATTTCGAGCTATAAAGCCAATTAAAGCAAACTTAGAAATTTTTGAACACACAAGCGATCCTTAATAAAGTTAAAGTTTTGTAACTGATAACTCAGATATCTTTAAATTCTGAATTTTCAGGAGTAGCTGAGGTAAGTATGTTAAATACTGATCAGTAATTTGACTGAATTGAAGAGGAAGTTTACTGTCATTCTGAATAAAGTGTAGTGAGTCATCTTCGTTTTTAGCCATTTTATGGTTTAAGACTAATGCTAAAAAATAGCTAGCTGAGGATTAATCATGCCTGTAATCTCAAATGTCAGCCTGGAGATAGACAATAATAAACAATATGAGTAGTTTACTAAGATAGAAGTTTTGCAAAGTCTAACGGTTGGAAAATTGCTAGAGACAAACATAGTGGAGTTAATTAAAATTCAGATAAACTTCCTAAAAGCCCACTGTCATTCTGAACAAAATAGAATATAGCTAGTTTAGTGATACAAGGTTTGATGCTAATGCTAAAAAACAGCGAATTAACGATTAATCAGGGTTCTAATCTCAAATTGAAGCCTGGAAATAAACGATACAATCAGTTGTTTAGGCTAGAGTTTTTGCGAAATCGTACAGTTGGAAAGCCACTAGGTTAAACATAGTGGAATAAATCTGATTCAGATTAATTTCCCAAATTTAAAGTCAATAATCCACGAAAGAAACAGGCAAGTATTATGCCAATATATTGCTAGTGGGGCTAGTTGACTAGTTTTAGGTTATACCGAATTAAAGGTTAACCCATTTACAGAATTTACTCAAATGAATGGTGTTGTTTAAAAACATTACCAGTCAGTAATAAAAGTAAGCTTTTTTTATTGAAAGCTAATTTTGTACTGTCTTTATCTGAAAGGATAAAGAGCATAATTGCTTGCTGGCATACATTAGGGTAAATCGCAATTATTAGCGAAATCTCACAACTTTTTAATTGGAATAAGGTCAAAACAGATGAATAAAGTTCAAGCGTCCTTTGAAGCTACGGAAGCTGCATTTCACGTGCAAGGTTACGAAAAAATCGATTTTAGTCTAGTCTATGTGAACGGTGCATTTGATATTAAAAACAGAGAAATAGCAGATAGCTATGCAAAATTTGGTCGCTGTCTGATTGTAATTGATGCCAATGTGCATGAACTTTATGGCAAGCAGATCAGGTCATATTTTAGGCACTATGACATTGAACTCACAGTATTTTCCATCATTATTACAGAGACAGCTAAAACCCTTGCAACTTTTGAAAAAATTGTTGATGCTTTTTCGGACTTTGGCTTAGTTCGTAAGGAACCAGTCTTAGTCGTCGGTGGTGGTCTAATTACTGATGTGGTTGGGTTTGCTTGCGCTTCTTACCGTCGCAAGAGTAACTTCATTCGCATTCCTACTACGTTGATTGGTTTAATTGATGCAGGTGTAGCGATTAAGGTTGCAGTTAATCATCGCAAGGAAAAAAATCGCTTGGGAGCATATCATGCACCTTTGAAAGTGATCCTGGATTTCTCATTTTTGAAAACCTTGCCAACAGCTCAAGTTCGTAATGGTATGGCAGAGTTAGTGAAAATTGCTGTAGTTTCTAACTCTGAAGTTTTTGAACTGCTATACGAATATGGCGAAGAACTGCTTTCCACTCACTTTGGACATGTGAATGGTACACCGGAACTTAAAGAGATTGCCCATAAACTTAACTACGAGGCAATCAAAACCATGCTGGAGTTAGAAACTCCTAACTTGCATGAAATAGACCTTGATCGCGTCATTGCCTACGGTCATACCTGGAGTCCTACCCTAGAATTAGCACCTCACATACCCCTATATCATGGTCACGCCGTCAATATAGATATGGCTTTATCTGCAACCATTGCAGGACAACGGGGCTATATTTCAACTCAAGAGCGCGATCGCATCCTAGACTTGATGAATCGTATAGGTTTATCACTGGATCATCCTCTACTAGATGGGGATTTATTGTGGTATGCTACCCAGTCTATAAGCTTGACACGAGATGGCAAACAACGCGCAGCCATGCCTCGTCCTATTGGTAAGTGCTTCTTTGCCAACGATCTCACCCGTGAAGAACTTGATGCTGCCTTAGCTGAACATAAACATCTTTGTGCTAGATACCCTCGTGGTGGGGAAGGGATTGACGCCTACATTGAAAGTCAAGAAGCCAAGCTCTTGGGAGTCTAGAAATATGACTAGTGTTTTAGGACGAGAGACTGCTAGACCGATAACGCCACACAGTATCTTAGTAGCCCAGTTACAGCAAACCCTCAAATTAGCAGAAGAGAACAACATTCCCGTAGAGATATTAGATTCTCTGCGGCAGGGAGTTCAATTAGCAACGGGTTTAGATCCCTACTTGGATGATTACACTACCCCCGAGTCGAGCGCATTGACAGCATTGGCCCAAAAAACTAGCATTGAAGACTGGAGCAAGCGCTTTAGCGATGGTGAAACAGTGCGTCAACTAGAACAGGAGATGTTGTCAGGACATCTTGAAGGACAGACATTGAAAATGTTTGTTTACATGACTAAGGCAAAACGCATCTTAGAAGTGGGAATGTTCACAGGGTACTCAGCCTTGGCAATGGCAGAAGCACTACCAAGCGATGGGCAACTTTTAGGTTGCGAAGTAGATGCCTATGTCGCTCAATTTGCTATTCGTTGCTTTGATGAATCTCCCCACGGCAAGAAAATTGTCGTAGAAGTAGCACCTGCCTTACAGACACTCCACAAGCTAGAAGCAAGAAAAGAATCATTTGATTTGATATTCATCGATGCTGACAAAAAGGAGTATGTAGAGTACTTCCAGACGATTTTGGATAGTAACTTACTAGCTCCCAACGGGTTAATCTGCGTGGATAATACTTTGTTACAGGGACAAGTTTACCTACCGCCAGAACAACGTACTGCCAACGGTGAAGCGATCGCTCAGTTCAATCGTGTTGTCGCCGCCGATCCTCGTGTAGAGCAAGTTCTGTTACCCATACGAGATGGTGTAACCCTGATTAGACGCGTGGCATAATCAGGGGCCAAGGAGACAAGGAGACAAGGGGACAAGCAGGAATGGCACTAAGTTAAGATACAGCTCATTGCCCTGACTGGTTAAGAAGCTGTAAACTTTTAACCACCAGTCAGGGAGGCTTTGCCTCCTCTTTCTTGACCAGAAGCAGAGCCTCTGGGAATAAGGTGACACAAACCTTTGGGCTTTTCTTAATGCCATTCGGGACAAGGAGACAATTATTTTCTTCCCCTGCCCCCTGCCCCCTGCTCTCCCTACTTTCAAAGACTTATGACGCAATCAATCTCCTCATTTCTGCCTCAATCTACAACGCCCTCAACGGGTGTCAGCGTAAAGGTAGTGAGTCTATTCAAGACTCTCGGTATTCTGACACTATTACTAATAGCCTTGCCGTTCAATGCTTTTATAGTGTTGATATCTTTGCTGTGGGGCATTGTGGAGCCGTTTAGGAAAAAAGCTTTTGTAGCTACCCATCCTCAGACTATCTTGGTAAGTGGAGCCAAGATGACCAAAGCATTGCAACTTGCTCGCAGCTTCCATGCAGCTGGACACAGAGTTATTTTGATTGAAGGTCACAAATACTGGTTGTCTGGGCATAGATTCTCAAAGGCTGTAAGTCGTTTTTATACAGTTCCGACACCGGAAAAAGACCCAGAAGGCTATATCCAGGCGCTAGTCGAAATCGTCAAAAAGGAGAAGGTTGACGTTTATGTACCTGTATGCAGTCCTGTCGCTAGCTATTATGACTCTTTAACAAAACCTGCATTATCAGAATACTGCGAAGTTTTTCACTTTGATGCAGATGTAACCAAGATGCTAGATGATAAATTTGCCTTCACTGATCAGGCGCGATCGCTTGGTTTATCTGTCCCCAAATCTTTTAAAATCACAGATCCTCAACAAGTTATCAATTTTGATTTTAGTCAAGAAACCCGCAAATATATTCTAAAAAGTATTTCTTACGACTCTGTTCGTCGTTTAAATTTAACTAAACTTCCCTGCGACACCCCAGAAGAGACAGCAGCCTTTGTCAACAGTTTACCCATCAGTCCAGAAAAACCTTGGATTATGCAAGAGTTTATTCCTGGCAAGGAACTATGCACACATAGTACAGTCCGGGATGGGGAATTAAGATTGCATTGCTGTTCAAACTCTTCTGCATTTCAAATCAACTATGAAAACGTCGAAAATCCTCAAATCCGTGAATGGGTACAACATTTCGTCAAGAGTTTGGGATTGACTGGACAAGTGTCTTTCGACTTTATCCAAGCTGAAGACGCTACAGTTTACGCCATTGAATGCAATCCCCGCACGCATTCCGCAATCACAATGTTCTACAATCATTCTGGTGTTGCAGATGCCTATCTTGGTAAAACTCCCTTACCTGCACCTCTGGAACCTTTAACAAGTAGCAAGCCCACTTACTTTATATATCATGAAATCTGGCGACTAACTGGTATCCGTTCCTGGAAACAATTGCAAACATCGATTAATACCCTAGTGCGAGGCACTGATGCCGTTTACTATTTTGCTGATCCTCTACCATTTTTGACTTTGCATCACTGGCAAATTCCTTTACTTTTGCTGAAGAATCTGCAACAACTCAAAGGATGGGTAAAAATAGATTTCAACATTGGCAAACTGGTGGAATTAGGTGGCGATTAAAATAATTCGTAATACTCGCCTCCGCTGAGAAGCAAGCTACGTAATTCGTAATTAAGTTAGGGAAGATGAATCATGCCAGTACTTCGTATTCTTCATTTAGTTGGGTCTGCACACAATGATTTTTACTGTGATTTGTCACGCCTTTATGCCCAAGACTGTCTAGCAGGAACGGCAGATCAATCGCACTATAATTTTCAGATTGCATACATCACACCCGATCGCCAGTGGCGATTTCCTGATTCGCTCAGTCGAGAAGATATTGCTATTACCAAACCGATTCCTCTGTCTGATGCCATACAGTTTCTAACAGCGCAAAACATTGACATCATGTTACCACAAATGTTTTGTATCCCTGGAATGACTGAATACCGCGCTTTATTCGACTTGCTCGATATCCCTTACATAGGCAATACTCCAGATATCATGGCAATAACGGCCCACAAAGCCAGAACCAAAGCAATTGTCGAAGCAGCAGGGGTGAAAGTGCCTCGTGGAGAACTGCTCTGCCAAGGAGATATTCCGACAATTACACCTCCAGCAATCGTCAAACCCGCAAGTTCCGACAACTCTTTAGGGATGACCTTAGTCAAAGAAGCTACTGACTATGACGCTGCTCTGAAGAAAGCATTTGAATATGCTTCGGAGGTGATTGTAGAAGAATTCATCGAACTCGGTCGAGAAGTCAGATGCGGCATCATTGTCAAAGACGGGGAACTAGTGGGTTTACCCCTTGAAGAGTATTTGCTAGACCCCCACTCCAAACCTATCCGCAGCCATGCTGATAAACTCCAACAAACCGATGATGGCAACTTGGGTTTTGCTGCTAAAGATAATAAGAAGTCTTGGATTGTAGACCCTAATGACCCAATGACCCAAAAGGTTCAGCAAGTGGCTAAAAAGTGTCATCAGGCTTTGGGTTGTCGCCACTACAGTTTATTTGACTTCCGGATCGACCCAGAGGGACAACCTTGGTTCTTAGAAGCCGGGTTATATTGTTCTTTTGCCCCCAAAAGCGTGATTTCCTCTATGGCGAAAGCAGTGGGAATCCCTCTAAATGAGTTATTAATGATGGCTATCAATGAAACATTGGGTAGTAACAAAAAGGCGTTGCAGAATTGATAGTAAATCTATTGATATAGGTTTTTTCCTTGTAGTGTGTAGATGAGCGATCGCTTATCAAGAGTTGGTTGAGGGAGCGATCGCTTCTCTATGAGACGCTCTTGCTAGCAAGTTTTAAGAGAAGGGGTACATCAACGCCAAGGGCGATCGTTCTCCAAAGGTTTTTAATTCCTAGTCAGTGGTTGTTGAATTCAAATCACCACAACATTTAAAATCAGTGGACTCTAACAAAGTTAATAAAATCGTTGTCTCGTTCTAGTCAGATTGAACCAACGAAAAAATATCTGGTTCTTTATTCCAAATATACCTTTTTTAAAATCTTTTTAAAAACTATACAATTTAAGTAAATGTCTAATGATCACAATAATTCGATAGGTTTTATTTTATTAACTCATACAAAACCTCTACAAATCTACAGGCTAATTAATAAGTTAAATATGATGTTTAATTATCCTGTAATTGTGTGTCATCATGATTTTTCAAAATCTGATTTATCTGTAGATACTCTATCAAAAAATGTTTTATTAGTACGTCCTTATGTACAAACAGAGTGGGCAGGTTTTACGTTAGTAGAAGCTACAGTACAGGCACTTAAATTAATGTCCGAGGTTCCAGATCCACCTGATTGGTTTGTATTACTCAGTGGAGCAGACTATCCCATTAAAACTGCAAGGCAAATATTGGATGATCTAGCCTCAAGTCCATACGATGCTTATATTCAGTATGAGCGAATCACATATGAGACTTATAAACATGATTTAAAACCAAATATGTTATGGCTAAAAAATTCCTATCAACGATACTGTACAAAGTCATTTTATTTTAATTACTTAAAAAAATATTTTGCTCAACTGAATATAGAAATACGCTTAGAACATCCACTATTAACAAAACCTTTCCTTCCTTTTTCAAAAAAACTTGCTTGCTTTAGTGGAAGTCAATGGTTTTGTGCCAATCGCAAAGCTGCCGAGTACATTATTGATTTTCACAGTCAGAAAAATTATTTAACCTTGTACTACAGTCAGCTTAAGTATACAGACGAGTCGTATTTTCAAACTATACTTGCTAATGCACCTCACCTCAAGCTGCAAAACGACCGGCGACGCTATATTGATTGGTCAAGTAGAGGCTGTCATCCAAAGACATTGCTAATGGAAGATTTGCCTAATCTGCTCGCATCATCTGCTCATTTTGCTCGAAAATTTGACATTGATATAGATAGCAATATTCTCGATGAACTTGATCAGATTACATCTAATACCATTTCTTCGTAAGAGGACTTTTGAAAAGTGTTTAGCTATGATTTTAGGCACTTATTGATCCCCCCTAACCCCCCTTTTTAAGGGAGATTTAGGAGGATTTAGAACGTTTTGATACCGATAAGAAGACTTTTAAAACATCCTCTGAGGCTGCGCCAAATTTTCTTGGCTTCTATTTCTTTCTTTGTGTCCAACTCTTGGAGACGCTACGTGTAGCTTGCTTCCCCGTAGGGGTATGCGTTCTTCTCTACGTTCGCGCAGCGTGTCGCAGACAGACGCTGCGCGTAGCTTGCTTCTCCGTAGGAGTATGCGGTTCGTTCCTCATGTAGTTTGGCGCATCTTCATACATAATTGGTATTAGTAGCGCAAGGTAAAAGTCAAGAGCAAAAAATCAAAAAGCTTATATGGTAAACTTTTTACTGATTTTAAATGGCTGTTTTATTTGCGCCTTGCTCTACTAATAGTTTAATTATGAGGATTCCCAACTAGCGATGCAGTTCAACTCTAGGAAACATATCGCAGTCTATTGGCTCACCAAGCTTTTTGGCTTTGAATGAATTAAACTCTGGTAAATCAATTTCATCTAGAGGTCTGAAAGGCCATGCTTTCGGGCGGTGATAGTAAGTAACATCATCACCAGTCCAATTCGTCACTACTGCACGTCGTTGTGTGGAAGATATATTGGTTACTGAATGATGAATTGTGAGAAAATGATGAACCAAGCAATCTCCAGGCTCCATATCCCAGGACAAAATTTCGTGAGGCTCTGGCTCTGCAAACCATGAGGGGTTTGATTCTTCACGTAACTCTTTGCCCCATCGATGAGAGGCTTTTATATACTCTAATCGACCATTTTCTTGATTGGCGCTATCTAAAGCCAGCCAAATTTTACAACATTGCCAGCCTTGTATAGGCCAGTAAGGTAGGTCGTTATGCCACCCAACACGGCTGTTTGCTTTCGGTTTTTTAACAAAAAAACCGTCAGCCAAAAAGTTCAGTTTTTCCGATTTTAAGACTTGAGCGGCAAGTGTTACCAGCGGAGATTCAAAAGCCAAAGCATGGAAATCAGCATCAGCAAGCCATAAGCTACTGGCATGTTCCACACGACCTTCTGGTCTTGGCATACCTTTGACTTCCAAAGGGCCAGGGATTAATATATTCTTGTCAACGGCTGTTTGCATCCGTTTTACCCAGATTTCATCCAAAACATTTTTGACGCAAATAACGCCGTCTCGGTCGAAAGCTTCAACTTGTTCGGGGCTGATTATTGATGTGTCTACCTTGAGCATCGTAACTTTTTTCAGATTTTAAAGTTTAACTGTTTTGGGTTAGACCAAACAGTTGGGATTGAGAATTAGCGACTTTTGGAGCAATAAGAGGCAGGGTTAACTTCATCAGCTTGAACCAATTTGAATTTAGCTCCAGTAATATAGATGCGAGTTCGATGAACCTTTGTGTTATTGTAGTCATTCAATATTTTTTTCATGAACGCATCTGTTATCTGACAACGGATTTCTGCAACCTGCTTTACTGATATAAACTTTGTTATTCTCTCACAAAAGTTTTTCAGTATATCAGTATAGAGTAGATATTAAGTTAACAATTCTTCCCATAGGTGGAGAAATCCGCAATCAAAGTGCAACACTGTTTGTTAGCCAACTAACTTCATCTAACTACCCAGATCCTTTTTAATAATAAGTGGGACAAGGGACGCTAACCGTAATATGCCAGACACAATGAACACTTCCATTATGCCAAAAGACCCAGCAAATTCAGCAATGAAGCCACCTATAGTTGCTCCTAAAGCACCACTTGCTCCAGCAACAGCTGCTGCTGTCGCAAAATAGATAGACTGATTTTTTACTGGTGCAATCTCTATCTGGAGATTGTTGTTACACAAGTCAACTGCTCCCCAATTACCTCCAATGAAAATGTGTAACAGCGGTAACCACAGCCAGAGGTCAAGAGGACTAGAACCAATCCTCAGCCACAGCCAAGGTATGACTGCAATTAGAATTCCATTAGAAATTAGAATAGTCCGATTGCCTATTTTATCTGCTAATCTACCCCAGACGATGAGCATCAGCATATGTGCCCCGGCTCGCAGGCTGTTATAGAAAGTTACCCAACTCACATCCAGGTTGAGCATATCTAGCAAGTAAAGGTTAAAAAACGGGGCACTCAGGTTAACAGCAAATGTCCATGAACCGAAATAAAGCAGAAACACCAAAAAGTTAGAGTTTTTCCAAATGCTACTATCTATCTGGTTTTGGGGAGTTGGTATTTGCGGCAGACAGATTGCTTCAGATATCTCACCAGGTTCATTTGGTGCCGAGTCTGACTTAATCTCACTGGTTTGAGATGAACTAGTATAATTAGTGTTTTGTAATTGGGGATTCATATCTACCTGGAAATACTGACACCCCAAGCTCACAATTCCAAAGACAATGCCTAAGAGCAAAATTACCCCATAACCTTGGATACTCCCCCCGTACCAATGTGATACAGCTAGACCGGCTATTGGCAAGCTGATCAACTCGGTTAAGTTGGCAATACTATTGCGTAGCCCGAAATATCTACCTCGCAATCGCCGTGGGACTAACATTGCTATCCAACTGAACCACGATGCAGTTCCCAGTCCTCCAGAAAGATGGCTGCATATGAGAATCAAGAGCGACAATCCCACTAATTGGTCGGAATTAAGCCCTCCCCAACTAAAGCTAATAATGCCAATTACTAAAATCAGCCACAGTAGCCGACCAATCCCATGAGTGCGAAGGGAATACTGAAAGCGGCTAGTACTACGTTCAGACAAGTAAGCACCCATTGGCTGAAAAAGATTCACCAACATGGGGATAGAACTCACCATGCCAAATACCAGTGGACTGGCATCCAACTCCACCAAGAAATTACTTAGTAAAACTCCGCCAGTGCCAATAGAGAAAACTGCTGCGAAAACACCATCGATAGTGGAAGCCCTCAAACTGGTGCGAATAGCATCTTTAGAAATACGAGGGCTGAGTGTTGAGGTAGGAGAAAGTGTTGTTGATGGTGAGGCAATCTGAGCAATTTCTATAGAAAGAGGCGCACCTGTTTCAATCTGAGAAGAATCCATAAATCTAGTATTTAAGAAAATAATTGCAAAGCATCCTAAATTGAAGCCTAATTGAACTCACCTACACAGAAGTTAAGTTGTTAAGATAAGGCCGTGCGCTGTAAATAAAACTGTGAGCACAAACTTGCTTCGATAATCTATATCTCTAGTTTCCAATATTATGTTAAAACCTGCAATCTAGTCTAGAAACGCTTGCTATAGTTATTTGCAAAAAAGTGATGCATCGTCTAAGCAGTGAATACTCTAGGCTCAATTGCTGTGATTAATCAAATACTTATGTGTGTATATATACCCATAATTTACCTCCTGAATCTGAATGCGATCGCACCTCTGTGACCCTCACTTACAGCCATCTGTAAGTAAGTTGGCATCTGTCTAAGGTAATACAAATTTCAGAAAAGTAAAGGGTTTCCCAAATTAAAAAAAAAAGATAGACATAATTCTTTCACTTTAGATGATGCAATTCACATTCACCCTTACACTATGTGGTTTTTGCAATTACTGGTATTAGTTTAAAGGCGAGTGTTCACTCCAAACTAATTTTCCACAAACCGGAGAGCGGATTTGACTGTTGGGATTGACTATCACTGCTACCGAGCCAATTATCGTCATATACCAACCCAACACTGAATATTCCATTTAGAGGATATTGCCCTAGTTTTCCAAAGCCTTCAATATTGTTTGAGTCAGTGATCACTTGCTGATTCAACTGTATGGTTGTTTGGTTGCCATCGTCAAAGTAAATTGTTGCTCGTTTTTTGTGAAAGCGCACCTGAACTTTGTAGACCCCACCAGTTGCATAGTAGTAAGCTCTTGCAGGCAGCTTTTGACCATCGATATTTTGCCCTTTGAACTCAACTGCTATAGCAGGTGTGACCAGCATCAAAAAGATAGATAGGACTAACCCTAACGGTTTCATTGGTTTTCTAACAACTCCTGTTTATCAAACTATTTTCTACTTTAAAACATAAATTTATTTGTGAGGGTCACTGGATTGAATTAGTACAACCCTGAACAAATGATCGATGTGAAGAAATAACTAAGCCAGAGATGCTTAGGTGTTGTTGTTTTGAGAATACAAGCAACGCCTGACTGGATCATCACAGTTCCCTTTAATCACTGCAATTCTCATTATGAGAATTGCTCAACTTAGGGAGGAAATATGATAGGGTTAGAAGGAAAGAATTGCCTTGATTACAGGTGCAACGTCAGGTATCGGTCAGGCGATCGCTATCAAACTTGCACAACTTGGGTGCAACATCGCCATAAATTACCTCAAAAACCTTGAAGCTGCGGCAGATCCGGAAGAGATGGCATTGCAAAAAGCCTGCGGAAATGAAATATCGAAAATTGTGGTGTGAAGTCGCTGCTGGTTCAGGGAGATGTGTAAATCCATCTGTCGCAATCATTTTTCAAATTGGTATTACCACAGCAGACTTTAACCGCGTAATTACAGTAAATTTCTGAGGTGCTTATCTCTGCGTCCGTGAAAGGCCCCGGAGCAGCGATCACGCGAATGAATCAAGACTGGATAGATGAAGGTAGCAGGACTTACGCACAAGTAACGGAAAATCGAACCACAGAGGACGCAGAGGACACGGAGGAATAAGAGTTTGAGAGGTTTTTTGCGTAAATCCTAGATAGAAAAAAAGGTGATGTCTACGATGGGCTGCGCCTACGTGGAAAGTCACATCTGAATGGGGCGTGCTGGCTCCTCTGAGGAGATGGCAGCCGCAGTTGCTTTTTTAGCTTCGGATGAAGTCGCCTACATTACCGGATAAACGCTGTTTGTAGATGGTGGAATAACTCTATATGCTGACTTCCAGAAAACTTGGTCAGCTTGAGGTAAAGCTTGCGTACTTTCCACAATTGAGCCGATACATACCATTAGTGGAATTAGCCGCCTATGACTAGTGCGATCAATAAGAATAGTCTGCTATCAGCAGAAGCCTGGGAACTGTTGGAAAAGTCCATAATCTATTACCAGGGAAAACCCATTGGGACTGTAGCTGTCCACGATCCGGAGTTAGATGCACTCAATTATGATCAGTGCTTCCTCCGCGATTTTGTCCCTTCTGCCTTGGTGTTTCTCATGCACGGCAAAGCAGATATTGTGCGTAACTTCTTAATAGAAACACTGAAATTACAAAGTCATGAAAAGCAGATGGACTGCTTTGAACCGGGAGCGGGGTTAATGCCTGCAAGTTTCAAAGTACATTCTAATGGGGATGAAGAATTTTTGGTCGCTGATTTTGGTGAGCAGGCGATCGCTTGCGTTCCCCCAATTGATTCCTGTATGTGGTGGATTCTCCTGGTACGGGCTTATGAAAAAGCTACAGGCGATTTGGCTCTAGCGCGTCAGCCAAATTTTCAACAAGGAATCAAGTTAATTTTGGATCTTTGCCTAGTACATCGGTTTTCCCTGTACCCAACAATGTTAGTTCCCGATGGTGCGTTTATGATTGACCGTCGCATGGGAGTGTACGAACATCCTCTAGAAATTCAGGTGTTATTCTATGCGTCCCTCAGGGCTGCTAGTGAATTGCTTTTACCAGATGGAGATGGCGATAGCTACCTCAGCAAAGTCAATAGGCGATTGGGATCTTTAAAATATCATATCCGCAACTATTACTGGCTAGACTTGAAGCGATTGGGGGAAATCTATCGTTACAAGGGTAACGAATTTGGTAAAGAAATTGTTAATAAATTCAACATCCACTCAGAATCAATCCCCAGTTGGTTGACCCAATGGTTACCTGAAACTGGAGGATATCTAGCGGGAAATCTGGGACCGGGACGGATAGATTTTCGCTTTTTTGCTCTGGTAAATCTGATGGCAATCATAGCTTCCTTAGCAAGCGAAACAGAATCTCAAAGCATTATGAATTTGTTTGCCCAACGCTGGCAAGACTTGATCGGCTATATGCCCATTAAAATTTGCTTTCCAGCTTTGGAAGGTTTAGAGTGGAAGATTGTTACAGGATGTGACTCCAAAAACAGCGCTTGGTCTTATCACAACGGCGGTAACTGGCCCGTTTTACTGTGGTTATTTACCGCTGCGGCCCAGAAAATAGGTCGAACAGAACTTGCCCAAGCAGCGATCGCTATTGCCGAAAGGCGTTTATTTAAGGATAAATTCCCAGAATACTATGATGGCAACAATGGTCGTTTAATTGGCAAAGAAGCCAGAATTTATCAAACTTGGAGTATTGCCGGATTGCTGGCTGCTAAAAAGTTCCTAGAAAATCCAGAGTATTTGGAATTAATCAGCTTTGCAGAGGGTCTTGAAGGCCCGGGTTGTAGCCTGTAGGTACTGATTGGCAAGGCTCTAAAGAGAAGATGATTTAGCTGTGTAATTATACAGGATGTTTCTGCTAACTACCTTTACTGAAACAACATAACCTGAAGGGGTCAATCAATTTTGGATTTTGGATTTTGGATTTTGGATTTTGGATTGAAAAGAGCAATCACGTCACTAACGCGGCGCTAACGCAAGACGCTCAGTCGCTTTTGGCGTCTCCCGCCACTTGCTCCACTTGGTGGGAAGTAGGAGCAATTTTCCAAGGGAGCGGCGGCTGACGCTGTTGGCACAGCCTGCCGCAAGCATCTGAACTTCGGGGAAAACCCCAGACACGCAAGGGATGCTAAGGATGGGAACCGTCTTCTCTACCTTGGGCTGCACCAACGAGTTACCCTGCGTCTGAATCCTCTTCTCAAATATCTGATAACTGATACACTATATTGTAAGAGGTATCTGAAGTGTCATACTTAGTAATATCACCAGATAGTCTTTGCATCCTTAACACGTTTTAACGTGTATAAACCATGAAAATTACTTCAGAGTTAATTCCAGAATTTGAAAAACTATTCCGAGAAAAATTACAACTAAATAATTGTAAACTCAGAAAGAAAAGACAAGAGAATAATTATGAAATTATTACTCCAGCTAAAGACATTTTTTTGATGTATTGGTCTGAATTCCCAGAAGTTAACTTAATATATCAGGCTGTAGGGGTACGCACTCAGCAGACTGGAGTTTATGAGCGAGCTATCCGCTCCCACATTAATTTTTGTGTAAATAGTATCAAGGATAATCCTAGCTCTGAATTACCATTATTGGTAAAATAACTAATACTCAGATAACACAGAAAATATTTACTAATCTCTCGCCAGTTTTTATCATATAACTGACGAGAGTTTACCACCAAATATCTGTTGATCAAGAGATAAAGATGGAATCTGAAAAAAATCAAGATCAAGATCAGATAGATTATAAAACCTTGTTAGCCAATGCAAAGCAAGCTTTAAAAGTTGAATACCATAAATCAGCTGCTTTAGCATCCCAATTGCAAGCAATAAAAACTCAGTTAGAGCAAGTTCAGGCTGAAAATAAAACTCTGAGGGAGAGTGCTTATGAAGATGTAATTAAGCACTTTGAGGCGCGGACTCAAGCAGCGGAAGCACTAGCGCTAAAAACAGAAGTGCGCCAAAAGTTTCTTGAAGCCGATGGTTGCAAGGATGATCAGAGCTTTGATACTCTATGGGATAGCATTAAAAATAAGATTCAGATTCAAGATGGTGAAGTGAGAATCGTTGCTCAAAATGGTACTCCTAAGTTCACCTTAACGGGTAGCATGATGACTTTGAGAGATTTTATGCAATCCCTCAAACAAGACCCAATCTCTGGAAAACTTTTCTATAACTAAAGAGCCAAATTAACGAAAGCCCTTGCTATAAACAGACTAAGAATTGTCCAATAAAGCTATTCATCTTCGTCTCCTGGGGGTCGTTCGCTCTCGCTTTGTTGGGCGTTCCACTCCAAAACAATGCGTTCCAACATCTCAGGTTGTGTACAGTTATTAACATCAGCGTATATTTTAATCAACTGCCTCACTTTAGGACTAATGTGGCGAATCTCTAGTTGGTTACTTTGTACCATGTCCATTAACTTTTAGTATCTATTACATATGTTGAACCATTAAACTATTTCTATTGCAATAAATTTTGTTAATAAATATCTTGCAAAAGCTTCCCTTCGGTTGAGATATGGGGCTTCTTTTTGTTTATACGAATTACTTTAACCTGGCGGGGATGGTTCTTCAAAGGGACGGATAATCGCAGGCGCTGGTGTAACTTCTGGTTTAAAAATTCCCTGTAATGCTTGTTCTAAGGTTTGTGCCATGACAATCCGGTTTTCGTAAGCCACGACTACCCGCACCAAAGTCGGCAAACTATTTTGTGTGGCTTCTAGATAGATTGGCTCGACATACAGCAGCGATTGCTCAATGGGAATTACTAATAGATTGCCTTGAATGGCTCTCGATCCCTGGCGATTCCACAAAGAAATTTGCTGGGAAATTACTGGGTCTTGGTTAATCCGCGCCTCGATTTGTTCTGGCCCGTAAACCAGGCGTTCCTTAGGAAAGACATATAGCACCAGCCTACCATAGTTCTTGCCATCCGATCGCGCTGCTAACCAAGCGATTAAATTAGTCCGTTGTTTGGGAGTATAGGGCAGAAGCAAAATAAATTCTTCTCTACGAGAGGCTGCGCTAACAAAGGTGACGCTGGGTAGACTAGTAATCAAATAGTACGGCTCTACTGGACGGGGTTCACTGCCATAGATTTCGTTAGGGATTTGCCACTGGTCTTCCCGATTGTAAAATACCTGGGGGTCAGTCATGTGGTAGATCATCAACCGCTCAGATTGAATTTTGAAAAAGTCCACCGGATACCGGGTATGACTGCGGAGATTGACTGGCATTGTACTGAGCGGTTTGAACATTTTGGGAAATATCGCTGACCAAGTGGCAATAATCGGATCGCTTGGATCGGCAATGTAAAACTTAACAGTCCCGTGATAGGCATCAATCACTACCTTGATAGAATTGCGAATGTAGTTGATCCCATCGCTGCCAATGTCTGAGTAAGGATAGCGATCGCTCGTTGTGTAGGCATCAACAATCCAGTAAAGATAACTGGGATTACTTGGGAAATCTTGATTAGCAGTAGCAGCTACTAAATAGGGGTCACTGTCAAATTTCAGGAAGGGTGCGATCGCTTGAATTCTTTGCTTGACATTTCGTCGAAGTAGCACCTTTGTCTTTGGCAAAAAGTCCTGCGTCAGCACCATCTGCCAATCTTTCAAATACATCGCAAATAGCCAGCGTCGCCATGCTGAACCGATTTCAATGCCACCCAGACCATTGTAATAGTTGTAAACATTGTCGCTACCACTAGGGTAGTCTAGCTCTCTAACTCTTGTGCCAGTCATCACATAAGTATTAGTAATCTCGCCGTAATAAATCCGGGGTTGACCAATGGGAATACTGTCACGAATGGCTTGATTGGAAGTTGTGAGGGCGCTACTATCACCGCTAATATCTTTGACAAAATATTCTGGAAGCCCACCTGGCCCAACTATATTAACTGGGTTAATAGTAAACCCAAAACCGTGGGTATAAATTAAACGGCGGTTAACCCATGTTTGAGCCTCCTGTGGTACGGCACTGTAGTCTAATTCTCGTGCAGCAATCAGTACCTGCTGCCGTTCTGCTGGTTCAACTGGTTCTGGTAGCTTTTGGGAGGCTGATGGTTGGCTGACATCTGTTTTGAGAATGTAGCGGTCAATATCGGCATCGGGAAACCGATAATAGGGGCGAATTTGTTGCAGTTGGCGGTTGGTTTCTAACAGTGGCCGCTCATCCCACAGGCGAATATTGCGAATTGTCAAGTCATTCTTTTGAATATCAACTTCAGTCAATGTTCCTTGCGGGTTGAAGGTTCTAGCATCGATTGCTTCTAAATTAAATGCTTGGCGAGTCAAGGCGATAGTCCGCTGAATGTAGGGTTGCTCTCGTTGCAACTCATTAGGTTGGACAATTAAATATTGCACCACAGTCGGGAGAACAACCTCAGCTGCTGCAACTAGTACTAGATAAACCCCTAACCCGTAAAATACCAAGCGACGATACTGAGATTTGGGTTTCCAGAAAAACGTTTGCCAAAGGAAGTAAAAGGCGATCGCAACTGCCAGGATGCACAAGATGGTGTAAGCTGGCAACTGGGCTGTCACATCCGTATAACTGGCACCATAACTGACTCCCCGGGTAGAATACACCAGTTCATAGCGACTTTGCCAATAACTCACAGCTGCTACCAGCATTAATAAGCCACCCATACCAGATAAATGACGCTGCTGCTGGGGCGAAAAACCTGGGAAAATTCCCTGACTCAAACTGTCCCCTGATAGAAGATAAGTGAGAGTAACGGCGACAAAGCCATACAAACATAATCCCATCAGCCAGAGTTCTAGCAGTTCCCAAAAGGGTAAGGAAAATATGTAAAAGCTGATATCTCGACCAAATAAAGGCTCAGTACTGTTGAAAAGGGTGGGGTGGAAATATTGCAGCACCTTTGGCCAGTGTTGGAATAGGATGAAGGCAAAAATGGGACTGAACAAAACTGCGATCGCTCTTAGTAAAAATTGGTGATAAATTAAGATGGCGATCGTTCCTCCCGCAATTAAACCGAGATACCAGACTTGAGAGACAATCTGTTTCAAGAGTTGCCAGATTGTCTCTGGTCGAAATAGGGCGGGAATGGGTAGACTAGCGTTATTAACTGGAGAATGCCAGTAGTAAAGAGCAATTTGACCATAGTGAGCCACGATCAACCCGATCAACAAGCTCAGTACCAGAGTTAGGGGTAATAACCAGCCCAATCTCAATGGTTGAAAGCGTTGTGGTGCAAGTATCCGAGTTTCGTTGCGTCTTGGATAATCAGGACTGAGAAAATTTGTTAATTCACTGCCCAATTCTGCTGACTCAATCTTCAAAGACTGGGGATATTTTAGCCGTTGTGCTAGAGCCAGATTTAGCAGTAGATAGGCAGCAGTTATCCCAGCCACCACTACCCACAAAACACCACAAGTCACCGCCCTCAACAGAAAAACTTGGAGATAGCCAACTTCCTGAAACCAAAAAATCTCTGCTCCCAGGCGGGAACCCAGATCCAAGAGTAGCCACAGCCCCAAGAATACAATTAATAGTCTAAAGCCCCATTTCCAATACATTGATATGTAATTTTACCCCCCTAAAAGGCTTTGGGAAGTCCAGCTTGTTTCAAAACTCCGTTAGCGGTATGGCGTGACTTGATGGTTCCGTCTACAACAAACTGACGATCTGTGATTGGACTGTACCAGATTTCATGATCTCCTTTATCTTGCCGTTCAAAGTAGCAGCCAACTTCTGAAAGCATCTTTTTCAACTCAGGAGTAAACGATGCACCCATCTATGAAGCCACCTTAATCAACTCTTGTCGATGGCTGGTTAACTCAAAGGTGATAGAACCCACATAGTCAGGAGGGACAATTTTGTTCACAATGATCAGTTCTGGAATTATTTCTCGCAGCTTTTGCGTCAGAACCTCAATTGTAGAAGCTTCTGTTACTAATCCAGGTACGTCATCACTAGTTGCTACCCAAACTTCTGCGTCTGAATCCCAAAATGCTTCAACCTTAAATGTGATTTGTGCCATCATTGAGTGTTTACAATGTAGTTCCAGTTTAGAACATCCGAGTTCTCAGGGTAAGCGTAGATGCACTATTAGATACCAAACAATCGCATTTTTGATCATCAAAGCGATCGCTCCGACGGGCTACCCTACGCCTTTGACTCACCATCATTCACCCTTGGATCTCGGAGTTCCGAGTTCAGAGGTCGAGGTTCCGAGTTCAGAGGTCGAAGTTCCAAGTTCAGCGGTCGAAGTTGCGAGTTCAAAGGTCGAAGTTTCAAGTTCAGAGGTCGAAGTTGCGAGTTCAAAGGTCGAAGTTCCGAGTTCAGAGGTCGAAATTTCGAGTTCACAAGGTGAAAACTGGAGTTCTGAGCCTCAACTTTGGAGATTAGAGGTTTATTTCTCCTGTTTTCTTCTCATTAATCCTCGCTTTTATCTTCTTCTTTACTCCAAACATATTTACGGCAGACTTCACAAGCGGCTTTTGCTTCCTCAGTTTGCGGATTGGTGAAGATGGGATGGTAACGCAACCTGTCACAACAGACTTGCAACCATATACGCCAGTCAGCCCGCCACAACCGCACTGTGCCTTTACGACCGACACTGACAATCGTCTGGCTATCCACGCTAATGGCGACAGACCAGACCCCACCCTCATGACCACGGAAGGGTTCAGCCAAGGGCAGACCTTGGAAATTCCACAACCGCACTGTGCCGTCTTCACCCCCACTGACAATCGTCTGCCCATCCGCGCTGATGGCGACAGAATAGACCCCACCCTCATGATTACGGAAGGGTCCAGCCAAGGGCTGACCTTGGAGATTCCACAACCGCACTGTGCCGTCATCACCCCCACTGACAATCGTCTGACCATCCGGGCTGATGGCGACAGAAATGACCCCACCCTGATGACCACTGAAGAATTCAGCCAAGGGCTGACCTTGGAAATTCCACAACCGCACTGTGCCGTCATCACCCCCACTGACAATCGTCTGCCAATCCGGGCTAATGGCGACAGAATAGACCCTACCCTGATGACCACGGAAGGGTTCAACCAAGGGCTGACCTTGGAAATTCCACAACCGCACTGTGCCGTCACCACCCCCACTGACAATAGTCTGCCCATCCGGGCTAATGGCGACAGAATAAACCTCACGCTGATGACCACGGAAGGGTTCAGCCAAGGGCTGACCTTGGAAATTCCACAACCGCACTGTGCCGTCTTCACCCCCACTGATAATCGTCTGCCCATCCGGGCTAATGGCGACAGAATAGACCTCACGCTGATGACCACGGAAGGGTTCAGCCAAGGGCTGACCTTGGAAATTCCACAACCGCACTGTGCCGTCACCACCCCCACTGACAATCGTCTGCCCATCCGAGCTAATGGCGACAGACCAGACCCAACCCTGATGCCCACGGAAAGGAGTTAAGACCTCCATCGCTTGTTGCAGGCTATTCTGAACTGGAGTGAGAATTTGCTCTGGCATTTTCTCCAGATTCTCACCTATGACTTGTATTGCCATAACCGAAGCTGTGAGGGGTTGGACAGGGAGTATTTTCTTGATAGTTTCTGTTTTCTTTTGCAAAGATTTTTTAATGCTGTCTTGGAGAACAAATTGCCGTTCGGCACTCCGTTTTTCTTCATAAGCAAGGCTGCGCTGAGAAAAGTTCTTGGCTTGAGATGATAAATCAGGCTTTAACTTTTCCCAATTGTTCTGCACCTCTGCTAACAATCCTCTTGGCATGAGGTATTGTTCATCTTCTTCCTTGTACAACCACTCTCGCAAAGCATCGGCTAATTTATCATGTAACCGCCGTAAGTCTCGGTCTTGTTGTCGCCATTGAGCAAACCTCTCCCAACCCTCAATTAAGGCTTCATGGGCTAAGTCAATCCAAGCTTTTCCTTGTTCATCTTTCCCAGCTACTATCAAACGTCCCTTCACCAATCCTTCATCTAGTAATTCACTTAATGCTTCCTGCTGTTTTTGGTCATTATCAGCAATGGCTAACAGTTCAGCTTTTGGTTGGCGCTGTCGCGTATCCTTTTCTCCCTCTCCCGTTCGCAATAATCGCAGGAAAATTTGCTTAATCCAGTCCTTTTCCTGTTCATTTCGTTCTTGAGTCGGGGAATCCTGCTGATAATCTTCGTAAAGATAAACATTTTCTGCATGAAAATTCAGCGCCCCTGTCAATCCTTGGAAGTTTTCATACTGTTCTAGGGTGAGCTGATGCTTTTGTTGGTCGCGTTTTTCCCAAAGTCTAGTTAAAGCAAACTCCATCAACGGCAAGTATCCCGGTTCTTTACCAACATCTTCTAAAATTTTCAGTACTAATCTTTCTTCAACACTATAACCTTGAAGTTTAGCTGGTTCGGTTATTGTCTCTTTTAAATCAACTCCAGTGATACGCGGCATCAAAACAAGCTGATTTTCAATTAATTTATTTAAACAGGGATAATCTAAACATGGTTCAAAAAAATCCGATCGCATGGTAATCACAACTGCTAACCGCGAATCGGTCATCTCTACAACCTGAGTCAGCAATTCAATAAATCTCTGCTTTTCTTCAGCAACAGAGACAGTAAATAGTTCCTCAAACTGATCTACTACCAATAAAAATTTTTCTGCACCTGTGAGATGCTGCAAAATTATAGGTAAAGGATTCGGTTCATTAGTAATCAGCTCCCAAAGCAATCTTTCTTTTCTCGCCCCTGGAAAAAATGCTTTCAGAACTCCTCTCAATTCCTGCAAAGGCTGAAATCCTGGCTTGATTGGCGGTAAAATTTGCCAGACACTATCATCTAATTCTGGAATCAAACCCGCCTGAACTACAGAAGATTTACCACTCCCGGAAGCGCCAATAATCGGAACAAAGGGCATTTGTTCCAGTTTCCCCAGAATCTTCTTCACAACCTGCTGGCGCCCAAAGAAAAACTGTTTTTGTTCGGCTTCAAAGGCTTTTAACCCTTGGTAAGGACATTCTTCTTCTACTTCAAAGGTTTGAGCTTGTGTTTGATTATTGTAGGTAATTAGAGTAATGGAACGCCCCCAACCCATGCGGATTGGTTCTTGACCACTGCTTTTAAGTTCTGTGGCAAGTATATCGAAGAGGCGAGCGCCTGTCACTTTTCCATGATCATTAGTGTTTTCTGGTGACAAACCAGCCAGCAAAGCTGTTGTAAAAATACTGTGTTGTGCTATTTTTTTGGCATAGGCTTGTTGAAAACCTCTGCAAGCAGCAATAAAGTAGTAATCGCGCTGTAAAATAAAGGCAGTAAGAGTTTTTTCGATGAGATTGCGTTCTAAAAATTCACCGCTATGACAGCAATCTAACAGCACTACTAGACTACTCAAGTCGGAGTCTCTAATTAAATTGTTGAGACTGAGAAGACTAATCCCGCCTGTTTGTTCAATAATTTGCTTGCCTTGAGTGACAATTGTCAAGTCAGAAGTGGCTAGATAGGCTTGTTGTGTTCCTAAGCTGTCAGATACGGTGATCCCATGCCCTGTAAAGTAAATTAGCGCTTCGTTTTTAACTGCTTGTTGTTGCAAAAGTGTTTTTAAAGCTTCAGCCAACTTAGTTGTACTAACTTTCCCTTTGAGAACAGCGATATGCTCAAAATCACCATGCGCCTTTAGTACCTGTTCTACCGCTTCTGCATCCGTAGCTGGTTTTGTGAGGTTGGAAAGCTGATTTGTATAATCTGTAATGCCAACAACAAGCGCGTAACGAGCCATCTATACATATTTAAGTTGTCTGTTACAGAATAAGATAACGTAAATACACCTAAAATCTGAGGGCTTGATGTCGAACATAGAACGTTTAGTCTTTGAAGAAGACGGGGAAATCTATACAATTCTGTTCGAGTCAAAGGAAACGCCAACTGTTCCAGAAATAATCACACCGGAGGTTGATGAAGATAAAGAATCCTACGGCTGGCGGGAAGAGGCATTTGTCAAGATTGAGGAAGTTCACCATCAAATTCGAGCTTATACCAAATATGCCATTGGCGCTTTTAAAAATTTAGGTGCTGCCGAAGTTGAAGAGGTGACTCTGAAGTTTGGCTTGAAGATAGGCGGAAAAACTGGTATCCCCTTCGTAACTGAAGGTTCGGCGGAGAGTAATTTTGAAATCGAGGTGAAGTGTAAGTTTCCTGAAAACAAGCAAAATTCCAACACTTGAGGTTTTGCTTTAGGAGGGATAAGCTTTATACCTTCAACTCTGCAAGGAATTGTGGAAGCGATGTCTCCGACGAGTTACACCTATGCCCGTCACTTACCAGAATTCACCCTTGAATCTCGGATGTTGCAGTTCTAAGGATGAAGTTTTGAGTTCAAAGGGTAAGCGATGTCTCCGAGGGGCTACGCCTACGCCCTTCACTTACCACCATTAACATTGTATTATTCTTGGCGATCGCACCATTAGTCACCAAAGAGGATTCAGAATGTGATACTTGGGTTGAGCTACGTCAACCCAGGATTGATCTCAGTAAAGTTCAAGATGGGTATCAATATCAAGCAAAATGATAACTTCTTCGTCAGTTTTGTGATCGATTTCGAGTGAAAACACAATTCGGCAGTCGTAACCACAGGAACAGGCGCTTAATCCCGATAATTTGCCTTCAAGAGAGTGTGTAGCAAGTCGAGGCAGAAAAACATCCTCTTGCATCTGTTGTAAGGTGTCTTCAATTCTTTCTTGTAGCTTAGGATTATCGAAAACTAACTTACGAAACGATCGCTTGAATTTCGGGGTTATAACTAATTGTCTCATTCACTTTCTGACAGTATTGTTCGTAATTCTGTAATCACTTCTGCAACAGACTGATGGGACAGTTGACCCTGATGAAAGGCAGCGATCGCAACTTTCGCATCCTGTGCAATTTCTTGGCGACGAGTTTCAATCAGGCGATTCTTGATAATTTCTATGAGCATTTCTTGCTGTTCTGGCGGGAGTTGGCTGATTGTCTCGAGTGCTTGTTCCAGAGTTACCATACTGCTGTGATTCTTTTTTAAATTTAGATTTAATTGTACTTCAAGCTAACCAAACCCAAGCTACGAGAGCAGCGATGCATTCGCCTCCGATCTCGTCTTGAAGGCGGGCTAGGCAATTATGCGTTCGCCGAAACCTTTGTAAAGACGCGTTAGGGCAGCAGGACATTAGCGTAGCGGGGCGTTTCTTGCGCGTCTCTACATTCTTTTTGGGACATGTCTAATTGTCCCACTTCATAGCAGTAAATTGTGCGATCGCCTGAAGCTAATATATTCTGATTCACTCTTTGGAGACAGTCTATCAATTTTGGATTTTGGATTGACCCCGGCAAGATTGGGTGTGGAGCAAGCTGAATAATGGAAAAATGGAATTGTTCCGCCCACACAACGTCGGGCCATGAACCGAAATAATTTTTAATTCTTACAGGACTTACGCAAAATACCTCTTAAACTTTCATTCCTCCGTGTCCTCTGTGCCTCTGCGGTTTGATTTTCCGTCACTTGTGCGTAAGTCCTATCTTAATCTAAAATCTAAAATCTAAAATTGGCACAGTCAAAAAGGGAGTTGCAGTCCTTGGAAAAGCTAACTCGCCCTTATTTAACTGCTTTGTCAGAAAAACTGTTGAGTGTCCTGGAGTTGAGCGATGGAGTAATTGCTTGACCCGGATTATTCAACTGATACCAATAAATACTGTTATATATCCTGATACTAGACAGCAATGATTAGTGTTGTATAAGTTACAGTTACTAAAACTGCAACGGTTATGAAATCCCAGGCTGCTCAGGACTATTCTAGGTAAGTAGAAACTTTAGATATAACAGAAAAATTTAGTGTGAGGATTTAACCATGTCTTACCCGATTCAGTTCAAAATGTGGCAGCGAGTCAGTATTGTAACACTGTTGTTATTAATACCGTCAGTAGGAATTGCGATTTTACGTCAATCTGCGACGGTTGCAGTTCCAGCCAATCAGACTTCTCCCATCTCTACCCCAACAACCTCCATTTTACCGAATCACCCTGACTACCAAGCACTCCAGGCATTGGTACAACAGTATAGTTGTGTCGTCCCCATCCAAAACTTTGGCACTCTTCCTGTAACCCGGACTGAGTTTGCCACAGTCTTGAATGCCTGTCTAAATCGGAGCAATGAGCTAATAGCGACTGATCCCAAGATAGTTACCCAAGCGGATATGAAAACTCTGTATCGCTTGCAGTCCGAATTCGCACCGGAGTTAGCAACTTTAAGAAGTCTGAGAGATGAATTGGCAGATCGTAGTCCTATCACTCCTACTCAAACTACCAGAGAACGTACTCAAGCTGAGTCTATCCGAAAGACTCAACGCTTACCCACAGCCCCACCCCTTAGTATTCCGTCTGACTCATCTATCCTTCCTGAAGTTGCTAACCGCGCGAATATTCCTAAACTCCAAGCTGGTAGCAGTATTGGAAGGGTTGCCCCAGAGCCACAAACAGGTAGTAGATTCAATACAGAAAACTACAACCGGATTGAGGATAATCCCTTTCATCGCGTCAGTAATGATCCCCTTTCCACCTTTTCCATTGATGTAGATACAGCATCCTACAGCAACATGCGACGGTTTATTACTCAAGGGGAATTACCACCCAAGGATGCAGTGCGAATTGAGGAACTGATCAATTATTTTACCTACAATTATCCCCAACCAAAAAGCGAACGCCCTTTTTCTGTCACCACTGAAGTTGCTGCTGCTCCGTGGAATCCTCAACACAAGCTGGTAGAGGTGGGTTTGCAAGGTAAACGCCTAGAGAGTGAAACCTTACCACCTAGCAACTTAGTATTTCTGATTGATGTCTCCGGTTCTATGGATGATCCCAACAAATTACCCTTGGTACAACAGTCCCTGAAATTGCTGGTGAATAAACTGCGTCCTGAAGACCGGGTAAGTTTGGTAGTCTACGCTGGGAATGCTGGATTGGTGTTACCTGCTACTCCTGGTAGTCAGAAATCAAAAATTCTGGCGGCGATTGACCGCTTGGAGGCTGGAGGCTCCACTGCTGGTGGTCAGGGCATTGAACTAGCTTACAAGATAGCCAAACAAAGCTTCCTCAAGTCTGGTAATAACAGAGTAATTTTAGCTACCGATGGAGACTTTAACGTTGGGGTTTCCAGTGATGCCGACCTGACGCGATTAATTGAACAGAAGCGAGACCAGGGAATTTTCCTGACGGTGTTGGGATTTGGCACCGGTAATTATAAGGACGGAAAAATGGAGCAACTGGCTGATAAGGGTAACGGTAACTACGCTTACATCGATACCCTATTGGAAGCCAAAAAGGTTTTAGTTAACGATCTAAGGGGAACTTTGTTTACCATTGCCAAAGATGTAAAAATTCAGGTGGAATTTAATCCGGCGAAAGTTCAGGCATATCGCTTGATTGGCTACGAAAACCGCCTGCTGCAAAACCAGGATTTCAATGACGATAAGAAAGATGCAGGGGATATTGGGGCTGGTCATTCTGTTACAGCCCTTTATGAAATAATTCCCACTGGTACAAAGAGTGATGTGAAACTGCCGGAGGTAGACCCCTTGCGGTATCAGCGTTCTGGTGAAACAGCGCTGGATGCTGGCGGCAATGAGTTAATGCAGGTGAAACTACGCTATAAATTGCCCCAGGACAGCACCAGTCAACTACTTACCCAAACCATCCAAGATGATGATTTGAGAACCGACCAGATACCCTCCACAAACCTGAGATTTGCTGCTGCGGTGGCTACCTTTGGGATGGTGCTGCGTGACTCTGAGTATAAGGGGAATGCTAATTATGATTTGGTGATGAAATTGGCAACCCAGGCGAAGGGAGAAGACCAGGAGGGCTATCGGGGTGAGTTTATTCGCCTGGTGGAGCAATCTAGGGGGTTGATTACCAGGAAATGATTTGGATTGCTTTTAGAGTATTTTTCAAGTATTTAGACCATAACTGAGACGGGGAGTAGGGAGTGGTGTAGTTCAATTACTTGAAAAGCGCTGTAATATCTTGGAGATATTCATAACCCACACCAAAAGAGCGATCGCAGAAGTTAACTCACTTCAAGCTGCGATCGCTTCTGAATACTCCTGAAGCAAATTAATGAACACCTTAAGATTAAGAATCTAATAAAGCGTTGTAAGAATCTGAAAGAAGTTGAGTGCTGAAACTTATTAAACTTCAGAACATGAGCAGTTTCTATACTTTCACACGCACAAGGATTAGGCACAATGAGAAAACAACTTATCAATCCGCCAGAACTCTATGATGTCAGACCGCACGGTATGTCTAAAGCAGTTATTGATACCGCATCGGCTACCGTTTACATTTCTGGTCAAGTTGACTGGGACATGAACCACCAAGTTTTATGCCATACCGTCGAGGGGCAACTAAAGAATGTGCTGACTAATCTAAGCATCGTCCTAGATGCAGCGGGAAGCTCGGTAGAAAATCTGTTTAGCCTTCGCGTTTACGTTCGTGGTGAACTTAGGGAATTCATGGGGGATAGCTGCATGGATCAGCTCTAATTCCTACTACGGGTCGTCGTTATGAACAAGATTATGTCGTCCGACTAAAAGTCAAAGATGGCAAGACTGTTTACTACAGTGAATATTGGAACCCTATTGCTCTCACAGATGCCTTCGATAACACCTGAAATTTTACTGCCGAGTTTAGGTAAGGTAGAGATAAAAATTGTCACTGCTGCCGTTGCTGTGTTCTCCTCAGGTGCTTGAGCAACAGATCAATATCCTTGGAATCACAGCATTTTTCATCTCATCACCATCAAGTCCCTTCAGCCAATTCAAATTAATCCAGGGCGCATACAATACCTTCGCCAAAAAAAGAGTATGAAGAGATAGGGCTGATGTAGTAGAGTTATTGTCTCTCACAACGACAACTCAAAAACTACTCTTCAGCCCATGCCTGATATCCTATCACTGTTACAATGTCTGCTACCGCAGATCAACGTGACAACAATGCGGCAATTGAACCAGATAATCATCGCCATGTTAGAAATGAGCGGCCGAGTCACCATGTTGGGAATCTCCTGTTGGGCAGGCATTGGCGGTACTTGAGGTTTTTAAGATTTCGGTGTTTAAGGCTTCAACTTTACTAGGAAAGCTCTATGCATCTCAATAGTTACAAAAAATGCCTTGTTGATAGAAGCAATTAAAAAGCGGAAAATAAAAACTAAAAAACGACTTATACTCATTATTTTTTGAGGATTATTTAAATGTTCTGGAAATTCTAGTTGAATTAATCTTGACATATTTTTTCTCCGTTCCAGGGGGTGAATATCGGTTGGAATTCTGCCCATTCTTTGCATACAGATTGGTAACATTGCGGTGGTGTAATTGGTAATTTAGTTAAATAGAAAAACCCAGCTTGATGACCGTACTCCAATAAAAACACAACGTCGGTCTGCGGATTATAATTATCTACAGCTTCGAGAATATGAGCATTCATGAAGTGTCTTTGTAACAGTATAGTATCCGGTGCTATTAACCACGCATTTAAGAAACCTGCAAGATTTTTACGTGAGATAAAATGCGCTTTAAATGTTTCGCCAACAATACCTAAGTGTGGAGAATTGGTACTGCAAATTACAACACCACGTTCTCCTTCTAAATAACCAACCCAAGCGTTGTAACCAATTGCTAATATATTGGTAGCGATGAAAGCTTGTTGCCAATCTTGGGTGTTTTTTTCTGGGGTCATTTTGGTTAACCTTATGAATTGATAACTGCCAGAGTTGGATGGAATAACACTCAAAAATTGCGCGTGCTGCTAATTCCTCGATAACCGACTTCTTCAGCCAGCGTTTGAATGCTCAACGACCGATCGCGTGTAATGATGGAAGTGCGTAGGTGTAGCCAGCTGTAGGCATCGCTTTTAGGGCATTAGGCTTGGTTTAAATTCTGACCAACGCTTGCAAACTTGTTCGTAGCAATTGGGTGGAGCAATTTTTAGTTGGTGTAAACAATTAACCTCAATCTGAGGATCAGCCTTTAGCACCAAAAGAATATCTTGATGGGGATTGTATGTTGCGACTGCTGGGAAAATTGATGAAATCATGGATGAGCAGATTGATTGCGATATAGCTTGGCAATCTTGAAACGATCGCAAGTAAAACCTAATCAGATCGGAGGGGAGAAATTGGAGGGTGAAAGGAACTGTATCAAGACTTGTAATTGTGGGGTGAGTAACTTGAGTATCCACATCACAAATGACAACTCCCCGCCCAAATGACTGAAATCCTTTCCATCCTGTGTAACCGATTACCAGCAGATTGTTATGAATAAAGCTGTTTTGCCAGTAGCCAAAATTTCCTTGCCAGACACTATTAGAAGGTCGCATTCACTTCCTCCCCTAACACCAATGACTCAATGCGAACCTGCTCAAGCTCCCGTCCAATCAACACTAATCGTGTTTGACGGGGTTCCTGGGGTTGCCAAAGCCGATCATAAAAGTAGTCAAATCGATTACCAACTCCCTGTAATACCAGCCGCATCGCTTTGTTCGGAACTGCTACAAATCCCTTAATTCGATAAATTTCCTGCTGCTGCACCAATGTTTGCAAGCGTTTGACTAACACAGACGGCTCAAATGCTTCGTCTAGCAGTAGTTGCACTGCATTAATCCCTTCATCATGTTCGTGTTCAGCTTCGTTGTCGTGGTGACTGGGACGACTATCCAAGTTGTCTTCTACCGCAGCGTTGAAACCGAGTAACAAATCGCAACCGATTTTACCATCCTGGCAAGGAATGACTTTTACACCAGGGGATAAGTTCTGTTTCAGCCACTCCTGCACCCTAACTTGTGTTGGGAAATCAACGCGATCGCTCTTAGTAAGCAATACTAGATCAGCACAAGCCAGCTGATCTTCAAACAGTTCCTCAATGGGTGTTTCGTGTTCTATACTAGAGTCGGCTTGTCGCTGTGCCTCAAAAGCTCCTAAATCGCCTACAAATTGATTAGTTGCTAACGCTTCACAATCCACCACAGTGATTACGCTGTCCACTGTAGCGCCTGTGCGAATTTCCGGCCAGCGAAATGCTTGCACCAATGGTTTTGGGAGTGCTAGTCCAGAGGTTTCAATCAACATACAATCAAGACTGGCGCGTCGCTTCAGCAATTCTTGCATAGCTGGGAGGAATTCTTCTTGCACCGTACAGCACAGACAACCGTTAGTGAGTTCAACAATGTTACTGTTGGAGTCTTCTTCATCGTCACAGACTCGGCAATCACGCAAAAGTTCCCCATCAATTCCGATTTCCCCAAATTCATTCACCAAAACAGCAATACGTCGTCCTTGATTGTTTTGGAGTAAATGGCGAATTAACGTCGTTTTGCCTGCACCTAGAAATCCTGTAATCACTGTGACGGGAATTTTTTGCATATAAGGTATGTTGTTTGTTGATTGTTAATTTTGCAATGTATAGAAAGAAGTTCAAACCGCAGATATCAGGCAATAGAGACGCGTTAGCATACGCGTAACGTCTCGTAAAGAAGCAGGAGAAGTCCAATTTCGCGTCTTTACTAATTCGCTGGTGAGGTGGAAGGGGATTCTTTATTCTGAAAACTAGATGAACTGGAGAGGATCTGCTTACACCGGACTGCCCGAAACATACCAAAGCGGCACAGCCCAACGCCAAAGGCCAAACGCATCAACAGCAGTGTAGGAACTTCTCGGAGCGATTTGATAAAACCGGGTAGGCCAAAACCCACTAAACCTTGAGGACGGATGATTCCTTGCCAAATGGAATCAAGCCAAGATGGTAAGGTTTCCTGTGTCCAGTCGGCAGTGATCACTGCCCCTTCGGTCAAGGTTGTTGCCTGTAAAAGTTCGGCAAACCCTTCAATACTGGCGAATTCAGGATGTGCCCATTGATCCAGCAGTTGCCGCATCACCCAACTTTCCCACAACACCAAAGGTTGCTTTCTGGCATCTCGCTGGTTCCAATCCGCTACCACAAGGATTCCCCCTGGCTTGAGTACCCGCAACAGTTCTTTAGCAAAAATCGCTTTATCTGGCATATGCGGCCCCGCCTCAATACACCACACCACATCAAAACTGGCATCTGGGAAAGACAAGTTCATCGCATCATCTTGTTGGAATTGAGCTGGGATTTCTGGTGGAGTCAATTCCTGTGCCCGTTTTACCTGTTCCGGGCTGATAGTGATGCCTGTGACGCGAAAGCGATAATCCCGCGCTAAGATCCGACTACTGCCGCCAATGCCACAACCCACATCCAAAACCGTAGTACCAGCAGCCAACCGATCCAACCCACCCCAACGCACCATCTCATGCACAAAGTCTACCTTGGCGGCACGAAAATCTTTGGCATGAGGGGGGGAACCGTAATGACCAAGGTGAATATGCTCTCCCCAATAAAACTCCAAGATGCCATCTTGAGTCCATTGATCGTAGGCAGTGGCAACAGAATCACTCGATTGATAGCGGCGGGCGCTGAAGATATAGATTAACCCTAGCCCTAACGCCACTGTCAACAATAGCCAGATAATATTCATCTAAAAACTCCTTTGAGTGTGGCAACCGCATCTTATAACGGTAATGAAACACGAAACACTAAATTTATTCAGCGTGAACATTAGCCAAACAAATAAGCGTATCCATCTTTATTTGTGAATAGTCACGCCAAAGAAATTATCGTGGGCGGGCAGGTATGCGATCGCCGGAGGCGATCGCAATTTGGCTCGTGAATCAATCGCCTACCATCTCATAGAAAGCCGTAAGCTGTAGCGTCTTGATATGTAGAGCTATGAGATTGTATTGCCTAGTAGTTGTAAAAATGTTCATAAAAATATTTAATCTGTGCCTCGCAGATGTACAAAATTTACAAGTCAACTTCGGCGGGCATTCTGACTCACAAGGCAAGCCTTGATTACAGTTGCGGGACAGCGCCGGATTCACACCGGACTTTCCCCGTTTCCTCTAGTGGCTGTTCCCCACTAGAACCGAGATTCTTTTGCATATTAGCACAACTGTGGTTTGCTTGCGTAAAAATCAATGGTCGATCTATACTGGCATTCGCCATTAATCGCGGCAATTTTTCAGCTTGATTGAAGTATGAATTAGGCGATCGCGGCTTGCGAAGTGAGAAATAATGTTACAGCTATTTTCAGGTAAATAGACCACGTGGTAGGGGCACAGCAATGCTCATGCGTGTCAACTTAACGTGAAACCCTTGTCAAGACGTGATATTCAGTTCTCTGGCTTCCCATCACGATCCGCCCTGCCCCACCCTAACCCTCCCCTTGTCAAGGGGAGGGAACCAAATTTCCTATTTCCCCCCTTTATAAGGGGGGATTAAGGGGGGTAAAACGCCTGTGGGACATGCATTTGAGCTTAAGTTGACACCAATGAGCATTGCTATGCCCTTACGACAGATGTGGTTCAAATACATGAAAACTGCTGTAACTATAATTGTACTTCTCCACCAGCCAAGCAAAAAGCAAACATCAAAAGCTGCGGATTTAGATGTTTTCGCTAGACGCACCGTTAATTTTATTTATCACCGAAAACTTGGAACCATACTTTTTTATTATGTAGTATATAAAATAGCGCTTAACAGTCCTCGGTCTATTTATCGGCATGGTTGCAGACCACAGCATAGATTTTCAGATATATCTACAATCTCTCAGCGAGGATGACACATTCAGAGATTGGCAAGATTTATACACGCCAACTGATGCCCTAGACCGTCAAAGACTTGAACCAAAAAAATCGCGCAGACGCTTAGAAACTTTAAGTTTGATGGTGCAAACAGTACCACAGCAACCAGAAGGTGAAGCGCCAGACAGAGAAAAAATTGAACGGTTGAATATCCTTGAAGGGTTACGGAAGTATGCAGCCAGCCATGTCTTGCTAGTAGGAAGACCGGGTTCAGGCAAATCTACAGCTTTAGAACGTTTGTTGTGGGAAGAAGCCCAAAAGGGAAAACAGGGAGAACTAAATCAGAAAATTCCTGTGCTAGTGGAGTTAAGACGCTACAAAACTTCGGTACTGGATTTAATTGGAGATTTTTTGACTTGCCATAAATTAGACCTCAATAAGACAGAGATTGAAAAGCTGCTGTTTATAGGGCAATTTTTGTTACTTGTAGACGGGTTGAATGAATTACCCAACGAAGAAGCCAGACGAGATTTAGATGGATTTCGGCAAAAATATCATCGATTCACGCCGATGATTTTTACCACGCGGGATTTGGGGGTGGGGGGTGATTTAGGTATTGAGAAAAAGCTGGAAATGCAACCCCTTACAGAAGCACAGATGCAAAAGTTTGTCCGCGTCTATTTGCCAGAGGTGGGTGATGAAATGCTGCGACATTTGGCTGGACGCTTGCGGGAATTGGGGGAAACGCCGCTGTTATTGTGGATGCTGTGTAGAGTATTCGACTCTGACAGACAAATTCCTACTAGTTTAGGTGTGCTGTTTCGTTGCTTTTCTGGAGAGTATGACAAACTTAAGAAATATGTACCAATTCCAGAAGGGTTACGTAACTGGCAGGCTGAGTTGTTGCAGCATCTAGCATTTGTAATGATGCGAGGCAACAATTCTACAGAGGTGCAATTAACTATTTCTAAACAGCAAGCTAGGAATGTTTTAGGGACATTTTTACAAAATAAAGTGCCTCATGCTGATAATTGTGCTAAAAGCTGGCTAGAAGATTTGCTCAAGTATTACTTAATTCAATTGCGAACAGATAACGAAATGGAATTTCGCCACCAGCTAATTCAGGAATACTACGCTGCAGAATTTCTACTCACACAGCTTGACAATATTAGTGATGAAAAGCTGAAACAGGATTATCTAAATTGCTTGAAGTGGACAGAACCTATGGCGTTGATGTTAGGGTTGGTAAATAATGAAGGGCAGGCTTTACGAGTAGTGAAGTTAGCCCTAGATGTGGATTTGAAGTTAGGGGCTAGGTTGGCAGGAGAGGTAAAGCAAGAGTATCAGAAAAAAACAGTCGATTTAATTTTAGAGTTAGACATTCATCAATTACTCAAAGTTGAATTGTTGGATATCACTCACTCTGAATACACTGTTACTTTTTTAAATAATTCATTGCATGATAAAGATTCTGATGTTCGTAGGAGTGCCGCATCTGCCTTAGGAGGAATCGGCAATGAAGCGGCGGTATCTGTATTAATTGGCGCTTTGCAGAATGAAGATTCTGATGTTCGTAGGAGTGCCGTATATGCCTTAGGAAGAATCGGCAATGAAGCAGCGGTATCTGCCTTAATTAGTGCTTTGCAGCATGAATATTCTGATGTTTGTTGGAGTGCCGGATCTGCCTTAGGAACAATTGGCAATGAAGCGGTGGTATCTGCCTTAATTAGCGCTTTGCAGCATGAATATTCTGTTGTTCGTCAGAGTGCCACAGATGCATTAGGAAGAATCGGCAATGAAGCGGCGGTATCTCCCTTAATTAGCGCTTTGCAGCATGAATATTCTGATATTCGTCAGAGTGCCGCAGATGCATTAGGAAGAATCGGCAATGAAGCGGCGGTATCTGCCTTAATTAGTGCTTTGCAGCATGAATATTCTGATGTTCGTTGGAGTGCCGCAGATGCATTAGGAAGAATCGGCAATGAAGCGGCGGTATCTGCCTTAATTGGCGCTTTGCAGCATGAAGATTCCCATATTCGTTGGATTGCCGCAGATGCATTAGGAAAAATCGGTAATGAAGCGGCGGTATCTGCTTTAATTAGCGCTTTGCAGCATGAAGATTCTCATGTTCGTCAGAGTGCCACAGATGCTTTAAGAAAAATCGGCAATGAAGCGGTGGTATCTGCCTTAATTAGTGATTTGCAGGATGAAGATTCTCATGTTCGTTGGAATGCCACAGATGCCTTAGAAAGAATTGGCAATGAAGCGGCGGTATCTGCCTTAATTGGCACTTTGCAGGATGAAGATTATTATATTCGTAGGAGGGCCGCAGATGCTTTAGGAATAATCAGCAATGAAGCGGCGGTATCTGCTTTAATTAGCGCTTTGCAGGATGAAGATTCTCATGTTCGTTGGAGTGCTGCAGATGCCTTAGGAAGAATCGGCAATAAAGCGGCGGTATCTGCCTTAATTAGTGCTTTGCAGCATGAATATTCTGATGTTTGTTGGAGTGCTGCAGATGCCTTAGGAAGAATCGGCAATGAAGCGGCGGTATCTGCCTTGATTGGCGCTTTACAGCATGAAGATTTTCATGTTCGTTGGATTGCCGCAGATGCTTTAGGAAAAATCGGCAATGAAGCGGTGGTATCTGCCTTAATTGGCATTTTGCAGGATGAAGATTCTCATGTTCGTTGGAGTGCAGCATTTGCTTTAGGAAGAATCGGCAATGAAGCGGCGGTATCTGCATTAATTGGCGCTTTGCAGCATGAATATTCTGATGTTCGTTGGGGTGCTGCATTTGCCTTAGCAAAAATCGGTAATGAAGCAGCGGTATTTGCTTTAATTGGCGCTTTGCAGCATGAATATTCTACTGTTCGTAGGAGTGCCGCATTTGCCTTAGAAAGAATCGGCAATGAAGCGGCGGTATCTGCATTAATTGGCGCTTTGCAGGATGAAGATTATTATGTTCGTAGGAGTGCCGCAGAGGCGTTAAAAAAAATTGCTGGCTCTGAAGTTTTGCATAATATTTGGGAGTTACAATTAGAAACTCCTTCACTTGAAAAAAGAGATATAATTTCTACAATTCAAGAGCGTTGCAAATTTTATAACCATGAAATTTTTTATTCTGCCTTGAATGAGAAGATAAATAACGCTGATCCTTTAACCAGTTCTCTTAACACACTTAATCAAATACTCAAATTTATGTCAGAAACTCCTAAAAATGATTTTACAGGTGCTACCTTTGGCAACATTACAGGCAGTATTACAGGAAATATCCAAGGTGATAATATTGGCACTCAAAATAATTATGCGTCTACAAAAGATATTGCTGATTTAGAAACTGTGCTTCATCAATTACTTGAGAAAATGGAGCAGGATAAACCGACTGTAATCAATGCTCAACCAATTGTAGCTCAAGCTGTTGAGAGTCATCCAATACTAAAAGATAGGCAAGTGATTGAGCAAGTTATCAAAAATAATCCAACACTCAAAGTACGTTTGCAAAGAGCGGTAACAGCAGCAGGTATTGAGACAATAAAAATTTTATTTGCTCCTGCTGGTATTCCGATTGAAGCGATTAGGGCTTGGTATCAACCTGAGTAGGAGTTGTTGGCTAATTTCTCTTTCGCTCGTCTCTAGTAGAGTTACTTTATTGAGTGTTTGAAATTTGTGAACGAGTATTTTACCCCACCCTAACCCTCCCCTTATAAAGGGGAGGAAACTAAATAGTGTTTGACTAAGTTATTGCATCAAAATCTGACGGCTTAAAATACTCATGACTTCATCTGGATTACCTGTTGGTAGTAGCGCACTCCAATCGCCAACGCTGGCATAGCTGAGAACTTGCAACAAGTGAATTGTGCTGGTTACGGCTTTTGGTGAACCAATCAATAAATGTTTAATCGGTTCTCTCTTAGGCGATGGCTTTTTATCAAATTGATTCAGAGGGGGTGCGTTGTTGCCTTGGGTAGGTAAATACTGCTCTGGTTGTGATTTGGCGAACTTTTCTGATTGTGCCATGATTATACTTGACTCCGATTGTAGGGGTTAAATGAAAGGCGATCGCAGACTCTTGGGCGAGGGCGATCGCCTTTCTTATTTCAATATATAGTATAAAATTATACTTATCAATAGGTTTTTAAGTATTTTTACATAGAATAAGGCATAAGGAATTGGTGTAAATTTTTGTGCGATGTCTCTTGACTCGCCGAGGAAGCGTCTACGCTTTGTATTAGTTCAATAGGCGATCGCTTTCGTGTTTAATAAACAATACGCTTGGGTTGTAGCAAGATCTCCGTAGGGGTACGAAGTGAAACCCAACAAACCACGAAAAATGTTGGGTTTCGTTCCTCAACCCAACCTACCCAGGTTAAGGTTTTTGGCTTTAACCCAAGCGTATTGGTTTAATAAAAGCAAGTTTACTAAGTTCCTATATTAAATTCGGGCAGTCGTTGATTGAATTTGGGCAGTCGTTGATTGAATTCGGGCAGTCGTTGATTGAATTCGGGCAGTCGTTGATTGAATTCGGGCAGTCGTTGATTGAATTCGGGCAGTCGTTGATTGAATTTGGGCAGTCGTTTATTGAATTCGGGCAGTCGTTGATTGAATTTGGGCAGTCGTTTATTGAATTCGGATAGTCGTTAATTGAATTCGGGCAATTACCAAGAATTTACATAGATTTATTCAATATTTTTGTAATAAATACATCAATTTATACTGAATAATGCGGGTGTCAAGTGACCCTAATTCTGTCTATCCTAGTGCTGTACAGTTCAGGATAGAAGTCAGTTTTATCCTGGCGCATAATTAATAATAAAAAAGTGATTTATGTCACGTCCCAAACGCGGGTTTAAAGTACTTGATAAAGCACAGCGTCGGATTGCGGCTTTGAAATCGATCAGTGCCACCTTAGACTTAGGCAATGGGGTCACTATTGACTCCTTTGCAGCCGCCATCAAAACAACGCAAGACAAGTTAGAAGCATATAACTCAAGCCTCTCCACCGTGGATCTGACTCAGGGAACCTTAGAACTTGCCGAAAAGTCGCTGATGGAAATAACAGAACATATGTTACTCAGTGTAGCTGCAAAGTATGGCAAGAATAGTGATGAATACAAAATGGCAGGGGGCGTTCGTCGAAGCGAACGCAAACGTCCGGTGCATCAGCCTAAACAAGGGGCTGTTGCTTGATAAAGACGTTAACAATTCAACAGCCCTTCGGGCAAGACAGAGGGCAGTGTTTTGACTACTTCGACTACGCTCAGGGCAAGCCGCTCAACAACCGGGCAGAAGAGAAAAATTTTCTCTTCTGCCTTTTTGTAAATTTCTGGGCGATCGCATTACTACCACCCGCAAACGTGGATAACTCAGTTGCTAGGGGACAACCTTCTGCTTCCATTTCTAGTAACCACTATTGAGAACTCGTACATTCTCATGCCCAAAGACTTTCAACAACCAGAAAATCCAGGCTCCGGTTCCAGGATAACTGCCATAGGCAATCACTGTTGTGTCATTAGTGATGCCTGATATTTGTGGCATAGAAACGTGTTTAGAGCTTTGATGAGTATAGTACAGACAGCTTTTATACCAACAATAGAATCAGGACTAAAAGTGATTGAGAAGTGGTGAGGCAGAAAGCGATCGCCTAATTATCTCCTAAGTCAATACTGTTGCCAATTTACGAGGGTTCAACGCCTGTAAAAACGGGATGAATACGACCTAAAGCAGTAAGCTATACGAACGTGCCCAGCATTATGATCGGCGAAAAAGGAGCCGATTTAATTAAAGCCGCTGGTGGGGTTTCACAGCAAGCAGCTTCCTCTTTGGGAAACTAACAGGATTTAGCGTTGAACTGGATGCGATCGCTGCTATTCAAATTTTGCCAGTCTTGTTGCAAGGTATGAATTTATTGTCGTCGTACCTAACCAGACACGATCATTAGACGCCCTGACAGGGTTACTCAGCGGAACGTCACAAATTAATGCTGTTTTATCGCAGATGGCTGTCGAAAATTCTAGTTCTACTTCTTTGATCGCAGGCGTTGTTAACACTCAGAAACTAGGCTTACTCGGTCACTCGTTTGGTGGTGCAGTCGGACTATCTGCTATTGCTGATCGGTGTCTCCCTCGTTATTGTCAAAACTCCTTCACCCGACCTAAGGAACTATTAGCAGGAGCATTCTATGAAACAGGCTTGCAGGATCAGAACACTCTTAAGTACATCCCCATTAACAATTCTGGAATCGGGGTTGCCTTATTGCAAGGCGATCTTAAGGGCAGAGTGCTTCCTAACACACCTCTAACAACCTACGATCAAATCCAAACCCCACCTAAGGCTTTCATTAATATCTCAGGTACTAACCACTTTAGTATCACCAATATCAACAACGTACCTGGTGCAATACCCGATCCAGTTGCTCCAACACTGGATAAAGATGTGACAGTGGAGATGATCGCTTGTCTTAGAGGCTACCTAGAACATCGAAGCAAAACACCAATTGGTATCCAAGTCTTGTGGCGAGCTGGAGTATCGTCAGAGTCAGGTAGCTCTTTTGAAGAGGGTAAACAAGCTGATGGATCGTAATTTACCATGATGGATTTACCGTTTCTCAGTTATTAGTGCATCTTTATTTTATAAATGAATTTTGATAGCAATTTAAATGAGAGAATCAGGATCTATGCCAAGCGATCGTAAGTGTTCTCGTAATAGTTGGGTTTCTTGCTGTGCTTGTTGAGCTTTTTGTTCTGCTTGATGAGCTTTTTGTTCTGCTTGATGAGCTTTTTGTTCTGCCTGGTGAGCTTTTTGTTCCGCTTGTTGAGCTTTTTGTTCAGCAACTTTTTCCTTTTCTTCTGGTGTTAAAAACCGTTGTCCTTGCTGGTTATACCAATACATCCATTCCCGTGGTATGCCTAGATAAGTTCCTCGTTCGATGCCAATTCCTAAACCTATTTCTGGCAACCAAACTGGATTACCATCATATAATTCATAAACATTGTTAACTAATTTGTAAACTTCTAAACGTGGCTTGCGGCGACGAAATGGGTTGTAAACTACATAATACAAAATTCCCAATCTTGCATACTCTGCTTTTTTGGTCGAGTACTCACCACGGTATGTTTTAGATACTACCTCCAACACTAATAACGGTAATTTCTTCTCTTCCCAAAGCACATAACTGGGGCGGAGGTCTTGATCATAAAATCGCTCTACGCCCAAACTCAAAAACCCATCTGGGACTATTGCTGGTAAATCTGGGTCATAATAAATACCCATATCTACGCCAAAAAACCAATCCATGCGTTCTGCCCAAGCGATCGCCAGGAGCGCTTTGAGTAAACCGGGAATCAAATCTTGTAATTCATTATCCACAGGGGTATCATCCGAGTCTGGCAGTTCCTCAGATGAGGGCAAACAAGCTAATGGATCGTAATTTAGCATGATAGGTTTACCGTTTCTCAGTTATTAGTGCATCTTTATTTTATAAATGAATTTTGATACTAATTCCGCACACCCTATTTTATTTTCAAACATTGAGAGGCTCAGATCCCCGACTTCTTAAAGAAGTTGGGGAACTTTCGCTCATTGGGTATTAGTTTTCTACTTGTTTAAGTTTTTGAAAAATTTCATCAAGTGGTGATTCAGATTCATCAGGGCAAAATTCTAAAGCAAGTCTAACTTTTCCTTTTTTCCATCCTTGATTACTAAATTGCAAAACTTCACAATTTAAACCTTGGGTATACAAATTTACTTCATCTGTCTCTTCTGCTCCAATATATTCCTTAATTGCTGTAATTAAATCACGGACTTTAAAAGTTTTAGCAATATTCAACTTATTAAAAGTGTCTGGTTCTATAGACACAACTTCATCGTAATTCAGTCTGTCGAATCCATCTTCCATAAAAATCTCCTGTCACTAAATCTATACTTTCCACAGATTTAGCAGTTGATCCGAAATAAAATGATGATTTCGGTTGCGGCTGATGACCATTGTCTAATTTCAGTTACCAAGTTCCATTCCTTTTTTGGCCGCTCCACGTTATCTGGTTAGTTTTCTTGTGTCATTTTCACTTAGCCGGCCTGATTGTGGCGTTGCGAAATGATGGTATGAAAGAACTTCATGCAAAGACGCAAAGTGAATCAAGATATTTACGTATCTTCACATGAGATTAAAAATAAGAATTCATACTCAAATTAAGCAACGCCCTGATTATTTTTATAGGTGAGGGCGATTCACCAGATTAGATGAGGTCATTAAAAAAACCAACCGTAAGAATGCAAACCTTTACCTAAAAGATTCACACCTAGATAGCAAACCCAGACAACAACAAAGCCAGTGGCGGCTAAAATTGCGGGACGGCGTCCTTGCCAACTGCGAGTGATTCGGGCGTGGAGGTAGGCGGCAAACACTAACCAGGTGATTAATGCCCAAGTTTCTTTGGGGTCCCAACTCCAGTAGGAACCCCAAGCTTCGTTAGCCCAAACGCCACCGGCAATAATACCGATTGTCAGCAGGGGAAATCCTAGTCCGATGATGCGATAGCTGATGTTGTCGAGGGTTTCGGCAAGGCTAAGGCGCTGGGGTGAAAGGGGTTCGGCAGATGCTACAGTTTGAGGCTCAGAGGTAGTTACTAAATTCAAAACAGCGGTGTTAGCATTACCGTTGCCGTTGCCGTTGCTACTAGTTTCAAAACGAGCAAAGCCGTTATTTTCGGCAGAAGGGGCTGGTGGTTGAGAAATTAGTTCAGATGCCTTGTGTAAGCGGTAGCCGTTGCTACGATAGCCACCAGTACCTACAGAACTACCTTGTAGTTGGATGTTTTGACCGCGAGTGACCACTAAAAAAGCGATCGCTAATAATGCGCCCACCATCAAAGCAGAATAACTCAACATCATGACGCTGACATGCATCATTAACCAATTTGACTTCAAGGCAGGTACTAGGGGTTCTGACGTTTGCATCTGGGATGGTAATGTCATGGTAGCAAAAGCAGCGATCGCCATTGCCACAGGAGCTGTAACAACTCCTACTAAGCGGCTACGGCTACTACTTTCGGCAATTAGATGGACTGTGGTAATTCCCCAAGTCAAGAAAAACAGAGATTCATATAAATTACTTAAAGGAAAATAACCAGCTTCTATCCATCGTGCCCCTAGTAGAGTCGCCATGCACAAATTAGCGATCGCCATCCCAGCTGTCCCCAAAGCGGCTAGATAAGGCAGATTCGGAAAAGCCGCTCCTCCCCAATACACCAGCATTGTTAGGAATAATATGGCAAAGGAGGCATTGTCCAGCCAGTTTTGGAGTACAACCAAATTCATAAAGTGTTTTCTCCGTGGATGATTTAAAATATGGATTCGGACTGTTCTGATCCTATCTGGTTAGAGGGTCATGAAACAGGGGAAAGTTAACAGACGCGATTAATCGCGTCTGTTATGAATTAATTATTTTTAATACCATTTCATTTTAAGGTTACTACAGATGATATCGCTCTGAGGTAAAGACACACCAGACGCAAAGATTGATGTATAGCAAGATTTTTGAGAATTGGTACAACTCCTAACTCCTCTACAGAGGCGATTAATCGCGTCTCTACTCCTAACTCCTAACTTTTCCAATTGCTGTTATGGAGAAATTGTAGATGGTGTAGCAGAATTGCTCTTACTGCTTTCTGGACTAGGCAATGTAGTCATGTTGGTAACTTTTTTGAGTGCGATAAAAAAGTCGTAACGGTTACTGCGACTGTCGCTGACAGCAGATGTCATCCCAATTGAGCGCGTTGCATCTAGCAAAGTTTGTTGATTGGGAATTAGAGTTGGTAAAGGGAAATTTTTCACAGTTCGTTCCACATCCAGGAAAAATTGACCATTTGTTGGATTTGGTTCTGTAGGAACTGTTTGTTGGAAGGGAAGAGTGCTAGCTAGTGTGTTGTTAGGTTGGGGAAGAATTTTATCAGTGATCGGAGCGCCCACTACTAGAAAGGCGACATCTCCATCTAACCAGCCGTGGGTGGCAGTTAACGTACCATAAGGTGAAACCCAGTTAACAACGGGTTGACCGGCAACTTTCCCCGGTTGGACTTGGAACTGGTATTGATTTCTCATCACTTCATCGAGCTGTTTTATGGCTGCTTCAGCTGATTGGCGTAGGCTTTGCCCACCGTAGGCATCGCTTGCCTGTACCATGAACACTAAACCCGCACGAAAATCATCTGGTGAACCTTGTTTTGGAGTAGTCGGAATCACTGATAAGGAAAATTCGCCTTTCATCCAACTGAGCAAATCCTTATCTAAATCGAGATTGGTAAGAGATTTTATCCCACCTCTGATTTGTTCTGGTGCGATCGGTGAGAGGGGATTTCCTTGAGATGTTAAAACGTAATCTCCCCACAACCGCTGTAAGTTACCGCCAGATAGCATCATTAAGGTTTCCGCTGGGACACGGCTTTGCATTTTCCCAGCTTTGTTTTCTACCGCCAGCACACGTTGACTATTAGGGTTTAGCCAAGAAACGCCCTTGAAGCGAATTCCTTCTGGCTCTAAGGTCATTGTCCCCGCTAAACCTTGGTTATTTTGCAGTTGAGCCAAAACTTGAGCAGGTAAAGGACGGTTTGGAGAAGCTGCTGCTATTTTGGCTGCTGTTGGCACATTTACGTAAAACTGGGCAAAGGGTTGGTAATTGGCAATTTTCGGGAAATTCTCACCAAAGCCCCCTGTTGTCGCTAGGGATGTTTTATTTTTGTAGGCGTCAATCGCTCGTTCTGTGGCTTTGGGACTATCAGTTATGACTAAAAAACGCCCATCTAGTAATGCCGCTGAGAAGTTCTCCCCTGCTTGTCCCTGATTTTGTTTAATAGCAATTCCTTGATAAGTCCGGTCAATCCATTTGCCTTGTTTAAGGGTTTTGGGTTGTGCCAAAATACTTTTGGCGATTTCTGGGTTTTTCACTGGCAATACCATTACCATCGACTGCTGATCATTGGCAGCATCTTCATTAGTGGTAACTGGTTTGGGTGCAGGTTTACTAGCTGTGTCTGGGGCCAGAAATGCGATTGTGACGTTATCGCCTACCCAAGGAGCAACATCTTTCTGGAAGTCGTAACCATTATTAGTCAGAAAGCGATCGCGCAATTCTACTAAATTTTTGTCCAGTTCTGCTTGGGTTTCTTTTGTGCCAAACTGCCGCAATTTCTGCCACTGCTGGGGATCTGTTGTCAGAGAAACCGCAAACAGGGTATCACCAGGAATAATATTTGCACCTACTAGCTCGCTGGAAACTGTTTGTCTCTGGTTTAACAACCAGTATGCTATACTCCCTGCACCAATCAATAGCCCAGCAGCCGAGAGCGTCAGCACCAGAGACGGTTTCTTATTTTTCTTCATCGGAACAGACACAAGAGGCGGTGCCATTGAAACCTATACCTTATACTTGCAAACTCATGACTTGTTTGATTGGTTAAGTTAACCAAAAAGTTTCTTGTTATCTAGGGCAGTTAACTGCATAAATTTCTCCATCCTAGACATTGATCATATTTCCGTAATAAACCTTCCCGAGTCTTTCAAAAGCTGTGTTTTTGGCTCAGTTACCATTTTTAACACGCTTTGTTGAATTTCGTAGGACGTTTCCCTAAGATTAATGCCTCAGTCGGAAAGGTTATGCGAGTAAATCCGTTATTCCAAGCAATTTGAGAATATAACTAACTGGACAAAGCTGCAAGTCATGATTAGCTGACACTACTCTGGGTTGGCAAAGTTTCCGTTCCTTCCAGAGAAAGGAATATGAAGTATCTTTGGCTACAATTTTTAATAGGCGATCACATTTCTTGGATGGATAATGTGGTAAACAAAGCTATGCCCTGAAAGCTTATTGCCTACCTATACAACTGGTGCTAGATTTAGCCGGGGAATTGGGTGAAGTTCGTCCCATTGAATTGCAGGTTGTGGGGGCGCAACTGCAAACAGAGAACATTACAATTCTGGCAGAATATCGGCAACGCGGCACTAAGGACGAATTGGTTAAGCGTTATTTGGATGAAGTTGTTAATGATTGTGGTGAAGAAAATCACGAAAGTGAATGGTGTACTCAGCCGTGAGGAAATTTATAATCTTTAATTCTTCAATTCTTCAATCCAAAATCTAAAATCGTTCGACTGAGCGTACTCCTACGGAGAAGTAAGCTACGCGCAGCGTCTCTAAGAGTTGCCGTTCGCGTAGCGTTCTGCAGGAAAGTCCAAAATCTAAAATTGGCACGGTCAATTAGAGATTGTAAATCCATTTAAAAAAGGCTAGAAACTATATTTAAGCTGTCTCTAGCCTTAATTTACTTAATGGGCAGTACCAGACTCGAACTGATGACATCCTGCTTGTAAGGCAGGCGCTCTACCAACTGAGCTAACCGCCCTTTTGACTAATCCTTAACTAATATAGCAAAACATTTCGCGTGACGCTAGTTGTTTTGGGAAAATCTTTTTTTCTCTTATACTGACTCAGTATTCAGTTACTCAGCACTGGCTCAACGCCCCGCTATCGCTAACAGGATTTAGGATGCCCTCTGGTCGGACGCACGATCGCATTACAATGTATGCTCTGCCGTTGGTGGCAGGCGTTACTTTCTGGCAGACTCGCAGTAGCAATGCGACTTTGTTGGTTGCAGGCGGGTTTCTCTTTGGGGGGCTGATGTTTGGCCCGGATTTGGATATTTACTCTGTGCAATTTCAACGCTGGGGTTTCTTGCGCTGGATTTGGCTACCTTATCAAAAAAGTCTCCGTCATCGTTCTTTTTTATCCCACGGGCCGATTATTGGCACGATATTGCGGATACTTTATCTCGGCTGCTTACTCGCTATTTTGGCAATTTTCGTTTTGGCAATTGCCGAAAGGTTAGGGAATCTGAGTTTTACTTGGCAGGATTTGGGACAAATTGTAGGGCGATCGCTCGTACAATACGATACTGAATATATCTCCCTCTTTTTGGGGTTGGAACTCGGTGCAATGAGTCATTCTCTCAGTGATTGGGGCAGTTCGGCATACAAGCGGTTTTTAAAACAGGGGGTTCGGGGGTTGCTTCCTAGTGGCAAAATCAAGAGGCGGAAAGTGACGAGGAGTGGTAGTCGTCGGCCGAAGACTAAGAAATGATTTTTTAAACGCAAAGGGAAGCGCAGAGGTACGCAGAGCTATGGAAAATCAAAATGAGAGTTTGGCGGCGTTGCAGGAGTTAATTGAGGTGGTGGCGAAATTGCGCTCGCCTGATGGTGGTTGTCCTTGGGATTTGGCTCAAACTCCGGAAACGCTGATGCCTTATGTGATTGAAGAAGCTTATGAGGTAGTTGACGCGATTAAGAGTGGAGATCAGGGAGCGATCGCAGAAGAGTTAGGCGATTTATTATTACAAGTGGTACTGCAAGCCCAAATCGCTAGCGAATCTGGACAATTTTCCCTCAAAGAAATAACTCAGGGGATTTCCCAAAAGTTGATTCGCCGTCATCCCCATGTGTTTGGTGATGTGTCGGTTGCAAGTGTGGATGAGGTGCGGCAAAATTGGGAAAAAATCAAAGCTGCGGAAAAAGGCGAAGTATCTCCAGACGCCCAAAAACTTAGTGCTAAACTCGGTCGTTATGGGCGCACCCTTCCCCCCCTGACGGCGGCGATGAAGATTTCTCAAAAGGCTGCGGCGATCGGGTTTGAATGGGAAAATATTCAGGGCGTCTGGGATAAGTTTTATGAGGAGTTGGGGGAGTTCCAGCAGGCTTTAGCTGAGGAAACACCAGAACGACAACAAGCAGAATTAGGCGATTTACTATTTGCAGTTATCCAGCTAGCCCGTTGGCATAATCTTGATCCTAGTGCCGCTTTGCAGGGAACAAATCAGCGATTTGTCCAGCGTTTAGAAAAAATGGAGGCAGTTGTTGACCGTCCCCTTTCTGATTACAGTTTGGATGAGTTAGAAAACTTGTGGCAACAGGCAAAAGCCCAACTTGCCAAAGAAGCCTCATGAGTTAATTTACAATTTTCAATTATTCTCACTTTCCCTGTTTTATTCCCAAGAACAGTAATTTTTTGGCATTTAAGAATTTTTAGGATCGAACCACTTATCATATAGCGATTGATAAGTGCCATCTTCTTTGAGACTCAGCAGGGCCAGATTAATTGGTTTACGGTAGGGACTGTTGTTGGGCAGAATGATGCCGTAGCTTTCTTCACGCAAGATACTGCCAACAACCTGTACCTTCCCTTTGCCTTCATGGGCAGCATAGAAGAGGAGTACAGGTGCATCAAACACCACGGCATCAGCTTTTTTTGCTTGCAAAGCATCGTAAGCTTCCTCAATCTTGGTAACTTCTAGAACTGAAAGATTATTTTCTCGCAGGTATGTGGCTGCTGTGCTACCCGCAGTCGTGACCACTACCCTGCCGGGTAAATCGTCTATACTCCTGATATCGCCCTGAAGCTGTTGTACTGTCAATGAGGTAGTAGCGCTGGCTGTAAAGTAGGCAACAAAGAGAACTCCGATGAACATCCAGACAATACCTACTAGGCGTCCCAGCACTCCCTTAGGCATTTCATCAGCTTGGGTGGCTAATGTGGCAGCTGCCCACCAACAGGCTTTGAAAATGCCAGGATAGTATGATTTGGAAATCAGCCCATCTTTGTGATTGCGCTCAGATAACCAAATAATGTGGGCTGCTACGACAATTAACACTAGGGCAATGCCTATTACCTTCAAAAGGGTAGCAGAGAAAAACAATTGCAAAATATTTGGGAAGGCACTGTCGTTCTTCTCTGGGTTTCGTACCATAATTTGCAGCCCACCAGCAAAAACGGGTAATGAAAAATCAAAATTTTGCTCGCGTTCGGCTGTAATTGAGATCGCTGAAATCCCTAAGTTGGCTTTGCCTTCTTTAATAGCAGAAAGCAGTTCCGACACACCAGAATATTCAATAAATTTAGACTCTACACCTATTTTGTTAGCGATACTGCGCCAGAGGTCGATACTGAATCCCGATAGCTCACCTTTGTCTGGTAGCACAAAGGGCAGTATAACTCGTGTAGCTACTAATAACGGTTGTTGGAGTTGTGGGGATTGTTGGGGTTCTGGTTTTTGCGCCAGTCCTGGAGATACCATTAACAACAATGCCAGAATTCCACCCACTAATCCTATACAGGTATACAGTGCTAAGGAACGCCTGATTTGGTTTTTACGGTTATATCTGTCAAAATAGCCAATCGGGCTGATTCTGGCAGCCATAAGTAGGCGAAATCTAGTAGCGATCGCATTTATCATTAGAATTATTCTTGGGGTTGTATGCAACGTTTGTTTATCATGCCCACCCCATATCAAATATCACGTTTATCCCCCTAAAACCGATTTTTTTTAGATTTAGGGGGATGAACATGGCTAAAGCTAGACTCAAGCCGAACTACAATTTGATGGTAACGGTCTTAACTTCGGTATATTGTTGCAAGCCATATTCGCCGAGTTCTCGACCAATACCAGATTGCTTAAATCCACCGAAGGGTGCAGCAGCATCGAATACGTCGTAGCAATTTACCCACACTGTACCAGCCCGGAGATTATTCGCAATTGTGTGTGCTTTGGTGATATCCTGAGTCCACACAGCGGCGGCGAGTCCGTACATTGTCGCATTAGCTCGTTGAATAACTTCGTCGATATCTTTGAATTTGATAATGCTCATCACTGGGCCAAAGATTTCTTCTTGGGCAATCTTCATGTCATCGCGGACATCGGCAAAGACTGTGGGTGCAATAAAATAACCCTTATCGCCGACTTGATTACCACCACATAGCATCTGGGCACCTTCGCGCATTCCAGATTCGATATAGCTCATCACCCGATCGAATTGGTCTTTGTCTACTTGCGGCCCTTGTTGTGTGTTGGCATCGAAAGGATTACCGACAACCCGCGCTCTAGCTCTTTCTACAGTCCTGGCGACGAACTCGTCATAGCATTTTTCTTCGACAAACAACCGCGAACCAGCACAGCAGCACTGCCCTTGGTTAAAGAATAAGGCATTGTGGGAACCTGCGATCGCCCCGTCCATGTCAGCATCGGCAAAGACGATGTTAGGACTCTTACCACCCAATTCCAAAGTGAGGCGCTTCAGGTTACTTTTGGCAGCTGCTTCCATAATTAGATGACCAACTTCAGTCGAACCAGTAAATGCCACTTTGTCAATATCCATGTGACGAGCGATCGCCGCTCCAGCGGTTGGGCCGTATCCTGATAAAATGTTCACCACACCAGGGGGAAAACCAGCCTCAATAATCAATTCACCTACTCGCAGCGCTGATAATGGTGTTTGTTCCGCTGTTTTCAGAACTACAGTATTACCAGTTGCCAAAGCCGGTGCTAGCTTCCACGCCTGCATCATTAGTGGAAAATTCCACGGGATAATTTGACCAACCACACCTACAGGCTCATGGCGAGTGTAGCAGAAGTATGGTCCGTTAATTGGGATGGTTTTACCTTGAACTTTGTCAGCCCAGCCTGCATAGTAACGATAGCAAGCGATGACGAACCACAAGTCACCTAATGAATCTTGTAATGGCTTACCGTTATCGAGAGTTTCTAGCCGCGCCAACTCATCGATATTCTGCTCAATTAAGTCAGCTAACTTGTAAAGCAACTTGCCGCGACGGGTGGCAGATATTTTTCTCCATTCCCCACTAGTAAAGGCAGCACGGGCTGCTTGTACTGCTTTATCTACATCCAGGGCGTTTGCTTCTGAGACTTCGCAGATTACCTCGCCTGTAGTCGGGTTAATTGTTTCAAATCGGCGATCGCTGACACTTTCTACCCACTCATTATTAATCAGTAACTTAGTTGGACCAATTTTGACCTGTTGTCCTGGTACTGTTGCTGTAACCATCATACCCTCCTTAAGTTATAAAAAAATTTGCTTACAATCTACTTATTATGTTTGTTGCTGTATAGCACTGTCAGTGGATTTCTTTATGAATTCTTTATTTTACAATAGTAGTTAGAGCTTGAAACAACTATAGTATGTCTAATTCACTTTGTATAACTCACGTTGGAAAGACAAATCTATCTTCTGAGCAATTGTTCAGAGATCAGGCTTTAGCGTACATTTGGACTTATACTTGCTTAATGTTTCCTCTAACATGCGCTTCTTAGTCTTAGTACAGTTTTATGTAAAAGCGTAGGCTTTTAATGCAGAGGAACGTATTAACAATGCGGCCAACACATTAACAATGTAAGCCAACGCATTAACAATGTAAGCCAACGCATTAACAATGTAAGCCAACGCATTAACAATGTAAGCTGACGCATTAACAATGTAAGCCAACGCACTAACAATGTAAGCCAACGCATTGGTATTGCAGGGTATTGCCAAATTTAATTCGCTACAAATTAATGAAATACTGTACTTAGCAAAGTGAGCAACATGGATGTAGACGATTTTAGTCAACAAATAGAGACATTGCGCTCACGAATGACGGGATTATTGCAAAGTACTGCAAGTGAGCCGTACTCACAACAGGAGCTAACAGTAGAAACTTTTGAAGAACTTCAAATCGCTTTAGAAGAACTGAAAATCGCCTCTGAGGAACTACAAGCAACACGAATAGTAGTAGAGAAGGAGCGTCAGCGCTACCAAGAATTATTTGATTTTGCGCCTGATGGTTATTTGGTAACTGATACCTATGGCACTATCCTTGAAGCTAACCGTGCTGCTACCATATACCTGAATGTTTTACAGCGATTTTTGATTGGCAAACCGCTGCTTACTTTCATTGCCAAGTCAGATCATCAAGCTTTTTTTAATTATCTAACTCAGTTACAGCAGATCGACCGGGGTGAGGAATGGGAAGTGCGTTTACAACCACGGGAAAAAGTCTCTTTTGATGTTGCTTTGACAGTAGTTACCGTCCGTAACGAGGAAGGTAACCCAGTTGCTTTGCGCTGGCTAATGCGCGACATTACCAAGCGCAAGCATTTAGAGTTAGAGCGCGAGCAGTTATTCGCCAATGAGCAAGCCGCCAGGATTGCAGCCCAAGCGGCACAAAATCGCTCTAATTTCCTAGCTGAAGCAAGTAGTGTACTGGCATCTTCCTTAGACTATCGCACCACCCTAACTAGCGTCGCGCAATTGGCAGTGCCTACCCTGGCCGATTGGTGTATTGTAGATGTTGTTGAAAGTAATTCGTTAGTCTTCAGTAACCCAGTAGTAGCTGCATCCCAACCGCAGAAGGAAGCACTAGTACGAAAACTCCGACAACTCTATCCAATTTCTATCGATGCTGATTATGGACTACCAAAGGTTTTACGGACTGGTGAGCCGGAACTAGTTACAAACATTCTTGAGTTCTCATTACAGAGAAACGTATGGAACGAGGAACAGCTGAATTTGCTGCAAGTTAAGTCTTATATGGTTGTACCACTGCTGGTGCGTAAACGCAAGCTGGGGACAATTGTATTTGCGTCTGCACAACCAGGACGCCATTACACGATTGTAGATCTAGCAATGGCTGAAGAACTTGCCCAACGGGCAGCGTTCGCCATTGAAAATGCCCAGCTTTATCGGGAAGCCCAAGAAGCTAACCGATTTAAGGACGAATTTTTAGCGATCGTCTCCCACGAACTTCGTACACCTCTCAACTCTATGCTGGGTTGGGTTCAAATAATCCGTAATCGAAAATTGGATGAGGCAATTACTTTTAAGGCACTGGCAACAATCGAGCGGAATGCACAACTTCAGAGGAAACTGATTGAAGATATCCTGGATATTTCACGTATTGTCCAAGGTAAAATCCGCCTAAATATCCGTAAAGTTGACCTTGTACTTGTAATTAACGCAGCGATTGAAGCTGTACATCCCACATCTGAGATTAAGGTTATGCAAGTTGAGTTTAACCTTGATCCCTCAGTAGGTAAGGTTATGGGCGATGCAGATCGCCTCCAACAAGTCGTCTGGAATTTGCTAACTAACGCTGTCAAGTTTACACCCAGCGGGGGGCGAGTTGAAGTGGATCTAAAGCAGGTAAACTCAAACGCCCAGATAACTGTCTCTGACACAGGTAAGGGAATTAGTGCTGACTTTCTCCCTTATATGTTTGAGCGCTTCCGTCAAGCTGATAGCACAACTACTAGAGTAGATAGTGGTTTGGGGCTGGGACTGGTAATTGTGCGCCACTTAGTAGAAATGCACTCAGGCACAGTCTACGCAGTTAGTGAAGGGGAAGGACGCGGAGCAACATTTACAGTGCTGTTGCCTCTAGTGAAATCGCAACAAGAGCAGTTAATTGAAGAGAGTGAAGTAAAAGTCGATGACTTCTCAAGGGTCGACGGCTTGCAAGTACTCGTTGTAGATGACAATGCCGATACGCGTGAATTAATTGCCTTTATTCTTGAACAGTCTGGAGCGCAGGTGACGGCAGTTAGCTCAGTAAGTGAAGCCTTGAAAGCCCTGGCAAGATTAAGTCCAGATGTTTTAGTCAGTGATATCGGAATGCCAGATGAGGATGGTTATTCGCTGATTCGTAAATTGCGGGCGCAGGAAGCTCTTGGTGGGGAAAAGATTCCAGCTGTAGCACTAACGGCATTTGCTAGAGATGAAGAACGCAGGCTTGCTCTGCAAGCTGGATTCCAAGTTCATGTATCCAAGCCAATCGAGCCAGAAGAGTTGGTGACAGTGGTAGCGAACCTTGCCAAAGGCAGTAAAAAAGTTTAACGCACAAGTAAAACTAGGGAGTTTCGCATTGCAGTAGCCGAGATAGTAAATGCGTAGGCGTAGCCAGCCGTAGGCATCGCCGAAATTGCAAATGTGTAAGGCGTAGCCAGCTGTAAGCATCCTTAAAATAACGTGAATTCGACAGTTCATAAAATTAGGACATTTAAGTTAGACAGGACTTACGCACGGATCATGGAAGAATGAACCACAGAGATACAGAGTACACGGAGGAATAAGAGTTTGAGAGGTTTTTTGCGTAAGTCCTATTAGAGAAATAAAGATTTTTGTCAATGATATAAGCTGCATAAAAAAAGGAGGCAGTTACTACCGCCTCCTGACAAATTAAAGCTTGGATGGACTGAGAAATGCTTTGACAGCAGGCTAGAAACTCAGCTATCTGCTCAAAAACATAGTCAAGACCACTCCCAGGATAATCGATCCACTGCCAAGAATAAATGACCAGAAGCGATGGTAACTGTTGACAATGGTGCCATTTTCACTTTGAAGTTGAATCAGATCCATCCAAGGTGCAACACCGCGACGGAACCAACCCACAGCCCCCACTTGTTCACCAATCAAGCTTTTCACTCGTTTCATCCCAAACAAAAAATTGCCGATGGGGCCAAAACGTGAGGCGTAATGCAGATAAAGCATCCCGCTACGATCCTGAATTTTTAAATCGGAACCAAACTTATAACCAGCGTCGCCACGACCAATTAGTTGCCCTTCAAGTTTTGCAGGTTGTCCGCGCAACGGACTGGCATAGGGGTCTGACATCAGGGTGAGAATATCAGTTTCTGCTGCTTGCTTGTAGTCGGGGAACATCACCAAGGCTTTAACCAGAATTCCTATCCCTAAGCCAATAAGTGGCGCACCGATTACTAAACCTGTGTTTGGGGAACTTGACCAGAGAATCACACTCATTACCAAGCCAACCAAAAAACCAATTGTTTCAGCGCCGTACAGTACAACATCTAAAAAGAAGTTGCCGTAAAGCCTACTTTTACTCAAACTTTTGCCTTCTCCAATAACTCGCCCCATATCAAACTCAGTCGGTAAACCCAATTGTTCGGCATAGGTGCTTAATGCACGAACTCGTTTACCTGTCAAGGGATGAGTTGAATTTAACTCCATCCACCAGCCCCAAGGGTTAAACATATCCCACAGAAAGACGCGACCAATTTTTTGCGGATCGGATGCAATGCGGTAGGCGGTTCCTGTGGAAGCGGCGGCTTTATGGTCATAGATACCCAAAGCGCGAGTCCCTTCAATTAAACGACTGGGTTCTTGTGTCCGTGAACCTTCTTCTAATATCCCATAGGCAATCTTCACCAAAGCGCGGGATAATCCATTGGGATTACCTGTACTTTCGGCTGCAAAGTGGTCAGCAAAGTATTCCCGTGTACGGGAGAGGTACAACAGTAGATAAGTACCGATGACATAAAACACGTAAGCAACTAAGGCAGCAGTTTGCATCGCATCTTTGATTTTGCTATCGCCGCCACGCCCAAATCTTCTGGCTGTGCTGTAAATCAGGTAACAAATTTGTACTAAGGTAGAAGCTACAGTCATCACTGCGAAGTCCCAGTGGACGATGTGTCCTAATTCGTGGGCGTAGACAGTAGCAATTTCATCGTCATCTAGGTATGTGAAAAGTCCCTGACTGACGACTAAACGGGCGCTGTTCGGCAATGAGCCATAAGTAAAAGCCGTGGGGTTTTGGTCGTTAATGATTCCCAGTCGTGGCGTTTTCAGCTTTTTTTGCTCACAGATTTGGCGAATAACTTTAGCTGTCTCTGGACTGAGGGTTTCAACTTCTGTCAACTCTATCCAGCGAGTTTGGTAAAGCCAGCCTTGAGTTAAGTCCATAAGAAATGGAGACAGGAAAAAGGCGGCGAGATTAAAAACTAGGGTAATACCAATAGCGATCGCTAGCCCTTGGAGTGGATTGTCGCTACCCAAAATAAATACTAAGCTCAAACCTAAAGCCAACACCATGCCAAACAGCAAGGTGATGGTGACACCAGAAGCTAACGCCAAACTACCACCCACACCCCCCATCGTTAATTTCATCCCATTGGTAGCAGCACGACCAGCTTTTTGGATATTATTAGCCTGGTTTGCTGGCGTTTGGCGGAAAGATTGACTAGCTTGTTCTGCCCAACTGCGAGCCTGTGGATTTTCACTGATGATTAACTTTTGACATAGGATCTTGGCTTTTTCGATTTCGCCTGTAGCTTGATAGGCTTTCATCAACCACATCTGTGCTGAAAGATAATCAGAGGAATCGTGTTCAACACAATTGCGGCAGAATTGTTCGAGTAATTCAACCGCTTCTTGATAACGTTTTTGTTTTAGGGCATCTAATCCAGATTGCAATGACATAGGATCTCCTTAGCATAGGAGTGGTATTTGATCCATCAATACTCAATAGATCCAGCGATCGTCACTGCAATTTCGTAAAAATTTAAATAACAGCAGTATAAATTATTTACTAAAATTATTTACTTAAGTAAAAGACTAGAGAAACATAAATTAGAATGTCTCTCTAGCCTGGGTAACGCATAAATCATATTTAGATTTTCAAATAAAACCTGTAATAATACTTACAATATTTTTAATATTGTGAATTTACTACCTCATAATTTGTCTGTGTTCGATAATCACAGAATAAATCTTTTGAACCAAGTCTTGCTTCACCCAATCAGAGTAATTATTGATTACCCAGATGGTTCACCCGATTGGAGGAAGACGATAAGCAATGATCAACTTCAGATTGATAAGATGAAGAAAAAGTAAAGATTTATGCTATGACTATTATTGACATCGCTTCTCCCCTAATTACGATCGCAAGGCAAACCCGGAAAGCTGCAAGTAAGCTAGCGATTCTCTCCACTGAGGCAAAAAATCAAGCAATTGTTGTGATCGCTCAAGCTTTAGAATCAGCTAAAGATGAAATTTTACAAGCAAATGTTGCTGATTGTGAAGCTGCTACTGCCGAAGGAATTCCCCAACCGCTTTATAAACGTTTGCAGTTGGATGAACATAAGTTAAGAGATGCGATCGCTGGGGTACGAGATGTTGGTAAGCTAGCTGATCCAATTGGGAAAGTACAGATTCACCGCGAACTTGATACTGGCTTAATTCTCAAGCGGATCACTTGTCCTTTAGGGGTTTTGGGGATTATTTTTGAAGCCCGTCCAGAGGCGGCGATTCAAATTATTTCTTTGGCGATCAAATCTGGAAACGGTGTAATTCTCAAATGTGGAAAGGAAGCAGTGCGTTCTTGTGAGGCAATCGTTAAGGCAATTAAACAAGGATTATCTCATACTGCTGTTAACCCTGATGCGGTACAGTTGCTGACAACTAGAGAGGAAACTCTAGAACTTTTGAAGTTAGATAAATATGTTGATTTAATTATTCCTAGAGGTTCTAATTCTTTTGTCAGATTTGTGCAGGAAAATACTCGTATTCCAGTACTAGGTCACGCCGATGGGATTTGTCATCTTTATATAGATAAAGCCGCTGATATTTCTAAAGCAGTTCCGATTACCGTCGATGCCAAAGCGCAATATCCGGCTGTTTGTAATGCAATTGAAACTTTGCTAGTTCACTCCTCTATTGCTACAGAATTTTTACCAAAAGTTGCTGAGGCTTTGCAAGAACGCCATGTGGAATTAAGAGGTGATAAAAGTACCTTAAGGATTTTACCTAATATTGCAACTGCAACAGAAATAGACTGGGAAACAGAATACAGCGATTTCATTTTGTCGATTAAGATTGTAGACTCTATAGAAGATGCGATCGCCCATATTAATGAATATGGTTCTCGTCATACTGACGCGATTATTACTGAAGATTCAACATCTGTTGAAACTTTCTTTGGACTGGTCAATTCAGCCAATATATTCCATAATTGTTCCACCCGCTTTGCTGATGGCTTCCGCTATGGTTTTGGTGCAGAAGTCGGGATTAGTACGCAACAAATGCCTCCTCGCGGCCCCGTTGGTTTAGAAGGATTAGTCACATACAAATATCAAATGACTGGCGATGGTCATATCGTTGCTACTTACACCGGAGCGAATGCTAAGGCTTTTACTCATCAGGATTTGGTGTAAAGTATTCTCACATATAGGACTCATGTCTGATTTCTGAAGAAGATTTCAAATGAAACCCCAATCAAATAGGCTTTTGAGTCTCAGGATGTTTTCAAAATCAAATCGGAGTCCTATAGTATGTTATGGAAGTACTTTTTTCAACCTGTCAAACTCACGTTTATTTACTTACAAGTGACTTGATTGCTCTTTTCAATCTAAAATCGTTCGACTGAGCATACCCTACGGAGAAGCAAGCTATGCGTAGCGTCTCTAAGAGTTGCTGTTCGCGTAGCGTTCCGCAGGAAAGTCCAAAATCCAAAATTGCTTGACTTGAAAGGGTTAGTTCTGGAGTTAATATTAACCTATTAAGCTAGTTACAAAAAAGTAGATTTGGCATGAGTAGCAAAACATCCAAGGTCAGTATTATTGGTGCGGGGAATGTGGGTGCAAACGTAGCAAATGCTTTAGTGCTACTCCGTAAATGTGTAAGAGTCGTCCTTTTTGACCGAACTTTATCAAAAGCTGAGGGACAAGCATGGGATATTGAAGACAGCATTCCCCTACTTCAGGATATGGAGATTATACCATCAAATCGGTATGAAGATTTAGCTGATTCTGATGTCATTGTCGTGACTGTTGGGATACGGCACAAACAAGGAGAGAGCCGATTAGATACGTTGAGGGAGAATGCAGAGATCATGCGTTCGACGATGAAAGAATTAGATCGAGTTGCACCGAATTCAATCGTACTTATCGTTAGCAATCCAGTGGATGTACTGACACGAATTGCTAAGGACAATTCCACTAGAGCAGAAAACCTAATTTTCGGTTCGGGAACCGTTCTTGATACTGCTAGACTAAGATATCAACTTAGTAAGCAATTGAATGTTGCTCTTCGAGACATTCATGTTTATGTGATTGGAGAGCATGGAGACAGTGAATTTATCATTTGGTCTAGTGCATTTATTGGGGGAATTGCGTTAACTGAATTTCTCATCCCACAAGAAGCAATGCTGGAAAAAATTCAGCAAGAGTACGCAGAGTTAACCCGTAAGCGAGGCTATAACATTTTTGAACGTAAAGGATATACTAGCTATGGCATATCAACAGTCGTTTCTCAGTTAGTTGATACCATTCTGCGAGATGAAAAGCAGATATTTCCAGTATCGGTGAGAGCAGATTCTAACTATGGAATTGACAGTGATATTGTTCTTGGACTTCCATGCATCATTAGCTCAATAGGTATTGAGCGCCAACTGGTGTTACCAAGAAATGCTGATGAACAACGCCTATTGGAAGAGTCAGCCACTAAACTGAATGAAGCCTACAATTCTTTGGATAATTAAAATCAACTCAAATAGTCTGTTTAAAAACGTCCTTTTTTGAATGTTAAACTAAGGCTTTCAGTAAAGCTTGAAGTTTCAGCTGCACCTCTGCAAACTCTTTGTCAGGATCGGAGCCAGCCACAATACCAGCACCAGCATACAATCTTCGCGCGATCGCCAGATTTAAAATTTATGTAACAGCAAAATCAGTATACTTTCTGACTTCGGCAGGTTGAAAGGCTAGAACTATGTGATCTTTAGGAATGCCGACACTGACGAATTCGTTAGCAATACCATCTTCGGTGCCATCTCTTTGAATCCAAATTTTATCGTTGATAATATCAATGTGGACAAGACACCCATGTACCCGTTGTTTGTTTTCCCACCCAAGTGTGAGTAGTAGGTAATGGTTTGCATTTTCATCAATAATTAGCTGTCTTTATAGTTCTCCATGAGCGTAGGGAAGTTGGGCATATTCGACTAATATTTTTTCAATTATTTTGCGATAATTATCTAAGGTATCCATTCTAGAATCACCTCTAGTTCTGAATCGAAAACGAGTAAACAAAGACGCTGATTTTCTATCAATATCTTACCAATTGGTTCTTGGAACAATTCTGAGTATGTTTGTTGACGAATAGCAAGATACAAGCGGCGGTCTGGTTCTAAGCGACTTAGAATATCGTAGTATAAAATATATTGTCCCAGAGCCTTTTCTAAATCGGTTACTGGAGAAGCACCAATAAAGCTTTTAACTTCTACTGCTATTTTATGCCCCCTTTTCTCTGCTGCTATTAGCTTTTGGGCACCTAAATCAATGTATAAATCTCTTGCACCCCATCTTCAGATAAATGGATCATTGGTAATATGCCAACTTTCTTTTTCAAGAGCGTTTTTAACAGAATCGTGGTAAATATCTTTAGCTGGCATACTAGATTAGTAATTAACTTTAAACTAATGCTTTAAGTAAAGCCTGAAGTTTAAGCTGCACCTCTGCAAACTCTCTATCAGGATCAGATCCAGCCACGATCCCAGCACCAGCATATAATCTCGCGCGATCGCCATTGATTAATGCTGAACGAATTCCCACAATAAACTCGCAGTTACCCTCAGAATCTATCCAACCCAGGGGCGCAGCATATAAACCCCTCTCAAAGCTTTCATAACTACGAATTTCGGCACAAGCAACATCTCGTGCTGCACCGGCAACGGCTGGTGTAGGATGCAATTGGGCAACAATTTTTAATGGATGGATGTTAGCAGGAACCATAGCACTTATTGGTGTCCATAAATGCTGGATATTAGATAATTGTCGCAGGCGGGGTGCTAATATTTGGGGTAACAAACCTAGCTGGCATAGGCGTTGTGTAATGAAATCAAGTACCAGCAAATGTTCATGCTTTTCTTTTTCACTATTGAGTAAGCGATTGGCATTAGCTGCATCTTCAGCAGGGGTTTTACCTCGTGGTGCAGAACCAGCCAAAGCATCAGTGATTAAGTGTTGATTATTAATACTAATTAATCTTTCTGGACTTGCACCAATAAAGTTTTGTCCTTTGCCATTACTAGTAGAAAAAATATAACAATTAGGATGTCTTTGCCTAAGATTATTTAAGGATTTAACTAAGTCAAAATGGTTGCTTGACTTGACGTCTAATACATCTGCTAGTACAATTTTACTTAAATGACTAGACCGAATTTTTTCCAAAACAGATACTACTGAACGTTTAAATTGAGCAGCATTTGTAACGGATTTTTTGTATAAATCTGCTGAAAAATAATCAATATTAGCAGAGTAACATTCTAAAGATTGGATAAATTCAATTTTATTTTGCACATTCTCCAACAATCTTTGAATATTTACATTTTCATTGATAATTATATTTGTTACTAATATGCAACGCTGATTTTTCACTGCTACTTGCCAACGTGGAAGAAAGACGGTCGCAGATGGAAAGGGATAATCTACTTGGGAATTTTTCTCAAAAAAGCTAAAATAACAAAAAAAGTGAGGCCCAGAAAAAGGTTGGTTAGCATTACCAAAATTAATTATATTTTTTAGACAAGATTTGATAAAATACTCGGCTTGACTAAAACGGTCTGCACCATCAATCTGTAATTTTGCTGTAGCATCAATTGCCGCGATCGCTTCTCCTTTACCTCTGTCCTCAAAGTAAAAATTTATTTCATTTGCTTGTGTAAGTTTATCTAATACAAGTAAAGGGTCAACTAAATTGATCTCTTGGGAGATACTAACAATTTGCCTGCAATTATTTTTGAGGCACTTTTCTTGCACTGCTACCAGAAATTGATATAAATCTTTGTGTACAAACAAATTGCTACGACATGGTGAAACTGTCATGGATTTAACGATAGTAAATTTTTTTTAAGTTAACTTCCTAAAGTCTAATTAATCGTGGTCGTATTTCTACAGGTAACATATTAAGTTATCATTTCACCAGCGTAGGATTTGTCTTGTTCGTGGTGTTCATAAACCCTGACAAGCCAGTTCCAGCCTTGGGCTGCAACCGTGAGGGTGGAGTGTTAACAACACAAGGTTAACGAGCCAGAGTAAAAGTAGGAGTTGTTTTTCGCTGATGAATATCTAGGGTCTCTTTAAATCATAAAATCTCAAGTGTGAGTAATATTCCGGCAATTTAATTAATCACCACTGATGACTACCAAGCAGATTTTATATCCCAACACTAAGTTATGGATGGCAGCGATTAAACCGCCAATGTACAGCGTTGCCATTATGCCCATTTGGGTAGGAACAGCAGTAGCATTTGCAGAAACAAAAATTTTTAATGGTGCAGTATTTTCTACTTTTGTAGCTGCGGCAATCTTAATTCTTGCCTGGGAAAATATCAGTAATGATGTCTTTGATTCCGAAACAGGTATTGATCAAAATAAGCACCATTCTTTGGTTAACTTAACAGGCAATAAGCCATTAATATTTTGGTTAGGAAATTTGTGTTTAGGTTTAGGGTTGCTGGGCATACTAGCGATCGCCTTTTGGCAACAAGACCTAACTGTTATCGGTATAATTTTGCTGTGCTGTGGTTTGGGCTATATGTACCAAGGGCCTCCCTTTCGCTTAGGATATCAGGGTTTAGGCGAGGTTCTTTGCTTTTTTGCCTTTGGCCCCTTAGCAGTGGAGGCAGCCTACTACAGCCAAACCCAAACTTGGTCAATGACAAGTTTAGCAGCCTCAGTGATTGTCGGGATTGCCACAACCTTAATTTTGTTTTGTTCACACTTTCACCAGGTTAAGGATGACATCACCGCAGGTAAGCGATCGCCTATCGTCCGTCTGGGAACAGCAAAAGGTGCTCAACTCCTAGTTTTGTTTACTGGTAGCATTTATCCCCTCACCTTGCTGTTTGTGCTGTGGGGAATTTCTCCACCTTGGACATTGCTGAGTTGGGCAAGTTTACCATTTGCCTTCAAATTATGCCGCCACGTCCAAGAAAATCACAACCAGCCCGACAAAGTTAGTAACTGTAAATTCATCGCCGTAGCCGTGCATTTCTGGAGTTGCTTGCTGTTGAGCTTGGGATTTATGCTTTAGCAATTACTAATTGATGCGTTATCAATTTAAGTTTCGTCCCTATAGGCGAAAATTTGTGCGCTCACTCACTACCAATCATGGTAATTGGGATATTCGTGAAGGTATTATCCTTCGGCTCACGGATGAAACTCTTAGAGTCGGCTGGGGAGAAATCGCCCCCATTAGCTGGTTTGGTTCCGAAACCCTAGAACAAGCCTTAGATTTTTGTCGCCAACTCCCAGCAGAAATTACAGACGACACGATTTTCTCAATCCCAGATGAGTTATCAGCTTGTCAATTTGGCTTTGAGTCAGCATGGGAAATGGGGACTGGGGGAGATGAAGAAAATAATTTCATAACTCTTAACTCCTGTACAGACGCGATTAATCGCGTCTCTACTCCTAACTCCTCACTGCTCCCCTACAGCGGCTTATTACCAGCTGGGAAAGCAGCTTTAAATCAATGGGAAACCCTATGGCAGCGAGGATATCGCACGTTTAAGTGGAAAATTGGTGTGGATGCGATCGCTCATGAACTAGAAATTTTTGAGTCATTGATACACACCTTACCAGCCTCTACGAAACTGCGATTAGACGCCAACGGTGGACTCACCTATGAAGAAGCTAGCTTATGGCTGTGGACTTGCGACAATCTCAAAGCAAATCCAGAACTTCCCCTAGAAATTGAATTTATCGAACAACCGCTACCCGTTGAGCAATTTCAGGGGATGTTGGAATTGAGTCTGAGTTATGAAACTGCGATCGCTTTAGATGAATCTGTTGCCACACTTGGGCAACTTGCTGCTTGTCATCAACAAGGTTGGCGAGGGATTTTTGTGATTAAACCTGGGATAGTTGGATCACCATCTCGTCTGAGAAAGTTTTGCCACCAGCATCAAATTGATACTGTATTTTCATCAGTATTTGAAACTGTGATCGCAAGACAAGCAGCACTCCAACTAGCAGCCGAATTATCCCGAAACAACAGGGCAATTGGTTTTGGCATCGACCATTTTTTTGAACAAGAAGAAACCTGGCTTCAAAGTTTATGGAACGACCTTTAGACTGTCTTAAAAACCTGGTTCAGGATGATTGGCTTATCGGTTATAACAGCCGTCAATTTAATCAAATAGCTCAAGAGTTATATTTAAAACTAAAACAGATATCAGCATGTGGAACACCACCAAAAATCATTTTAGCTGAACGCGAACCATTACGATTTTTAGCAAGTTTTATTGCTGCTTGTGCAGCTAATTGTCCAGTTTTTCTTTGTAACCCTGACTGGGGAACACAAGAATGGCAACAAGTCTTTGATTTAATACAGCCAGATATTATTTGGGGTATGGGGCATGGGAATAATATTCAATACCCAATGCCCAATCCCCAATCCCCAATCCCCAATCGTATTATGATTCCCACAGGTGGTTCATCGGGACAGATTAAGTTTGCCATCCACACTTGGGAAACTCTTGTAGCATCTGTACAAGGATTTACAGAATACTTTCAATTAAAGCAAGTCAATTCTTTTTGCATGTTACCGCTATATCATGTCAGCGGTTTAATGCAATTTATGCGCTCTTTTACCACTGAAGGTAAACTGGCGATCCTGCCATTCAAAGCAGTAAAAGCGGGTCAAATATTGAATATCAAACAATCAGAATTTTTTATATCTTTAGTACCAACACAGTTACAACATATCCTAGAAAATCCAGAATTAACTGAATGGCTATCCCAATTTAATACTGTACTTTTGGGAGGTGCGCCAGCATGGAGCGAAGTACTAGAAAAAGCCAGATTTCATCGCATCCGGTTAGCACCAACCTATGGCATGACAGAAACTGCCTCTCAAGTTGCTACTCTCAAACCAGATGATTTTCTCGGCGGTAAGATTAGCAGTGGTCAAATTCTTCCCCATGCAAAAGTAACTATTCGGAATCAGCAAGGCAAAATTTTAAATTCAAATCAAATAGGAAATATCACTATTCATGCTCAATCTTTAGCGCTTGGTTACTATTCTAAAACCCGAGAAAATCAGGATACTTTCCAAGTAGATGATCTAGGTTTTTTAGATGACCAAGGTCATTTAAATATTGTCGGACGTAACAGCGACAAAATTATTACAGGTGGAGAAAATATTTATCCAGCAGAGATTGAATCAGCTATACAAGCAACTCAAATGGTTGTTGATATTTGTGTCATCGGCATCCCAGATAAACACTGGGGACAAGCCTTAACAGCGATTTACATTCCCAAAAAATCAGATACCTCTGCCTTAAAAATCCAAACTCTACTCAAAGACAAACTCAGCAAATTTAAAATCCCTAAATATTGGATTCCTCAGCAAAACTTACCCCGTAACTCCCAAGGTAAAATTAACCGCCAACAGTTATATCAAATAGCTACAGAATTCCTCCAAAATCACATTACATAATCTCTCTCGACTTTCTTCTCTCTGCGCCGCGCCAGTTGCTTCAAGTCGGGGAACCCGCCCAACGCACTGGCTTCTCAGCGTCTCTGCAGTTCGTTTCCAACCACTGAGTAATCTCATCAGGTAATTCTTGCTTACTTCTACTACTTGCATCAATACAAATATGCCTAGTAATAGCCTTAGCAACTACCACCTCAGCCACTGTAATTTCGTAAGTAATTTCAAACTTCTCAACACCTAGTTTTTGGGGTATTAAACTAATCAGCAACTTGTCCCCGACAAACATAGGGCGTAAAAAATCAACATTAGCATGAACAATGGGGAAAGCCACAGACGGATTAGTGAAAAAATTTTTGAGATTAATGGTTGATGCTTCTAGAGATTCTTCATAAGCTTCATGGCAAATACCCAAAACATTAGCAAAATAAACTACCCCAGCAGCATCAGTATCTTGAAAGCGAACTGTGCGATTATAAGTAAAAGGCATTTTTGATAATTGAATTACGAATTACTTAGCTTGCTTCTCGCTTTTGGCGAGTATTACGAATTACAAATTATGTTGACTCCAACGGCGGAACCTCGAAGTCATTAAACGAGGAAACATTGAAAGATGAAGCGGCTATTGCCCTGACCAGCTTACCATCGAGAGTCAGCAAAGTAGCACCTACCTGCTGGGAAAGCGCAACATAAGAGCCATCGTAGGCGGATATTCCATAATTTAAGGCGATCGTAACTGCATCCGCCATCAAATCAGCTGTGGAGACAACACGCAAAGGGAAGCTTTTGAGAGTTGCTAAATCTGCTGGCACATCAGCAACAGCATAAAGTCTGGCGCGGACATACTTCCAAATGATGTTGCCACACTCAATGTAAAAAAGGTCTGGGACAAAGATTGCAGTCTGGGGATTGGCAAGATGAGCAAACAGTTGATTAACTTTCGGAGTTAGTGGATCGTCTGGTATAAATTGCTTAATAGCTACACTTGCGTCTACAACACACCTGAGAGGGATAGTCATCTGTCGCGGTCTTCTCGGATTAACGCAGTACTATCAGGCCATTCCACATCAGTCTGGCGACTCTCACGGCGAAGACGGATTTCCTCTAAGAGTTTTGGGACATTTTTTCGCTTTTCCTCTTCCGTTTGCTGTGTTTTCGCCTGCAAGGCATTCTGCAAGATTGTAATAATTTGATCATCAACTGAATTATTTTCAGCTTTAGCTAACTGTTGCAGCCGTTCGTATAACTCATCGGGAATATCTAGCGCATGAAGGCTAGCCATTGATTGACCTCCCAAAAGAATTTATTGGTAATGGTAGCACGATGGGAGTTTGGGGAGTGGCGATCGCCTTTGGTTTGTGAATGCGATCGCTTTATTAACTCTACTACCCACCTGTTTCTTAATCCTTCTGTTTTGATTCCTCTGACAGAGATTTTAGTGATGTTTTTCGTAAAACCCAATCAAGATAAAGTACGAGAATCTGCATTTTCAGAAAGTTGTTAGCACTTTTGATATTGGCATCGCTCAGTACCCATTTACAAAACTTTTCCAACAGTATTCCAACAACAACTTCAACAGACTTATTTACAACCAAAGGGATTAGTGTTTCTAGCATTGCGATTGCCTCAGTAGCTTGACTGAGTTCAATGTCGCAATTTTCTTTTGTAGTTATTTATCTGACTTACCTTGACTTAGCCTGACTTACACTGATTTAACTCCACAATTTGATAAAAACTTTGGCTACACTGGCTTATAAGTAATTGTGGGAGTGGTCAATGTCTATACCAGAGGACTTTCTTAAGCAACTGGAGCAATATAGTGAATTGTCGCACCGAGAGAAAGAAGTTTTTCTGGAAATATTCGGTCGCAGTAAGAATCGAGTCCACGTAGCTCAAGAATTAAATATTTCTGAAAGTAACCTTAGCACTTGCCTCACAGGCATTTACAAAAAATTTTGCATCACTGGTAATGGCCCTGTTAAAGAAAGCCGCTTACGGGAGTATCTGAGCAAAAGATACTCACAGCAAAAACCCTCTGGCGATTTAACTACAGATGACGTAGATGATTCTATTGATACCTTAGTGCAAGAAATCCGCAAACAAGTCAAACCCTACATCAAAGAAAAGTGCGGAACTATGCGGGTATTAGATATGCCTAAGCCAATTGAGTTAACAGGAAAACAAGGTATTTACACAAATGTCAATATTCTAGAGGCAATAACAGGGCGAAGACGACTAAAAGTTGCAGAACTAATGCAAAGCTGTGACTATGATAACTTTGAGCGGATTGGACTTAGCCGGGTAAAACAGAAACGAGTCTCAGGGCTAGAGGTTGTACAGCGTTATAGTAAGTTAATGGTTTTAGGTAAACCAGGAGCAGGAAAAACCACTTTTTTAAAATATCTAGCAATGCAGTGTATTGAAGGGAGATTTCAAGCAAACAGAGTTCCTTTGTTTATCACATTAAAAGATTTTGCAGAAGCACCTAAAAAACTAGATATTTTGAAATTTATTGTTCAACTCTTATCAAGCTGTGGGGTAACTCAAGGCAGTACGGCAGTAGAGAAACTGTTGAAAAAAGGTAAGGTATTGATATTGCTGGATGGGTTAGATGAAGTACGAGAGGAAGACACCAAGCGTGTTTTACGACAAATTCGGGAATTTTCTGACTTGTTTTATACTAATAAGTTTGTAATTACCTGTCGTATTGCTGCCAAAGAATACACTTATGAAAGTTTCACAGAAGTGGAAATGGCAGATTTTGACGAAAAACAAATAGCCATTTTTGCTCAAAACTGGTTCCAATTAACTGATCCCGTTAAAGCTGAAAGATTCATTCAAAAACTTAAGGAGAATAAATCAATACAAGAACTGGCAACTAGTCCTTTACTGTTGACATTACTGTGTTGGGTGTTTGGAGATAGTGGAGATTTCCCAGCAAACCGTTCTGAACTTTATCAAGAAGGATTAGATGTATTGCTGAAAAAATGGGATGCCAAACGCAACATTGAAAGAGAACAAGTCTATAAAAACCTGTCTTTGCAGCGTAAGGAAGACTTGTTGAGTCAAATAGGCTTAACTACCTTTGAGCAGAAAGATTATTTCTTTAAGCAAAAAACGGCCGAAACATACATTGCTGATTTTATCCGTAACTTACGTGATGCAGACACAGATCCAGAAGTATTGAAACTTGATAGTGAAGCCCTTTTAAAGTCTATTGAAGCACAGCACGGGTTATTAGTAGAAAGGGCAAAAGGCATCTATTCCTTTTCTCACTTGACCTTTCATGAGTATTTCGCCGCACGAGAAATAGTTGCTAATTCTGCCTGGGAAAGTTTGGTAGAGCATATTACAGAGATACGTTGGCGAGAAGTATTTTTGCTTGCTGCTGGAATGATGCGAAAGGCAGATGATTTTTTGCAGTTGATGAAGCAAAAGATTGATAAACTAGTTGCTTTAGATGAAAAGCTACAACAGTTCTTTTTCTACCTTAACCAAAAATCACTCTCTCTAGAACTTCCTTATAAGCCTACCGCAGTTAGAGCTGTTTACTTTGATTATGAAATGCTACATGAATTAAATGGTTATGTTCTTTCTCTTCCATACGCTATTGACTCTCTCCTCAATGAGGATGACAACTTCATTTTAAACTTTCAGCTTAACGAACGTGAAGAACTACGCGAAATAGCTCTCGACCATAATCTTGAATGCTGTCTTCAGCAGGCTTTGGAATCTGACTATCAATACACAGACCAGTTAGAAGCATTTATGTCTAGTGCTTTATATTGCGTTGACGATTCTAAGCTCCAAAAGATATTAAAAAAGCTTTATCACCAATTACCTGCTTTAGATGAAGATGAAACACTGTGGAAATCTAATAACCAAATTTGGGTAGAAAAACTTAGGAGTGTGATGATTGAATATCGAAATATTGGACATAACTGGCAATTCACTAAAGTACAAAAGCAAATATTAGAACAGTATTATGATGCTAATCAGCTATTAATAGATTGTCTAAATAGCGAATGCTATGTCAGTCAAGAAGTAAGGCAAGAAATTGAGGATACTTTACTATTACCAATTAACAATTTGTAGAAAATAAAATTTGTTATATAATAAGTAATAAAAATATAAATTAAAATTGATTTTTAGAAAAATACATTTGCTTGTCAAAAATTAAAGATTTAAAAAAGATATTTGCGAGCGCACTTTTACTTTTTTAGTTCGCATAGTCAAATTGTGCCAGTTTTTAGATGACAAACCAGGAGTAGCGCGAACCCTTGCTCAACAGTTATTAAGGTCAGGAACATCGATTGGAGCTAATGTAGAAGAAGCACAAGCTGCTCAAAGCAAAGCAGATTTTATCAGCAAGCTCATGATTGCACTAAAAGAATCCCGTGAAACTCGGTATTGGTTAAAGTTGCTCATTGCTGCCGAAATAGTACCTCAAGAAAGAATTAGTCAACTCCAAACCGAAGCCGAAGAACTAACAAAAATTCTTGGTGCCATTATCATCTCCACCAAAGGCTCCACCTAACCTCTTCAATTTTTAATTTTTAATTTTCAATTTTTAATTCCTCAACGGAGAGGGGGAGATTCGAACTCCCGGAGGTTTTAGCCTCATCCGATTTCAAGTCGGACGCAATCGACCACTCTGCCACCTCTCCAATAAATCTGTCAAACTTGTGCCCTAACCTACTTTCAGACACTATTCAGGCGCTTTTGTTGGTTAGCACTAAAGCTGACAGATCATACTATATCGTATCATCTACGCAGATTGCACTACTGGATGCGAATGTCTACGACACACTACGCGATCGCTCATACAAAATTTCCTCTGAAGCCACCTGGAAGTCATTGCCCACCCAAACTAAGGAAACTTGCGAAACCACACCTGCCTCTAGGGTGACGATGGAAAAATTACGCAACTTTTCGCTGCCATTTTCCACAATCCTGGGCACAGTGGCTGCATTCAAGTAAATTGTCCCCTCTGGACTTCTAAAGATGGACTTGCGCTGCACCTTCTTGGTATGGCGTAAATCTCGGTGCATATGACCAAATGTCACCAGGGGAATAGTTTTACCAGCAGTCAAGGCTTGAGAAATCGCCTCGCCAAAATCTGGATCGCCAAAGTCGCCGCCAATTGGGTGCCAGTCTTTGCCACAGGGGTCTTCGGGGCGATCGCCTAACCCACTAGGCCCATTGTGACCCAAAAATATAATCGTCTCGTAAGCAGCGCTTTTGACTGCTTTAAAGATGCGATCGGCAGATTCTTCCAAACTCGTCACACCGTAACGTTCTTTACAGATTTCCGTGAATTTCCACTCTGGACCACCCCAGGTAAAGGGACGACCCCCCACTACAGTTAAATTCCAAGCGGGAAAATCTAGCTTACCGTAACCGACATGGGATGGGCCTAATAAATCGAGTTGTTTCTGTACCCAGTCTTCCTTAGAGCGGTCATAAGGAGCCTTCTTACGTCCCCATTCGGTGGCCGTGTACCAGGCATCGTGGTTGCCCATTACGGCTGCTTTGGGAATATCGAGAGAGGCGATCACTCTGACCACTTCCACCGATTCATTGCCAAAATCCCCCACAAACAGCGCTAAGTCAACACCCAAATGCTTGAGTGCAATACCATCTTCCACTTCCCATTGGTCGTGAACATCTCCAATTACAGCAATTTTCAGGGTTATCGATTGAGTTTTCTGACTGGTCATGCCACTTTCCTTGCCGTCTATCTCCAGGATATGAAACTCAGCCCGATTTGGACACAACCCGAAAATATCAACCGCCCACTATTTTTGGTAAAAACTACTATAATTGATTCCACAGGACATAAATTTGCAACTTAGAGCACCCCTTAACTGTGTTTACTACTGCACTGGCTCAACGAGAAAAAACCCAACCGGGTGAACTACCACTAGATTTGTTTGCCGCCATTGAGAGTCTCAAAAAAGAACTCAATGCAGTTATTCTGGCACATTATTATCAAGAGCCAGATATTCAAGATATTGCAGACTTTATTGGGGATTCATTACAACTGGCGAAAGCAGCAGAAAAAACCAATGCGGATGTGATCGTCTTTGCTGGTGTTCACTTCATGGCAGAAACAGCAAAGATACTTAATCCCGATAAATTAGTACTTTTACCAGATTTGAATGCTGGTTGTTCTTTAGCTGACAGTTGTCCACCAGAGGCGTTTGCAGCTTTTAAAGCAGCGCATCCAGATCATTTGGTAGTGTCTTACATCAACTGCTCTGCTGATATTAAAGCGATGAGCGATATTATTTGTACTAGTTCCAACGCTGTTAAAATTGTGCAGCAAATACCGAAGGAACAGCCGATTATTTTTGCTCCAGATCGAAATTTGGGGCGGTATGTCATGGAGCAAACTGGACGAGATTTAGTGCTATGGCAAGGTAGCTGTGTTGTCCATGAAACCTTTTCGGAAAAGAAAATTGTTCAGTTAAAAATTGCCTACCCAGAAGCAGAGGCGATCGCCCACCCAGAATGTGAAAGTAGTGTATTGCGCCACGCCAGCTTTATTGGCTCCACAGCCGCTTTACTCAAACATTGTCAAAACAGCCCCGCTAGAGAATTTATCGTGGCTACGGAGCCTGGAATCATTCACCAAATGCAAAAACTAGCTCCTGACAAGCGTTTTATTCCTGCCCCGCCGATAAATAACTGCGCTTGTAACGAATGTCCCTTTATGCGGTTAAACACTCTAGAAAAGCTTTACTGGGCAATGAAAAATCGTACTCCCGAAATTACCATGTCAGAGGATATTCGCCTTGCGGCACTGCGACCAATGCAACGAATGCTGGAAATGAGTGTGTAACTAGTATTTTTTATCCAATTTGTAGAGACGTGTTTTATCGCGTCTCTACCCACAAGTTATTTTTTTAACCACTTGCAATTTACAAAAGATGATGCTATGATTTTAAATCGTGAGACAAATTGGGTCGGTGTCCGAGTGGTTAATGGAGACGGACTGTAAATCCGTTGGCTAGCGCCTACGCTGGTTCAAATCCAGCCCGGCCCACCACTTACGAAGTTATAGGTTATAATGTCTGGGTAAAGAGCAAAGCTCCCAGCATTGTAACTTACAACTGAAAAAGCAAAGTTGTTTTTTGCCCGTGTGGCTCAGTGGTAGAGCACACCCTTGGTAAGGGTGAGGTCACGAGTTCAATCCTCGTCACGGGCTTTTTAAATTGATAAAATAATCAACAGAAAACCAATAGTTTCAGGCTTTTAAAGGAATTCTGATGTTGAGAAGCTAAGTCTCTTACTTGTATTTATGACTATTTTGGCTATGATCTTGACTATCAGGTCAGAATTTCGGATATCCAGCTTGTTTTTTGGCTATGATTTGGCTATGATTTTGTAGGCTAAATACAAGCCATAGAGACATTTATCCTACTATTTAGCAACGCCCTTTTTTCACTCTCTCCTCTAAAGTCCTTGGATCTGATTACAAATTTTATTATCAATCTGTGATTCCTGAATTACTGAAAAGTCATCCGAATCATCATGTAATCCGTGAGAAGCGATAAATCTACTCCCATCTTCTACCTCAAAGAGTAATCCAATTTCATTTGCAAGATCTGCATATAGTGGATTACTGTAGCTTCTTTTTAAAATAGTTATATTTGATATACGTTGCCCTACTAACCTAGCCCAAAAATTATTACTGTATACTGCATCTATTGCATCTACTGGATAAAGCTCGTTATCTTCTTCAGCTAGTTCTTCACTTGTTTCAGTAACCTCGTTTTTCTCAACCCAGATAGTAACTGAGTTTTTTGATGGTTGACTTGAATATCCAATAACTAGCCCTGAGTCAAAGCTCATGATAAGACAGCCGGCTGTCAATGAAAAAACTTCTTTTGCTTCAATGCCGTATTCCAGAACCGCCCTATCAGGTGGCTCCCAACTATATCTAGTCAAATTAAATATCATAAGTCCCTTAAGGGAGTCTAAAACCTCACTCCGATTAGATGGAATATCTGATGTATATAAAAAAGTTTTCATTTATTTAGTTTTTTTGAGCGGACTCAATAAGTTTCAATCATGGTCATGGATTGTTAACTGTTCTTCCACTTTTGCATAAGCTTTCTTCACCCAATATCCTCTAGGTGGTCTTTTCTACCCCATAAGCCTTACACCACTTTTCTACAGCTTTATCAGACACACCAAAATCTCTCCCAATTTGTGCAGTTGCCTTTTCCCAAACTAGTTTTCCTAGTTCTTCTTTTGATGGCCTTTCAACTTTTCTGGTATGAATTCTAGAGTCTGGGTTAACCTTTCTAGTTGTTAAGTCAACGCCAAACTCCTTGTAGGTTCGCTTAGATGCTGCTTCAGTTAAATCTGTAAAATCTTCCCACCAATAAAAAGGATTGGGTGATTTAGGTGGCGTTGTCCTGATTCCACAACCGCCAAACTTGATTGATGGATATACTACTTTGTTTATATCTGGCAAATAAAGGCCATAGAAATCAAAGTCATCAGATTTGTACTTTTTCTCATGACAACCGTTCTTGTCTGCCCAATTGGTTTTATTTTTCAGTGTGCCATCGATACTGTATTTAGCTTGAATTCTGTAACATTTGCCATCTTTGTAGGCAATCAAATCAAACGGTGCATGTTCAGTTACTACTGGTACAAAAACCGAATATTCTTTCTCAACTAAATCTGCTATGACTTTAGCAGCTGCTAGATCACCCTTATCTTTTGTATGGTGCATTTATATGAACTTTCAAGCCTATTTGATAAATTACCATGAAAAGGCTTCTTTAGGGTTCGTATTACATTAAAACGAGCGCGGCAGGGTTCGAACCTGCGACCAACGGATTAGAAATCCGTGGCTCTATCCACTGAGCTACGCGCCCAATACAAAATAATGGCTCACAGAGGAGTCATCTAAAATATTATATCGTTTCCGCATACCAAGAAGCAATTGAAAATTGCAGATTTACCACTAGCAAGGCTAAGATGCTAGTCGCTAGTTAGTCAATCTACACTACACTAAAAACGAAACAGATGGGGTATTGGTTTAGATATATTGAGTTATCGAGGGGTTACTTGCCCGTTAGCGCCAACGCCCTCTGGGCGGCTACCTTCGGGAAGGATCTGGCGATCGCTAGGCCCATTTTCACAGTCTGCTAGGTAATTTCAGCCTTGGCGATGCTGCCAAATGCCATTATATATTCCATATTAAGAGTGCCCCTGTGAGGAGTTATTTGCTAGTGCCATGTTTATTCTCAAACGGCAGGATGTTGAAATATCAAGCATTCAGCACCCAAAACGGGATCAGCAGATGCCGATCCTCAATTATCAAGGGCAAACTTTTCGCTTGATTAGTGTGTTCAAAGCTAGTCAAGAAGAAGAAGCTAGAGCCTTATGGAGAGAACTAACGGATAACCGGGGTAAAGCCTGTGTTTTACTAGAGGAACCGGAACGCTTTACCGTCTGGGGTAAAATCCGTTTAGAGCAACTGGGTAATGACACAGGTAGTCATAGTAAAACGGGGATTTTGATCCAAGCCAGTATTTTACTGTTGCAAGGTGTTTATATCGATGTTGAAGAGTTTTTAGGTGCTCGGCAAGCTGCATTATTTGAAAAAGATATTGCCGAAGTTTTACAGCAGAAGCAATTTCCCCAAGCATCTTCTTTAGAAGCAGTTAAATATTTGGTATCTACTAATCCTTTACCGAGTGCCAAAATGCCTGATTGGCAAGAAAACCATGTAGTTACCCTTTTACAAGAACTGCATCGATTAGGAAAGGCGTATTTTGGCAACGCCAATTTTACCAAACAAGTGATTTATAAGCTAGAAGATATGCCAGAAGCCGAGCGATCGCTGTTTATCAGTTGGCTAAACCAATCGCCACTGGGTAAACTATGGCAGTAGCATGGAAATTTTTAATAAAAGTTCCTGCCACTGGCACTTGCTTTTAGTGTCCGATTGTGCATTACCTGACAGATAAACTGCTAGGCACACAGTTCTTTAATTCAAAATACTGCCAGAGTGCATCTACATAGTCAAGCCCTATGAATAACTCTTACAACAAATCGTTCCTTTTTAAATCCATTTTTACGACTCAGAACATTGTCTTAGCTAATATTGGCTGGGCCGTACTGGCACTGCTATACTTTTTGTTATTTAGTGCCAAAGTTCCCGGAGCAGATGGCATAGAAAGCCGGGCCGAGTGGTATGTGATTGGCACAAATATTTTTGAAGCTTTAGCTTATTTGAGTGCCAGTATCTTATGCTTGAGGAACTGGTTGAGTCCGCAAATCGTCAGTGGGCGGAATGTTTGGCTCTTAATTGGCTTAGGTATGCTTTCCTATTTCGTTGGGGGGATAATTTTTGGCTATACCGAAATAGTTTTAAAAGATGAACCGGATGTGTCTTCAGGCGATATATTTTTTGTACTCACTTATCTATTACTTGGCGCAGGCATGATTTTAGCTGTGGCTTCCAGGCGAATCAATCTGGAAAAATGGCAGTGGCTAATTGTGTTAGCAATTGCAATGTTCGGTAGTTTGTTGGCATGGTGGATTTCTATGCAACAGGAGACACCCTCAGAACTGCTAGTTGCTATCTTGAACTGGTTTTATGTAGTTAGCGATGTGGTTTTGTTAATTATTGCTACCATTCTGCTGTTAGCCTTTTGGGGGGGAAGAGTTTCCCAGTCTTGGCGAATGATTGCAGCGGCGGCCTTTTCGCTCTACATTGCAGATATGTGGTTTAAATACGCCCAAGGCCCCAATTATCAAAGTGGGGAGATATTAGAAGTGTTTTGGGTGTTTAGTGGAGTGTTATTTGGCATGGGCGCTGTCTTAGAATATGACGCATCACTAAGACGAACGCGGCGTACCAGCGGACGAAAACGAGCTTAGTAAAGATTTTTGGTATCTACCGTGAGAAAATTAACAGACTCTGACAAGCAAGAAATTCTGAAGTTATATCGAGAGACTGCCGAAACAACCTCAACTTTGGCAGACCGCTATGGTGTGAGTAACTCGACAATTAGTCGCCTGCTCAAAAGCACTTTGCCAGAAGATGAGTATGAATACTTGGTCTCTTTAAAGCGGGCTGCGAGAACTCCTGAAGGAAGGGCACAGGTAAGTTACGAGCAGTTACCCCTGCTGAGTCAACCAGAGCCGGAGATAGAAGTTCCACCCAGCCAAAGCCAACCCTTGGAGTTGCCAAAGGTTGAGCCACAGCTGCGTCGGGTAATTCATGTAGAACAGGAACTTTACTCAGAGGAAACGGCAGAGTCAATCGCCGCTAGTAGACGGGTGCGGCGACGCCCCTCGGCGTCAGAAAAACCGAAGTTACGAGTAACCGAGAAATTAGAAACTCCAGAGCAAAAGCCGCTGGAAATAGTCAACATCCCCATCCCACCGCTAAAGAATGAACATCCAGGAGCGGCGGTCATCGCGCAAATGCTGGGCGATGATTTACTAGACGATTCAGAGGATTTGGATGATTTAGAAGATGATGATTTAGAAGATGACGACTTTGAGGAAGAAGACTTTGATGATGATGACCTGGATGACCAAAGACCTTTAGTCACAAAACGAAGACCAGGTGAAGCATCAGTTCAAGTTTTACCATTGTCTGTAGCCAATTTGCCCAAAACTTGCTATTTGGTAATTGACCGTTCCTCGGAATTGATTACACGACCTCTCAAGGACTTTGGTGACTTAGGGCAAATTCCCAGCCTGGAAACCCAGCAAAGAACTCTGCCGGTGTTTGATAACCATCGCGTCGCCAAGCGCTTTTCTACGAAGCGCGATCGCGTGATTAAAGTTCCTGATAGTAAAATGCTCCATAAGGCTCGAACTCATCTGCAAGCCAAGGGCATCACACGACTGCTGATTGATGGTCAGGTTTATTCCTTGTCTACGACGGTTTAGAGGTTATGGAGACACCTACTGGCTATGGTGTGGTATTGGTGACAGCTGGCAACATGCAGGAGGCAGAAGCAATTGCAAATGCCCTTGTGGAAGCTAAACTTGCTGCTTGTGTGAATCTGTTACCAATCCACTCAATTTACACCTGGCAAGGGGAACTGCATAATGAGCAAGAATGGCAATTACTGATTAAAACTGATTTGGCGCAATTTCCGGCAATGGAGGCCAAAATTAAGGAAATGCATTCCTATGAAGTGCCAGAAATTATTGCTTTACCAATTGTTGCCGGTTCTCAAGCCTATTTGCAGTGGATTTCTCAGCAAGTTAAAAGTCAAGAGTGAGGAGTGAGGAGTCAAGATTTTCATAACTCCTCACTCCTCACTCTCAACTACTAACTCTAAGCGTAAACAGCGCAAAAAGTCAGCGAACTGTCATCTCCATGTACCAGCAGGAACATCCCAAGTTCCATAACCCAGCATCGATATGACTGGAGATTTTACTCGTTCAGCACGGCTGGTGGACTCCACTGGCACACCCAACGCATCACCAACACATAAACCTATCAAACCGGACAACGTTTTGGCAGCGGTTAGCATTGTTCAACCAGCATGAAACTTTTCTACAACTGAATTTTACTTGCGAAAAGCCGTTGATCAAATAATTGGTATAGTTTATAATTCCAAACTAGCTGTAGACTAGGGTGTTGACTCTAAAAGCTGATTTTCGATTGCATCACATGCCATCTTAACCCCACTTTCTGCTTGGATAATACGTCCGATGTCTGCTGCTTTAGCAGCATAGTTGGGATTTTCTAACAATTCACGCAATTGCTTGGCTACCCGTTCTGCTGAATACTGTTTTCGAGGAATTGTCCGTGAACTTCCCAAGCGTTTAACTCTTGCTGCATTGTCAGGTTGATCGTGGCTGTAAGGCATTATCAGTGTTGGGCGACCTGCCCGTAATGCTTGAGCCGTTGTACCAATGCCACCTTGATGCACGATCGCACAAGCACGCGGAAAAATTTGAGAATATGGAACATAACTCATGGCAAGTATGTTCTCTGCTAGATCCTCTGGAGGAGTATTTTTACCCATCAATAAAACAGCACGGCAGTTCAGTTGCTTTGCAGCTTGAACACTTTCCTGATAAAAATGACCAGGAGTCATCACTGCGGCTGAACCTAAAGTAAAAACAATTGGGGGATCGCCCCTATCCAAAAACTGCTGAAGTTTTGCTGCAAGTTCTGTCTCACCTTTGCTGCCATCATAGAATGCAAATCCGGTGAGTACTGTATTTTTTGCCCAATCGGGTTGAGGCTTTGCGAATACTGAAGAGAACAGTGCTAATACAAGATAAGGTGAATATTTATCATCAATGAATGGATTTCCTGTGAGAGGTGGCAAGCCAAGCTCACGCCGCAATTGGTGGATCGGCTCTGCCCAGGATTTAGACAACACTTTTGATAATTGAATGATGCCTCGGTTAGCGAGAGAACCTAGCCCCCGTAACTTGGCAAGAAATGGCAGTACAGGCAAGACAGATGGATCATAAACCGAAAGAAATGAGGCAGGCTGTAGAACAGCGAACGCCCACGGAATTTCTAATTTTTCTGCTACCAATCGAGCCGCCACAACTCCTTCACCTGTAACGATGAAATCTCCATCTTTTGCACCATCCATCAAATCGGTATAGGTTTCACGCAAACTCGCACAAACCCAATTTTTGATGACATACTCTGTGCCCGTTTTCAGATCCATCATCCGCGCCATTTCTTGTGGATCATTAAGTGCAGTGTTATCAGGGCGCATCCGATGAAACTCGAAATCGAGAGCCTCAATTTTGTCTTGATATTCTTTATGAGTTGCAAATACGACATCATGACCGCGCTTTCGTAATTCAAGTGCGATCGCAATTTTGGGATGCAAATCACCAAAAGAGCCGATGGTAGTTAAAACAATTCGGCTCACTACTGCGCCTCTCGGTTAATGACACCGTATAGATATACTTGCTTGATCTTAAAGCCTCGCTGCCCCAACAGTAAAATTGGAGTACCACCCTTACCGAGATATGAAGCAGCCCAACTTATAATTTCTAATTCCAAACTAGCTGTAGACAGCCCTTGCAAAACGCTCTGCTAAGTAAATAATGTCTTGTCTGCGAGCAATTTGGTTCATCCATTTTTGAGGAATATTTTCCACTCCGTAATAAATTCCCGCCAACCCACCGGTAACGGCGGCGGTAGTATCAGTATCTCCGCCTAAGTTGACAGCTTTCAGTACTGCTTCAGAATAAGACGAGCTATTTAACAAACACCACAGGGATGACTCCAAGGTATCAATTACATAGCCACCAGAATTAATCTCTTCTACTGGTAATTTAGCAATCTCACCACTCAAAACTCTGCCAAAATGCGGCTTCTCTAACAAAAATTCCCGAATCGAATAAATTGTTTGGATATCTTGTAATCCTTGTAAATAAGCTGTTTGGAGGTCAGCCCCTTCCAAGAGCGCCACTGCAATACTAATATAAATACCGCAGGCCATCTGCGATCGCGCATGAGCATGGGTAATGCAAGAAACTTGATGTACCCGCGCAATCAATTTATCCAGGGTTAAGCTTCTGTGACAATAAGCCATCGGCAAGATTCTCATTAGAGAACCATTGCCATTACTATTTTCACTATTACCACCGGCTTTCAAGGGTGGAGTTCCTTGTTTCCAATTCACAATTGCTAAAAATGTGGTGTTACCGATATCAAATACTTCGCCTTGAGCAGTCCAGTAACTTTCGTGATACCAGCGCCAGAAGGAATTAGCAATCGCATCCAGTGAAAATCCCTCACAAAGACATTCTGCCAAACAAAAGGTCAGCGAACTGTCATCTGACCATGTACCAGCAGGAACATCCCAAGTTCCATAATCCAGCATAGACGTGACTGGAGATTTTACTCGTTCAGCGCGGCTGGTGAACTCCACTGGCACACCCAAGGCATCACCAACACATAAACCCATCAAACCAGACAATGTTTTTGCAGTGGTTAGCATTGTTCAACCAGCATGAAACTTTTCTACCACTGATTTTACTTGCGAAAAGCCGTTGATTAAACGCTTGGTATAATTTTTAATTCCAAACTAACTGTAAATAGCTTTTGCAAAACGCTCTGCCAAGTAAATAATGTCTTGTCTGCGAGCAATTTGGTTCATCCATTTTTGAGGAATATTTTCCACGCCGTAGTAAATTCCTGCTAACCCACCAGTGACAGCAGCAGTAGTATCGGTATCTCCACCTAAGTTGACAGCTTTCAGTACTGCTTCAGAATAAGACGAGCTATTTAATAAACACCACAGGGATGATTCTAAGGTATCAATCACATAGCCACCAGAATTAATCTCTTCTACTGGTAATTTGGCAATCTCACCACTCAAAACTCTGCCAAAATGCGGCTTCTCTAACAAAAATTCCCGAATCGAATAAATTGTTTGGATATCTTGTAATCCTTGTAAATAAGCTGTTTGGAGGTCAGCCCCTTCCAAGAGCGCCACTGCAATACTAATATAAATGCCGCAGGCCATCTGCGATCGCGCATGAGCATGGGTAATCGCTGAAACATCATGCACCCGCGCCAGCAATTCGTCTAAAGTTAAGTTTCTGTGACAATAAGCCATCGGCAAGATTCTCATCAACGAACCGTTGCCATTACTATTTTCAACCTTCCCGCCTGCCTGATGGGGTAGAATGCCCTGTTTCAGGCGCATAATTGCTGTATGGGTCGTTTGACCAATATCAAAGACATCGCCACGAGGAGTCCAGTAAGCCTCTTTGTACCAGCGCCAGAAGGAATTAGCTATAGCATCCAACGAATACCCCCGACAAAGACATTCTGCCAAGCAAAAGCTTAACGAACTGTCATCTGACCAAGTTCCTGATGGTTGATTCCATGTGCCATAACCTAACATCGTTGTCACTGGAGATTTGACTCGTTCAGCACGGCTAGTAAACTCCACCGGCACACCCAACGCATCACCGACACATAAACCCATCAAACCAGACAACGTTTTTGCAGCGGTTAGCATTATTCAATCTCCACAAGAATTGCTCAAAATTAACTTTATAGATTCCCTCTATAGCTTGTTGCAACAGATGCTACAGCCTACTTTTTCATCCTATGTGAAAAGCTCGGCAAAAAGTTGTTAATCGGGTATTTTATTTACCATATCCCGACTTCTACCAATTCGCTATGAAGATGCACTTAATTTTTATTTAACGAACTGCTAAGTATGCCTTATCTATGAGACACTACGTGTAGCTTGCTTCCCCGTAGGGGTACGCGCAGCGTCTCGTTAGAGAAGGACGTCAAGGAAGAAGGAATAATCATTTAGTGCAAGTTTACTGATAATTGGTATCAGTTTAAGTTCCAAATATTATGCTATTTTAAAAAGCGTCTGTCTTGAGATAAAGAACTAGAATGAAAAGATATTGAAATGTAATTATAATAGCTTATTTATTATTTCCAGGGATAGTTACCCTGTAAGCGTTATGAATCAATAATAGTCATTTAATAAAATCTGTGAATTACTTGGAACATTTTCACATGATTTTGACTTGGAATATATAAGTAAAAAATACAAACCTTTATAAAAATTATGAAAGGCTTACTCAAGTCTTTCATGACAATTTCTGCATTATCTTCCTTAATAATTGCTCCTCTTGTTCTATCAGCTGGTCAAGCTTCTGCTGAAACCAAAAAAGGTACTGATGCTAGTTATGTTGGTGCTGGTGTTGCAGCTGGCGTTACCAGCGGTGGACAGTTTTCTGCACGCGGTAATGTTTTCTGGAGTGATAAGACAAGTGCTATCATCCCAGAACTTTCTGTGGATGTACCCATTGCTAATAGAACTAATGCCTATTTAACTGGTGGTTATTCTTTTGTAGAGAAAGATGGCTTACCAACTCCTATAGGGAACAGAGATTCAGTAGTCGTAGGTGCTGGTGTTGAATCGGAAGTTGCTAACAATTTCCTTGTCTACACTAATGCCAAAGTCGGACTTGGTGCTTACCAAAATAGCGATGCTTCTGCTGTTAGCATCAATGGTGGTCTTGTCTATCGCTTCAAATAAAAGATTATTGAGTCCTCAGTCACTCTATACTTTAACTAAGTACTCAGGACTTAGCACTTCTTCACTCACTACTCCAAAAAGCTGGTTTTGTTAAGTGCTACATCACTGACAAAGCCGGCTTTTGCCGTGGTAAAATTAAAATATTCCTCATTATTCCGGCCGGATTACCGGGGATCAAGTAGCCGAAGGGTGCTGATTCGGCGTCTACTAATGCTTTATTGAGAATACTATACAAGTCTAATGGTTAAATCTGCTCCTTCCCCCATCGCTAGCCGTAAGCCTTCCAAACTAGAAGGAATCAAGGAAAATAGTAATTTTTTGCGTGAACCTGTAGCAACTGAGATCCTTGAAGACACTACCCATTTTACCGAAAATGCGGTGCAGCTTTTGAAGTATCACGGTTCTTACCAGCAAGATAACCGTGATAACCGCACCAAGGGACAGGAAAAAGATTACCAGTTTATGCTGCGGACAAAAAATCCGGGTGGTTTGGTACCACAGCAGCTGTATTTGGCTTTAGATAAACTAGCTGATGAGTATGGCAACCACACCTTACGAGTAACTACCCGTCAAGGTTTCCAAATGCACGGAATTTTAAAGAAGAATCTTAAGACAGCAATTGCTACAATTGTCAAGAACCTAGGTACGACTTTGGGAGCTTGCGGCGACATTAACCGTAACGTCATGGCACCACCAGCCCCCTTTAAGAATCGCCCAGAGTATCAGTATGCTTGGGAATATGCCCAGAATATTGCTGACTTGCTGTCAGCGCAAACAGGCGCTTATTATGAAATTTGGTTGGATGGGGAAAAAGCAATTAGTGCTGAAGAAAACCCAGAGGTGAAGGCGGCGCGACAGCGCAATGGGAATGGCACAATTATTCATAACAACGAAGAACCGATTTATGGCACTCACTATATGCCCCGCAAGTTCAAAATTTGCGTGACGGTGCCAGGGGATAATTCGGTTGATTTGTATTCTCAAGACCTGACTTTGATAGTAATTACCAATAAAAAGAAACAGCTAGAAGGATTTAATATTTTTGCTGGTGGTGGTTTAGGGAGAACACACGGTAAAGAAGAAACTTTCGCTAGGTTAGCAGACCCCATCGGTTATGTAGCCAAAGATGACGTTTACGATATAGTGAAAGCGATTGTTGCTACCCAGAGAGATTATGGCGATCGCACTGATCGTCGTCATGCCAGATTAAAATATCTAATCAACGATTGGGGTGTAGATAAATTCCGTACCCAAGTTGAAGAATATTTTGGTAAACCAGTTGAAGCCTTCAAACCACTGCCAGAGTTTAAATATCACGACTTCCTCGGCTGGAATGAACAAGGTGATGGCAAGCTATTCTTAGGAATTTCCATTGATAATGGTCGAATCAAGGATGAAGGTTCGTTTCAACTGAAAACTGCCTTGCGGGAAATTGTCGAGCAGTTCAACTTGCCCATCCGTTTGACACCCAACCACAACCTGATTTTTTACGATATCGAACCAGATAGCAAGCAAGCTATTCAAGACATTCTCAGCCGTCACGGTGTCGGAGACGACCCTAGTAAAATTGAACCTTTAGTGCGGTATGCAATGGCTTGTCCGGCTTTGCCCACCTGCGGCTTGGCAATCACGGAATCAGAACGGGCAATACCGGGGATTTTGGAGCGGATTCGCGCTCTGTTGGATAAAATAGGTTTACAAAATGAGCATTTTGTGGTAAGGATGACCGGATGCCCTAACGGCTGCGCTCGTCCCTACTTAGCAGAATTGGGCTTTGTCGGTAGCGCTCCAGAATCTTACCAATTATGGTTAGGGGGTTCGCCAAATCAGACTCGACTGGCACAACCTTACATAGAAAAGCTGCACCATAATGACTTTGAAAGCTTCCTAGAACCGATTTTTGTCTACTTCAAGAAATCTCGGAAATCGAAGGAAAGCTTTGGTGATTTTTGCGATCGCGTTGGTTTTGATGCCATCCGCGAATTTACTGCCACCTACGACTCGCAAACAGCCGATAGTGCAAACAAATCGCGCCATCGGGTGAATTTGAAAAAAGAGGTTTATAGCAAGTTGAAGGAAGTAGCCCAAAGCGAAGGCAAGCCAATGACTCAGTTAGTGACTGAGGCGCTAGAGGCTTACTTCCAGAATCTTTCGTAAGCTGAAAAATTGAAGATAATGAAATTACAGATAGACACAGATGGATTTGTCTGTGTCTATCTTGTGTAAATCCTAATGCCGTTAGGTAACACATCCACAGGAAAACTGAACTATGGTAACAACAGCAAAATTTGCAGAAACTAGGGATGTGCTGCAAAATATTAGCTGGCAGACATTCAAAGCTATGCTGGCAGATATGGGATCTGAGCGAAATAAAAGGCTAGCTTATGACAACGGAATTGTAGAAATTATGACTCCGCTGATGCCACACGAGAACTCAAACCGTCTGATTGAAGGTTTTGTTCTTGTGCTGTGTGAAGAATTTGGTTTAGAAGTTAAAAGCGCTGGCTCGTTGACTATGACGCGAGATGATTTGGAACGAGGAGCCGAGCCGGACAGTAGTTACTACATCCAAAATGAATTGTTAGTCCGCAATAAAGAAAATATTGACCTGATTATAGATCCACCACCAGACTTAGTACTGGAAGTGGAATATTCCAGATCCAAGATAGACAAGTTGGCTCTTTATGCTTCAATGGGAGTTCTAGAATTCTGGCGGTATAACGGAAATGTGTTGTGCGTTTACACCCTCAATGGTGGGCAATATTCGCAGAGTGATAGTAGTCCAAGTTTTGCGCCTGTGCTGGTGACGGAGATTCCCAGATTTATCCAAGAAAGCAAGAAAGTTGGACAAATAGCAGCAACCCGTGTTTTCCGCACCTGGGTTAGACAGCAGATGTCTACAGCAGGGCAGTAATTTATTAACAAAAATGTCTCAACTGCAAAGAATTGCGATCGCACCCTCCCAATTCCAACAAGGGCAAATTTTGCTCACCAAAGAACAACAGCATTATTTAGGGCGTGTGTTGCGCTTGCGTGAAGGCGATCGCTTTATTGCAATGGATGGTAGGGGAAAATGGTGGTTAGTGCAGCTAGAAGACGAGCAGGCACAGGTTTTAGAACCACTGACAGTAGAAACAGAATTACCCGTATCGATTACGCTGATAGTGGCGTTGCCTAAAGGCAATGGATTTGATGAAGTTGTGCGGTGTTGTACAGAGTTGGGAGTAACTTGTATTGCACCAGTATTGAGCGATCGCACTTTGCTTGATCCTAGTCCTCAAAAACTCGAACGCTGGCGGCGCATCGCAACAGAAGCCGCCGAGCAATCAGAGCGCTCTTTTGTACCGACAATTCTAGATCCTGTTGCTTTTAACACTGCTGTCACCGCTAATCAGATAAGTCACCGTTATATTTGTGAGGCTCGTGGAGAGTATCCCCATTTAAACAAAGTACTGAGTAGCATCTCTGAGGAGATTGTTATTGCTACTGGCCCAGAGGGAGGATGGACAACACAAGAAATTGAGAATGCGATCGCATCTGGATTTCAACCTGTTTCTCTTGGTCGCCGCATCCTGAGAGCAATTACAGCCCCAGTAGTAGCATTATCCTTGATTACCGCAAGTTGTGAAGTATAAATGATTTATGGCTCACGCAAAAGTGATTTTGTGCCAGACATGACTCCAGCGTGTATTTAAAGTAAGTAATGATTGAGCAAGTTGCGATCGCCTTTGACGATAAAGATTATCAAACAGCTGCTAAATTACTCAAACAGCTGCAAAAAGAATCACCAGACAATCCTTGGGTGCAATTTTATCTTGGTCGGCTACATGAAGTATCTGGAAAGCGTCAGGATGCAGAAAAAATTTATCGGCAACTGCTGCGAGATATAAGGAATATCAAAATAGTGACGCTAGCACGTCAAGGTTTGCAAAGACTACAAGAAATGGAGCTAGAAGAAAGACAAAGAGCTATTTCCCAAGCAACAGCCCAGCCGAATAACACTGAACTTGGCATACTAGTTTTAGAACCACTCAGTAGCGAGATGAAAACAGAAGCATCTCGAAAATTCGCCGAGATTATGCAGCTAGACCCTTACACCGCACGACTAATACTGCCAAGTCGTGGCTGGAGGTTATACCGCACTGGCCAAGTGGGAGAACTAAAATTTTACGGAAAACAGTTACAGCAGGCTGGCATTCCTTGCTTTTGGGCAACAATAGCTCAAATTCAGCAAATTCAAGTTTATCAAGTCAAATATTTCCAAGAATCTACCCCACAAGCTACTGTTGTTTGCCGTAATGATATAAATCAACTCGGTTCTCTCACCTTTGACTGGTCAGAAGTCACAGCAAGAGTAATAGGACTTTTGCCCATTTTTGAACAAGTTGTAGATGTTGATGCCCAGCGTAAACTGGAATGGAAAACCCAAACACAAGACTATGCTCAGTTTTGTGATTTACACCTACCTGGTAGACGTTGCATTCTCCGATTTGATGACAACGGCTATGAATTTCAGCAAGGTTTAGAAATCATTCCCCAAACTAGCCAAAATACAATCAGAATTAATTGGAATAGTTTATCAACTTGGATTGACCAGCAACTACCTCAAGTCAAAATTTGGTCAGATTTCACGTCTTTTGCAGATACAACATTAGATCAAACAGAAATGCTGGGTCACATCAAGTCTTACATTCATCTGTTTCGTAGGGAACAGACTAATTGGGACCCAGCTTTTCATTTATATAGTGGACTGGTGTTTGTTAAATAATTTATGGATAAGTATAAAATGACACTAAACCCTTATCATGAGATTAACTAATTTCTAGCAATCCGATTTGATTTTTTCAAAAATCTAAGTATATGTAGCTATCAAATCTATGAATACAGTAAGTGCTAAAAACCAACAGCTAGGGGGTTTGTATGTCCAATCCCCTCAAGGAGAAAAACTAGTTTTTCCGCTCAAACATACGGAAGTTCTAGCAAAAATTGCAGGTAACTTGTCACGAGTCGAGGTGATTCAAAGCTTTGAAAATCCGTTCACACAGCCTTTAGAAGCAGTATATATCTTCCCATTACCTGATGAAGCGGCGGTGGATGATATGGAAATCAAAATAGGCGATCGCATTATCAAAGGTAATATTAAAAAACGTGAAGAAGCGCAACAAATCTACGAAAAGGCCAAACAAGAAGGACGCACCACCGGACTTCTAGAACAGCAACGAGACAACATTTTTACTCAATCTTTGGTTAACATCAAACCTGGTGAACAAATTGATGTCATAATTCGTTACACCGAAAGTTTAAAATTTGAGGCGGGAAACAACGAATTTGTTTTTCCGATGGTGATGGGGCCAAGATATATTCCAGGAACACCGATAGATAATAGAGGTGATACAAACCAAGTTCCTGATGCTTCTCGTATTACACCGCCTGTAGTCCCAGAAGGAATGCGCTCGCGTCACAATATTAATGTCACAGTAGAAATTGATGCAGGTTTACCAATTTCTCAAGTGCGTTCTCCTTCACATCAATTAAAAATTGAACACTCAGGTCAAATAGTGCGGATTCAATTAGCTGGAGAAGATACAATTCCCAACAAAGATTTAATTCTCCGCTATCAAGTTTCTGGTAAAGAAACTCAATCCACGATATTAACCCAAGCCGACGATCGCGGCGGACATTTTGCAATTTATCTGATTCCAGCTTTGGAATATTCTACTGATGAAATTGTCCCCAAAGATGTCGTCTTTTTGGTGGATACTTCCGGTTCACAATCTGGTGATCCATTATCGAAGTGTCAAGAATTGATGCGGCGATTTATTAATGGGTTGAATCCCAATGATACTTTCACAATTATCGATTTTTCTGATAAAGTCAGACAGTTATCAAAGGAACCTCTGCCGAATACACCAGAAAATCGTGCCAAAGCGATCGCTTACATTAACAATTTACAAGCTGATAGCAGCACAGAAATGCTCAGTGGTATTCGTACAGCCATAAATTTCCCTACACCAGTCGGAAGATTACGCAGTGTTGTACTCCTAAGCGATGGCTACATCGGCAACGAAAATGAGATTTTGGCAGAGGTACAACAGCACCTCCAACCAGAAAATCGCCTTTATAGTTTTGGTGCTGGTAGTTCCGTTAACCGTTTTTTACTGAATCGCATCGCCGAAATTGGCCGGGGAATATCCAGAATTATTCGTCATGATGAACCCACAGAAGAAGTTGCCGAAAAGTTTTACAGGCAAATCAACAACCCCGTACTTACAAATATTCAAATTTCTTGGCAAGGTGACATAGAATCGCCTGTTATTTACCCAGCCATAGCACCTGATTTATTCAGCAAACAACCATTAGTTTTATTTGGTCGTAAACAAGATAGAGCCAACGGTAATCTGCAAATCTCCGGCATTGCTGCGGGCGGTAAGCACTACGAAAAAATGTTTCACCTCATATTTGAGGAAACAGGAAATCTTGCTATAGCGCAGTTATGGGGACGTGCTTGCATCAAAGATTTGATGAATCAAATGGTGAGCTTTGAAACCAAAGCTGGTGTAGAAGCAGTTACAGAAACCGCCTTAACTTATCAACTGCTTTCTCAATACACCGCTTTTGTGGCTGTCAGCGATGACGTGCGGGTTGAACCAGGAAGCGAATATGTGTCTATGCAAGTGCCAGTCGAAATGCCTGAAGCAGTTAGTTACCAAGGAGTGTTTGGCAGTCCTCCTGCTGGTGGTTTTGTGCGTCAACTATCACTCTTAATGCCATCAGCACCACCTTCAGAAGACGTTCCAGATTTTCTCCGACAAAAGCGATCGCCACAATCCCTAGTAGCCAAAGAAGTTAATATTCCTTTTAACAGCTTTGATTCCCAACAGATGGAAGAAGATGAAATATCAGACGCAGCCATCAACTATCAGTTAGAAGTAATCAGCGTTACTGGCTTGGATGAAACAGGAATTGCTGACCTAACCCAACACCTTCAACAACTAAACTTGCCTTCTGGCTTTAGTGGTGAAATCGTTTTTGAGTTCACCGTCAATGAAGGTCGGGTAGGAGGGGTAGTTTTGGATGAAAAAGCCTCGACTCTAAAAGATGCAGTTGTAGTGGAGAAAATTAAGCGATCGCTCCTAGTTTGGAGAGTTCCCCCATCTACAACTGGCAAAGTTATCTTAACCTTGCATGTTCACGTTTAACTTCTAGAGACCGTAAATTTACGGTCTCTATCCATTACTAGGCTTTTTAACCTGACGTGCCATGTCTAAGTAAGCACTCATATTCGCCCCTGGACGACGACGACCATTAGAGCTAGTAGTCGAAGGAGCAAGATATTTTGGTGCAAAGGTGGTTTCAGTTGGCTGCTGTTTGAGTACTTTGGCTGCTGCGGCTTTTTCATTTTTGCCAGGTTGAACTTTAAGACCCTCAGCAGTCTGGACTAACTGAACATCAGCTGCTTTGGGATTTTTAGCTGATTTTGCCTTAGCCTCATCTGCGGCAGTTTTTGTTCCGTTCAATGAATCTGGCTTGGATGGAGATGGTGCTTCTGATCCAATTGTTGCCGTTACTTTCTTAGCATTCGATGCAACTGTATCTGCTACTTGCTTCACATTCGATGCTACCTCTTTAGCAGCATCTTTAGCAGCATCTTTGGCTTCGTCCAATTCTAAGAAGTAGCCGTTGCTTTTCTTCTTCCCTGGTAACAGTCCGGTAATGAAACCCAGAATACTGCTAAGAAAACCCTGAATGCCCGAAATTGACTTTTTGATAAAACCCATTACAATTACTCCTGCCTTTTACCTTTTATATTTGAAACTAGACCGTAATTTTTAACAATTACGACAAAATCTTACATTTTATGCTTTGCGCCACCCCATTCTGGTGACATCCCTTATAGGTTTGTGCTTAATCAACATTGTAGTAAAACTAGAGAGCAAATGTTTTCTTACAAACATTTGTGACCTGTATACACCGAGAACTAATTATTAAATTTTACTGTAACTAAGAGCAAGATTCTGAAAGCAGGCTTTACAAAAATTAACATTTATTTGTTTGAAAATTACTAATTGGAGAAAAACAAGCGGTTTACTTTCAACCAGTGGGAGGAGTGTCATAGCCTGTTGGCAGATACTAACGGTACTCGTTACATTTTCTACAGACTTAATTCAGCCAGATTTTGGAGATGAACACTGAAAATCAGCAGCGCAATCCTGTGATATTAGTACACGGGATTGACGACACAGAGGCAGTTTTCCATAAAATGAGGGCATACCTAATACAACGGGATTGGTCTGTATATAGCTTAAATTTGGTTCCTAATAATGGTGATGTGGGTCTTGATGAGTTGGCAAAGCAACTAGCTGATTATGTTACAACCACCTTTGCACCAGAACAACACCTAGATTTAGTAGGCTTCAGCATGGGAGGAATTGTCAGCCGTTACTATGTCCAGCGACTGGGAGGAATTAACCGCGTCCAGAGGTTTATTACGATCTCTTCACCCCATCATGGAACTCTGGTTGCTTATGGTTCCCGGCGTCCTGGTTGCGTACAAATGCGCCCCGACAGCATTTTTCTTAAGGATTTAAATTCCGATGCTGTAATATTGGAGCAGCTAAATTTTACGTCTATATGGACACCTTATGATTTGATGATTGTCCCAGCGAATAGTTCACAAATGCCCGTAGGAAGCGAAGCAATAGTAACGGTTGCTCTACATCCTTGGATGCTGACAGACTCCAGGAGTTTAGCAGTAATAACAACAGTTTTAGCAGAGCGTATTAAGCTGCCTTTCCTTAAGAAAGCATCCAGTTAGTAGCCAGGATGCTTGTTACGCTTGATTTATTCATCTTTAATTACGAATTTCTTAAGTCCTATCCCCAATTTGTGTATGTTCGTAACTCCCAAAAATCGCCTCTGAGTGACGATAATACTTGAACTCCATGAGGTTATAAAAGGGATCTTCTAGAAAGAAAGTGCGATGCTCAAGAGGAGAACCAACAAAGCGGTTTTTGGTTGATTCGCGAAAAAGTAGCTGTTGTTGTTGTGCCCTTTCTAGTAAGTCTTGCCAATCACGTTCTTGGGTAAAAATTAGCCCAAAGTGTCTAGGGTAGATAGTATGTTGCGGTGTCAACGGTTCTTTGGTGAAGTGAGCTACTAGTTGATGACCGTAGAGATTGAGAATCAGGGCGTGGCGGTTTTCACGACCAGGAATGCAGCCCAAGCCATCCACGTAATATGCTTTTGTTTGGGCAATGTCAGTCACAGGGAAAGCCAGATGGAATAAAGTTTGGCTCATAGCTTGTGTAGAAAAGACTAGTAGTTGATGCTATCTACAATTTATGCTGTTAAGTTTTGATTGTGGTCAACTTGAACACAGTTTTAATTGATATTAACTTATATTCTTTATGTTTATGACTAAGATTGGGGACTGAGTAATACTTCAGCCGTTGCATCCTGTAGCTACAGACTTCGCCCTGTATCTACATAATTTACACTTAATTCTTTAGGTGACTGTTTGTCTTGTGCAGCTATACTAATTTAGGTTTGCATGGGCACACGCTTAGGAACGTAGATTTTATAACTTACAACTTTATTAGAGTGTATTGGGAACTTAACCCACCCGATGAAAGTGCTTTGAGTGCATTACGTACTCGAAGAGTCCAGGCAACTAAACAGAAGTTTTGCATTTTGTTTAATCCACGTTCTTTAGTCAATATTGCAGTGTATATCTAAGATGTTGTTTTTAGTTTTACACTCAGCTTTCAGAGCGATACCTACGCAATTTAGTTAATAATACAAACATATTACTTTAGCTGAGGAGGTGTCATACCAATTCTTTGTGAAGCTGCACAAAATCAACCTTGTAAGACTTGGGGCTTAAGCAAATTGTTCTATGCAACCTCATAGATAATCGGTGTCGAAAATTAAGCACTAAGAGTGATAAATTCGTTATTCTGTTGATATTCAGACAAAATTACTCATGATTAATTGCTGATGTTGTCCTTAATTGATTCTGTAAATCCTTGGTTGGTAGCAGTAGGATTAAACACAGTTTTATTGGGTTTAGCTTGGGTTGCTCCGAAAAAGCTACTTACCCCTGCTGGATTATTCCACGCCTGGTTCCTGGCCATCTTAATTTGGGTAACTCTAGGCTGGCGAGGATATGCAGTAGTAATGTTCTATTTTCTGGTTGGTTCTGGCGTTACCCGTATCGGGATGGCGCAGAAAGAGGCAGAAGGAATTGCCGAAAAGCGTTCTGGAGCTAGAGGCCCAGAAAATGTTTGGGGTTCAGCTTTGACTGGGGCGCTGTGTGCCTTGGGAGTAGGAATGATAAATTCGGGATTTCTTGTACCTAGTCCCCAATTCTTAGTTCCCAATACTTCGGCTACCCTCAGTACAAGTCTCCAGTCCCTATTATTGTTAGGCTATGTAGCGAGTTTCAGTACCAAGCTGGCTGACACCACTGCTAGTGAAGTCGGTAAAGCATATGGTAAAAGCACCTTTTTGATTACCACACTTCAACCAGTGCCTCGGGGCACAGAAGGAGCGGTAAGTTTGGAGGGAACTTTAGCTGGGATCGTGGCTTCTGTGGCGATCGCATTTGTTGGTTGGGGAGTTGGTTTAATTGATCTATTGGGAGTAGCTTGGTGTGTACTGGCAGCATTTATTGCCACCAACTTAGAAAGTGTGATTGGAGCAACACTGCAATCTAAGTATACTTGGCTGACCAATGAAGTAGTAAATATTTTGAATACTTTAATCGGTGCGATCGCGGCTGTGCTACTTGCCTGGACATGGACAAGTATCATTAAGTAGATCGGTGAGAATAAACAATTACTTGGTCGCGTATGGGACAATTTTCCCACCTCAGTTGCTACAACTTTGGTCACATGAGCAACGCAGTGGCTCAACTTTTAGCAACTGGCAAAGAAAACTGACAAGAAACAATTCTTACATATGCTTTGCTTTATTTTTGCCTGTCTACCCACCTGATTATTTCTCTGAATCTATAAAGATTTGGTTACACAACTTGCTTTGCCTTACAACCGAGATTTTCAATCCTGTTCTGTCCCAGTTAGACCGTAAAAGTGATTATGGGAAATTATTTTACTTATTAGCTATATAATTTTTTGACCATTTAGATGTAATTAGTTCATGGAATCTTTATCATATTTATCCATCAATGACCGGATGATTTCTATATGATTTAATTTAAAAGTCCTATAAGTGTTTAACCATTTTCACATAACTAGTTCATGGAATCTTTATCATTTTTGACAATCAATGACCAAATAATTTCTGTTGAGTCAGCAATAAAGTACCTGCAAGCCTCTGGGAAATTGGGACAGTTCATTGGAGATATTCTCCGCCAGTACGTAATTGAGGAAGAAATCCGAACACGAAACGATATTGAAATTGGTACAGCAATAACTGAACAGGCAATTATTGACTTCCGGCTAAAAAATCAACTGACTGACCCCCAAAGTTTTCAAGAATGGTTAAAGACCAACAACACAGATTATGCTACTTTTCACACATCGGTTAGTTCTGGTTACAAGTTAGAAAAGCTGAAAGCTGTAGTGACGGAATCAAAACTCCAAGAATATTTTATTGAACGCAAAATTTTTTTGGATCGGTTAGTACTTTCCCGGATTATTGTTGATAATCGAGAATTGGCAGACGAACTACAAACTCAAATTGAAGAAGGAGGTAGTTTTGAGCAACTAGCTAAAGAGTATTCACTTGCAGATGACCGAATTGTGAACGGCATGATGGGAATCATCAGTCGAGGAAGTATGCCGGATATATTACGGGCAGCTATTGATGTGGCGAGTCCTGGACAATTGCTAGGACCAATAGAAATCGTTGGCAAAGACTCTCCCCAAGGAGAAGGACCTTATGGTTTGTTTCGAGTAGAACAATTTATGCCAGCGTCCTTAGAAGATACTCAACTAAAGCAAGCACTACAAAATGAGTTATTTGAAAAATGGCTAGCAGAGAAAATTCAAAAACTGACAGTCAAATTACAAGTGAGTTAAATATTCTGGATAATGAATCTTTACGATTAAAAGTGCTAGCTTCTTTGCCTTGGAATCAACCACCACTATCCTGGCTGACTCCCGAACAACAATCCCGATTGGAAAATGAGTCCCAAACTCGTCAGTATCGTCTTGGAGAAAAAATCTGGTCAAACGATGTCGGTGGTTATCAATTCTTGATTGTGGCTGGGAAAGTTCGCTTGCGAGAAGAAGGAGTTGGCAAACCAATAGCCGCCCTAGATGTGGGAGATTGGTTTGGCGATTTCCAAAAGCTGTCTGCGGATTTTAAAGCTGTAGCTGCTAGTAAAGAAGTGGTAGTAGTTTGTTGGGATACTGCACTATGGGCAGAATTTTCTCACCCACAAATTCAGGAGTTTTGGCAAGTGTTACCGATGGACATGGAAAGAGAAAGGGAGACATTTTCCTTCTCTTCCACTCGTTCACTAGCGCCAGCCTCAGAGGGAACTTCCAGCCCCCACAGCCTCCAACCCCAAAGAGGACTCCCAGCCGCCAATCTGATCATCCCAAATTATCCGTTTGTTGCCAGTTGGAACACCGCTGCTGCCTGTTTAACAATGGTGGCGCAACAGTTAGAAAATTCTGTGCAACTGGAATGGGTGCAGCGCCAACTCAGAGGACAACGCCCAAAACAGGTTGTGGAAGCAGCAGAAAAGTTAGGGTTAGTGTTGCGGCGGTTACAAGTGAGTTGGGGTGAGTTGCGACAGCTGTCATTTCCAGCTTTACTGCTGTGGAATTCTGACTCACCCCAGAGTCCATCCTGGGTGGTAGCCTATGGAGTTAAGGGCGATCGCCTAATTATTGCTAACCCTCTAAATCCCGATCGCATTTGTGAAAGCTTGCCGCAGTCGATAGTTGAGGCATCCTGGGATGGACAATTGTGGCAAGTAGAACTCATATCCCAGCAAGAAAAATTTAACCTCAGTTGGTTCACCCCAGCAGTTTGGAAGTATAAAGGATTGCTAACAGAAGTATTGTTAGCATCTTTTACCTTGCAGCTTTTAGGGTTAACAACACCGCTAATTACGCAAGTCGTCATTGATAAAGTGATGGTGCAAGGGAGTTTGCCAACTCTCGATGTGATGGCGATCGCACTTTTGTTTGTAGCCATATTTGAGTCCATACTTGGCATTCTGCGCCTATTCATCTTTACCCATACAGCTCGTCGTCTCGATTTGAGTTTATCAGCACAGCTATTTCGTCATCTGATGCGTCTGCCATTAGCTTATTTTGAATCGCGGCGCGTCGGAGACACAATAGCACGAGTCCAAGAACTCGAACAAATTCGTCAGTTTCTCACAGGTACAGCATTAACTGTAATTCTAGATAGCATCTTTGCTGTGGTCTACCTGGCATTGATGTTTTACTATAACGTCCCACTCACCTTTGTTGCCTTAGCAGTACTACCACTATTTGCAACTTTGACGATAGTTGCAACACCAATTCTGCGTAACTGGCTCAACGAAACTTTCAACCGGAGTGCTGATAGTCAATCATTTTTAGTGGAGACAATCACAGGAATTCACTCTGTTAAAGCCCATGCAGCAGAACCAGTAGCCCGCGATCGCTGGGAAGGCTTGTTTGCTCGCTTCATTCGCACAAGTTTTAAAGCTTCTACTACCTCCAATATCAGCAGCAACATTGGTGACTTTCTCACCAATTTTTCCATCATGCTGATTCTCTGGTTTGGAGCCAAGTTAGTCATCGAACAAAAGCTCACAATCGGGCAGCTAGTTGCCTTTCAAATGCTGTCTGGTAGAGTCACAGGCCCGCTTTTGCGTTTAGTACAGTTGTGGCAAAACCTCCAACAAGTGCTACTTTCTGTAGATCGCATTGGTGATATTCTCAACGTCTCTCCAGAAGCTGAACTGGGAACTGGCCTAGTTTTACCACCCCTGAAAGGACAAGTCACCTTTGAGCAAGTCTTTTTCCGCTACCAGCCAAACTTTGAAGCAATTCTGCGGGGAATATCTTTCAATGCCGAACCAGGGCAATTTGTTGGCATTGTCGGACGCAGCGGTTCTGGTAAAAGTACCCTGTCTAAGATATTGCAACGCCTCTATCAAATTGAATCAGGACGCATCCTTATTGATGGTTTTGATATTAAAAGTGCCGATTTAGCCTCACTGCGTCAACAAATTAGTGTAGTTCTTCAAGAAGACTTTTTATTCAATGGTTCTATTTTGGAAAATATCACTCTCGGTACTCCTGACATTAGCGCAGAGCAAGTAGTAGAGGCGGCAAGACTAGCAGTAGCCCACGACTTTATCAGTCAATTACCCTACGGTTACGAAACCAATGTTGGTGAACGCGGTACAGCTTTATCTGGTGGACAGAGACAACGTATTGCCCTAGCAAGGCTATTTCTTTCCCAAGCGCCGATTTTAGTTTTAGATGAAGCTACCAGCGCTTTGGATAGTGAAACTGAACAGCAGGTACTGCATAACCTACAAAAAATTTCCGCTAATCGTACCGTGTTCCTCATTGCTCACCGCTTTGCACCCCTCAAACGTGCTGATTTAATTTTGGTATTAGAGCAAGGCGTGATTGCCGAACGTGGTACTCACTCCCAGTTGTTGCAACAAAAGGGTTTGTACTGGTCACTATATCAACGGCAGCAGGCAAATATCTAGTCAAGCAATTTTGGATTTTGGACTTTCCTGCGGAACGCTACGCGTAGCTTGCTTCCCCGTTAGCGCTAGCGTCTGTCTGCGACACGCTGCGCGAACCTAGAGAAGGGGTACGGCTACACTCAGTCGAATGATTTTAGATTTTAGATTGACCCCAGAAATCAAGTCACTTGCTTGTCAATTAATTTTGGATTTTGGATAATATAATTATTCTCGCGTTCTAATTTGGGGGCAACTCTACCAGACGCGCAAGGGACAAACATGCATTAAATTTTGGACTTTCCTGCGGAACGCTACGCGTAGCTTGTTTCCACGTTAGCGCTAGCGTCTTTGTTGGCGCAGCCTCTTTGTCAGGAGAAGGAGAAGTGGTACGGCGTGAGCGCTCAGTCGAATGCTTTTGAATCTTCTCTACGAGAGGCTCCGCCAACAATTCTATTTTCCAAAATTTAAACATCGTAAATTCGGTGATGCCAAGTCTAGATTTAACACTATCTTTCCTAGTTCGGCTTCTAAAACGCCTGTTGGATAAGCAGCCAACCCCTATTTAACCTCAATAATTCAACTAAAAGCGCTCTCAATCCTAGAGAGCGTTTTGCTGTTTGGTGATGTTCTGGCTTTCTCCCTTTGCCCAAATCTTATATCAATGACAAAAATCTTTGCAACACATGAATCGGCTGTAGGAGCGTTAATGCTCAAATTGAGTATCTCCTGACAGAAGCAGCACGCAAAACAGGGACATGGAAAGAAGATAAGCGCCAAAAAAATACTAAAAAGCACAAGATGGATATACAGACACAAGACACATTAGATGATTAATCCTAAATCAATACTTGTATTACAGACGTGATCAGGATGGTGTGCTTTTAAATCAGGTATTTGTCATCTTAATCTTGCATCATTGGGAAGGGAACTAGGAACAATTCTTTTTAAGGTATAAAAATAGGTGCGTTACACTCTGTCAACGCACCTTACTGGCATGACACAGTTAAGGTAGTACATTAAAAATCTCTGGAAACTCTAATTTTAGAAATATAATGCAATTTTTATATTGCACCAATTTCGACTTGCTAACTAGTAATAATTTAAAATTTACTCGCTTGATAAATTGACTCTTAAGAAAAAGCACTATTTTTAGAATGTTTTTTGGTAGTAAAATTAGCAATTTTTTATGAAATTTCATAGTAATTATTGAGAATAGAATTGATTCACAGATTAAAACCTTTTTTTTAAAGGTTTTAACGCTTCAATCTGTCAAAAAAAGATTGCTATTTTTGAGAAAAAAATACTTATGCTGCGTGATGATGTTAATAACAATGTGCTGTCAGATAAACGGCTAAATGTCACTTCAACTTCCTCATTAGATACCTTTAATAGGAAGGATGACTACAGCCTCAACTTCATCAGACGTAGTAGCTACAACTCAGCCGATGCTAATGTGCGGTTGCAAAATAGCGGTAACTCCGAAAATAGCAGTAACACTACTGCTAATGCTTTTAACACTGGGAATTATAACTCTACCAATGGTTATGGCTTGATTAATGGAGCAGCAGCAGTGGCTAGAGTCATTGGTCAAAATACCTTTGCTGATGTTCCTGATCTTGGTGGCAATAATTGGGGAGCAGACCTGGTTAAAGCACCGGAAGTCTGGGCACATGGATACACAGGTAAAGGCGTTGTTGTCGCTGTTGTAGATACTGGAGTTGACTACAACCACGAGGATTTAAAAGATAATATCTGGACGAATCCCAAGGAAATTGCTGGCAATGGTAAAGATGATGATGGCAATGGTTATGCTGATGATATCCACGGCTGGAACTTTGTTGACAATACTAATAATGTCCTAGATGACAACGGTCATGGCACTCATGTTTCCGGCACAATCGCAGGAGAAAATAATAACTATGGTGTCACTGGTATTGCCTATGATGCCAAGATTATGCCCGTCAAAGTTTTAGATGAGTCTGGCTCCGGTTCCTTTGATTCCATATCTAAAGGTATTCGCTACGCCGTGGATAATGGAGCTAATGTGATTAACCTCAGTTTAGGAGGGCCATCTTCCAATAGTACTTTAGAGTCAGCCATTGACTATGCCAGCAGCAAAGGAGTGATTGTCGTCATGGCAGCAGGTAATGATGGTGGCCCATCACCAGAGTATCCCGCCAGCTATGCATACAAGTCGGGAATTGCAGTTGGGGCAGTAGATAGAAATAATAATATGCCTGACTTCTCTAACCGCTCTGGAACGAAGGAAATCGCTTACGTTACAGCCCCAGGAGTCAAGGTCTACTCATCAGTTCCGAATAATAAGTATGCCACTTATAGCGGCACTTCTATGGCTGCTCCCCACGTTGCTGGTATAGTTGCTTTGATGCTTAGTGCTAACCCCAACCTTACTGATGCCCAAGTCCGTCAGATTGTTACAGAAACTGCCGGAAATAGTACACAAACTACAAGCTCTAGTTTTAATCTTTCTAATGTCAGTTCTCTACCAAAACAGGCGATGTCTGACGACAATCTGTTACACATCAACGCACAAACTGCAAATTATCTGACATCACAGACAATTTCTAGTTTTAATAGTTCTAATTTTGGTTCTCAGAATGGTCAGGCAATTACAGAAACAGCAAAATATCTGACACCAGATACTATCGCTAGTTTTAATAATTCTAATGTCGGCTCTCCAATAGGTCAGGCGATCGCAAAAACGACAAAGTATCTGACACCAGCCGAAGATAATAACGGATTAGCCAATCCAGAATTATGGTCGCAATTCCAAAACTCTGAGAAGATTCTGAGCAGCACCAATGTGGATAGTAATGATGATAATGATGATCAGAATAATCCTGATTATGGCAAATTACTAGAGGGAATGCAAAAACAACTCGAACAGTATAGAAAATACTTTGGTATCGCTTGAAAATTATCTAGCGATTTGCAGTTGAGTTTAATACAGAGCTAATACTGCTCGATGAAGAAAATCAAGCAACCTAAAAACCTTGTAGAGATCCGAATTTTCGCGTCTCTACATTTTTATAGAACCCATTTGATATCTTTTAGGCGAACAAGTAGAATCGACACGAACAGGTGAATTCAAACAGGTAAGGAGTGAAAATGGGGTATTCA
>NZ_JBALCN010000045.1:0-24382 GCF_036919615.1 Nostoc sp. | reverse complement strand
CAAATGGGTTCGCCGAAATAACAAATGGGTTCGCCGAAATAACAAATGGGTTCGCCGAAATAACAAATGGGTTCGCCGAAATAACAAATGGGTTCCCCAAAATAACAAATGGGTTCGCTGAAATAACAAATGGGTTCCCCGAAATAACAAATGAGTTCTCCGAAATAACAAATGGGTTCCCCGAAATAACAAATAAGTAATGTTTAAGCATTTGCAGGAAATATATAAGCGATTGCTGCAAATGCTTCATACTTTGCAGCGAATACTCTTTTATTTATAAGTAATGCTTAAGTCATTGCAACAATTGTTGTAATTAAATTATAGTAGGCACAAAAAATTCAGTTCTATCCAAATAAAAGCCCATCCTGAAGCTTACAGGGTGAGCTTTTTTGTGTTTCACTGGACGCATTACAGCGCTAGGACTGAGCAGATCAAGTGAGGCGTTGCTAGATAAGTCCAAAAAGGACATAAACTTTTTGATGGTAAAGCGAAGCATAAGAGGTGGTTATGGCTAAATTTCTATTTGTAACTGACTTGGATGACACCCTTGTATATCGCACTGTGGGCGATGACAGCGCCTTACCAGAACTAAATCAACTGCTGAATCAACATCGCCAAGAATACGGTACAAAAATTGTTTATGCTACTGGGCGATCGCCTGTGCTTTACAAAGAACTCCAAGCTCAAAAAAATCTTTTGCAACCGGATGCTCTTGTTCTTTCTGTGGGTACTGAGATTTACTTTGATGGTACTGATACACCAGACTCAGGTTGGTCAGAAATCCTCTCTCCGGGATGGGAACGGGAAACAGTATTATCTATTACTAGAAAATATCCTGAGTTAGTTCTGCAACCAGATTCAGAACAGCGTCCCTTCAAAGTGAGTTTTTTCTTACAACAAGAGGCATCTGCAAGTGTGATACCACAACTTGAGGCGGAGTTGCAGAAAAATAAATTAAATGTAAAGTTAATCTACAGTAGCGGAATAGACCTTGACATTGTACCCCATAGCAGCGATAAAGGTCAGGCAATGCAGTTTTTGCGCCAAAAGTGGAAATTTGCAGCAGAACAAACAATTGTCTGTGGTGATTCAGGTAATGATATTGCTTTATTTGCTGTAGGCAACGAACGGGGAATCATTGTGGGGAATGCCCGCAAAGAGTTACTCCAATGGCACGATGAGTATCCCGCTGATCACCGCTACCTGGCTTCATGTTTTTGTGCAGGTGGAATTATCGAAGGATTAAAATATTTTGGTCTCTTGTAATGATTAGTTATCTAAAAGGTATAGTCGCTGGTATCCAAACAATTGGCGCTAATCGCGTGATCCTGACTCTGGAGGTGAATGGCTTGGGGTATGATTTGCAAGTTCCCCAACGGCTAGCAAACCAGTTACCAGAGTCGGGAGGAGTGACACAAATTTTTACGCATTTCCAAATTCGCGAAGAAGTGCCGTTACTATATGGCTTTGCTTCGCCATCCGAACGCGATTTATTTCGCCACTTGCTGACTGTCACTGGTATTGGTGCAGCCTTAGCGATCGCCCTCTTGGACACTCTGGAATTACCAGATTTAGTCCAAGCTATTATCGCTGGCAATACACAAATTTTAATTCAGGCTCCCGGTGTCGGTAAGAAAATCGCCGAACGCATCTGTTTGGAACTGAAAAGCAAGTTAGTCGAGTGGCGCAAGTCAGCCGGGTTCTTCGTTGCCACAGGTGGCCCAGCACCGGGAATTCTCGAAGAGGTACAAATGACCCTCTTCGCCTTGGGATATACTGCCCATGAGGTCAGTCACGCCTTACATGTGGTGAGTGAAAATATCGGCCTACCCAAAGACGCCTATGTAGAAGATTGGATTAAACAAGCGATCGCTCATCTCAGTAGCGAACAAGTTTAATCTTGTGCATTAATTTTGAATTTTGTTAGCGCAGCGTTAGCGAGTCCGCGAGCGTCATTTTGAATTTTGAATTGTTATCCCCCTATGCCCACTGACCCTTATGCTTGGCTAGAAAAGTCCTTAGCAACTATTCATCAGGCAGACTGGTATCGCTCAGTACAAACAATCCACGGTCGTCCGGGTGCAACGGTAGTTTTAGCTGGGCAAGAGGTAATTAATTTTGCCAGTAATGACTATTTGGGGCTAACTGGGGATGAGCGGTTGAAGGTAGCGGCAACTGCTGCGATCGCAGAATTTGGGACTGGTAGTACTGGTTCTAGATTACTCAGCGGGCATCGAGAATTGCACAGGGATTTAGAGGAGGCAATCGCATTTACCAAACAAACAGAAGCTGCTTTGGTATTTAGTTCCGGATATCTAGCTAATTTGGGTGCAATTACTGCCCTCGTTGGCAAGCGTGATTTAATTTTATCTGACCAATACAATCATTCCAGTCTGAAAAATGGGGCGATTCTCAGCGGTGCAGCAGTTGTGGAATATCCGCACTGTAATGTTGCAGTGCTAAAAACTCAGTTGAATTGGCAGCGACAAAACTACCGACGTTGTTTGATTCTTACTGATACTGTCTTCAGCATGGATGGCGATTTATGCCCGTTGCCAGCACTGTTGGATCTTGCTGATGAGTTTAGCTGTATGCTGCTAGTTGATGAAGCTCATGCCACAGGGGTACTAGGAAAAACTGGCGCTGGGTGTGTAGAACATTTTGGCTGTACAGGAAAGCAGTTAATTCAAGTTGGCACCTTGAGTAAAGCTTTGGGTAGTTTAGGCGGGTATGTGGCTGGAAGTAGCGCCTTAATTGACTTTTTGCAAAACCGTGCACCCACTTGGATTTACACCACTGGGCTTTCACCTGCTGATACAGCCGCAGCCTTAGCAGCAATCAAAATAGTCCAACAAGAACCGCAACGCCGTGCCCAATTGTGGCAAAATGTACATTACTTGAAAAATTTGCTGCAACAACAGTTACCTAATCTAAAATTATTGCCTTCGGAATCACCTATATTATGTTTTCAATTGCCCAGTGCGACAGATGCCCTCAAAGCTGGAAAACAGCTAAGAGATGCTGGCATTTTTGCCCCAGCAATTCGTCCTCCCACAGTGCCCACAAGTCGGATCAGAATATCTTTAATGGCAACTCATCAAGCAGCACATATTGAAAAATTGGTAGCAGTGCTGAAGGATGTCAATTCTAGTGGATTTTATGTGAATAGACCAAGTAGGGTTGGGGATTAATTGAAGATAGTCCTATTGATGTCAAACTAACTAACCGGGCATTACGTCACAGCAAAAGTAAGATAAAATATTTTGAAATTTTGGATGTTGGATTAATTTATGAATCCCGTCAAAGTATGTGCTCTGAGAGGATGTCTGAAAAGTTTTTTTGTATACACCTAACCCTTGGAGATCCCCCTAAATCCCCCTTTTTAAGGGGGACTTTGAGACTCTTATTCCCCCTTTTTTAAGGGGGGTTAGGGGGGATCAACAAATATTTGATACTTCTCAGACATCCTCTGACAGCTTTATTTTCAGCATTTACACTTGTCCAGACAACTCGCGCTACTGCTATTACTGCGCCACCACTTGAGACACAGGTCAAGCAAGTAGCACAGTGGTTTACTGGTTTGTTCGATAATTCCCAACAATTGGCAACTAACCCTTCTGTTCCATTTATTACTCTGTCAAGTTGTAGTGTGGAATTGACCAATGCTGACCCTGGAATTGGAACAAAGAATATTTATCTTGAACAAAAAAGTATTAATCGCTTCCGTCTTTATTCCTTTAGCCAAGAGAATTCAGCAGTCAATCTCAGCATTCGTGCTTTTGATCCAAACTATTCTGTTACTGGATTATGTAATCGACCAGAGTCGGAACATACTCTTGACTCTAGTAAAGTTTTGGCAACAAGCTGCAACTTGGAACTTTTGTGGGAACCCGCTGATTACATTGGGAATAACTCTCCTAATGGCTGTCCAACAAGTTCTGGTGGTAAGGTGATTTCTAGTGTAACTGTCTCCCAAAATAGCATTGACTCTTTAGACAAAATTTTTGGGGCTAATGGTAATTTGCTTTTCGCTACGCCGATTGAGTTTCGCCGAGTTGACTCTATTCCTGAACCCTCCTTCACGTTAGGAATACTAGCTTTAGGCGTTTGGGGTACAAGCAAAACAATTTTACGCAAATACAAACAGAAATCTCCAGTCAAGTAAGAGTCTATCTTTTATTGTGATTAATTTTACTTTACTCGCGATTTTTAGTCAGATTTGGTGTTTGAGATGGAACCAGAAGAGATATCGGATATTTAAAATTATCTTTATTTTGGCATTTGTTATAACCTTGGGTGACTACATTTCTTGAAATTGAGATTTATCAACAACAAACTGATGTTATGGATATAGAAGATTAATGATAAATTCTGGCTTTTAATACTATATTACTGAGTAATTAACCTCTAACAAAAGAAGTTTTTCTAGATAAATAAAAATCTATCTGGAGATAAGTTACTAAAATTTGCAAACTAGCTTAGGGTATGTACAGCCTTTGCAATAAGTATTGGTTGTTTCAAAACATTTTCATGCCCCATATTCATTCTTCCCAGTTACTGCGTTATGGCATCACTGTATTAATTGTTGCACTTGCATTAGTGCTAATGTTGGTGCTAGACCCCTGGTTAAGCATGAGTGGAACACCTTTTTTGCTGTTTTTTAGCGCTGTAACGGTGAGTGGTTGGTATGGTGGTTTGAAGTCAGGGCTGTTAGCAACTTCCTTGTCTGCGTTACTGAGCGATTACTTCTTTCTCCCCCCAGCTTATGAGTTGAGTCTTGACTTATCTAATTTGGTGCGAATTGGGTTGTTTGCATTCCAAGGATTGTTTTTTAGTATCTTATGTGAGGCATTAAAAACTGCTAAAACACGGGCTGATGGAAATCTCCAAAAGCTGAAAGTTAGTGAGGAGCGATTTCGATTAGCATTAAGTAGTTTAGATATCCTAGTCTTTCAGCAGGATCGCGATTTGCGATATCAATGGATTCATAATCCTCAAAGTCTAAACACTGCTGAGGAAATGTTAGGTAAGTCTGATGATGAATTATTTCCAGCTTTAGTCGCAGAGCAATTGAGGGCAATTAAGCTGAAGGTATTAGAGACTGGTGTTTCAACCCGTCAAGAGGTTGATTTGAGAACTTGTGGAGAAGGCAGCTGCTACGATTTGCTGGTTGAACCGCTAAGGGATGTAGACAATAGCATTCAGGGTATTACTTGTGCATCTGTGAATATTACAGAGCGTAAGCAGGCTGAAGAAAGACTTCGCTATATTGCCCAAATTAGTAGTGTCCTCTCTACTTCCCTAGATTATGAAGAAACTTTAGAACAAATCGCCAAAATCTCAGTTCCCCAGCTAGCTGATTGGTGTAGTGTTGAGATTTTGAATGAAGATGGTTCGATTCGCCGCCTACCGATTGCTCATGCAGACCCATCGAAAGCGGAGTGGGCGCGTAAACTTCAGCAGTATATACCAGATCCCAAGGGTGCGAATGCCATAGCTAGAGTATTGCAAACCAAGCAACCAGAATTAATCCCGGAGGTATCTGACTCCTTTTTAGTGGCGACTACTGAGAATGAAGAACACTTAAACATTGTTCGACAATTAGGGATTAAGTCCGCCATCATTGTGCCTTTAGTAGCACAAGGGCGAGTCCTCGGCTGCATCAAGTTTGTCACCGCTCAATCAGACCGTCGTTACGATCGCTCTGACTTAACTTTAGCAACAGATATTACCCATCGTGCTGCTTTAGCAATGGAAAATGCCCGACTTTATCGAGACATTCACCAGGCTTTAGTGCATTATGCCGAATCTCTATCTCTTCTAGATGGGCTCTTAGGAGCTGCTCCCGTTGCAGTATGCTTTTTGGATCGGGAACTACGATATATCCGAATTAATCAAGTTTTCGCTGACATTAACGGTTTGACCATAGAAGAACATCTAGGACGCAAATTTGGGGAAGTGTTGCCAAACATGGCGGCTGAGGAGGAGCTACATTTACAGCGTGTGTTGGATACTGGAGAACCCCTGCTGAATATAGAAATCAGCGGTGAGACAAGGGAACAACCTAGAAGGTACGGTTACTGGCTGGGCAACTATTACCCGGTAAACAACACAATCGGCGAAACAGTAGGAATTGGAATTATTCTGGCAGATGTAACAGCAGCAAAGCAAACAGAAGTTGCCTTGCGGGAAAGCGAAGAAAGGTTCCGGGCAATGTTCAACCAGGCAGCTGTGGGCATTAGTCTAATAGCATTGGATGGACAATTTCTGCAAATTAATCCTGCTTTGTGCAAAATTACTGGGTATAGGCACGAAGAGTTAATTCAAATGAACTTTCAGGAAATTACCCACCCTGACGACTTAGAAGTTGATTACGAGAATGCTCGGCGAGTTTTGGCAAAAGAAATTAGTGGTTATTCCCTAGAGAAGCGCTACATTCGCAAAGATGGTTCTATTGTTTGGATAAACCTAACTTCATCAGCAGTTTGGGATACTAAGGGACTTCCAAAGTATGCATTAGGGATTATAAAAGATATTAGCGAACGCAAACAAGTTGAAGCCACACAAAACTTTTTAGTCGAAGCCAGCATCTTATTAGCTGCCTCATTGGATTATGAAATCACCTTGAAAAATGTGGCTAATCTAGCAGTTCCGACGCTAGCTGACTGGTGTATTGTAGATGTTTTCCAGGAAGATTGGTCAAGTAAACAAATTGCGATCGCAATTGCCAATCCCACAAAACAAAATACTTTAGACGAAATCCAACGACATTATCCAGCCAAAACCGGAGAGAAACAGCTTTTATGGCAGCTACGGCTCGGAATATCTGTCTTTTATCCGGAATTTTCCGACTCTCATCTTATCCCGATCGCTCAAGATGACGAACATCTGCAATTGCTGCGAAGCCTGGGTATTCGTTCTCTAATGGTAATTCCACTTCGTTCCCGTGGGCAATTATTCGGAGCAATCTCTTTTTTTACAGCCGAGTCAGGTCGGCGCTACAAACAAACAGACTTGGCTTTAGCAGAGGATATTGCTCGTCGGGCAGCGACAGCTATCGACAACGCCAGACTCTACCAGGAAACTCAACAGGCAAAACAGGCAGCTGAACGGTCTGTCAATCGCACGGTACTTCTACAAAGAATAACTGCTGCCCTCTCGGAAGCCCTAACTCCCCAACAGGTGGCTAATGTAGTGGTAAACCAAGGTATTGCCGCTTTAGAAGCCACTGCTGGTTCTGTTGTCTTACTTACGCAGGGAGATACTACCCTGAAAGTTGTGCAAGCAAATGGCTATCCGCAATCACTCATAGATACCTGGGCAAATTTTCCGATCACTGCACCTAACCAAATAGCGGAAGCAGTTAGAACTAGGCAGCCGATTTTTTTAGAAAATTTAGCAGCCATGATTGCTAAATATCCGAACTTAGCAGATGCTGTGGCTCTTACAGGGAATAATGCCTGGGCTGCCATTCCCTTGATAGCAGAAGGCAAAGTAATTGGGGCACTAGGATTAAGCTTTGCCACTGGACAAATATTTAACGAAGAAGACCGGGGATTTCTATTGACAGTGGGACAACAGTGTGCTCAAGCGATCGCTCGTGCTCAACTTTACGAAGCCGAAAAGACTGCAAGGGCACAAGCCGAGACAGCCAACCGCATTAAGGATGAATTCCTCGCTGTCCTTTCCCATGAACTCAGAACTCCTCTGAATCCGATTTTAGGGTGGGCAAAGTTACTTAGAACCCGCAAGTTTGACGAAGCCGCGAGAATCCGGGCATTGGAAACAATCGAGCGCAACGCCAAGTTACAAACCCAACTGATTGGAGATTTACTTGATGTTTCGCGGATTTTACAAGGTAAGGTAAGGTTAAATCTCTATGCAGTAGATTTGAAAGTAGCGATCGCATCTGCACTAGAAACGGTGCGTTTAGCAGCAGAAGCCAAGTCAATTGAAATTCAAACGGTGCTGAGTCATGATATCGGCAAAGTTTTGGGCGATGGCGATCGCTTGCAACAAGTGATGTGGAATCTCCTCTCCAATGCCGTTAAATTTACACCTACAGAAGGACGAGTAGAAGTGCGTCTAGAGCAAGTTGGGTTAGATGCCCAAATCCAGGTGATTGATACAGGTAAGGGAATCATGCTGGAATTTTTGCCTTACGTATTTGACTACTTCCGACAAGCAGATGCTAAGACAACCAGGATATTTGGGGGACTGGGATTGGGACTGGCAATTGTGCGTCATCTAGTAGAACTTCACGGTGGTACAGTTCAGGCAGAGAGTCTAGGAGAAGGACAGGGGGCTACCTTTACAGTCAGACTACCTCTGCTCAAAAGTTCTGAGTTACGAGTTGAGAAGGCTGAGGTTTCTCAGCCAGAACTCAGTACTGACGACACATTACTTTCGGGAGTGCAAATCCTGCTTGTGGACGATCAAGCTGATGTGCGAGAGTTTTTTAGCTTTGCGCTGGAACAATATGGCGCAACCGTGACGACAGTTGAATCAGCAGCCGAAGCACTGGAAACACTAGCTCAATCAAAACCAGATATCCTGTTAAGCGATATTGGAATGCCTTTGATGGATGGCTATATGTTGCTGCGCGAGGTGAGAAAATTACCGCCAGAGCAAGGCGGACAAATTCCAGCGATCGCTTTGACTGCTTATGCTGGAGAAATTAACTACAACCAAGCAATGGCCGCAGGATTTCAAAAACACCTACCTAAACCTGTCGATCCAGTGGATTTAGCTACAGCGATCGTCAATCTCGTCAGGCATAATCAACCTTGAAGAGGGCATGAATAAATTTACTTGCTCTGAAACCCTTTTTGCAGGGCAATTGCAGTATCTTTCTCCCCTGCCCCTTGCCCCTGCTCCTCTACCTCTTCGATCAACCAATAGGGCGATTACCAGGATTGACTGCATGAATATATTCACTACCCGATCGCGGTCTTCCGCGTTTATAATAAGCTTCTTCTGGTTTACCCCATCCTAACTGCAAAATCATTTCCAAAAAGTTAGAATTTTCCCACTTGCACAAACTTGCCCATTCAGTTCTTTGAACAATTCTCTCTACATCAGATGTGACAATTTGTTGGTATTGTTTACTATTATTGAAACTCAAGTATAAATCCATCCCCATAGAGACTTTATACCAAAATTCTACGATAGAATTTTTAGCGGCTTTTAATATCTCTAAGTCACTGTTGAGGGCTATTAAGTCGGTGTCTACTTCAGGATAGTTCAAGTTTTTACCTTTGACTGTTACCTCCCGCCAGATAATACCTGAAACTTGATTTTCCCTTTGATAGTCGTGAATTGCAGTTTTGAAATCTTGATAGGCAGTGAACTGTCGCAGCCCATCATTTTTGAGAAACTGGTCAATTACAGGATTGCCAGAGACTGTTATTTCTAATTTTAGGCGTTTTCCCTTGAGGCAGGCTTGACGTTCATCTGCCAAAATTTGAATTAGCTCCTGAGTGGTGTAAACTTTTGACATCAGAATACACTTTAGTTAGTCATTGGTCACTGGTCATTGGTTATTAGTCATTAGTCATTTGTGACGGACTATAGACTATATAACTTTTTAATCTGTTAACACAGATATTTAAATATTATGCTTTGGCATCGGCAGTAAATGTAGTAACAAGCACTAAAAATTAGGGCAGACCAATTAGGTCTACCCCATAAGTTACTTAGCTAACTCACTACTGAATTCATTGAAGGCTCGCCGCTTTAGCTGTGCTGTTTCCGTGCGTGGTAATAAATTAAATATTTTGCGAAATTCATCGTCTATCTCTTCAAAAGGTACTTGACCCTTCTTATTCAAAACTACCTCACCTGATTTATTAAACACCACGACTTGAGGAACACCCCCAGAATAGTAATATCCTGGTTCTCTAGGGTCGTAGGTCTGTTTAGGCGGGATATTATCTACATTAATAGGCATAATCTCTACTACCCGACCATAGAATTCTTGTACCCGTGAAATGGAAATGGCATATCTTTTGGAATCGCTGCTGTCATCCACATAAAAGGCCAAAAATACGGGTTTATGTTCCGCTAAAGTCTGTGTGAGTGTCTGTCTGGGAGGAACCAATGAACCATTGCCAGCATAAACGACAAAGATGTTGCCATCATATAAATCATTATTGAGACCAGCATATGCAGGTTGGATACTTATAATGAAAAGACTTACAAGCAACAACAGGCATTTGGACAACCACCTTCGCCAGTCAGTAATTTGTTTATGTAAAAAAAGAAACTTTGTGCTATTCATCAAAAGAAACCTTGCAAGCTACTACTTGTCGTGAGTTTGTGCTGAATTCGGCAAACTGAGCTGGATATCTAAATTACGCCCGCGCACTATTTTTTAAGATAACGCTTACTGAGATTATCTCTTGTAAGTGACAAGTGGGGATGAGGAGTAGGAGGCAGGGGGCAGGGGGCAGATGGGTAGGGGGAGTAGTTCGAGGTTCTTAGGTGGATGAACGAGGTTTTAACTGCCCCCTGCCCCCCTGCATGTTGATTTTGAGGCTGGCTTTTTAAGTTAGGATTCGCTAAACTCACGCATATTAAATTTGCAATTAAATACTTTCAATTAGCAACCGCCAAAAGACTAAGGTACGGATGTGGGAAACAAAATACAATTCATAGATAGGCTGAGATTAGGTTTCGCGGTGTTAGTGGCAAAAAGTGTGACGTTTATTGTGCGATCGCTCCGTCTGGGTGCTGCTAGTGTATTACCAGGCTCGATTGCTCGTCGCATTGAACCCCGACTTTTACAATTATTGAGTCAGCAAGTTAAAAACGGGGTGATTCTAATTGCTGGTACTAACGGCAAAACCACTACAGCACTGCTTTTATGCACGATACTAGAACGCAAGGGTTATCGCATCGCTCATAATTCTACAGGTGCAAATCTGGAAAATGGCTTGATGAGTGCGCTGTTGGAAAGCACCAACTTACTAGGCACGCTAAATGTTGATTACGCCATTTTGGAAGTTGATGAAAATATTGTACCAAGAGTATTAACGCCACTCCAGCCGCGAATTATTCTCTGTTTAAATTTGTTTCGTGACCAACTCGATAGGTATGGCGAAGTAGACACAATTAGTAAGCGTTGGACAAAAGTTATTTCTACCCTACCAGTAGAAACGGTGGTAATTCCCAATGCTGATGACCCAACTTTATCTAATCTCGGTCAGCAGTTACCCCAACGGGTATTATTCTTTGGCTTGAATGAACCAGAACATTATTTGGAAGCTATTCCTCACGCTGTTGATTCTATCTATTGTCCCAGATGTGGACATTCCCTAGATTATAAGGGTGTTTATTTATCTCATTTGGGAGATTTTACTTGTCCCAAGTGTGGTTTTAGTAAAAGTAAACCGACTCTGGAAAGTAGTAAATGGTCACAAATTCTGGTTGGTTTGTACAACAAATATAATACTTTGGCAGCTGCGACTGCGGCTCTTGAGTTGGGAGTTGATGAACCGACAATTAGAGATACTATTAATAATTTTCAAGCTGCATTTGGTCGGGCTGAAGATTTAGTAATTAACGGTAAACGTGTGCGAATATTGTTATCAAAAAATCCTGTGGGAACGAATGAAACCATTCGCGTAGTCACTCAAAGCACAGATAAAACCACACTGCTGGTATTGAACGATCGCACACCCGATGGCACTGATGTATCCTGGATTTGGGACGTGGATACCGAGAAATTAGTCGAACGCGGAGGGACTTTAGTTGTGAGTGGCGATCGCGTCTATGATCTGGCACTACGTCTACGTTACAGCCAAAAGTCCCCTGAGAGTAACTTAAATTTAATTGTGGAAGAAGATTTGCGACAAGCGATCGCTACTGCATTAGAGCATACACCAGAGAATGAAACTTTGCATATTCTGCCCACCTACTCAGCGATGTTAGAAGTGCGAGAAGTTTTGACTGGTCGTAAAATTCTTTAAATTGGAGAGTTAGGAGTAGAGACGCGATTAATCGCGTCTGTTATTCAATTTTGGATTTTAGATTTTAGATAATAAATTTTTCCTTCAATCCCTTCTCCTGTCAGAGACGCTGCGCGAACGAGTGACGCTCCTACGTCGCTACCGCTGCGCTAACAGCAGTCACTCATGGGGAAACCCCCTTCTCTACGAGACGCTCCGCGAAGGCGCTAGCCTCTCACGAATGGGAGAAGACCGCGCTGGTTCACCAAAATCCAAGTTGCGCTGTCAGCGCACCAAAAGTGCGACTCAAAATCTAAAATTGACAGAGTTAGGAGTTATGAGTTTTCTAAAGTTGGAATTAACAATAGGTTGGCTTTACCCGACGTTGATGAGTACCTATGGCGATCGCGGTAATGTAATTACTATAGAACGTCGCGCTCAGTGGCGGGGATACGATGTTAAAGTGTTACCCCTGGATCAAAATGCCACAGCCGCAGATATTAAAACTGTAGATGTAATCGTTGGTGGTGGCGCACAAGACCGTCAGCAAGAAATTGTCATGCGTGATTTACAAGGTGCAAAAGCTGATGCGATGCGCGAGAAAATCGAAAATGGAACACCGGGAGTATTTACTTGTGGTTCACCCCAGTTACTGGGACATTATTATGAACCAGGCTTGGGACAGCGGATTGAAGGTTTGGGAATACTCGATTTAGTCTCTGTCCATCCTGGTGAAAATACTAAGCGCTGTATTGGTAACTTAGTAATTGAAGTGACAGCTTCACGTCTGGCGCAAGATTTAAAAGAGATGACGGGTAGCACACCGTATTTGGTAGGCTTTGAAAATCACGGTGGACGTACCAAACTGGGAAAAGTAGAAGCATTGGGGCGCGTGGTGTATGGTTTGGGAAATAATGGTGAAGATGGAACAGAAGGAGCATTTTATCAGAATGCGATCGCTACTTATTCCCACGGCCCTTTATTACCAAAAAATCCCTTTGTCGCCGATTGGTTAATTCAAACAGCGCTGCGGCTAAAGTATCAGCAGGAAATTACCTTAGAACCTTTTGACGATAGCCTCGCTGTACAAGCGCGAGAAGCGATGTTTAAGCGGTTGAAAGTAAGTTTACCAAGTGTTGCTGCGGCTAGGGTTTAAATTTTCCTGTTTTTCTCGTTCCCTGACTTTCACAGGGAACGCAATTCCCCGGTTTCACATGGGAAGAGGTGACAAACGCCCCAAACTCAGCCTTGAGTTTATGTTTCCTCGTTAAGGGTATTAGCAATCTCCAGCGACCAAATTCCTGGTACAAAAGCTTCAGAATCTGGCATCATTGCCAGTATGGCATTAGCATAATCATCGTTTTCATCCACCAAGCACCAGCTAATTGCTACAGAACAATCCAAAACAAACTGCGTTAAAATCTTCGCCCCTCTTCAACCATTTATGCGGATTGAGATTTTATCTAACGCTACTTCTGGCCGCAGTTGTTGCATTTTGGCAATTGCTTCTTGAATCGATTTTTTTGTCGTCGGCTTTCTCCACGCATTATATTGCAGTACAGTGTGATCGCATGGTGCAAAATCTGTTTTATCTAAGAGGATATCTGAAAAGTTTTTTTGTATACACCTAACCCTTGGAGATCCCCCTAAATCCCCCTTTTTAAGGGGGACTTTGAGACTCTTATTCCCCCTTTTTTAAGGGGGGTTAGGGGGGATCAACAAATATTTGATACTTCTCAGACATCCTCTAACGGCTGTACAACCACCACTTCTACAAGGGCTGAACTTGCTGAAAGACTGATGAAATCAGCATTTTTATCACCTGAAAAATCTCAAAGGCATGATGTCAAAAAATTGAATGTTAATTAAGAGGGTTTAATTTGTGATTAACCTCACTCAATGGCATGAATCTATTGAATGAAGAATAAAGACTCTAAGTGGTGGTAATCTAAGGTTGTTGAGCTAAATTAAATAAAAACTTCAGTTTTTGACAGTTTTCTTTTTTGGACAATAGTAATATAAGTTGTGAAGAAAGTCTTTGACAATTAAGACTTGGTGATGATTTAAGTAAATTATAAAGAACTTAGTTAATTTTTTAACAGGAGAAGTAGGGTGCTTAACAACCTTCATCAGTTATTATCTCCCCGTCAGTGGGGAATTTCCCTAGCGGGCTTAGGCTTACTTCTCGGTTTGGGCTTTATAGCCAAGCAAACTCAAGTAGTATCAGTTACAAATTCTTCATTCTCATCGGCTCAGATTCATCAAACCTCTGAAACCTCTCTTTTGTCACAGCTAAGAAGAGTTCAAGAGCAGAGAAGTCAACTTAATCGGATTTTTGGAGATAAAGGGCTTTTTGTCCATAAGGGCGGAAAAATAGAACCTGGAGCCACCGCATTGGTTCCAGGTTCTCAGGGAGCTACAAAAGACGCAGAAGTTTTACCAAAAGCGAATTTTCCGGAAAAAGATGGGGTTTATCTCTATGGTCAATCCCCAAAACCAAACCAGCTTGGTCAAGGTTACATCATATTTCAAAAGCAGCAGGCCAAGATAACGGGTGCATTGTATATGCCCCAATCGGAGTTTAATTGTTTTCAGGGTACACTCAACCCATCAGGTGAGTTGGCAATGACGGTTAATGGTTCATCAAATGAAGCCAGCTCTAATCAGTCAAATCAGGTAGCTACAAGCAGTAGACTCCCTAAGGTCGGTGAAGATGAGTCAAGCAGTTATGCTTACTCAGTGGCTCTGCAAGACTTTCATCGGGTAAATTCCATCACTGCTAGCGATCGCCGCACGTTGCAAATGTGCAAGTAATCTTCAAGTTAATACTCAATTCCTGGTTGCGCCTTAACACCTTGATCGCGGAAAGGGTGCTTAACTAGGGTCATTTCGGTTACAAGGTCAGCACGCTCAATTAAAGCAGCCGGTGCACCTCTACCTGTGAGAATAACGTGTTTATTAGCTGGTTTTTGCGCCAAACCCGCTAAAACCTCCTCTACTTCTAAATAAGACATTTTGAGAGCGATATTGATTTCATCTAACAACACCAGATGAAAGTCTGGGTTGCGGATGTATTCTAATGATTTTTCCCACGCGGCGCTAGCTTTGTCGAGATCGCGATCGCGGTCTTGAGTTTCCCAGGTAAAGCCTTCGCCCATTGCGTGAAATTCTATCTGGTCTTCCCAATAGCTGAAAACCCTTTTTTCTGAAGGTTCCCAGCTACCTTTGATGAATTGGACGATCGCTACTTTATACCCATGACCGAGCGATCGTAACACCATCCCCAAAGCCGCAGTGGTTTTACCCTTACCATTACCAGTATTTACAATAATTAACCCTTTATCTGTTACAGCTTCTGCTATGCGCTTGTCTTGCACTTCTTTGCGTCGCTGCATCTTTTTGCGGTACTGTTCATCAGTCAGAGATGAAGACATTACCTGATCAATCAACCGCCCAATCTCTTGGTCTTGGTTCAATTCTTTTGGTGTGTCGTTTGTCATCAAGCTTGTCTAGAAATAACTGTTAAAAGTGTTGAGAATGAACCAAAATTGTCTTACTTATCCAATTTAACTTGAATCACTTGATTGAAAATGCCCAGGAAGTTTTTATGTGAAATATTAATAGTGTGTTAGCTTGATTAACATAATTTATAGACAAGTAGGGGAATTCATATAATATCTAAAATAAACTTATAATTTGAGTTTACTATTACTGTTTTAAATAATTTAATATGTTCATTAAAGCACTTTACCAGTAACTTTTGTGATTCTCTGGTTTGGTAGAGTCATGAATTAGACTAAGCAGTTCATAAAGCTAATATTCAGAAAAAGGTGGGTTGTCATACGTTTCGTCACAGTTTTGCCACCCATTTATTACAAAACGGCTACGACATTCGCACAGTGCAGGAATTACTGGGACATAAGGATGTAAAAACGACAATGATTTACACCCATGTTCTGAATCAGGGCGGTAAGGCTGTGCATAGTCTCCTTGATTAGAATTACTGGCATATATTTTGCATGAATTTTGAACACCTAAAATGGTACAAAGTTAACACCCTACTTGGCTACCGTGTATACACAAGTCGAATTACCCCCTTAATCCCCCCGATATATTGGGGGGAAATAAGAAATCTTGTAATCCCCCTTGACAAGGGGAGAGTTAAGGTGGGGTAAAACTGACGAGAAAAATCAGGTGAGTAAGCTATTTCAGACTTGTGTATACACCGTATACCAAGAGAGGACTACAGGGGGGTTAAAACGATCTCAAATTCTCACGAATGATTTAGGACTGCTATATAAGCAACAGATACCTCGAAGTCGTGTTGAAGTACTTAAAAGTCGTGTTGAAGTACTTGAAAGTCGTGTTGAAGTACTTGAAAGTCGTGTTGAAGTACTTGAAAGTCGTGTTGAGGTACTTGAAAGTCGTGTTGAAGTACTTGAAAGTCGTGTTGAGGTACTTAAAAGTCGTGTTGAGGTACTTGAAAGTCGTGTTGAGGTACTTGAAAGTCGTGTTGAGGTACTTAAAAGTCGTGTTGAAGTACTTGAAAGTCGTGTTGAAGTACTTGAAAGTCGTGTTGAAGTACTTCAAACTTTGTCGCACCGCGAGCGAGTATACAAGTGCGTAGGCGTAGCCCGCACTTCTCTACAAGACGCTGCGCAAACGGCAAGCTCAGTGACCACCGTAGGCATTGCTTTCATAAATCTTCACAAACAAAGCGATGGCTTGACTTTTAAAACAGTCGTTACAACATCAGGCGATCGCACTTGACAATCAAGACAGTCGCTACATAAAAGTTGAGCTTTAGGCTTAACTGAACTGTATTGTCACCTATATTATTTGGCTTAACTCTCAAGAGTGTGATGTCTGATGTCGGGAGTTGTGCGTTTAGGGATGCTGTTGTTTCCATTTTTCCCATAAAGGCTGCACATCCTCTGGTTGCCTATCATAGTTGAGCAATTGGTCTGAAATTATTACCCATGACTGGGCACTGGATGTCCAAATGTTACCCACTGGGCGTAACCAACTTGTATCATCTAATGTTCCAGCTTTGACGTTGATAGTATTTGGGTTGTAAGTCCGTTCATGGAACAATCGTGTTCCGCAGTCGCCACAGAAAAGGTTATTTACTTCATGTCCGCTATCACTTTTCCGAGTCCAAGCTTTCGGTTTTCCCTGAAGAATCACAACAGCATCTCGTGCTACGGTGAGAGACATTCCAAAGGCACTAGAGGATTGTTTCTGACACTCCTGGCAATGGCATAGATAAAGGGTTAACGGTTCGGCATGAATTTCATAACGAATTTGTCCACATTGACAACCTCCAGTATATGGAATCACAGGTTTTCTCTCCTGACAATTTGTGTTGCTTTATCATCCTAACTAGAAATGGGGAAGATGAGGAAGCAGGGAATATGGAGACATTTTCATTGTCCACGTCTCTCTAAATTTCCCTCATTCTTCATCTAATTCATCATCTTCACTCCAATACTGTTGAGGTGCATTTCCGTGAACTTCTAAAATTTTGGCTTTTTTGATTTTGTTATCAGGTGGATTAATTGCTTCTAATTGCACATCAAATTTCCAGTTGTCACCAAAATCATAAAGATAGGTCATTTTAGCACCCGGTTCTAAAGACAAGTCACCAATCTGCACCTGGTCTGCAAATGGGGGTGTTTCCATGTAGGGATGACTGATTTTGATTATCCGACCAAAACGGTCTTTATAACTAAACTCATATAAATGGTCGTAATCAAAATCAAAAGCATCGAGAATTGTCTCTGCTAGCCAGCTTAATGGTTTTTTCGCTGGGATGGCAATGCGTCTCCAAGCTTTAGAAATAGAGACTTTAAAAATATAAATCCCATCATTAAAGCTTTGCTTGGGAACAAATAGATTATGCTCCCATTCTGTAAAGAATGGTTGAAAATGTGACTGCAATTTTCCAAAATTCACATTGATGTCATCCTGCAATTCTCCTCTTATCCCCAGCGGAAATAGTAATTGCAACAGAGCATCACCAAAGGGCAAGCGTTGTAAACTAGTAATCCGCCACCCCTTACCTTCTTGTGCTTTTCCTTGTTTGATAGATAAGAATCCAAATAACTCTAACAAGGCAATATTATGCAGACCGGGGTAATAACTAATATCGTGTTGGTCATCATATTTGGAAAATTTTAAACCTTTATCTGGGACGCGGGCCCAAAGTTGAATGCATCTAAATAAATTTCCGAATGAGTCTTGATGCTCACCCAAAATTTCGTTATTTCCCCAAATAAACCAGGCTTCTAATAAATTGAAATAGCGTTCTGTTGGGTTGAGATTTGACCATGATTCTAAGGTAGCCGCATCTAATACTAAAATTTGCTTCTTCCCTTGGGATCTAATTTGGGCTATCCCAGAACTGCGTAATAACAGATACAGTCCATTAATGTAGGGGTATGATTTCTGTACGGGGCGTTTAAGTTTAATTTCAATTGGGCGACTTAACTGAGAATTAAGTTCTGATAGTACTTTCAGGGGTAGAAGGTTATTAACACTACTAACTTCCACCCCATTTGGTTGCAAGAAATCTATCAGGGTTTGAAAGTCACGCCCAATCGTACCGGGTTGATTTTGATCAATACTGAGTTCTTGTAGAAGTTGTTGTTGTGACTCTGTTAAAGAAGGCAGTTCAGGATTGAGTGTGCGTTCTAGTCGCGCAAATAAATCTTCCATAAATAAAAATTCTAAATTCTAAATTCACAATTTCACCTTCTGTAAAACCTTGTTCTCTTTATACTATGACTTCAGCAGTTACCCTAAAAAATATCCACCCGCTAAATGTCACCGCCGGACTATCAACACCGTAAGCTTAATCAAATATGAATAGACCTCTTGCAAAAATCCTTGAATCACCCCTCCCCAACCCTCCCCGTATGTGTTGGGGAGGGGGCAAGATTTCAAATTTCCCCCCTTTATAAGGGGGGATTAAGGGGGATCTATTCGACTTATGCAAGAGGTCTAATGATAATATTTTCACCTTCTACTTGACAATCCCAGGAATTTGATATGAATAGTAACACTCGTTTACAGATGATTTTAGCTGATACACCTATTGATCCAGTATTAAGAGCGATCGCTCAACTAAATCTACCGAACTGGTGGTTAGCCGGAGGTGCAGTCCGCAACACCGTTTGGCATTCAATTTTTGGTGATAATTGTGGGTTAGGAATTAAAGATTTTGATATTGCATTCTTTGATATACAGGGGAACCGTTCTCAAGAATTAGCAGCAAAAGCGACTCTCACAGAACAATTTCCTCATGAGGAGTTTGATGTAAAAAATCAAGCCAGTTTTGCTCGTTGGCGTCTTGGTAGCAGACCCTACACTAGTACAGAGGATGGGATCACACATTGGCTACATACCGCTACTGCTGTGGGAGTTCGACTAGATACACAAGGCCAATGGCAATTTTTTACTCCCTACGGGTTAGATGACTTGTTTGCTGGCATTATTCGACCGACGCCAACACATACTCATAACTTAGATGCCCACAATAAGGCGTCAGGGTTTTTAGAAAAGTGTCCTTATCTGCGGTTGGCGTAAAAGTTACAGTCGGATTTTAGCTACTACTCACTTTAAAAATGAGTGTCAAATTCAACTATTTATCCCTTTTTCCTTTGCATAAGTTTGTAGCTTTTTTAAACGCAGAGGGACGCAAAGTAAAGCGCAGAGTGATGCAAAGTTTGAGTGCTAGATCCTCTATTCAATAGATTATCAACTAAGCGTTAGCAATCCTTTGAAGTTACTTTTTATTCTGTTTGATGCGTGAGTAAAGAAGTTCGCGATCGCTCTGGGGATTTACAATTAAGCATGGACTATTACCGTTACTTCCATTACTTACAAGAACGACAGTAATGCCCATCCGTGGACAAACTCCTAAACAACTGGTGCTAACAACCCGAAATTCACCCCATAATCCCTCAAACTTTAAACGAGATTTCAACCAATTCTCTAAGTCTTCGGAAGCCGTTGAGCCTGATTGCTCGTTTGCACATTGTGAACACACAAGCACCAAACCAGACTCCCATCGGGGAGAAACACTCGGAATAGAAGTGTCTAAGGGGCGAGAATTTATTAAGGGCGATGGTTGCTGAGAATTAGATGTAAACTTCTTGAGGATACGTTGGAGCAATGTCTTAATACGCTGGATCAGTTTTTTCATGGACGACCCTACCTATTTGTTTGAACAGGATAATCTAAATTTCTCGTTTAGTCTGTTCTGGTAGATCATCTAGTTCCAGCAAGAATCAGTGCTTCTGAGCTTTTTGCTGCAAGTATATAATTAGCTGTTCTCCTGCGGTGTCAATGTGTCGTTTCAGTAACCTGACAGCTGCTTTTGTATCCCGTTGGCGACAAGCATCTAAAAGTTGATAGTGTTCTTTTTGAGAACATTCCTGGTAATCCATATGCACCATTTGCACACGCACATAGCGATCGCAATTAATGTGTAAAGTTTTAATCATTGCTAGCAATCGGGGACGTTCAGCAGTGGCGTACAGCGTCGCATGAAATTCCCAGTTGAGTTTTGCCAACACACCTGCATCAGTTGTCTGATCTGTCGCTTCCAGAATCACAGCAGCTTTTTCTATATCTGTTTCCCTGAACTTGGGTATTGCCAATTGCATCGCTTTTACTTCCAAGGCGCTACGAATCTCACAGATTTCTTGCACCTCTTGTGCTGTCAACACTGATACGATCGCACCCCGATTTAGATGCAGTGTCACCAATCCTTCTGCTTCTAGCTGCTTGAGCGCTTCACGCACGGGAATACGACTAACGCCAAACTGAGTGGCGATTTCATCCTGTCTCAGGGATTGTCCTTCCTGAAATATGCCGCACAGAATCGCTTCCCGCAAAGCATCGGCAATTAAATCTGGGGTACTGCGTTGTTGCAGCACATTCGCTGCCAAGTCATTTAAGTTCATATTTTATATTGTATACAAAATCCCAAAATTGTATACAATATCCCAAGTAGGATTTTTAAATATCCCCTCAATACCACGGGAGACAGTTATGAGCATCGCATCTCAACCAGACCAAGTTATCATCTTCGACACCACACTCCGGGATGGCGAACAATCACCGGGCGCAACCCTGAATGTAGAAGAAAAGCTGGCGATCGCTCATCAACTGGCTCTCCTTGGTGTCGATGTGATTGAAGCCGGTTTTGCGGTTGCTAGTCCAGGAGATTTTCAAGCTGTTAAAACCATCGCCGAACAAGTTGGAATACCCGGCGGGCCAATCATTTGCAGTTTAGCCAGAGCCATTCGCCAGGATATTCACGCCGCCGCTGAAGCCTTGAAGGGAGCGGCTTGTCCCCGAATCCACACGATGATTTCTACCTCTGATATTCACCTGAAATATCAGTTGAAAAAATCTCGCCGCGAAGTATTAGCGATCGCAGCAGAAATGGTTGCCTACGCCAAGTCGTTTGTAGACGATGTAGAATTTTCACCAATGGATGCTAGCCGCACTCAGCCAGAGTTTCTTTATCAAGTTTTGTCAAGAGCGATCGCAGCAGGTGCAACTACAATTAATATTCCCGATACCGTTGGCTACTGCACACCTAAAGAAATCGGAACTCTGATTCAGGGAATTCGAGAACATGTTCCTAATATCGATGGGGTGATTCTTTCCATTCACACCCAAAATGATTTGGGTTTGGCGACAGCTAACGCTTTGGCAGCAATTGAATATGGCGTGCGTCAGGTGGAGTGTACAATCAATGGCATTGGGGAACGAGCTGGAAATGCCGCATTGGAAGAAATTGTGATGGCGTTGCAGGTTCGCAAACCATTTTTCAACCCTTATTTTGGTCGTCCGGTTGATGCCGATGCACCCTTGACTAATATTAAGACTCAGGAGATTTACAAAACCTCATCCTTGGTTTCCCAATTAACTGGAATGCTGATTCAGCCCAATAAAGCGATCGTGGGAGCAAACGCTTTCGCCCATGAGTCTGGTATTCACCAAGATGGGATCATCAAGCACCGCCAAACTTATGAAATTATGGAAGCTGCGGCGATCGGTTTGCCAGAAAATCGTATTGTTTTGGGCAAGCACTCTGGACGAAATGCTTTCCGTACCAGGCTCAAGGAATTGGGGTTTGAACTGAATGAAGCAGACTTGAATAAAGCCTTCAATCGATTCAAAGAAGTCGCCGATAAGAAAAAAGAAATCTCAGATTGGGATTTAGAGGCGATCGTTCGAGATGAAACGCAGATTCAAGTAGAAAGTGGCTTCCAAATCGAACACGTCCAGGTAATCTGTGGTGACTGCACTTGCCCAACTGCAACCATTACAATTGTCACTCCTGAAGGCAAAATCTTTACAGATGCGAGTGTAGGCGCTGGCCCAGTGGATGCGGTGTATCAAGCAATCAATCAATTGGTGCAAATTCCCAATCAACTAATTGAGTTTTCCGTCCAATCTGTGACTGAAGGAATTGATGCACTCGGAACCGTCACTGTTCGTTTGAAGCATCAGGAGCGGATATTCTCTGGGCAAGCATCTGATACTGATATCGTGGTAGCGGCAGCTTACGCTCATATAAACGCCCTGAATCGTCTCTATCGTTACTTGCAAATGCAAACTGACAGATCGCATTTGCATCAGGTAGATTCGGCTGTTGTATCTGGGTAGGTCAAGAAAGTAGCGCTCGCTTTTGCATTGCTGAATACAGCTATGAATCGTTGATGTAGAGACGTAAAATTTTACGTTTCTACACAGTGAAACTGTTCAATGTCCAGCGTAGGCGTAGCCCACTGTAGGCATCGCTCAAAATCGGTTTGAATAAAGGTCTATTGTGAAATGTTCTTTACCTCTTTGAATACTAAATTAGTTTTCTAGCATTATGTAAATGTAAGACAAAAAACACTGTGTGGAAGATAATTATGAATCAACAACTTGATCTAAATGAATACAAGCAACAGATTGCGGATTTATACAGTTGCAGAGGTCAAACTTATGATGAGGGCGATTGGCATCCTCGAATTGCTCATCGTCTGGTTGAACATGCACAAATTAGCCAAGGGCAGCATGTTTTAGACATTGCAACTGGGACAGGTATGGTGGCGATTAAAGCAGCACAGCTTGTCGGTTTTGCAGGTCGAGTTGTTGGAGTGGACATTTCAACTGGAATGCTTGAACAGGCAAAACGCAAGATTGAGGCGTTGGGGCTGAATAATCTTGAGCTTGTACTCGCGGATGCTGAAAAACTGAACTTTCCAGGCAACAGTTTTGATGTTGTCCTATGTTCCTCAGCCCTGATTTGGATGGCTGACGTTCCTGCTGCATTATGCCTTTGGCATCAATTGCTCAAACCTGGTGGGCTAATTGGCTTTCACGCATTCGCAGACACCGCTTTTGTGGGAGGGGTAACTATGCAAAAAGTTGCCCAAAAGTATGGCGTTTCACTCGCATTCAGTAGACCGACAGGCACTATTGAAAAGTGCCATGACCTACTAAAAACAGCAGGCTTTGAGGCGATTGAAATTAAGTCTGAGCAAGACGGTAGTTATATTAGCCTACAACAGGCAAAGCGGATGTGGTCTGGAGGTTCTCATCCAGCACCCGGACAATTTCCAAATCCCATGAAGCAACTCTCATCTGGGCAACTGGAGAAACTTAAGACGGAATTTGAAGCAGAATTGGCAGTAATAGTAACGCAAGAAGGCATTTGGAACGATATCACAACTTTTTATACCTTTGGTCGCAAGCCAATAAGTAGGTAAACATAATTAATTACACAATGTCATTGCAAGCGGAGCATTCGCGTAGCTTGCTTCTCCGTAGGAGTACGCCCCGCTACGCCCCGCTACGCTAACGTACCGCAATGCTTTCGTGTCTCTACACACCTAATATTCTCGCTTGGTGAAAAAAACTTGACAGCGAAGTGCTTTTATAGTATTTTTGTACTATAAAAGCACTTAAGTGTTGCATAAAACTTTAACACTCCCGACTACGCCAACAGGACAGCACAAAATAAATGAAGCTATCTAAGGTAGACTTGAGCAGTTTAGTAGCGATCGCTCACTCTGATGGATATTTGCAGTTGTTACTCGACCAAAGCGACGAACTGGAGTTTTTGAAAATTCCCGCGCCGATACAAGCTTATGAAGGATTGCGAGAACTGAACGAGGTTATCGCCGAAACGACTGCACTACCCTTTGAAGAAGAACCAATTATCATGCTACCAGTTATCTCCTCAATGGCTATGGCTGTAGGCTACGATCGCGGCGAACACATTTTGCAAGTTGAGTTTCAAAGTGGGGCTGTTTATCAGTACTTAGGCGTAGATCTGACTTTTCACGGGATGTGGAAAAGGGGATTGGTTCGCGATAGCTCATCGCGAACCAATCCTTTGGACTTAAGATGATTTGCGTCCTTTA
>NZ_JBALCN010000044.1:0-71263 GCF_036919615.1 Nostoc sp. | reverse complement strand
GGATTTGTAACTCTACATCCATTGCCCTACTTACCTTTCAGGGTTTTTTCTGTTCATTCTTTTATTCAGAATACCCGGAAAGTGACAGAAGAGGGCTATAGCGTTTCTCGAATGGAAGCAATACATTTTGACCTCACTTCCATTCCTCTCCCCTTTTAGGAGAGAGGCTTTGAATCTTACTCCCCAACGCTAGTAGGGAAGGGGCTGTTCTTGTTAGGTCTGTATTCTATGCAATTGAGAACCGCTATATTTGATTTTTGAACAAATATATAGGGGAGCTTTCTCTTTAACTATCAGCCTGATAACTATTCAATGTTGATTGTTTAGTGGTTAAATGATGCCTAGCAACCAGCAATAAGCTTGATAAATATCCACTGTGTGACTATTGTATCTGATAGTATCTGTATAGATAGATACTTCTTTATTTAACAATAATGTGCATCTTTAGTTAGAGGTTTAGTGCATCTGTAAACTGTTCTACTTAAAACAAGTGTAAGGAGTAGCTTATGAGGAGTGATGAGGAGAAATTTTCCTCACTTCTCATGTTCTTAAAGATATGGCAACTTAAAACAAGCTTTAAGAATCTAAATTAGTCTTGACAAAAACCTTTGCTAATGTATCAATGAAAGAATCAGATTTATCGTTTAATTTATTTTTTAAGGGTCAAAGCGATCGCACCTGCTAACTTGTGATTTTGGATCATGCCTGAGATATTAAGATCCTGAATTATTACCAATGCGTGGTTTTTGCATAAGTAAGTAGTAATCTTGTGAAGACTGTCTTTTCTTGGTAGGACTTATGCACAGGTAACAGAAAATCGAAGTATGCTGTTTCTTCCCACTGGAGAACTTTTTTTGCCACCTAACTCTAACCTACTTTTTCCATGCCTCTGGGACTTTTGCAAGAGGTCTATTGAAGTTGTTCAATTAGCTCAAGAATTTGTTGGTAATACTGGATATTTCCTTCTTGATAATACAAGTCTGCGGATTTCTGGAAATCGGCAATTGCTGCTTGAGAGTCTCCCAGATTTTGGTAGACATCTGCCCGAAGGATGTAAGCTGAAGCCCAATTAGGCTGACACTGTAAGGCTTGGTTTAAGTCTGCAAGCGCTCCTTGTAAGTCTTTTAATAAAGAACGGCTACGACCCCGATTATACCAGTCTTCAGCAAAGCTGGGATCGATCGCAATCGCTCGATTGTAATCTTCTATTGCCCCTTGATAGTCTTCTAAGGCATAGCGAGCATTAGCGCGATCGCTGTAAAATGCGGCAGATTGGGGATTAATTTCCAAAGCTTGGGTGTAATCTGCGATCGCACTTTCATATTCTTCTAAAGCATAGTGGGTTGAACCTCGGTTGTAATATGCTTCAATTAAATCAGGATTAATTTGTAATGCTTGATTATAATCTGCGATCGCCCTCTGTTCATCCCCTAAAAGACGACAAGCATTTCCTCGATTGCAGTACGCTTGAGAAAATTCCGGCACAAGCTCTATTGCTTGGGTGTTATCGTCAATTGCTCCCTGTAAGTCTTGCAGGGCTTCACGGGCAATCCCCCGACCATAATAAGCTGCGGCTAAGTTATCATTAATCTGTAATGCCCGATCATAATCTTTAATTGCTCCTTTATGATCTGCTAAAGAACGACGAGCCGCCGCGCGATCACAATATCCTTCAGCTAAACTAGGATTGAGTTGTAATAGGCGATTGCTATCTTCAATTGCACCTTGATAGTCTCCCAGTCGACGACGAGCATTCGCCCGAAAGCCGTATACTAAAGCTAGAGTCGGATTTTCTTGTAACGCTTGGTCATAATCGGCGATCGCACCCTCATAATCCTCAAGAGTACTACGGACAAGACCCCGCTCACAATAGGCTTGCAGATCATCCGGATTCAACTTTAATGCTTGGTTAAAATCCTCAATTGCTCGGTGATATTCTTTGAGATGAGCAAGAACCAGACCCCGATTGTAATATGCCCCGGCAAACTTGGGGTTAATTTCTAGGGCGCGGTTGTAATTTGCGATCGCACTTTGATAGTCTGCTAAAGCGTAGTGGGCATTACCTCGATTATGATAAGCCTCCACCAAGTTGGGATTTAATTGTAATGCTTGGTCATGATCGGCGATCGCTTCCTGATAATTGCCTAAGATATGATGAATATTACCCCGATTGCTGTAAGCTGCGGCAAAATGGGGATGCCACTGTAAAGCTTGTTGAAAATCTGCAATTGCTCCTTGATGATTACCGCTCTCAAAACAAGCTACACCCCGATTATGATAGGCATTGGCAATATCAATATTGATATTATCAGCTAATTGGGTACTAGTTTCTATTGTTTGGATATAATCAGCGATCGCTTTGTCGTAGTTTTCTAAGGCAAAGTAAGCATTACCCCGGCTGTGGTAAGATTGGGCGAGATTAGGATCGATTTGTAATGCTCGGTTATGATCCGCGATCGCTCCTTGATAATCGGCTAAAAAGTAACGTGCATTACCTCGGTGACAGTAAGCTGTGGCAAAATTGGGATTGATTTCTATGGCGCGATTAAAATCTGCGATCGCACTGCGATAATCTTTGAGTTGACCACTGAGAATAATTCCTCGATTATGGTAAGCTTCAGCATAGTTAGGGTTGAGCTTGATTGCTTGGGTGTAAGCTGCGATCGCTCCTTGATAATCCCCTTGCAAACTGTGGTTTAATCCTTGGTTTAAGAATTCTTCAGCATTCATGTAATTTTTTTGGATTTCGACATTCCGTAGCTTTCAGGCAACGGGATTCTTAACGATATGTTTTGAAAATAGTTCTAGCTATTATTGTGCCTCTTGTTAAGATTTTAATTCCTGATTTTCTGTTAGCTTTCAAAAAATATTTTTCCTCGTTCCCAGTCTCAGACTGGGAATGCATTCATCAAGGCTCTGCCTCAATGTTCTGACTATTTATTCTTCTGGGGTAGATATCTTACTCGCCCTTTTTTATAAGTATTTCTATAGTAGCTTATGACACATTTAATTAAGTGCGATCGCATCTACTATCAACATGGCTAAAGAGTCTCAAAATCGGTTAAAACATTTTGCTGCTTTAAAGTCCAGATATCAAGCAACTCAATATCAAGATTCATCACCCGCTAGTCTGCTGTATCTCATACTACGAAAAGTTGATATAGGAATTGAACTCCTTGACTTAGAATTTAATTGGTTACAAGAACATGAGCTTTTTGAAACCCTTGAAATTATCTGGCTACAACAATTTAGGATGGGAGAATCAAAAAGACTAGAAGATGAATTTTCTCATCTTAAAGCTAAGTATAAAGTTGCCAAAAATTGGGAATCATCAGTAAGTAGTGTTTTGTATCCGATACTTTGGAAACTTGAATCAGAAAATAGTTTGACTGATTCAGAAGTAAAATTATTGCAAGATAATAATCTTACTCAAATAGTTACAATTGCTCAAGATATAAAATATTTTGCACAACTCAAGGAGAAATATCAAGCCACCAAGTATCAAGATTCACATCCTGATAGCCAACTGTATAGAATACTAAAAAAGCTAGACACAGAAGCAATTTTAAATGATAATGAATACGAGTGGCTGTTAAATAATGAACTTTTTGAAGCTATAGAAATTTTTGAAAAACGAGAGTCTGCAAGACAAGCTAAAGTTACCCAGCTAAAGAGTAAGTATCAAGCAAGCCAACACCCAGACACATCCTTATCAAGTCAACTATATCAAATACTCCAAAAACTTGATGCGGACAAAAAATTAATTTATTCAGAAATTTACTGGCTAGAACAGCAAGGACTTACCGAAACAATTGCTATTGCTGAAGAACTCGAACGAAAACGAGAATTTATTGCATTGAAGGCAAAGTATAAAGTTAGCCAATATGAAGATTTATCCTCTGCTAATTATTTATATGAAATTTTGAAAAAACTTGACTCAGAATTTCATTTAAATGAGCAGGATATTAATTTTTTAAGACAGTCTCAATTGCTTGAAACAATTGAAATTGCTAATGATAAATATGCTTTTGTTTTGAAGCCAAAGATAGTATCATTAATCGTTCTGAGCGATTTAGAAATTGACTGGCTAAGAAATAATAAATATGAAGATATTATTATTTTAGCCCAACACAAGCACTTTGCTGCGCTCAAAAGAAAATATGGATTGGTAGATCCTTTACTTCCGCTAGAGCCATTTTACGCGATCATGATCAAACTAGAGAAAAAAGAACGGTTAGATCCTAAGTTTGTTTTTCAGCTTATGGAAGAGGGGCTATTATCTAATGATGAGAAAATTGCTCTCGCCTATTACAAACTAGAAGCAGAGTTTTATGAACAAGAACTTTGACGTACTGGACATAAATGGAATATTCCCACAGCTAGTAGTTTTTGGCACAAAGCAAATGAACCTGAACGGGCTTTAAAACTTACTAATATTGACTTAAATAGAGTCAAGGATAGTAATCTAAAATCAGCTATTTTAGTCACTAGAGGTGCAGCATTCAGAGATAGTGATAAATCAGATGATGCAGAAAATTGTGCGATAAAAGCTATGGAGTATCAGCCTGATAGTCATCAACCATACACCTTAATGGGTGCTATATGTTATGACAAATATAACTATGAACAAGGTAATTATTGGTTTGAACAAGCGATTCAGCGTGGGGCTGAAACTAAAGATATAGATGCTGAAATAAAACGAGTAATCAGGAGTACAAAAGATGAGAATAAACGACATGAAGCAGCAGAATATTTACTAAAAAAAGATTCGCAACGCTACTCTTGGGCTAAGTCTTATCTCCAAAAATCGTCAGACAATGGTAAATAAACTGGCTTGCATTAGCAAACTACCAACATGACCAGATTTATTCACGACCAATTCGCCAAAGACTATCTCGAACAATTACTCACTCCTTACGGCGAAGTCCAAGCACCTAGACGAGTTGCAGGATAAGTTAGACAAATTGACGTTTATTTCATCCCTAAACCACAACCAAGTAACATACCAGAAACACTCGGATTATTAAGTCAACTTGTCACTACCCCTTCTCTATTTGAACCCTTTCGTAACGCAGCGTCAGCTACAGAAATTTGCGATTGTCTATTAAAATTATTAGAGGTACGTGGCGATTTACAACGACAAGCCAATCGAAATAAAACACGCATTCTAGAATCTGATTTACCAAAATTATGGATTCTTACCCCCACAGCATCAGCGCAATTATTATCAGGATTTGGTGCTAACCCAAAAGATGACTACCTGCCTGGAATACACTTCATGCCAAAATATTTGTGTACTGCGATAGTAGCAATTCATCAGTTGCCTTCTATCTCAGAAACCTTATGGCTGAGAATCATTGGTAGAGGAAACGTTCAAAAGCAAGCAATTGACGAACTAGAAGCACTTACTCCTGATAATCCTTTCCGAAAAGCAGCGTTAGAATTGCTGTACAACTTGCAACAAAACTTACAAGTTACTCAAAATCAAGACGAGGAAGATAGGGAATTACTTATGCGATTAGCACCACTTTACCAATAAGACCGAGAACAGGCGATACAAGAAGGTGAACAACGGGGACTCGAAACAGGAATTCAGCAGGGAGAACGCTTGGTGGTGGAAAACTTGCTGAAAGTTCGTTTTGGTGAAATAGATAATGAGCTTCAAGAAATTATTGAACCTTTATTAGCGTTACCACCAGAAGAGTTTACGCCTTTACTATTGCAGTTATCCCGTGAAGAATTAATTAATCGGTTTTGCTAGTGTTAATCACATATCTTTTAATGATTAAGATAAAGATTAAAGGAGATGGAAAAAAGTTAAACTATTTCTCCTTTTTGTTTTATCCACTTTTTACCTCGCGTTACAATGTAAAGTTGAAGACATTAATCCAATAGGATAAAAATTATTTCTAATTTTTTATCAAAGAAAAGTTTTATTTTATAGGTTTGTATAAATGGATTTTCTGACAATTCTCGGATTAGCTGCTGCCACACTAACCACCACTGCCTTTTTACCACAGATGTTTCAGATATGGCGAACAAAATCAGCAGAAGATGTTTCTTTCATCATGCTGATTACATTTATCCTCGGTGTTTTTTTGTGGTTAATTTACGGAATTTATCTACAAGCCTTACCAATTATTGTTGCTAACAGCTTGACATTGTTTTTTAACTTGATAATTCTATGGCTTAAAATTAAATATAGATAAAGAAGACCTGACGATTATAAATAAGTCGCGGCTACACAAACTCTCGTCAGCCTGCGCGGACTAAAATCAAACCCCCCTCGTGGGTTTTGCCTGTATAGGCGCGACTTAGAGTCGTCCACATTTTCACAAACACCCGTAAAAAACGCCTGTGACATCATCTGTATTTGACTCTGAACGCCTTCTGTTTATACCCAGCACCCCAGATACCAACGCTATCCCCATAATCTTCGCCTTTCCCAATGAGTACAGCGTAGGTATCACTAGCCTCGGCTATCAGGTAGTTTGGGCAACTTTGGCAATGCGTGATGATGTGCAGGTGAGTCGTCTGTTTACAGATACTCACGAACAACTCCCCAGAACACCGGAAATTGTGGGATTTTCGATTTCCTGGGAACTGGATTATGTGAATGTTTTAAATTTGCTGGAATCTTTAGAAATTCCCATTCTGGCTACTTCTCGCGATGATTCTCATCCGATAATTTTTGGTGGTGGGCCTGTTCTCACAGCTAATCCCGAACCTTTTGCAGATTTTTTTGATGTAATTTTACTGGGGGATGGCGAAAACCTGTTAGGGAATTTTATTGAGGCTTACAAAGAAGTGAGAAATGCTTCTAGACAAACTCAACTAAAAAGACTTGCACAAGTCCCAGGAATTTATATTCCCAGTTTATATGAGGTGGAATATCACGCAATAGATGGGGCGCTAAAGTCAATTAAACCAATTTCTCCAGAAATTCCTGCAGTAGTGCAAAAGCAGACTTATCGCGGAAATACTCTCTCAGCATCGACTGTTGTCACTGAAAAAGCCGCATGGGAAAATATTTACATGGTAGAAGTGGTGAGAAGTTGTCCAGAAATGTGCCGCTTTTGTTTGGCAAGTTATCTCACACTGCCTTTTAGAACAGCCAGTCTTGAAGGTTCATTAATTCCAGCGATCGCAAAAGGTTTAGAAGTTACAAATCGGCTAGGATTATTGGGGGCTTCAGTAACTCAACACCCAGAATTTGAGACTTTACTGGATTATATTAGTCAGCCAAAGTATGATGATGTCCGTCTCAGTATCGCTTCAGTGCGAACCAATACCGTAACAGTCCAGTTAGCAGAAACTTTGACGAAACGAGACACGCGATCGCTTACCATTGCTGTAGAAAGTGGTTCCGAGAAAATCCGGCAAATCATCAACAAAAAGCTGCATAACGACGAAATTATCCAAGCAGCCGTAAATGCCAAAGCTGGCGGATTAAAAAGCTTGAAACTCTACGGAATGGCAGGAATTCCTGGTGAGGAACCAGAGGATTTAGAGCAAACTGTGGCAATGATGCGTAGTATCAAAAAAGCTGCACCGGGATTGCGCTTAACATTCGGATGCAGCACCTTTGTACCCAAAGCACACACACCATTTCAATGGTTTGGGGTGAATCGCCAAGCAGAAAAGCGGTTGCAGTTTTTGCAAAAACAACTAAAACCCCAGGGGATAGAGTTTCGCCCAGAAAGCTATAATTGGTCAATTATACAAGCTTTGTTATCGAGAGGCGATCGCAGAGTGTCCCAACTCCTCCAACTTACTCGTGACTTTGGCGACTCCTTGGGTAGCTACAAACGGGCTTTCAAACAACTCAAAGGACAAATCCCCGACTTAGATTTCTATGTCCACGCCGAATGGTCAACAGAGCAGGTATTACCCTGGAGCCACTTGCAAGGGCCTCTGCCACAGTCTACACTACTAAAGCATTTAACTGATGCTAAGAGTTATATCAACCCATCCCCAAAGGAATTACAGCCATTGAATTCATAGCTGAAAACTTAATGCAAAACACAGCCGAGTATTACTGCGCCTATTGCGGCGAACCGAACTTAACTTTTATTGATTTGAGTGCTGGAGGACAGCAATCTTACATTGAAGATTGTCAAGTTTGCTGTAACCCAAATATTTTGTATGTGCGGGTTGATGAAGATACCCTAGATATCGAAATTGATACCGAATCCGAAAGTTGAATTTTAGGTTTTTCTTTCCATGCTGTACTTTAAACATTCCTCAGTAATTAATGCCCCACCAGAAGTAGTTTGGAAATTTCACGAAAGGCCAGATATTTTGCAACTGCTGAATCCACCTTGGCAGCCAGTTCAAGTGGTTCGTCGTGAGGGGGGGCTGAACGTAGGCGCTATCACCGAATTTCGCCTGTTTCTCGGCCCATTACCCTTAACTTGGTTAGCGCGTCATACTGAATGTGAAAAATATCGTCTGTTTACCGACGAACAGATATCTGGCCCTTTTGAATCTTGGGTACATCGACATGAATTTGAACCGGAAAATGGCAAAACTAGGCTGACTGATGCTATTTCCTTCTCTATGCCTGGGGGAGGAACAGTTGAATTTGTCAGCGGTTGGTTAGTGCAAGTACAACTAGAAGCAATGTTTCGCTACCGCCACTATGTGACTAAACGGGAGTGCGAGTCCTGATAAGCTAATCCTCCTTCCTTTTCCCAGGATAATTCACTTTTAGTAAGTGGCTCCAGCCCTTTAACCTATCTGGCAAAAATTAATTATCCTGATTCTTCAAACCTTGTTGGGAAATCCACTTTATCAAACCAGGAAACAACCGATACAAGCCAATAACACTCAGGAAACCTTCTAACTTTCGTTAGATTTTTTCTGACATCTAAAATACTATTTTGCTAATTTCAAAGTATTTCCTGATTATCTAAATTTCATCCTTTAGGCTTATTTACACTTTAGTATTACAGACAGATAGCTTTCGCCAGCTTCGGCTGTTTAGAAAGTACTATATGGCAAACACTGGTTTTTATGATTACTATAGTTTTCAGTGTTATGACTTATATTGTCTAAAATATCAATCAAAATACTTGTTGGTATCGGCTTGTATGTGTAATAATAGTTAAAGTATTTTAATATTTATAAACATTTTCAAGTATTGGCACTGTCCAATGTGAAATACTGACCGCTAAAAGAGTTTTCTGGCTGGTGGTTAGTACTTTTTGTGGTGACTATATTTTAGGAATTTTCACCTGAATGTTAGGCGGAGTAAAAGTGTGATTCAATTAGAACAACCACCCAGTCATCAAACAAAACTGACCACAGTAGTAAAAAGTAAATCTCAGTTTAAGGGACTTTTTATTGCTATTGTCATTGTTAGCGCATGGGTCATTAGCCTGAGTTTATTACTTTCCCTTGACATCTCTAAGTTAAAATTGTGGGTGTTATTGCCTGTTATCCTATGGCAAACATTTTTATATACGGGATTATTTATTACATCTCATGATGCCATGCATGGGGTAGTGTTTCCCCAGAACACCAAGATTAATCATCTTATTGGGACATTAACCCTATCTCTTTATGGTCTTTTACCATATAAAAAATTATTGAAAAAACATTGGGTGCATCACCACAATCCCGCAAGTGAAACAGACCCAGATTTCCATAATGGGAAAAACAATAATTTCTTTGCTTGGTATTTTCATTTTATGAAGGGTTACTGGAGTTGGGGACAAGTGATTGCTCTGACTATTATCTATCACTTTGCTAATCACATTCTTCATATACCCCACGCTAATCTAATAACCTTTTGGGTGATTCCCTCGCTTTTAAGTTCATTCCAATTATTTTATTTTGGTACTTTTCTACCTCATAGCGAACCCATAGGAGGTTATATTCAGCCTCATCGTGCCCAAACGATTCCCCGTCCAATTTGGTGGTCATTTATCACGTGCTATCATTTTGGTTATCACGAGGAACATCACGAATATCCCCATGCTACTTGGTGGCAGTTACCAGAAATTTACAAAACAAAATAGTTCTAGTTTATCTAAATATCATGACGACAAGAGTCACCGAATTTTAGATTTTAAATTTTGGATTTTCGATTGAAATTTCTTGCATCCAAAATTTAAAAAAGTCTGTCTTTTGTACGTTTCCAAGAGTTGCCTCTGAATTTAAATGCGAGAATAAATCTCAAATCGAAAGTCTCAAATTAAACCGTGAGTAACTGACTTGATTACTGGGGTCAATCTAAAATCTAAAATCCAAAATTGTCTGATACGGTAATCTATATAGTTTGAGCAAGGCATTCTTTTAGATTATCCTGCTTATGCCAATTAATAATTCTCGTGTTGTCACCTATAGCCCTGCTTATACAATTGTTCCCACTTACGAGTGCTTTAATCGCTGTAGTTACTGCAACTTTCGCAGTGAACCGGGTAAAAGTCCCTGGATGAGTCTTTCCGATGCAGAAAGTATTTTAAAACCACTTCAAAGCGAAAAAGTCTGTGAAATCCTTATACTCAGCGGTGAAGTGCATCCTCATTCGCCAAGGCGTCAGGCGTGGTTTGGGCGGATTTATGATTTGTGTGAATTAGCGCTTGCAATGGGGTTTTTACCACATACGAATGCGGGGCCACTGAGTTTTGAGGAAATGGAAAAGCTCAAGCGTGTAAATGTTTCGATGGGGCTGATGTTGGAACAGTTAACGCCAACATTGTTAAATAGTGTACATCGGCACGCACCGAGTAAATTACCAGAAGTCAGGCTGCAACAATTGCAATGGGCGGGAGAGTTGCAGATTCCGTTTACAACTGGGTTACTGTTAGGAATTGGGGAAATAGTTGATGATTGGTGGGAAACATTAACAGCTATATCTCAACTGCATCAACGTTATCACCACATTCAAGAAGTTATCCTGCAACCTCATAGTCCAGGACATCAGCAAACCTTTGATGCACCACCTTTTGACCCCCATCAGTTACCAGAAGTCATTTTCAAGGCGCGTCAGATTTTACCGCCAGATATTACCATTCAAATTCCGCCGAATTTAGTTAAAGATGACCGATGGTTACTTACTTGTATTGAAGCTGGTGCGCGAGATTTGGGCGGAATTGGGCCAAAAGATGAAGTGAATCCTGATTATCCTCATGTTCAGGAACAGGCATTAAGAGAAATTTTACAACCTGCGGGGTGGGAATTGGTGCCCCGTTTGCCAGTTTATCCGCAATTTGATAGCTGGTTGTCGGGGGAATTACAAACAGCGGTGAAGCGCTGGCGCAAGACTCTAACCCTAGTTTCTCTTTTGTAAGAATAGGGAAGTAGAGATTTTGCCATCTCGTAGTACTTTTTTGCTGACGAATATTTGATGTGCGTTCATCCACCTTTGAACTCCATTAATGAACCTCTGAACTCCATTAATGAGCCTTTGAACTTCATTAATGAACCTCTGAACTCCGTTAATGAGCCTTTGAACTTCATTAATGAACCTCTGAACTCCATTAATGAGCCTTTGAACTCCATTAATGAGCCTTTGAACTCCGTTAACGAGTATTTGAACTGGATTCATCTACCTCAATTCTATATAATCTCGATTATTATGAGCATCATTGCTATATTTTTTACCTATGGTTAATAGTACTGACTTACTCTCAAACCTCTACAACGCCTTTAACCCCTTTGAACCCTTACCCGCAGGTGATCCAAAATATGTAGATTGTCAGGATGTGCGGGGAGATGCGGATATTGAGCAAGAGTTGGGAAATCGAATGCGACTAGCAAATACAAATACTTGCCAATTGTATTCTGGTCATCGGGGTGCGGGGAAGTCTACAGAATTACTCAGGTTAAAGAAGTATTTAGAAAATCGGCAATTTTATGTAGTCTATTTTGCGGCTGATGAAGAGGATATCGATTCTGAAGATGCCCAATATACAGATATTCTCCTCGCCTGTACCCGCCGTTTGCTCAAAGATTTAAAAGAAATTGCCAGTCCTGATCCTATACTCAACTGGTTAAAAATTCGTTGGGAAGATTTAAAAGATTTGGCGCAGACTCCCATAGAGTTTGAGAGTCTGGGAGTAGAAGCCAAACTTGCTCAGTTTGCCAAGTTGACCGCAAATTTAAGGGCTGTTCCGGAATTACGTCATAAGATTCGCCAAAAAATTAATCCTTACACCGTCACTTTAATTCAGGTGTTGAATGAGTTTCTAGCGGATGCAAAAAAGAACTTACCTACGGGTAAAACTCAACTGGCGGTAATTGTCGATAATTTAGACCGGATGGTGTTAGTCAAAGACGGAGAACGCACCAACTATGAGGAAGTCTTTTTAGACCGCAGCGAACAACTCCAAGCTTTAGATTGCCATTTGATTTACACTGTCCCCATTTCAATGGTCTATTCTACCAGAGCAACAGACCTCAGAGATATCTACGGCGATCCCCAAATTTTGCCGATGATTATGGTAAACACTCTCAAAGGAGACATTTACCAGCCAGGACTCAAGAAAGTTAAGGAGGTAATTAATAAGCGAGTCCGGCAAATTGCACCCGAACTATCATTAGAGAAGGAAATTTTCGACAGTCCCCAAACCTTAGACAGACTTTGTTTGATGAGTGGAGGTCATGTGAGGAATTTGCTATTGTTAACTCAAGATGCCATTGGACGCACTGAAGAGTTACCTGTTTCAGAAAAGGCGGTGCGACGAGCAATTACTCAAGCTAGAGATACTTTTCGCCGTGCTGTGGAAAATCATCAATGGTGTCTGTTAGCAGAAGTGTCTTCTTCTAAACGGATTATTAATGATGACTTGTATCGGAGCTTGATGTATAATCGCAGTCTTTTAGAATACCGATATTTGGATGATGAGGGAGAGATGCAGCGTTGGTATGATATTCATCCATTGATTCAAGGAATTCCAGAATTTAAAGAAGCCGTAGCGAAACTTTCATGAACCCAAATTTAAGTGATTGGGATGATGATTTACCCCCAGAACCAGAAGAAGCTTATCAAGACTTGCTTCGCGCACTGAAGCGGAAATCAGGATTTGGTTTGTTTTTTGTGCAATGTACACCTGTGGAAGCAGACAAGTTTATTGTCAAACTTCCCCAGGAGATTCCGCAGAAGAAGATTGCAGTTTTACGCTTGGTTGAAGCAATAGATAATTTATATCAGCCAGTAGCAGAGTTTATTAAAGACAAGCAAATTGATATTTTATTAATAAAAGGTCTGGAATATTCTTTATATAAGTATGAGAAAAGAAATTTTGGGGAAATTACCGAAGGACAATTTAGTAATTTAACCAGTGTTCCGCATATTTTAAATCACTTAAACCAACAGCGAGAACGCTTTCGAGATGATTTTCCAATTAGCTTTGTTTTTCTTTTGCGTTCATTTTCAATAAACTATTTTATTAATCGCGCCCCAGATTTTTTTGATTGGCGTTCTGGAGTGTTTGAATTACCTACAACGCCAGAAGTGGTAGAACAAGAATCAAATCGTCTGCTTCTAACGGCAGACTACAAGGAATATTTGAAACTCAGTCCTGAACAAAAAATTGAGAAAGTTATCGAAATTCAAGATTTATTGACAGAAAAACATCAGCCTGAGACTCGTAAAGCAAGTTTACTCCTTGAGCTAGGAGATTTACTAACCACTGCTAAAGAGTATGAAGCAGCGATCGCATTTTATGACCAAGCACTAAAATTTCAACTAGATAACCACAAAGCTTGGAATAGGCGAGGTGTTGGGCTGGGCAGTTTAGAACGCTACGAGGAGGAAGTAGCATCTTACGATAAAGCGATAGAAATTAAACCAGATTATCACTTAGCTTGGTATCACCGAGGTATCGCGCTTAAAGACTCAGGTAAATGGAAGGAAGCTCTCGCTAGCTGGGAAAAGGCGATAGAAATAGAACCAAATGACGACTCAACCTTGAACTGGCTAGGAAATGCTTTAGATAAACTAGGTCAATCAGAAGAAGCAATAATTTATTATGACCAAGCCATTGCCCTTAATCTCAACCATCCTCATTCTTGGTATAACCGGGGTATTGCGCTACGCAATTTAGGACGCTATGAAGAAGCGATCGTTTCTAACGACCAAGCACTGAAATTTAAAGCAGATGACTACGAAGCTTGGTACTTGCGAGGCAGTGTGCTAAATGATTTAGGACGCTATGAAGAAGCGATCGCATCCTACGACCAAGCACTAAAATTGAAACCTGATTATCACGAAGCTTGGTATTTTCGGGGGGCTGCATTAATTAAATTAGGTCGCTGGAAAGAAGGAAATAAGAGTATTAGCAAGGCAAATGAAATCAATCCTGATTTTGTGAGAGATATATTTCATATTCAGAAAAAACAAATACTTGCTAGTTTACTTCAAAAATTGGGATTGCAAAAATTAGTTCAAATTTGGACAGCCTTCTTAAGAATAATTAGATTTAGGCATTGAGTCCGCGACCTTGGTATTAAAGTCTATAGTTGAATGGTTGAAGCGATCGCCCTCATACATTGACTGAAAATACTAACTGATTAAATTTGTTTCTTCACCCACTCCCGAAAATTTTGTGTCATTTTCATCACGCCAATTCTTTGACTTTCAGCTAAAAATCGAGCAATTTCAATTAAAGGCAATTGTGCAAAACATGGCGAATTATTACACTCTATATATTGCCCTTGTTGCAGTTGGTAAATATATAGCACACCTTCGTCATAACGCCAAATTTCCATAACACCTAAAGACGCATAAATATCGAATTTATTCAGCGAAGAACTCGTTAAATCTATTTCTACTAATAAATCCGGTGCTGGGTCACAATTCAAATCAATTTCTGATTTGTTCCTCACCAACCCTTCATTGCGAATATAGTAACTGCTATCTGGTTCCGCACCACGCCGCAAATCTTCCCGTTTCAAAGTCGTTGAACCTGTAGGAAAAATCTCTAAATTCAACTCTTCACCCAAAACGAAAATGAGCATTTTCAACAAGCAATTCCAATGTTCATGCGGCATTAGTGGAGTCATAATTTCCAGCATTCCTTGGTCATAGGTGATTCGAGAGGCTCTATCCTCTCCCATCTCAGCTAGCATGGTTTCAAAAGTCTGCCAACTGATATTTCTCAATACAGCCCTTTGTTCTGAGGCGGCGCGTGTTGTTACCATTGCTTGATTTGTGGGTTAATACCACCAAAATAGCGTCAAATCAAGACGCCTGTGAACTAATTCATAATGCATCCCTCAAGGGAGAGAGATAGGAGCCGAAACCCTGTTGTAAAATAGACATATAAGAATTGGGGGGGCCATTTAACTGGTCATAAACGCCTATAGAAACTATTTTTGGAAATCTCCAAGGTTTGAAGTCCAGCCAGCTGAAACAACTACAGCGGCTGTATCACCAGCGCATACCAGGCGATCGCATCACCACGCCTGAGTTTTCCCAGCGTCTGGCAGCAATTAGCACAGAAGTCAATCAGCCTGTGTGCGCCTACATCAACCGTCGCGGACAAGTGATTCGCGTCGGGGTAGGCACACCGCGTCAAACGCAAATACCACCGCTGGAATTGCCCCGTTACGGTGCAGAACGACTCAGCGGTATTCGTTGTATTGCCACACATCTGAAGCCAGAACCGCCAAATGAGGCGGCGCTCACGGCTATGGCACTGCAACGCTTAGATGCCCTAGTTGTCCTAAACATTACTGGAACGGGATTTACACGGCGGGGAGGCGGTTCGACTGGGTACGTCAAAGAAGCTTATTTAGCTCATCTGACACCCCAAGAATCTCGCACCCTGATTACTAGTACTGCGGCTCCCAAGGTAGGGGAAAGCCAAATCCAATCTCCAAGTTGGAATATATCGCCACCTCTGGACTTGGATGATCTGGCAGACCAGGATTTAGTAGACTTGGTAGAAAATCTGGAAGCGGAATTCCAGCGGGAATTTATCGCCCAGGAAGTAGATGCTGACCACGATCGCGTGCTGATTGTGGGGCTGATGACCAGTGAAATGACTCCCCTACAATTCCAAGACAACCTATTGGAATTGGCACGTTTAGTTGATACCGCTGGGGGAGATGTATTACAGACAATACAACAAAAGCGATCGCGTATTCATCCCCAGACGGTAGTTGGTGAAGGTAAGGTGCAAGAAATTGCCCTAACTGCCCAAACACTAGGAGTTAATCTCGTCGTCTTCGACCGCGACCTTTCACCCTCCCAAGTCCGCAACTTAGAAATGCAAATTGGTATCCGGGTGGTTGACCGCACCGAGGTCATTTTGGATATCTTTGCCCAACGCGCTCAGTCCCGTGCTGGTAAGTTGCAAGTAGAACTAGCACAGCTAGAATACATGCAGCCGCGACTGGCTGGTAGAGGTCGCACCATGTCGCGATTAGGTGGTGGTATTGGAACTCGTGGCCCTGGTGAAACCAAACTGGAAACTGAACGACGTGCCATTGGGCAGCGCATTTCCCGACTGCAAAAAGAAGTCGATCAGTTGCAGGCCCATCGTTCGCGATTACGGCAGCGACGGCAGCATCAGGAAGTTCCCTCAGTGGCTTTGGTTGGATATACCAACGCTGGCAAGTCCACTTTGCTAAATGCTCTCACGAATGCAGAAGTTTATACAGCCGACCAGCTATTTGCCACTCTTGATCCCACCACGCGCCGTCTGGTAATTCCTCATGGCGAAACTGATGAACATCAGGAAATTCTGATTACAGATACAGTAGGGTTTATACACGAACTGCCTGCATCATTAATGGATGCCTTCCGCGCCACCTTGGAGGAAGTCACAGAAGCCGATGCCCTATTACATTTAGTAGATTTGTCTCACCCGGCTTGGTTGCGTCATATTCGCTCAGTCAGAGAAATCTTAGCGCAAATGCCAATAACTCCTGGCCCGGCGCTGGTTATTTTTAACAAGATTGATCAAGCCGATAGTGAGACACTGGCTCTAGCTAGAGAAGAGTTTCCCCTAGCGGTGTTTATTTCTGCCAGTCAGCGCTTGGGATTAGAAACCCTACGTCACCGCCTTGCCCAGCTAATTGAATACGCCGTTGACAGTAGGTAAATACTGAAATTAAAGTTTTGTATTTCAGTTAAAAATGCCGTAGTTCTATTGACTACGGCATTTGTTATTAAAGATAAAAAATATTTCTACTCCACTAAGCTGAAGTTACCCATATAAATATACTAAATATACTGAAAAAGTTTTTGCCGTAATAGTTTGAGCGATTGGGAACAAAACTGTATGCCTCTGTAGACTGCTTCTGTGTGCCTGCGATCGCAGGCATACGCCACCACAGAGGATGAAATAAATTCAATTATGTTTTATTAAAGATATTTCTAAATTAGAAAATAGTTCATTCCATATGGCATAAGTAGACTAACATACCTCGACTCTAAGCAAACTATACAATTGCTAAAAAGCCTATAAAACAAGCTTTTTAGCGATTTTGGTTTTTGAATGCGTACTCCTCCAAAGAAGCAAGCTACGCGTAGCATGTCTCCAAGGGACTCATCTGTACTAATAACTTAATGTGGCAAATTTAGTTAGTAGCCACTTCTGAGGATAAAGTCAAAAGCAGATCGGGTAGCTACAGCCAGTGGCAAAGTTCTAAAATTAAGAAGTATTAAATCAAGTTGAGGATATCATGGCTGCAAAAGTAGAAATTTACACTTGGAGGACTTGCCCATTTTGCATTCGTGCCAAAAGTTTGCTGAAGAACAAAGAAGTTGAATTTATCGAATATAGCATTGATGGAGATGAGGCAGCCAGAAATAAAATGGCTCAAAGAGCAAATGGACGGCGCTCTTTACCGCAAATTTTCATCAATGATGATCATATTGGTGGTTGTGATGATATCCATGCTTTAGATAGTCAAGGCAAGCTGGATGAGCTACTAACTTCTAGCAATAGCGTGTAGATTCAGAAGGTTTTGCTTGTCGCTAGCGACAAGCCACTGCAATTACACGGCAGTCGCTACAATTCTGGAAAAACAACGCGCTGCTTTGTTTACGGACTTTTATCCCCACAAAACCGATGTCTATCCACAAGATTTTACCCTCCAGGTTCTACTCAGCAGTACAGATGTACGTCAATTGCTAAGATCATCAAGAGATAATAATTGAATAACCATTTAATTTCTTGGCGATTGAGGTATAAAGGGTGAAACTGGCTTTTATCATTGATCCCATCCATCAGCTTGACCCGTGTCATGATACCAGTATTGCCCTGATCGAAGCAGCGCAAATCTTGGGACACGAAGTTTGGGTGACTCAGGCAAACCTGCTGAGTGTGGTGGAGAGCAAAGCTTGGGCTGTCCTACAGCGAGTTGAAGTTGTACCAGTGCAGTTAATGGAGGGACGCTGGGTAGCAGCGAATCCTTGGTATAAGTTGAGCGATTCCTCCTTAACTTTTTTAGAGACAATGGACGCCGTATTTATGCGGACAGATCCACCAGTTAATGATTCCTACCTCTATGCCACCTACATTCTGGATTACATTGACCAAAATAAAACCCTGGTGATTAACAGTCCTAGTGGCATCCGAGGGGCAAATGAAAAAATGTATGCCCTCCAGTTTACCAAAGCGATTCCAGAAACGATTGTCAGTGCTGATAAACAGTTTATTCGGCAATTTGTAGAAGCAAAGGGAGCTGCGGTTCTCAAACCACTGGGTAACAAAGCTGGGGAAGGAATTTTGTTTTTGCAATCAGGCGATCGCAATTTTAACTCCATTGTCGAACTCAGTACTTTCCAAGGTCGAGTGCCAGTAATGGTACAAACCTATCTACCAGAGGCAAAAGAGGGAGATAAGCGAATTATCCTGCTCAATGGCGAACCGATTGGTGCGCTCAATCGCCTCTCTAGCGGAACTGATTTTCGCAATAATATGGCAACTGGTGGCACAGTCGCTCAAACTGAAATTACCCCAAGAGAGGATGAAATCTGTACCCAAATAGCCGAACGCTTACGCCAAGACGGCTTAATTTTTGTGGGTATTGACGTTATTGGTGGCTACCTAACTGAAGTTAACGTCACCAGTCCTACCGGAATTCGTGAGATTGATCGCCTAGATGATACTCGCCTTGGTTATCAAGTTATTCAATGGATTGAACAAACTCTAAAAATCAAAAAATAATTTGCATTTACCTTCTCTTTTTGCTTCGTGTTCTATTCTGCCGAGAGCAGACCTCGTTCGGACGGGCACTTACGTGGTCAAAATTTCTATATTACTCCTTATAAGTAAATATATTTACTTATACGGAATATAAGTTTAATGGATGACAAGGGGTAGATGTAGCGATGTCTACGCATCCGTAGTTGGGCAGGTCTTCCTATTTTTTTGTGACAAAAGCATAGCAGGACATGCGAGTCAGCAGACTCCTGCCCAAGTTCATTCTATAAAGTAGCGTTGACAAGTTTTTTTACCAATTGGCAAAATCGGGGATGGCAACAGATTGCTTACCCCTGCCTTTGGTAAAACCCTGAAACTAGCAGATTTTATACATGCACTCAGCCTGACCTGAGACTGATAAGTTAATCTAAAATCTCAAATCCAAAATCTTTTAATTCCTTGGTGTACGTCGGTTTCTCAGAAAATCAGGTATATCCAATCCAGGTTTTTCTTTTGGTTCCGGAGTTGGAGTTGGAGTTGGAGTTGGAGTTGGGGTTGGGGGATTCACTGTAGGTTGCTGTGTTGTTGGTCGCTTCGAAGTATTAGGGGCTACTCGAACGTTAGCCACGCTTTGTTGTGGCACAGCTTGCACTTCACCTGTAAACCCGGTGGCAATTACAGTAATTCTTACCTCACCTTGGAGTCTGTCATCAATTACGGCCCCAAAAATAATATTGGCGTTGGGATCAACTACTTCATAGATTGCTTCTGCGGCAGCATTCACTTCATGCAAGGTCAGGTCAGTACCACCAGTAATATTAAAAACAACTCCTCTAGCGCCTTCAATAGAACATTCTAGTAACGGCGAAGAAATAGCTGCGATCGCAGCTTCTCTGGCTCTCGATTTTCCAGAACTCACTCCAATTCCCATCAATGCCGAACCCGCATCTGCCATCACAGCTCGGACATCAGCAAAGTCAACATTTACCAAACCAGGAATCGTGATGATATCAGAAATACCTTGCACCCCTTGACGCAGCACATCATCTGCATAGCGAAAAGCTTCTTGTACAGGCGTTTGTTCGGGGATCACTTCCAGCAGTTTGTTGTTGGGGATAATAATCAGTGTATCTACTCTACTTTTTAGTCCTTCAATACCTTGTTCCGCTTGGCTGGTGCGGCGGCGTCCCTCAAACACAAATGGACGTGTGACTACACCAACAGTGAGAGCGCCCATTTCTTTGGCTACTTCTGCCACGATTGGAGCTGCACCTGTCCCAGTACCACCCCCCATACCAGCAGTAATAAATACTAAGTCTGCTCCCTCTAAAGCTGTAGCAATTTCGTCCCGTGATTCTTCGGCTGCCTTTTGACCGATGGCAGGATTACCACCTGCTCCTAAACCCCGCGTTAGCTTCTGTCCAATTTGCAATCTACTTGGAGCGCCAGCTAAGGTAAGAGCTTGGGCATCTGTGTTTATTGACCAAAACTCTACCCCAGAGACATCAGACTCGATCATGCGGTTAACAGCATTGCCACCACCACCACCGACACCAATCACTTTGATGTTGGCGACTCGACCAGGAACAATCTCGCCAATTCGGCTATTTTCCGGAGAAATCTTCTTATTATCGTGATTTTGTCCGAAGTTCAGCCCAGAGTTATTAAAGGGATTGGTTGAGTTAACTGCCAGAGAGAACCCCGGCTGTCCCGTAGATTGGGAATTTTTATAGGTAAGTCCTTGGTTATTATCAAGTGTCATTGGATTTGTGAAAGGGTAGATAAACGACTTTTTCAGGTGTTATTCACCTCAGAGTCAACTTTAGTTTGACAGTGCCACAATACTATGGCACTGTTCTTTATTGTTTTCACTACTGCCAAGCCTAACAGAATTGCCAGTGCGAAAATTTGCTATGGGATAAGCTTTTAAGGCAGCCGATCGCACAGCCAATTCTAGAGAAGTATACCTACATTTATCTAAAAGTGACCTGTATAACTTCAACCAGACATTAATCTCTTGATTATTCTCAGCGGAGGGCATAACTTGTAAAGACACACTATAGCGCCTCTTCTCTGTCTCAACAATAATATTGTTAATAGGTTTCACCATTGGGGATGATTGCAACTTTAGACACAAAACTTACGTTATACTTACTTATCCTTAAGGTGAAAGGTGAAAGTAAGCAAGAATTTACTTGTCAGACTATACCTGATTAACTTGTTGTTTGGGGAGTCTTAATGGAGACTTTGTTGCAGCAATAGTCTATCCTACGAAAACCTTCACTAGTGCGCTCAACAAATCAAGATTTCCTAAGAGGTTTGATTACCCAATAGGAATTACAGCACAGAGTAGTCCAAACTTATTGCCCAGAAGCAATGCTTATGCAACTTTGGGCGGTACGTTACAGATTGAAACTTCGGTAAACTGTCTTTGGAAGTGTCCTCAACAGACCAAAGCCAGAGCGTTTTTGGCTCTGCACTTGGATGGCGGCGTAAACCGTTCTCATCAGTGCCCTCTTTTCGCAAGTCGGATCTTAATGAAAAACTCAAGCATTTCTCTCTTTTTTGCACTGGGTTTAGTCAAAGAATGTATGGGCAGAAGGCGTTTTGCACGCCATAGACCATTATTAGATTGTCTGACATCTTGCACCCTACTATTAGATGTTAAGGTAACAATTGAGAATGTTTTACTCACAATCGAGATTTTATGATTGATCTTCTCATTTTAATTAGAAGTTAATGCCGATTTGCGTGGGATTTGCCAGAAAACTGAAAATAATAAATATATTTATCAGCATAAAGCTTCTTAATTTACTAGGAGCGCTCAATACATTAAACACGCTAGATGTTTTTAGGGATTTTGGGAGTTAATTTTTGGTCTTTTTGGTTCATTTGTACTAAGGGAAATTCGGGATTTTTCAGATCAATATACTCTATTTCACCGGAATTGAGTTTTGCAGCTAAATGGCGCATTTGGGCGAGTAGCTTAATTTGTTCAGACAACTGAGGGCCGGGAACGCCAAGATGCACATTTCCTAGTTCTGTTTTCAAAATTAAATTCGTTGGATTTCGACAATCAATTTCCATTACTTTCACCGGACTTTGGCTGATAGCTTGATGAAGTTGAGTCCAGTAGAGGCAGTATTGTTTTGGTGAACCAATTACTCTGAGATTGGGTAATTTCTTAGTAGGATTCAGTGATGTGTATTTTTCTAAAGGCATCCAGACCCCACTTGCATCTAGTAAGCCGATTGTTACTTTTTTATTGCCAAGTGTTTGAGTCACCGCTACAGGTACTCGTTCTTGGATTTCAATGATTAACCCAGGAGGAAACAGGCGGCGTCTGACGATCGCTTGGGCAATAGTTGGTTGTTTCTTCAAAGAATTAGCGATCGCCGACGGTTCAATTCGCCACAAAGACTGGGGGTAAGATAGCACCAACAGTGACTGAGCTGTCTCATCCGACAGTAATTTATTGCCTGATTTCATCACTATTTGTTTGGGAGCTTTTAGCATCCACACTGGTTGGACTGCCACCCACAGCAATCCACCTGCCAAACTAGTAATGGCAAAGGTTCGCCAAATAGCCTGAATAATTCTCATCTGCCGCTGCCGACGTAATTTTTGACGGCGCTGGGCTAGATCGGTGCGGGAAACTGATATTATGCCAGCCATTCAAACCCCTTTCTGGTTGCAATCCAAATTTCTTGACGCCCTCGGATCATGATTAATTTCAGTAAACATGGCATCTGTTAGCCGCTCTCCTCAAGACTTTTTTATTTTTAGTAACACTTTACAGTAACTACATAAAGATTATCGCGCTAGTGATCATTCCGATTAAAGTTTCCGGTGTCCATTTTTTACTGACTGTAGCCTTTTTAACAAGTTAGTTTGTCAAATTTTTTCCCTAAAGATTACAAAATATTAATTTAGATGTTTAGGATTTTCTTTTCTTGACAAATAGAATATGAAATGATATACCAGTATTCCTAAGCCTCTGTGTACTTTGCTATAATTAATACCAGTCCTACTTCATCAGCTATATAAACTGAGAACCATGTAATCTAGTAGCTTTTTTTACTGATTCACCAAGTCCTAATAGTCTGTGCCAGGTCAAGTAAAACCTACAGATTGTCAAAACTCAATAGCAGGTGTAAAAAGGACAGATATGCTTAAAGTTATTAGGGTCAATTAAATCTCTACCATACTACTGACAGCTACTGACAGTGATCCTGCACCAAATACTGTCCCTTGCAAGACACTACCAACTTGCAAGTTATTCGTATGCCTACATCCTGGATAGAGATTACTTGTATAAAAAATACGAATGAAATTGCATCTACACACACATCTACATACACCTCTACATACATGAAAATGACATTAAATTTGTCACGTTTTTATAAAGCATGTAACCCCAGCTACACGCTAAATATAAGTAACGTGCTAGATCGTCAGTATTACATAGATTTTGCTGATGTACGTGGTTGCAAGATTGTCGAAGAATTGCAACGGACTATCATTCGGATTTCTCCTGATGAGCCAACCTGTCAGTTATTTACAGGTCACATTGGCTGCGGTAAGTCAACAGAATTGCAGCGCCTTAAGACAGAACTAGAAGTCGCGGGATTTCATGTGGTTTATTTTGAGTCCAGTCAAGACTTAGACATGGCAGATATTGATATCAGCGATATTTTGCTGAGTGTAGCTCGTCAAGTCAGTGCCAGTTTAGAAGGCATTGGCATTAAACTCAAACCTGGTTACTTTACCAATTTGTTTAAAGAAGTAGGCGATTTTTTGCAAAGCCCCATAGAGCTTTCTGGACAAGCAGAGTTGTCCTTGGGTATTGCCAAAATTACCGCCAAAACCAAAGATAGTACCCAGTTGCGGAATCAACTGAGGCAATATTTGGAACCACGTACCAATAGTATTTTGCAAGCGATTAACGAAGAAATTTTAGAAAAGGCTATTGAACAGCTAAAGCTGCGGGGTCAAAAAGGACTGGTAGTGATTGTAGATAATTTGGATCGAGTCGATATGCGTCCCTTAGCGTCCGGGCGATCGCAACCAGAATATCTCTTCATCGACCGAGGCGAACAGTTACGCCGACTCAAATGCCACCTAGTTTACACAATCCCCCTTACGTTAATTTTCTCTAATGAGTATGAGACACTGAAAAATCGCCTGGGGGGAGGAATTGCACCAAAAGTACTGCCGATGGTATTAGTGCGGCAAAGAGATGGCAGTGACTACGAACCAGGGATGTCACTAGTGCGCCAGTTAGTTCTAGCAAGAGCTTTTCCAGAAGTTCCTTTGAATGGCAGGCTTTTATTAATTACAGAATTATTCGATCACTCCCAAACCTTGGATCGTCTATGTCGCGTTAGTGGTGGTCACATTCGTAACTTATTGGGTTTACTTTATAGCTGCCTGCAACGACAAGATCCGCCTTTTTCTAAGGACTGCTTAGAAGCCGTGATTAAAGATTACCGTGACGATCTGCTATTAGCTATTAATGAATCCCAGTGGGAATTATTGTTTGAAGTAGTTCAGCAGCAAAGAGTTAAAGGTGAGTCTGACTACCAGAGCTTACTAAGAAGCATGTATCTGTTTGAATATCGCGATCCTCTGGGGCGCTGGTTTGGCATCAGTCCAGCCTTGGCAGAAACAGAAAAAGTTTTGGCTTGGCAACAAAACAAGTAACAGTGCTGAGTAAGTCATTTGTCCTTTGTCATTGGTCTTTTGACTAATGACTAATAAATAACTAATAACTAATGGCTAATCACTAATAACCAATGACTAATGATAAGCAGCTACATGTCTACACCAAAGAAAATCAGTATACTTTGCAAAGACTGATTAGAGCGATCGCGCTTTCTGAAGGTCAATTTGCCCTGATTTTAGTTCGATGCAACTATGGGCAATTACGTGAGCAAATGTTAGAGAATATTCGCTCGATCACCAAAGACATCAACTTTAGAGAAATCGTTCTCAATCCATCGACTACTTCCTTACACAACACAATAATCTCAGAACTATCTTTAGATAATCCTGCCGTCCTTACAGACTCTTTGCCATCTGCTGTGATGATTTTCGGTATTGAGTCAATTATCGACCTGGAAAACTTACTTACAGTCCTCAACCAAGCACGAGATATCTATGCCGCGACTTTTCCATTTCCAGTAGTGTTATGGCTACAAGATGAAGTGGCATCATTGCTTTCAAGATTAGCGCCTGATTTCAAAAGCTGGGCTGCAACCACTATTAAATTTGAAATGACCAAAGCAGATTTAATTGCTTTGATCCATCAAGAGGCAGAATCTCTATTTGCCAAAGTTTTAGAAGCAGGTGCTGAAACATTTTTATCTAATGCCTCTCTAAATTTAGATCCTAAGTCCCAACACCGCCACGAAATAGAATCAGCCCGTAATGATTTACTGCGCCTCTATGGCGTTCAACTAACACCAGGATTAGAAGCTAGTTTAGAATTTGTGTTGGGGCGAGATAAATACGCCAATGATCAAATTAATGGTGCTTTAGCCAATTATCAAAGAAGCCTAGCGTTATGGCAGCAGGAAACCAAGAGAGTAGCAGAGTTGGAGAGTAATTCTTCTTTCCCCGTTTCATCTCCTCACCCTACCCCACCCTCGTCTTTACTCAAGCAAGCAATAGTACTATTCCAACTGGGGCTGTGTTATCACCGAATGGCAGACTTATACCATAATACTAGTAGCTATTGCGAACATGCTCTGTTGTGGTTTAAACAATGCTTGCAGCTATTGGAAGAGGTACAAAGAGAAGACTTAGTTGCTAAATTTATTTTGCCTGCTTGTGAAATGCTGCAACGCTTACAAGCCTGGGATGATTTAAAAGAATTAGCTCAAAAGTCATTAAATCTACATAAAACTTATGGAACTCCAGCACAAATTGCTCAAAATTATGGCTTTTTGGCAAATGTGGCGGCTTCTGAGTCGAATTGGGTACTGGCTCATGAATTAGCGAATACAGCACTTTCTATCTCCGAAGAAGCAACAGAAATTTCTCTACGAGACGCTTTGCGAACACGACGACAAGAAAGTTGGTATCTTCTCTTGCTAGCACGTACACAGAGGCATCTGGGTGAGTCGGAGGAGGCTATCAATAATCTGGAATGGGCGAGGGTAGTTTGTGAGCTACAACATCAGCCATCACTTTACTTAGAGATTTTAGAAGAACTGCGATCGCTTTACTTTTTTGAGCGTCATGACTATACAGAAGCCTTTAAGCTGAAGCAAGAAAAAATTCAAATAGAACATCAGTATGGCTTTCGTGCCTTTATTGGGGCAAGTCAATTGCAGCCGCAACGCCCCAGAATTAACCCAGTACTGGAACCTCACAAAATACCCTTTATTTCTGAGGAAATTGCCCTAGAAATATCTGCTTCTGGACGACAACAAGATGTCAATCGCTTAATTGAAAGAATTAGCCGCGCTGACTACAAACTCACAGTAATTTATGGGCCATCAGGTGTAGGCAAAAGTTCAACTCTCAAAGCTGGTTTAGTCCCAGCACTAAAGGGAAAACCTATTGGTGAACGCATTCCTATACCTATTGTTTTGTCTGTTTATACTGATTGGATGACAATCTTGATAAGCAGTATAAACCAAGCATTGGCATACACAGGAATATCAGTTAGTCTTGACTCTACACCTACTATCCTGCTAGAAAAAATTCGGTTAGTATCTGAGCACAATTATACAATAATTATTATATTAGATCAGTTTGAAGAATTTTTCTTTGTTAGTAATCCTCCCACACAAAGAAGAGAGTTTTATAAATTTTTTACGGAATGTTTAAATATTTCATTTGTCAAAATTATTCTTTCATTAAGAGAAGATTATTTACATCATTTATTAGAATTTGAACGTTTGAGCCAGAAAAATATTATTGGATTATATGATTTAGGAGTAATCAATAAAAATATTCTCGATAAGGACATTCGCTACTATTTAGGAAAATTCTCTAGCCAGGATGCTAAAGCCATAATTCACAGTCTTACTCAACGTTCACATTATGAACTGAGTGATGAATTAATTAACAAATTAGTCCAGGATTTGACAGGAGAACTAGACGAAGTACATCCAATTGAATTACAAATAGTTGGTGCTCAACTACAAATAGAAAACATTACCACACTCGGAGAATATAAGCTTTGCGGTGGTTCGGCAAAATTGGTGGAACGCTGGCTTGGGGAAGTTATCAAAGACTGCGGTCAAGCAAACGAAGAGTTAAGTTGGAAATTATTATTTGAGTTAACTGATGAAAAGGGAACACGCCCGTTAAAAACTAAAGCTGATTTAGCTGCTGCATTAGTTAATAATCATCAGCTAGATACAATATCAAGCTTTGACACAGTTGGGGAACTAATTTTAGAAATATTGGTGGGTTCATGTTTGGTGTTGCGAGTTAGAGAAGAGTTAAGCGATCGCTACCAGCTAGTTCACGATTATTTAGTTGAACCAATTCGCCAAAAAAACAATTATGGCATGGTCGCCGAATTAGAAAAAGTCAAACTAGAAAAAACTAGAGCTGAAGTAGCCCAAAAATTTAGTCAAAAGCAACTCAATTTGGTATTACAACAGCGGCTGCGAGAAGCAAGGATAGCAGGCGCAATCCTGGCAATTATGGGGGGAACAATTGCAGCATTATGGTGGCAAGCCGACTTGCAAAAAAGAGCAGCAATTCGCCAAAGTCTACGAGCTGAACGCAGTGAAACTAACTTTAAAATTAGTGCGATCGCTGCTGCTAGCGAAGCTTTGTTTGCGTCTAATAAAGAGTTTGATGCCCTATTAGAAAGTTTGCGGGCTTGGAGAGGACTTAAACAGGCAGATGGAGTGCAGCCAGATACCCGAATGCGGGTGGTGACAGCCATGCAACAGGCAGTTTATGGGGTAACGGAGGTTAACCGCTTAGAAGGGCACACTGATGTAGTCTGGGGAGTAACTTTCAGCCCAGATGGTCAGTTACTAGCGTCAGGTAGCCTAGATAAAACTGTGAAACTTTGGCGTCCTGACGGAACCTTACTCCAAACCCTCAAAGGTCACACTGATGCTGTTAATTGTGTCAGTTTTAGCCCTGATGGTCAAACCCTAGCCTCCGCCAGCCTCGACAAAACGGTGCAAATCTGGCACAAAAACCCGGTTACAGGCCAATTTGACCCTAAGCCATATAAAACCCTGAAAGGACATGGTGATTCAGGTGACAGCGTTAATTTCAGTCCTGATGGCGAGTTGTTAGCTACTGGCAGTAAGGATACAACAGTAAAACTCTGGCATAAAGACGGTAGCTTAATAAAAATACTGAGAGGACATCAAGGGTCGGTTAACTGGGTCAACTTCAGTCCCGATGGTCAATTCATCGCCTCCGCTAGCGACGACAAAACAGTGAAAATTTGGCGACGGGACGGTAGCCTCGTTACAACTTTGCAAGGACATAAGCAAGCTGTGACTGTAGCTGTTTTCAGCCCAGACGGTAAATTGTTGGCATCAACAGGTCTAGATAAGACAGTAAAACTTTGGCTCAGGGAAAGTAACAGCAATAAAGACGGTTTTGACTTTCGTTTTTACAAAACTTTACGACACCATAGCGATATAGTATGGAGTTTAAGCTTTAGTTCCGATAGTAAAAAGTTAGCTTCTGCAAGTGAAGACAAAACCATAAACCTCTGGAGTATCACTGGTACTTTACTCAGAACTTTCAAAGGACACAGTGATCGTGTTGTCAGCATCGCTTTCAGTCCAAATAACAAATTGCTGGCCTCAGGAAGTTATGACAAAAGTGTGAAATTATGGAGTTTAGATGTCCCAACACCATCTATTCTTCAAGGGCATCGAAAGCAAGTTTTGAGCGTTGCTTGGAGTCCCGATGGTCGGATGCTAGCTTCTGGTAGTAGCGATCGCACTGTCAAACTTTGGCAACAGTACAGCAGTAATGGCGAGGTCAAAACCCGACTTTACAAAACTTTAGTGGGGCACACAAATAGAGTTTCTAGTGTCAGTTTTGACCCCAAAGGTGAAATCCTGGCCTCAGGAAGTTATGACAAAACAGTTAAACTTTGGCGGCTTGACGGTACTTTAATCATGACTCTCTACGGACATAGCGATAGTGTGATGAGCGTGAATTTCAGTCCTGATGGTCAGTTTTTGGCATCAGCTAGCAAAGATAAAACAGTAAAACTTTGGAACCGTGAGGGCAAATTACTCAAAACCCTAGTGGGACATCAGGATTCGGTAAATAGCGTAAACTTCAGCCATGATAGTCAGGTTTTAGCCTCTGCCAGTGATGACCAAACTGTTAAACTTTGGCAACGGGATGGTACATTGTTAAAAACTTTCTCACCCCATGACAGCTGGGTGACAGGTGTCAGCTTTAGTCCTACTGATGAGTTACTGGCTTCTGCTAGCTGGGATAACACCGTAAAACTCTGGCGACGGGATGGGACGTTATTAAAAACCTTATTAAAAGGGTACAGCGATAGCGTCAATGCCGTGACTTTCAGTCCCAATGGTGAATTACTCGCCGCCGCCAGTTGGGACGGTACAGTAAAACTTTGGAGCAGTGACGGCAAATTAATTAAAAGTCTCAATGGGCATCGCGCTGGGGTATTAAGTGTCAGTTTTAGCCCAGATGGTCAAACATTAGCATCAGCTAGTGATGACAAGACGATAATTCTGTGGAATTTACATCTTGATGATCTGCTTGTTCGTGGTTGCGACTGGGTAGGCAATTACCTCAAGCACAACCGCAATCTTGAGGAGCGCGATCGCCTTCTTTGTGATGGCATAACCCATAGACCCTAGTGTCGCTATGCAAAATTCCAAATCACGCCCTGTTCAGTACCCTTCTTTTGACAAAGACCAAGGCAACGGCATGGCAAAGCCAGACACTCTCTACCAGACACGCAAGGGACGCGGACTCGTTGGCGCAGCCCAAGGTAGAGAAAAGGCTGCACTATCGGCAAAAGTTCCTGCTCCGACTTCTCTCTTGGCGGAGCATCTCTGGCTTTGCTCAAAATTCAAAATATGACGTACTAGATTAAACAGTTATTAGTTTCTTGGAAACTATGAATTATGAATTAAGAATTATGAATATAGATTGAAGCCTCAACAAGCAACCGCTCTTGGTTTAGCGGTTGATGAGGTGCTTAGAGTTGTGAATTCCGAGCTCGAAAATTATTTTCTAGCTAATCAGCCATGCCGGAGCGATCGCTCTGCAAAATCTCGTGGCTATTTTCTTCGGGAGCCTCTTGTGGCAAATTTGCTAAAAATGCTTGTAGTCTCATCCGCTCAATGTAAGGCCAGCCTCCTTCAGACTCAATATCTTTCAGTAGTGAGTAAAGTTGCCGACGGTTAACAGGCAAACTCTCTTGAAAAACCCCATCCCGGATCTCTCGGTGTAACTGCTCCAATTGCCGCAGTAAAGCCAAAAGAGCTACAGTATCGCCTTGAGAACCCTGAACTGCATCATACACCACGGTTGCGAGCGTTTGCAGTTTACAGGACAACTTCTCTGATTGAATATTTTTGTGATCGTTCATCCCACCCTTTCCGTATAAATGAGGCCAACTCAAATTTACCGAAGATTTTTAATTTTCCCTAGCTTGTCAGCCTAGATTTATTAGCTGTGATTCTAAACAAACAGTAAAGGAAACAGGACTTACGCAACTGGCACAATCGGTCTCGGTGCGGCAAAGCCGCACCTTCAATATCAACCAAGGTTAGTTGACGCTCATAATGAGGGTTTCAGCCGTCATTTTTGGAACTGGTAATCATCACCAAAGAGCGATCGCCGACGGCGGTTCCTGCGGGATCTTACTACAGCAGACTTCTCTTTTTGTCCCTACATCCCCTTACTTGCCCTAGTAGGGGGTGAATATAACTACATTTGTATCTTTATCAAAAGCAATTGCGATCGCTCCTAAAAGGGAGCGGTAAAGTTTAACATAGCCGACAACAGCAGCTAGATGTGATCAGGACGAGACTTTCTTGGATTTTGAGTACTTTGATTTTGAGTTAAAAAAAATCGTATGATCTGGCTGATTTCCCAATCAAACAATGGGCTGTATGTAGTGGCGTCACATACATGATACAAAAAGACTTGGGCGACGCTGCTTTTGCCATAGGCAAGAGCAAAGTGCGAAGCAGACTCCTCTCTTCGCACTCTTCGAGGCAAGCATTTATGCTGCTCTGTGTGGGGCTTACTCAGCCACCCGCCCAAATTTAACAAATGCCACCAACAGTAAAACTGCTGGTTCTTTGCTCCCCTAGTTACAAACATCCAAAATGGATGCAGTGTGCTACTTAGTCTGGGGTTTACACCCCAAGCTTAAGAGAACGACACGTTTAACTACGTTTAGCAACAGAAAAGTTTGAGCAGCGGCTGACAACCTAAACGCTCGGACACTTGCTTCAACTCTCTTAATCGGAGGAAAGCCGTGTCCGACCAAAGGTAGCTTTTCGCAGAGTAGCGGCTTCTCATCAGAGATCAAAGCTTCGATGCAGTTTTACAACTTAGATATTAATTTTTGAGATTGAGGTTGACCATGAGGTATCGCGCTTTAATTGTTGCATTCTTGGCTTTGTGCCTGGGGCTAATAACTGCTTGTAGTGATGCTCCTGCTAGTAGTAGTAGTAGAGATGTACTTACTTACGATCAAATTCGCGGCACTGGCTTGGCGAACAAATGCCCCCAACTCACAGAAACACGCCGTGGTTCCATTCCCCTTAATTCTAGCCAGTCCTATGCCATCAAAGAACTTTGCTTGGAACCAACTAGCTTCTTCATCAAAGAAGAACCTGCTAATAAACGCCAAGAAGCAGAATTTGTTGCTGGCAAATTGTTGACCAGATACACTTCCACCATTGATCAAGTGCAAGGCAACCTAAAAATCAACTCAGATAATAGCCTGACCTTTGTGGAAACTGATGGTCTTGACTTCCAAGCCATCACTGTGCAACTTCCTGGTGGTGAGCGAGTACCTTTCCTGTTCACCATCAAAAACTTGGTTGCTCAAACACAACCTAGTTTGACCAGTATTAACACCTCCACGGACTTTGAAGGCACTTTCAAAGTTCCTTCCTATCGTGGTGCTGCCTTCCTCGATCCCAAAGGTCGTGGTGTCGTCAGTGGCTATGATAATGCCGTGGCTCTCCCTGCCCAAGCAGATGATGAAGAACTTACCCGCACTAACGTCAAGCGTGCTGAAAATCTTAATGGCAAGATTTCTCTGCAAATCGCTAAAATAGATGGTTCTAGTGGGGAAATTGCTGGTACTTTCGAGAGCGAACAGCCATCTGATACAGACTTAGGTGCTGGCGAACCTAAAGAAGTCAAGATTCGCGGTCTATTTTATGGACGGGTTGAACCGAGTCGTGGCTAAATCCTCTTAAATAAGGGACTGACAACAAATAAATTATCCAATCTTGTGGGGTGGACCGAAAAGTCCGCCCTTGGCTACGGGCGCTCGTGTCGCCCACCCCACAAGAAGTAATTGAGTATTTTTTTATTTGTCCAGTCCCTAACCCAACTGACTGGCACTTAGAACGACAATTTTGTAAATATCAGACTTGATCACAAAAGTTAACTTATTTACCTTCTTTTTTCAGGAGGGTTGATAGGTTTTTTACAAAGATGGGGAAAAGTGAAAGCCGAGCAAAATTGTCGGCGAAATAACCCTTGCAATTGGGAATAGTCTGATACCTCGGTCTTGTGGGTGACTTGATTCATCCCTTTAACCTTTTCCCTTTCATTAAAAGACTATAGACTTAAGTACAGAAAAGGGCAAGATGCCCTTTTATTATTGGTTTGCGTAAAGATACGTATTACTTTTTAAATATTATTAGTAATTTTTAAAGATTGAATAAACCCAGTTGAATGGACACGTAATTTTACTGTAAATCCAACTTTTGCTGATTCAACAAGATTGCAACTAGTGTTGTTTTATTTCTCTAAATTAATTTCACTATTAATTAATTCAAATTAAGTACAATCTCGGTTTGATATTTAGTAATTAATTTTATATTTTATTTGTATGTAGTTTTCAAAAAAGCTACAGATCATACCAAACATAAATAATAAACTCAATCCCGATTTCACCCATTTAAATTTTGCTCGATTATCAAGCAACCTATGGAATTTTTTCTATAAAAACCTTGTTATATACCATAGTATTTGCTATGACATATAGCGCGATATTGTCTTTGATATCGTGCGATCGCAGCTAAGTTTAAAAATGAGTAATTGGTTGTTGATTTACTCAATAAATACGGTGCTATGCCTACCACAGTCACCAATGAGCTTAAACATGAAATTTGGCAGTTGTTGCGAGAATATCAGCAATCTCCGTCAGAAAAAGTCCGCAATCAACTGGTAAAACTCAATTTTGGGCTTGTGAGAAAAGAAGCTCACTACTGGACGAATCAATGTCATGAAACCTACGATGATTTGCTCCAGGTTGGATGTTTAGGTTTAATCAGAGCTATTGAAAAATTTGAACTTTCCAAGGGACATGCCTTTAGTTCCTATGCTCTTCCCTATATTCGGGGTGAAATTCAACACTATCTCCGAGATAAAGGTGTCACCGTGCGAATTCCTCGGAAGTGGTTAGCACTACAACAGCAAGCAATAGGAGTTTCACGTTCTTGGCGGGAAAAACATAATCGCCAACCAACAGACTCGGAATTAGCAACAGCACTGGAAATTTCTGCAAACGAATGGCAAGAAATTAAATTAGCATGGATCAATCGCGCTCCCTTGAGTCTCGATGTACCAGTCCAAGACGGAGAAGAAGGCTCTACCTGTTTGGGAGAATTAGTTCCAGATCCTCACTATCGCAGCTTTCAACTAGCACAAGAAGACCAACTTCGCTTACAACAAGCATTGGTTCAGCTAGAAAAACGTACCCGCGATGTGTTGGAATGTGTGTTTTTGCAAGATTTGACACAAAAACAAGTTGCAGAACATCTAGGAATCAGTGTAGTAACGGTTTCCCGTAGAGTCAAGAAAGGCCTGGATTTGATGAAACAGCTTATGGGTGTGGCAGAAGATTGACTGCAAATAAATACCAATCCGCAGTTATGCTGTGTAGGCAGTGCTATAAATAACCCTTGAAATGTAAAAAATTAGGTTATAAAGGGAACATACTTTGCCTTTGATCCAAATTTCAGGCATGTTGATTTCCACTTTTCAATTTTCCAATGGCTTTTGAGAACAGCTCATGGGCAGAAATTTAAAAATTACAATTGCAGCTATTTTAACTTTAGCGATCGCTGGATGTGCTTCTGAAGATACACAACAAGCCATCAATCCTGCGCCGATTCCCAAAATAGCAGCAAAGTCGCCAGCAGCTCAATCCTTTAACAATCCAGTGATAGCTGCCAAACAGGTTTCACAACTTACTCCTGCATCTGTTAACTTGATTCAATCCACTAATGCTACAGAACGGGCACGGATAGTTGTACTATCAAAAGATCGAAGTGACCCCTTTACACAACTTTTCGGGCAGATGGTTCCCGGAATGTCTAAAACATTTGGAAGACCTGTTCCCGTATTGCCTAAGCTACCTACTGCATCACTAGCAGGACGAAAACTTCCAACACGCATAGCTTTAAACAGACCTGTTCCCGTATCGCCTAAGCTACCTACTGCATCACTAGCAGGACGAAAACTTCCAACACGCAGCATAGCTAAAAAAGTCAATCCTACCTTGACTTCAGTCTTGCCTAAGGTTTTGCCTCAAGTTGTTCCCAACCCCACTTTAGTATCTGTATTGCCACCACCAGCACAACCTGAGTTAGCAAGGGCAGTGCTTGTGACTGGTGTAGTTCTAATTAGTAAGGAACCACAGGCGATTATCAAAGTACCGGATGAGCCGACGAGTCGCTATGTGCAGGCGGGACAGCGATTAGCAAATGGCGTACTGATTAAACGTATTGAAATGAATCAGGGCTACAATCCCATCGTGATTCTGGAACAATATGGTATTGAAGTTGCCAAAATGGTAGGCGAAGGGGCCGTCAATTCAACACCGTCAGCTGCATCTGCTAGCGGCAATCCTATTTCAGTGACAACGCCCCCCTCAAATCCTTCTAATCTGGGAGCTTCATAAAGATGGAGACTAAGGAAAAAATTGAATTCGCTGGTTTGCCTTTAGCAGTCTATAGAGAAATAGCAGCTCATTTACATCAAGTCGAAGGTGTAGAAGTGGATTTAATTCCCCAGTCATCCCAACAGTTTGATTACAATCAAAGTCAAATTGGTGGTTTGTCGATCTCGTGGACAGCAAACTCCGGTTCAGAAAATCGGCAACGAGTTAACCAAATTTTGGCTTACTATCGAAATCGCTATATGAATCCCATTTGATTTCGTTCAAATCGAAGCCTCAGATTCCCGATTTCTCAGAGAAGTCGGGAATTTTGTTGTTTATGAATAATTAAGTAGGATTATGGTTTATCACGACTCCATACTAATTCTTTGTGAAACTGCACAAAATCAAGCTTATGTAAAGAGTTACCTTTTATAAACTGCTTCCATCACAGCTGCTCAAAGATTTCTCTCTCACAATATTGATAAACTTCTTGCCCTTGTAAAATGAAACAGCCCTGTCCGTAGGGGTACAGTGATTTGAAATTTTTAATTGGAGCAAAGTGACTTTGACTACTACTGTCTTTTTAGAAAACATCTACAAGTTTTACAACAATGTACCTGTAGTCAATGACCTGTCATTCAAAACTGACAACCCATTATATGGATCAGGTCGAATTTTTGGGCGATGCCTTTGGCTCTACCAAGCCAGGACGCATCGTATTATGGATAGCGGTAAGCTGATTTGTTTGGGAACTTTACAACAGATGCGTTCTGCTCACGTGAAAGTTTGGTAATGAAACAATTAGGTGTGTCTGAAGTGGGAAGTGATCGCGCCCGTTGCTGGGAATATTTGTTTTTCCCATCCCTGGAAGCAGCAAATGTCTACTTGAATGAACAGCCCGATAAAACCAGAATGATGGTGTGTCCCTGTAACCTGGAAGATATTTTTGTGGAATTAACGGGACACCAGTTAGATTAACCTCATCCTCCTAACTGTCGCAGCATGGCTTCTACCCTATTGACGCCATCTGAGTCATTGCGCCGCTTGTACAAGTCACGGGCTTTCTGAAGCAAGCTGTTCGCTTGTTTGGTTTGTCGTCGCTGTTTATACATCGAACCCATCAACTCATAAGTCTGAGCGTTATTTTTATCCAAGCTGATTGCCTGCTCGTATGCCCAGGTAGCTGCACCATAGTCTCCCATACGAGATTGCGTCACAGCCAATCCTAAATAGGCGTTAACATTGTTACGGTTCAGCTGTATGGCCCGACGGTAGCCTTCCTTTGCCCCAGGCGTATCGCCCAAATTCGCTTTGATGTAACCCACAGCGTAGTAAAAATCACTATTATTAGGGTTGATGGCGATCGCCCGACGATAAGCTGTTAATGCCGCCTGGTAATTTCCCTGTTGAGCGTACAAGTAGCCAATACCTGAATGAATTTTAGCATTCTTGGGATCTAGGCTAGCTGCTTGCTGATAAACAGCGATCGCACCACCATAATTGCCGGTATCCACTAACCTCCGTCCATCTTCTAGTAGTTGCTTTAATTGGGGGTTTTTGCCTTGCGCCACTAATACCTGAGCCTGAGCCACTGAAGGTATGCTGAAGGCAAAACATCCTAGTAACACCACACTAAACACAAATGATGTTGGCTTGTACACAGTAAAATTCCTGAAATTTTAGAGGACTTTTTTTCTTGTACATTAAAACAAAAAAATGGACTTTTGAAAACTGTATTTATTCGTATGAATTAAGATATTCATAGTTCATTCGCTATTTCCTCTACAATCAGTGCTATACCACAGAGTTTTTATTGAAAGATGAGGTGCGAGGTATAAATGCTGAAATGATTTTACCCTACATATAAATCAGGACAACACCAAAATTACACTCTTTATTATCAGTAGTTATACGTGTAAATCCTCAAAAACCAATAAGTGATACGCCAATCCGATAAATTATTGAATATTAATTACTATTGAGTATTTCATTTAAAAACTTGCTAACTGTGTATCCAATTTTTCCTTCTTTATACTACCTTTAGGGAAGGCGCACACTTTACTTGCGAGCAGTCGTTCTCTATCAATTGTCTAGATCATTTTTTGGTCATTACACGATAAAATAAATTCAAAAAGCAAAATGCTCCTTCAAATCCTGATTTATTTTTAGAACAATATTACAAATAAAAACGCAGTTGCAATGGCACTTCCTAACCTGCTGAAAGCGATCGCAGTCTAAAATTGTGTGAGAGTATGTTTATCAAACCTATCTCAACGCAGGCTAATTATGGATGTGTAAATTTATTTACACTGATTAGAGGATTTCAATAATAAATATTAACTTATATACTATCTGGGAGGCTAATTTATGATTATAACTACCACTGATGTGATTCAAGGAGCCGTTATTGAGTCATATTTAGGCATAGTAACAGCAGAAGTAGTTTATGGCAGCAATTTCTTGCGGGATTTTTTGGCTGGTATTCGAGATATTATTGGTGGACGCACTGGTAGCTATGAGCGTTTATTTGAGCAGGGTCAACGCAAGGCATTAGAAGAATTAGAACAACGAGCACAACGTTTAGGAGCAAATGCTGTGATTGGGATTGAAATTGATACTGGCACAATTAATATAGACCAGTCAGGAGTTTTATTACTGATTACTGCCACAGGCACCGCAGTCAAGATGCGTTAATATTTTAATGGTTGTCTAATTAATTTTTTTAGTATCTTTCGATCAGGTTTATAAACTTTTGTATAAAGTTGAATTTCCTATAGAATAAAAGCTGGGTTACGATAGCAGCTAATAACTGTATTGTAAATTAAAATTTGTTAAAGAAGTAAGTCTGTTTTTTCTCACCAAAGATAGATTTATTAAATATTTCTATTGATAGATATAAAAATAGATGATTTAGTTATTTAATTTTAAGCATAAACATGAATCTACCTGAGCAGTAACTTTGCTGAAACAGGATTGGAGAACATAAGCTATGTCATACGTAAATCGGACAGGTGATGACACTATTCCTACTGGGACTGTGGTAGCAGGCCGAGTAAGTGAATATCATGATCTTGTTCGCTGGGGGCCGATTATTTCTGGATTGTTGGTTTCCTTAGCCACTCAATTAATTTTGAGTGCTATAATTGGTGCGGTTGCGGCAGGCACAGTTGAAGGTTCAGGTGCACCCAGATCAATTGCCCCTAACGCTGCGGGTAATGCAGGGCTTTGGTCAACTATCGCTTTATTAATTTCCCTATTTACTGGTGGTTGGGTTACAGCTCGTGCTTGTGGGCCGATGAACCGCAATACAGCTCTTCTCAACGGCGCAATTCTTTGGGCAACGACTTTGGCAGTTAGCTCATGGCTGTTAGCAAGTGGAGTATCTGGTGCTTTTGGTGTTGCTGCTTCCAACGCTGGGGCAGTCATAAACCAGGTACAACAGCAAGGTGGTGTTAATGTACCACAAGCAAACATAAGTGCCCAACAAGCTCGTGATGCGGCAGCTAATTTACGTTCGGGATTGTGGTGGTTTGTGTTTGGTTCTTTGTTGGGTTTAATAGCCTCAATGATTGGAGCTGTAACTGGAACTCGTAGTCCCCGGACTAACAATTACAATCCTTAAAGAATTGTTTGACAAACAAAATTTTATCAACTTTAAAAGCACCTTGAAAAAAGGTGCTTTTTGTTTATTATTTCATGCTGACGTTTGTAGAGTCCAATTAATTCTGCCGTTGCTAAAACATGACTATCAATTGTTGCTAAAATTTTGCTTTTGTTAGCACCTGCTGCCAAACTTTTTATCTATGGCATAAAGTTGAAAAAAGTAGCGATGGATGCCACTGGGAGGACACAGACCACTGTAACCAAATTTGCCAAAATCGTTTTTGCCCTGTAGTCCGCCATTGGTTAAAGTTTTTAGAACTGCTATATATTCTGGTAATTGGCGAATTGTAAATAAGCAAAATTACCAATATATCTTATCTATTAATATCCTGCTTCTAAGCAACAAAAATGTTTCTTAGAAGCGGGATATTTTGCATGGCTATTTTTTCAAAGTCAATGAAACGAAAACTTCACTACTACAGTTCACCATTTCAGGTATGAAGCTTCAATTCCCTGCTCACGTCGAATTTTACCATCTTTTTCAAACCAGGAAATTAGTTGCTGTGCTGTCAAATCTTCAATAGCAACGCCGTACTCTTGAGCGATATACTTCAAAAGCTTAAGTGATGAAATTGTCAATCTTGTTAAAAACTTTTCTGGGGAAGACAACAAAGCTGCGTCTACTTTTGCTGACTCTTCCAGGGTTAAAAATTGTGCTGACGGTTGCTGTGGTAATACGTCCATAAACGCTATTTCAAACTTAGTTGGTTATTGATAATGGATAGTTGCTATTTAGCTATTATCCATTACCGAAGCTAGATGTAAAAGCGAGTTTATTTATCAGAATTTAGCTGGCGAGCTTGTACCAAATAGCCACAACGATGTTCGCCGTTGATAATCCAGTGGGTGCGTTCTACGGTACAATCAGGTAAGACGGCAGCAAACATTTCTAATTCGTGACCACAGATGCTGGGGAAAGACTCGGCAACGTTGGAAATAGCGCAGTTATGCTCCATTAAGATAAAGCGATCGCTCTCAAAGCAGTCATTCACATCAACAGGGTGATACTCCGCCATGAAGCCTTCTGCTTTTCTCAACTCTACTAAGTTAGCTACACGTTCTCGCAGTGAACCGCTACCGACGCGATCGCGGTATTCTAATGCTTTGCGCTCCCACTGTTTCTGTAAAATCGATTTGAATTGGTCGTGTCCCATCGTTTCGGCTAAGGTGTCTAGCAGCGAAACCGCAAAATGACCGTGGCCATCACCAAAGCGATCGCTCATTGTTCGGTGCAAGCGATCGCGTCCTTGATGACTCAGTTGATAAACGTGCTGTGGACGCCCCATCCCTGCCGCCTGCACTGTTGTCGAATACAAAACTAGCTCGTCCGTCTCCAAATCTTTGAGATGCCGACGAATCGCTTGAGGGGTAACGTCTAAAACTTCAGCTAGCTCTAAAGCCGTTGCTTTTTCGTGTTTGTGTAGATATTCTAGGATATCTTGCTTGGTTGAGGACTGGTGGGTAGTCGCCATCTTCTGGTGCCAGACGTTCAGCTAACGTCCCAAAAATTTCTTTGAAAATTTGACTTTGACAACATTGTTGTTGTTAATTTAGCGTAAAATGAAGATACATTAAACAACAGCTATGTTGTTTTACTCTCCACCCATATTCTAGCAGCCGTGTAACCATTCCGTAACGTGATATGGGAATCGGTTAGCCACAGCCCGTCTCCCATCCTCAAAGAGTTCTGAATACGAGAGATTATTACTGATGAGTGCCACTGCCAAAACCTTAGTCAACCAACCCTACAAGTACGGCTTTATTACCGATATTGAAGCCGACACTATTCCGCGTGGACTAGACGAGGACGTTGTTCGCTTAATCTCCTCTAAAAAGAACGAGCCGCAGTTCATGTTGGACTTTCGCCTCCGGGCTTATCGCCAGTGGCAAAAAATGACGGAACCAACTTGGCCGAATGTCAAGTATCCGCCAATTAATTATCAGGATATCATTTACTACTCAGCGCCGAAACGCAAGAAAGAAAAACTAAACAGTTTGGACGAAGTTGATCCAACCCTTTTAGAAACCTTCGAGAAGTTAGGCATTTCTCTATCTGAACAGAAACGACTGGCAAATGTTGCCGTCGATGCGATTTTCGATAGCGTCTCTGTTGCCACTACATTTAAAGAAAAGCTAGCGGAAGACGGCGTTATTTTCTGCTCGATTTCGGAAGCGCTGCAAGAACACCCAGAACTGATCAAAAAATATTTGGGTAGCGTTGTTCCTGTAGCTGACAACTACTTTGCCGCCTTGAACGCTGCCGTATTTAGCGATGGTTCCTTTGTCTACATTCCTAAAGGCGTTAAATGCCCAATGGAACTGTCTACCTACTTCCGCATCAACTCTGGTGATACGGGACAATTTGAGCGGACTTTGATTGTCGCCGAAGAAGGTAGTTATGTTTCTTACCTCGAAGGTTGCACCGCACCAATGTATGACAGCAACCAGCTGCACGCCGCCGTTGTGGAACTCGTCGCCCTCGACAACGCCGAAATTAAATACTCTACCGTGCAAAACTGGTACGCTGGAGATGCTAACGGTAAAGGCGGTATTTACAACTTTGTCACCAAACGCGGTTTGTGTCAGGGCGTAAATTCTAAGATTTCCTGGACTCAAGTAGAAACAGGTTCAGCAATTACTTGGAAATATCCCAGCTGTGTGTTGGTGGGTGATAACTCTGTGGGTGAGTTTTACTCGGTGGCGCTGACAAATCACATGCAGCAAGCCGATACTGGCAGTAAAATGATTCACGTAGGTAAGAATACTCGCAGTACAATTATTTCAAAAGGAATCTCCGCAGGAAAATCCAGCAATAGCTACCGGGGTTTGGTGAAAGTCAACCCGACGGCGATTGGGGCGAGAAATTATTCCCAGTGCGACTCAATGCTGATTGGGGATAATGCCCATGCGAACACTTTCCCCTACATTCAGGTGCAAAATAACGCTGCGAAGGTGGAGCATGAAGCTTCTACTTCTAAGATTGGGGAAGATCAGCTGTTCTACTTCGCTCAACGGGGTATTTCCTCAGAAGATGCAATTTCGATGATGATTAGCGGCTTCTGTAAGGATGTTTTTAATCAGCTACCGATGGAGTTTGCTGTGGAAGCTGATAAGTTGTTGAGTTTGAAGTTGGAAGGCAGTGTTGGATAGGGTTTCTAGTCAGCGCTTTAGTGCTGGAAAATCGTTACAAACTGAAAAAATTAACGCTTGTAGTCGGCGCTTTAGCGTTGATTAAAAGCGCTAAAGCGCCGACTACGAACCAAAAAAGAAGAGAGACAACATGATTATTGAAAATAGTGAAATTGTGCTGTCAGTAAGGGATCTGACGGCTAATGTTGATGGAACACCGATTCTTAAAGGTGTAAATCTTGAGGTGCGATCGGGTGAAATCCATGCGATTATGGGGCCGAATGGTTCTGGAAAAAGTACCTTTTCTAAGGTGTTGGCTGGGCATCCAGCCTATGAGGTGACTGGCGGTGAGGTAATTTTCCAGGGGCAAAATCTCCTAGAATTGGAACCGGAGGAACGAGCCAGAAGTGGTGTGTTTTTAGCGTTTCAGTATCCGTTAGAAATTCCGGGTGTGAGCAATTTGGATTTCTTACGGGTGGCGTACAATTCCCGTCGTAAGGCGCAAGGTTTAGAGGAAATAGACGCCTTTGATTTTGACGATTTGATTGAGGAAAAGCTGGATGTGGTGAAGATGAATTCCAGTTTTCTCAGTCGGAGTTTGAATGAAGGGTTTTCTGGTGGCGAGAAAAAGCGGAATGAAATTCTGCAAATGGCGTTGCTGGAACCAAAGTTAGGAATTTTGGATGAGACTGATTCGGGTTTGGATATTGACGCGCTCAGAATTGTGGCCAATGGAGTAAATCAACTGGCAAGTCCTGAAAATGCCACAATTTTGATTACCCACTACCAGCGGTTACTCGATTATATTGTGCCTGATTTCGTGCATGTGATGGCACAAGGGCAGATTATCACCAGTGGTGGTAAGGAACTGGCACTAAAATTGGAGTCTCGCGGTTATGATTGGGTGCTGGAAGAGTTTGCAGCCGAGGTGGGTGTGTAATGAGTATTCAAGTGTCTCCCAGTCCAATTCCTAACTCAAATGCAGTCAGTTTGACATCGACTCTGTTAGATAGAGATGATTATCTGACTGGGTTGTTAAATCAAGTAACCGCAACGAAAACAGAAGGTTGGTTGCGGGAATTAGGCCAAAGTGCTGCTAATTGGGTACGCCACTCAATTATCCCGACTACCCGCGAGGAAGAATGGCGGTTTACTGATTTGTCGTCTTTGCGAAAGGTGCAATTTAATCTAGAGACGGGAAATTTGGCGTCTCTAGAATTTGATATTTTGCCAGAAGCGGCCAATAGTCGTTTAATATTTGTCAACGGCGTTTTTGCACAGGAGTTATCAGCAGTTACAGATTTACCGTCTGGAATTATGGTGAGTAATTTGGCTGGTTTGTCTGTGGTTGAGCAGGAGGGTGTACGGCAGTATTTAGCTCAAGCTGAGGGAGCGCAGGAAGTTTTTACTGCTCTGAATACGGCTGGGATAACTGATGCAGCTGTGGTGTGGGTGAAGAAGAATGTGGTAGTTGAAACGCCAATTCATTTGGTGTTTATTTCGGTTGAGGGGGAGATACCGACGATTTCGCAGCCGCGTTGTTTGGTGGTGGCGGAAAGTGGTTCACAGGTAAGTTTGGTTGAGGAATATACGAACCGCAGAGGCGCAGAGAGCGCAGAGAAAGAGGGAGTATATTTCACGAACGCGGTTACGGAAATTTGGGTTGGTGACAATGCTGAGGTTAATCACACTAGGGTTGAGCAAGAAGGTGCAGAGGCTTTTCATATTGGGAAGACTGCGATCGCTCAGGCTCGTGATAGTCGATATACTTGTCATGCCATAACTTTAGGTGGGAAGCTGTCACGGCACAATTTAGAAGTTTTGCAAACTGGTGAGCAGACAGAAACTACTCTCAATGGGTTGACGATGATTTACGGTAAGCAGTTGTCTGATACTCACAGTGCGATCGCACTAAATTATCCTCACGGTACAAGCGATCAATTGCATAAGTGTATTGTAGGCGATCGCGCTCATGCGGTGTTCAATGGTAAAGTTTTTGTACCCAAACCAGCACAGTTGACAAATGCAACCCAGTTGAATCGGAATTTGCTGCTATCATCGAAAGCCAGGGTTGATACTAAACCCCAATTGGAAATTACTGCCGATAATGTCAAATGCGCTCACGGTGCTACCGTTAGCCAATTAGAAGATGATGAAATATTCTATCTGCAAAGTCGGGGAATTGATGAAAACGATGCTCGGAAGTTGTTAGTTAACGCCTTCGCTGCTGAAGTCATCAATAAAATACCGATTCCCTCTCTGCGAGAAATCCTTTTAAACATAGTTAATAATCTTAAGTCCATATCGCCTGACTCTTGAGAAAATTTTAGATTTTAAATTTTGGATTTTGAATCTTCAATCCAAAATTCTGTGGAGTTAATCTAAAATCGTTCGACTGAGCGTAGCCGAAGTCCCAAATCCCAAATTGTTTGATTAATCTACCAATGACTTTCACTCCTACCAAAACCCTTGCTGATCAAGTTCGTGCTGACTTCCCGATTTTGCATCAAGAAGTCAATGATAAACCTTTAGTTTATCTTGATAATGCTGCAACATCGCAAAAGCCTTTGTTCGTATTAAATAGCCTGCAGGATTATTACGAGCAATATAATGCTAACGTGCATCGCGGTGCCCATTCCCTGAGTGCTAAAGCTACCGATGCTTATGAAGGGGCGCGAGACAAAGTTGCTAAATTCATTAATGCTGCATCACGTCAGGAAATCGTTTATACCCGCAATGCAAGTGAGGCAATTAACCTAGTAGCTTACAGCTGGGGAATGAACAATTTGCAGCCTGGGGATGAGATTATTCTCTCGGTGATGGAACACCATAGTAATATTGTGCCTTGGCAATTGGTGGCACAAAAAACAGGTGCAGTGCTGAAATTTGTGGAACTAACACCAGAAGAAACGTTTGATTTGGAACAGTTTAAAAAGCTGATTTCCGATAAAACCAAATTGGTGTCGGTGGTGCATATTTCCAATGCACTGGGTTGTATTAACCCAGTGCAAGAAATTGGTGTGATCTCTCACAAAATCGGTGCTAAATTCTTAGTTGATGCTTGCCAAAGTGTCCCTCACTTCCCGGTTGATGTGCAGCAGATAGATTGTGATTGGTTGGTAGCATCCGGTCATAAAATGTGCGCCCCAACTGGGATAGGATTTCTGTATGGCAAGTTGGAATTGCTAGAATCAATGCCACCATTTTTTGGTGGTGGTGAGATGATTGCAGAGGTATATTTAGACCATTCCACCTATGCAGAATTACCGCATAAATTTGAAGCTGGTACACCTGCAATTGGGGAAGCGATCGCACTTGGGGCTGCGATAGATTATCTTAGCAGTATCGGCATGGATAAAATCCACGCCTACGAAGCAGAATTAACAGCTTATTTGTTCCAACAATTAGAGCAGATTCCCCAAATTAGAATTTACGGCCCTAAACCAAATGCTAAAGGGGAAGGTAGGGCTGCACTTGCGTCATTCACCACCGAGGAAGTCCACGCTAACGATTTATCTACATTATTAGATCAAGAAGGCGTTGCCATCCGTTCTGGACACCACTGTACTCAACCATTACACCGTTACTTAGGTCTTGCTGCAACCGCACGAGCAAGTCTATCTTTCTACAATACCCGCCAGGAAATTGATATTTTCATCAAAGCACTGAAAGAAACTCTGGACTTTTTTGCGGGTTTCCTTGCTTAAAGTTACAAAATATTCAGACACTGATTGTGCCAAATATCAGCAACATATCTTGCTAATAGTTGGCACAATTTAATTATTTGGATTCTTTACAGGAGCAACTAAAGTGTCATACAGTGACTTTACTTTAGACAGAGTTAGAAAAACCTTTGGCTTAACTATTTCTGATAAAATTGATATATTTGCATCTGTAAATGAAGTAGAGTGTCCACCATTACTTGCAGAAGTATTGCGGGAAAATGTACCTTTAGCTCTTGCTAGTAATACTGAAAAATCCCGTTCAGAGATGATTATTGCACCTATTCTAATTGCTGTAAGGAAATATTTAAATAATCAAGTAAGTTTATTTTCTGGTATCGATTTTACTGTTGATTCAGCACAAGGATTAAATGGAAATTGCGATTTTATTATTAGCCGCTCACCAGAATTACTAATTCTTAACGCACCAGTGGTGACAATTGTAGAAGCTAAAAAAGAAAATATCAATGCAGGATTAGGTCAGTGTGTAGCAGAGATGTTAGCAGCTAAATTGTTTAATGAACGTGAGGGAAATAACATCCAGACAATTTATGGTACTGTCACTACTGGAACTAACTGGAAGTTTTTGAAACTTATTGAGCAAGTGATTGAAATTGACTTGAGTGAGTATTATATTAATGACATAGGTAAAATTATCGGGATTTTATCTAATATCCTGACGGAAAAAGTATTTTAATATGCTTGTCAAGTCAACTCTTGCGGAACAAAGAACAGTCTTACATAACATTAGCTGGGAAACCTTTGAAGCCTTGCTGAGAGATACAGGTGAGGATAGAGGTTCTCGCTTTGCTTATGACTGCGGTGTTTTAGAAATCATGACTCCACTTTTTGAACATGAAAACCCCAAAATTCAGTTTGACCGATTGATATTCGCTTTAGCAGTGGAATTAAAAATTAAAATTAGAAGTGCTGGTTCTACAACATTAAAACGTCAACCAATAACAAGGGGAATAGAACCTGATACTTGCTATTATATTCAAAATGAGCCACTAATTAAAGGGAAACAAGAATTAGATTTAAGAACAGACCCAGCACCAGATTTAGCAGTTGAAATTGATATCACTAGCAGTTCTGTTAATAAGTTTAATATTTATGCGGCTTTAGGTGTAGCAGAATTATGGAGATATAACGGTGAAGTTTTAAAATTTTATCAACTAGTAGAAAGCGAGTATATTGAGATTAAGTTTAGTATAGCTTTTCCTGTAATTTCTGTTAGTAATATGAATAGATTTATTCAGCAAAGTAAAACTATGGATGAAATTGATTTAGTGCAATCCTTCCGCGCTTGGGTACAGGAGAAGATAGGGTAAAGTCTACCTTATTGATAAATGAATAAAATAGGTAGTTTATAATCTACAATAAGATTCTATTGAGCAACTACATTAACAACAACCATGCATCCCATATTAAAAGTCGATATTTCCGAACTAAGTGTATCTGAACGTATACAGCTTGCCGAGGACTTATGGGACAGTATTCTTACCACACCCGATGAAGTTCCTCTCAACAATGAGCAAAAACAAGAATTAGATAGACGTTTGGAGATGCATCGCCAAAACCAAAACCAAGGTTCAACCTGGCAATCCGTCAAGCAAAGACTAGGTTTATTCTGAATGAGTTATCAGTTAATAAGTAGATGAATCTAAATAAATATAAGATAGTTCGTCATTGCGTTGGTGCAGCCTTCCCGTAAGGTACGAAGTCAAGCAATCTCAGTCTTTGCGATTGCTTCACTCCACTGCGTTACGTTCGCAATGACATTTTATATTTAATTTCGCCTAGCTACTTAAAGCGATCGCTCCCTACAAAATCAACTCAAAGAATCTGGATCTATCCCTAATCTTCGCAATTCTTGTGCCAACCTGTCGGCGCGTTGTTCGGCAGCAATAGCTCGTTCTTCTGGTGTTAAATATCTGACTCCTTGTTTGTCATACCAATACAACCAATCCCGCGTAATTCCCTGATAGGTTCCCCGTTCGTGACCAATTGCTAAACCTATTTCTGTTAACCAAACAGGATTTCCTAGCTGCAATACATATTCCCCATTTACTAAGCGATAAACTTCTAAAGGTGGTTTTCTACGGCGTTGGGGATTGTAAACAACATAATACAAAATCTCCATATCAGCATACATTTTCTTTTTGCTGCTGTATTCCCCACGCCGTTTATGAGAAACCACCTCCAGCGCCACGATTGGCATAACTTTTTCTTCCCACAACACATAACTTAAACGCAAGTTCTCATCAAAAACTCGCTCGACTCCTAAACTTAAAAATCCATCTGGTACAATCGGCGGTAGTTCGGGATCGTAATAAATACCCATATCAACCCCAAAAAACCAATCCATACGGCTTGTCCATAACCAAGCAAGGATGGCTTTGAGTAAACCGGGAATTAAATCTTGTAATTCATTGTCCACAGGTATATAGTCCGAGTCGGGCAGATCCTCGGCGGAGGGTAAGCAGTGCAATGGGTTGTAATTTAACATGGTGGGTGCGTAGGCGTAGCCCGTCGTAGATATCGCAAACTTATAATATTGATGATATCTATCCACCTCTGACTTTTTCTTGCGATAATTCCCAAGGGAGACGCGCTCTCCACTGGTTAGTTAAAGGGGGATAGATGACAATCAAGCGGTTGGTTTTAATTTTTGTGCTGACGCCAATAGCAGTTCTGTTGGCAGTTTCGTCTTTATTTGGTAGTTGGCAAGAACCTCAGTTCCAAAGTCGCTTAGAACTCTACCAAACCAATATTGCTCTACAAGCCCAAGCTTGGCAATCAGAAGATAGCAACGATGACAATCTCCAAGCGGTTCGGGAAGCAATACTTGGTGAGCAACCCCTAAAAAGCGCCACAAAGCAATATCAGGAGGCGCGTCAATCAGTTCAAGCTAATTTGGACAAAGTTAACAATAAACTTCCACAATTACGCTCTCAACCTGAAATAACTCCCATACCTCCGAAACCTCTACCGGACGTTCCTCCGACTACTAAAACCTCTCGACGAGGACAGCAGCAACAGTTACAGCAGTCTTTTAAGCAATTACAAAAATTACTGGCTGAATTAGACCTGCGGGTGGGAATTTTACAAGCACAGCAAGGACAGACGGATACAGCTCTCAAGACTTGGAGCGAATTACAACAACGCTCAGATATCAATCCAGAATTTGGACAAACTGCGGCTGTATTGAGTGGACTGTGGAGCAATCCTCCCCGTCTGCTCCCAAATGCTCAACAACCGATTCAAAAGAATTTAGAAGGTTGGTTTCGCTCTACTGCTTTGGTTAAGCTATACCAACTCCAGCAACGACAAGACGCTTTATCAGCAGTTAAAGCTGCACAACAAGAATCTGCGGCTCAAGCAGTGATCAAATTAGCGGTTATTGGCACTATTCCCACCTTGGCAGCTTTAATTGGTCTAATACTGCTGATTTTATTATTTGCTCAACGCTTGTTGAAAGGAAAAGCCTCCTTATTAGCTCAAAATGCTGATGTCCTTTGGTCAACACCTTGGGATGGTGAAACGATTTTACAGGTTTTTGTCGTAGGCTTTTTCTTCATGGGGCAAATTTTTGTACCCTTGGTGATATCGCTGCTACCCATCCCACATCCCATTATTGATGTGCGACTTCAGGCTTTTTCTGTCTTGATTAGTTACTTACTGGTAGCATCAGGTGCGCTGTTAGTACTATATTTCTCTCTTAAGCGCTTTTTTCCCCTACCTGAATTTTGGTTTCGCTTCCGTTTTCAAGATAACTGGTTTTTGTGGGGACTGGGAGGCTATTGCGCGGCTTTACCTATAGTTGTGGTGGTATCTTTGATTAATCAACAGCTATGGCAAGGACAGGGTGGTAGTAATCCCCTGTTGCAATTAGCGCTAGAAAGCCAAGATGGTGTAGCACTTGGCATATTTTTCTCCACAGCAGCGATCGCAGCTCCATTTTTTGAAGAAATTCTGTTTCGTGGTTTTTTGTTACCATCTCTGACTCGTTACTTACCCGTGTGGGGAGCGATTCTGATCAGCAGTTTATTGTTTGCGATCGCTCACCTCAGCTTGTCAGAAATTCTGCCGCTGACCGCATTGGGGATTGTATTGGGGGTAGTTTACACGCGATCGCGCAACCTCCTTGCTCCTATGCTCCTCCACAGCCTCTGGAATAGTGGTACATTATTAAGTTTGTTTGTTTTAGGTAGTAATTAATACTTAATTATTACTGTTGTTTAAAACTCGAATATCTGTTTTTATCTCCATAGGTAAGAACAATTTACTAGTATTAATTGGTTGTAAGCATAAATACTAGCTGAAAACCCAATTAAGATAATGGCAAAAGCAAATTAAAGAATGCTATTAACATAAACAACAAATTATCTAGTTAAGCATTTCTCCTTATCCGGGTGATTTTAGCTATTTTTGAGATGTTAATTGTCTTCTCGAACCATTTTTAGGTGTAATGAATTGGATACAATTCCGTTTTGCGCTTATGGAAGTAGGAATCGGCAACTCAAAATGGTTTAGTAAAGATATGGAAGATGCCTCTTGCGCTTCTAGATTCCCACTAGCCACACAACTGGTCTAGTCATTGGTGTGATGGTGTTTCACGCCCGCTAGAAGCGATGTCTACAACGGGCTACGCCTACGTAAAAAACTCCGGAAATAATACTGATGGACTTGTAAAAAGTGGTGTATCACAGCAATTTTTGCTGATTATTGAGATTTATTCTTCTCAAGATCAATGTCTTACCTAAAAATCTGCTAAACTGCTGCACCAGGGTTTGCAATCATCAAATCCACCAAAAGTCATTAAGAAGCACCAGGTTTTCAGGCTATGCCGCAAGACATCTTAACGTCCCCTCTGGCATAGAAGCACGCTGATTTTGGTTATTTGTCTTGAGGCTTACTTATACTGGAAAAATTAAAAATCTATTGATTAAGCAAATACATTTACTCGCTTTCATTACAATAAAGACTTTATTTTTATACCTCACTTATCAAGGAGCAGCACTCATATGGCAAATCTCAACCCCAGTCATCCTACCAAACAACTTCTAGCTGGTTACTGTGGCATTATTTTTGGAGGATTTGGGGTTCATAAGTTTATTCTAGGATACACTCCGGAAGGCTTTATCATGTTGGTGATTTCTGTAGTTGGGGGTTCTTTCACCTACGGCATTGCCTTGTTAATTATGCAACTTGTAGGTTTAATTGAAGGCATGATCTACTTGAATAAGTCTCCTGAAGAATTTGTAAATACCTACTTTGTGAATAAGCAGGGCTGGTTCTAGTGCAAGAAGGCAGTTCGAGCTTGTGGCAGAAGATAACACACGCTTAAAAGGGTGGGATTGTAGACAGTCTCTTACAGTACACCGTAGCTGGGGATAAGGAGCAGTTACTGAAAAAACATCCTTTTTCCCTTGCGCTTTCAAAAGCTCAAAGGGCTTCTCCTTTCTTTACCCCTTAACCGAAACGTATTGCCATTAGTACTCTGTCTATTGGGATACTTAACTCACTTGCTCTATCTAGCTTCTTTAATCCGACAAAATCCTGGCAATCGCGGCATGTTGCTAGGCTGATTTATCTTTAGCAGCAGTTATAGAGCACTTGTACCTCTTATATTTATTTCTATTGATATGCTCATTCTCAAACCTAAACAGCTTAAGTGGGCAATGTTCTTCTTGTTGGGCATAGGGTATTTCAGTGTTATATCTCATTTGGAAACCAACTATTTCTTAAAAAGTCTGATTGTGACCATGCCAATGCAGATGGTAGCTATTATCTATGTGACTTATTTACGCTGGAGCCGTCATTGACCCTCAGCGAAGTAGGATAAATTAAGAAATTTAATAGGGTTGACATACAGTCGTAGTTCCATATTTCGCCTACGCTCAAATTAGAGACGCTTTTAGTCAGGCGTTGAATTTCTGTAGCGAATCTAAACACTTGCCATGCAACTCGTCCCAAAAACTAAGCTAGCCCCAGAATTTGACCCAATCCTAGAGAAAATTATTCTCGATGTTGGGGGCATGAAGTGTGCTGGGTGTGTGAACGCAGTAGAACGACAGCTAACCCAACATCCAGGAGTCAAGAGTGCCTGTGTAAACCTGGCCACAGAGGTAGCAGTTGTAGAGTCAGAAACTGGTGCGGTAGATGCAGATGCACTAGCACAGCGGTTAACAGCGGTTGGATTCCCAACTCAACCCCGAAAAGCTAGGGGTACAGTAGCAGGCGAGATGTCTACCTTACCAGACCCAGCAGAACGACAACGCCGAGAAATGCGCTCTTCTGTTAGGCAGTTGGCGATCGCTGCGATGTTGCTGGTGTTGTCGGGAAGCGGACATTTTGGTAATCTTGGTAGCTCAGTGCTGCCAGTGCTAAATAACATCTGGTTTCACTGTGGACTGGCGACAGTGGCGCTATTAATTCCTGGTCGCTCGATTTTAGTAGATGGCTGGCTGGGCTGGCGGCGAAATGCGCCTAACATGAACACCCTAGTGGGATTGGGAACGCTGACAGCCTACATTGCTAGTTTAGTAGCGCTACTTTTTCCCCAAATGGGTTGGGAGTGCTTCTTTGACGAACCAGTAATGATGCTGGGCTTTATTCTTTTGGGAAGGACATTAGAGCAACAAGCTAGAGGTCGCGCCGCTGCCGCATTTAGGAAGTTACTAGCACTCCAGCCACTTTTAGCACGATTGATTGCCAACCCAGAGAAAGTCGGAGTGGGGTCTTCTAGTGTAGAGATTCCTGCAGAACAGGTGCGTGTTGGTGAATGGTTACAAGTGCTGCCAGGTGATAAAATCCCTGTCGATGGTGAAGTGGTGGTTGGTCAAACAACGGTCGATGAGTCAATGTTGACTGGGGAAGCCGTGCCAGCGATCAAGCAACCAGGAGATATGGTGACAGGAGGGACAATAAACCAGTCAGGAGCGATCGCTATTCAGGCAACGCGGATTGGAAGTGATACAACTCTAGCTCAAATTGTCGCTTTAGTAGAAACCGCCCAAACTCGGAAAGCTCCAGTACAGAAATTAGCAGATACAGTATCTGGTTACTTTACCTACGGGGTGCTGACAGCATCTGTATTAACATTTGTCTTTTGGTACTTTTTTGGCACTCACATCTGGACTGATATCACCATGTCTGGTGGTATGGAAATGATCAGCCACGCTGACCATTCCGTAGAGACGCGATTAATCGCATCTCTACCCACTCCCCACTCCCCCCTATTAATCAGCTTAAAACTAGCGATCGCAGTTATGGTAGTCGCCTGTCCCTGTGCTTTGGGACTTGCCACACCAACAGCCATTCTTGTCGGGACTGCTATGGGCGCAGAACGGGGTCTGTTAATCAAAGGCGGCGATGTTTTGGAAAGAGTACACCAGTTAGACACCGTAGTTTTTGATAAAACTGGCACTCTGACCACGGGTAATCCCATCGTTACAGATTGTCTGTTAATTTCAGAAATGGGCAGTGAGAATCCCTACTCCCTCATCCAATTAGCAGCAGCCGTAGAAAGCGGTACTCACCACCCCCTAGCAAAAGCGATTCAGCAAGAAGCACAGCGGCAACAGTTATCTATTCCAAAGGCTGTGGACTTTCACACAGAACCAGGACTGGGGGTGTCTGCTGTAGTAGAGGGTACAGTTGTACTATTAGGTAATTGGGAGTGGTTGAGTTGGCACGGCATTGCGATTAGCGAAACTGCACAACAGGTAGCACAGGATTTGGCAACAGATGGTAAAACAGTCGTTTGCGTAGCAGCTGGGGGAACTTTAGCCGGGTTAATTGCTGTTTCTGATACCCTCAGACCAGATGCCCAATCTACCGTAGACAAGTTACGTCAGATGGGCTTACGGGTAATGTTGCTCAGTGGCGATCGCAAAGAAGCAGCTAGCGCCATAGCCAAACAACTAGGATTAGCTAGTGCTGATGTCATAGCAGGTGTTCCCCCAGCTAAAAAAGCAGCTGCAATCCAGTCTCTCCAGTTAGAAGGGACAACGGCACAAGGGGGACAAGGAGACAAGGGAACAAAGAAAACTCCTCACTCCTCACTCCTGACTCAGCACTCAGTAGTCGCAATGGTAGGAGATGGAATTAACGATGCTCCAGCTTTATCCCAAGCAGATGTAGGAATTGCTTTACACTCTGGGACAGATGTGGCGATGGAAACTGCTGAAATTGTCTTAATGCGCGATCGCTTAAACGATGTTGTCGAATCTATTCAGCTTAGTCGCGCCACTTTCAACAAAATCCGCCAAAATTTATTCTGGGCTTTTGCATATAATACAGTTGGGATTCCTTTAGCAGCGGGTGTTTTGTTCCCTAGTTTGGGTTTTGTCCTTAACCCATCTGGTGCTGCTGCATTAATGGCTTTTAGCTCTGTTAGTGTCGTCACAAACTCAATATTATTACGGCGATTAGCTCATCACCCGTAGAATACTCTTTTGCACGTAAAATTTTCCAGCACAAATCTAGGTTATTCCCATCTCAAGTTAAACTGAGTCGCCCCGTCAGGGTTTATACAGCCCACAAAGCCTCTTGAGACACTTACCAAAGCTATCATAGCTACTGGAGTAGAACGGCCATGTTCTACTCTTTCAAGGTATTATGCAATTTTAAAGCTTATTTAGATCAGCACCACAGACTTATGGTGCCCAAGAATCACAGAATACGATACTAAATCTTGACTAATTACAGTTCCACCGATTTGTCAATGGCAGCAGAAACCAATGAAAACCATCTACTGATTATTGAAGACGATCAAGGTCGCAAAGAATTTTCTCTCGAGCACCCCGTCTACTCTATTGGTAGAGACCGTGAGTGTAATATCCGTTTGATGTCGCAGTTTGTCTCTCGCCGCCATGCCACATTAGTGAGATTGCCACGAGAGCATAATAGTCATAGCTACTATTACCGGATTGTAGATGGCGATGCCAAAGGTAAGCCTAGTTCCAATGGTTTGATGATTAATGGACGTAAGATACCAGCTCACGATCTAAAAAATGAAGACGAGATCGTTTTTGGCCCTCAAGTACGTGCCATTTATTACCTTTTAAAAAACACTCAGCGTTTGGGACAAACGGATTCAAGTGAGTACGATATTACACTAATAAACCCCGGTATGGCCGAGGATTTAGAGGATGTGGGAGAGTGAATTATAACTACCAATAACAGTCTGAGAATCCCACGACTTGAAGTCGTGGGAGTATTAATTCAATCACCAACGCTATCCTGCAAGACTTTCAATCAAATGCCAATGGCGGCTACTTTCAATAGCCTGCTTGATGAATTCAAACATTTGTCGGCAGTAATTATCTAGTTGGAGTGGTAGTTCTTCATTTTTCATCACAATACTCATGCGGGTTTCTGTTTCAGTAGATTTTGATTTATCAATCAGTACTTCTACAGAAACCAATTTAGGAAAAGGAACATTGCCGGGAACCTCACGAGCGATAATGTACTCGGCCGTGTGGTACTGAATATCCAACTGACAGTCCTGTAGAAGTTCTACAAGTAACGGCAACAGATGGTCATTAGGAACAGAAACAATAAATGAACAGGTATAGCGAGCCATAATAGCCCCACGCCTTGCAACACTCCGTCCATCCTATAATACCGAAGTATCTAAACGTAAAGTCATTAAAAAAGCAAAGTTTTTGAGTTTTGAGGCAGGAGGCAGGGGGGAAACCACTGATGAGATATTGTATAAACTCAAAAGTGCGATCAGGCAGGAAGCAGGAGGTAGGAGGGAAACCCGATAAATAAATTCGTATTTTTCTCACAAGGATACTTTTTGTCTCACGCTTTGCCTGTTGAACAAAATCCTTTTACCCAATTCAATAAATAAATTTAGGGTGTTTAAACCTTTTGACAGAGCGAAAAGTCGGAGCACCGGAAACCGACGATTTGTTAGCGCAGCGTTAGCGAATAATCGAGCATCCGCAGGATCGTCACTTTTCAATAGAAGGCAAAATAATATTTTCTTCTCTTGCTCTGCCCTGTTTGCTAAGTTGAAAGTTTGATAAAAAACTTTACAATAAAGGTTTGGCTGAGGTAGAAAATGAAAGTCGCAATTACTGGAGCAACAGGATTTGTAGGTAGTCGTTTAATACAACGACTCCACGGAAAAGGTGATCAAATAGTAGTATTAACTCGGAACACCGCCTTTGCTCAAAAGGTTTTTCCATCTGAGGCTTTTCCCAATCTAGAAATTGTTGCCTATACACCAAATGTATCTGGTTCTTGGCAAAGTGTCATCGCTAGTTGTGATGGCATAGTTAATTTGGCAGGAGAACCCATTGCTGAAGGACGCTGGACACCAGAACGCAAACAAGAAATCCTCAATAGCCGGAAGCTAGGTACACAAAAATTAGTTGAAGCAATAGCCAACGCTAACCCCAAACCAACAGTATTAGTTAACGCTTCGGCTATTGGCTACTACGGCACTAGTGAAAGCGCAACCTTTGATGAAACAAGTCTATCTGGTAACGATTTTCTCGCCCAAGTCTGCCAAGCCTGGGAAACAGAAGCGATAAAGGTAAAAGATGCTGGTGTACGGTTGGTAATTCTGCGTCTTGGGATTGTTCTGGGCAATGGTGGTGCTTTAGGTAAAATGATTCCGCCTTTCAAACTCTTCGCTGGTGGTCCTATTGGCAGTGGTCGGCAGTGGTTCTCATGGATTCACGTAGACGATTTAGTTAACCTGATTTTGCAAGCTTTAACTAAATCGGAAATAGAAGGCGTATATAATGGCACTGCCCCTAACCCAGTCCGGATGGCAGATTTAAGCCAAACTTTGGGACGAGTGATGAATCGCCCTTCTTGGTTGCCTGTTCCTGCTTTTGCGATCGAAGCTCTTTTAGGAGACGGGGCTATAGTAGTTTTAGAAGGTCAGCAAGTCATCCCGAAACGCACCGTAGAAACTGGCTTTGAGTACAAATATCCTAATTTGCAATCAGCATTAACACAAATTCTTACATAGAGTCAAAAGTCAACAGTTCAAAGGGACTGGAGATTGGGTATTGGGAAGAATTCAGCCCCCAATCCCCACTTCCCAGTCCTTTGACTATTGACTAGAGAGAAATTTTCTGGAAACCCAACTGATAATACCGCTGAGAATAGCACCGCCCATGAGGATGCCAATTGCTGGGTTAAATAAGGGTTGCCACAGTTTATGCCACAAATCCAAACCCAGGTTTACTCCCGCCGCATCACCGATCGCTGCGATCGCTAACCAGCCAAAACCAAACAAAACTAAAAAAACATCTGCGACTAAAGCCATGTTTAGCCAATTTAACAATTTATCTTTCATGATCGGACTGGGTATTAGGAATTGGATATTGGGCATGGGAGATTGGATATTAGGAAGAATTCAGTCCCTATTCCCCACTCCCCATCCTCTACTCTTCAAATAGCCAATTTTTGACTTTTATCAAACTCTGCCAATCTGGTTTTCTACTTAAACCGTCTTCAATACTATTTTTTATTTCATCACTCCATTCTTCATTGACAAAAATTAACTGTTGTGCGACATCAATGTGTTCCCGCAAACCTTTTTGACCTGTTTCCAGCATTGCTAAGGCGAGATTTACTCTGGCCTGTGGATCTTGTGGATTTAACTTAACTGCCTTCTGTGCAGCTTTGTAAGCCAAACTGGGTTTGTTATCGAGTAGATACAACCACGCCAAACAAACCCAAGCAGCACTAGTTTTAGGAGCGCGATCGCACACTTCTTTAAACACAGGGATTAAAGAATCTACTCCTTCTCCTGCTTTATAGCGTTCTAAACCTGTATCAAACAGGGATTCAACTGTTTGAGTCATAGTAAATTTGTCAATAATCATTTAGTTAATAGTCATTAGTCATGATTCAATAGTCATTGGTCAATAGTCAATAGTCAAAAAACCTTTACTCTTGACTCTTGACTGTTGACTTCTGACTTTTAACTTTTAACTAAACTCCAAATGACTTGCCGCAACCGCAGGTTTGGTTGGCATTGGGGTTGGTAAATTGGAAGCCACCGCCAATCATGGCATCGCTATAATCGAGCATTAAGCCATAGAGATATAACAGACTCTTGCGATCGCTGACAATTTTGAAGCCATCATAATCAAAAACTTCATCCTGAGGGGTGATCTTGCTGGTGTCTTCAAAGTCCATCATGTAAGACATCCCAGAACAGCCACCTTGACGAACTCCTACCCGTAAGCAGAAGTCTGTGCCTTGTTTGTCCCGGAGGGATTTTACCTGGTGCAATGCGGCTTCGCTCAACAGAATTCCGCGTTGTTGAGCCTGAATTGCTTGTGTCATATGCTTTTTCAACTCCTTAATTAGTCTAAGCGTTACCCTGTATCGGCTTGTTAATGCCTCTGGGTTGCCCTTGGTGTTTTTGTATTCATTCTAGCGGCTTAGAGGTCGCTAGATGCCAAATTGTAAACACTCTGTCAAAAGCAGCCAAAGATTTCTATTCTAGAATTGAGAGACTCAGTGTGTTTATAGATTCGGTATTTTTGAAATTCAAGCCTTGCGGCAGCCTGAGAAGCAACCACCCTTCAGGTACAGCCATAAAAATTTAATCCGAGGCTAGCTATCCCCCAAAGTTTACTTCCAAATTGCTTCTTTTGATCTCTATGACAAGTTTTAATCGCTCTACCAGTCGTCGGTTGAAGAAATTAACTCAAATTCCTTCTGTATGGGAGGGCGATCGCCGTCCGTTGTCATCACCAAACCAGCACTCAGACTCAGAGGAAAAGGGAGAATGCATTCTTTGGGTAGATTACTCCCAAGGTGTGGTTCGAGGAATGGACGTGGTAGCTTCAGATATCGGACCAGAAGCAATAGTTCGCACTTTAATGCGAGCAATGGAACATCCCCACAGTCCGGCAAAACCTGCCAGACCCCAAAGAATTGTAGTCAAAGACCGCGAGATCCAATTTTACCTGCGGGGGGTACTGCAAGATTTGGATATCGCGATTGACTACGCACCAGAACTGCCTTTAATTGACGAATTATTTCGTGGATTTGCCGACATCCTCGATAGTCAAACCCCCGACTTACCCCCACAATATGCACAAATCTTGCGAGAGAAAGCATTTGCAATTTGGCAAGCAGCACCTTGGGAATTTTTGGAAGAACAACAAATTTTGTCAATCGAGATTAATAAGTGGGATGTTGGTACACTCTACGCCTCAGTCATGGGAATGCTGGGAATGGAGTATGGAATTTTGTTTTATCGCTCAGAAGACTCTCTAAAACAGTTTCGTGCCGCAGTTTTAAGAGATGAAGAATCAACAGAGCATTTAGAAGAAGCATTTCTCAAGCAAGATTGCCTGTTTCTGACTTTTGAAAGTGCTGATGAAACCGATGAGGATGAGGATGAAGCAGGTGATTTGGCGGATCTGCCATTATCAGAAATTGACCCCACCTTCGGTAATATCCACCCTTTAGAAGGACTGCGGTCTGTTTTGTATGAGGAAGAAGCACTAGTAATCTTGGTTGCGATCGAAAGCCTGAGCCGCTTTATTCGCGATCACCGTCGCCAGCTTCATGAGAACATCTTCCCTACCCTCAGCCGTCGCTATCGTATTTCTCTGCCGCAGTCGGAAGAATCAACTAAATCTGTGGCTGTGACAGTCTCTACTATGCCGCAATTAGCAGCAGAATTAGAGGAAATGGCAGGCTTTGGTGTCGATGATCAGGAGATTGAAAGCCTTGGTTCACCGACTTTCCAATCATTGCAAGATGACTTGATACCAGAAGATTCCTTCCTCAGCTTAGGTGTAGTGTCCTGGGAAATGTTGGAACACCTCAAAAAGGGGGTCAGCTACCATAAGGCTGGTGAAATCAAACAAGTGGGTGACGGTTTGCCAGTGATTTTAATTCAAACTTCTCGACCCAAGGCTAAGATTGTAATTGAAAGAATTGAAACAGCAGGCGGACTCAGAGCAATTTGCTTTAATCCAGGTGCCGATCCCTTCGATGGCGATCGCTACGACCTGGGTTTATTGCAAACTCAAAATGGCGAATTATTCCTATTCGGTGAATTTTTAGATGAAGATCCTATTCATGTCGAAGCCCGGAAAAAATGGAACCAGCGGTGTAAAAATACTAAGGGCTACTGTGGCTTAATTATTGCCAAAGGACTAACGGGAGCTTCCCGTGGCAATCCTCAGTTACGAGATATGATGGCTTTGTTTGAAGCGCGATCGTTTTCACCTAAAGATTTAGGTATTGGCACTCTCCAACTGATGCCCCAACTTAAATTTGAATAATTGCACGAATTCCCGCAATCCTCAATCTCAAATTGTGGCTATGAGAAATTAAGTCGATGTATATTTGGTTCGCATATTGACCAAAAATGCATCTGAGAGGGGAAAAAGGGAAGTTTTACCTTTTAACGTTTACTCCTCTTCTGTTTCCCAACTGAGCGCTAAGTGAAGTAAAAAGTACTCAGGATTTTTGCATTTGTATATACCTCATCCCTTGTAAGCGGTTTTTTAACCGGAGACGGAGTGTCTCCGGCTCCGCTCAGGACTTTTCATCCGCAAACCTCTCAGGGCGCGGCACTTAGTAATCCATATTCATGTATATGTAAATACTAATAGGCGACGAATGACTAGAAGTTAACTTCACCTCAATTTCATGAAGTACCTGTATTTTTATATTTTTCCAATGATTTCATTTGGACACTTATCAGTATAAAAAACTACAAATTACTAAAAATTTATCTGTAAAGTCCTGTTTAATCAAACCTAACTGACCACTTAGATATCGAAATCTTTTTTTTAATAAGTTTTTGAGTTGAGCATCTTGTTATGTATCAATATCATTAAGCAAAAGTTCAGATGTATATCTTTTTATTTATAATTTCTTTATACAAAATTTAAATTAGCTTATTTGGTATCTAAATGAAGATTATTTAAAGTGTGAAAATAATAGATATAATGAATAGACTACTAAAAAAGAATGAAATATACAATTATTTTTATGGGTATACTTAATAAATAATAAATAGTTTAAACTAAAAACTTTTTTGCCAGTAATTCCTCTCTTAGTTTAAATCTGATTAGAAGGTTTACTGTCGAATTTTTAGCGTCATAATTGGCTAAAAATTATTTATATAGCCTCCAGATAGATGAATACAAATAATGTCAAAAAACCGCTGAGTTTAAAGCAAACTATATCGCTAGAGTGAGGATAAAAACATGCAAAATTTCATTGTATCTTTACTAGAAGTTAATCTAAAAGCATGAAGCAAAACTAAAATCTTCTGCTCTGCAACAGTCAACTAACATCATATTTGTAATGGGTGCAGATGGATGTTTGTTCTAGAGCGATCGCTTATTTGCCTACTTTCTAAGTGATTATTCCCGATCTATACACACCACTCTAACCCGCCTGTAAGCCAGCGTTTCAGCATGATAATGATTCTGAAGCTTTATTGTCTGCTGTTGTACCAGATGTTCTCTCAAAGCGGGTTTGGCGAACTTGGTTAAGAGAGAAGATCAAATGCTTTCAATGGAGAATAATTTTGTAAATCTTGATTGAGTCAACAGTAGGTGTCTCAAATTAATTTATCAAATTTTATTATCAGGCTTTACTCATGCTGTTAGTAGGGTTAGTATCTTCCAAAGCAAGTATGTGCTATTTTGGCTGTCACAATAGTAACAAATAAAGTGGAGTTTTTTGATTTTTTTAGAAAATGATGAATCCTTTGACAAAATAAACATTTTTAATATTAATGGTATTACTTGTTTCCTGAGACAAACTCTGATATTGTTATCGGTCTCCTCTTTAGTTAGATTCTTTCAATGATCTAAAATATACAGCAAATAGCATGATAATGACAAATAAAAAATGGGCAGTTAAACGTATAACAGTTAATCTTGCAACACAGGAAGCAGAAAAACTAGAAAAATATTGCGAACAAACAGGTAGACCCGCAACCGACGTGATTCGTGAACTGATTAGAAGTTTGCCTGTCTCCGATGACAGCAAAGATGTAAATAAGTAAGAAGATGCTTTCACAACTTATCCAGATAACTGCTTTGCCACCAAAAAAATAGCCATGATACTTTTTTGAGTCTGCCGGAATGGACAAGAGTTTGTCTTGCTGATACAGACGCGTTTTTCTCGCGTCTGGTCAATTGCCGGGACTAAAACAAGTGATCAAAGAGGTTTTAGTATCGACATTGCTATGCCTTAATATGCTGGTGGAGTTGACATTAAGTAGCAAATTCCGACACCAACCCAGTTACAATCTGTAAAGAAACTGAAAAGGAACGACGGAATGCGCGTTGCAATCGTAGGTGCGGGACTGGCTGGGCTAGCAACCGCAGTAGATCTAGCTGATGCTGGTTGTGAAGTAGAGATTTTTGAGTCTCGTCCGTTTGTGGGTGGTAAAGTTGGCAGTTGGGTTGATGGAGATGGCAACCATCTAGAAATGGGGTTGCACGTATTTTTCGGGTGCTACTACGAACTATTTGACTTGATGAAGAAAGTGGGGGTTTTAGAAAACTTACGCCTCAAGGAACATACCCACACTTTCATTAACAAAGGGGGTCAAACTGGTGCTTTAGATTTTCGTTTCCTTACAGGTGCGCCTTTCAATGGCTTAAAGGCATTTTTCACTACTTCCCAACTATCGTTGCAGGATAAATTGCAAAATGCGATCGCTTTGGGTACTAGTCCCATAGTTCGCGGATTGGTAGACTTTAATGGGGCGATGAAAACCATCCGCAAATTAGATAAAATTAGCTTTGCCGATTGGTTCCGCAGTCATGGTGGGAGTAATGGCAGCATCAAACGCATGTGGAACCCCATCGCCTACGCATTGGGATTTATTGATTGCGAAAATATGTCTGCCCGTTGTATGTTAACGATATTCCAGTTATTTGCAGTCAGAACTGAAGCTTCAGTTTTGCGAATGCTGGAAGGTTCTCCCTATGAGTATTTACATAAGCCAATTCTGGAATATCTGGAAGTTAGAGGCACCAAAGTTTACACGCGTCGGCAAGTGCGGGAAATTCAATTTACTGAGTTAGACGAACAAACCCGCGTCACTGGTATAGTAGTTGCCCAAGGTGATACAGTAGAAACTATCACTGCTGATGCTTATGTTTTTGCCTGTGATCTTCCAGGAATTCAACGCATCCTACCCCACGAGTGGCGTAAGTGGTCAGAATTTGACAATATTTACAAACTGGATGCAGTGCCAGTGGCTACAGTGCAGTTACGCTTTGATGGTTGGGTAACGGAACTGAACGATGGAGAGCAACGTAAACAGCTAAATCATGCGGCTGGAATTGATAATTTACTTTACACAGCCGATGCCGATTTTTCTTGTTTTGCTGATTTGGCGTTGACTAGTCCTGCTGATTATTATCGCCCAGGACAGGGGTCATTGTTACAGCTAGTGCTGACACCGGGAGATCCGTTTATTGCCCAAACTAATGAAGCGATCGCCCAGCATGTCCTTAAGCAAGTGCATGAACTGTTTCCCTCGTCACGGGAGCTAAATATGACTTGGTACAGCGTGGTAAAACTTGCCCAGTCTCTCTACCGAGAAGCGCCAGGGATGGACGCGTACCGTCCCAACCAAAAAACACCAGTTGATAATTTCTTCCTTGCAGGGAGTTATACTCAGCAAGATTACATCGACAGCATGGAAGGTGCTACTATTTCTGGACGGCGGGCGGCAAAAGTGATTTTGGAAAGTTTGAAGAAATAACTAACCGCAAAAGACGCAAAGGAAGAAGAGAGAATGTCAGATTGGTTAGAGCATACTGTGCAGGTAGAAGTAGAGGTTCCCATAGATTTAGTATGGAGCCTCTGGTCTGATTTGGAGCAAATGCCCCGGTGGATGAAGTGGATTGATTCGGTGAAAATTCCGCCAGATAATCCAGACATATCTCTTTGGAAACTGAAGACAGGGAGTCTAGAATTTACTTGGAAATCCCGAATTCTCAAAGTTATTCCTAACCAAATTATCCAATGGGAATCGATTGATGGTTTGCCTAATCAGGGAGCGATTCGCTTTTACGATCGCCAGAATAGTAGCATTGTCAAAATGACCATTTCCTATGCCATTCCTGGTCTTCTTGGCAAAATTATGGATAACTTATTTTTGGGGCGGATAGTTGAATCGACGATTCAAGCTGATTTGGAAAGGTTTAAAGAATACGCGCTGAATGTTAAAGCTAATTGATATAGATAGCAAAAACAGGCAGTAGGAAACAATGTGTAAAAGTTTCTTACTGCTTGAAAGAAATTAAGTTTTAAGCTCCGTATTATTTGATCTGCTAGAGAAGTAGGGTCAATCTGAACTCCAAGTATAGTATTACAAGAATTACATAAGTACCCAACAATGTCATGAGTTGTATGACTATCTCCTTTTAAAGAACAAAATTTTACAGAACTAATTAATTTTTTACAGTTCGGGCATTGTCCAGAATTAAGCATTTATTCTTCTAATTTATCAATTTAGTTTTGCTTACCCTCAGCACTTCATGTATGCTGAGGGTAAATTACTTACCGTTTACCTTTACCCTTCAATTTCTTGTCAGAATCAGAGGGTGGCTTGGAATCATCAGCCTTAACATAAGCAATCAAGGCAGCAGGCATAACTGTTTGTACATAGGGAAAACGACAATCTTCCTGTACAACAGCAAAGCCAAACCCGATACCACCCGCGAGGATAGCAGCAAGCTGACGGTTATTCAATTTATTCACTATAGTCAACCTTTATTTATTAGTATCAATAAGCTGAGTAAGTCCCAGCCAACAAAAAATATAACATTAATTAAGTTACAAAAATAACAGTGAGATTACATAAAAATATTATTTAAACCAAAATAATCTGCGATCGCACAAATTGTGCAGCATTAGTTACCACTTAGTAAATTGCGTTAACGCACCCTACTTACTGTTGGCTCTGGAAGTGGATCACCTACAGCTTTGTAAGCAATAATTAGAGACTCTAAAGCTTTAATTCCATTTGCCACAGCCAACTCGTAAGTATCCCCATGAGTCCGCCAGCGTTGTCCTGAAAAATCAGGAAATCCTACTAAGAAGCAATCATCTTCCTCAGACCATTGGATAAGCATTCGGTACTTGAGTTTATTCATCTTCTTTTTTCCCTTCTACTTCCTCAATTGCTTGTTTCACTTCCTTCTCTTGGTAGCGTTTAGCATCTGCTGCATCTTTGCCTGAAAACGTGATTTCTCTGCTATAGAAGGGATGCAGCCAGTTAGTGTGACTGCCTTTTCCTGGAAGTTCTGTAAAACCTGCTTGGGAAAGCATTTGCTTCAGTTCTCAGATTTTCTTTGGCATTAATTTTCTGAAAAAATGCGATCAGCCTCAATAGCAGGGGCGATATTACCAAGTTGGATCGCTAAACAAATTAATCGTCAATTCCTCGCGTGGCGGTACTGCGGTGATACAAGCGCGGACGATCTCTCCATCCTCTAATTCCACGGTACAAGCGTGACAAGACCCCATGAGACAACCGGTGGGAATAAATACCCCTGCCCGATCTGCTACATCTAAGAGGGCTTCTCCCACTTCGGCATCTACTGTGACATCATCTGGTAAAAAGCGGACATTAACAATCATCAATGTTACGCATTTAATTTAGTATTGACTCATGAAGGTTGTCCTTTGTCATTAGTCGTTTGTAAAGACAAATGACTAATGACCAATGACAGTTTTAAGGAAAAAATGGGCGATTTTTATGCACTTTAGCTTAAGACAAAAACAGACTTAAGTCTAAATGGCTTTCTACTTCAGTGGCTAAAGAATCCAAAATCTGTTCTCTCTGTTCCCGATAGTTAGCAACACCGGTGGGCAAAGATTTTAAACCCCGTTGTTGACGGAGGCGATTTAACCAAGCCCGTCGCCAAGGGCCATTGTCAAAAAGCCCGTGCAGATAACTTCCCCACACCGATTGACAACTATCCACTAACCCTAAATTAATATCGTCAAATAGGGCATGGTACGATTCAGGATCTATCCCTTGCTGTTCGATGCGCGATCGCCCTTGGTGGATTTCAAAGCCATTGACTGGCAAACCCTGTTGTGGATAATTTGAGCTAACTTGGCGCTGGCGAGCAATTTTTTGTCCTGTAATTACAGTTCTGATTGGTAAAAGATTTAACCCTTGAAATCTGCCTGCTTGTCCCTCTATCCCTTCTGGATCGGCGATGATTTGACCAAGCATTTGATAGCCGCCGCAGATACCTAATACTGTTCCACCAGAGGCGGCATAGTGTTGGATAGCTTCTGCCATACCGCTTTTTTGCAGCAGTAGCAAATCAGCAATTGTGGTCTTTGTACCTGGGATAATTACAGCATCAGGATGTCCTAAATCTTGCTTAGGACTTAAATATTTCACTGAAACTGTGCTTTCCGATTCGAGTGGGTCAAAGTCAGTGAAATTGGCAATTCTTGGTAAACGGATGACAGCAATGTTGAGGTCAGTTTGGGCTTTATTCGATGACGATTGACGTTCTAGGAGATCAAGGGAGTCTTCTGCTGGAAACCCTTCTTGTAAGTAAGGTATAACACCGATAACAGGGATACCCGTGCGTTCTTCTAACCATTTTATTCCCGGATCTAAGAGCGATCGCTGTCCTCGAAACTTATTTATTACTACACCCTTAATTAAGGCGCGTTCATCTGGTTCTAATAACTCTAAGGTTCCAACGACATGGGCAAAAGCACCACCCCGATCAATATCAACCACTAACATCGTCGGCGCATTCAAATATTTTGCCACTCGCATATTAGTTAAGTCGCGGTGCTTAAGGTTAATCTCCGCTGGACTACCGGCACCTTCACAAACCAGCAAGTCAAATTCTGTTCCTAAATGCTGTAGCGATTCTTCAATTGTCCGCCAGCCTATGTCAAAATATTGCTCGTAGTAATCTGAGGCACTGACTTTACCCACAGACCTACCTTTGATAATTACTTGGGAAGTCATATCCCCTTGAGGTTTGAGTAAAATTGGGTTCATTTCTACCCAAGGCACAACTCCTGCTGCCCAAGCTTGCACTGCTTGGGCATAGCCAATTTCTCCACCACTAGCAGTGACATAAGCATTTAAAGCCATATTTTGACCTTTAAAGGGAGCCACCCGCCAGCCACGCCGCGACAGAATACGACAAATAGCTGTAGTTAAAAGTGATTTCCCTGCATGAGATGTTGTCCCCACCACCATAATTGATTTCATAGTTGCTATCACTTAGTTTTTAAAGATACAGGCTGAAATTTTAGGAGGGAAGAAGACACAAGGAAACGCGGACACGGAGAGAAGATTTGATAATTTCTCCACGTCAGAGCGTCTCTTTCTCTCTCTGTCTCCCTTTTTGACTCCTTACCAGCACGATCACAAAATTCAATTAGATGATTATGGTAAAGACTTCATGAATAGGTGTGATGTTTCCGTATATATTGTTCCCTTTGATTCCCTAATCCTAACTCTTTGGTTTTTTCTTCTAAAAGGGTATCCGTAACCAACGAATCACAGCATCGGATAAATGATCGCGCCATGAAGGAGTCCGCCAATTTTTTCCCTGGTATTGTTCCACTAACTGGCGTCCCAAGGGAGTAAGGCGAAAACTATCTGTAATTCCCTGACCATCGACTTCGCGCCGCAATACACCTACTTGGATCAGCCAGCCTAAGGCATTGTCACAGGCTAATTCTGATAAAGGGCGTTTAGTATAGCCTTGCTTGAGTCCATTTTCCAGGGCGATCGCAGTTAATGACACACTCTGGTGTCCCATGACTTCAAATAAAGATAGATTAAAGGGTGAACAGACTAGCGATCGCTCGGCTCTTTCTACTGTGCTTTGAGGATAGACAAAAATATTTGGGTTTTGGGAATCAACAGCAGGCATTGTGTATGGGTAGAAATTTTTCTTCTAAGAAAGATTAGTTTAAGAATATATTTTTTTTTGTACCAGCTACCTGATTTAACAAAAATTAGTTACCTCAAGTATAGTTATGCTATTTTTTAGTAATTATATTTAATCATTATAAATTAATGTAAAATTTCAAGTGCATCAACAATCTGAAACAGGAAAGGTTTATTATGCCTCTAGCAGTTGGTACGGATGCACCTGCATTTACCGCCAAAGATACAAACGGCAACACAGTCTCGTCATCTGATTTCGCCGGCAAGACAGTTGTTTTATATTTTTACCCCAAAGATGACACGCCAGGCTGCACCAAACAAGCCTGTAGTTTTCGGGATGCCCAGTCTCAATATCAAGGCAAAGATGTTGTAATCTTGGGAGTCAGTGCAGATGATGAAGCCTCCCATCAGGCATTCACCCAAAAATATAATTTGAATTTTCCCCTACTGGCTGACAGCGACAAATCCCTCATCAAAGCTTTCGATGTGGATGGCGGTGGTTATGCCAAGCGCGTCACCTACGTAATTGACCCCAGCGGCAAAATTACCCATGTTGACGCTAATGTAAATACCAGCAGCCATGCTAGCGATATTTTAGCTGCACTTGGGCTGTAGTTTTTACCTGATAACCAAGGATTTTTTAATTATATGACTTACGCACTGAAAACCTGAAACCTCGATCCCCCCTAACCCCCTTAAAAAGGGGGGGGATCTGAAAAGCCCCCTTTTTAAGGGGGTTGGGGGATCTCTTCTGCGTAAGTCCTAAAATAGTCTCAGCCCCAAGCCCTAAAAGCTTGGGGTTCTTTGTTTGAATTCAGTTACCTGATGGTGGTGTAATTGAGCGTGGTGTAACCACTGGTGGTGTAATCACTGGTAAACTGGGGGCTGCTTGCTGTTGTTGACCTCGAATTAGTCTTTGTTGCCTTGCTTTAAAAGCTGCTGCTGCTGAGTTTAGTTGGTCGTTCTGTTGGTCAGAATTCCAGTTGAGAGTCCCAAAATTTGCCCGATGAATCAGGTCAAACATGTTGAAATTGTCTGAGTTTGAACGAGAGAACGGATCGGTATTTTGGTCTGTTGTACTATTACTGGGAAAAGCATCCGCTGGGCTGTTGATTTGAGCCGAACTCGGTTGAGCCATGAGTAAGGAAGCAAAGCTAATTCCTGCCGCCGTAGCCACAAAGAGTCTAATAATTTGTAAAAATGGTTTTTTCATGGGGTTTTTACCCTAAAATTTCTCTATTTTATCTTAAGCAAGAGTTCGACGCAGTTGGGGCTGAATACTCACTAAGGCGACTAGGGCAAAGCCAAACAACACCAGCAACGCCCCGCCAAAGGTAACATCACCCCAAGGAGCCTGCATTACTACACTATCTAGTCCCCAATTACTGTGGAGATACAGATAGCGAATTGGTTCGATCGCATAGCTGAGAGGATTCAGAGTAGCCACAACCTGCAACCACTGAGGCATAAAAGATAGAGGAGCCAAAGCAGTACTAGCAAACAATAATGGTAGGTTAGTGACAAAAATCACTGCAATCAATTCAATGTGTCCGGGTAGAGCAAAAGCTAAACCGAGAGAGATGGCTGTCACGCCCAAAGCTAAGAGGAAGACAATTAGAGCGATCGCACTTAAACCCGCTACATCTGGTAGTCCAGCCCCCAAGAACGCTGCTGCCGCCACAATCACCGCTGCTTGCAGCAAACTTTGGCTGATGATGAAGATTGCCGAAGCAAAGACAATGGAAAACCGTGATGCTAAGGGTGCCACCAGCAAGCGATTCAAAAAGCCGAACTCGCGGTCAAACATTACCGGCAAACCAGCATTCAGCGCCCCGGCAAAGGCTGTAAACACAATTATGCCGGCAGCCAAAAATTGTCCGTAATTTGTTGTATTGCCAAATATACCTTTGGGAGCATTTTGGAACAAAGCACCAAATAGTAATAACCACATTACTGGCTGAATAATTCCGGCAACCAATGTGGAGGGACGGCGTTGCAACTGAATAAACAAGCGACGAGTTAAAGCCAGCGTCTCTTGTACCAATTCACCGAAAAAGTTAGGTGCAACATTAGCATCTGCTTGCGGCGATGCTATCGGCTGCCAATTGATATCAGATTTAGGAGTAACGCTCATAGCAATTTTGGATTTTGGATTTTGGATTTTAGATTGGTGATTGAGAATTGGGGATTTTGAATTTTGAATTTTAGATTGGGGATTGGTAAGTATCTCCATACCCTATGCCCTGTTTGGCCCATTTCCCCTATCTCATATTCTGCTTTTTCTCAGCCTTGGGATCGCGGGTGGCAACGGCTGCGAGTTCTGCATCCAACAAGGTGCGTCCTGTAGCGGCGAGGTAAACATCATCGAGACTGGGGCGAGATTGGGCGATGCCAAAAATGGGTAAACCAGCAGTATTCAGCGCTTGCTGGATGTTAATCAGAACATCATTCTGAGGTGTCACCACCAAGTTGAGGGAATTACCTTGAGCGCTGTTGATGATCACTTCTTGCACAAACGGCAGAGGTTGCAAGAGGTTTTTGGCTTTTTCGGCTTCCTGAATGGGGGAAAACTCGCGGATTCGCAAGGTGATGCGATCGCCCCCGACTTGATCTTTCAATTGTGAAGGTGTACCACTTGCAATCACAACGCCCCGATCTATAATTGCCACGCGATCGGCTAGGGCGTCAATTTCTTCTAGATAATGGCTGGTAATTACTACCGTTGTCCCTGAGGCGCGTAATTTTCGCAGAAACTCCCACACCACAAAACGAGTTTCTATGTCAAGTCCTACAGTTGGCTCATCCAACACCAAAACATCGGGTGCATGGAGCAATCCAGCAGCCAAGTCTAGGCGCTTGCGTAAACCGCCAGAGTAGGTTCCTGTTTTTTTATTGGCGTATTCTTGTAAACCGAGTAAATCTAATACCGTCTCAATGCGCTGTTTGGCGATCGCGCCTGGAAGGTGATAAAGTGCTGCTTGCAATTGCAGCAGTTCTTTTCCAGTCAGCACCTTATCTATAGCAACTTCCTGAGCAACATAGCCTAGTCGTTGTCTTGCCACTCTCGGATTATTTAACACAGAGATGCCAGATATTTCGATTTTGCCAGCATCCGGTGTGGTAAGTGTACACAAAGCACGCAAGGTAGTAGTTTTACCAGCACCGTTGGGGCCAAGTAAACCAAAGATTTCTCCTGATTCTACCTGAAAGGAAACATCCTGGACGGCGACCACTGTACCGTAGCGTTTTTGCAGATTTTGAATTAAAACGGCGGGAGCCATGACAGCTTATCCCCAACTATACAAATCTCAACAAAGTCTATCTTTATTGTAGAAGGTGGAGAGCAAAGTTGATCTGGGTTTAAAGTTGCTTTATCAAGCAATTCAACAATAGGTACAGCAAGAGCAGGGGAGCAAAAAGAATCTTTTTCCTTTGCCCCTTTGCTTTTTATTGACAAAATTGGTAATTGAGCCGAAGCTAAAAATTACCCATTCCTAAGAGGCTATTTATAAAGTAAATCTAAAGGTGGCTAACCAAATGAAATGATAACGCTAGGATACTTTTGAGATAGTGTATTTACGTAGCGTTA
>NZ_JBALCN010000043.1:0-39804 GCF_036919615.1 Nostoc sp. | reverse complement strand
ATATTAAAGGACGCAAATCATCTTAAGTCCAAAGGATTGGTTCGCGATGAGCTATCGCGAACCAATCCCCTTTTCCACATCCCGTGAAAAGTCAGCTTCAGTCAAGCCAAGAGGTCTAATATAATTATTTGAGACACAAATAAAATGGGCACAATAGAAACGCGTGGTATCTGGCTGACCACTACTGATAGTAAAGTTCTCAGGTCAAAGCAACGCATTGCCGAGGCGATGGATTTGCTTGCTGAGACAGGATTTAATGTGGTGTTCCCCGTTGTTTGGAACAAGGCAGTAACTCTGTATCCCAGTCAAACAATGCGGCAGACCTTTGGAGTCGAAATTGACCCTCTATGTGTAAGTCGCGACCCTTTAGAAGAAGTGGTAGTTGAGGCGCGGCGAGTTGGGTTGAAAGTCATTCCTTGGTTTGAATATGGTTTTGCCAGTTCCTACAATTTGAATGGTGGTGTACTTTTACAGAAAAAACCGGAATGGGCTGCCCATGATTGTAACGGCAACTTACTGAAGAAAAACGGCTTTGAGTGGTTGAATGCACTCGACCCTCAGGTGCAGGAATTCTTGTTAAATTTGGTGCTGGAAGTTGTGAACAATTATGGTGTGGATGGTGTCCAAGGTGACGATCGCTTCCCAGCATTACCCTGTGAAGGTGGTTATGATCAGGGAACTGTCACCCGCTATCGCCAGGAATTTGATCGTAATCCGCCACAGAACCCCAAAGACAGACAATGGTTACAGTGGCGTGCAGATATTCTCACTGAGTTCTTGGCGCGTCTCTACCGGGAGGTGAAAGCAGTTAATCCTAACTTGCTAGTAGCGATCGCACCTAATATTTATGATTGGGCATTCCAGGAATATTTGCAAGATTCACCCACATGGCTGAAGCGGGGAATAGTTGATATGATTCAGCCGCAGATTTATCGCCGTGACTTTAGGAGTTACCGTGCGATCGCTGATAAACTAGTAAACCAGCAGTTGACAGATGCAACGTTGCCGAAGTTAGCGCCGGGAATATTAATAAAGCTTGGCAGTTATTGTATTAGTCCAGAATATCTAGTGCAGGCAATTGAATACAATCGTCAACTTGGCATTCAAGGAGAGGTATTCTTTTTTTACGAAGGTTTGCGCGAGAATAATACTCTCGCTAAAGTTTTGCGAAATGGGCCTTATGCTAAGTCTGCATCATTTCCCACTCTGTTAGATTTGAGTAGGAGTAGTGTAGACGACAGCAGATCATCTTCAATTTGGCAAGGGGTGGAGAGGTTGTTAAAAAAGTTTTTTTAAGGGAAAAGGCGCATGGAATTTAAATTGCCAGTGGAACGGGTAATTAAGACTCTAAAACAGGATTTACCAACACTTTTTCAAAAAGATATCTCCTATGACATCTATACACAGGATATCTATTTTAAAGACCCGGTAAATACATTCAAATACAAATTTAACTATCGCATTATATTTTGGACTTTGCGATTTCACGCTCGGCTATTTTTTACCCAAATTTACTTTGATGTGCATGAAGTTTATCAGTCAGCAGAAGACACAATTTTAGCAAATTGGACAGTGCGGGGAGTGTTACGCGTTCCCTGGAAAGCTGGTTTGCTTTTTAATGGCTATTCAACGTATAAACTCAACCAAAATAATTTGATATACGAGCATATCGACACCTGGGATAGAAAGCCAGGGGAAATTTTAAAGCAGTTTTGGCAAAAAGGAGGAGAGAGCTAATTTAAATACATAGTGAGCTAAAAATCTATCCAGAGCAAGCTGATAAACGCCGAAATAAGAAATTAATGCACGTCATCAGTCGCAAAAAGCTATGACAATTCTGCCAAAAACACGCTGATTGCTATGAAACACTTGATGACTGGTACATAACTGCTAGTAAAGCAGACTGGGGTAATTTGCTAGAAGTTCAAACTATTTATCCGAAAGCCGAAGCAGTAGGCGAGTTTATAGTTTTTAACATCAAAGGTAATAAATACCGCTTAATTGCTAGTATTAACTATGAAAAGCAAGTCATTTATATAAAATATGTCTTAACTCATGCTGAATATGACAAAGACTCCTGGAAAAATGACCCTTACTTTTAACTCAGACATTTACAGCCAATTGCTGTCTCAACATCAACCTCGGATTATCAAGACAGAAGAGGAAAACGAGAAGTTTTTAGAAACTGTTGAAGAACTGCTATCTCGTTCTCATCTGACTCCTGAAGAAGATGCTTTGTTGGAATTATTGGTAAAACTGATTGAGGATTTTGAAGATAAGCACTATCAGCTTAATGTTTCAACACCTCGCTCAAGACTCAAGCATTTGATGGAAGCTAGGAGTTTGGAACAAGCTGATTTGGTAGAAATTCTTGGTTCAAGCGAGATTGTTGCTAAAGTCATTAATGGCGAGTTAGAAATGACGAAAGAACAAGCTGAGGTTTTGGGAAAGTTTTTTCACATTGATGCAAGTTTGTTTATTTTATAAGCTGATTTTTCAGGCTTTTATAAGTTTACGAATGCTAATTACCTTATCAAAACCTAACTTTTATCTTTTAACCTCAATTATTCTATTTCTAGAGTGATAAAATAAAGAAAGTTTACATAATAAAACACAATAACTACTTCTTTATACTAAGTGCAGTTTCATCTACTCAAGCTATGATATTGCTTCTACTGTAAGTTCTTCTTCAAAAATAGTGAATTTTTGTAATTTACCTTTAATTTTACTAGCACTTTTAGTATTAAATTGATATATATTAACAGTAATAATAAAATATGTTTTTCCATTAAAAAGTATTCTGACTGGAAAATTAGAGTTTCCATAATTTGTAACTATATCTATTTCAGCACTATCAAAATTGAATAAGAATAAATAGCCTATCGATTTATTGTAATCATTTGCATATTTAACTATTTGTCTGAAGCCATCTATTATTCTATTCTTACCATAATTATTATTATTTCTATCAAAAATTTTGACTTCTAGTATCAATGGATCTTTGGTATTTAAAAGACTTACTATATCTGCTTCACCCGATGGCGATGGAGGTTGTGATAATGGATAATCAATACCTTGATCAAATAGAAACTTTCTTAAATTTTTATCTAAAACTTTCTCTTGTTTACCTTGTTTATCTGAATTACCTTGATTATCCTCATAAAGTTTGCGAAGTTCCTCTTTAAAAAACCATTCACATCGTTGCTTGTATTTTTCTAACAAATATAAAACTGTACTACTCTCATCAAGTTTATCTTGGATGTAATATACTAATGGATCAATATATTGAGATACAAACAATCTTGGTCTTTCTGATGGCTGCATAGTGCCATCAATCACAGAGGAATTTAAATATAAAGGTGTATCATCTTCTTGTAAGATTTTTAATAAATTATAGTGATATATAACACGCTCAGTTTCACTTAGAAACTTTTTATTTTCAAATATATGAAAAAGCATCCCACCTCTTAGTGCATCTCTACATTTTTCTCTAGGATTAATTCCAAAAGTATCAGTTAGTATTTGTAACTCTAATAATATAGAGTTGATAATTGATGTATTTTCTAATTTTCCTAAAAAATAATCTAGTTGTCTATGTAGTTGATTGTAATGTGCATTAGCAACTCTGTTTCTCCATTCTTCAAGATTATTACGTAGAGATTTATTAATATACATTTTGAGATTTCTAGAAAAGAATTAGATTCAATTATAAGGTGCGTTAAAGTGAAGCCAAAGACACCATTTTAAAATTATTGTATCAGGTGTGTTAGGTTTCACTAAAGCACCGTACTATTTTTTCACCGCCAGATACTGCTTCAAAACCTGCTGCAAATATTGCCCAGTATAAGACCTGGGATTTTTTGCAACTTCCTCCGGTGTCCCCACAGCAATCAATTCTCCCCCTTTGTCGCCACCTTCTGGCCCCAAATCTATCACCCAATCAGAACAACGAATTACATCTAAGTTGTGTTCAATTACTAATATTGAATTACCTTTATCTACCAACCTTTGCAATACATCTAACAATTTGTGGACATCGTAAAAAGATAACCCTGTTGTCGGTTCATCTATTAAATAAAGTGTCTTCCCTGTGGCGCGTCGAGATAGTTCTGTTGCCAATTTTACCCGTTGCGCTTCACCACCAGATAAGGTAGTCGCAGGTTGTCCTAGTTGGACATAACCCAACCCGACATCAAATAAAGTTTGCAAGCGGGCGATCGCTTTGGGAATATTTTGAAAAAAGTCTAAACTTTCCTCAACTGTCATTCTCAACACATCAGAAATAGACTTATCTTTGTACTTAACCTGCAAAGTTTCGCGGTTGTATCTTGCACCTTTACAAATTTCGCATTGCACGTAAACATCTGGGAGAAAGTTCATTTCAATAACATTCACACCCTGTCCGCTACAAGCTTCGCAACGTCCACCTTTAACGTTAAAAGAAAATTGTCCAGGTTTGTAGCCCCTAGCTTTGGCTTCTACTGTTTGTGAAAATACATCCCGAATGGCATCGAAAATTCCTGTGTAAGTTGCAGGGTTAGAACGTGGTGTGCGTCCAATAGGGGATTGATCGATAACGATCGCTTTATCAATCGCATTTAATCCCTGAATTTTATCCAAATGTCTCGGTAAGGGAACTTTCTTAGTTAAATGGTGTTGCAGAGATGGGTACAGTAACTCGTTAATCAGGGTAGATTTGCCAGAACCAGACACACCTGTAATAGAGACAAGTTTACCTAATGGAATTTCTACATCTATATTTCTTAAATTGTTGCGATGGGCATTTTTAATTCCCAAACTGCGCCCATTTCCTTCTCGGCGTTCTGCTGGTGTGGTAATTACTCGCCTTCCCGATAAATAAGCACCTGTCAAGGAATCTTCTGCTGCTAATAACGCCTGAAAATCACCTTGGGCGACAATATTTCCACCGTGAATTCCTGCACCAGGGCCAATATCAACTATGTAGTTAGCCGCACGAATTGTTTCTTCATCATGTTCAACAACAATTAATGTATTACCCAAATCACGCAATTTCGTTAAAGTTTTGAGCAACCTGCCATTATCTCGTTGATGCAAACCAATACTCGGTTCATCTAAAACGTAGAGAACTCCTGTTAAACCAGAACCAATTTGCGTTGCTAGACGAATTCGTTGGGCTTCGCCACCAGAAAGGGTCATGGCGGGACGATCAAGGGTGAGATAATCTAAGCCTACATCTAACAAAAATTGCAATCTAGCTTTGATTTCTCGGAGGACTAAATCAGCAATTTGCAACTGGCGATCGCTCAACTTGAATTGCTCAATTCTTTCTCGACAATCCCGAATTGATACTCCAGTTAATTCTAAAATTCCATATTGTCCCAACTTTACCGCTAATGCTTCTGGTTTTAATCGTTTTCCCTGACAAACTTCACACGGTTGATCAATTAAATACTGCTCTAATTTTTGCTTAACTAATTCCGAACCACCCTCATATTGCCGTTGCAAAATTGGAATAGCACCTTTAAAACTCTGTTTCCTCTGTGCCTCTGCGGCTCGTTCATCTTTATCTCCATACAAAATAATCTGCTGCTGTTCTTCTGTCAGCTTGCTCCAATTTGTCTGTAACTCAAACCCGTAAATCTGTCCCACACTATAGAGTAATTCCAGATAATAAGAATTATCTTTTTCTGACCAAGGCGCGATCGCAGCATAAACTGGCGCTTCCCAGTCGGGTATTATCAAGTCTGGCGCAAATCTTCTTAAAGTCCCGAGTCCATGACAGTGGGGACAAGCACCATAAGGCGAGTTAAACGAGAACAATCGCGGCGATAGTTCCTCCATCACCGCGCCATGTTCTGGACAAGCAAAGTTTTCCGAAAAGACTAATTCTTCTTCTTTTTCTTGTCCGTCGTCACCAAGTAAACTCACAAGAATGGTCGCAATACCACCTGATTGCTTGAGACAGGTAGACAGGGAATCAACCAAACGCTCTTGGATATCAGCCTTTTTCACCAGGCGGTCAATTACCACTTCGATGGTATGGGTAAAATTTTTATCCAATTCAATGGAATCTGACAGTTCGCGTACCTCACTATTGATCCGCACGCGGACAAAACCTTGAGATGCCAGACTTGACAAAAGCTTACGGTGTGTGCCTTTTTTTCCCCGGACAACGGGTGCAAGAATTTGGAAGCGGGTGCGATCTGGTAATTCCATGATGCGATCGCACATCTCATCGATTGTCTGGGGTGCAATACAGCGATCGCATATCGGACAATGGGGTTCACCAGCCCGACCAAACAACAGCCGCAAATAGTCGTAAATCTCTGTCACCGTACCCACGGTGGAACGGGGGTTATGAGAGGTTGACTTTTGGTCAATGGAAATTGCTGGACTTAAGCCTTCAATCGCTTCCACATCCGGCTTATCCAGTTGTCCTAAAAATTGCCGCGCGTAGGCGCTGAGGGATTCCACGTAGCGACGTTGCCCTTCAGCGAAAATGGTATCAAAGGCCAGGGAAGACTTACCAGAACCAGAAACGCCAGTAAATACAATCAGGCGATCGCGTGGCAATTCCAAGTCAATATTTTTCAGATTATGCTGCCTAGCACCCCGAATCCGAATGGTATTCTGGCTGTTGTGGCTGGGGTAGGGAAGATGTCCATTCAAGGACGCTGCTAGCTGTTGGTCTGACATATTGGGCGGCGAAGAGGGAGTTTCCTATGAAACAGTCCTTAATAATACTATCTTTAATTGGTTTGTAGTAGAACAATCGTACTGTTATAGATAGTTATTCCTCCAGATTCATGCCGCAGACATCCTTAAGAGTCTGCTAATTTGGAAGCATCCCGATAAAATATCCTTCTGAGGGCGAAGCTATGGTATCGCAAATCCAACCGCCTACCCAGCCAGAGGTCATCTACCCAGATAGTGACGGACAACCAGTGGCTAATAATACCATACAGTTTGGCTGGATTGTAGAAATTAAGCAGAATATAGAGTGGCTATTTGCTGACGATCCAAATGTATTTGTCGCCGGGGATTTATTTTGGTATCCGGTAGAGGGACGAAACAAAATTGTTAACGCCCCAGATGTGCTGGTGGTATTAGGTAGACCAAAAGGCGATCGCCTTTGCTACCAACAATGGAAAGAGGAGGGAGTTGCACCACAAGTAGTGTTTGAAATTCTTTCTCCCAGCAACACACAAACTGAAATGGACAAGAAATTACTTTTCTACGATCGCTATGGGGTAGAAGAGTACTACATTTACGATCCCGATCAAAATAATTTGCGTGGATGGTTGCGTAGTGAAGACGGTTTAGATGTCATCCCCCTAATGGAAGATTGGGTGAGTCCTCGGTTAAAAATTCGCTTTGATCGATCGTCAGAGGGTTTGCAGCTATATCGCCCTGACGGAGAACGGTTTTTAACTTATACAGAAATCTCCCGAAATGCCGAGCAAGAACGACAACGGGCGGAACTTGCAGAACAAGCCAGAAGAGATGCCATACCCCGATTATTACAAATGAATTTGAGCATCGAACAGATTGCACAAGCTTTGGCATTGTCAGTGGAAGAAGTGCAATCGCTTGCTCAGGAGTAACGCCGTGTGCAATTTTTTAATCAGGCTATTAGAAATTGAAAACGCTGCTCAAGAGCGTGCAGAACAATTAGCAGCCCAGTTAAAGAGCCTTGGGAGTCGTATCCGGAAGTTTAAGATATTCTTAGCCAGAGCGATGTCTACGACGGGCTATTCGGCGTCGCCCTGCTTCTATATTTAAACTCAGTGAGGTGGTTGAAGTACAATTACTTAAGAACCGTGCTGCGCCATCTCCTCAGCTTTATTCAACCGGACATTATATTATTTAAAGTGGCTCAGGTCGGAGTTGAACCAACGACCCCAGGCTTATGAGTCCCGTGCTCTAACCAACTGAGCTACTGAGCCAGATTTATTTAAATCATTAACTAATATAGCATACAAACTTGCTCAAGACTAGCCCCTTTGGCAATTTTGTTAGAAGTTTCATCCCTGTTGAGGTTATAGAAAGCAAAAGAGGGAGCTAAACTCCCTCAACTAACAAGGCAATAATTTAGTTACAGACATTCAAGAATTACAGGCGGTTTGGTAGGAAGGCTATTGGGTTAACAGCACCCTTACCTGATGGATGGATTTCAAAGTGGCTGTGTGGTCCAGTGCTGTGACCTGTGCTACCCATTAAAGCAATTGTTTCTCCTTGATGCACTAACTGACCAGGTTGCACTAGAATCTTGCTGTTATGACCATAGCGAGTCATGCTGCCATCGGGATGACGAATATCGACGAGGTTGCCATAACCACCATTATTCCAGCCAGCTTTTTCTATCGTACCCTCAGCTGAGGCGACAACTGGCGTACCAGTGGAGTTAGCAACGTCAATTCCTTTGTGCATTCTACCCCAGCGCCAGCCAAAGCCAGAGGTGAGAGTACCCTTCGCCGGCCATGTGTAAGCTATGGATGAGCTAGATGGAGGGGGTATAGTTTCATCAATTGCTCTGGGCAGATATTGGTCTACTGCTGCCAAAGGTGGTATCCGCATCTGTGGAGAAACTGTAGTTCCCCGCATCTTTCCTAAGGAGTCAGAGGCATTTACTCTGCCAGCAGGCGTTTTAACCCTTGTGCCAGATGGATTGCCAGAGGGAGTCCACTGACTAGCAGAGCCTAGATTGGGCAAGAAATCTGGATTTACTGGCTCGTTAGCCGGCATAGTAGCAGTGAATTGGGGCTTAATTGGCTGAATGCTATAGCTAGCTCTAATAGGTGTAGGAACTGGAATCTGTATCGCTACACTATTGGGTCGAGACGCGGGGTTGGGTACAGTGAAATTATTAGGGGTAGAAATAGGAGTGAGCATCGCAGCATTATTAGTTTCGGTAGCTGCTGCTGGCACAACTAAGTTACCAGACTGTTGAGCGCGATATTTCTGCTGTAACCTCTGGATTTCAGTTTGTAAGCCCCGCAAACGGTCGTTATTGTTATTGTTTACCCTTGCAATCCTATTTGCTGGTGTTTTCGGCTGTTGCATTTCGGCAAAAGCTGTTGGCACTGGACTTTCACCACCGACGCCATAAGAACTAGCCGTGGGGGGGGTTGTTTCTAAGGCGGTCGCACTATTTGCCTGAATCTGAACAGTTACCGGTGTAGGGACGGCAACGCTACTGTTATCAGCAATAGTTGGTGATTGTGAAGTAGGTAGATATGAGTTGGCACTACCAATGTTCACAGAGGAGGTGGCAACATGAGGAGTTTTGCTGGACTCTACAAAAATGGGCTTAGTCGCTACGGTTGCCTCAAGTTGAACAGCAGGAATAATCAGTTTTTGACTAATTTGCAGTTCATTTGGATTATTGAGGTTATTTGCCTTAACTAGTTGTGATACTGAAGTATTGTATCTGCTAGCGATCGCTGCTAGTGTATCTCCAGGCTTAACTTCGTAGGCTGTTCGAGGCGAGGACGCAATAACTGTTGGTTTAGCTGGTAGAAGTGCAGTCGTCTGTGTCTTCTGTTTTAACCTTGCTATCAGGTTTGCTTTGCTTGCATCGCCAGAAATGTTCGACTGGGCTAATACAGTTTTCTCAACTACAGTCGTCGGCTGCACCAACCCCATATCAGCTTGTGATAAATTTTTGGTCTCCCCAGACCGCAACTGCGCCAGACTTTTTCTTAAACGGTTCGATTTTTCTTGTAAGCGATTCAGTGCGAACTCTTGTTGCGCCTTAAGTTGTGCATTTATTTCACTGTTAGCTACGCCAGATGTTGCCACTGTTTGTGGCTGGGCAACTAGTGATGCATTTGTAATACCAACATTATCAGCACTAGAGTCAGACAGATTATTGACTGTTGGGAAACTAGTTTCGGCTAAGGTATGGTTCAATCCCTGTGCCACTTGGGGCTTCAGGTAGGTAGAATTTTTATAAACTGCTGTTGCTTGGGAAAACGTTTCTGATCCAGGAACTTGCAAAGACATTCCACTTGCCGCAACTTGCCATTTAGCTTCAAGCCCAGGCACTTGTGATACTGCCGTTGGTTCCACGATCACAGGATTTTCCGGCACGCTCGCTGATGAGATTGCTTGGGATTCCAGCTTTGTGGAGGCGAATTTCACCTTAGTGTCAGGAACAGCAGGAATCGAAGAAAAAGCCTTTTGGCTGCCTACAGGTACCGCTGCTTGGGCTTGATCGCTTTGCCGAGTCACCAAAAGGCTGGTTGCTCCCATAGAGATTGCCAAGCCAATCATGGCAGCTTTTGTCCGTACCCGGCGGTTAACTTTTGGATTTATCACATTTAGCAGTTCTACCGGGGCATCATCGCTGCTGGGGTTATTGTTCAACACAGCTTTTACTCTCTTTTTCAATGCTCGTTTCAAAGACGACCTCCTATGATCACTAGCGCTTAACTGACCTCGATTTTTCAGTTGGATACTAGTCAATGATTTAGATCACAACGAACGATAGATCAAGATCACATTCACCAGAGATGCTTACGCAAGATTAACCTGCTTCTCTGATTTAAACAAGTTCACACGTGTTAGCAAAACTTAAAATTTGCTGTGTTTACTTGTCCGAACCACTCCTAACACCACTTAGGACGTTTTACCCTTTACCATTGTCCGCGCTTGTCTTGCGTCAATCGCGGGGACTGGACAAACCATTTGCCTAGTCCATAGTCGCTGCTGAGAATTAAATTGCTGCGACTTCTGGAAAAGTGATGCCCCCTGCTGTAGATATCTTCAAGATATTTCTACCCAATCCGTCTTCTCAACACGAGACTTTACGTTGATTATTCCCTAAAAAACAACCGTATGAATTATCGGCTACTTTTGGGCTGCTTTCTGGCGTTCTTCGAGCCAAAATAGCTCAAATGTAAAACACAACTGGGTTTTAGCGCTTATGCTCCCTAATTTAAGATGTTTCAAATTCATCAAAATCTATCATTTCAATTTGGTAATATCCGAAGTTTTATATACAAATTTCTTATAATAACCTTCCCTTGCTTGTAAGTATCTTCCACTACAATTTGCAGATAAACCCAATTTTTAGTATATTGTTTTACATATTATTGCGGTAACTAAGAAAATTTTTGCAGCCACAAATAACTCGTCTAATAGATTTCTGGACACATCATAAGTATATTTACTTATGATTGTAAAGGTAAACAACTATTGTAAATAGCCTAACTGACGACGGGTTTCAAATAAGCTAATTGCCACACTCACTGAGAGATTCAAGCTGCGAACCCCCGGTTGGCTCATGGGAATATACAGGGTAGCATCGCAGTCTGACAGAATTGCTGGTGGTAAGCCCGTGGTTTCACTACCAAACAGTAGCCAATCATCAGGTTGAAACTGAAAGCTGACATAATTACAATTTCCACCGACAGTAAAACCCAAGCATCTGCCTCCACGCCCCTGATGTAGGGTTTTAAAGGCTTCTAGCGATTCGTGATAGTGTAGCTTGACATAAGGCCAGTAATCCAAGCCAGCTCTTTTGAGGTAGCGATCGCTAATTTCAAATCCCAAAGGACCTACCAAATGCAACTCCGTACCCGTAGCTGCACAAGTACGGGCAATATTACCTGTATTAGGAGGGATTTGCGGGTTAACTAAAACTACCTGAGGCATTATCCGTATAATTTACGTATTGTATAAAACAATCTACTGTCAATGTTAAATCTACCAAAAGGTAGAGGCTATTCATAGGTTTTATTAATAATAATCAAGCATCCTCCATCAATTATATTTTTTAAATGAAGCACAAACCCTCCCAGAGCACTGCCTAAGAGGATGTTTGGTTAAAATTAGAGAATATTAAGTTTTATGTAGAAGAAGTAGGTGCTTGTGTCTTTTAGAATTAGTGGTGTTTCCAAGAAAATTTACCATTTGTATGAAGACAGAAGATGCGGGCAGGGATTAAAGACTGGGGACTGGGAGTAAGGAGTAGGGGAGAAGAGTTTTCTCTCTGCACCCAGTACCCCTGCCTGTTTCCCCATGCCCAATGCCCCCTATCTTTTCAGTTAAGTCAGCAGGGACGAACACAATTTGTCTTCGAGTTCGATTTCGCGCTCTTGGGTGGCGACAATAGCCTGAGTGATGACGCGTTGGGTGTCAAAACCGACTGCGTGTAATTGCAACCACTGTTGAGCTTCATTGCCTTCGCGGAGGATTTTGTGTAAAGGGGAAAGGAAACAGCTAAAGCCTCGTTGTTTGGCGATCGCCCAAACATCTTGGTACATTTCAGAAATCCAATCTCTGGCTAGGATGCTTCTGCCATCTCGCCAATGCCTCAAATTAGCGTCAAGACTACCAGCAGCAGCAGCAGCTTCGTTGTCAGCAGTCAGGGTGACGAGTTCTTCACCAGAGAAGGTACTTTGGGTTAACGGATCGATGCTGGGATTTTCAATTACTTGCAACAAACGCGCTTCTAATAAGGCAGTAATGGCTAGCAAGACAATGGGATCTGTGACTAAATCACAAATTCGTAATTCTAGGCGATTTAGGTCATAGGGACGGCGATCGCCATTTGGTCGCACTGATACCCACAAATGCCGCACGTTTTGCATGGTTCCGGCAACGAGTTGATTTTCCACCCACTGGATATGATCGGCGTGGCTGGCAAATAATGGCACATGGCTAGGCGTTTGCGGGAAGACGCCCCAACGGGTGGAGTGATAGCCAGTAGCTTTGCCATCCAGGAAGGGAGATGAGGCACTGAGGGCGAGAAATAGAGGTGCTTCCATACGGATGACTCGACACGCCCGCATTAATACTTCTGGATCGCTGATACCTACATTGATATGTACGCTGGCGGTGACTACTTTCGTCCCGTAGGTGTTCTCAATGTAATCATGATAAGGGTTTGCTGGATCAGAACGCAGAAAGCGATCGCTCCCACCCAAAGATAAAGTACTCCCGGGTATCAAGGTGTAATCGCCCAAGCGATTGAGATAGTTTCGCAACTTTCGCCGGGGACGCAGCAAGGCACACAATAAATTCTCGTAATTATGGGATGGTTCGGTTATGTATTCAACGTTGCGGCTATCTGGCTCTCGCATAAATCCATCCAAAGCTGCAACAATTTTATCGGAGAGACCAACAATTTCACCTTGAGGCGTGCCAGTATACATCTCAATCTCAAAGCCTTTTAATAAGACCACCTTGTTCTCCTCAGCTCTCTCTGCCTATAAATTGTATCGAAGAAGACGAATCTCTGGATCTATCTTTAAGTCAATCAAAGCTTAAGAATCATTTAATTGCCAACTCACGCAAAATCAGAACAATAAATTTCTTGGTTGCCCCTAAGAAAATTATTAATACTTAAGTGTGAAAAATATCCTAATTATGATTTGCACACTGTACAAATAGACATCATGTATGCTAGTAAAATTCGGTCGTTTTAGTACAGTTAGCGTAGACCAAAGACACTCCGTTCTATGGGTTTTTTATTAGACATCACGTGCTACTTTAAAAGAAAAATATATAACTTTAGGTAGATATTTGTTTTGCGTGCATACCACTAGTACCGCAAGACGGAAGTCAAAAGTCAAAAGTATTATGGAATAGGCTTTTTAGAGATTTTAAATGGTTGCTCTATTTACACCGTGGCGTATTAGGGTATTAATATTACATGAAAGTAGCAAAGATGATGCTAGCAGCATCATCTTTTTGATCAGGAATAAAAGGATGTAATAGCCCTTCTCTCAAAGGAAGAGGCTAACGCTAACGTCTACACGTAGCTTGTGTTTCAGTCCTTCCCTGTGGAACGCTACGCAAACGACAGGCTTAGGAACCATCTGGGTTGAAATCCCCTTATGTAACAGTCTTCAATACGTGAATTTGGAATTGTTTAAGTATATTCCAATATAAAATCATTGGGTGAATCACTTTCTTGAACAATATTGAGACGTAGAAACTGCGCCCATACTTCATCACTAAGTAAGTTTAAAGCAATTTTAGGATTGTTAGTAGCGATCGCGCCGATAACTTTATGCCATCCCTGTTGCAATAACTCAATAAAAGTTTCATCAATTGAAACTTGACTCAGCAACGAAAGTGCCGTTTTAAAACTTGCTGATTCAGCTTGTATATTCTTCGACCTTAACCCTTGAAGTGCTACATTCAACCACACAGGCAGAAGTTCCAGCCAATTGTTTTGCTGTATCTCTTTGAGTGCAATATCTTCCATACCTAGCGCACCCCAAATGCACAAAGGCTCTATAGCAAGTTGAAAATCACGGTTTTTTAGAGCCTTTTCCCATAATTTTTGAGCGTGATTTTGGAAGCGATTAGCGATAAATTCATAGGCTTCCTTTACTTGATGGGGAATTGTAACTTTATAAACTGACTCACCGCGTGGTAGGTAGTCACCACGATAAGATAGCCAGTTATGAGACCCACAAAGATGAATTTTCTGATCAACTATTACTTCTTTAACATGGGAACCTCCTAACCAAAAAACCTGTACAGATGGTAAACCATCAGGTGTTTTTACCGCTCGAAGTTTTTTCTCTACTTCTGGTGGAATTGGTTTATCTTCATCTTCTTGTTGCCGCGAAATTCCATGTCCAATTAAAATCCAGACTCCACCATTAGCTAATTTCTGTAACAGAGTTAGAAAATTTTCATTTACAACTGCCTGATTCACCCAAGGAGAATATATTACAACTTGACCTTTTGCCGAATTTAAAACTTCTAGAAAAGCTTGAGCAATTTGTCCATCGCGTAACTGCAATACTTCACCTGTCACTGTGGGATTATTTAATTTTACACTGCTTTTTGTACTAACTTCTAGCGCCTTTTGGCGAATATTTTCGAGTCGAGCTTCTATTTCAGTGTTTTTTTGCTTGAGAATAGCTTCACGTTCAAAGTTAATGGTTTCAGTTGACAATTTACATAATGCTTGCAAAGATATTTTGCTTCCAGCGTGTAGCACATCTAACCAATTTGATGCTGACTCTAAAATTTGCTTTCCACTTCTTATTTGGATGCTCAATTTATCTTCAAGGGCATTATAGATAACAAAAAGCGATATTTTCCTCCAAATTTTTTGAGTCGAAGCTATTATTTTACACAAAGTGACAATTTTTCCCTCTTCTGGCACATGAAGTGCTAAACCTGAAGTTTGAATACTTTTTTGTATTTCTTCAAGGGGTAACACAGAAATATCAGTAATTGTATTATCAATACTTATAAAATCTGCCAAGTCAGGTAAATTTATCACTGTCTCGTTTAAGGATTCAGTTTGAAAGGTGATTTTGTCGCTTAAAGGGTCTGTGATAGCATTAAGCTGTACAGGATATGGGGGCTGTGGTACAGACCCTTTTTCATAGAATGAACGCCCTTCAGGAGTGACTGTAATTGGCGATGTTGCTGATAGAGTTTGTAATGAACGAAGAGTTGCAGTAGTAGTTTGGATAAATATAGAATCAAGCCCAAGTACAGAGGCTAATTCATCCTCTGTTGGCGGAGGTTGAAATTCGATAGCAGCGCGGATGATAAATTCTTCGAGTACGTTAAACTGGCGGGGTTCTTTGATGTTTACTTCTACAGGAGTTTGACGCAAGCTATAGCGAAATTGATGCGCTGCTAAAACTGACAAACTAGGACTTTGCGCTTCTATTTCGTCTACAAAATTTTTGAGATTGTCATCAATAGGTTTAGCTGAAGAGGTGAGAAACATCAATGAAACCTCCATGTAGACGCACGATGTTTGAAACATTGGAGTACATACTCCCGATTTGTCCACCCTGCTGAGTGAATAGCGAATGACAACCCACAATTACTAGTAGTTCTTGAGCGCGGGAAAATGTAACGTTAATCCGTTCTGGCTTTTTGGCAAATCCCACATCTCCTTTAGTATTATTGCGAACCATACTAATAATTACTACGAGTCGTTCCATACCTTGAAATCGATCTACTGTACCAGTCGTGATTTGCAGCGATGGGAAAATAGACGTTCAATTATATCAATTTCATAAATATTAAAGAATGAAGTTCCTCTAAATTCCTCTTTAGACTCATTTCCTTCAGGTATTTTTACCCATATAAGATGGTTGTCTGGTTTAATTATTTTGCCTACTTAATTATGTGCGCGTTTGGTGTCAGGCTCTAAGATACCACATTTTAGTTTCCTATCATAAAACTGATTGATTGCCCCCATAATTATGGGGTGCATTCGATATTGAATATTTAATATTTGTTTGAGGCTATCATTAGCAGTTTCAAACTTAATTTTAAACAGTGATTCTTGCAATAATTGTAATTCTGTATTTGTGCTGCCAATCTCTTGAGAAACTTCCTCTAAAGTCTTGGTGTCAAGCATAGGTGGTAATTGTCGATGGTCGCCTACTATGACTAATTTGCCAAACTCAAGCAGTATTGTGCGTAGGCGCAGCCCGTTATAGACATCGCCACTCTTACGACAAGCTCAAAGTCAACTTTCTGAGTGCAATTTATCTCGCTGCTACTGTGATTTGGCTCAACTGATGACACGCTCTAGTATTATGAGATTTGCCAGATAAATGGTAATTGGAACTTATAAGTGGATATTTTGGAATGAAAACTCGTAATACTTTCGCCACGTTAACGATTTGTGTCTTGTCAACACTCACTATTTCAGATGTAGTGAATCTGCATAAAGTCGAAGCTCAATCCATAACAGATTGTCGCAACCTTGTTACAGGTACGTACCTCACCACAAACTCTGGTAATTTCGGTTCGTTTCGTGGGATTATAACGTTCACCAAAGATGGCAACTTTTTTGCCAGTGACTCCATCCAAAGCGGTGTTCCGTCCGTCCAACCCTTTGGTAACATACAGGGCAGTTGGAAATGTATTGGAGAGAGAGATTAGTGCCACAACACTCAACTTTAATTACCAAACAGCGAAATTACCCCCTTCCATTGGCAGAGGCAATTTTCGTGCAAAGTTTGAGCCGAAAACTGGTACAGTGCAGGGAACAGCAGCACTTCGTATCTTCAATATAAACGCAAATCCGCTCGTAGATTATGCGCCGGTAGCGGGAACGTTCACTTTCATTGGGCAACGTGTAAAACCCTGATGGAACAGGCTGTAAGGCATTGATGAATTTGACCCCATGAACGGTTACCCTAATTTATTTGTGGGTGTCTTGTTTTTAGATGCAAGTTTTTCAGTAGCCAAACAGATTCGTTCTGCTTCGGATTCTGAAATCTTGCTGCTATAGCTTTTGACTGCGATGTTGAGTTGTTTGCATATTACTAGTAGCTCTTTGCTCTCCAAATTCAATTCTTTTGATAGCTCATAGATTCTGACTTGGGCGTTGTTCATCCACGCTTACCTTTGCCAACAAAGTTTTTTAAGTCTAGTATTCCCAAATGCTGGTAAGGAAAAACATCTTCAACTTCTGTTATTTTGCTAGTTTTGGGTAGTATTACCCACCAACAATAAAATTCCCGACTCCTTAGAAAAGTCGGGAATCTGAGCCTTGCAATTTTTACAAATCAAATAGTTATAAATTACGCAAAACGTCAACTAATGTAATTCGATAACAATACAAACAGGCTTCATGAAATATGAGTAGTTATATCTACCTCCTCCAAGGATGGTGGCAACTCAGAAGAACTGACGCTAGTTTCTGGTGTTGAAAGCTTATTGTCTACAATTCCATCCCATGAATAGTTGCAGATTTTAGTCCGAAGCAATGTACCAAACGTCAGGTTAATTGCTACGGCAAAGGAATCGATAAAAATTAGATTTACAAAGCGATCAATCATTAGACCTCCTTGAGCTAAATTAAGCATCAAGTGATATTTGCTTTAAACTACACATGCCACAATCTCTTTTCCAGAAATCTCTGGTATCTCAATATTTTTCGGTTAAAGGGGAAAGGGCGAATGGCATTGCAGGTAAGGGTAAGAGGAAAGAACTCAATTATTTATCGCTTGAATCTTGGAAAGAAGTGACGCTAGACGAGGAATTTCATCTCATCAGCATAACTGCCACTGATGATGCAGGCGGCTTACCTCTACCTACACGGGCTAATTTGCCCAGTAGATAGCCTCAATTTCTTCTACTAAATTTTTGAGGGTGTGATCAATTGGTTTAGCTGAAGAGGCGAGAAACATCAACAAAACCTCCATGAAGGCTTACAATATTTGAAACTTCCGAATACATGCTTCCAACTTTACCTGATTGATGGGTAAATAAATTATGACAACCCACAATAATTAGCAGTTCTTGAGCGCGAGAAAATGCAACATTTACCCGTTCTGGCTTTTTAGCAAATCCCACATCTCCTTTACTATTGTTGCGAACCATACTCACAATCACAATAGGCCGTTCCATCCCTTGAAATCTGTCTACTGTACCAGTACGAATTTCTAACGAAGGGAAAAGTTCAGATTGCAGACGTTCATCGATTTTTCTTAATTGAGCGCCATAAAATGTAATTACGGCAATTTCTTTTTTTGGTTCACCATTCGCAACTTTAGAAGCCCAAGTAGTCTCGAACTGCTGACACAAACGTTCAATCGCATCAATTTCTTGAGTATTAAAGTAAGAAGTTCCGTTTCGTTGCTCTAAAAACTGATTCTCTATAGGCGTTTTTACCCAGATAAGATGCTGAGATTCTTGAATGATTTCTCCTGCTAGATGATGTGCGCGTTTTATATCCGGCTCTAAAATACCAGATTCTAGTTTACCGTCATAAAACTGATTAATTGCACCCATAATAAATGGGTGCATTCGATACTGTGTAGTTAGCATTTGTTTGATGCTTTCATCAGCAGATTCAAACTGACTTTTGAACAGTGATTCTTCTAAGAATTGTAGTTCTTCTCGTGTATTACCAATTGTTTGAGTAACTTCTTCTAAAGTGCTAGTATCTAGCATGGGTGGTAATTGGCGATGATCGCCTACCATGACTAACTTTTTGCCTTTCAAAGCTGGGATTAGTAACTCTGGTGGAGTACACTTACTAACCTCATCAATGATGACGACATCAAAGGATTTAAATTCTTCAGAAAAACCTCTATTTGCAGCTTGAACACAAGTGATACCGACGACGTTGGCATTATCTAGATAGATCCGCCTTAAATCGTCACGATTGCCTTCAGTTGGCTGTCTTAATTTCCAGATCCAATCTTGTACAAAATTCTGATATTTTTTGAGATAGTTTTCTTCTTTTTCGAGTTGTTGCTGCCAATCTTCAAACTTAATATTTATACTGCGTAATAAATCTATATTAAACAAGTCAATAGCAGAGTTTTCTGGTTTAAATTTATCCGGGATTCTTTGCCATTCTGTCAACCACCATTTTCTTTCTACTATTAAATTGTCTGATGGCCGTGATTGTGATTTATCTTCTATTTCGCAGAGGCTAATTTGTATTTTTTGAAGCTGCTGTAGGGAAATTTCAGTTTCTTGTTTTAGTTTTGATAAATGCTCATTTAGAGAATGTTTAATCATCTCCAGCACAGCAAAAGGTTCTAATGATGAAATTAAAGTTTCAAGCTGACTGATACAACTTCCCCAGGAATTCACTTGATTTGAGAATTCTTGCGGCTGCTCCCAAATATTTGATTGTGTTGTGAGATATTTTTCAGTTAAAATCCGTAATTGAGCAGTTATATTTTGCTGTTGATTAAGTTCTTGCAAGATATTAATAACTTGTCCAAGTTGCAAATTAGCATCTTGCTGTGCTTTTTCTACCTCAGCTTGAGTAACGGATATTTGCTGTTGGCTGATTTCATTTTTCTGAAGTTCATTTAATTGTTGATGCAGATGCTGAAGCTGTTGTTCAGTTTCTGTTTTGACTTTTAAAACGCATTGACGCGCATTTGTAAGGATAATATCTAGCAGTTCTTGTGTAATGCGGGTGAGAGTAGAGTCAATGTTATTCCATTCCCATGATGCACCATAAGTCCGTTGCATTCTAATTAAAAAAACCTGGGTATTTTCAACTAGTAATTTTCGCTGTTTGGGGTTAAGTAGCTGATAATTGTTAAACTGTTGATAGATTTCTTGCCATTGGGTGCGATCGCTCTTAGATAGCACCATTGGAATCTGACTGAAATTTTGTTGTAAAAAATAGCTAAAATTATGCTGTTTTCCCCGCCTATCAGTGAAACCTCCGTCTATTTCATAAGCGATCGCCTTTGTGAATATCTCCCATTCTGGCAGGTTAATTTGATATATTCTTGGTACTATTGGTAATTTTAATGTGTTAGCAAACATCAACAAACCTAGTGGTAAGTCTACTAAATTATCTGTTAGTGGTAAGCCTGATTGCTGACAATCTTTCAAAGTTTGATACAGATGGGAAGATGCTGTAGACTTCCATTCCTTAACTGCTGAGATAATATAATCAATTTCCCGTTGGCGGTTTTCCCATATCTGGATTGTTTGCTGTAGGTTTTGCAGCTTGGTAAGATATTGCTGATAATTTGGTTGTAGCTGATTTAACGAGGCAAAATTTTGTTTGACAACCTGCACTAACCCTGCGACTTCTGACATGGCTTGACTTGCATCTTGAGCATAAGTCAAAGCAGTTTCAAATCCAGAAATTTCTATTGCTACAGTTTCACGCAACCAAACCGCTAAACCAAAAGCACCAATCACAGGACGCACAAGGCCGAGTTCATCAGTATATTTGATGGCTTTACGAACATTTGTTAAAAATTCTTTTACTAAACTGTTACCTTCTGTGTAGGGCTTAAGAAGTGGCAAAAAATCTGTAACCTCTGAAGCTTCCCAGTTGATATTTGGTACAGTATTTAGTATATTTTTTAGACCTGAAATTAGGGATTCAACCTCATTCTGTTGTTTTACAGTTTCGTTGTAAGATTTTTCTTGATTTTTAAAACTGGTCTCTACTTTTAACTTATTTTTATTAAATTTATTTTGTTGCTGATTGAATTCTTCCTCTGCTTGGAAGTAGGCTGTGAATCTTTCTGATGATGCCAGTAATTGAGTTAATATTTTTATATTTTCGAGCCGTTGCGTAAGATTGTTTTCACAGTCATTTGCTGTATTTTCTAGCCATCTGCCAATCACTTGGTCTTCTAAAAAGGGCTGTCCTTCCTCCCCAACTTTTTCGGCTCTACCCTTGCGTACAGCCCGAATCACTGGGTTGTGAACTAATCGACTCAGGGCGTTATCTACTGCTAAATTCGCTTGGGATGCAATTAAAGTGCGTCCACCGCGAAGCGCAATTTGATAGCAAATCTCGGCAATTACAGTAGTTTTACCAGTACCTGGTGGCCCTTGGATGAGAACAAGATCCTTCGCGGCAAGTACTTTTTCTACTGCTGCTTTCTGACCAGGATTAGCAGAAGATAACAACAAATCTTGTGGTTGAAGTTCGATAGTTGTTTTGATTTGTCTAGCCTGAGAAGCATCAAATAAAAAGTTGCCCAAGTAGGGATTTTGGGTGTAACCGTTATTCAAATCATCTAAAGCTTTTTTCTTCCGCTGAATCTGCTGAATATCACCAACTGCCTCAAAACACAAAAATCCAGTATCTGGCAATTTATAACGCTCTGCTGTCATATATTCAGCTAAGTCGCGCTCTAGTTTGAGGCTGATAATACAACGGTTAGAATCAACTTCTTCAACAGTTCCTAATTGACGACCGCTAATCCAATTTTTTCCAATGGGAGCAGTTTCAAAAAGCTTCAAATCCTCGTTTTTTGTGCGCCTTGCTCGTTCCCAGAAGTTTTCCACGTCGAGGGAATTTTGATAAAAGCCGTCAAGGGTGGCTGAGGCTACATCAATTTCAAAACTAATCCGCCTTTTGAAGTTATAGTTATGATTTACATAACGCACGCAAAACTGACGCGCTTTAGCGATTTTTTCTTCAATTTGCAAAAATGCTTTCCAAGCTTTAAGCTGATCTTCTGTAGGCACATGGTCACCACAAACTGGCGCGGCTGCTATGCGTTTCAATGTTGTGGGGGGAATGTCGAGATGATGCTGATGATTAGGCAGTAAACGCAAGCGACAAGGTATAGCATAGCTATCGGCGTGTCCTCGTGAAGGTTGTAACAACTGAGCCGACAGTATTTTTAAACCGCCGTGTCCATCTTTTTGTACAGCCGCTCTGAATCCTAAAGTTTTTCTTAGTTCCTCAAGTCTTGCAGGTAACTGAAAATCATCGCTATCTGTTGCTATTGTCAAATCCCAAATTTCTTCTCTTGCTTCTTTGCCCGCACCCTTGCGACGCACGTAAAATAGAGAAGGCTTTTGACCGATACATTCATACATTAACTCATTGGCGCGATCGCGCCGTTCCCTAAATTCGGGATATGATTTAAGGGCAGCTTCACCTTCAAGATGGCGGATAAAACTATCAATCGCTGAAGCGATAAACATATAGCCCCAATCTTCAGAGTTTGTTTTAGTTTTTGAGGATTTTGCTGTTAGTTTACTTACCGCTACACGAATACGTTCTGCCTCGGATTCTGAGATTGTACTGGTATGGCTTTTAATTGTAATGTTGAGTTTTTCGCAAATTCCTAACAGCTTCTTACTATCCAAATTTAATTCTTTTGCTAGTTCGTAGATTCTGAGTTTGACTTTGTTCATCCAGTACTGCCTTTGCCGACAAAGTTTTCTATTTAGGAAAATAAAACTACAGATGAACACAGATAATTCATCTTTGGTTCTAAATAATAAATTAGGATTTTTGCAAGAAGTAATGTTGCATCAAAGTTTGTACTGCTGATAAACTTCACTAGCTGCCCGATGCAGCAGGGAATGCCGCCAAACTAAGGATTTCATATCATCAGCATAACCGCCACCAATGACGCAGGCGACAGGATAACCGCTACTCGTACAGGTACTCAAAACCTGCATTTCCCGGCGAAAAATGCCAGCATCGGTTAGGGCTAATTTTCCCAAGCGATCGCCTATATGAGGATCAACACCTGCATCATAAAATACTAAATCTGGCTTGACTTTAGATAATAAATCTGCTAGGTAATTAGCCAAGGTTTGTAAATAAGCGTCATCTTCCATTCCCACCGGCAAAGGAACATCCAAATCGCTGTTTTGTTTAGTACCAGGGAAATTGACTTCGCAGTGCATGGAGAAAGTAAAAACGCTGTCGTCGTCTTGGAAGATAAAAGCGGTGCCGTCTCCTTGATGGACATCCAAATCCACAATTAGGATTTTTTGGACAAGTCCGAATTTTTGTAAAACGCGACAGGCGATCGCTAAATCGTTGAAAATACAAAAACCAGATCCATAACTGGGAAAGGCATGATGAGTTCCACCAGCCGTATTACAAGCTAAACCCTGACTTAGTGCCAGTTTCGCAGTGAGTATTGTACCACCTACCGCTACACAGGTGCGATTCACTAATGCTGGACTCCAAGGCAAACCAATACGACGCTGTGCTTTGGGATCTAGGGTTCCTTCGCAATAAGCTTGAACGTAGCTTGGAGTGTGGACTAACTCTATCAATTCTAGCGGCGGACGTTCGGGGGTGTGAAATTGTTCTTGATTAGCTACACCATCAGCTAACAGCAATTCGTAGAGTTGTCGAAACTTAGACATCGGGAAGCGATGTCCTTCAGGCAGGGGAGCAATGTAGTCTGGGTGGTAAATAATTGGCAAGTCCATAATCCAGAAAATCTCAAGCAGGTAATCCGGCAACTAACAAGGTAAAATTTAGCCATAATTGCAGCAACAGTGCTGTTATCCTAAATGTAAAACTCTAAATTTAAAATTTATATGATGGAATGGATTACGCCGATATGGTTTATTCTAGCTGGCTTACTGGCTGGAATAATTGGGGAAAAAGTTATCTTTAAAAAACTAGAAATATTCGTTACTAATAAACGAATTGCTGGGAGTAAAATTATATTTCACTCTCTGCACCGGATGACTTTTCTTTGGTTTGTGATCGCCGGTTTTTTTTGGGCAATTCTGAGCGCCCCCCTCAAGCCAGATATTGCGATCGTACTGCAAAAAATTCTGACGATTGCATTGCTGTTCTCAGTAACCCTAGTCTTAGCCAGATTGACTGCTGGTTTTGTTAATTTATTTATCCGCAAAGCAGAAGGGGTTCCTACATCACTAATTTCTAACCTTGCTAAAGCTATTGTTTTCGTTTTAGGAACATTAATTGTATTGCAAACAGTGGGTGTTGAAATTACACCGATAATCACCACTTTAGGTGTTGGTGGTATAGCAGTTGGTTTAGCACTTCAAGACACACTTGCAAATTTATTTTCGGGTTTTTACTTAATTATTTCTAAGCAAGTTAGAACCGGAGATTATGTGAAATTAGATGCTGGACATGAGGGATATGTTATAGATATTTCTTGGCGGAATACGACTATTAAAGAAATTTCAAATAATATAGTCATTGTTCCAAATTCTAAATTGTCTTCGGCAATTTTCACAAACTATCATTTACCCGCCAAGGAAATTACTTTAACGATGGATGTGGGTGTAAGTTATAATAGCGACTTGGAAGAAGTTGAAAGGGTAACTGTAGAAGTTGCCAAAGAAGTTATGCACGAAATTGCACCGGAATTAAAAGAAAGTGAACCATATATCAGATTTCATACTTTTAATGATTTTAGTATAGATTTTACGCTTTATATGCGCGTAAGTGAATACTTTGACCAGCGGATTGGTAAACATCTATTTGTCAAAAAATTACATAAACGCTATCAACAAGCTGGGATTATAATTCCCTTTCCGATCAGAGAGGTTAATGTGCTAAATAATATAAGTAAAAATTCGGTATTAAATCCAGACTAACTCTTGCTAAGGAAGGTGTTTTGGGAGGGAAGGGAGACGACGTTTATTATATCGTCCTTGCAGGTTTTTAGTGAGCAATACGCAGGCAAATATGGCGGTTGACAGCAGCACTACACTGGCTCCAGAGGCAATGTCGAGGTAGTAGCTGAGGTAGATACCTACAAACGAAATCGCAGCTCCTAAAATCCCGGAAATAATCATCAGATAACCAAAGCGATCGCTCACTAATCGGGCAATTGATGCTGGAATCACCACCGCTGAAATAATCAGAGTCACCCCCAAAACGTTCAGTGTCGCCACCAGTAAAGTCGCCAACATCAAAGCAAATAAAGTATCCATTGCAAAAACGGGTACGCCATGAACCTGAGCAACTTCCCGATCAAAACACCAAAATAGCAACGGGCGATAAAACAAGAAAACCAGACTGAGTAAGACAATCGTCACACCCGTCACCACCCACAAATCATTAGGGGAAACGCCCAATACATTGCCAAACAAAGCAGCTTCAAAGTTTTGGCTAAACTTGCGATAGCTACTGATCACAGCTACTCCTAAAGCAAAGCTAGCAGTTGTCACAATTCCAATAGCTGCATCCGAGTAGACTTTGCGTCCTGTCAAATATTGAATCAGCAGGGCGGCTGCAAAACCCCAAATCCCAGAGCCAATATAGAAATTCAAGCCCAGTACATAACTCAGCACGGCTCCCCCTAAAATTGCATGAGATAAACCGTGGGCAATATAACTCATTCTCCGAGTTGTAATATAAACTCCCATAATGCCGCATAATAGCCCTGCCATCATGCCTACTAAAATGGCGCGGCTAAAAAATTCGTAGCGAAAGGGAGCTAGTAAAAAATCCATATTTTTATCAATAAAGGCAGGAAATAGAAGGTAGATGGTTACTGAGCGTAGCCGAAGTAAGGCAGGAGGCAAGAAGTACCTATGCTGCGTGGGATTGAAGCAAGGACGACGCCAGATGCTCCACGGAGGCGATCAGCAAAAGCTCATCGGTAGTGCAAGCGATGTCTACGACAGGCTACATCTACGCATTTTTCATTACCCATAACATTATTATTAAGTGTTTACAAAGCATCAGGTAGCTACATAACCACCATCTACAACTAAAGACTGACCAGTTATGTACGAAGCTGCTTCTGAGCACAAGAAAACAACAGTTGAAGCAATTTCTTCAGGTTTCCCCATTCGTCCCATTGGAACCATTGTTGTCAATTGTTGACTTGCAGTTTTAGCATCACCCATTTTCTCTGTCAGACGGGTTATCAAGTCTGTATCGATGATGCCTGGGTTGACAGCATTAATACGGATACCTAATTGGGCATAATCAAGGGCTGCTGACTTTATTAGCCCCATGACAGCGTGTTTGCTTGCATGGTAAGGCCCAATACGGGGGAAGGCAATTAGTCCACCCATTGAGGAGTTGTTGACAATTACGCCCTCACCTTGACGAAGCATTTGGATAATTTCATACTTCATGCAGAGGAATAATCCTCTTACATTGATTGACATAAGTTGATCGAACTGTTCAATCGATTGTTCGTGGAGAGGAGCGTTTCCACCGTCAATTCCAGCATTGTTAAATGCATAATCTAAGCGACCGTAAGTTTCTACCGTCTTGCTGACAAGTGCTTCTACGTCTGATTCTTGGGCGACATCTGTTTTGACAAACACAGCTTCACTTCCAGCTTGTTTAATCTGACTCACGGTTTCTTCGCCTTCGGAGTCACGACGAGCCGCAACGACAACTTTTGCGCCTGCTTTACCAAAGGTGATCGCCGTCGCCTGACCGATTCCAGAACTTCCACCTGTAACAATTGCAACTTTGCCTTCAAATTGACCTGGCATAATTTCTCCTGATAGTTCTCTTGAGATTTTGCATGGCAATTGCAAACGCAATTGCTCCCACTGTTTATCTGTTAAATAGTCACATGCAATTTCACGAGTTTACCGTACTTTGCAGACATGCCCTATATTTCATCTGGATTTCCAGGCTTGTATCTTTCAGATTTTTTTTTAAGCTGGTATAAGAAAGTGTAGGGAAGCAATCGTTAAAGGTACAATTTTCCCAACTTTACTTTCTCGTTAAACTGTAAGAAAAGATTATCTTCTGTTAAAACACATAAATTTTAATGTATAAATTTCATACTAGTGCGGCGATAAACCTACAATTAAAGTTTTTGTTAATTCTTTTTTTCTCCTGCCTCCTGCCTTTGTTTGTAAAACCAAGCTGATATGGCTCAGGGACAATTATCTTGCACGCAATACTTGTGGCAAGTTGTGTTGCATTTGATGACGTAGGGAAGTACCACCGCTAGCGATCAAGATTCGGTCTTGTTGATGGAAAACTACCATTTCTCCACCAAAAGTCTGCTCAAGATTTGCAGGAGTGAAGACATCGATAGGTTGACCTTGGCAAATTAAACCGTGGTTGAAACACAACACCCAAGGTAAATGAGTCGCTACCGAGTTCAGGTCATGGGTGGAGAGGATAATTGTCAAGCCTTGCTGATTCAAATCAGCTAATAGGTGCAATAGTTCATGTTGAACGTGCAAGTCTGAACTGCTGGTGGGTTCATCTAGAAGAACTATTTCTGGTTCTCCGACTAAAGCACGGGCAATGAAAACCCTTTGCTGTTGTCCACCAGATAGATTACCGATCGGTTGATGGGCAACATGGGCAACCCCAACGCGCTCTAGGAGTTCGCTGGCAACAAGGCGATCGCGACGCGTAGACCAAGGCAACATCTTCTGCTTTTGGTAACGCCCCATCATCACTACTTCCAGAGCCGTAACTGGAAAAGTCCAATCCACCGTTTCCACCTGTGGCACATAGCCTACCAAAGGCGGTGGTACTCCTGGCTTTAAGCGCTTTCCTCGAAACCAAATTTCTCCAGCCCAAGGCTGAACTAGCCCTAAAATCGCTCTGATTAAAGTGCTTTTACCACTGCCAGAAGGCCCTACCAAGCCAGTAAGTTGACCTGGGTAAAGCGTCAAATTAACATCCCTAAACACTGGCTGGGTTTGATAACCACAGGTTAAACTTCTAACTTCAAGTATTGGTTGCATATACAGCAGATTTCAAATTGGGTGTTGTACATAACGATTCGTCTTAAAGTCAGGTAGAAAGCGTGTTCTACTTCTGAATTCTGTAGTTTGCTTCCCATAGGGTATTCTGACTTCTGAAGTCTGCTGTACTTATTTTCTTAATCTTACTTAGTTGCTGTTGAACCAACAACATTTCTAGTGTTCAAGTTCTTCACTAAATCAGGATTTCCTCCCAAATTAGAGGCGATAATTCGCATGTTGTTAGCCATCATGCCAATATAAGTATGCTCAGGATTAGTGTTTTCAATTGCATTGGCTGAACCCTTGCCTGGTAACTCATCATCGGCAGTGTTGGCTGTTTTTACCTTTGCTTCGCGGGCAATTTGTTCTTCTACCTTGCTGGGGTAGACCTCAGAACCAAAAATTGCTGGGACATCTGTTTTCCGAATTTGGTCAATTAGCTTTGCTACATCTTGAGCAGATGGTTCCTTGAAATCTGAAGGTTGAATAGCACCAATTACTTGAAAACCATACTGTCTGGCCCAATACGCCCAAGAATCGTGGTAGGTCAAAAGTTTACGGTTTTTGGCGGGAATACTAGCGACGATTTCTCGTGTTGCTTTGTCTAGGGCATCCAGACGTTGTAAATAATTTTTGAGATTAGTAGCATAGTAGTCTTTGCCAGCAGGATCTAAGGTGGTTAACTGTTGGGCGGCTAGTTTGGCGTAATTTTCAGCATACTTCGGGTTTACCCACAGATGAGGATTGGGATCACCCTTTTCTTTAGGAAAGCTGAAGTCAAAAAGCCATTGCTCTTTGGTAATGGTATTACTACCTAGTTCAAATATTTTAGTTTCTTTGGGCTTCGAGGCCTTAGCTAGTTTTTCTGTCGGGGATTCTAAATGCAACCCATTGGCGATGATCAGATTAGCTTTGGATAGTAAATCAGCATCACTGGGACGAGGTTCAAAGGTATGGGAGTCGGTTCCTTCGGGAATAATCCCCTTAACTTCTAAGCGATCGCCTGCAATGTTACTTACAATATTCGTTAAAGGAGCGACTGTCGTTACAACTAAAGGCTTATTTTGTGTCTTTTGCTCTTTTACTTGAACTGGAGCGGTTGTGACTTCAGGGTTGGAAGACGCCGTTTTATCTGGAGACGGACTGCAAGCTATTACCATGAAGCTAAGTACAAATAGCAATCCGGGGAGGGTCTTCATTATACTCAAGCCTTCTAAATTCAAGGGTCAATCTTGCATTAAACCTTTTCTGGATATCAAGATGCAATGCCCCCTCAGGGTATTTTCGGTTGATTTTTAGATTTTTTTTACCTTACATCTTACTTAAGCTGAATTGGAGAAATCCAGGATTAGCATATTTTGCAAAGAAATAAATGCCCAGCCGTATATAGTTATCGTGAACTTCACGAGTAATTATCGGAACGCCAACCTCTAAAAAGGATTGGCGACGGCTGGGCATTTATTTGATTAGCTCTCGCTAATGTAGATAATCCACTAAACATTGGTTGGATGTCGGCATCCAGCATCTGCTCTGATTAGATTGCTAATGCTCGCTTTTCTAAGCGTAGTTCAAAGCGATCGCCTGGTTTGGGATCAAGCACCCGCGTCGAAAGATTGTTCTTTTCTAATAGCGAACGAAATTCCTCAGCAGTTCCTTTAGTTTGAATAAGTTTCATCAGGAATCCTTCAAACGCCACATCTCCACCAGCCGCTGTAGGTATTATTACTTGAGGTTGTAAGGACTTTACTACTTCTAAAGCACTATTTTGTCCTTTAATAATCGGCCCTAGTAAAGGCAACGTCATATCAATAAACGGTGTAATCACTACATCGATAGGTGTAGCTTGCTGAAGTTGTGGAGAATGATACCCGTGAGGCTCGTAGTATACGGTTAAACCACTCTCCAATTCTTTGAGGAGATAACTATTTTCTACCAGAGTTGGCCCAATAGGCGAACCGGGGAAAGCCTTAATTTCAACTTGATTATTTAAAGTGAAAGTTTCACCATGAGCCAGAGTAGTTACTTGGGTGTAACCTAATTGCTGTACTACCTTGGCTGCATTCACAGAAGCTACAACCTTGATGTTGTGGTCGAGTAGCTTGAGCGTTGGTGGGTGAGCGTGGTCTTCTAAACCTTGAGATAGCAGGATCAGATCAATATTATCTGGTATTGGACGATTTTGCGATCGCGAACCTTTAAACAACCAATCCAAATTGCTAAAAATTAACGAACCAACCAGCCAAGGGTCAATTAGTATTCGTTTCCCACCGATTTCTAGCAGCCAAGAGTTGCTGTCTAACCAAGTTAAAAACATAAAATTTGTGAAGATAACGCCTACCTTCATTATCAATCGTGTCAGCTTTCTTAGTAAGCACTGAGGTCAATACCTACATTCGTCCGATCAAGTCTACCCACGGAGTTCTTTATAATGTCTGATCTTGGTTTTACTCACATTGCACTTGCAGCCAGTGATGTTGATGCAAGTATCTCATTTTATGCGAAGTATGCCCAGATGACAGTCGTGCATCATCACATTGATCAAGCGACTCAATCAGATGTTGCTTGGATTAGTGACTTGACTAGACCTTTTGTGATTGTCCTATTTCCATTATCCTTGGATTAAATGAGAAAGCCAATGACTTGATTGCTCTTTTCAATCTAAAATCTAAAATCGTTCGACTGAGTTTAGCCGTACCCCTACGGAGAAGCAAGCTACGTGTAGCGTTCCGCAGGAAAGTCTAAAATCCAAAATTGATTGACAGCCGTCAGCACCATTACTAATTCCTTGGTTGCAATGGCGACGCGGTTTGACACCCTCCGTCAAAGTTTCAATCTGCTCCTAAACTGCACTTATTGTTGTCCAACGACGTACTGCGAGGAGATGTTTGCTACCTTTCCAGTGCTAGACAGGGCTTGGTATAACAAAGCAGACACTTCAGACCTGGTTGCGATTCGTTCAGCATTTAGCAACTTCACATTGGGATAGTTGACGACTATAGCATGTTGTGTCAAAGCAGCAATCAGACTGCGATGTTCACGACGAATAGAATTTGCATCACTGTAAACAGATAAGATTGTATCAGTGGAACCACCGCTTTGATAATTTAATCCCTGCGCTAATGCTACCAAAACGTCAAGACGAGAAAGCCTTTGGCTGGGGTTGAAATCCTTGCCAGTAACAGCGTTTAAAAAGCCCATTTGATAAACTTCGCTGATGGCATTGTAAGCCCAATTTTGAGTTGAGACATCCTTAAAAGTGACTGCTTGGCGAATTTTCCCCTTGGCAAACGCTTTCTGCACCATTACCGCAAACTGGGCACGAGTTACCGGTGCATCAGGGTGGAAAGTCCCATCAGGAAAACCTTCGAGAATTTCCATTGCTGCCAATTTGGCAATAAAATCTTTAGCCCAGTAGTCTGGGGAAACATCAGAAAATCCAACTTGCAGAATGCGAAACATGTTGACTTGGCGATAATTCATGAGCATTTGGCTGATATCGTAGCTAGAGTTATCGCTAACTTCAATTACCTGCACCAAGCTGCCAGGAGTAGCTTGCAAAACCTTTGCCAAGTCGGAACTAAAGGCGCTAACGAACGACTGACGGACTAAAGCATACTCTCCTTCAGTAAAAGAGAGAGGATAAACACTAGTTGCTGCAATTGTTGACAAACCTTCTACTTGGAATTGACTACCTTGGAAGGTTTGGGAACTGCTTAGGAAAATAACACCTTGGTCGCTGGCTTGGGTAAAGTAGTCGTAGGTGGTGGTATTTGTGTCAATAGTGCCATCTTGGTCAGTATCAATACCATAAACAATGCGAACGACTTGGTATTCTCTAGGTTTGGCTGACAAAATCAGGTTAACTGTGGTATTTGCCGACAAACATTCAAATTCGCTGTAGCCAATAAAGCGGTTTTGAAGATCATACAATCGCACAACGATGCGATCGCTAACTTTTAACCCCTTAGCAAATTTTGCTTTTTGCTTAATCTTGTACTTGTAATCACCCAAGAACCGCTCTTTTAAATAGCTATTGCCATCTTTACTCTTGACAGAAATGCGAGCAATCACCTCTGAAAAGTTACCCGATGGTTGCCAAATGGCAAGGCTAAAACCTGTTTTTTTCCCTTTTCCTGAAATACTACTAGTATTTACCTGAGTGCGGCTTTTTGTGGTGATAATTTGCCGCCTAATAGTAGTAGTACGACTCCTTAGTTCTACTTTTTTATCGGCTAAAATTTGTTGACCTGTGGAATTATCAGCTATTTGGGTGACGGTGGTAGAAAACCCTAAAGCTCCATAGGCAGAAGCTATTGGCGAAAATATTGCCACAGAGGTTGCAGCCAGAACAAATTTGCTCAAATTAGCAAAGTTACTTTGATTTATGTATTTCATCTCACACTACCATTCGTCTAAAAAGTCACAAGGGTATTTGGTATCCCTCGACTTATTAATCCCTTGGGGTGGATGGAACTAACATCTAATCAGTGCTGAGTGCTGTTAGCGGTAGCGGGGCGTTTTGCCCGTACTAAGTGAGGAGTTAGAAGTTAGGAGTTAGGAGTGAGGAGTTAGGAGTCATGAGGTCAGAGAACATTAGTATATTGAAGAAACACTTTATTAATCTTATTAATGACTGTAACTACACAGCAGCTTGCAACCCAAGACGCCTTTGAAAAATTCTTTTGGACTTGGCAGGGCTACAAAATTCAGTATACCGTTATGGGCACAGGACGCCCTTTGGTACTGGTTCACGGCTTTGGTGCTTCCATTGGACACTGGCGCAAAAATATCCCAGTTTTAGCTGATGCTGGCTACCAGGTATTTGCTATAGACCTTTTAGGTTTTGGTGGTTCCGATAAAGCGCCCATTGATTACAGTGTGGAAGTTTGGGTGGAACTGCTGAAAGATTTCTGCACAGCACATATACACGAACCTGCTGTATTTATTGGCAACTCCATCGGCGCACTTTTGAGCTTGATTGTACTGGTAGAACATCCAGAAATTGCTGCTGGCGGTATTTTAATTAACTCTGCGGGTGGGTTGAGTCATCGTCCTCACGAATTGAATCCGCCACTACGGATTGTGATGACAGCTTTTAATCGGTTTGTGCGATCGCCAATTACAGGTAAATTTGTCTATAACCGCATCCGCCAAAAAGCCCAAATTCGCCGTACTCTCTACCAAGTTTACCGGAACCGTGAAGCCGTCACCGATGAATTAGTCGATTTACTTTATACTCCCTCTTGCGAAGAAGGAGCGCAACAAGTCTTCGCCTCCATTCTCATAGCCCCTCCTGGCCCAAGTCCAGAGGAACTTTTGCCCAAAGTCGAACGTCCTTTATTAATAATTTGGGGTGCTGATGATCCTTGGACACCAATTACCGGGGCTAAGATTTACGAAAAGGCGTGGGAGAATGGCAAAGAAATCAAAATTGTTCCCATTCCCAATGCCGGTCACTGTCCCCACGATGAGGTTCCAGATGTTGTTAATGCCCAGATTATCGATTGGTTAGCGCAAAGGTGATAATTTCGCGCCAAGATGCAAAGACGAAAGTAGACTGACCATTGAGGACACTTGTTGTGACATTGAGCCAAGTGTCCGTCACCAAGAATAACTTTGTGCCTATCTATCTTGGTGTGTGCAAGAATACGGCTAACAATCTGGGTGAGTCCCTCTTATTTTTTATTGCACCTTGACAAAATCAAACTCATGTGGAGTGGAATGGAGCTTGATATGCACAATGGATATAAAGGGGTAATTCCCTTAAATCACTATCCAGATTTTTCTGAACTTGGCTATCAAGTTATCACCGAACTAGGACGCAATAGAGAAGGGGGACGCATTACTTATCTAGCTAATGTCCTCAACTCTAATCAACAGGTGGTGATTAAAGAGTTTTGTTTTGCTCGTGCAGGTGCTGATTTGTCAGGAGTGAAAGCTTATGAGCGCGAAATTAAAATCTTGCAACAACTGAATCATTCCCGCATCCCTCACTATGTAGATTGCTTTGAAATGCCAGGGGTTTTTTATCTGGTGCAGGAATACAAAAATGCCCCATCCTTGGGATTAAGACGCAGCTTTCATCCTGAAGAAATTAAGCAAATTGCTCTGTCAATCTTAGAAATTTTGGTTTATTTGCAAAAGCAAGTTCCCCCAATTATTCATCGGGATATTAAGCCAGAGAATATTTTGGTTGATGAACAACTGAATGCTTACCTGGTTGATTTTGGTTTAGCTAGGATACAGGGTACAAAAATAGCTCTTAGTAGCTTTGTAGCAGGAACCCCAGGTTTTATGCCACCAGAGGAACAGTTTGGTCATTCCCTGACTGAGGCATCAGATTTATATAGTTTAGGAGCAACACTAATTTGCTTACTTACTAATACCCGTTCTGTTGAGATTAGGAAATTAATTGATGATAACTATCACTTTAATTTCCAGAAATTAATTCCTCAAATCAGTCCGCGTTTTCAGTCGTGGTTGATGAAAATGGTAGAACCAAATCAGAAACGTCGCTATGCTAATGCGGCTGTTGCTTTGAAAGTACTCAAGCCAATTGAAGTTGTTGGTACTGCCACTGTGATAGATACTTTAGTCAGTATAATCAAACCTAGAAAACGAGCTACAGTGCTGGGACTAGCCACTGTTGTTACACTGGCTGCACTGGAGGCAACTTTGATGAGTTGTCAGTCTGGTGAGCCGGTTAGGCAATTAGTGGAAGCTAAGGAATGTCAAAGCTTTTATTTAAACGCAAGTTGCCAAGAAAATACTGGGCATTAAGATTAGTTAGGTTGCATCTGGCTAAGGATTACAGCAGTTTTCAATTGAATAGACTATACGTGTAGGGGCACAATATATTTTGCCCCTACAATTATGTGTATTCTACGCTTGTGAAAATTACTGTCATTTTCATGAGTATTAAAGACTCGTTAACGGAGCTAAAAGACTCGTTAACGGAGCTAAAAGACTCATTCACGAGGATAAAAAACTCGTTAACGGTAATGCGCTATCAGTAATTGTCTAGTTATCTGCTGTAGTAAACTACATCTAAGCCAGAAGCCTGCATTCAATAGTTGATAGCGCTGTGAAAAAAATCCTGATTGTGTCAGCTAATCCCACAACGACAGATAAACTCCGCTTGGACGAGGAAGTAAGGGAAATTCAGGAAGGGTTGCAACGTTCTCGCAGCCGAGAGAAGTTTGAACTTATTACTAAATGGGCAGTGCGTGCTGATGATTTGCGGCGGGCGCTTTTAGATCACGATCCTCATATTATCCATTTTTCTGGACATGGTGGAGGAAATCAAGGTTTAGCCTTGGAAAATAATACAGGGCAAACGCAGCTGGTGAGTACAGAGTCACTGGTAAGGCTATTTAAGTTATTTAAGGACAAGGTTGAGTGTATCTTATTAAATGCCTGCTATAGCGAGGTGCAAGCCGAGGCAATTTATCAACACATTAACTGCGTGGTTGGGATGAATCGGGCAATTGGAGACAGGGCCGCGATTAAATTTGCAGTAGGCTTTTATGATGCACTAGGCGCTGATAGGTCATATGAGGATGCCTACGAGTTTGGCTGTAGCGCTATTGACTTAGAAAGTATTCCAGAGTCTTCCACCCCAGTGTTGAAAAGTCGGAACAATCCCAAAGGTGCTATTTCTGCAAACGAAACTATTCCAGATACCGAGAGAAAACCAGCAATCTCCCTAGAAAATCCAGAAGGACAGGTATCTTTAAACTCTCCCTTCTATATAGAGCGATCACCTATTGAGGTAGACTGTTATGAAGCGATTCTTCAACCAGGGGCCTTAATTCGCATCAAAGCTCCCCGGCAGATGGGCAAAACTTCCCTCATGTCGCGGGTTCTCCATCATGCTAGTCAACATGGCTATCAGACTGTACCCGTGAATTTCCAGTCAGCCGATGCAGAATTTCTTGGCAATTTAGATCAGTTTTTGCAGTGGTTCTGCGCCAGCATTACTTATGAACTGAATCTACCCGATAAGTTAGACGAGTATTGGAAAGGTGTTTTAGGTAGCAAAAATAAATGTACAAATTATTTTCAACGGTATTTATTACCTGCGATTAATAAGCCCATAGCTTTGGGTTTGGATGAAGTCGATGAAGTCTTCAAGCATCCCAAAATTGCTGCTGATTTTTTTGGATTGCTACGAGCTTGGCATGAGCGCTCAAAGAATGAGACAGTTTGGAAAAATCTCCGGTTGGTGATTGTGCATTCTAAGGAAGTTTATATCCCACTCAATATAAATCAGTCGCCTTTTAATGTGGGTTTACCCATTGAGTTGCCAGACTTAAATCAAATACAAATACAAAACTTGGTACAGCGTCACAGACTCAATTGGTCTAACTCGCAAATTGAAGAATTAATCACACTGGTGGGTGGTCATCCTTATTTAGTGCGGGTAGCGCTTTATGAAATTGCCCGTGGGAGGATGACGCTGGAAAATCTGCAAAAAATCGCTGCAACTGAGGAAGGGCCTTACAGTGACCATTTACGCCGCCATTGGCTAAATTTGCAAGAGGATGCAGAATTACTGGCTGCGGTTAAACAAGTGATGACAGCAAATCGCCCCGTCGATGTAGGCACAACTGAAGCGTTTAAACTCCGCAGTATGGGGTTAGTTAAGTTTCAAGGCAATGAAGTGGTGCCTCTATGTGAATTGTATCGTCAATATTTTTTGAATCGCTTAGGAATTAAAAATTAAAAAACTACATTAGGAGTGCAATAGAACTTTCATTTGCAATTACTATTTAACTAAAAGGATCAAAAAATGGTTCAAGTTATTCAAGGAAGAGATATAACCTTAGCCCAACTTATTGATGAATTTGGGCTACAACGTGCAGACAACGAACAGTTTTTCTCAGAGTGGCAGCATGATTTACCTGAGTTGAGTGACTTAGAAAAGCAATCTCTCAACGAAGTCAAGGCAGAATATTTGCATTTATCCCGCTACCAAATTTTAGAACCTGTAGTCAAAATGGTGGTGCTATCTCCACTATTGCGTCTAGCAGGTTTTTATCAACCGCCTTTTTATATTGGGTCGGAACAACAGGTAGAAATTTGTTCTGAAGACGAAGGCACAATTGTTAGAGGACGTATTGATATCTTAGTTTTTAAACCACCATTCTGGGTTCTGGTTGTAGAAGCAAAACGAGCAGATTACTCCTTAGTGCCAGCAATTCCACAAGCATTGGCTTATATGCTAGCGGATGTAAGTTCCGAAAAACCTGTATTTGGGTTTATCTCTAATGGTAATGAATTTAGATTTCTCAAACTGATGAAAGCTGAAACCTCACAATACGCCCTATCTGATTTATTTGCTTTAGATAGTCGGGATGATATACATACTGTCGTTAAAGTCTTAAAACGGCTAGCTAATTTAATTCGTAATTCGTAATTATTGCGTACACCAATACTCTCGATGGCTTATGCGATCGCTAACATACCCTATCAAACTTATATTACGTGAGTTCGATAAATTATATACTATCTGTCTAAGTAGCCTAGCCATAACAAAAAGACCACTAAGAGGTTTTACTACGCAAAAACCGTCCCTCTCCGATTCGGAGAGGGACAGACTTGAACTAAAGTTCAAGGCAGGGAGAGGTTTGTCTAACTCGCGCTGAATTTTGAATTGTTTATGATCCAGTACCAATATCAAGTCGGTGGTAGTCTTCCTCAAAATGCACCAACTTATGTTAGACGGCAAGCTGACCATGACCTCTATGAAGGCTTGAAAGCTGGAAATTTTTGTTATGTACTCAATTCCCGGCAAATGGGGAAATCTAGCTTGCGGGTGCAGGTGATGCAGCAGTTGCAAATTGAGGGATTTGCTTGTGCTGTTGTTGATATTACAGCTATTGGGACGGCAGATATTACGCTAGAACAGTGGTATGCCGGGGTGATTGATACTCTGGTGGGAAGTTTTAATATTTATCCAACTTTTGATTTAGATACTTGGTGGACTGATAACAGGTTACTTTCACCAGTACAGCGTTTGAGCAAGTTTATTGAAACAATATTACTAAAAACAATTACTAAAAATATTGTTATTTTTATTGATGAAATTGACAGCGTTTTGAGTCTTTCATTCAACTTCGATGACTTTTTTGCAGTTATTCGCGATTGTTACAACCGACGAGCAGACCATCCTGAATATAATCGCCTCACCTTTGCTTTGATTGGCGTATCTACACCCTCAGATTTGATTCAAGATAAACGGCGCACACCTTTTAATATTGGGCAAGCAATTGATTTGACTGGCTTTCAACTCCAAGAGGCGCAACCCTTGGCGCGAGGTTTGGCGGTAACGGGAAATCCTCAAGAGGCAATGGCGGCAGTGCTGGCTTGGACGGGGGGACAGCCATTTTTGACGCAGAAAATTTGTAAGTTGTTAATTGAGGAATGCCCTGTAGAGACGCGATTTATCGTGTCTTATGGAGACGAGGAGAAATCCCAAATTAAGGGGTTTGTGGCAGGGGTGGTAAGAAGGCGGATTATTGAAAATTGGGAGACTCAAGATGAGCCGGAGCATTTGAAGACGATTCGTGACAGAATTTTGCAGAGTGGGGAACAGAGGACTGGACGATTGTTGGGGTTGTATCAGCAGATTTTGCAGCAGGGAGAGATAGTAGCTGATGATAGTCCTGAACAAACAGAACTGCGGTTGACGGGTTTGGTGGTGAAGCGGGAGGGGAAGCTGCGAATTTATAACCAGATTTACGCAGAGGTGTTTAAGCAGGAATGGTGCGAAAAGATTTTAGCAAACTTGCGTCCCTACTCCGATACATTGAACGCTTGGGTTGAGTCTGAACGTCAAGATGAGTCGCGCTTGTTGCGGGGACAAACTTTGCATGATGCTCAAGAATGGGCAGTCGGTAAAAGTTTGAGTGACTTGGACTATCGGTTTTTAGCTGCTAGCCAAGAGTTGGAAAAGCGTGATGTACAGAAAAGGCTGGAGGCAGAGGAACAGGCAAAGCAGGTATTAGCGGAGGCGAACCACAAAGCTAATCAACGGATTCGTATTGGTTCTTTGGTGTTAGGTTTTGCTCTGGTGGGGGCGGTAGCATCATTTATAGTTACTCAAAAAAGTCTTGAGGTATCCAAGAATGCGATCGCAGTAGCACAATCAGCTAAGGCAGAAACAAATAATGCTCAGAAAGAGTTAAAAAAGGCAAGGACAGAAACCGCAGCAACCAAGCAAGATAATCAGCGGATATCAGCTGAAAATAAACAGATATCAAAACAAGCAGCACAGGCAAAACGGAATCTTAGTAACGCAACTTCAAAACTGAATACAGCAAATGCTCAAGTGAATCAGACACAGCAAAATCTGAAACTAGCCCAAAACAAAGTGGCAGCAGCTAACGAAAAGGTTAGTCAAGCTGAAATACAGGCAAACCAAGCAAATCAACAACTACAAGAGGCAGTCAATGACCGTAAAACTTCTGTGGAGGAACTCAAAAAGGCAGAAGCAGCCAGAAAAGTTGCTTTAACGGCTACACAATTGGAACAAGAGGGAACAAATGCGTTGCAGATGTTTGAGGATTCCAGGGAATTTGATGCTCTGCTATTAGCAATGGAGACGGCAGGAACATTAAAAAGTCTGGTCAAGGATAAACAATCTTTAGCAGACTATCCAGCATACAGCCCTTTGTTTAGTTTACAGAGAATTTTATCTAGTACTAATATTCATGAACAAAATCGTCTCGAAGGGCATAGCGATTCGGTCAACAGCGTCGTCTTCAGCCGGGATGGCAAAACTTTAGCTTCCGCCAGTCATGACAAGACAATCAAATTGTGGAATCTCGAGACGGGCAAAGAAATTACCACTCTCAGGGGGCATAGCGATTCGGTCAACAGCGTCGTCTTCAGCCGGGATGGCAAAACTTTAGCTTCCGCCAGTCATGACAAGACAATCAAATTGTGGAATCT
>NZ_JBALCN010000042.1:0-61148 GCF_036919615.1 Nostoc sp. | reverse complement strand
CGATTGAATATGCTGCCATTTCTTAATAATCTTCTTTTTTACATCTTTTAAGTTTATGACTTTTGTGGCAGTTTTGATATCAAATTGCTGTAAAATTAACTGTAACTTTTAAGCCGTCTTTAGGAAGTTGTGTAATGTCATACCAGTCTCTAAAGAGTCTATCAACATAACGAGGATGGTCATAGATTGTGCGTACATAAAGAATTGGGGGCTGAGTTTTGGCAAGTAACAGCAAGGCAACTCCAAATGGTTTTTATTCTCTATAATTGTGAGTAATTTATATAAATAATACCCCAAGCTCAAGAATGCATCCTCTAGGACATTAATACTCAACTATATCCAGCCTCGCAATTTTTTGTGTACTTGCGCCAGATACCACATATAGTCATCAATTTTGTACTGGTCAGCAGCTTTAACTATATAATTCTGAGCTAAATCAAGATTATTCTGGGCTTCGTAATATAATCCCAAGTAAAGATGACTGTAAAATTTGCCACTCTCTGCTTGTGATTGACCAACAGTTAAAACATCATCTGGTATACAATCTCCCGCATACAAATCATATACGCGCTGCATAACACGTCGAGGGTCATTTTTCACAGTTAGTAAAGAATTACGTGCCTCTTCAACACCTAATGAACGAGCTATGCAGAGATATCGCCATACTGTTTCTTCTACATCTTGAGTATTCACTGTCAAATCTATTTCAAATTGTTGAGCGCCCTCAGCAAATCTTTCTGCATAATAATACGATAAGCCCCGTTGCCAGAGGTAGGGTTTGATACGGGCATCCAATTGCTCTGCCAGATCAAAATCTTGAATAGATTCATCAATTTTGGCTAGCTGAAAGTTAACCATGCCTCGGCGAATGTAAGCATTAGGATTTTTCGGCTGATTGCGAATGGTTTCGTTCCACCGCTGAAGTTGATTTTCTAGAGAATTTGAGAAAAACATGAGTTACCAAGCCTATATGGAAGATTAACTAGCATATTTTCAGCTTTCGGGAGAGTACGTCAATCCCTTTTTCAATCTTCCAAATATTAGGAGTTACTGATTTACTGAAGCGTTAACTTTAAAAAACTGTTTCATGTCATACGCTTTCTTTTCTACGTGGAAATTTATCATATGACTACTGCTTCACAGATTTTCTGGATCAATACCGCTAGCTTGCAATTTTGCCAAAATTTTGATAATGCTGTCATTCTTCTTGTTTTAACTCAAGAAGTGCAGTTTCCATTGTGAAAGTGAGATCCATCCACGAGGTAGAAGAAACTACTTCCATAATTCAGTATTGTAGAGTTGGTGTCTTAATATCAGGAAGAAACGCCCGTGGTTCCCATTAGAGATAATAATCCGACAACAATCACGCCTTATGTAACTTATGGACTGATTGCTGCCAACGTCCTCGCTTTTCTTTATGAAGCCAATCTTCCCCCGCAAGCATTAAATGGGTTTTTACACCTTGCGGCTGTAGTTCCACGAGAACTCACTTTAAGCTTTGCTGGTACTTCTCTACATCAACCAGTACCAGAGTGGGCAACTTTGATTACCTCACAATTTTTGCACGGTGGTTTCTTGCACTTAGCCGGCAATATGTTGTTTCTCTGGATTTTTGGCAACAATGTTGAAGATAAGTTGGGTCATGCCAAATATTTGCTGTTCTATTTATCTTGCGGTGTTTTGGCATCCTTAACCCAGTGGTACTTCGCTCAAGATTCTAGCATTCCTTCTTTGGGGGCAAGCGGTGCGATCGCTGGCATTCTGGGAGCGTACATTCTCCGTTTTCCCAATGCCGAAGTTCTCGGCATAGTGCCTTTAGGGTTTTTCTTTCCAACTTTCCGTGTCCCGGCATATTTCTTTTTGGGATTCTGGTTTCTCGAACAAGCCTTCTACGGATTTGCTAGTCTCGAAACACCTACCAACATCGGTATGGAAAGCGGCGGTATTGCCTACTGGGCCCATGCAGGCGGGTTTATCTTTGGGGCTATTCTCGGCCCACTGCTGGGTTTGTTTAGTGATAAATCACAGGAAGAATCTTGGTATAAATAATTTTTCAGGATATCATTGGGACTTTTAATCAGACTAATTGATTTAATAGGTGAAATTGCCTAAACTTCGCAACTGCCAGCCTTAAAGGGTATATTGCAGTTAGTCAATAATTTAGGAAAAACACCTGTGTTTCCCCTTTACGACGAAAATCCAACGCGAATCACCCCGTATTTTACCTACGGGTTAATTGGCATGAATATCTTAGTTTTTATTCATGAGGTGAGCCTGTCACATGCACAATTGAATCAGTTTTTAAATCAGTATGCAGTAATCCCTCAAGAGTTAACTACCAATTTGAGTGGAGAGTGGACAACATTATTTACGTCGCAATTTTTACACGGCGGTTGGTGGCACTTAATCTCAAATATGTTGTTTCTCTGGATTTTTGGCAACAATATTGAAGATCGATTGGGTCATATCAAATATTTGATTTTTTATTTGGCGTGTGGTGCTCTAGCTGCCTTGTGCCAATGGTTTATTGGCATGAATTCTGAGATTCCTTCCTTAGGGGCAAGTGGTGCAATTTCTGGGGTTTTGGGTGCGTACATTATCCGCTTTCCCCACGCTAGAGTGATGACCTTAGTATTTTTGGGGATTTTCATCACTACAATCAGAGTTCCAGCATTAGTAATAATTGGACTTTTCATTGTGCAAAATGTGATATCTGGTCTTTCTAGCCTGCAAACAGCCGCTAACATGACTGTGCAAACTGGTGGAGTTGCTTACTGGGCGCACATTGGTGGTTTTATTTTTGGGGTAATTCTTGCTCCCCTATTTGGGTTGTTTAGACGCGACTAAGCAATTCAAAATTCAAATTTTCACTCTGCAACATCGGAAAAACAATTACCAATCCGCCATCTACCTTTGCAATATTTGAGAAATTATTAGTTTTTGCTGGCACCCGCTGAAACTTCTTCAGATTCTTCTACCTCAGATGTAAATGTTGATGATTGTGCAACTTGTTCAGGTACAGAAACGATGATATCAGCGCCATTAATAATTGCTCCCAATAACCCCAGCTCCGATTCAACCAATTGATCAATAGCCTCACCTAGCATGTTCTCTTGTGTATAGTGTGGTCGCGCCACTAGTACGATCCCATCGCTGTAGGGTTGGATTAACAAAGGGTCATTGGATATGCTGAGGGGACTAGTGTCTAAAATAACTAAATCAAAACGTTCGCGGACATCTTCGATCAGCCGCCGCATTTCGCTGGATTCTAGAATAGCAGCTGATTGCCGCACAGGACCAGGGCTGGGAAGAATGTATAAATTTTGTACATCAGGAACTAAACGAATACATTCACTTAAGTTAGCGTAATAACGCAGGGGTTCAATAGTAGCGTCGGGGTCAGGAATTACTTTCAGGGATGTACAACAAGAAGGCGATCGCAAATCTGTTTCGATAATTAAGGTTCTTTTACCAGCACGGGCTGAAGCTATACCCAAGTTATATGCACTTGCCGTTTTACCCTCTTGGCTACTGGTGCTAGTAATCAACACCACTTTTAAGTTTTTGCCACCAATCCGGCGCAAATTACTGCGGAATTTCTCATAAAATTCTAAATAAGGAGAATCCGCAGAAAGTAACACTGGCACTGCTTCAAGATCCAAATCATTAACCAGCATTAAAGGCAATTCTCCCAACAGTGCCACTTCCCGTTGCTTGAGGCTCTCGCGGATATCTTCCCTGGTTTTGAAAGTACCTTCCAACGCTCCCAACAAAAATATTACCCCACCACCAATCACCAGACCTAAGAAACCACCGACAGCAAGGGTAATAGGCACACTCTTGGGAGGTTTGAGATTGAGCGCAACTGTGGGACGTCTGGCAATGCTGAGGCTGCTTGTAGTTTCTGCCTCTGCAGTTTTAGCATCGGTTAGCTTCACCTGCATTTGATCATAGACGGTTTTTTTGAGTCCAACCTCCTGTTCTAAACGCGATCGCTCTAATTGCTTATTAGGTATCAGAGAATACTCTCGCCGGAGTTGCGCTTCTTGTTGGATTTCTTGAGTTAGTTGTTGTTGCAGTGTCTCCCGTTGAGTTTGCAACGCCACCATTTGGTTTGCCAACTCTTGGCGGGCTGGATCTAAGCTACTTTGGGTGCGAATACCTGTAATGCTACCCCGAAGCGGAGCCGCCGTCCCCTCACCACCTAACACCTCCGCAGCCCGTTGTTGCAGCAATTCCTCAGCAGCTTGTTTCTGACGCAGCAACTGAATCATTGTTGGGTGTTCAGGTCGCAAATCTTTTCTGAGTACGGCGATTTGCGACTCACTTTGATAAATTTGTGCTCGCAAGTTACCAATAATTGGATCGGCACTCAAAGCAGAAGAAATATAAGCCTGTCCGACTGTTAAGCCTAACTTATTTTGTAAACTGCGAACTTGACCATCAACCCCAGAAATAGTTAATTGAATTTGCCGTTGGAGATTTTGGCTAGCAGTAATGGCGCTTAACAAACTGCCATTCTCCGCTGCCAATATTGCCGTTCGCTCTACGCGATCGTACTGTTCCAGCTTCTTTTCAGCAACTTGCAATTCCCGTTTAACTTGTGGTGTGCGATCGTTAATCTTTTGAATAATTGCTTGTAATCGCCCAGTATTGATATCACTGCTCAACTTGATCATTGCTTGCATCAATTCCGCCAAGACCTGTATAGCTCGTTTGGCGTCACTATCTACATATTTCAATTCTAAGATACTAGATTCCAATTCTCCACTCCTAGCATTTTTTTTAGGTAGAGAAAGAACGACACTGTCACCGAGCTTTTTCGGTTTGACATCGACTTTCTCCGCCACTGTTGCAATTATCTGGTTTGATAGTAAAACTTCCTCATTCAGTTCTTTTCCTTGCTGTTGGATTTCATTACCAGTTGCAGAGAAAGAAACTGGTGGGCCACTATAGGTAAGTGCGGCAGATGCTATATAGCTAGTAGGTGGCTCTGGTTGCATAGCCACCACAGTTGACCCTGCTACAATTAAAGCAAAACTAGCTAGTCCAATCCACTTGTACTTATCAAAAGCAATAAGATAACGTTTAACAATTGGTGGGGTCATGGTCGCTTCACTCCAATTTAAAATCACCGTTGGCGCAGCGTCTTTGATAGGAGAAGTTCAGATGCCTGCGGCGGGCTGCACCAACGCCGTCAGCCGGCGCTCTCTTGGAAAATTGCTCCTCTTGGGGAGACCCCAAGACAGTATTTTCCGCTCTGACTTCTCTCAAAATTCAAAATTCAAAATTAGGAAGCACCAAATTAAAGATAGTGGCTTTGATACAAGAACGCTATCAACTTCCTACTATATATCTCGGTTAATTTATTTAAGATTTTTCCATTAATGAATTCAAAGATAAGTTGGAGATATGGCTTCCTCCACTCCCAACTATTTCCAGTTTGCATCCTTGTTCTAAAGTTACTAATTTGAGCGACCGCCGAAGTCGTCAAAAAACCGGAGAAAGGATTGGACGTTGAAGAAAGGTTGGGTAATAGTAGTCAGTAAATTAGTAATCTTACCAATGAGGTTCCGACCAACAACAATAACATCATTATCTTGAAGCGCCACATTTTGAGACGCATCACCGCCTAGAGCTTTTTTAGCATCAAGTTTTTGGGTAACAGCTTTACCTTGTTCAGGATCAAAGCGAACCAGAGCGATATCTCGGAGGTTAGCGGTATCGAGATTTACTCCTCCCAAAGCATCTACAAATGTACTACCATTAGGCAAAGCTTGAGTGGAAATACCTCCTGCAGCGTAGTTTAAAACTCGGACTCTAATCTGTGGTACAGCTAAGGATGAATGTGCCACCAAATTGCGGTCATAGCCGTCATCATTACCAACTTCACGACGGGGCACGAGTATCGCATCTCCATCTTGTAAGCGTAAATTAGGAATTGAACCGCCATTTTGCAGTGCTGCATATAAGTCAATAGTTTGTGAAATCACAGAACCATCGATTAACTTCCGGCGTACTTGCACTCGTCGCAGATCTGCATTCAACGTTGAACCACCAGATGTTAGTAAGGCATCAGCAACGCGGGGTGTTGATGAATTAATCGGATAAATTCCTGGTCGAAATATTTCCCCACTAATGGTAACTTGAACTGGTCGCGCCCCTGCCAAGGATACTATCACGATTGGATCTGGTAAAATGCGACTCAAACCCAAGCGAATTTTTTCTTGAGCTTCTTCCAAGGTTAAACCTTGTAATGACACCGTTCCCACTTGCGGCACTATGATGTTACCTTCTGGACTAATTACAGCTTGAAAACTTAAGTCTTGACGCTGCGTTGCTAAGGCTAAAACTATTACTGGATCAACTACATAACGATTTAAACCCAAGCGAATTTTTTCTTGAGCTTCTTGCAAAGTTAAACCTTGTAAGGAGACTGTTCCCAGTAACGGCACCACAATGTTACCTTCTGGGTTGATTAAAGCTTGAAAGCTTAAATCTGGAAAGCGCTGAACCGCAACACTAATTCCATCTCCTATTCCTAAGCGGTATGGGCCAGGCGGACGCTGAAGCACAACGCCAATTGTATCTCCTGGCCCCAAGAGGTAGCGGCTGAGTTGGGGGGAAATTTGATCATTAGCACCTGGAGGTACAACCTCAGTACCTGGCACAGGCGAGGGGGGTTGCCCTGGTGATTGTCGTTGCGGTGGAAGAGGCTGGGCAACAACAAGTTGGATAGGTGTTGTTAAGAAAACTCCTACTTGAAGACTGACAAAACACAGGGCGCTGAATGCACGCATATAAGAACTGGGATCTATAAACATCGGTGCAGGAAAACTGATATAGGAATTAGTCGCGCCGAGTGGTTATTTTACTCTAAGAATGTCCTAAATGTCTCTTGTATCTGCAAGTATTTACCAAGATAAAAAGAAGAATTTTGCTAAATTTAATTTTTAACTTCATATTGTTAACATCTTTTAGCTGAGTTTCAGCCTGAACACAATTTATAGAGATACTGTTGATAAATCTCTGCACAAAGGTATCTATAACAGACTCTATAAAGGGCCTGCCATCAATACAGCTTGCACTGTTTCTCCGATAGACTGCGCTAAAGACCAAGATGTTTCTACCTGCCCCAAAGGTTCCATTGGAATTAGAATGCTCACACCCACCCAAGGAGTGCGTTGCTTACGCCACTGTGCCAATTGATCCGCCAAGAACCAGTGTAAAGGTGATGGATTTCCGCCGTCTGGCATAGCGTACCATTGCAAGACAGCGAAGGTTTGCTGTGGTGTGGAGGCGCGAAAGAACTTAGCTTCTACTTTAGTTTCGACATTAGATGTCTTTGCAGGTGGTTTCACAGTAAATTCAGCAGAGCGATATTGGGCTACATCCCACTTTCCCCAGCGTGACCTTCCCCAGCCGTTAACGTCTGTCCACTCTACCTCTGGTTGATCCATAGGCCCATTTTGTGGCAGCAAAAGCAGGATTGCCTGGGATTCGGAACCTTCTTTTTTAATTACCTGCAAAGACCATTTATGTTCGCCAATTTGCTGTTGTGCTTGTTCAATAGTTTGCCAACCAGCAAGGGCTAACCCAGTCTTGCGGATCTGTTTTAACTCGTTGAGGGTAGTAACAGGTGGCGGCTGTTTCCATTGCCAGTGTCCTGTCAAGTATCCGGGAACCCCTCCCATTGCCAACAGCAGTAGTAATAGCAAAAGTGCTGCTACCTGACTCAATTGATTTTCTTTGAAAAACTTGGAGAAGGAAATCATCAGTAAAATTCATAATACTTAGGCAAAATTTTACTTTATAAAATCATACTGTGAGTTCAGTAATATTTAGGACTTGGGCATCAGCAACGAAAAGTTCAGAGACTAAGAGTAGAGAAGAAGCAGGACAGCAGGGGAAGAAGAACTATTGATTATTAACCCATGCCCAATGCCCAATGGTTCTAACTTTCTCCTTTTTGCTCAGTTTCTGGAAATGCAGAGAAATAGCTATTAATCCAATTCAGTAAGGGCACTAATGACACCAGCATACAAGCAGAGTAGAGGTCACCACCCCAACCCTCATGGAGCCATTTAAAAGCCGCTTCTTGACCTGTGCCGTGAAAGAAAGTCAGTAAAGTATTACGAATAATATTGGCAGTAGTACTAACAATCGCAGCAACACATAAAAACGATATAGTTGTGCGGCGTGAAGACAAAGCGTCTGTCCAATAAAGCAGCATCAAGCCTACGTAGATAGTCGTGAACAGCATTTTCAGCCCCGCACAATAAGGGGCAACTTCCACAATCCGTCCTCCCACGTAGAGATTTGTCTCAGAGACAGTTACTTCCATACCAAATTGATTCAGTATGAAGCCTGCGGTGCCAGCGATGAAGCTTTGGAGAGGCAAGGTATAGGGAGCAATGAGATAGGGTACTGCTGTTGGGGTTGCCAAAAATACTAGTAGCAGGGGGAATCCTTGCAATCGCAAACCTGGTATTCCCTTAAACCACAAGCATAATCCTGCAAGGATAACGGGCAAGGAAAGGTTAACCCACTCTGTAACACCGCTAAGATAAAACACTGCCCCTAATAACAAGAAAACAGCGCCTAAAGGATGGATCGTATCTGGTAAACGTGTCCACCTTTTCCGGTTCATCCAGCCCAGATAAGCCGCAAATGGTAAACCAATAATCCCGTGGCTGAAATATTCGTGTTCTGTACTGATATTTTTGTGCAGCCAACCATCTACCCAGTGTAGCAATATAGGAGCATAAAGCAGCAGCAAAACGCCTAAAATAACTAGATTTAATAAGCCTGATGCGTTTATATTTTTAACCTGTTGCCGGAGTGCCATGATTTTAAGTAATTCAAAAACTGTCAGTAGTCGCTGGTTAGATTTTTTGCCATTGAATTAACTTCAAGCTACCACGCCCTCAAGTTCAGCAGGAGATAAGTTATCTGCCTCATAACTCATTGAGACTGCATTAGCGATCGCTGCTACAACTTCTTTGATTTGGCTACTGCTCAAACCAGGATACATCGGTAATGATAATATTTGCTTTGACAACTTCTCTGAAGAAGGAAAATCTCCAGGCTGATAGCCTAAGTTGGTGAATGCTGGCTGGAGATGACAAGGAATTGGATAGTGAATGCCAGTTTGAATTCCTACTGCTGTGAGTTTTTCTTCAAGTTGCTGGCGTTTTATTAGGCAAGAATCATCTACTTTAATCACATAAAGATGATACACATGTCCTTTACCACTTTGATTTTCCATAGGGATAATGCCAGCAGTTGCTAAGGGTGCTAGTTCCTTATCATACTGCTGGGCAATAGTCAGGCGATCGCGATTCCACTGTGGCAAATATGGTAGTTTCTGGTGCAAAATTGCTGCTTGTAAAGTATCCAGGCGGCTATTCGTACCTGGTTCAGTATGAAAATACTTTTGCGATGCACCATAATTTCGCAAGCGCATCATCTTCTGGGCTACATCTAAATCTCGGGTCAGCAGCATTCCTCCATCGCCAAATGCTCCCAAATTTTTGCTGGGATAGAAACTAAAAGCTGCTGCTATTCCTACTGAACCAGCGTGATATCCGTCTCTTTCGGCGAGGTGTGCTTGTGCTGCATCTTCAAAAATTAGTAGTTTGTAGGTATCGGCAAAGTTCAATAGTTCACGTGGTGATACCATCTGACCATAGAGATGCACAGGGATAATTGCTTTGGTATCAGGCGTAATTGCCTTTGCTGCTTCTGTTAAGTCAATTAAAGCTGTTTGGCGATCGCAATCTACCAGAATAGGCTTGGCGCCAGCGCGTAGCACCCCAATCAATGTCGCTACAAAAGTGTTTGCTGGTAAAATCACTTCATCGCCAGCACCAATATTACACGCTTGCAATCCGAGAGCGATCGCATCTGTTCCTGATGCCACACCAACTCCATACTCTGCCCCAGACACTGCTGCAAATGCTGCTTCAAAATCTGAGAGTGCTTGCCCTAAAATAAAATCTCCCCGTTCCAATACAGATTGGATTGCATCTTGCAATTGCGTTTGAATTGGTTCATGTTGTAACTTTAGGTCTAAAAAAGGAACTCTAATAGTCATTTTATTCATTACCAGTTGTCCTTAAAAAGAGATTTATTCGTATCCAAAAAATAGAAAAGCCTGCACAATTTTCAGCGTGAAATTGTAATAGATTCAATCTATCGGATGGAGAGTTATATAAACTATCTAGGATTGTCAGCCATCGATGCTAGCTGTTATAAGTAAAAATGGCTATAAAAATTACATAATTATAATTATTATAAGTAAATTTACGTTGAATATTGCCAAAGGAATTTCCCCTTCTGTAGATAAAGAATGACAGACCTTTGGTATTGTATCCTTAGCATTAGGTTACCCTGACTGAATCCAAATCTAACGCAGTCTGATTGCAAAATCTTAAGCAATAGAGACTGCATTAGTGCTAAACAGAGAACATTCAGCACCAGTAAATAGTAACTAGTAAAGACCGCGTTGCCGACTTAATGGAAGGAGTAAAAAATTTTTGCCGCAAATTTGTTTGTCAGAGGCAAAATTAGGGAATGCTTAAAAATAGCAATTGATAACCTAGAATTAGGACTTGTATCAATTACAGGATTGAGAAAATATTAAGGTAGCAGTGGCAATGGTAGAGCCTGAAAACAAATTATTTGCCCTAAAGGATGGTTGGGATTCTCCTGAAACGAGAGAACAACAACGCCTCAAAGCTTTGTCAGATTTAGGTTTGCGGCAACCAGAAACGATTCCGGTTTTTGAAGAAGCCACACAGACTGCTGCCCACTTTTTGGAAGCACCAATTTCCATATTGGGATTTGTGGATCAAGAACGTCACTGGTTCAAGTCGGCAGTGGGCTTATCTAGGCTGGGACTAATGAATCATTTGGCACAAAGCCGCCAACTGTCACGCCAGGAATCCTTTTGCACTCAGGTAGTAGAAAGTTCTCAAATATTTGAAATTCATGATACACATAAACTTACAGATCCAGTCCTTGCTAGCAGCAAGTTGGTGCAGGATTATGGTATTCGTGCTTATTTAGGAGCGCCATTGATTGATGCTGAGGGACATTGTTTGGGTGCATTGGCGGTGATGGATTTAGTGCCGCGCAATTTTACACCCCGAGACATTGAGTTTTTACAAATCATAGCTCGTTGGAGCATGAGTGAATTTGAACGTAACCGACTCCTGCAAGGGAAAATCGACTCAAGGACTTCCAAGAGCGCTCCGATATTTTCACTCAATGACGAACGTAATGCTGAGATTAAAATTACCCCAGCCACTAAAGATAGTGACTCTATTTCTACCAAGCAACTGAAACTGGAACTTTTGGGTCAGCTAACTCAGGAGTTACGCACGCCCTTAACATCTGTACTCGGTATGGCAAGTGTTTTAGGACGTGAGATTTATGGGCCTTTGACAACTAAGCAGAGAGAATATTTGGAAATTATCCAACACAGTGGTCGGTATTTACTTTCCCTAGTAAACGAAATTACCGAACTAGGAACTATGGATGAAAACTCTACTGTGCTGAATATAGCTCCTGTGGATATCGAAATGCTATGCCAACAAGCTATCAATACCTTAGAAGAAGTGGCTAATCGCCGCGAGCAAGATATTCGCCTTTCTATAGAACCGGGACGCAATCGCATTTTGCCTTTAGATAAAGACAAGGTGCGGCAAATCCTCTATCACCTAGTTTTTAGTGTAATTCAACTTTCGGCTACAGGTAGTGTTGTTCGCATTCATGTCTCTTACAAGGAAGATACGCTCAACATTACTATATGGGTTTCCCATCCTTGGCTTGGGGACGGCATAACTGAAGTTGATCCCTACTTTCGTCTCAATTCTTTGTCGCTGCTAGAACTTACAGGTGAAGTAGCAACTTACACTACTCGTGCAGAAAGCCAGCAGCAGCCCGATACTTCATCAGTAGCAGTAGACAATTCAAAAAACTTGAGTGATTCCCACTCAAAATTCTTTGCTGCTAGTTCAGGTATAAATTTAGCCAAATCACATGGAAGTCTTTCTCGTGAAAGCTTGGGTCTATTGCTAAGTTGTCAACTGGCAGAGTTGCATAGTGGACAAATTCTGATTCAAGGTTCACCAGAATCAGGATATCGTTATGTGCTTTCTTTGCCACTGCAACTGGCGACTCCCTCACAAGTAATTAGCGATGTCTGATCACAATCTATAGGGGACAGGTGACAGGTGATAGTGTATTGGAACTAGGGAGTAGGGATTGGGAAAGAGGTATTTTCATCTATTTGTTGTGTACTAAGTACATGAAGAGCTATCTTAACTTAGTATTGGCTGAAGTGGTTTTGGATTAAATTAGTGGCTGATGGCTAGGAATAAGAGTACTATCACGCAATGTGCAATTTCTGTTATTACCTTTTTATAGCCATAGGCATTATGATCAATTCCAAGTTCTGCGTCGGCAGGCTAATTGATCGCAATGTTTTTTATGAATTTAGTCTGGCAACGATTTACTTTATCATCTTTACCGCTCAAAGAATATCTTGCTACCAGTTACGTACATCGTTCTCTGGTCGGGCTGTTAAGTTCTTGGCGGCAAACAAGCGTCTTACTCCAGTGGGGAGATGCGAAAGCAGCTGCTTTACTCAGCTTAGTATATGCGCTTGCACCTTTTGCTTCAAGTACATTGGTGGGCTTGTTGCTGATGGCATGTGTCGGATTTTGGCTGTTGTTGACTTTATCTGATGAAGTAACACCAGCAAATGTCTCGTCAGTCACTCCCATTCACCTGCTGGTATTCTTTTACTGGGGAATTGCCGCAATCGCAACAGCATTATCACCAGTAAAAAAGGCGGCACTTAACGACTTGGGAACGTTGACCTTATATTTGCTACTATTTGCCCTTTGTGCCAGGGTACTGAGGTCACCTCGCCTCCGGTCTTGGATTATCATCCTTTACCTGCACGTATCGTTAATTGTCAGTATATATGGATTGCAGCAATGGTTTTTTGGAGCCACAGCACTGGCAACTTGGGTTGATCCTGAATCTCCTCTGTCTAAAACTACAAGAGTCTACAGTTATTTAGGCAATCCCAACTTATTGGCTGGATACCTCCTACCAGCAGTAATTTTTAGCTTAGTGGCAATTTTTGCATGGCAAAGCTGGCCCAAAAAAGCCCTAGCATTAACAATGTTGATTGTCAATACTGCCTGCCTGATCCTGACTTTTAGTCGTGGTGGTTGGATTGGACTTGTGGTGGCAGTTTTGGCTGTAATGGCATTGCTAGTTTATTGGAAAAGTGTGGAAATGCCTCGTTTTTGGCGTACTTGGTCACTACCGATTGTCTTGGGAGGTTTGATCGGAGTATTAGTGCTAGCGATGATATTTGTAGAGCCAGTCCGGGTACGGGTGTTCAGTATTTTTGCTGACCGCAAAGATAGCAGTAATAATTTTCGCCGAAATGTGTGGGATGCTGTCTTTCAGATGATTCGGGATCGCCCGATTTTCGGCATTGGCCCCGGTCACAACTCTTTTAATAAAGTTTATCCCCTCTACCAACACCCTCGTTACACCGCTTTGAGTGCCTATTCGATTTTGTTTGAGGTGACTGTAGAAACTGGCTTTGTTGGTTTAGCCTGCTTTCTATGGCTAATAATTGTCACATTTAATACGGCATTTCTACAAGTGCGACGATTGCGACAATTCAGAAGTGGAGAGGGATTTTGGTTAATTGGGGCGATCGCTATTTTGTTGGGTATGCTAGCTCACGGCACCGTAGATACTGTCTGGTATCGTCCTGAAGTCAATACCCTCTGGTGGCTGATTGTTGCCTTAATTGCCAGTTACTGGACACCTTTAGCTCAAAACCAGACAAATTCATCTAACTCAGAACCAGCAGTAAACTAACATCAATAAGTTGTCAGTTGTTGTCTTACTGAACAACTGACAACTTTTAAATTTTGAATTGTCTAATTGTCTAATCTCTGTAGTTAGTGGCACTTGGGGCATTAGGGTCGCGATAAGCAGTCGGTTGAGGATCGCGCTTTTTGCCAGCCAACCCAGCTAGACCAAATAAACCAATCAATCCTAGCCAACCCCAATTAAAATCGTTGCGCTCATTAGTGGTCGTTGTTGGAGCAGTAGTGGCCCCGGAGTCATTAGTTGTCTGAGCTTGTGCAGATAGAGTTAAGGGTAAAATTCCCATACTCAAGCTAAGAACGCCAGCCCCAACAAATGTAATGAAATTACCTTTCATAAATCTGAAAATTCCTGATGCCATCCGAAGTTACTCACCAGTGTATCGAGTCTCAACCTTAACAAAATCAATCTGCGGCTATAAACTAGGCATTTTCATAACTCACGCTGTGGATATACAACATGCTTTGACAGCAATCTATTTCTCACTCTGGTGTGGTAGTTTGGCGACACCGACCCTTAATAGTTTTTCATTGCCCGTTGAATGTCACGTTGGTCTTGGCGTCGTTTCAGATCTTCTCGCTTATCGTGGAGCTTTTTACCTTTGCCAAGGGCTATACTCACTTTTACCCAGCCTCGTTTGAGATACATTTTCAAAGGGATTAAAGTTAAACCCTGCTGCTCTACTTTGCCAATTAGCTTGCGGAGTTCTTGGCGATGCAACAGCAGCTTGCGTGTACGCCGTGGTTCATGATTGAAATATTGTCCACTAGCGTTGTAAGGCGAGATATGCACATTGATCAACCATGCTTCACCATTGCGAAGCAAAGCATAACCATCTTGGAGATTGACTTTACCCGCACGAATCGACTTTACCTCGGTTCCTGTCAACTCAATTCCAACTTCGTAAGTTTCCAGAATTTCATATAAATAACGGGCTTGACGGTTGTCGCTAATAACTTTGTAACCTTCGTTCTTGTCGCTCATTGATAATTTTGTGTGCTTTAAATGTACCTAAAAAATTATTTGGATTGCCTTATGAATTATAGGGTGTATCTTAGAACCGCTATAAATGCTGAACTGTATATCACTAATTTAGCTTTTCTAAGTTCGTAATTAAGACTTTTCTGGCAAATTCTAAGTTACCTGGGGCCAAGAATAAGCGTGCCTAATGGTTTTGAATATCCGAGAAAGAAGTAGCAATAGATACTATTACTGATTGCAACTAGCTGTCCTTGATATTGATTTCCTTAGTTAATTTAGCAATATCATAGCGTAGGCGCAGCCAGCCGTAGGCATCGCTGCTGCAATGTCTTAACGATATGGTGCATGAGACATTCCTTTGCCGCGCTTTTCTGGCTGCTTGGAAAACATATCCTCAAACAACTTCCATTCTCGGTAGCTCAATCCTTTCCTGCGGAAAACTTCGCGAACAAAACCTCCAGCCATCAAGTGATACACTCAACTCCGATGGGAAGTAGATTACCACATTCTAGTATTAATGGGATAGATTCCTCTATTTCCAAGAGAAGGCAGTTCTTGCTGAGGACAGTTCGAGCTTGCAGAAACAAGTATAAATTATCCAATCTTGTAAGGTAGGGATCTTGCCCACCTTTGGCTACGAGCACTCGTGTCGCTCACCCCATAATAAGTAAGTAGTCGTAAAAAATTAATTACACAATGTCATTGCAAGTGTCACGTACTCCTACGATGAAGCAAGCTACGCAAAGCGTCTCGTAGATAAGCAATTAGCTTGCGGTTTAGGATTGCAACTTTATCTAGACGCTCGGCTAGCACTTCATACCCAACGGGTTCTTCAAAGGAGTATGCAATGACTGTAAATATTTTTGTCCAGCTACTTAGTTGAGTATTTTTTTATTTGAAAGTTGTTAACCCTCTTTTATTATTATCATCAAATAAAATTTTAAACCCTATTTTCACATTAGTTGGTCTCTGTGGACTAAGCCTGTATAGCTGCAACTTCCAGTCGCCTCGATTGTTCTTTTTCCAGAGTTATTAAAGAGCAATAAACCAAGATAATTGTCCCAAATGCAACCCCTTTTTACCCAGGTTTAATCGAGTAAACTTACAAAAATACCTCTATGCTCTTTACAATCGCTTATTGAAAAGTTAACATTATTTTAGCCATTTAAAAAGAAGTTTAAGATAAGTTTTCTCCCATCTCTTTACCCTCAAACAGATGCTTGAATTTTTACGTTAAACCATAGACTGCAACTATGGAATCGTCTGTCAAGTTTATCTTAACTAAGGCTGGTTAGGATTAATTTTGAGTGATTCATTCATAAGCTAATTTTATAACTAATCCCAGGTAATTAGCTTTTGTGCAGTCTCCAAAAAACGATATCGTAAATAATATTTTTTAGCATAGGTGTAGCTATACTTAGCGATCGCAGAACTTTTCGGTCTACTAACAATGAAATTCAATGTGTTTTCATATTGCTGTAATTATCTACATACATATATCATCATGAGAAATAAATTAGTTGGTCTTGGCGTTGGATTGACCATGCTACTGACAGGGAACGGTAGTATGGCTGGAGTAATTACTATTTTGTGGCTGTATCTCTAGCATTTATTATTAACATTTTCCGATTAGGATTGATGACATTACTAGTGGCAGACTCAATCATCAAGGATTTGAATACTGGTATGGGGAATCTGGAAGTCAAATATTTTCTACAATTTCAATTTTAACTTTCGGGTTTGTCTGTCATTGGATACTAATAGAAAAGAAACCAACATGATTAAACTTACTCAATGAAAAAAAGAAATGAAATTTTTGGTAAATATCCGAATATCATTGCTAGCTGTAACTTGTATTGATTTTTTTTATTTTAGAAAAGTTAATATTTGATACTAATGCTGCTAGTCATCAAGTTAGCAAGTTTGTATTTCCAGCCAATGTCTTATTAATAGACGGTAAAATCTTAGAAAGTCAATTATTAATTGATAAACTGGTACAAAAATCAAGAAAATATGATGCTGTGATTGCTGGTAGGCGCTATCGATATAGCTATAACAGCATTCCTGTGGATATAGAGATGCGTTATGTGGTAGGTACATCAGGGAACACTGAAGAATTAATAATAAATAATACGACTATAAATTTGCCTCCTGGTATAATTAACTTAATAATAATTTACATTAGAGTGAGCATTTACTCTACTTATTTATGAGTTGTTACAAATTACAAAGCTCTCTGTGCCTCCCAAGCAGAGGGAGTTAAAGGTGAGTTACACTTCTTTAACCTTCCTAAGGATTTAAGATTATCTTCATAAATTAACTCTGAAGGCATTCATTAGCTGGTAATCCTGTCATAGTATGAAACATAAGAACACTATTCTTGCCTGTGTTCACTGATGAAGCGCGTAGAAACAAATTTCTGAGTAAAAAAATGCTAGGGGTGTATTGTTCATGCCCTTGACGATCCTTGTAGTGGATGATGATTTGGGCACTCGTCTGTCTGTTAGCGACTATCTTGAACTGTCTGGCTACTCTGTGATCACGGCTAATGACGGTCAAGAGGCTTTGGTTATGGTGGATGAGTATCATCCTGATTTGATTGTCACGGATATCGTCATGCCACAGATGAATGGCTATGAACTGGTGCGTCGGGTGCGTCAACAACCAGTGTTTCGGTTATTGCCTGTAATTTTATTAACAGCCCGAACTAAGACCCAAGAAAGAATTATGGGTTACCAGTCTGGGTGTGATTTATACTTGCCCAAGCCTTTTGAACTTGAAGAGTTAGCAGCAGCAATCCGCAATCTTTTGGAGCGATCGCAAATCATTCAATCGGAGTACCGCTTTTCTTATAAAGAAAATTTGGGCATTTCCACCTCCACAAAAGCGGTGGACGCCCATAATTCTCTGTCCACTCAAACTCAGAAATCCCACTTGCACTCATCCCTAACCCATAGAGAACAGGAAGTCTTAGAGTTATTGACTCATGGTCTTTCTAATGCCGAAATGGGTCATCAGCTACACCTGAGTCCTCGAACAGTGGAAAAGTACGTTAGCAGTTTATTGAGAAAAACCTCAACCAGCAACCGAGCGGAATTAGTGCGTTTTGCGATTAAGCATGGTCTGGTGGAATAAAAAAAGTGAGAAGTTAAGAGTGAAGAGTGAGGAGTTAACAAGAGAAAAGGTAACTCCTGTAGAGACGCGATTAATCGCGTCTCTACTCCTAACAAACGCAATTAATCGCGTCTGTTAACTCCTAACTTTAGCTTATTGGTTTTTGGCTGGTAACGTATGTGAGTAGACCTTCACAAGCATCGAGCAGTAAATCAATAACCTGATTAAATCCCTGTTTACCACCGTAATAGGGATCTGGAACTTCCTTTAGAGTGTGTCGAGAGCAAAACTCGCACATCAAACGCACTTTATGCTGATATTGCTTAGTTTGATCAAGAGTGAGGATGTTCTCATAATTCTCTTGATCCATCGCTAAAATTAAATCAAAGTCTTGAAAGTCTGACTTTTGAAACTGGCGTGCTCGACCCCGCAGTTTAATTCCCAACTTTGTAGCAGCTGCAGCACTCATGCGTCTGTCAGGTTGGCTACCAATGTGATAACTAGATGTACCAGCAGAGTCACAAAGGATGTGTACGCCTTTGGCATTGGCACAGCGATCGCTCAAGCCAGCCTGCTCAATTAGATTATTCATAATGTTTTCTGCCGATGGCGATCGGCAGATGTTACCTAAGCAGACAAACAGCAACTTGTAAGGCATAAATATTCCGCTTCACAGAGTCCATAGCCCAAAGTCAGACAATTTTGGATCATGGAAAAGCCTATTTTGGATTGACCCCGACCACTTTGGGTAGGGGCTTGAAGATTTTAAATTTTGGATTTGTTCCGTCCAAGAATGGACAGGGCATGAACCAAAATAATTTTTAACACTTCGGCTACTTCGACTACGCTCAGTACAAGTGCGCTCAGTGTTAAAGCCGAGCGGAGTCGAGGCTTTAATTCTTCAATCCAAAATCCAAAATCTAAAATCTAAAATTGGCACAGTCAATAATCCAGAGCAATTGATTTTTTGACTCCTGACTTTTGAAGATCAGCTGCTTCTCCTGTTCAAAGACGCTCTTGCTAGCAAGCTTAAAGAGTAAGAGTACAGTTGGGCATCACCCGCCCACCGCACTGGCTACTCTTGACTAAAATCCAGGTAACTCCAACCCACTGGTTAATTCTTCCATACGTTCCCGCATTGTTGCAGTGGACTTGTTGTAGGCTTCTTTCATTGCCACTGTCACAAGATCGGAAAGTACTTCTGCGCCTTCGGTTAAAGCATCTGGAGAAATTTCCACCCGCTTAGGTTCTTGGTTACCACTGACAATCACCTTCACCAGACCACCGCCAGATTCTCCTTGAATCTCCATTTGCTCCAATTCTTCTTGGAGTCGCTTTGCGCCTTCTTGAACTTGCTGCGCTTTCTTAAAAGCTTCTGCCAGTTCCTTCATTTTTCCTAAGCCAAAGCCAAATCCCTGTCCTTTTCCTGTCATAATTATTTGTACGCGTGCGCGTTGAATAACAAATCAAATTCAATTATAGATGCGGTAAGTAATTTGCCTCTTTTTTTACCAATAATTAATGCATTCTGGAATTGGACACTTGTACTGAGCGGCGTCATAAAGCCTGCGGCATAGCTTCGCTTAAAGCGCAGCCTAAGAAGAGAAGTATTGGGTATTGGTTACACCCTATCTCCCTCATCTCCCCAGTTGCCAATCCCCAATGCCCCATTTCTGAGATTGAAAGTTTCAACAAGCACCTTGAAACTCTCCGAGCATTTTGACTTCTGGCTCTAACCGAATAGACCAACGTTCTTGTACCTGATGTTGGATGTGGCGAATGAGACAGAAGATGTCACTAGCTTTTGCCCCACCACGGTTAACGATAAAATTAGCATGAAGTAGTGCTACTTGTGCGCCACCAATTTGGTAGCCTTTCAGCCCAGTTTGTTCAATTAACCAGCCAGCACTGTAAGGTTTGGGATTGCGGAACACACTACCACAACTGGGGAAGTTGTATGGTTGGGTGCTCAACCGATGCTTTTTGTGTTGTTTGGTGATTGCCACAACTTTTGCTGGGTCGGCACCTGGTGCGAGTTGTAAGGTGACTTGGGTGACTATGCGTTGGCAACGTCTCTCTGTTCGCGCAGTATCTTTGCCAGGAGAAGGAGACTCGCCAGCTTGCAATAATGAAGTCCGGTAGCTGTAACCTAACTGTTCTGGAGTAATAGTTTCCAGCGTCCCATCGGGTGAAAGTACCTGGGCACTAACTAACATATCTGCGATACAGCTATTATGTGCCCCTGCATTCATCACCACGGCACCTCCAGCTGTTCCAGGGATACCAACAGCCCACTCCAATCCTTGCCACCCTAATTCTGCTGCCGCCCATGCCAAGCTAGGAATTGATTCTCCAGCAGCAACAGTTAATTGACCTGTATCTGGGTCAAAGTTGCTGAAGCGGAGATGACGAGTAGCAATGACTAAGCCTGATATACCGCGATCGCTCACTAGCAAGTTAGAACCGGCTCCCAGTGTTGTCACCTTTAAATCACGTTCTTTTGCGTATTTAAGACTTGCTTGCAGTGCTTCTAAGTTTCGGGGGGCAACGTACCAATCAGCGGCTCCCCCAACTCTATAGGAAGTAAACGCTGACAAAGAAGCCTGGGGCTTAATCACACAATCAGTACCGGGTAAGTAAATTACTTCGCTCTCCACCGAATTAGTTGTTTGGTGTTTCTTTGTATTCAAAGCAGAAACTGTGCAGACGTTTCCAGCTGCCTGGGAAATTGTCATCTTTACTTTGTATTGGTAAAATTTTTACATTTATTTACCGCAAAGATACGGTAATAGAGTTAAACTATGGAACCGTTGCTAGAGGGGCGCTTTGCTCAGAAATAAAACTTCGCAAAGTCTCCACTTAGGATGTGGCTTTAGCAGGTTCGCAAAGTGTCGTAATTACCTCAGGAATCACTTGATTCAAGTTCCCAGCCCCCAAAAACAGTGCCAAGTCGCCTGGGCGTAGTGTTTGCAGCAAAAACTCACATACTGAGGGTAAAGTTGGTTGATAAACGACTTGCGAATGCTGTTTAGCAATTTCCGCCGCTAGATGTTCACTATTAATTTGCCCTAAATTGGGTTCGCCTGCACTGTAAATATCAGTCAGCACAACCAAATCAGCATGAGTAAAAGACTCAGCAAACTCTTCTAAAAAGGTGAGTGTCCGGCTATAGCGATGGGGTTGGAAGATGGCAACCACTCTTTGCCCTGGTCTTGCCTGTAAACGTGCTGCAGCGAGAGTAGCGCGAATCTCGCTGGGGTGATGAGCATAGTCATCGATGAAGGTAATACCATCAACTTCACCTCGGAACTCAAAGCGGCGTCTTGCTCCTTCAAAGGTGGCGATACCTTTGGCAATTTCTCCAAATTCTAAGCCCAAGGCGCGACCAACAGCCACTGCTGCTAAGGCATTGCTGAGATTGTGCCGACTTAGCAACCGCAACTTCAACACACCCAAAGCTTTGCCTCGTTCCCAAACTAGAGCCGTGGTACCATCAGCACGATAATCAATATTAGTAACGGTGTAGTCAGCGTCGGTATCTGAGTATAAGCTGTAGCTGATTGTAGGTTGTAAGCGATCGCGCACTGTAGCACAGTCAATGCTACCTATTAAAGTTTTACAACCCTCAGCAAATGTCTGGAAGATGTCAATGACTTCTTCTAATGTATCGTAATGGTCAGGATGATCGAGTTCAATATTGGTGATGATGCCAATTTCTGGAGCGTGTTTTACCAAAGAACCATCAGATTCATCTGCTTCGGCCACCAAATATTGGCTTTGTCCCAATCGAGCATTACCTTCCCAAGCATTGACTTCGCCACCCACTAAAATCGTGGGATCTAGACCTGCTTCCAGAAGCATATAGCCAATCATGCTACTGGTTGTAGTTTTGCCGTGTGTTCCTGCTACTGCAATACTGTAGTAATCGGAAATTAAAGCGGCTAGTACATCTGAACGATGTAAAATTGGACAACCTAATTCCAGCGCTGCTTTGTATTCTAAATTATTCGTGTTAATTGCTGTTGAACAAATGACTTGAGGTAGTTTTGACTTAGTAGCAGTAGGTAATTGTTCTTGTGAATTTAATACTACTGCATTAGCCAATACCTGAGGGCGAAAGAATTCAAGATTGCTTGCCTCTTGTCTACCAAAAATATGAGCACCAATAGATTCCAATTTGTGCGTAATGTGGTTTGGACGAAGATCCGAACCCGATACTGGAAATTGACGCTTGGTGAGAACGTATGCCAGAGCAGACATACCTATGCCGCCGATGCCAATAAAATGAAATGGTCTACCACTAAAATCTACAGAATTACTCATTTATTGCTCCTCTTACACCACACCACACCATAATCACAAATGACACGCGTATCATAACAGGAATTTGATTTTTACCGTAACTGCTCCTATATCATGTTTATGTTTAATGCCTAGATGTTCTTTCCGCTCTAGTTTTCCTTGTTCAGAATGATTTTACCTTGCTTGGAGGTTTTTGCTATTTCTGCACTGTTCTTAGAATATTCTGAAAATTTTGGCCGCATCGGGAAAGAAATTCTTGTAATGTCAAATACATATTTTTGGCTACCTTACTGGAATTGGCTACATAATACATTGTTTAGTGAAACTGATTTTAAATTGCATCAAGTCTAGGCGTGAATTGACTACAATAGTACATTGGTAATGAAACTATTTTTCAATTGCATAAAACCCAGGCATAACTGGATGCAGCAATTAGCAATTTTTGGTGGCACATTTGATCCAATTCATTGGGGACACCTGCTCATAGCCCAGACAGCTTTGCATCAAGTATCCGTTGAAAAGGTAATTTGGGTGCCATCTTTAAATCCTCCTCACAAAGAAGCAGCTTTGTTTGAGCATCGTGTGGAAATGCTGAAATTAGCCATAAAAGATAACCCAGCATTTACTGTCTCACTAGTGGAGGCAAATCACTCTGGGACTTCCTATGCCATTAACACCCTGATCGACTTATCTGCTTCTTACCCAAATACTCACTGGTACTGGATTGTGGGCTTGGATACTTTCCAAACCTTACCCCATTGGTATCGTGGACACGAACTAGCACAAATGTGTGATTGGTTAATCGCACCCCGACTGCTAGGTGGTGAGACTATAACTCAAAGCAAATTAATCTGCAAGCAAGTGGAGCAACAATTCAGGGAGCAGTCACACACCATTCACTGGCAACTCTTAAATACACCTTTAGTAGGAGTTTCGTCAAGTCTAATTCGCAAATTTTGCCGCCAAGGCCAGTCAATTCGTTATTTAGTCCCGGAATCGGTCAGATCATATATCACTAACAACAATCTCTACTCGAACAAATCTGAATAAATTATGTGTTTTTTTATTGATCTAACAGTTTATGGTTATAAGTGCTCCCCCCCTTTGCGATATGATTGGGGTCAACGATATCAACATATAAGCATAAATACAGAGGGCAAGACACTGTGATTAGAGTTGCAATCAACGGTTTCGGGCGGATTGGACGTAACTTTGCGCGTTGTTGGGTGGGTAGAGAGAATAGTAAAATCGACCTTGTGGCTATTAATGACACGTCAGACCCTAGAACCAATGCTCATCTGCTGAAGTATGACTCAATGCTAGGGAAGATCAAGGGTGCTGAGATTAGTGCCGATGATAACTCTATCATCGTTAACGGTAAGACCATTAAGTGCGTATCTGATCGCAACCCAGAAAAGTTGCCCTGGAAAGATTGGGGAATTGACCTAATTATCGAAGCAACGGGGGTGTTTACTAGCAAAGAAGGAGCGCTCAAGCATGTGAATGCTGGAGCCAAGAAAGTTCTGATTACCGCTCCTGGTAAAAACGAGGATGGCACTTTTGTGATTGGTGTGAATCATCACGACTATGACCACAACAAACACCACATTATCAGTAATGCTAGCTGTACTACCAACTGCTTGGCACCGATCGCCAAGGTGTTGAATGATAAGTTCGGGATCATCAAAGGTACGATGACCACCACCCACAGCTATACAGGTGACCAGCGCTTGCTAGACGCTTCTCACCGGGATTTGCGACGGGCGAGGGCAGCAGCGATCAATATTGTACCCACCTCCACTGGTGCAGCAAAAGCAGTGGCACTGGTTATCCCAGAGCTTAAAGGCAAGCTAAATGGTGTTGCTTTGCGCGTACCAACCCCGAACGTCTCAATGGTAGATTTCGTAGTTCAGGTTGAGAAGCGTACTATTACTGAAGAAGTTAACCAAGCTCTCAAAGATGCTGCCGAAGGTTCACTCAAAGGCATTTTAGACTATAGCATACTAGAACTGGTATCGTCTGATTATCAAGGTAGTGATGCTTCTTCGATTGTTGATGCCAACTTGACTTTTGTCTTGGGTAATGACCTAGTGAAAGTTATGGCCTGGTATGACAACGAGTGGGGTTACAGCCAACGAGTCTTGGATTTGGCAGAATTGGTAGCCGAGAAGTGGGTTTAATTAAAAAGTTAAGGAGTGAGGAGTGAAGAGTTAGGAATAAGGAGTAAAGAGTGGGAAATTAACACTCATAACTTCTAACTTCTAACTCCTAACTTCTAATTTTTGAAGTGTTGAAATCCCTGACTAAGATTCAGAATTTGTCCAGGAAATTTTTTTTGTTCATCGTGCAAAAGTACTGTTGAGCCCGATGTAATGCTGCCCACGATCGCAGCAGCTTCACCAAGATGTTGTACGAAGGCTGATGCTAACTCTTGTGGCAAGCACAGCACTAATTCAAAGTCTTCGCCACCGTATAAAGCATATTCTAGCGCTTGGTCTTGTGGCAACCAATACTTAAAAGCTTTTGGTACAGGAATTTGTCTGCGTTCTAAGACAGCACCAACGCCACTGGCGCGGCAAATTTGGATAATAGCATCTGCCAAACCATCGCTGCTATCCATACCAGCGACAGGAATTTTGGATTTTGGATTTTGGACTTCGGCAACTCTTAGAGACGCTGTGCGTAGCTTGCTTCTCCGTAGGAGTACGCTCAGTCGAACGATTTTGGATTGGGAATCTAAGATTTTCCAGAGTACTGGTAAGACATCTAATCGTGGTTGTGGGCGCTGGTGTGCGCGGATAAAAGCTGTGCATTCTGCATCTTTGAGGTTTTGTCCCAATTCGGGATGTAAGAGTAGTTTTAAGCCAGCGTGGGAGGCTCCATGAACGCCTGTAACAACGATCGCATCTCCGACAACAGCAGCAGAACGGCGGATAATTCGATTAGGCTGAACTTGGCCAAAAGCGGTAATTGCCAGAGTCGTCACAGGCGATCGCACAATATCACCCCCGACAATTGGGGTATTGTACTGTTGGAGGCATTCTGTCATTCCCTGATATAGTCGCTCAACCCAACTCACCTTAACTTCACCAGGGAGTCCCAATCCGACAGTGATTCCCAATGGGGAAGCACCCATTGCCGCTAAATCTGATAAATTGGCAGCAGCAGATCGCCAACCAGCATCTTCTGGGGAAGTGGTGACGTTGCTAAAATGTACACCATCAATCAATACATCTGTTGTCACCACCAAAGATTGCTCTGGTGCAGTCACAAGCACTGCTGCATCATCGCCAATAATTTCTGGAGGACAGAAGCGCTGCAATCTTTCTAAAAGACCTTGTTCTCCAATATCTTTTACTTGTAGAGAAGATAACTCACTGTTCACAACCAGTTTTCCGTGTTGCAAAATTACTAATAAAACTATGGATTTTACGAAGAAACAGTTTTTACCGCTACTGAGCAAATTGAATCACGGACTTTTCTAGAATTAGCAATTGCAGTTGATCAGGTATTCACTGCTGGGAATGTGAGTCAGGGGAGTTAGAAGGTAGAAGTTAGAAGTTAAGAGTTAGTAATTATTCTCCGTCATCTTCCTCTGCTCCCCCTGCTCTCTTTTTATGCTGCTTGCGGCTCAACTAGATTTTCTATTCCCTGAACCACAGTTGCCGATTCAATTTTGTCACCCGCCTTCAGTTTATCCAAAACTTCTTTGCCTTCGCTGAGATAGCCAAAAACGGCATAACGACCATCCAATAGGTTTCGTCCGGCGGGGGTGAGTTCTGGTTCAAACAGGAAGAAGAAAAATTGCGAAGAACCTCCATTCACTTCACTTTCGGGACGAGCCATCACCACTGCACCAAAGGCAGAGAAAGGCAGAACTGGCATATCAACGTAACGACCAGCTTCTTCGAGAGTAATGCCATAGGTCGGTGCTTTATCGCCCTGAACTAAGATTTCTAAGGGAATAGCGCGATATTTACCTGTGTTTGGATCAATGAAACCCACCTCTTTTCCAGCAGGATCTCCAGTTTGCAGAAAGTAAGATTCTTCAGAACGGGTAAACTCTAAGCCATTATAAAAACCCCTCTGTATCAAATCTACAAAATTACCAGCAGTGACAGGGGCGCTGTAACCGTCTACTACGAGGGTCAAATCGCCTTTGTTAGTTTTGAATTCTACAGTGGCACGACCTTTAAGTTGTGGCAGATTACTGTACTGGGCAGGCACTTCAAAGGGGAATTGTTTCACCATTGACTCTTCTATCTGAGTGACGAGATTCAGCAGTTTAGTTCTCTCTTGCAGAATTTGTTCTTTATCTTTGCTGTTCGCCAATTCTTCCAGTTTACCCACCCCCGATTTCAACTCGGTAATCCAAGCTTCAGCTTGGGGTTGGCGTTCTTCAAGAACGCTTGTTAAGATTTGAGAGGGTTTATCGAGAATGCGGGATGCTTGGCTGATGTCTTTGGAAATAGCACCCCACCGCCGATTCGCTCGCAGTTGGGCAGAGATGTCCTCTAAACTGGCTTGTAATTGCCGTACAGGTTTGTTATCTATCGGGAGTGCATACCGCAACAGAGCCTTGCCGTCGGTAATTGCGTTGCCGGCTGGCAGCGCGGCGCTACTAGAGGGAGTCCACCCAGATGTAGTTATGCCTAAAAATATTGTTACCAGCAATATTGCCATTAGGCTGTTCTTCAGCCAGGATTTTAATAAGTTAAGCATGGGATAACTCAAATGCAGCATTAAATTGTTGACTGGACGTAACCCATCAATAATCTTCCCACGTTAGGTGCTGAGTGGAGCAGAGGGGTAGATGGGTGGAGGACTAATGAATAAATGACAACAACTAATGACAAATGCCCAATGACAACCCTAGAAGGGTACAATAAATGCCGATTGTCTTCCAAAATTTGAAAGTTTCATGATCTCCAGTAACGACTTTCGACCCGGTGTTTCAATTGTATTAGATGGGTCTGTATGGCGAGTGATCGAATTCCTCCACGTTAAGCCAGGCAAAGGTTCCGCCTTTGTAAGAACCAAACTGAGAAATGTCCAAAGTGGGAGCGTGATTGAAAAAACGTTCCGAGCAGGGGAAACGCTGCCGCAAGCCACCCTAGAAAAAAGCACGATGCAGCATACCTATAAAGAGGGCGATGAGTTCGTCTTTATGGATATGGAAACCTACGAAGAAGGCAGATTGACCCGTGCACAAATTGGCGATCGCGTCAAATACCTCAAGGAAGGTATGGAAGCCGAAGTGATCCGGTGGGGCGAACAGGTACTGGGAGTAGAATTGCCTAAGTCTGTGGTTCTGGAAATAGTACAAACAGATCCAGGTTTAAAAGGTGATACTGCCACAGGTGGCTCAAAACCAGCAACTCTGGAAACTGGTGCAGTTGTGATGGTTCCTTTGTTTATTTCCCAAGGAGAACGCATCCGAGTTGATACTCAGGAAGATAAATATATCAGCAGGGAATAACTTTCATCTCTACGGAGATGCTTGCTCCCGATTTAAATCCCTACATAGGGATTAAATCCCTGCCACACTTAAGATGCTAATTTACGGATAGGTCGAGGTAATAAAAACTGTGCCATTGGACTTTAATGAAATCCGCCAACTACTGGCAACTATCGCACAAACAGATATTGCAGAAGTTACGCTCAAAAGCGATGACTTTGAATTAACAGTCCGTAAGGCTGTGAGCATCAGCAATCAGGTGTTGTCGGCAGGTCAAACGACCTTAGGCGGTGTGGTAGGTTCGAGCTTGACATCGGGTTCATCTTTGGGAAACCAGGTGGCCCCAAGTCAGGTAACGGATGTGTCCACAGGTCGCGTGTTTGAGAATACTGGGACTGGCACACAATTGCAGTTGTCAGTAAATCCTCCCTCAAGTATTGACCAGAGATTAGTAGAGGTGCCTTCCCCAATGGTGGGAACGTTTTATCGATCTCCTGCGCCGGGTGAAGTGGCATTTGTGGAAGTGGGCGATCGCGTCCGCAAGGGTCAAACAGTCTGTATCATTGAAGCCATGAAGCTGATGAATGAAATCGAAGCCGAAGTCTCCGGACAGGTGATGGAAATTCTCCTCCAAAATGGTGACGCCGTAGAATATGGTCAACCTTTGATGAGAATTAACCCTGATTAAGTATTAATGTATATATGAAATGAGTCATCGTTAAAACTTTCAGTCCTTGCGGGTTAATCCTGATGAAACAAACGTTGCCTTTACCACCAGAAGTGGTGCAACAAGTAGCTGAATACTTCAGCCTGTTAAGTGAGCCGATGCGCCTGCGGCTACTCCACTTACTACGGGATGAAGAAAAATGCGTGCAAGAGTTGGTAGAGGCAACACAGACTTCTCAGGCGAATGTGTCAAAACACCTGAAGGTAATGTGGCAAGCAGGTATCCTTAGCCGCCGCAGTGAAGGAACTTGCGCCTATTATCGGGTGGAAGATCAAATGATTTTTGATTTGTGTAATCGGGTTTGCGATCGCCTCGCCACAAGGTTAGAACAGCAAGCCCGTAACTTTCGTGTGTTAAATGGTAATCGGTAAGCTTAATAAAAGTTATGAGTTATGAGTTATGAGTTAAAACTTCTCACTCCTGCACAGACGCGATTAATCGCGTCTCTACTCCTAACTTTTTTAAAGCGGATAATTTTTCTGAAAGCTTTCACGAGTTAGTGGCTGTTCTAACTCTAGACCCTCACCACCTAAAACATCCAACGGTTTGCCGTTCACGTCAATGTACACCTTGGCTTTGGGATTTAAAGTTGTCGCAGTATAAACAACTTGTCCCACGCGACCCATCATTGAGGTGCTACCACCACCGCTGGTAAAATCTTCGGATAAATTAACGTGAACCTCATCATTTTCTGCCTTCAGCCCTAACAGCTTGGTTGCTTTAGGGATGGTTGTTGAATCTGTCCCTCCTGTTTGTGGGCCTGCTAACAAACTTTGGAAAGCTGATTCTAAAGCCTGGTTGGGTTGTACAGAAGCTACTTTAACAGGCTGGGGAACCAAAGCAACATTTTTTTCTTTTGGTCTTAGCCAATAAACGTTAGGGGTTTTCTCATTACCTGGTTGCCTAGTTGATGGCTGTGCTGGTTGAGCGATTCGCGCAGAGGGATTTGACGGTGTGGGAGTATTGCTGGAGTGGGAAGTAAACCAAGCCACACCACCACCCACCGCTACAACCGCTGCTGAGACGGCTGCAATTACGCCTGAAGAAATACGATTAGATCCTTGTTGGTCTTTCATGTTCAAAACCTTCCTAACTGAGGGCTGATATGGTAGTTATGTGAGGAGCAGCCTGGTTAAAGACGATACTTACAAGTGAAGAGTTTCCCACAACCTGGAGAAGACTTTATGCCTCAAAATGCAATTATTTTTAATTATGCGAGTCCCTGATTCAATTTTAGAATTTTTACTTCCAATCCGTCACCTGCCAAATTATGTAAATCTCATTCTTTCTGGAGATGATTAAAGATTAAATTTACAAAGCAAAGGAACGCTGGGTATTTCTCACAGAAGTCCCTCCGCAAACCCTGTGCTTGCCTTTACGCCCCTAGAGCGTTTCATCTTTATCCTTTATTGCTGCGGTAATCCACTGTTTAAGTGTTGTTGTAACTTCATCAATGACAATTTCTTGAGATTTACGGGTAGCTCTTTCTACAACTTCGACTTTGCCATTAGCGATCGCTCGCCCGGTTACAATCCGATAAGGGATACCAATTAAGTCAGCATCTTTAAATTTCACTCCCGCCCGTTCATCGCGGTCATCTAGTAAAGTTTCAATTCCCGCTTGATTGAGTTCTGTATAAAGTTTTTGGGCGATTTCGACTTGTTGAGCATCCTTAATGTTAGGAATTGTGACGATCGCGTGATAAGGTGCGATCGCAACTGGCCAAATAATCCCATCTTTATCGTAAGATTGCTCTACAGCAGCTTGTGCTAGTCGTGACACACCTACGCCAAAACAACCCATAATTAGTGGCTTTTCTTCACCCTGTTCATTGGTATAAGTTGCTCCCATCACTTGGGAATATTTAGTACCTAATTGGAAGATGTGACCTGCTTCAATTCCACGGGCGCTTGCAAGAGTTTGTTCTGGGTTATGGATGGCGTGATCGCCTGGTTTTGCTTTCCGTATATCTATTACTTGCTCTGGTAACTTAAATTGCTCACCCCAATTAGCACCAACTACGTGATAGCCAGCTTCATTTGCACCTGTAACAAAGTTTTTTAAATCAACGACTGTTTGATCCACCAAGCGCAAAAACTTGGGATGAATCTGTTTATTGGCGGTAATATACTCATCTGCGATGTCAGGTGCAATGTAACCTAAAGGTAAAGATTTAGCTGTCCATGTTTGCTGCGCTTCAACATTTGGTACATTCAAACTAATAATAGTTTTAGCACCATACTCAGGAGCTAATTTGGTCAATTCATTTTGCAACTTGACCTCATTAATTTCTTGATCGCCTCGGATGTTCACCAGAACCAACACCGTTATCCCATTATCATAAACTGTCTGATAAAGGACGTTTTTCACTAATTGAGTGGGAGAACAGTTGAGGAGTTGACAAACCTTTTCAATCGTTTCTGTTCCAGGTGTATCGCGTTTCTCGTAGGTTGTAAACCGTGAGATTTCAGCATCAATCGGTAAAGAAACAGCCTTTTCTACGTTAGCGGCGTATTTACCATCCTCAGTGTAGAGAACTTCATCTTCACCAGCTTCCGCCAAAATCATAAATTCTGTGGAACCAGAACCACCAATTGCCCCAGAGTCGGCGTCCACTGCCCGAAAAGCTAAACCAGAACGCCGCAGGATATTGCTGTAGGCTTTATACATATCCTGGTAAGTTTCTTTGAGGCTGGCTTCATCGGCATGGAAAGAATAGCCGTCCTTCATGATAAATTCCCGTCCACGCATCAAACCAAAGCGGGGACGAATTTCATCGCGGAATTTAGTTTGAATTTGATAGAGGTGCAGTGGTAGTTGGCGATAAGAGCGAATCATATCACGAGCGATCGCGGTGATTACTTCCTCATGAGTTGGGCCTAATCCTAATTGTTGCTCACGGCGATCGATTAGGGAAAACATAATCCCCTCAGCTTTTGTGTAAGTGTCCCAGCGTTCCGATTCCTTCCATAAATCAGCAGGTTGTAATTGTGGTAGGAGACATTCTTGTGCGCCTGTAGCGTTCATTTCTTCCCGCACAATCTGGGAAACTTTTTGCAGTACCCGCCACATCAGTGGGAGATAAGCATAGAGACCACTACCGATGCGACGAATGTAACCTGCACGGAGTAATAATTTATGGCTGGGAATCTCGGCATCAGCCGGATCATCCCGCAGTGTAACGAATAACATTTGTGAAAGTCGCATCGTTTATTCCCTTTCCAGAATCTCTAATTTGTTTATAAACCACCGGGCGATTAAAATCTCGGTCAGACAAACTCTCGTCCGCCTGGGTGGACTAGGAAGGTATCCTAGTTTTTGAACCTGCGTGGTGCACAAAGCGCAGCGCAATAGGCAGGTTTTGTCTATGTAGCCGAGACTTCAGTCGCCAGGGTATCTTACAGCCGTTAAGATATCGCATGATATAATCTTTGCAACTATTTAATTCTAGGTCTAGGTTATGAGTCCTTTGACATTAAAACTAGACACCGTTCACCTGAGTGACGAACAATTTTATCACTTATGTCAAAATAACCGCGAATTGAAATTTGAACGAACTGCCAAGGGAGAATTAATCATCATGTCCCCCGTTGGAGGTGAAAGCGGCAATCGAGAAGCAGATTTAATTATTGATCTGGGAATCTGGAATCGGCAAACTGGCCTCGGTTTTACCTTCAGTTCTTCTACTATATTCAAATTACCCAATGGTGCTGATCGTTCTCCAGATGCCGCTTGGATTCAACAAGAACGTTGGCAAGCACTTACATCTAAACAAAGACGCAAATTTCCCCCCATTGCACCCGATTTTGTTATTGAATTAAGGTCAGCAACAGATGATTTAGAAATGTTGCGTTCCAAAATGCACGAATATATGGATGCAGGCGTGCAATTGGCATGGTTAATTAACCCCCAACAGCAGCAAGTAGAAATTTATCGCCAAAACCAAGATGTGGAAGTGCAAAATCTGCCCACACAATTATCAGGTGAAAATGTATTGCCAGGATTTAGCTTGAGTCTATCCTGTTATTAAGATTTGCAAGTGCTGCTAAACCTCCACTATCTGCCCATACTTTCCATTGCAGTAGAAAATACTTTATAAATCTGCGTAGGTGCGGTTGATTAAAATAACCTGCGTAGACCGACTAAGAAGGTATCCTAGTTTTTGAATCTGCATGGTGCGTTCTGGGCAGTGCCATAGGCAGATATTGCCGCGACTTCAGTCGTCAGGGCATCTTACAGCCGTTAAGATATCTTAAAAGAAATAACCACCAGGTGATAATAAATCACGGCATTTTTAGGAGAAACTACTTTGGCAGATGTAATTTATCAAGCACAGGCACCCTTAGAATTTATTCCTCCAGCGTTTAACCCTTTATTGCTACGAGTTGTCGATCTGTTGCTACCCAGTTGGATAAACTGGCAAACAGCTATTACCCAAATTGAAGCAGACAACGTAGAGGTTCTGGTGGATCTCTATCGCCAGTTTCAGGAGGGTAAGATCCGTTTTATGCTGGCATTTCGCCATCCGAAAACAGACGATCCACTTTGTTTAGGTTACTTGCTGTCTCAACTCGTACCAAAGGTAGCACGATCGCAAGGTACAGCGTTAGAACTTCCGATTCACGCTCATTTTATCTACGATCGCGGCATTCCTCTATGGGCAGGTGCCCATGTTGGCTGGATTGCTTCTCATTTAGGTGGTACTCCGATTCAACGGGGTAAAGCTGACTGGACGGGGTTACGTTCGGCGCGTGACTTGTTTGCCAATGGGAAATTCCCGATGGCGGCTGCGCCAGAAGGTGCTACCAATGGTTTATCAGAGAATATTAGCCCCTTAGAACCTGGTATCGCCCAATTAGGCTTTTGGTGTGCCGAAGATTTGCACAAAGCTGGACGCGATCAACAGGTTCTAATTGTACCAGTTGGGATTAAATATAGTTACGTTGATGCTCCTTGGGATGCGATCGCCAATCTTTTAAGTGAATTGGAAGCGGCTAGTGGTTTACCTGTGAATCCACCAGAACATGCTTCTGTAGAGTCGCTTTATCCCCGGTTATTGACTTTGGCAGAACATTTACTTTCGCTGATGGAACAATTTTACACGCGCTTTTATCATCAAAAGCTGCCGGATGCCAAAACAGTAGCAGGAGAAATCGAAGATAGAAATGAAGCGTTAGCAGTTCTTTTGCAAGCTTTATTAAATGCAGCGCTACAAATATCAGAACAGTATTTTGACTTGCAGCCAAAAGGGAATTTGACTGACCGCTGTCGGCGAGTAGAACAAGCGGGTTGGAATTATATATTTAGAGAAGAATTTAAGGATGTAAAAGGAGTGTCTGCTGTAGAAAAAGCTTTAGGCGATCGCGTTGCGGAAGAAGCAAATGCGCGGATGTGGCATATGCGTTTAGTAGAAAGTTTTGTGGCTGTTTCTGGTAATTATATTCGAGAAAACCCAACGGTAGAAAGGTTTGCTGAGACAACTTTAATTTTATGGCAGATGATCGCTAAAATCAAAGGTGATAAAGCTGTACAGCGTCCGCAATTGGGTAAGCAAAAAGTCAAAATTACTGTGGGTGAACCCATATCTGTTTCTGAGCGCTACCCCGCGTATAAAGAAAATCGTTTGGGTGCTAGACAGGCTGTTGCTGAAGTAACGAATGATTTACAACACGCGATGGAAGGATTGATTTGATTAGGAAGGTTGCATCTTTAGCTAGGAACCAGAATAAAAGTGTCAGTCGTCAGCAGGCTGATTGATTTCGACCCCTAGCTCCTGACTCCCTTAACTAGCAAGAGTGCAATGTAAATGCCCAAGTGTTCATCCGAATCGGATATTACTTTCTAAAGTAGATCAAAAACTTTCGGAAACTGACGCAATCATGAGGGTTTCAGGCATCGTGAATTTGGGGGAAGCAGCGTTAGTTTCAAGGCGATCGCTTTGTGTTAATTCCGAATGTCGCCGGAAACGCTGATTAATCAGTTATTTTATTATATCTAGCTGTTTTGTTGAAATGCCCATGTGGCAGGGGTTCTAAAAAACGTTGTGATCTACTGAATGTAGAAAAAAACTTCTAGCAATCGCGGGTTTAGATGCCCTGTACGGAGATGCTGACGGGACATGGTTTATTAAGCTTACACAAACCCAAAAGTTTTTCAAAACTATCTAAATAAATGGATGCAGAAAATCTTAGGCTACTAGGTCTACTTGGCTTTGCTACGATTTCACCTTTAATACAATTAGGTTAGTTAAAAGCAATTTTAACTAAATATGTAATTGGTTATTTGAGTTTTATAAAATTACCGTTAAGTTATCCAAATTAGATTTTCAGAAGAATCACGCTTTTTTATTTTTGGAATTCAAATTACAAATAGAGAAGTCCAGGAAATTGTGATTCCCTAAATCAATCAGGTTATAAATAATGAAAACTCAGAGCTTATTCAATTTACTGAAGATTGGCATTACTACTTTTGGAATCTTCTTTGTAGCTGGTCAAGGAGCATATGCCTCCGACTTAAAGGGAACAGCATTTAGCATATCTTTGGAGTGTCTGAACGACACTACCGGTCTTTTTATGGGTCAAACCCCCACTGATACTAGTGGCTGGCAGTATGCACTTGATTCAAACACAGATGGGATGAACGGGAATTACTGGGTTGGTGCTGCGCCAGGGAAAGTAAATCCTTACGATATCTCTGGTATGGCTATCAAAGAAACTGCTACCAGCGTCATTGTGGCAATCAATGGCAATATGAAGTTAACAGGAGAGGCTGAAGCGGGTGCTAGCGGTGGTCAGATTGGATATGGTGATTTGTTCTTCAACATGGCCGGTAAGACCTTTGAAGATGCTATGAGCAGTGGAGATTTGTTTGGTATTCATTTCTCCTCAGTGAATGCTTCCGGGGTACAACAACTAGGTGTTTATAGTGGTGTTCAGGCAAAGACAGTTGCTGATAGCAAAGAAGGCTACAGTGTTGGATATGGTGGTTTGACAGGAGATGGATGGATTTCTTACGAAACTCAGGTAAAACAAGGTGGTGGTGTTGTCGGTTATGGTGATTTGACCAGTAGTTACTTTACCAATAACGGCAAAGACAAGACATTTAATCTTAATGTCATCAACTCTGGAAATTATCTTAATGAAATCTCGTTTATAGCAAAGGGTGATGTAACGCAGCAGTTGCTAACCACTGGCTATGATGCCAACAAATTCAACGGCACACAAACCATTGCATTTGAATTTAAGAAATCTACTATTCTCAAATCGACTCCTGAGCCTGCTAGTCTTGCTGGTTTAGGAATCGTCGGTCTGGCCTTAGCTGGCAGTAAACGGCGCAAGAGGTCTATTGTAGCAATTGGGTAGGGACTATTTGCAATAGAACTTGATTTATCTTCAGTGATTATGGACACGAGAAAAGACTACATTTTTCTCCAAAAAATGATCGCCTGAGTAATAGAATTTTGGATAAAGGTTAAGCAAAAAGTATCCCAATCTCTATAGATTTCGCCACTCAACATTAAATAATTAAATTTCAATGCTCTTACTTTCTAGTAAGAGCATTTTTTATCTCAGAGACTGAGGGTTTAGGCATACTTGACAAATTAGCACTTAATATTATCGCTAAAACTGCATTTTTATTGAGAATTAACGACGAACTAATCAGGGTTAGAAAAAACAAGAGCGATCGCTCTCACAAATGTTAAGAAAGATCCGGGTAATGGATAGACTACAAAGAAAGGGGGAGCTAAACTCCCCTCTCTCGAAGAGGGGTTGGGGGAGAGGTTCTTCTAGGATAACTGAATTGGTGTTCTAGCAGTGCAGCAGGTATAACTTAGCCGATCGCAGTTTGACAAGGGTGCTACACAGACGATACCAACAACAAATAGGGGTAAAATTTTACCCCTACAAAATTGTGTATTATTTTAAGAATAGCTAGAGAAGGTTATTACTCTTGAGTTAAGTGACTTTCTAGCAAAGATGCGATCGCTTCCGGTTGAATATTCTTGTATTTCTTTTTACCAAGTTCTAAAACACAGTTGGGGGCGCTGCTACAGCATTTTTGGCAACCAGTATGTTCAATGGTAACTTTGTCTAACAAACCGCGATCGCCTAAAGTTTTTTCTAATTCTGATAAAAACCCTTTACCACCACGCTTGAGGCAACCGGACTTTTGACATACCATAATTCTCGCTTTGGTTTCAGGCGGTAAATCTTGATTTGGACACGCATCAATTGGTGTCACCCGATAGGCTTTGATTTTAATTTTACTTGTGCGTGAGTCTACCTTACTATGACCACAAACGCGAATTTGCTGGCCAGGAACTAAAGATGAACTTAGAGAACGGCGCAACTCTTTAGGCAGTTTAATTTCCACATTTCCAGATGGAACTGCCAATTGCAAGTATTTATATTTTCCTGGATCACCACCAACAAAACCTAGTAACTGTCCCTCAAGATTCAATTCTGATAATGTCAGATACTTGTTACCCATGATTGATAAAAATTTAGGAGTAGAGACGCGATTAATCGCGTCTGTGCAGGAGTTAGGAGTTAAAAGTTATGAGTTAATAATTATAAATTATCATTCATAACTCCTAACTTTTTTTTACGAGAGGCGTTTAGCTTCTACAGTTTGCGGTAAATTTGCTGTGTCTGGCAAATCACGAAATTCCAATTCCCAACCATTTGCTAGGGTGAGAATCTTGCCATCATTTCCATCGGTTTGTTTGACTACTTCTTCTTCAAGGTCTTTTTTAGCAACGTAAACTACTAAGGTACCGGCGTCATTCATGCGTAGCATTACTTTCATGAGATTCCTCAACAGATTCTAGTTCTTTTTTCATACAGCCGACGACGAACCCTGTTTCTAGGAAATGCACAGCATAGATATATGAACTCTGCAAATATGTGCCTATACTTGCTATGTAGCCGATATCTCCTTTGTTCACTAAAACTTGCCCGACTTCTTTACCAGGAAAGGTCCCATCGTTTTTTAGCAGTTTCCGAACTCTTACTTTTTCACCAATTTCAAAAGCAGGTGGCAAGTTTAGTTCTAATTCATCGCGTTGCATGAGAGTACCTCTGTTCTCTGACCAAATTCAATAGTTCTTCTGTCGTCAAACTGCGTTTTTTCTGTACGGATTGATGGCGCACTGCGTCTAAAACAGACTGGGTTTCTTGGGAGTTCAAGAAAATGCCATGCTGCTCTAGTAAGTTTGAAACCAAATGCCGTCCAGAATGTTTACCTAAGACTAAACGCCGTTCCCAACCAACTTCTTCGGGAGCAAATGGTTCGTAGGTAATGGGGTTTTGCAGTACTCCGTGAGCATGAATGCCAGATTCGTGAGCAAAGGTATTTTCGCCGACGATCGCTTTCCAGGGTGGTACATCTGCACCTGATGCAACTGCAACTAGTTGAGACAGTTCCAGCAAACTGCGAGTGTTGATGCCCAAATCAACGCCGTAGATGCGTTTGATAGCCATGACAACTTCTTCTAGAGCTGCATTTCCCGCCCTTTCACCTAATCCGTTGACTGTGGTATTCACTGATAATGCTCCAGCTTTTATACCTGCAAGGGCGTTGGCAGTTGCCAGACCAAAATCATTGTGGGTATGGATTTCTAGGGGAATCATCAAAGCTGAAACCAGCCGTTTGACCTTTGTGTAGGTTGTGAAAGGGTCGAGAACTCCTACGGTATCGCAGAAGCGGAAGCGGGATGCACCCCATTCTTGAGCATAAAGTGCTACATCTAAGAGGAAGTTTTCATCAGCTCTGGAAGAATCTTCTCCGCCGACTGCTACCCAAAGACCTTGATCGACTGCGAAACTGATACAGTCTTTGAGTTTTTGCAAACTTACTCGCCATTGACCGTGGAATTTGGCGGCGATTTGGATACCAGAGACGGGAATGGCAATATGCACCCGGTTCAGACTACAGGCTATGGAAGCCTTAATGTCTGAGATGACAGCGCGGTTCCAGCCTAGGAGTTTTGCTTGTAAACCCAAGTTACAAATTGCTGCGATCGCTCGTGTTTCTTCGTCACCCATTGCCGGTATACCGACTTCTAATTCGGGAACACCAATGGCATCGAGAAACTTAGCGATCGCAACTTTTTCTTCTAGGTTAAAGGCAACACCTGCGGCTTGTTCGCCATCACGTAATGTAGTGTCATTAATGATGATTTGATTCATTGCAAATATCCCTCTCTTGGAAGTATTCTTAATATCCTTTCTCTCTACAATCCCCAGCGATGGCAAATGCTAAAAATATCACAATTCATAATGTAGGATACATGATCCTTAATTATTGACCGATTTGTAGCATCACATCTGTATGGCAAGGAACTAAAACCATGTATAATTTACTAATCGTTTTTACCAAGGTTGGTTGAATTTTGGTCGACTAGCAATGAACTAATATAACTATTAGCAAATCCGGAACAAAGTAAGACACAGAATCCAGCAATTAAGGATGTAATCATCTTAGTAACCTCAGATTTTCTAGAGCATTGGGGTGTAATTTAGGCAGGTAATGCTACTCAAAGGTAATGGGTACAAATTAGCTAACTTTGTTCTGCTAGCCAGTCAAAAATCTTTCCTAGCTGCTCCAAGTCAACTAAACCATACTGCCAGAGGAGCATCGGTAGTGGGCCATTTTCTAATTCACGGTGTCGCAGAGCCACAGCAATATCGGCATTTGAAAGTTCAAGTTCATTGTGCAAAAAATTGAGGAGTTTTATATTTCTGTTCCGAGTCGCCATAATCGAACTTTCAATTTCTTAATTTGGGAAATAATTAAAAATCAGAAATTACAATTTTTATTTGGTAATTTCGCCTTCTTAATTGTCGCTAGATGTCAGGGAATTTTTAGATTTAGCAGACTAAACAAAATCTAAAACTCGGCTAATCCTTCTCAGTCTGCAACAAAATCTGCTAGCGCACAGTAACTTCAACTTCTAAACATCGAATAGTTTTGTGCATCTATGAACAAAAAGTATGAAGTGCAGTGCTTGCGTCATGAATTCAAGATTAATAGTGTCTGAATTAGGTCTGACAAAAACAATTCATTTTTCATCACTGTAATGCCAGCAACGCTCTAGCCACTCTAATAATTCGTGACGAGAAGCAAGAAATTGCATAACTGTACTGCGAATTAGAATTACTTCTAGCAAATTGTTCACTTGCACTCGTAAAGAACCATCGGGGGGACAAGAGCTATTAATTTTTAACTCTTGCAAACGGTGATAGATTCGCCAGCGATCGCTCAAAGGAATCTGCAAAACTTGATCACCTAAGGGGTCGGAACTAAGTTGTGAGGCGTCTAATTTTCTCATATTGGCAAAGGGGAGTGGGGTAGATGAGGGAGATGGGGGAGATGAGAGAGAATAATTACTAACTCCTGTACAAATGTGATTAATCGCGTCTCTCCTGTACAGACGCGATTAATCGCGTCTCTACTCCTAACTCCTGTCTTAAAGTTTGCAGTTGTTTTTCGAGTTGCTCAATGCGTGAGAGCAAAGAACGAATCACGGTTGCTTCCACATCGGGTAGCTTTCCATGCTCTAAAGGAGAAAGGTTGGCGCTTTCATTCCGAGAAATAATTCGACCGGGAACTCCTACCACAGTGGAATCGCTGGGGATATTCTGTAAGACAATGGAACCTGCACCAATGCGGACGCGATCGCCAATTTGCAGATTACCTAAAACTTTCGCACCCGCCCCGATCACTGCATTTTTGCCCACTGTGGGATGACGCTTACCACTTTCTTTACCAGTTCCGCCAAGGGTAACGCCTTGGTAAATCAGTGTATAGTCGCCGACGATCGCAGTTTCGCCAATGACAACACCCATTCCGTGGTCGATAAACACACCTTGACCAATCTCTGCACTTGGGTGAATTTCAATTCCGGTCAAAAATCGTCCCAAATGAGAAATAAACCGGGGGATAAAGCCTACACCTCGACCATGTAACCAGTGAGCAAGACGATGCAAACAGAGTGCGTGCAATCCGGGGTAGCAAAACACCACTTCTAACCAATTACGTGCTGCTGGATCGCGCTCAAAGATAATGCGAAAATCACTCAATAATGGCTCAAAAAAAACGCCAGAGAGTAAATTTTTTAGCATGGATGTATGTGCAGAATCCTGCGTTTTGGTAGTCTGGGAATCGCTAATACTGTCTAAAGACTGTTGCATCGGTAATGTCTATCTGGTAAAAAGAGTCATCTGCTATTTTTATGCTTATATCAGGTGACTTCCAACTCGATAGGAAACCCAATGCTGATTGGATTTATTGGATTGATTAAGATTGTACTCAAACGCCGAAACCCTGACTTAAGATAAACTTAAAATATGTCTTGGGGTAGGGGCGCTAGTATTTAATCATGGGGGTACTAGTATTTTTGGGGCAGGGGTTAAGAATTTCTGTACTCGCTACAAGAAACTTTACCTGTAAGCGTTTGCTAAGATTTAGTCAAGATATTTTGCAATATATTAAGCTGTACTCAGATGCACTCAAAGATCAGTTAGATGAGGCTACAAATTGATTTTTTGTATATGTTACTACTATTAGTATCCTATTATTTAGTTAGGCGAAAGACAAGTTTCTTTATTTTCTTTTAGGATTTGCTGTCTGTATGTACATATACGTTTAAAAATATAGTTATAGCTCATATTGACTATTTTATTATATAGATGTGTTGAAGTTGCGATGCCTTCGGCAAGCCGCTTCTCTACGAGAGGCTACGCCAACGCGTCTACGCCAAAACTGAGCATTTAAATTTTCGAGACTGATTCATCCAGTTCAAAGACTCGGCCACGGAGTTCAAAGGTGGATTCATCCAGTTCAAAGACTCGGCCACGGAGTTCAAAGGTGGATTCATCCAGTTCAAAGACTCGGCCACGGAGTTCAAAGGTGGATTCATCCAATTCAAAGACTCGGCCACGGAGTTCAAAGGTGGATTCATCCAGTTCAAAGACTCGGCCACGGAGTTCAAAGGTGGATGAACAAAGTAAGGGTGTACATCTGTACGCCCTTAAAGCAAATTTATTTATAGTGCTTCTGTGTTGAGTGCAATAGAGACCTAACCCCCAACCCCTTCCCTACAAGGGAAGGGGAGTAAGATTCAAAGCCTCTCTTCTTTTAGGAGAGAGGAATGGAAGTGAGGTGAAAGTGTATTGGATACAAACGAGAAGCCCTATATTACAAAGATTTTTGAAAATGATATCAGACTCGCCGATGAGTATTAATTTATCAAGAGACGGGAGTTTTTGCAGATTTACCTTTACTAATAGCTTTAAAGCGTTCGCCCAATTGTTCAGCGACAGTTTTTAAGCCTGGAGTCTTTTTTGATGCTGTCTTGACGTAATCATAAACAGTCAAACTGCTAGTCATAGCTTCACTACCGACTGCCATTAGAGTATCATCAACCTGTTCACTGAGTTGCTGGATTGAGATTAAAAGTTCGGTGAGCGCAGCGGCTAATTGATAATCCCGAACAAGTTCCTCAACGTCAAAAGTGGCTGGAAGGATTTCGGGGTTAGACTGAGCAGCGGTGACGCTATTGTTCACAAAGGCTAGGCTTTTGTCGCCCATTTTTACCAACTTCCGCCGTTCTTCCGTGCTGAGAGTAATCAAGAAGGGGAGCTTTTGTTGGACTTTCTGTAGCGCCGCTTTAACTTCTTGGATATCTTGTGGCGAAAGGGAGGCTACAATATTTTGATAGGCCATCGTATATTTACCTTAGGAGTTCTAGTGGTTAAGTAGCAAGTTTTGCTAAATATAGAATTCCCATTAGTGGATGCGATCGCACATCATAACCTATTTATTTATCTGTTTTAGCGCCGATGCTGAGGGATACTGACCAGATGCAATCAAAGCTTGTCGTTCTAGAATTCTTTCATCGCCGTTAAAATCTAGGATGCGTGCGGTGACTTCACCGATGTCTGTTTTATGCACAATTACAGCTTCATCTAGTCGAAAATGCTCACCCCAAAAGTCTCTGCGTGGGTTAAAAAACCGCACAAGTTCGCCAGTTTGCCAATTAATTGACCCCAAATCCGTCCCCTTTTGCAGGTTACAGAAAATACAGGTATAGCAGAGATTATCTGCTGTTGTAGCGCCGCCGTGTTTGACACTGATGATATGGTCAACTTGACAGCTTAAGCCCTCTACTTCTGGATATAAACAATACTCGCATAGATAGGCAGCGCGATCGACAACTAAACGCCGCAGTTCTGCATTAATATATAAACGAGACATTTTGAATACTTACTTAGGCTTAATGTACTGATGAGCTTTTGCTTTTGCCAACCTCATAATATGCTCTAGCGTGAGGAAATGATCTAACTCTCGCTTATCGCTTTCTGTAAGACCTTCAGTTTTTGCGCGGTAAACGAGATCCTCTAAACGGTCTTTGGCTGCATCTGAGAGTTTGAAATCGATAACGCTTTGGGGAGTGGTGCCAGCAGCAATAAACTCTATAATTTCATCGTAGACTTTGGCTGTATTTACAGATGTAGTCATGAGATTACCTCTTTTTATTTAACTTTGAGAATCTTGCTTGCTTTGATTTGCTTGCTCAATGCGTTGCCTAATCGCTTCTTCTGCAATGCGAATATTTTCTTCTATTGGCGTACCATCTTCAGCTACCATTGGCCCGTACCATGTTGCTTCTGAGTCAGGAGTGCGGCGGCCATACAAAACACGCAAAGGCTCGACATCTTCCCGGTGTGCAAGTGCGTAAGCTATTAGTTCTTTGTTAGTCATTGCTTCAAAATTCGGTCGCATTTAAAAACCTCCAGTTTCCATTAGCGGGTACAATGATTTGGAGTTCTTCATTGACAAAAATAAATACAACTCCGGTTTGGTCATCAAAGCGAAATAGCTCAATACTCCGATAGGTATTAGATAACATCTGGCAGACACGTAGACAGGCTATAGCTTGTGCGTATGTTGGGTAAATCGTCTGTTCCTCAATTGTGACATGGATAATAGTAAGCCTTTCTTTTGCGGTTTCTACTGTGAATAGTAAATCAGCTTACATTTATCCTTCCAACTGCTTTAACTTCTTCTGAGCAAATTCCCGCACTTGCTCATCTGGGTCATTTTTGGCGCGATCGCGCAACAGTGGTAAAGTTTGGGGATGCTGAGGAAATTGCTTGATAATTATCTCTAGTGCAATATACCGAGGATTAGTTTCATCCTTTTCCTTGCGCTCAAAGGGGTCATTAATAGCGCAGTTGTGGTAGATGTCAAACAACTCAGGCTGATATTTAAAGTATTTAGCTAATTTTTGGACTGCTACACCTCGCACAGTCCAGTGCTCATCCTGGGTAGCGTGTTCTTTGAGGATGGTTTTGGTGTCGGGGTCATCTTTGAAGTGATTCGCTAATTCTTGGACTGCTGCAAATCGGACTACGCAGTTATCATCGTGGGTAGCGCATTCTTTGAGGATGGATTTGGTGTCGGGGTCATCTTTGAAGTGATTCGCTAATTCTTGGACTGCTGCACGTCGCACATTCCAGTTATCATCGTGGTTAGCGCGTTCTTTGAGCCAGGTTTTGGTTTCGGGGTCATCTTTGAAGTTGTCCGCTAATCCTCTGACTGCTGTACTTCGCACATACTCATGATCATCGTGGGTAGCGCGTTCTTTGAGCCAGGTTTTGGTGTCGGGATCATCTTTGAAGTTGTTCGCTAATCCTCTGACTGCTGTACTTCGCACATACTCATGATCATCGTGGGTAGCACGTTCTTTGAGCCAGGTTTTGGTGTCGAGATCATCTTTGAAGTTGTTCGCTAATTCTCGGACTGCTTCACCTCGCACATCTTCGTGATCATCCTGGGTAGCGCGTTCTTTGAGCCAGGTTTTGATGTCGGGATCATCTTTGAAGTTGTTCGCTAATTCTCTGACTGCTGTACTTCGCACATACTCATGATCATCGTGTGTAGCGCATTCTTTGAAGAAGGTTTTGATATCGGGATCATCTTTGAAGTTGTTTGCTAATCCTCTGACTGCTTCACCTCGCACATCTTCGTGATCATCCTGGGTAGCGCGTTCTTTGAAGAAGGTTTTGGTGTCGGGGTCATCTTTGAAGTTCTCGGCTAATGCCCAGACTGCTTCACCTCGCACATCTTCGTAATCATCCTGGATAGCGTGTTTTTTGAGCCAGGTTTTGGTATCGGGGTCATCTTTAAAGTTCTCGGCTAATGCCCAGACTGCTGCACGTCGGACAAACCCGTTATCATCCTGGGTAGCGCGTTCTTTGAGCCAGGTTTTGGTATCGGGGTTATCTTTGAAGTTTTGGGCTAATGCCCAGACTGCTGCACGTCGGACAAACCCGTTATCATCCTGGGTAGCGCGTTCTTTGAGCCAGGTTTTGGTGTTAGGAGATTCTTGCCAGGTCGTTGTAATTGCTGTGACTGCTTGAGTGCGAATTTTCCTAACTAGCCAAGTTTCTTCTCTATATGGCTGGGGGTCGTAATAGTACCAGAGGTCATATTTAGTTAAGTCTTGTAGCTCGTTAAATAATTTAGTAGCTGTTGACGCAATTACCGAGCGATTTCTCACCTCTACAAGACACTTAGCCGCTAAAAAGAGATTGACAAACTTTTCCTCTTCGTCATCTTGCGCCATTAAATAATCAAGAATCTCCCCAACAAATCTTGGCTCAATCATTCCCGCAATTAGCAGCAAGACTTCATGCCAACTTTCATCTTGCCAGTGTTTGCCAAAAACTTCATCCTTAAGTTCCTCAATAGTCAGCGTTTGCGTTTCTTTAAACTGCCAGACAAACTCCCAAGCACAGAAATATTCTAAAAATGTCCGATGTACAAAAGCATAATAATCTGCACCCAGGAAACATAACATAAAGTTGCGAGTCCGCAGTTGATTAATTATCACCCGCGCCACTTCTCTGGGTTTATCAAATTCTATGGTTTTGAGATAATCAATTAAAATTTTGACTAAATCATTTTCATTAATCAAATTACCTGCCAAATCTTTCTCACCAGTTTGCATCAGATAAGCAACCTGACGCAGCATCGCTTGCTTATCTTTATAATCAATAGTCTTGGGGTCTAACCTCTGATCTTCTATCAAAGCGCGTTCCACATCCCATTGATGCAGCAATACCCGCGATGCTTGATTATAAAGCTCGGCTCTATCTCTTGGTAGCTCTTGATTCCGATTAAGAATTGCCATCATCGTTAACAGCAGAGGATTTCCCGCCAATTCTGTAATAGATTTGGAAGCTTCAATTCCTCTTTGTAGCCGTTCCCGTTTTCTCACCTTATCTACTGCATCGGTAAAAGTTAACTCATGCCAACGGTTGATAAAATCCTGAATTTGTTCTGAGTCTAAATCTTGTAATATAAAGTGGCGAAACTCAGCATTAAGCAATCGTTGCGGTTTATAGCCAATAATTCGAGAAGTGACAATTACCTGCACATCAGGATAGTCATTAGTAAAGCGATGAATATCAGTAATTACATCCTCTCGCTTACCAGGGTCAAATACCTCATCCAAACCATCAAACATCACTAAGGCATTACCAGCTTTTAATTGTTTATCTAGTTCAAGCTGATTGAGATGATGAATTGCACCACTACATTGATGGAAGAATTCTAGAAAATTATTGCACTCCTTATCTTCCCGTCGCCGCATATAAGTGCGTAATTCAATTAGCAAGGGAATCGGTAATGAGATAACATTATCCAGTGGAGACTCTGCCCAATTCAAAGCCAGAAATTGCAACAAAGTAGACTTCCCAGAACCAGGATCGCCCAAAATAACAATGTATTTATAATCTTGCTTTTTATTGACAACATCTAAAACTGAATGGATCGGCTGTTCAAAATAAACCCGTTTGTGGCGTTCTAATTCTTCTAATTCAACTGCTTCTATTTGGTCACTTTCTCGCAGCCGTCTAAGATGTTCTTTAGGCAGTTCGTGAACTTGTGGTAATACTTGATGAGCTTCACGGACATTTTGAGCAGTAAAAATCCGCCATAACTTCAGTTCGTTATAGGCATAGCCGCTAGTATCTAAGCTATCTAACTTGAGATTGGCATAACATTCGCGGATTCCTTCTTGATATTTAGTTAAATTAAAATTTACAATAACACCAGCAATTTCTTTGGTATTTGTTTCAATATCAGATAATTTTTGTAATTTGAGGAGATGGTGTAATTCTTTTGAATCTAAAAGAAGTTCTTGGACTTGTGTCAAATACTGTTCTGTAAATGATTGCCAGTTAAACTTAGATGGCAGAGGTTTTAATTGCAGTCTGTTCCAACTATCTTCTAGCATTTTCGCGTCTAGAGATTCACAATTAATATCAAAAGCCTTACCAATAGTTTCTGTAACCGACTTATCGCTGATAAATTTCTGGATGTCTTTGGTGTACTCTTTAATCTCAGCTTCAGCAAGTTTGCAACGAACCTTTAACTGCTGTTGCATGAGTTGCAAAAATTCCTTTAACGCTTTCCCCGCAGCAATTTCTATGTCTTCCTTCTTAAGTTTCTGAACAATCTTGCCAGGGATGCCTTTTAATAAATCTTTAGCCCAATCTTTAGCAGCATCCTTGGCTAAGTCTTCCAGAATGGGTTTAAAAATAAACCCGGCAACCTGAGTTACACCCCAAATAGCTAACAAGTCTGGCATAATACTCGCTTCTGTTGAGAGTTTGATTACGAGTATATCCACTAGCTTGAATAATGTTTCCGAATTTCAGGGAATTTGGAAAACCTCTCTCTAAATCTCTCTCCTAAAAGGAGAGAGACTTTGAATTTTCCTCCCTTCCGGCGTCGGTAAGGGGGTTAGGTTTCGCGTTGGTTTTTCAGATCAATTGGAAACTGCGATCGCAATTTTCCCCACTGCACGCCCCGTTTCGCTATAATCATGAGCCGCTGCTAGTTCTTGTAAGGGATATGTGCGATCAATCACCACACGAATTTTACCCGCTTCAATCAATTCTTTCAGGTAAACCAAATCTTGAGTGTTAGGTTTCTCAAAGAAAAACTTAGCTTTTTGACCCGGAAGGAACGTTGTTAAGACACTCTGGACAACGGTTTCAGGGCTAGGTTGCGTGGTGATATAAATTCCGTTGGGTTTGAGGACGCTTTTGGTTTGAGAGAGCGATCGCTTACCCACTGCATCAAAGATAATCTCATACTGCGCTGTATCTTGGGCGAAATCTTGCTGCGTATAATCAATCACGCGGTCTGCTAAAAGAGATTTCACCAAATCTAAGTTTTTGGTACTGCTAACTCCCGTCACCACTGCCCCTAAAGCCTTAGCAATTTGTACTGCAAAACTGCCTACACCGCCCGCAGCACCATTAATCAAAACAGTTTGTCCTGTTTGAATATTCCCCTGATCTCGTAGCCCTTGCAAAGCCGTGAGCGCTGCTAAAGGAACACTTGCAGCTTCTTCATAGGACAAGTTCGTTGGTTTGAGAGCCACCAAGTTTTCTGGAACAGCTGCAAATTCCGCGTAACCTCCTCCAGGAAAGCTAGTACTTCCATAGATAGCATCTCCTGGTTTAAAACGTGTGACACCAGAGCCAACCTCTACGACTTCTCCCGCCACATCAAACCCCAGAATCTTCGGGAATTTGCTGCCGATAATCAAACTCAACATCCCTTGACGGATTTTCCAATCAATCGGATTAACGCTACTAGCACGAACTTTTACAAGTAACTGCATTGGCTGAATTTTCGGCTGCTCCACGTCTTCATACTGCAACACCTCAGCCGCGCCATACCGACGGATAACGACTGCTTTCATCACATTCCTCCTGCTACCCTGTTTGACTCGTATAACTCAAACAGCCTATTTTCCTGATAAATCCAGTGTAGCGATGTCTACGGTGGTCACTGAGCAGCTAGCTAGTGAGCGCACTTGTACTGAGCGCAGATGTAAAGCCTGCGGCATAGCTTCGCTTAAGGCGCAGCCTCTCCAAGAGTTGTAGCCGAAGTAGTCGAATCATGTCGTACCCCTTTGTGGAGGCAAGCTACGCGCAGCGTCTCGTAGAGAAGTGCGGGCTGTTCGGCGTCGCATAGGGATTTAACGAAGATGCTAGGCGTAGGCGTAGTCAGAGATTTCCTAAAATAGGAATATCAGTTTAAAACTACACCTGTATGCCAGCTAGAGACATCTATCACAATAATGTCAAAAATGCTTTGATTAAAGACAAATGGACAATTACTCATGGACAATTACTCATGACCCACTGACCCTGAAGTTTGGTAAAAAAGATTTGTATGTTGATTTAGGTGCTAGACAGATGTTAGCAGCGCAAAAAGCAGAATCCAAGATTGCAGTTGAGATTAAAAGTTTTATCGGTAGATCGGATGTTGATGATTTAGAAAAAGCGTTGGGTCAGTATATTTTATATCAAGATATATTGATTGAATTGGAGCCAGAAAAAGTACTATATCTTGCAGTGACTAACAGTGTTTTTGATGATTTATTTGAAGAACCTATCGGCAAACTGTTACTAAGAAATCATCGTTTAAAACTGATTACCTTTGATCCAAAACTGGAGGTCATTAAACAATGGATTATACCAAGTTAGACCACTATCGCCAAGTAATTGAAACTATCCTGACTGAATATGCTTCACTACCCTATTCTTATGCCAATATTCAATCAGAAGTGGTATTTGATCGAACACGCGATCGCTATTTGTGGATGGATATAGGTTGGGATGGCGATCGCCGCATTCATGGCTGTCTGGTTCATATTGACTTAATTGATGGCAAAATCTGGATTCAACGGGATGGCACCGAAGAAGGCATTGCCGCTGATTTAGAACGGGCTGGAATTCCTAAAGAACATATTGTTCTGGGGTTTCGTCCACCGGAGTTAAGACCCTACACAGGTTATGCACTTGCTTAAGGAGCGATCGCTCTTTAAAAGGCAACAGGGAACATTCTCTTTATTCTTCAGTGGTAAATACAACACCTTCATACAGTAGTTCAATCGGACAGCAGCCTACATGAATGCATTCTCATACTCCGTATGAGGACGAGCAAAGCCTCATCAGGCTAATTGCTTCATAAAAATGCCTGATTACTTTCTCAAAATACTTAAATGCTTACTCAAAATAACCTTTGACTTACTCAAAATGACCTTTGACTTTCTCATTTTGGTGTTTTCTGCAAGTCAAATAAACTTTGACTTATTCAAACCCCAGTTTGCTTTCTAATTTCAGTATTTTCCGCAAGTCGAAGAAACTTTAACTTATTCAAACCCCAGTTTGCTTAATCATTTTGGTGTTTTCCGCAAGTCAAATAAACTTTGACTTATTCAAACCCCAGTTTGCTTTCTAATTTCAGTGTTTTCCGCAAGTCGAAGAAACTTTAACTTATTCAAACCTCAGTTTGCTTAATCATTTTGGTGTTTTCCGCAAGTAAAATAAATTTTGACTTATTCAAACCCCAGTTTGCTTTCTAATTTCAATGTTTTCCGCAAGTAAAAGGCAGAGCGAAAGTCAAAATTATTTTTAAAATCCTTGATTTTCTGTTAATTGTTTATCAATAAGCTGACACCACTGACAAATTAAAACCTTGCCAATATGCAGTACCTTAACAGGCAAGGATTTTATGACTTGTGTACACCACCGTAGTCTTTTAGGAGAGAGACTTTAAATTTTCTCCCTTAGAGCGTCGGGAAGCGGGTTAGGGAGTTAGGTTTTTCGCCAAGGTTCGTAAAGAGCAATTAAGAAAATTCATTGCGATTGCTCAATCATGTTAGATTGGAGTTTGTTGTTTTTCTCAAACACAAAATCCGAGAGTTTCCTACCCATCTCCTCATTGTGGGAATGAAAAAAAAGAACTGGAAAGTTAAGCTTTTTGAAAAACATGTGCAGCAAGACATCTATTTCTACAAGCCTGTATAGCTTGCCAGATATAATTTAGAACCATAATTGAAGATCATTATTAAAGCAAAAATTAAAAAAATATGAAGTGCATTTTTACCCTCAAAAAAATGATATGTTAGATACAGAATTGAATTTCGCACGTTTCTGGAGTAGAACGATATAGACTACTCCAGTTTTTCACCCTCAAACCCTTGGCATTTATTGCTTTTGACGGAATTTGAGGGCAATCTGAGTACACATTTAAATAACCCAAACCCAGTTGCAAGTAGATTAAATTCCTTGCTAGGATTGAGTTCGGGCTGAGTACAAATAAATCCTGAACCCCTGTCTATAAACACTAGAACCCCAACCAAAAAATACTAGAACCCCTACCCGAAAAATAAATTTTTAATTCTTGTAATGCTTGAAGAATTAGGGTTTTTATTAGTTGAGTACAAGCGTAATAAATCCAATAAATTCTATCCTAGAGAGACGCACTGTCTGGGTAGGAGACGGCTGCTATAAATCTTATATCGCCAATCACTTAACGCCTCAATACAAAACGAAGCGAAGAGTGAGTGGAGGGATGAGATAGCACCATGCCTGAAGTGAATAGAAGTCGCGGCTGTAAGCACAAATTTTACCCAAGAACCGAACATTGACACACACCAGCCGAACATCACATATTTATCGCCTGCCTTACTTGATAACAAGTCGCCCAAACCCAAGCGTTTGCAGGCAGTGTGAAAGACGCGACTTCAATTCCTGGGCATGAAGAGTAGCAACAGCATCTCCCACAGTGGCAGCCAAGTCCACCGACCTTTTGCAAAACTCAATGACATCACCGTCTACACGACTCCTCAACTCTAACGCTACGGAATCGCCAACCCAAGCAAAATCAGGTGGTTGCGGCTGCGACAGCACCAGTAGCGCCACCGTGGAAAGGGATGAAACGCTCGAAGAACGCATTGCTAAACATCCCTGCTACAGCGAAGACGCTCATCACCACTACGCGCGGATGCACGTTGCAGTTGCTCCAGCCTGCAACATTCAATGCAACTATTGCAACCGCAAATATGACTGTGCTAACGAAAGCCGTCCTGGAGTAGTTAGCGAGTTGCTAACACCAGAACAAGCAGCACACAAAGCTTTGGTCATTGGCGGCAAGATTCCCCAAATGACAGTTGTGGGAATTGCTGGTCCTGGCGACCCACTGGCGAACCCAGATAAGACTTTCCGCACATTTGAGTTGATTGCAGAGCAAGCACCAGATATCAAGCTGTGCTTATCAACCAATGGTTTAATGTTGCCTGACTACGTTGATCGCATTAAAGAATTAAATATAGATCACGTTACGATCACCATTAACATGGTAGATCCAGAGATCGGTGCTCAGATTTATCCTTGGGTTCACTACAAGCGCAAGCGTTATAGAGGTCTTGAAGGCGCGACAATTCTCCACGAAAGACAGATGGAAGGATTGCAAGCCCTCAAAGATGCTGACATCTTGTGCAAAGTTAACTCCGTGATGATTCCCGGAATTAATGACCAGCACTTAGTCGAAGTGAATCGAGTCATTCGTGAAAAAGGTGCATTCTTGCACAACATCATGCCATTGATTTCTGCACCAGAACATGGCACACACTTCGGTTTAATCGGTCAACGTGGCCCCACACCCAAAGAACTCAAAGAAGTTCAAGACAATTGCTCCGGTAACATGAAAATGATGCGTCACTGTCGCCAGTGCCGCGCCGATGCAGTCGGATTATTGGGAGAAGACCGCAGCCAAGAATTTTCCAAAGAGAAATTCTTGGAAATGACTCCAGACTATGACATGGAGAAACGTCAAGAAGTTCACGACGGTATTGAGAAGTTTAAAGAAGAACTTAAAGTTGCTAAAGACAAGGCGCTAGTCGGCAAGAAATTTGCTAACAATCCTAAAGTCCTAGTTGCAGTAGCAACCAAAGGCGGCGGATTGGTTAACCAGCACTTCGGTCATGCCAAAGAATTCCAAATTTACGAAGTGGATGGAAAGGAAGTTCGCTTTGTCGGTCATCGCAAAATTGACCAATATTGCCAAGGTGGATACGGCGAAGAAGCTTCTTTTGAGCATATTATGAAAGCGATCGCAGATTGCAAAGCAGTTTTAGCCTCTAAGATTGGTAACAGTCCTCAAGAAAAATTGCAAAAAGCTGGAATACAGAGCGTTGAAGCTTACGACGTGATTGAGAAGGTTGCTTTGGAGTTTTACGAGCAATACGTTAATGAATTAGGGAATAAGGAATAGGGAATAGGGGAGCCACTGCGTTGCCGGGGTTCCCCCGGTTGTACCCCTACGGGTAAGCAAGCTACGCGCAGCGTCTCCGATAGGAGAAGCAAGTGGCGTCATGGGGTAAACAGGGCATGGGACAAGAATTATCCCTAATAGCCCTGCCCTAAACCCAATCCTCAATGCCCTGTTTGCCCAATACCCCTTGCCCAAAAAAGGAGAATAATAATGGCTTACAAAATTATTACTAGCCAGTGTATTTCCTGCAATCTCTGTCTATCAGGATGTCCCACAAACGCAGTTAAAGTGGTTGACGGACAGCACTGGATTGACCCTGAACTTTGTACAAATTGTATTGGTAGCATTCATACCGTGCCTCAGTGTAAAGCTGGTTGTCCTACCTGTGACGGTTGCGTTAAGCAGCCTAGCGATTATTGGGAAGGCTGGTTTGCCAATTACAACCGCGTAGTCGCTAAATTAACAAATAAACAAGATTACTGGGAACTTTGGTTTCAAAGCTATTCCCAGAAATACTCCGAACAGTTGCAAAAGCGTCAGTCCCAAACAATGGGAGCAGAAGCTTTAATAAATCGTAATTCGTAATTGAAGACAACAATGCAAAATAACTGCATCTATCTCGATAATAATGCCACCACTAAGGTAGACTCAGAAGTTATAGAGGTAATGTTACCTTACCTGACAGACTTTTACGGCAATCCCTCCAGTATGCATACCTTTGGTGGGCAAGTCGGTAAAGCACTGAGAACAGCAAGAGAACAACTTGCAGCCATCCTGGGAGCCGATGAGTCAGAAATTGTCTACACAAGTTGTGGAACTGAAGGAGATAACGCGGCGATTCGAGCCGCACTGTTAGCGCACCCAGAAAAGCGACACATCGTTACCACCCAGGTTGAACACCCGGCAGTACTTAATGTCTGCAAACAATTAGAAACCCAAGGTTACAGTGTTACCTATCTTTCAGTAAATCATCAAGGGCAGCTGGATCTAGATGAACTAGAAGCTTCCTTGACGGGTAACACCGCCTTGGTGACAATTATGTATGCTAATAACGAAACCGGCACGATTTTCCCGATTGAGCAGATTGGGTTACGGGTGAAAGAATATGGCGCTATCTTCCATGTAGATGCGGTGCAAGTAGTGGGAAAAATCCCCTTGAATATGAAGACTAGCACCGTGGATATGTTAACCGTGTCTGGTCATAAGCTGCACGGGCCTAAAGGAATTGGTGCTTTGTATATCCGGCGCGGGGTTCGCTTCCGTCCCTTCATACTTGGGGGACACCAAGAACGCGGACGTAGGGCGGGAACAGAGAATGTTCCGGGAATTATTGCCTTAGGCAAAGCTGCGGAACTTGAACTGTTACACTTAGAAGAAGCAAATAAAAGAGAAACAAGGCTGCGCGATCGCCTAGAACAAGCTTTACTCACTACAATTCCCGATTGTGTAGTTAACGGTGACCCTACGCAGAGATTGCCCAACACCACCAATATCGGCTTCAAGTATATTGAAGGTGAAGCTATCTTACTATCGTTGAATAAATACGGTATCTGTGCCTCATCCGGTTCTGCTTGCACCTCCGGTTCACTGGAACCTTCCCACGTCCTTCGGGCAATGGGCTTACCCTACACAACTTTGCACGGTTCCATTCGCTTCAGCCTTTGTCGCTACACCACAGAAGCCGAAATTGATCAAGTGATAGAGGTAATGCCCAGTATTGTGGAACGTTTACGCACCCTCTCACCCTTCAAAAATGATGATGCAGGCTGGCTGCAAGAACAGGAGCAAGCACTGGCACATCGCTAGGAACTAGGAATTTGAGATTTTGGATTTGAAGTTTTAGATTGAAATCCAATCCAAAATCCAAAATCTCAAATCCAAAATTGTCTGCCAATCCCCAATACCTCAATCTCAAATCCAAAATCTAAAATCTAAAATTCATTATGTGGGACTACACTGATAAAGTATTAGAACTGTTTTACGATCCCAAAAATCAGGGAGCAATCGAAGAAACGGGTGAATCTGGAGTTAAGCTTGCAACAGGAGAAATCGGTAGCATTGCTTGCGGCGATGCTCTAAGATTGCACCTGAAAGTGGAAGTAGAATCTGATAAGATTCTAGATGCTCGTTTTCAAACCTTTGGTTGTACTAGTGCGATCGCATCTTCTAGTGCATTAACCGAAATGATCAAAGGTTTAACCTTAGATGAAGCCTTGAAAGTGTCCAACAGAGACATTGCAGATTACCTGGGTGGTTTACCAGAAGCGAAGATGCACTGCTCTGTCATGGGACAAGAAGCGCTAGAAGCCGCTATCTATAATTATCGCGGCATACCTCTAGCTACCCATGATGATGATGATGAAGGTGCATTAGTTTGCAGTTGCTTTGGGATTAGCGAGGCCAAAATTCGCCGCGTCGTTCTAGAAAATAATCTCACTGGTGCCGAAGAGGTAACAAATTATGTGAAAGCTGGTGGTGGATGCGGTTCCTGTTTGGCAAACATTGATGATATAATTAAATCAGTGCAACAGGAATTCGCCGCATCTGATCTCAACAATTACGGCGTAAAAGTTGCCACAGAAATTGTTACGTCTAAAGAGCGATCGCTAACTAACGTGCAAAAGATTGCCCTAATTCAAAAAGTTCTGGATGAAGAAGTCAGACCCGTACTCATCGCTGACGGGGGAGATGTAGAACTCTATGATGTAGAAGGCGATCGCGTTAAAGTTGTCCTGCAAGGTGCTTGCGGTTCCTGTTCAAGTAGTACAGCAACCCTAAAAATTGCGATCGAAGCCAGATTACAAGAGCGTGTCAGCAAGAGCCTTGTAGTCGAAGCAGTTTAGGAATTGCTGTAGGACTTAACGTACTCTACAAATACGCCCTAATATGCATTCAGCCAGAAACAGAAAGTAGGATTTGAACCGAATCATTGTCTCCACTCAATGCTTCATACCAATTCGCCAAAAGAAAGTGACAGATTCAAACCTAACTTTCTTAATTACGAATTACGTAGACACCCGAAGGATTGCTTCCCCCAAGGGATTACGAATTACGAATTGGTATCAGTCCTACTACGATTCCTGCTAACAGCATATAGGCAAAGAGATTAAGTGCCTAAAAAGCAAATTTCATCATCTAACTCGCTTCAAAGGAACAGAATATGAGCACATTGTACGACAAACTTGGTGGACAACCAGCTATTGAACAAATAGTAGATGAGCTCCACAAACGCATTGCGACAGACAGCCTCCTCAATCCCATTTTTGCTGGTACAGATATGGCCAAGCAACGTAATCATCTAGTTGCTTTCTTATCTGAGATTTTTGAGGGGCCAAAGCAATACGCCGGTCGTCCAATGGACAAAACACACGCTGGAATGAATTTACAGCAACAACACTTCGATGAGATCGCAAAACTCCTGAGTGAATCAATGGCTGTGCGTGGAGAGTCGCCAGAAGATACCCAAGCTGCACTAGAGCGTGTCTCAAATTTCAAGGGCGCTATTTTGAACAAGTAATAGGACTGATGCATTGATTGTTGACAAATAGCAACATCAAGTCCTATTTAATTTTTCAAGCTGAAACACATTATGACGTATTTGTAAATTGCGTAAGCTCTTAGTCATTAGTCAGGATAAATGATTAATGACTAAGGACAAAAGAAAACAAAGAAAACAAACAAAAATTTAACGAGGAAATAGATGTACCTGCTTTCAATAATTTTAGCTGTGGAGCGATCGCCCCCAGCAGGCACCTATGCCAACGCTACCAACGATGCTCTACACGTGCTCACTACTGTCGCTCAACAGAAGTGAACGCAACAGACCAACGCAAAGACCCACCAACCAACCAATTGCAGGGAAATACGAATCATAACTGAAGAAAAGATTAGACAGATAGCTTTCTATGGTAAGGGCGGTATCGGTAAATCTACCACTTCCCAAAACACCTTAGCAGCTATGGCAGAAATGGGTCAACGCATCCTCATCGTCGGTTGCGACCCTAAAGCTGACTCCACCCGTTTGATGCTGCACAGCAAAGCTCAAACAACCGTTCTTCACCTCGCCGCAGAACGTGGCGCAGTAGAAGATATCGAACTCGAAGAAGTGATGCTCAAGGGTTTCCGTGACGTTCTTTGCGTAGAGTCTGGTGGTCCAGAACCCGGAGTAGGTTGTGCAGGTCGTGGTATCATCACCGCCATCAACTTCTTAGAAGAAAACGGTGCTTACCAAGACCTAGACTTCGTATCTTACGACGTATTAGGTGACGTTGTGTGCGGTGGTTTCGCAATGCCTATCCGTGAAGGTAAAGCACAAGAAATCTACATCGTGACATCAGGTGAAATGATGGCGATGTATGCTGCTAACAACATCGCTCGTGGTGTTCTTAAGTATGCTCACACAGGTGGCGTGCGTTTGGGTGGTCTGATTTGTAACAGCCGTAAAACTGACCGGGAACACGAATTGATCGAAACCTTGGCAAAACGGTTGAACACCCAAATGATTCACTTCGTACCCCGTGACAACATCGTTCAACACGCAGAATTGCGCCGGATGACTGTTAACGAGTACGCACCTGACAGCAACCAAGCTAACGAATATCGGACATTGGCTACCAAAATTATCGACAACAAAAATCTGGCTATTCCTACACCTATTGAAATGGAAGAACTAGAAGACTTGTTGATTGAGTTCGGTATTCTCGAAAGCGACGAAAATGCTGCAATGTTGGTTGGTAAGACTGCTGCTGAAGTTCCTGTAGTATAAATCGCTGCTAAGAAGTAATGCTTTAGCACAAGGAAAAAGTAAGAGTCCCCTATCTTACCTTTGACCCTCTCTTTTTATCTCCCCCTAACCTTAGAGGGGACTCCTAGTCCCCCTATGCCCCTATCCTTAAGAGTCACAGAAACAAAGTATGACACCTCCAGAAAACAAAAACATCATCGAAGAAAGAAAAGAACTAATTAAAGAAGTTCTCAGTGCTTATCCTGAAAAAGCCGCTAAAAAGCGGGAAAAACACTTAAACGTATATGAAGAAGGTAAGTCCGATTGCGGCGTAAAATCTAACATCAAATCCCTGCCTGGGGTAATGACCGCTCGTGGTTGTGCTTACGCCGGTTCTAAGGGTGTGGTCTGGGGTCCTATTAAAGATATGATCCACATCAGCCACGGGCCTGTGGGTTGCGGTTACTGGTCTTGGTCTGGTCGTCGTAACTACTACATCGGCACCACAGGTATTGACACCTTTGGTACGATGCACTTCACTTCCGACTTCCAAGAACGAGATATCGTCTTCGGTGGTGACAAGAAACTTACCAAGCTGATCGAAGAACTTGATGTACTTTTCCCCCTCAACCGTGGTGTTTCCATTCAATCTGAATGTCCCATCGGTCTAATTGGGGATGACATCGAAGCTGTTGCTCGCAAGACATCGAAAACAATTGGTAAGCCAGTTGTACCTGTGCGTTGCGAAGGCTTCCGGGGTGTTTCCCAATCTTTGGGTCACCACATTGCTAACGACATGGTTCGTGACTGGGTGTTCACCAGATCAGACCAAGCCAAGAAAGACGGTACACTTCAGTTTGAAGGTACCCCTTATGATGTAGCAATTATTGGTGACTATAACATCGGTGGTGATGCTTGGGCTAGCCGTATCCTGTTAGAAGAACTCGGCTTGCGCGTAGTCGCTCAGTGGTCAGGTGATGGCACCATCAACGAAATGTTGATGACCCCCAATGTGAAGATGAACCTCATCCACTGCTATCGGTCGATGAACTACATCAGCCGTCACATGGAAGAAGCTTACGGTATTCCCTGGTTGGAATACAACTTCTTCGGCCCCACCAAGATTGCTGAATCTTTACGGGAAATCGCTTCCAAGTTTGACGAGACAATCCAAGCAAACGCTGAGAAGGTAATCGCCAAGTATCAGCCCACAATGGATGTGATTCTTGATAAGTATCGCCCCCGCTTGGATGGTAAGACCGTTGCCATCATGGTTGGTGGTCTACGTCCTCGCCACGTTGTCCCAGCTTTCCAAGACTTGGGCATGAAGATGATTGGTACAGGTTATGAGTTCGCTCATAATGACGACTACAAACGTACCACTGGCTACATCGAAAACGGCACCATCGTTTATGACGACGTTACCGCTTACGAATTCGAGGAATTTATCAAAGCCCTCAAGCCCGACCTTGTAGCCTCTGGTGTGAAAGAGAAGTACGTCTTCCAGAAGATGGGTCTGCCTTTCCGTCAAATGCACTCTTGGGATTACTCCGAACCTAGCGATCGCTCCTACAATTCAGATAATGCAAGGTTTTTTAGCGGTGGGAGAAAAAAGAGCTTATTTTTAGCCTAAATCAAAGTTGCAGGGTTATTTAGGAACAATCTGTTTTGATGCTTCAGATAGTATAACTCTTATTCAGTCTGCTTTTAAGATTTTGTTTGCATTTTGCTCAAAGAAAAACTGTAAAATGAAAGACTATTTTAAATGATGATTTTTTAGATTAAAAATAGCCCTACAATTTATTATAGATAGAACTTTTCCTTATACACCTTTGGTAAAGGCAAACAGCAGAAATAAACCAAAGCCACCAGAATCTTAGTAGGAAAAGATCATATGAAGTAGTCTTTCGTAGCGATGTCTATGACGATCTATTCGGCGTTGCCCCAACTAGACAACATGCCACTGCATATTCAGAGATGATATGTGCGATGTACAAGAAATAGACATAGCTCTGAATGGCGAATGTGATCGTCAAATAACAGATTCTGAAGCTACTTGATAATGCAGTTTAATTGGAAACTTACCTACGAACCCACCTTTTGTAATGCTTTTGTAATGCTACTGTGCAAAAACAGGAAGACCCGCCACCGATACCATTTGAGATATATTATTGATGTATTGTGTTTTTTAACGCTCCAAGGAGACTCAAGCTTCTTGGCATATTCAATAGACCTGTTGCAAAAGTCAAAAAATCAGGAATGTCATATTGAGCGGAACGCAGTGCAGAGAAGAATCTTACAAGATGTTTAGCTCCGCTCAATATGACAATTTAAGCATTTATGCAAGAGGTCTAATCATTAGCGAGAAGCTGCAATACAATAGTGTTACTTAATACACTTGAGGGACAAAGAACTGCTCATTGCGGGGGGCGCGAACATAATTATCACCTAAAGGTCTAGACGGAAGCTCTAAGGGAGGAGGCGTCATATCTTCGTAAGGAACTTTGCTCAACAAATGATGAATACAGTTGAGCCGCGCACGTTTTTTATCATCCGCTTCAATCGTAAACCAGGGGGCTTCTGGAATATTCGTGTACGCAAACATGGTATCTTTTGCTTTGGAGAATTCTACCCAGCGATTACGTGATTCCAAATCCATCGAGCTGAGTTTCCAGCGCCTTGCTGGATCGTAACTGCGAGAGAGAAAGCGTTGCTCTTGCTCCTCATCGCTAACAGAGAACCAATACTTGATTAAAACAATGCCTGAACGTACCAGCATTCGTTCAAATTCAGGGCAAGATTGCATGAATTCTTGATATTCTGCTTCAGTACAAAAACCCATCACCCGTTCAACTCCGGCTCGGTTGTACCAACTGCGATCAAACAGTACAATTTCGCCTGCTGTAGGAAGATGTTGCACGTAGCGCTGAAAATACCACTGAGTTTTCTCACGATCAGAGGGGGTTCCCAAAGCAATTACACGACAGCCACGAGGATTGAGTGGCTCGGAAATGCGTTTAATTACTCCTCCTTTGCCGGCAGCATCGCGCCCTTCAAATATTACGACAACCCGATAGCCAACGTGCTTAATCCAGTATTGCATTTTGACTAACTCAATCTGGAGTTGCTCTAGTTCTGTTTCAAAAGTCTTTTTGGGAATTTTTTTGGTAATAGCTTCAGTGCTAACTTCAAAAATCCCTTTTGATTTTTTAGATTTTTTCTTGTCTTTTGCCTTTGCTAGGTTTTCTATTAAATCTGTAGTGGGTTGAGCTAGACCATTATTTTGCTGGTTTTTAATTTCATCAATTGACATCGCAGTTACTCCATGCATTGAATTGGCATAATTGCTTATCTATCAAGTATATATTTTCTTAGGTGTAAATATACACCTTCGCAAGTATTAATTTTCAATTTTTAGTTTAATTGCACAACGAGTATTCAGCTACTAATGTATTGCCAGACCATTTATTATCGATGTTGGTCAATGGGCTTTGTCTGACTTGTTAACCAATAATCGGCTATTGCGATCGCACCAATAGCAACATTCAGATAGATTGTAATTCCGCCTAACTTTGGCTCAGGAGTATTGCCGAGAACTAGATCAAACCTGTAGGAAGTTCCAGTTCCTTACTTTTCACGGGATGTGGAAAAGAAAGAGTGGTTCGCGATAGACTATCGCGAACCAATTGCTATTCTTTATTATATTTGGAAGTTTCTTCGACTAAATCTTTTAAACCCTGTTTGAGAGTCTCAATCGAACGATCTAA
>NZ_JBALCN010000041.1:0-245453 GCF_036919615.1 Nostoc sp. | reverse complement strand
AACAACTCTGGTGGCAGTTTGTCGGCCAATGCACTCAGGGCATCGGCGCGATATTTCTCATCCTGAATTGCCCTGGCGGCTTCGAGTGCTTCTGGCAACAACTCTGGCAGTTTGTCAGTTAATACAATCAGGGCATCGGCGCGAGATGTCTTAGACTGAATTTCCCTAGCGGCTTCGAGTGCTTCTGGTAACAACTCTGGTGGCAGTTTGTCGGCCAATGCACTCAGGGCATCGGCGCGATATTTCTCATCCTGAATTGCCCTGGCGGCTTCGAGTGCTTCTGGTAACAACTCTGGTGGCAGTTTGTCAGCCAATGCACTCAGGGCATCGGCGCGATACTTCTCATTCAGAATCGCCAGCGCCGCCTCTAGGGCTTCTGGTAACAACTCTGGTGGCAGTTTGTCGGCCAATGCACTCAGGGCATTGGCGCGATACTTCTCATTCAGAATCGCCAGCGCCGCCTCTAGGGCTTCTGGTAACAACTCTGGTGTTAGTTTGTCCGCTAATGCTATCAGAAAATTGGCGCGATACTCCTCAGACTGAATTGTCCTGGCGGCAAAGAGTGCTTCTGGTAAAAACTTTGGTGTTAGTTTGTTTGCTAATGCTATCAGGAAATTGGCGCGATCGCTATCAGACTGAATTGCCCTGGCGGTAGAGAGTCCCTTTCGCAGTGCTAAGTCTTGAAGATTTGGTGGCAAATAGGCGACTAGTTCTGTCAGCGAATTAATTTTCTGATTGGGATTTGGGTTTTGTAGAGCGTAAGCCAGTCCTTGTTCAGGAGTCCAGAAATTGTTTTTGACTAGTGCAACCAGCAGTTCTGCTGGTACATTAGCTGCCAGACTATTAAGAGATGCAGTAATCAGAGCATAACGACACTGCAAACTTATTATGTGAGGCAAGATTGATTCAGTCCAATTTGCTTTTGCTAATTCCCAAGCACGAGAAATATCTGTAATGTAACCCGCTGTTTGTCCCAATTTCTCCCGCACTTCATACCAACTATTATTCCCAGTTGCCGACTCCTCCCGTAATAACTGGTGAATCTTTTCTACCTGTCCAGTTTTTTCTAAATGCCAAACTAAATGCTGATGAATGTAACCATCATCGGGCAAGCTATGCCATAAATTATTTTTGGTTTTCTGCTGATATTTCTCCAACAAACCAGCATGAGCATCAGCAAGGTTTAAACCCAACCCAGCCAAATTTCCTGGGCGCTTTGGCTTAGAGGGAGCAGTTAACAAATTACAAGCTAAATCGTGGAATAAGTCATGTAAGCGATAGGTAGGCATACCATCAGCAAGCGGTATTCCTGTTAATAGCAATGCTTTATTCCGTAAATATTGCAACATCTTGGCAGTAGCTTATCCATCTGCCACAGCGTTGCCGCCATCATCTTATTAATGTTGACATCCTCCGGCAATACCCCTAACCAAGAGAAATGCTGCTGCTTTTCTGGTGGCATTCTCTTGACACTCAAATTTAATGATGCCGTTAAACTCAGGCGTTTTAAACTAGCCTCATCAATAATTTCTTCGGCTTCCGGTCGGTCAAAACTTGTTAATCTGGCTACTTCTTGCTGAATATCTCCCAACAGTTCATTCCAAGTCGTACCACAGGCAACTTCGGCGGCTGCGAGTTCCAATGCTAGGGGAAGATAACCAACGCCTTTGGCTAAATTTTCTGCTGAGTGACGTTCTATGCCTATAATCTCGCGTCTTAATTTCTTCGTCAGCAATTCCATTGCCTGGTCTGGTTTCATTATATCCAGACTGTAGATGCTGGCTGCTAAAGCATCGGCAATGTGAGCTTCACGAGTAGTTACTAAAACTTGACAACGCACCCCACCAAAATTAAATGCTTGTGCATCTTCGGTATTCCAAGCATCATCTACCACCAGCAACACAGCCTTTTCATAAAGCAGAGTCCGCAAATGCGAGGAAGTTGCTTCAACACTTGTAGGCTTAAAGCTATAGTCTCCTAATGCTTGCACCCAGCCACTAAGTAAAGCAAGCACATTGGGTTGTTGACTTAATGTTGCCCAAAGAATGCCATCACAAAAACGAGATTGTATTTCTGCATCATGGGCTAAAGCCGCAGCTAAAGTAGATTTGCCCACCGAACCCAAACCGTGAATCGCAGTAATTACCAAAGTGCGACTATCAGACGATGAACCATTTAAAAGACGAGCCTTTAAATCATCGCTGTACTCTGGGCGTTCTACAAAGTATGTGGGTAAAGGTGGCGCTTGAAATAGAGTAAGTTTAATTTGGGGTACAGTAGCAACACCCTCATCTTGGGTGGAATTAGCTGCTAATTTTTTCGATTTCTTTGGTCTATTCTTTTCCCACGCTTCATCAAACCCTTTCAGGTTCTTCTCTCTATCCTTTGACCATAGCTTTAAAGTAAAGCGCCAGTCATCAGAACCTTGAGTTTGGAGACGGTTATCTTCCAAAATCTTCAAAAAATCCTTCAGCAAATTCAGTGCTTCTCGAATTTGCGCTTTAGTTAATTTGCCAGGACATTTATCTTTTTGCGTCAGCAACTCCAACGCAATTAACGTAGTCTGCACAGTCAGCTTGGGGTTAGCGCTGTCTTCTTCTTTCCAGTCGGACTCAATTTTAAAATTACCGTCCTCAAATTCTCCATCGACAAAACAAAGCAACGTCTTTAGCAGACGCTTAACTCGCTTTTGAATCTCAGGCCCATAGGTAGTTCGTGGCATTACATCCAAAAAATTGAGTAAGAAGTTTGGGGCTACCCCATATTGAAACTCCCACCCCAAACTCATGTAATCCAGATTCTAAGGCATTTTCAGCTACCTTGGGGTATTTGCTTAGGGACACAACCCCAAAGAGAACCTGTATCTATCAACTCTTTGGGGTACAAACAAATGCAAATTAAGCGTCATATTCTCAGTAAAACCATTGCTTTGTTGCTGGCAATGCAACTATTCTTGATTGGTTTACAAGCTAAAAGCCGAATTGACCAAGGTAACTCATCCCTTGAGGCGTTGATTTGGATAATTCAACAGTATATTCCAGTGCTGGTTAAAATCCGTAGCTTGCAGGATAAAAGGGAGAAAAACGATTCTCTAAAAAGCAAGAGTAAAAGATGAATCGGTTCCTCCCTTAAAAAGCTATGGTGTACACATAAGTCGCATTACCCCCCTTAATCCCCCCTTATAAAGGGGGGAAAAAGAAATCTAGTTCCCTCCCCTTTACAAGGGGAGGGTTAGGGTGGGGTAAAAAAATATTTGATACATCAATCACGACTTTTCAAACAACCTCTAAGGAAAAATTGAGGGTTGGAAACTCAAGTCGGTGGGTAAAGTCTTGTGTAGCTGCGACTTCTAGTCACTCAGCGAGTTTATAAATATTCTCTAAAAGCGATCGCAATTTCAGGTATAACTAATAACTTTAAGAAACCTTCTAAAAAAGAGCAACGTCTACAATAATAAGCATTTAATCTATGATAAAACCTTATGCTCAAACTAATTTTTAACTTCTTTTTGAGTCATATAAATACCAAAACTTTTGGAAATGCTACTGCCATTATATTGTTATGCGCTTTTACCACTAAACCAGTACTTGCTAACGTGCCTATAAACTTTACTGATGTTAGCAATGATGTCTATGCCAAAGAGATTCAAGAGGCTGTTCAAACAGGGATTATTGCAGGCTTCACTTTTAATAATACGTTCCGTCCCACGTTAGAACTAACACGAGAACAGATGCTGTCGATGGTAATAAACGCGCTCAGTAAGCTATCCGTCAGTCCTTTGACTGTGCCATACGACCCACCACCACCAGCAGCAAACTTATTGAAAGTGACTAGCAAACCTTATCGGGATGTAAACGTAAATCGTTGGAGTGCTGCAATGATTGACTGGGCAAAATCAAACGGGATTATACTCGGCTATTCTGATGGCACTTTTCGTCCTAACCAAATAGTAACCCGTGCTGAGTTGATGGCGGTATTGCGTAAAGCGGCTGAATATGGGCAAAATGCCGGAAGTTCAAGTATAAAAGCCAAGCAGCAGGCAGTAGCTTTTAATGATATATCTAATCATTGGGCGCAGAATCCGATTAAAGAAATGTCTGCTTACTGCGGTGTAGCTTCTCCATTGAATGAAACAGGAAATGCCTTTTCTCCTAATCTTGCGGCAAAGCGCAATTATGCAGCAGCTGCCACATTACGGATGCTCAACTGTTTTAAGAGGTAAGATCAATTATAGCCAGGGTAAGCCCAACTCTGCGTTGTTTAATGTATTAAAAGCAGGAGTAAGCAATAGTTCTGTTAAGAATAATCGTAAAGTAGTGTATGCCATCCACAATAAAACTGCTGTATGAGTCGTCCCCGAATCATTAGACCTCTTGCAAAAATCCTTGAATCACCCCTCCCCAATCCTCCCCGATGTGTTGGGGAGGGGGCAAGATTTCAAGTTTCCCTCCAATATATCAGGGGGATTAAGGGGGGTCTATTCGACTTATGCAAGAGGTCTCTTAATGTTTTTCGTTCCTCAACCCAACCTACACAGCTGAATAAAAAGACCTCTAAGAGGTTTTACTACGCAAAACCGTCCCTCTCCGACTCGGAGAGGGACAGACTTGAACTTTAGTTCAAGGCAGGGAGAGGTTCGTCGAATTCACGTCAAAGATATTAAGACTCCATCTCAGCTAATTCTAACCAGCGTTCAGTCGCCACATCGATCGCTAGCTTAAGATTTTCCACCTGTTCATACAATTTCTGTACTTGGCTATAATTCCCCGGTGAGACATTCGCTAGTGTTTTCTCGGTTTCTGCTTTCTCAGCCTCTAACTGGGCAATTTTCCCTTCCAACTGCTCAAATTCTTTTTTTTCCCAATTGGATAACCTGCGTCGCTTTGCATTCTCTACATCTTTGGGTGAAGTCGCACCATTTTGGGCTTCGACATTTTTAGGCTTTTCCTTAGTATTAGCAGCTTGCTGCTGTGCTTCTTCAGCCTTCTTATAGTCCAGATAAATCGAGTAATTACCTGGATATTGCCGGAGATTACCGCCTTCCTCAAAGGAAAATACTGTGTCGATGGTGCGATCAAGAAAGTAGCGATCGTGAGAAACTACAATTACACACCCGGCAAAATCCTCTAAATAATCCTCTAGTACTGCCAATGTCTGCACATCTAAATCGTTCGTCGGTTCATCTAAAATCAAGACATTGGGCGCACTCATCAGAACCCGCAACAGAAATAAACGGCGTTTTTCCCCACCAGAAAGTTTATGAATTGGGGCATACTGTTGATTACCAGGAAACAAAAACCGCTCCAACATTTGGGAAGCAGTAATTTGAGTACCATCGGTAATTTTGACAAATTCTCCTTCTTCTTTGATATAGTCGATCACGCGCTGATTTTCGTTTAAGGCTGTGAGCAATTCTTCAGAATGCTGGTCAAAATAACCGATGTGAATTGTAGTACCAATTTCCGCAATGCCAGAATCTGGTTTAACCCGCCCAGTAATCATATCCATTAAAGTGGATTTACCTGCACCATTAGCGCCGATGATGCCGATGCGGTCTTCTGGACTAAATTCGTAGGTAAAATTATTAATCAGGGTACGTCCATCATAAGCTTTAGAAATGTTATTTAATTCAATAACTTTTTTGCCGATGCGACGACCAACTGTAGAAATATCAACTTTACCCTGAACTTGTTTAAATTCAGTATCTCGCAGAGCATGAGCGCGATCAATTCTAGCTTTTTGCTTAGTACTTCTGGCTTTCGGCCCTTTTTTGAGCCATTCTAACTCGCGCCGCAATACGCCTTGATGTTTACGTTGAGTACTTACAGCAGATTCTTCAGCTAAAGCTTTCTTTTCCAGGTAATATGAATAGTTACCTGTATAAGTGTAAATGTCGCCTCGATCAATTTCAATGATCCGATTGGTAACACGATCCAAAAAGTAGCGATCGTGGGTGATCAGAAAAAGCGCACCACGATAGCGATTTAAATAACTTTGTAACCATTCAACAGAAAGAGCATCGAGATGGTTTGTCGGCTCATCCATAAGCAAAATATCTGGTTCTGCTAGCAACGCCGATGCTAGAGCTATACGCTTGCGATAACCTCCAGATAAAGTGCCTATTTTGGCATCAAAGTCAGAAATTCCTAATTTTGTAAGGATGATTTTAGCGTTGGTTTCTAGTTCCCAAGCACCACTCGTATCCATCCGTTGCATCACCACAGAAAGGCGAGACATCAGTTGGCTATCATCTGGATAGTGAGCTAATTTATCTGAGAGTTCTTCATACTCACGCACTAAGGCCATGTGTTCGCCACTGTCAGCGAAAACTTGCTCTAAAACTGTGTGATTTTCATCTAAATCTGGCTGCTGGGATAAATAAATGATTTTAGAACCAGAGTTGACTAAAACTTGACCACTATCAATCGATTCTAACCCGGCAATCATTTTTAATAAGGTTGATTTCCCAGAACCGTTAGTACCAATTAAGCCAACTTTATCGGTAGCATCTAGGCTAAAGCTGGCATCTTTTAAAATTTCTTTGATGCCAAAGTCTTTTGTTACTGACTGGAGTGTAATAATACTCATAAGATTTAAGTCATTAATTATTTTTCATTAGTAAGTAGGCTAGACCTATAGCCTCTTGGTGTCAACTTAAGCTCAAACCCCTTTCAAACCTCCTTTGCAGTCATCTGAGTCTGGAAATGCTCCTCATTGCAGTGCCGCTAGTTTTGAGGCGGTAGCCCCCATATTAGGCATTCCCAGTCGGAGACTTCTTCTCGAGATAATCTATAAAAGCTGGTTCTAGACTGGCTTTCATATTAAGTTGACACCCATACCTATGCCCTACCTACATTCGCAGAATTCTATACAAATAAATCCAAGGGTAAATGTCCATACATTTCGTTGATTCCGTCTTCATGGTAAGACTGGCAAGATACTAATACTCCCCGATGATGTCCAGCATAGGAATCGAGATAACACAAGCCATTTTTACCATTTAATTTGATATAAACTGGGCCTTCAGGTGTAAGTAAATTGTTTGGTGGTTCATAACCCAAAGCCAAAGAATAGGTCTTCATCGCCAGTATTCCTTCTTCTGCTGTATCAGCACAAATTCCCAAAATTTGATAATCAGCAAGGTTGGTAATTAAGACTAAGGCACTACGAATTACTGATTTTTCTGATGGCTTGAGGACAGGTGCGATGTCTAGACAGTTGAATTTGTTCAGTAATTTTTTTGCTTCTTCGGCGGTGAGATTCTGAGGATTAGGGGTTGACATAAACTTCGATTATTATCTTGTTAATTTTTCTGTTGTGTTTGATTTGGGACTAGCCTAACTTACTAAGTATTATTTACTCGAATCAGATTGATTTTGGACATTCCCAAGGTTGAACATGAAGGGGATGCCGCTTTTTGAGTCACCACCCATAACAAGGACTTTTGGCATCTGAGCGCCACCACTCTTCCAAGCTTCAATTGCTTCTTTTTGTAGAACCAACTGTCCTCCTTGGGCTTTGAGCGTCTCTGCTAAGAGTCTTTGAGATTCTGCCTTACCTTTGGCGCGATTCACATCCGCTTGTGCTTCTTGTTCAGCTTCCCGTGCTACATAAACGGCTCTTTGCGCCCGCTGTTCAGCAATTTGTTTTTCTTCCACTGCTTTGGCAAATTCTGGTGAGAACGCTAAGTCAACTACGCTAGTATCTAACACAATTATCCCATATTTGTCTAAGCGATCGCCTAACGCATTATCAAAGTCTTCTTTCAATTCACTTCTTTTAGTAATTGCTTCTTCTACTGTTCTTCTGGCTGCGGCAATTTTGAATGCTTCTTGTGTCTGAGGTGCAATGATTTTCGATACAATATTTGCTAGGGTTCCTTGTTTCCTTCTAACTTCAACGACCTGTATGGGATCGAGGCGAAAGTTGATTGCAAATCTCGCAGATAAATTTTGCAAATCCTTAGTAGAACTCTCCGCTGGCACTTCAAACTTTTGGACTGTCAAATCATACACATCTATCACGGAGATAAAAGGCGGTTTCACGTGAATCCCTTCCAATAAAGCGCCATCTCTAGCTTTACCCAAGATGCTGATCACTCCTGCTTGTCCAGGGTTAATAATCACAAAGGAATTTAGTCCGAGAACCACTAATATTGCTAACACAATTCCTAAAACTGTGGTTTGCCAATTTCCCAATTGCTGATTTTTCAAATTCCTTTCTCCATCTGAGTGCTGAGTCGTGTTAGCAGATAGCTATGGTTTAGCCCGTCCTAAGTAAAATAGTACGGATAAATCTGAGAGTAGTAAATAGTCAAAAGTTTTGCTTTGACTTGGGTAAACTCAGGTACTAGTTTAAGTTTCTCATCAGTTTGTCTGAATCAAGTCTTTAATCTTCAGACTCAGGATTTTGTTACCTGGTAATATCAGTTGCACGAAACCGCAAAAAGCCGTGTTACTGTACTACAGCAGTTTTTATATATTTGAACCATATCTGTCGTAGGGGCACAGCAATGCTGTGCCCGTAGAGCGTAGTCTATTTACTTGAAAATAGCTGTAAAATATCATCGGGCATCAAGAAGGCGTAAACATTTTACGCATCCTCTCTAGCGCTTGCTTGAGTATGAACACTAGTATCGTAAACAAATTTGCCTGGTGACTACTTAATTCTATAAATGATCAGTACATGGTTTCTGTGTTTGCCGTGGCTCTGGCAAACTCTTCCCTTGTGCTAGAATCCCTCTGTGAATAGGGTTTGAGACGCGCTAACTCTGGATTAGTTAGCATACCTTGAAAACCAAACCATTGTTGCAAACATAAGGGATATGCAAAACACAGATATAGTTGTCATTGGTAGCGGTATTGGCGGTTTGAGTTGTGCTGCTCTTTTGGCACGGTATGGCTTTGATGTGATAATCTGCGAAAGCCACACCATTGCTGGAGGAGCTGCCCATGCTTTTGAGCGCAATGGTTTCAAATTTGACTCGGGCCCGTCTCTCTACTCTGGACTGTCTTACAGCCCCTCTGCCAACCCTTTGCGACAAGTGCTAGATGCAATTGGCTCTGAATTACCATGCGTAACCTATGATACTTGGGGTTGTTGTCTGCCAGAAGGTGATTTTGACACCGGGGTTGGTGCCGAGCAATTTTGTGAAGTGCTGATGAAATTCCGTGGTGATAATGCTGTAGCCGAATGGCAGGAACTCCAGCGTGTTATGGAACCATTCGCTAATGCAGCAACTTCTATACCACCAGCCGCATTACGCTTTGATTTTGGTGCAGCTAGAACTGTGGGCCCGTTTGTCCCATCTATGACAAAAAATGTGGCAAATATCATCAAGCTGACAGGCCCCTTCAGCCAGATTATGGATGGGGTTGTTAAAGACTCGTTTACCCGAAATTGGCTGAATTTGCTGTGTTTTCTACTTTCTGGGCTACCAGCAGATGGTACTAGCGCCGCAGAGGTAGCATTTATGTTTGCCGACTGGTATCGAGCAGACGCAGTTCTTGAATATCCGATTGGTGGTAGTGGTGCTTTAGTTGACACTCTTGTCCAAGGATTGGAGCGTCACGGTGGGAAGCTGATGCTGGGCGCTCATGTGGATCAAGTGCTTGTAGAAGGTAATCGTGCGGTGGGTGTGCGTCTGCGCGATCGCCAAGAAATTCGGGCGCATCGGGCAGTGATTTCTAATGCATCGGTTTGGGATACACTGAAGTTGCTACCAGAAAAGGCAATACCCAAACAGTACCGCAGCAAACGACAGGCAACGCCTGAGTGTGATAGCTTCATGCATCTACATTTAGGCATTGATGCTCAAGGATTACAGTCAAATTTGCGGTGTCATTATATTGTAGTTAATAACTGGGAATTGGGCGTTACAGCACCTCAGAATGTTGTGGTGATATCAATCCCTTCAACTCTCGATCCATCCTTAGCACCAGCAGGTAAGCACGTGATTCATGTGTATACTCCTGGTAATGAGCCATATGCTCTGTGGCAAGGAATGGATAGAAAGAAGCAGGAATACGCCGAACAAAAGCGATCGCGTGCAGAAATAATGTGGCAAGCGCTAGAGCGGATCATTCCAGATATTCGCTCTCGTTGCGAAGTCACACTTGTTGGTACACCTCTAACCCACGAGCGTTATCTCCGTCGTCACCAAGGTTCCTACGGCCCAGCTATTCAGGCTGGATCTGGTATGTTTCCTGGCCCCAGCACACCTCTACCAGGACTGATGTGCTGTGGAGACTCAACATTTCCCGGCATTGGTTTACCAGCAGTCGCTGCTAGTGGGATGATTGCCGCCAATACCCTTGCACCTGTTAATAAGCATTTAGCTATGCTTCAAGATATCAAGTGCATTTAATTTTTCGAGTATAAAATCTAGTTGCCAACACAGCCGCACCTGCTACCAAAGTTGCTAATACACTGTCAGGTTCAGGTACGGCAGCAACTTGAGCATCAATTCGTGCAGTTCCAGCAAACAAACCTGTTAAATTAGGTTTTTGCAGTATAGTCGCAAACTCTGGAGAAATCAACAATTTAACATCAGGGATGGTTAAATTATTGCCATCAAATGCCACAGGTTTTGAAATACTCAAATCAAACAAAATTGTATTTAAAGAAAGTGTGTCTTTTAAAACAAATCCACTGGCACCTTTAACGGTACGTCCTGGAGCAAAACCAATTGAAAAGTCACCAACAGTAATTTTATCATTGAAGGTAACACTACCAGTATGCTCGATTGTACCTGAGAGGGGAGTAAAACCGCCCTCGTCACTGAATGTAAAGTTAGTAGCTGAGTCGATGTTGAAGCCAACTAAATAATTGCTAGGAATTGGTGCGATCGTATCATTACTGCCTGTCAAGTTTAGCCCGATACTTCTAAGAATATTCTCGTGATCACGATCAATGCTGGTGACTCCAGATATCACTTTAAAAGTTGCAGCTTCTACCTGTATGGGTGCAATTGATATAAAAGCTGCTGTCGTACAACCCAGAACCCCTGCAAGCTGATAAAAACGCATATATACTCCTGATATTTGTAGCTTATTATATATACAAAAACGTTCTTTATTAATCTAAAAAATTAGGTATTACTGCTAATAACCCAGCCTTAAAAGATAAAAATATACTTTTTTAAAGTTGAGATAAAGCAACTATCAAGTTAATATCCAACTTCAAGTCATACAGTTATAAATATAAAATTAATTAAGTGGGTAAAAATAAATGTTACTACTCAAGATGGAGCATAGGGTATGAGGCATAAAGCATTAGGTGTAAAAGATGATAAAAATATAGTTACGTTTAATTATGTCCAATTCCAATTGTTTGGCTTTAAACCTAACAATGATGTGGTCAAATATAAGTTTGACCTCTAATTATTGATAAGTTTAGATTAAGATTTGAAGCGCTGTCTTATACCGTTTCACTTTAATAATGATACAAATACGTCGGTAGGGGCACAGCAATGCTTATGCGTGTCAACTTAAGCTAAAACACAAGAAAAAATTCTCGTTTCCAGTCTCTGGCTGGAAATGCACCTGATTGTGGCTCTGCCGCAAATTCAGGAGACGGCAGCCCCCCAATAGTATGATACTGTTGGTCAATTCTCTCTTGTTAAACCCCTCACCCCTAAAACCCTAGTTTAGTGTTGCTTTCCCGCCCTGCAATAAATTGCGGGCTAATAGCTAAAGTGCGTTTCAACGCACTGAAATTCCAGAAATTAAGATGGATTAGAGTTGATGGGTTAGACCCCCTATCAATTCGCCAACAGTATCTTATAAATCGTGCCTATACAGGTTAGAAAACCATTGATTTTGTATTAGTCTACAGAGGTGGACAATACTAGTGTAGTAGCGAATTCCATTCGCCAAGTACTTTTAAAACATCCTCTTATTTCTTAGTTCACAGACTTGTTCTAATCCACCAGTTTATTTTCTCCAAATGAGGTTCTATTTCCTGCCAAAAGCTTGCTGAGAAGTCTGCTTCTCTTGTTGCTGCGAGTATTTTATCTATACTGTCAAAGTTTTTTTGAATCAATTGCTTATCTAGTTTAGGAATATCTAATTTTAGATATTTCAGACGGTTGGGTAATTCTACTTTCTCTTTTGTCGGCAAATGGAGAATCTGCTCAACTTGTTCTATAATTTTGTCTACTGATGCAATGACCTCTTGTAAGCTCGGCTTTTTAGTTTGTAATTGTAAATCTTTTTCTTCAAAGTTTGCTTCTTGATTACCTAACTTTACTATCACTATTTTGACAAAGAAAATATTGTAATCAATCTCACTTACTTCACCCAACTGCTTATAGTGTTTTCCACTTTGATTTATAAGTACTATGTCACCTTTCTCAATTCTATTGCTCACAATTTATACAGCCTTTGAATGAAATTGCTAAATAATATCCTCTATGGAAAATACTACTCTAAAGCCACAAATCCTCAGTCCACCGTCTGACTCATTCCAGCTACGACTGGCACTGCGACAAAGTTCTGCACTGAAACTCCAAGAACCACCGCGTAGCACCCGGCGATTAATATCACCGCCAACTTCCCAAGCTGTTCCATCAAAGGGTGCGTTGTTGTAATTGTTGTGCCACGAATCAGCACACCATTCCCAAACTAGCCCGTGCATATCGTACAATCCAAAGGTGTTGGCTACTTCAAAACTACCCACGTTTGTTGTTTCTTTACGGAATTTGCTTTTTAGTTCGACAGCGCAACTGACTAACTCAGAGGTAATCGTTTCACCAAAGTGGAAGGACGTTGTAGTTCCAGCCCGACAAGCATATTCCCATTCAGCTTCACTCGGTAAACGATAGTCGCGTCCAGTTTTTTCTGATAGCCTGAGACAGAATTCTACAGCCTCATACCAAGATACATTTTCCACTGGTCTATCTAGACCTTTGAATTTCGATGGATGGGGATTTAAAGCTCGTTTAACTTTGGGTAAAGCTGCTACCACTCTCCACTGTGCTTGAGTTACGGGAAATTTCCCCATAAAAAATGGTTCAACGGTAACTTGATGTCGAGGACGTTCGTCAGCATCCCCTTCAAACTCTGATGAACCCATCATGTAAGTACCACCAGGAATCGATACCATTTCTAATGTGACAGACTTACCCAATTCTTCGGCAAAGAAGTTTGCATTACAGCTGATGCGGTTTACTTCTCTACCACCTGTGTCTACTGTCACTACGTCAAACTCAAAGGTTTCTAAAGAGTGTAATGGTATTATTACTTTTTGTGGTAGCAGCGGTAATATGGGTTGGGACATCGAAACAATTTTTAGGGCAACAGGTTCAATATTCGCTGTTGTAAACTTCAAATCGTTGAGAACTTCTATTGCTGTTTGATATCTTTCGCTCGCTAGATGTTTTAATAATTTATCTAAAATTCTCCCTAAGTCATCGGTGATAGTAATACCTTTTTTCTGTAACCTTTCGCGCCACAACCACTTAGCATTCATGGCATCATAAATAGGATCATTAATCTGTCCAGAAGCATCCTGCAAAGGCAAACATTGAGTTAAAAGACGCACGCAAGTTACACCCAAAGCATACAAATCACTGGCGTGACAAGCAAATCCAGCCATTTGTTCTGTTGGGGCATAACCAAGAGTATAAATTACTGTAGCTTGTCTTCCTATACTGGTTTGTGTTACCTGTTTAGCACCGCCAAAGTCAATTAATACGGGTTTTTCATCACTTGCACGACGGATAATATTTTCTGGTTTGATATCCCGATGAATAACATTATGAGTATGAATAAATTCTAGAACTGGCAATAAATCAGCTAAAAGTTCCCAAATTTGTTCTTCACCATAGATTTGTTGCTGAACTTCTTGTAAGAGAGTTTTTCCTTGAATAAATTCTTGCACGAGATACAAGCTAGTACCTTGTTCAAAATAAGCAAGTAATCTGGGAATTTGAGTATGATTTTCTCCCAGTTCATACAACCGGAAAGCCTCTTCTTTGAAAAATTCTGCTGCTTTAGTGCGTTGTCCTGTTCCCTGAAATTGTGGGAAAAATTGCTTGATGACGCAAGGCGCATTTAGTCTGTCTACATCTTCTGTAGCATAGGTTCTGCTGAACCCACCTTCACCTAAAAGTCTCAATACGCGGTAACGGTTTCTTAGAAATTTGCCAAAGTTGCTTTGTCCGCAACTCACGCAAAATCTATTGCTATCAGAGTTGAATGGATTTGAGCAATTGGGATTTTGGCAGATTTGCATAATCAGGGGGAAATAGCATCTTCTCCAAAGTTAGCCCCAATATTATCTAATTGAAAACAGTTATGTAGAGAAGCAAACACGGAAGTTTATTCATGTGCTTAAAACTATCTTTCACACGAGGATATAAGGATGAATAAATTCTATTTATTTACTTATTTATACTAGGACGTTCTGTTGGCAAAAAGTCCGGCAACATTGCCATGATCTTGGTAAGTTATGGCAAGCTTAATGCACCCGAGATTTTAATATAGCTGTTGTTCACCATCTAAAAAAGTTCACCAAGAACCAAATACCTATAATTTTTATTGCCAATTGCGACTCTTATTTGAAAGTTTTATTCTCTCCATAAGCACGAAGTAATTCAGCTACAAGAGCAACGATCACAGATACTGAAATTAACATCACACTGAGAGCATTAATATCAGGCTTGACTCCTGTTCTAATCCGGCTAAAAATTTCCATTGGCAGGGTGTTAGAACCGCTACCAGCAGTAAAACTGGCAATCAGAAAGTCATCTAAGCTGAGAACAAAAGCCAAGAGACAACCAGCTACAATACCGGGCATTAATTGAGGTAGCAATACTTTGATGAAAGCTTGCGTTGGTGTAGCGCCTAAATCTAGTGCTGCTTCTTCTAAGTGGGGATCTAAATTGGTAAGTCGGGAAGCAACCACAAGTCCGACGTAGGCGAGACAAAACACCACATGGGCTGCAACTATTGTCCATAAACTTAAAGGTATTGCAAACGCCGCTAGACATACTAGGGTAGCCACTGCGATCGCAATATCGGGAATAATCAACGGTAGGTAAGCAATACTGCTATACAATTTCTTCAGTGGAAATTGGTAACGCGCTAACCCAACCGCCATCAAGGTTCCCAGCACTGCTGAAATTGCCACTGCACAAACAGCAACGATCATACTGTTTTGCAAAGCTGATAAGATGCGATCGTCATTGAACAACTTGCCATACCAATCGAGAGTGAATCCTTGCCAAGTTGCACTGTAGGGTGACTGATTGAAGCTATAAAAGCCAAGTACCAGTATGGGCAGGTACATGAATACAAATATCAGCAGTGAGAAAACCGCCTGCCATGAGACACGCGGTTTTTTGAGAGATGGAGAGATATTCACGTTTATATTTGATTTTTATTGATAGCAATCCAAAATATCATGTTTTATGTAATAAGTCAATATTTTGACTAATAAAAAATCTATTCTTGTGTGCGACGCCAAATAGCCCGTCGTAGACATCGCTTCATTTTGTTTGCAATCACAAATAATATAATCTGTGAGGATTCCTCTATTTACACCAGTTTTCATTTGTTTGAACACATCTGTTGTAGGGGCACAGCAATGCTTATTGGTGTCAACTTAAGCTATAAATCGCTTATCCGTTGGCTTCCACGTCCGCCCAGAAATGAATTTCAGGGCTAATAGCTCAAGTCTACTCAAGTAGACTAAAGATTTTTCAGATTTATTTAGTCATCTAAAGATGACTTGAGCTATTAGCAAGGAACTTCAGTTCATTGTGGGACATAAGTTTTACGTTAAGTTGACACCAATGAGCAATGCTGTGCCCTTAGAGGATGTTTGAAAAGTATCGTCTAGCACATCAACTTGTGATATTACCCCCCAACCCCCCTTGTAAAGGGGGGCTTTAAGAGGCTATTTGCCCCCCCTTAGAAAGGGGGGGTTGAGGGGGGTATTAGATACTTTTGGTAACAAATATAGCTTTTCAAACATCCTCTTAGGGCGTGGTCTATTTATCTGAAAATTGCTGTACTTCTTAATTTATTCTTTGTCAGTCTCTAAAGCCCCAGAACTAGTACAGCGGGCGCGTAAATCCAGCTAGTACAATACGGCGTAAATAGAGCAACCATTTAAAAACCCTAAAAAGCCTATTTCGTAATACTTTTGACTTTTGACTTTTGACTTTTGACTTTTGACTTCCGCCTTGCGGTACTAGTATCTCAATTAACAAGACAAGTTGCTCTGAGAAACTGGTTAAAGGCAGGCAAACTTCCGCCACTGTATACTAGTTAATTGTTATCGGTAAGAATTTGGATAGAACTCCTAATCAAACTTTGGCACTTCTGATTTAAAACTACCTACTTCACGAAAATTTACCCTTTGGGCGGCTACGGATTGTCCTTTAGAGTACGGAAAGCCGCCCAAAGAGTGACTACACACTTTATTCTTTAATTAACATTTGAAAATCAGGTAATTAACAAGCAATAATAGAGCTTTTTCGTCCAATATCATCATTAAGCTGAGATTTTGACGATTCAATAAAATTCATACTTAGAAAAAACTATCTTCAAAATTGTATCAAATCACCGAAAATTAATAAATTAGAATGTATTTACCTCTTTAGGAGTGGGTAATTTCCGTACTAGGATAGATAAAAAATGTAGAAATATGAGCATAAAATTTGAATGGAATTGTTAATAGGTTTAGTATCTGAAGTTACTTTCTGATGCAGAGTGAATCAATTACAAGCACTAAAACAACAGAAAGAAGAAACTTCTAATTCAATTTTTATTTCTTAGGAGGTTTGTGATGCGAATTGCTCAAGTAGCTCCATTATGGGAAAGAGTTCCGCCTCCAGCTTATGGTGGTGTAGAGTTAGTAGTGGGGTTACTTACTGATGAATTAGTTCGACGCGGACATGAAGTAACTTTATTTGCATCGGGAGATTCTATTAGTCTGGCAAAATTAACGTCAGTTCATCCCCGTGCCCTCAGACTCGATCGCACTATCAAAGATTACAGCGTTTACGAAATGCTGAATCTAGCTTCGGTGTATGAACGTGCAGAAGAGTTTGATATTATTCACTCTCATGTGGGGCATGGGACACTGACCTACGCAAATCTCGTCACAACCCCTACAGTTCATACGTTACACGGTATTTTTACCCCTGACAACGAAAAGATATTTAGTTTTGGGAAAAAACAACCCTACGTCAATATTTCCGATGCACAACGAGAACCAAGGTTAGGGTTAAACTATCTAGCAACGGTCTACAACGGAATTGATGTCAGCAGTTATGAGTTTCACGCCCAACCAGAAAATCCGCCCTATTTAGCGTTTTTGGGTCGGATGTCTCCTGAAAAGGGAGCGCATTTAGCAATAGAAATTGCCAAAGAAACTGGTTGGCATTTGAAAATGGCAGGCAAGGTGGATGTCGTTGATGTGGAATACTTTGAGAAGGAAATTAAACCGCACATTGACGGGAAGCAAATTGAATATCTGGGTGAAGCTAACCATACTCAAAAAAATGCCCTCATGGGAGGTGCAGTCGCAACTCTGTTTCCGATCACTTGGCGAGAACCGTTTGGATTGGTGATGGTTGAGTCAATGGCTTCAGGTACACCAGTAATTGCGATAAAATTGGGGTCTACTGAAGAGGTAATTGCCCACGGTAAGACGGGTTTCCTCTGCAATAATATTCAAGAGTGCATCAGTGCTATTGACCAAGTAACAGAGTTAGACCGCTATGCCTGTCGCCAGCATGTCGAAAATATTTTCAGCGTTAAGCACATGACTGATGGCTATGAGGCAGTTTATCAACAAGTAATAGCAGAACGATTTTCTCAGAATGGGCATTCCCGCAGTTTGCTTAGTTTAAGTAGCGATCGCATTTAAATTGTCTGCCCTAGATCCCCGACAACTTTTACGAAGTCGGGGATCTTGTTAGTCGAATCAAAAGACCTTTAAGAGGTTTTATTACGCAAAACTCGTGCCTCTGGGAGTCTTAGAAGCACAGACTTGAAGTAAAGTTCAAGGCAAGGAGAGGTTTATCGAACTCACGTTAAATAATAGACTGCTACCAAGTAACTCGTTCGCGCCATTTTTCCAATGTCTTAGCACTAACTCCTGGAACTCTTTCTAAATCTTGTAAAGATGTAAATTTTTGCTGTTGACGGCTAAGAATTATCCGCTGTGCTAACTTCTTACCCACACCAGGAAGAGTTGCTAATTCTTCCAGACTTGCACTGTTAATATTTATTTGTTTAATTACTTGTAGTTCGCTTGATGAAGAAGCTTTTATCTGGGGACACCGTGTTTGTTCTAATTTAATTTTTTCTTGAATTGCTGGTGGTAAGCCGGGTTTAACTTTGGCATAAAGACGAGCAAATTCTCGCACATAATGAGCAGCAACTATAGGATTTTTAATCACTACAAGCGTCTCATCATTACCATTATTGGCAGCGTTTGACCAATTATGAGAACCTGTAATTACTGTTTGACTATCAATAACACCAAATTTGTGATGCAATAAATCGCCTTTGGGTAACACAGGTACACCTACGCTGGTAATTGGATTTGACCAAGGATGGTTATCAACTTCATATTTACATTTGTTACTGAGAGCAACCCCCATCATATCTAATGCTTCGCTGTAAGGACGATAAGCGAATTGTGGTTCAATTAAAGTGCGAATTTGGACACTTTGTTGATGGCGATTTTCTAAGATATTGGCAAGACGTTGATCAGAAAAGACAAATAACGCCATATCAACAGATTTAGTTGCTGAATCTAAAGTTTTACCAATTAAACCATTACTACTGTTATTCCAGGGTTGAGTTGGAGAAGTAGGCGAAAATTGCACAGTAATTTGGGTGTTACCTAAAGTTATTTGTTTTGGTAAACGTATCGGCTTTTGCAAACCAAATCGACTATCTGGCTGACCTCCAGGACCATCGCCCCACATGATGTTAAACTCTTGTGTAAATAAAGATGCTAATTCTGGGCTGTCAATCTGCAATAAATTATTGGCATTGCCTAAACTAGTGGAATTTGTAAAATCACCAGAAGTATCACTTAAAGTAAAATTCGCCGAAGTGATAATTACAAGACGATTGTCCACAATCACAAATTTGTGATGCATCAAACTGCTACCTGCTGAACCATCGGCTTGATCATCTATCCAGGGAATTTTAGCATCATGCAAAATCACCAAAGCATCTCTTTGATTTATTTCTGTGGGACTGAGTTGATTATCTTGGTTAATATCGATAAATTGGCGAAATTCGTGATAGCGTTCCTGTTCTCTTTTATCTAACTTACCTATTTCAGCAGATGTAAAGCTACTCCAAGGTCGGCTATAAATATTTTCTAAAATTATCCTGACTTTTACCCCAGCTTTTTGTCTATCAACCAATGCTTGGGCTACTTTGGGTAAACGTAATTCTTGCACCGCTACATCTACTGTAGATTTAGCGTTCGTAATAGCATCAATAATCTGTTTTTCTAAATCATCCCCAAGGCGAGTTTGCTGACGGTAAGCTTCCTTGTATTCTGAAGACTCTGAATGGTTAAAGTAAACTTGAACTAAGGGGTCTTGTGGTAAAGGTGCTGGACGCTGATTGTAGGATTCGACTCGTTGACAACCAGCGAGGGGAAATATCAGTAAAAAGATATATAAAAAATATCTTTGTCTAGAGATAAGTTGCACTGTAATCTGTTAAAAGTGGATTGAGAGTGGACATATTTATCATTCCCAAAATTTTTTGTTTTGAATTAAATAGAGAAATAGCTTTCCAAGTAAAGGGAAAAATCCACTGCTAGAGGCATTACAGAGATTTTTTCCGGATTTGTCCACTAAAACTGTATATGCTGAAAAGATCAGCAGCTACTACTAACGTGTGTTCTCACCATTATTCAGTTGTATGCAAATTTATCTAGATTACAGCGCCACTACTCCGACTCGAAAAGAAGCGATCGCAGTTATGCAAACAGTCCTCACCCAACAGTGGGGCAATCCTTCCAGCTTACACGAGTGGGGACAACGGGCTGCAACGGTTGTGGAACAAGCCAGAGTCCAAGTTGCTGGTTTAATTAACGCTGTCGATCCGGCATCCATAATCTTTACCTCTGGCGGCACTGAGGCAAATAATCTAGCAATTATGGGCGTGGCTCGGTTGTATGCTGTTCCTCAACATATAATTATTTCCAGCGTCGAGCATTCCGCAATTTCTGAGACAGTGCAATTCTTAGAAATGTGGGGTTGGGAAGTTACGCGGTTGTCTGTAGATATTAAAGGCAAAATCAATCCCCTAGATTTAAAGGCGGCGTTGCGACATAACACAGTCTTAATTTCCGTGATTTATGGTCAAAGTGAAGTAGGGACAGTGCAACCGATCGCAGAATTGGGTAAGATTGTGCGATTGCATGGTGCTTTGTTCCACACAGATGCGGTGCAAGCTGCGGGACGCTTACCCATAAATGTGCAACAACTCCCAGTAGACTTACTTAGTCTTTCCAGTCATAAAATATATGGCCCTCAAGGTGTAGGGGCGTTGTACGTGCGTCCTGGTGTGGATTTGATGCCTCTACTGGGTGGTGGTGGGCAAGAAATGGGACTGCGTTCTGGTACGCAAGCAGTACCGATAATTGCGGGGTTCGGTGTAGCAGCAGAATTAGCAGCCGAAGAATTGGCTACGGAAACACCACGGTTAATTGAGTTACGCGATCGCGCCTTTGCCCAATTAGCTGAGATTCCTGGTTTAATTGCTACAGGGGATGGCTGCGATCGTTTACCTCACCATGTCAGTATGTGCTTAGAAAACGCTGATGGGAAAAAACTCAGCGGTAAAACCTTGGTACGACAGCTAAACCTTGCAGGCATCGGCATCAGTGCTGGTGCTGCCTGTCACAGTGGTAAACTTAGCCCTAGCCCGATACTGTTAGCGATGGGTTATTCAGAAAAAGCTGCTTTGGGCGGAATTCGGATCACATTGGGGCGTGATACGACGGAAGCTGATATAGATTGGGCAGCGATGGTATTGAAGCAAGTTTTGCAAAGGCTGACACCGGATTTATCTTTAGTTAAGCGTTAAATTATTGGCGACACTACTAGGATTTCAACCGTGTAAAGTTATATGTCAAAAATTAACCAGATCCAAAATGAACTACGGGAACAAAGCGGTGAAAAGTTCCAAAAGCTTGCTGATGCTTATCTTCACAAAAAAGGATATGAGCAGATTAATCCCCTTGGATCTGTAATTGGTGCTGACAAAGTGAGGACAGGAACTCCTGATACATTAGTAGTGCTACCTAATGGAAAGTATGTCTTTGCAGAATACACAACAGAGAAGAAAGGAGTTGCTCAGAAATTTAAGAAAGACCTCGACAAGTGCTTTGATGAGGCAAAAACTGGAATATCTGTTGAAAAAATCCAAGAGATAGTTTTATGTCACACATCGATGCTTTCCCCAGACGAAGAAGTTTTATTGAGGGAAGAATGCCAGAATCGAGGAGTCAACCTTAATATCTTTGGTCTTGGGCCTATCTCTTATGAGCTTTACCAAAAATATCCAGGCATTGCCAGAGATTTCCTTGGAGTTGAGGTAGATACAGGACAAATCGTTGATATTGATGAATTTGTTAAGGCTTACGATAAAAAAGCGGCTACTCCTCTTAATACAACTTTCCACTTTCGAGAGCAAGAGTTAGAGCAAGTATTGCAAGGATTGAATAATAGTAATCTTGTTATTGTGTCTGGCAAAGCAGGCATTGGTAAATCTCGATTGACACTCGAATGTTGCAATCAGTTTTTAGCGAGTCACCCTGAATATCAGGTTAGATGTATTTTTATTCGAGGAGCAGATATTTTTGAGGATCTCCGTGTCTATTTTTCAGAACCGGGCTGTCACCTCATTTTTGTAGATGATGCGAATCGGGTAAACTCATTTGAGTACTTCATTCAAATCCTTCATGACCAACGCGAGGATCAACAAATCAAGGTCATTGCTACCGTTCGAGATTATGCTTTTGCAAAAGTTAAGGAATTAGCGCAGTCATATAAAAATTGGACTGAGATAGAGCTGAATTCTTTGGACGAAAATCAAATAAAGCAAATACTTAAAGATGAGTACAAAATTCTTAATCCCCGGTATCTCAACAGAATTGCCGATATTGCTCAAGGAAATCCTCGTCTTGCAATCATGGCTGCACTGTTAGCAAAACAAGAAGAGAGACTTGACAGCATTAATAATGTATCTAATCTTTACGACGAGTATTATTCTTCAATCCGAAAAGATTTACAAGAACTCGGTGATGAAAACCTCTTGAAAGCTGCTGGTATTGTTGCATTTTTTAGGACGGTAGATCGTTCAAATGAAAAGATGATGCAAGAAATTGAGACAGCATTTGGTATTGGCCAAGAAGTTTTTTGGAAAGCTGTTTGCCAGCTACATGATCATGAATTACTCGATATGTACGAGAATGAGATCGTGCGAGTCTCTGATCAAGTTCTGGCTACCTATCTTTTTTACCTTGCCTTCTTTAAGGAAAAATTACTCAATTTTGCTACTCTCCTAAATCACTTTTTCCCTCAGCTTCAGTATCGAATTGTTGACGTTCTCAATCCTGTTATGAGTACTTTTGATAGTGAAAGAATCATAGATGTAATGCGTCCACACGTTAATCAAGCATGGCAAACATATCAAAATGCAGGAGACGAAAAAAATCTGATGCACTTCATACAGGTGTTCTGGTTTCTTAAGCAAACAGACATCTTTGTATATATTCATAACTGTATTTCCGCAATTGAACCGGAATTAGCAGACCTCTCTAAATTGAAAGTTGAGCCTAACTCTAATATTCCATCACCTTCTATCCTCAGCACACTAGGGTTATTCAACCATTCAAATGAGAATAATCTTCAAATGGCATTAGAGCTTATTTTGGAGTATGTCACAAAACGACCGACCGAAATATCGCAAGTGCTTTACCTTCTTACCGAACGGTTTGGGTTTGATCACGAATCCTATGTTTATAGATTTGCTATTCAGCAGATAGTAATTGATGTACTGGGGGAACGGGTTAAGGATTGTGAAGACATAATATTTTCAAAGCTATTTCTCGCGGTGGCTGAACATTATCTTTACACTGACTTCAATACTACTAGGATGAAAGGGAAAGGGATCAACATCTTTAACTTCACTTTACCACCAACGCCAGAACTGGCTGAACTTAGACAAAAAATTTGGCAGAGGGTATTCCAACTTTATCAAGTACCTATTCTCAAGGAAGATGTGCTTAATCTTCTTTACAAGTATAGTACATCAGGCTATAAAGTCTCAGGAGTGGAAATAATTATCCAAGATTCATCTAAGGTGCTTCCTTTTCTTGAGTCATATCTGGATACCAGTAGCTATTCTCATTGCCTGATAGTTCAAAGCTACTTAGATAAGTTAGAGTATCAAAAATTAGAAATCTCTAAAAATGACCATCAAACCATTGTTTTGATTAAAATTATGGCTAATGTCTGGAGATGTCTATTGTGTGAAGCTTTGCGCGATTTATTTACGAATAAAACCTATGCAATGTCTGAAGTTCTTATTTCTGATCAACTAGAGAGACGATATCTAAATCTAGAATATGAGGAATACGAGCAACTTAGGCAACAACGAATTCAAGACTTCTTTGTAAACTACAACTTGGAAGACTACAAGCAATTCTTTGAGCAATGCCTTGAAATTCAGGAGCAAACAGACCGCCGAAATCATAATACATCCCATCTTCCAAGCCAAGTAGCCGGAGTACTTATTAACCTGGCAAATCGAGTTCCACAACTCTATGCTGATGTAGTTCAAGATTACATTAGTCTTGGAAATCCACTGAGGATTAATGATTTTCGACTTATCAATCACTTAATTCAAATATTAGGTATTAATAAAACCTATGAGATTCTAAACCAAAGTTCTTATTCTTTAAAAAGAAAGTGGTTGTTTGACTTTTATCAGTTATTACCTCAGGAACTGATTAGAGAAGAACATTTAGATCAACTTTATAGCATTTATAAAGAAAGTGATGTAAGTGATATACCACACGATTTTAACTTTGTCCTAAAATACCGTGCGCTAGATGAAAATCTATTGGTTAAGATAGTCGAAATTATCCTGGAAAAGGGCTATGAAAACTCTAATAAGTCTTATCCACTATCATGCTTATTTCATAGATATGAAGTCAATACAACTTTACTTAACCTTTTAGATAACCAATTAAATTTACTGAAACAAGCTTATCTTCAAGTATTGAAAAATGACTGGAATATAGATGATAATGGACAATACTTTGCTTATATCCTGAAACGCGATCCAGAATTCATCCTTGAATACATGGATTGGATTTACCACCAAGAATATCAATTATATCATTTTGATAATGGACAAGATTATTCCTTCCTATGGCAATGTGACAACTATGAAAACCTGATGACGCAGATAATTGAATATATTTATCAACGGGATGAGCAGTATCTTAGCTTAGGCTCTATTAGACTTAGCAAATTCTTCATTCTCAGTGCAGATGGAAAAGATAATGCAACTTTGTGGAAGCGGCAAGATAAGATCCTGATGAAATTACTCGAATCTCGATGTAATGAGATTCCGTTTACCCAGCTTATATTTGATATAGTTACAAATTTCTCATTTGAAAGAAGACTTTCATTTGTTGACTTTTTTATAAGGCATAACAAAAAATTCGATGACTTTAAAAAACTTCCCCTAAAACCTAGCTCTTGGATTAGCTCAGGAAGTGGGGTTCCCGTATATCAGAAGCGTGTTGAGTATTTAGAGTCATTGCTTCCACTTTTTAATAGTGTACCTTTTCTGCAACATAAACAATACATAGAGCAACTTATTCAGTGGTTAAGGGAAGAAATTGAAAGAGAAAAGAAGCAAGACTTCATGCACGACTAGGTTACGAAATACTAGCTAGTTTAAGAACAACATCATGGACACTGCTAAACTCACCACTGATGGCACACACCAAATCGTTATTTTGCCCGAAGACTTTCAACTCACTGGTACTGAAGTCTATATCAAAAAAATTGGTAACGCCATTGTCCTCATTGCCAAAGATAACCCCTGGCAATCCCTCATCGATAGTCTAGACAATTTCTCCGATGACTTCATGAATTCTAGAGATCAACCACTCCTTGACACGAGAGAGAACTTCTAAATGCGATACCTGCTTGATACCAATATCTGCATTTACCTCATCAAGCAAAAACCCCAAAAAGTACTGGATAAATTCCAAACCCTTAGCATTTCTGATGTCGGTATCTCTTCTATCACCGTTGCCGAACTTGAATATGGAGTTGCTAAAAGCCAACAGCAATAGAAAAACCGCACCGCCCTGCTGCAATTTATGCTACATCTAGAAATTGTCGAATTCAATCAAGCATCTGCAACGATTTACGGCAGCATCAGAAGCAATCTAGAAAGTAGAGGACTTATTATTGGTGCAATGGATATGCTGATTGCTTCTCATGCGCTGAGTTTAGGAGTTACCCTCGTCACCAATAATGTGCGAGAGTTTTCTCGTATTCCTACGCTCCTACTAGAAAACTGGGTTGAGTAGTTGTGAATAGGCTATGTGTGAGCATTTACGTTTTCACCACAATGATTTTGCGTCTCTCCAACAAGATTCATACATCTAATCAGCACGCTACCGAAAGGGTTAAAAAAGTTTTTTCCCAAAAGATAATATTTTGAGTCATAAAGGAGTTCAAGCATGACTTATTTTCATTACTTTTGATTGAGGCTTTTTTTGAATGAGTAAAACCATCATTGGAATTGGGATGTTTCTTGGCTCTACGATTGGCAGTTACATCCCAGCCTTGTGGGGTGGAAGTTTGCTATCGTTCACCTCGATATTCTTGGGCGTCATTGGTGGCTTTGTGGGGATTTGGCTTGGGTATCGCGTATCAAAATATCTCGGTTTTCTCTGAGCGGCGCTCTATGTCACTGTCACTGAAAGCCTTAAACGAGTCTTTTACCAACAGGTAAAATTTTGAGTGTGTCTTCTATACGATGGCTCCGCCCGCCGCAGGCATCGCACTTCTTAAATTGGGATGTGATGTTTTGCAAGGGATCTCTGCTATCCTCTAAAAACAATGCCCAGAAATAAACCCACCAGTCTTTTCCCAAAGAAAAGCCAATCCAACCAAAATATAATATGAATAGCTACTATTACCCAAAATACAACTTGGTATGAAACCTTGCTACTTTTGTGGCGTAATCTTCGTTGGGCGATGAATCCCCCCAACCATCCACCCATGAATTCACACAAATGTAATGTCTTTTCTGGTACTCTCCAACGCCCCTGCTTTGCCCGAGATTTGTCATCTGTATACAGTGCAAAGGTAAGAAAACTCATTACAGGATAGAGAATCAGAGGAATTGGGTTGAAAGTCGTCAATGCAAAATGCATTGCTCCTAAACTTGGTAATAAAGATAAGAGCAATACCTCGAACATTAAAGAAGATTTTGCTTTAGGCTTGAATGTTTCTTTCTTGATTGCAGAAGATGAGTTTCTTGGCAGAGGTTTGGATACAACTCCCTCAATGAAGGCATTGCAAGCATGAGTTTTGCCGTCTTTATCAACCGTTAGCTGATAGCAAATCACATCACCAACTTGTGGACGATGATTTGTTTCTTTGAGTGCAGTGATATGAACAAAAACGTCTTGAGTGCCATCACTGGAGCGGATGAAGCCAAAACCCTTGTCATCCTTCCATGTTGTTAATTTACCTTTACGCAAAACAGGTTTCATCAAAGACCTTGATATCAATACTTCATTTTTAATGTTCCCATATCAAAAGCAAATGATTCATATTCAAATTTAGCAACGCCAAAATCAGAGCTAATACTGAAACAATGGAAGTAATGCTAGAGTGAAATATAAACTATGAGTGAACTTCCAAATACTCTTGAAGATGCGATCGCCCAATCTCGTGTAGCTGTCCAAGCTGCCCTTGCAGATGGCTGTACTCGCTTACAAGTTGAGTTCCTGTTCCCAGAACTCAAGTTTATGCCCGTGGCGGAACAATTTCTGCCCACGTTTACAGAATATGATTCCCGTTTGAAGATTTTCTTTGCTGACGCTGGTGCTGCGGCCCTCGCCCGCCGCAATTGGGCTGATGCACCATTTCAAATTTTGGATATCGGGACGGGTAGGGCTGCTTCCTTGCAGACAAAAATTCAGCCAGAGGATGAAATTTTCTTATTCATTGCCCCTACTTCCGTAGAAGTGCCGCAGTTGGAAAAGTTATGTGAAGTAATAGGCGATCGCCCTATAGTCTTGTTAAATCCCCGCTTAGAAGATTCTGGGGTTGTGGGCATTGGTTATGCAGCAAGGAAAACTCGCGAGCGTTTCACCAATACTATTGAATCCGCCTATTACCTGCGCCCCGTAGACGATCAAAGCGCCCTATGTCGCTGCTACCCAAGACAGTGGGAAGTTTGGCTGGAAACCGGCGGCGAATATCAAAGAATTGCCGAATTACCTACAAAACCATCGGGTGATGAGTTGGATCTCATCCTTTTAAAAGGACAACCGCAAACAACAACAGACGCGGCACCTGCGAGAAAGCCCAGTGTGTTTAAAAGTTTGCAACGATTCTTAAAGGCGTTGAGTAGTTAGGAGAAAACAGAGGTAGCAGGAGGAAAGTTGATCATCTGCTGCCTCATTTTGAGTTTTTTATTGATATACCCTATTTAAAGTAAAATATGTAACATTTCCATATAACCCACATTCCGCACCCAGTAGTGTCATACATCAAGAAAATGTTGAGAAATTAGTATATAAGAACTAAACCGGATGAATGGTCACTAACCTTAATGCTATTAATACTCTTAAGGTTAGTGATCGGATAGAAAGGAGGTTTTGTGATCAACAAAGAAGAGAGGGGGAGTTTAGCATATTCCCCTCCGTTTTTTCTATTTGGAAGGGATTTATATTATGGAAAGCGGTTCGACACGCCTGCGCGAAGCGTAGGCGCAGAGCAATTAGCAACTTGGGTTAATTGCTCTTAATTAATATGTGAAAAATTTAGGTTTATAGGTATAATCTATTAGTCAAATCGGTAATTTTTTTCTTTATCATAAATTCGGCTGTTACTGCCGTGTCACGCGAGTACACTCACTTGCACTAATTTGTTAATTGGAGGCTATTTAATCAATGAAAAGCTTTTTCGCCCTAGCCGCAGGGCACGTAGCAACTAGTTTGGCACTCTGTACAACTTCCATCATTGCTTCTACTAATCTGGCTCAAGCTGCTAATTTAACATTTAACTGGAAGGGTGATGCTGGTTATTCGGCTTCTAGCTCGTTCAGCTATGATGAAACCACCACTCCAGCCATAATTTCCGAAAGTGGTGCGGGATCTACAAAAGCCTTACAGTCACTCAATGTTTCTTTTTTCAATCCATCACAGGAGTTGATTGGAACTAAAAACGAGGTTGTTAATGGTGTATCAAGCAATCAGTTTTTCAATTTTAACTTTGATACGACTACAGGCAATTTATTTGGGGCTTTTGATCTAGGCACTGGTAGTGGTAAAGGTGATGTTTTTATCAGCAATGTTGAGACTCCCGACGGTACCTTTATCTCTCCGGGAGCAACCTATTATCTTTACCGAAATATTGCAGTAGGCAATACTCAATTACTCGACTCGAGTCTGAATCGGATTAAAGCATCTGCGGTTCCTGAACCGACAACTGTTTTGGGAATCCTGGTAGCTGGCATATTGGGTGTAGCACTCAGCAGCAACAGAACTGTTTCCAAAAAGATATAACTGATGAAGCTCTTGATTCCCGCTAAGTTGGGAAGCATCAAAATAGCAAGGGTTTCACACCCAAGTTTCTTCTCAACAAGTTAAATTGAATATCACTGCGCCAAAAAGTATTGAGACGGGCGGCTTGTGCTGATACAACCGCAGGAGTTTCAACCGTTCTACTGTCCCCCAGCCAGCAGCCGAAGCTTTATCACGTGAAATTACATTGTTTTGTAGTATTTTCTTAACTTAGATGTAGTCCACCATCAACAGGTAGTGCTACTCCAGTAATAAATGCTGCTTTAGGAGAGCATAAAAATGCTACTACCTCACCTATTTCTATTGGTGATGCCCAACGTTGCATTGGTGTATTTTTGATTATATTTTTTATAGTATCGCTATCTACTCCACCCCATTTAGAGGCGGCAAAATTCCAGGCTTCGGTCTTAATATAACCAGGAATAACTGCATTGACTGTAATTCGTCGTGGTGCTAATGTCATGGCGTAGTATCTTGTTAAAAACTCAACAACTGCCTTAGCTTGTCCTGGCATTGCATATGGCAACTTTGGCGTTTGGCTAATATTACATCCAGGAGCAGATATTGCTACTATATAACCGTTTTCATCCTCCATGTAATTAAGTGCTTTTTCCACACATCTAATGAAGCACTTAGGATAAACATTCTGATAATAGTCATACTGATCAAAGCTAGTAAAACTACCATTCCCCAATAACTGAGTGTGAAGATTGCCAGCTAAATTTGCCTCTTTTGATTCAGCAGATGTTGTCACCCCAACATAGAGTCCAGCATTATGAACAAAGGCTGTCAGCTTGCCTTCAAAATTATCTTCCACAGATTGGAATATTCTTTCAATAGTAGACTCTTGAGCTACATCACCTTTAACAATGTCAATTTTTATCTCATAGGTAGATTCAAGAGTAGCTTTTGCAGTTAATGCAGCCTCTTCATTCGCATTAAAGCTAAGTATAAGGTCATGTCCGTTCTTGGCTAGTTGCTGCGATATACCCCAACCAATTCCGCGAGTTCCACCTGTAACGATTGCTAATTTTGATAACATATTTTCCCACTCTTTATTAAAGAACGAGCCTAATCAGTCAGACAAAAACAAATTTCTTGACCCTCGCAGTCGCTGCGCTCCTCGCAACTGTTGGATGTGCATCTCTTGCTAAATGTTTCAAGATTTGTAATTATACATCCGTTGCCCTACTTACCTTCCAGAGTTTTTTCTTTTAATCCTTTTATTCAGAATGCTCGGAAAGTGAGAGAAACTGTTTTATCAGTCTGTATGGGCATTATAAATATATTTTGTTTGCCAAAATCATCAAAGAAGAAGAGGAGTTAGGAGTTAGAAGTACAGACGCGATTAATCGCGTCTGTACAGAAGTTAGGAATTTTACTATTAACTCCTCATTCCTCACTGTTCACCCCTCACTGTTCACTCCTAACTTTTTTAATTCCCTTGCAACGGCGCATTCAAGATTTTCTCAATGCGATCGCGTGTTTCTAGTAAGTGCGCTTTGGTGTATTCATCCTCGGAATTAGCACCCTTGAGTTTCTCATCAAGCTGTTTTAGTTTATACCAAGCTAAAGTGCGAGCATCTTCTGGAACATATTCTTTTCGCAAGACCATAGCAGTTAAAATGTCCAGATATTGCCGCTGCAAGCCTCGTCGTAAACTAGAAATCTTCATTGGTTTACTCTTTGGTTTGATTACTTCTGTCCAGATATCTGACTGCAAAGTGTCAAATAGTTCCGGCAGAGTCAGTGCATTTTCGGGCTTCGTTTTAAGTTCAATATCCTTGAGGCGAGAGAGGCGATCGCCTGAGAGTAAATCCCGCAACACAGAACCTTGCATGAATAGCACCAAGTCATGAATTGGAAAATCCAAACGACCAACTTGCGGAGAACTACCCCAATGTCGCCAACGGGAAGGTGCTAATTTATTTAGTAGTTCTGGTGAAAAGCTCAAGGCATCTTCTGCAAATACATATTTTTGCAGCGTTTCTAAAGCTTGCCGTTGTTCTTCAACTGGTACTGGTTCAAATGGTAATCGGTGTTGGCTAACTCCAGAGGGGATTTCGCTAGGGTGAATGCGATAGAAAGACTGTCCACCGATATATTTTGTCGTGTAAAATATTTGCTGGAAATAGTTACCCAATACTGTGCTAAAACGTTCGCTCACATCGCTATAACTATCACCAGCCATTGGGTAACGCTGATCGAGACGTTCCCACATCACCCGCGAATTATTCAATTGCCACTGAGAATAAAGCAGTACATTGCTGCTGTTATCCCAAGCATCAGCAGTTGGGTCAAGGTCATACACATCTTCATCTGTGGAATAACTCAACTCTGGCTTGTAGGATTGTGCAGCAATTTGCTCCAAAATTGGCTTTTCTGCTATGGGAGTTGATGTTTGAATTGGCATGTAGCCGTACTTAATCGCCCATTCATCATAAGGCCCCACCATGCTGGGAAAATAATCTCCCTGCTTTGTACCTTGAGGAGCAATATTTGGGGGAATGTAGTCCATTACGGAACTTGTTAGACCTTTAGTTTTGGTAATTTCTGTATTATTCATCTCCTGTGGTGGTAGCAATGTACTACCACGGAAATTATGGCGTAAACCAAGAGTATGTCCAACTTCGTGAGCGATGATTAAACGTAAATATTGATTGATGTATTCTTTCACCTGGTCTGGAGTGGCCATAGTATCAGGCAGCAGTGACATTGCCAGTGAACCAAAGGCAAACTGGTTAGCAGCTTCCATCCCATAGCATAAATCGTACTCACCTGCCATTTTTGATAAACGACTCAACAATCCCTGTTGGTCTTGCATCTGCTGAGGGACACCATTGTTTTTGGCATCTAAACCATTGGCGCAAAGTAGACGATTTTGCATCAAAGCTGATAAAGTAGTCTGGTTTTCTGTTTGGCTGGGTTGGACGATTTTGCGATACTCATTCTTGAGTACCCGCACAAAGCTGGCGTCTACGAGAATGTCTGCATCCAAAATTTCCCCAGTCAATGGGTTAACACGGGATGGCCCCATTGCAAAATAACCATCGACTGTGTTAATCCAGCGAATCGTGTTGTAACGAATATCTGCTGGGTCCCATGTGGCGTCATCTGGCATTTGGCGGACTTCAATTGCATCTTTGAATCCCGCTTTCAGAAAAGCTTTGTTCCACATCAGGACGCCTTCTTTCATCGCATCGCGGTACTCTAAAGGCACAGCGTTATCAATCCAGAAGACAATTGGTTTTTTGGGGCGAGAAATTACTGCTTTTGGGTCTTCTTTTTCCAAATGCCAGCGATTGATGTAGCGGACAAAAGAATCGCCGCGATCGTCTTTGGATAAATCTTGGTAGGCGGTGATGAAATAGCCGACGCGATCGTCAGCAAGGCGCGGTCGGTAATCTTTATCGGGTAGTTGAGAGAGACTGTAGTGGACGCGCAGGGTAAAGCCACGGTTGTCAGGTAGCGACGCAAAGCTTGGTATTTCACTCTCGTGGTCAGGGCCACCAGAGAAATTCAAAATTGACTCAATTTCTAAGTTTTGGGGAAAAACTTTAGCAGTACCAAAATAGGACTGGTCAGTGGTTGCTGGGACCCCTAAACTTGCAGATAATCCACCTAAGTCTGTCAGTAACAAATCGCCCAAATCGATGAGAATAGTTTTGCGTTTTGGATGAATGCTTTTAATAGAAATAGTGTAGAGAACAGAGTCACTAAACGATCGCACCAGCGATCGCACTTGAGGATCTCCCTCACGAGTGCGAAAATTGACATTGCGAATCACAAAGTTTAATTTATCATCCACCCGCTGGAAATAAAACAAAAAATCCTGCAAAGGCATACCGCTGTAAATACCCCGTTCGCCAATGCCTGATTCCAGCGTTGCCGTAGCTAGGTAATTTTTATTGAGTTGCTCTGGCTTAATTTCTAGATAAATTTTATTCTTTTCTTTATTGCGATAAAGGGTGAACAGTCCCCCTGACTTTTGGGTGTCTTTGATTACGTTATCAAACGGCTCTAAATCTTCCTTTGCTGCTGGTTTAGCACTAGAATTAGGCTTTGAATCCGGTTTCTCTGGAGGCTTTGCGACTTGCAAAAATGGTTGCTGTCCTGCTTTTTTAAGGTCTTTTACTACCCAAATAAACGGTTGAGGCTGTGCGTGTTTATTTTGATTAACCACCCAAACTTGCCCTGATGGTAGCCTCTGTCTTGGGGGAATGTTGATATTTTTTAGCGATAAGGCTGAGATTTTAGTTGAAGAAGTTTCTGTCGTTAACTGACTATTGGATTTCTCTCCACTTCTGGCTGTAACCACGGCTTCTACAACCTGCACAGCTTTATGGTTAGCTGACGAATCTGGGTCAATGTTAACAAACGGTGACTTGGCGCTAGCCGTTGCTATTGCTAAAAACAAACCATGTAACAAAATCATATAAAAAGTTAATCTGTTCATCGCATCCATTCCCCAATAACTATCCTGTAGTTAATTTTTAACTTTTGCGAAGCTATGTAGCCTGCTTTTTGCCGATTCTCTAAGCTACTTTATATCAAGCAGCAAACTTTAGACTTCAATTTTAATTGCGATTTTTCAGCTTTGTTACACTGTTGTACTGGAGGATTTTTTCTAACAATTGCCTCTCTCACAAATAGTAAGTATTATTTTTACATCAGACTAGTAAATATGTTGAAAAAAAAGGATAACAAATTAGCCAAAGCTGGAAAATTACTTGATTTTTGCAAGAATTTTTCTGATGACACTTTATTTGCATCAGGAGAAAGAGCTTGAGGTGACTACTACAGCAGGCGCGTAAATAAACCAACCATTCAAAATGGCGTAAAAGCCCAGAATACAACTCTTTTGACTTTTGACTTTTGACTTCCGCGCAGCGGTACTAGGGGTTAGCGAGAAGCCGCCCTCCAGGAACGCTGTGGGTGTAGCCCATCGTAAACATCGCCAACACATGATATTTTTCATGTAGTATTTATTGATACTGTTGATTTTTGACCATGAGAAGCAAACCAGCACAGAAAAACTTTTAGTTGAGCATTATCAAAACAGTAATTTAAATGTAACAACGGATACAGAAATGTCAACATATTTATCTCAAGTCTGGCAGTTGCTGAGAAATTATGTGAAGGGTACAAGGTTGCAAGAGATGTCAAAGACTATATCGCCAGAAACCGAAGCAGTTTTACCTCTAAGAAAAAGTATTAAAGAACCAGACAAAAGTGTTAAATTTGCTCAAGAAAATTTGCAGTCAGATTTATGGTCTCAAAGACTGCAAAAAAGCTTAGAAAAATGGACAATACCAAGGAGCAGTTTGACTTCTAAGATAGACGATCAGACATCGGGCACACTATCCTCTGGCTTTTGTTTTAGAGTCTGCGATCGCCAGATGCATGAAGAGATTTATGATTTACTGGGCAATGGGGCGCTGAAACCAGAAATAGTCAACCAATTAATGGAATTGGTTGTAACTGATAAAAAAATTCGCCCAGAACTGCTTTTCTGGCGGCTAGAAGATTTTTATCGTCGCTGGTGTCAGGGAGAATTTATCGATGGGACACCAGCTGATAACCTACCTCAGAAAACAAGGTTAAAGCTAGCTGCACAAAATATTGCGATCGGGCTGAGACAGGTAGACATATATACAGGGCTAAACGTACTGATTTTACTGCTAGAGTTACACCGCTATGCCCAAGAGCGAGATGAACTCAAACAAAAAATCACCTTCTATCCATCTGCTCAACCGGACACAGACAATTTTTTCACATCCCAACTGCTGCGGATTATCAACTATAGCGATGCCCTGGAAATTGGCAACTTTAGCAGTATAGTTGGGCAATTCCTCAAAGGCGGCAACTTTCGGAGTACTTATTTAGGTGATGCCAATATTACTGGGGCAGACTTTAGCTGTGCCGATCTCAGCCGTGCTTATCTCGGTGATGCCAACTTAACTGGCGTAAACTTCAGCGGTGCCAACCTTAGCAGTGCTAACCTCGGCGATGCCAACCTCAGCGGTGCCAACTTCAGCGGTGCCAACCTCAGCGGTGCTGACCTCAGTAGTACCAACCTCACTGGAGCTAACCTTAGCTGTGCCAATCTTAGCCACGCCGACCTCAACCGCGCCGACCTTAGCAGTACCAACCTCAGCCGCGCCGACCTCAGCCACGCTGACCTCAGTCGCGCCGACCTCAGCAGCACCAACCTTAGCCATGCTGACCTCAGCAACACCATCCTTTTCGGTGCGAATCTAAGTGAAGCCAACCTCAGCAGTGTCAGCCTTAACCATGCCGACCTCTGCCGCGCCGACCTTAGTGGCGCTGATTTGAGTCACGCCATCCTCAATGGTACTAACCTCAGTGACACAATTCTTTTCAGTACCAACCTCAGCAACGCCATCCTGATCGCCGCAGACCTCAGCTACGCCAAACTTAACGGTGCCAAACTTAACAATGCCAGACTTAACGGTGCAATGTTCTTAGGTGCCGACCTCAGCGGTGTAGACCTCAGTGGGGTGATTCTCAACGAAGCCGACCTCAGTGGGGTGATTCTCAACGACGCCGACCTCAGTGGTGCCGACCTCACTGACGCTATCCTGTTCGGCACAGACCTCAGCTATGCCAACCTTAATAGTGCTAACCTCAGTGGCAGTAACCTCAGTGGTGCTATTCTCAATGGTGCGGATCTCAGCCACACCAACCTCAGCTATGCCATTTTGGGTGGTGCTGACCTTAGCGACGCCAATATGGAAAAAATGACCTGGGGTAAAAAGCAGCAGTGGGAAGATGTGCGGGGATTAGAGACAGCAGTTAATGTGCCGGAGGCGTTGAAGGAAGAACTGGGATTGAATTGAGAAGACAGAGGGACACGAGGAGGTTTTTACTCTTTAGTTCTGAACATTATTTATGGATATCTCAGCTTGAATGATCAACTCAGAAACAGCAAATGTCTAATTATTAGCACGATGCGATCGCCTTTCCTGTTCTCTGTGTCCTCTGCGCCTCGGTGGTAGCCTACGGCAAGCTGCTGCACGTCGTTCAAAGTAGCTTTTGCCAGTAGGTTGCAGACTCTTCATAGCCCAATGCCTTGTAGAACTTCGCTGCCCGACGTGTAGCCAATGCCACAAGCTTGGCATCTCGATCGGTAGCCCAACCTTCAAAGCTTTGCATGAGTGATCTGCCAATCCCCATTTTTCGGTAGTCTGCGTCAACCATAATCTCCTCTACCCAAGCCACTCGCCCGTTTGCATAGAACGTGTAATGGTCAAAGCCAAGAATATAACCCACAATATCTTTGTCTACCTCAGCTACAGCGAGGTAGCCTGACGGCGAAGACAAGAGTTCTGAAAATGCGACACGAAAAGCCTTCGGGTCAACGACAAACGATGTCGCCAAGGTTTTGGCTAGAACCAGTAACGCTTCAGCATCTCTTGCTTGTGCCACACGGATAATCGTCATTTTCAAGCCCTAGCTTCTTGTTCAATAATTCAGTTAAGTTGTGTGCCAGCCTCAAATGATGGTTCACAACGTACAGGGAAGTTTATTGAGTTGGCAATAAAACACAGGTGATGCGCTTTTTCATGTAACTGTTTGGCGATCGCTGGATTTTTACAGTCTTTCACTGTTACAACTGGCTTGAGAATCACTTCAGCGAATTTTCCGCCTCTATCGTCAGTCTCAATCATTTTGCCAACTGGGTGATCAACGTAGCTAGTGACAACAAGCTGCACCTCAGCACACAAATGTAAATACCAAAGCATATGACAAGTAGACAGCGATGCAACTAGCAATTCTTCTGGATTGTATTTAGTTCTGTCTCCACGAAAAGCAGAATCAGAGGAACCGAAAATTAGGGGTTTGCCTACAACTGAAATCTCATGCGATCGCTCATAAGCTTTATAATCAACAGTTCCCTGTCCAGTATTTCCAGTCCACGTTACTTCAACTTGGTAAAGGTGTGTTTTGTGTTCTGTTGCCAAGATTTTTCTCCTTTGGTAGGTGACAGTATCCATCGTACATACAGCAACTACAAGTCAAACTTTCAAGTTCTGAACACCATCTTTCAAGTTCCGAACATCAACTTGCGAGTTATGAACTCCAGCTTTCGAGTTCTGAACACCATTTTTCAAGTTCCGAATATCAACTTCCGAGTTATGAACTCCAGCTTTTGAGTTCCGAACACGACTTTTCGAGTTTTGAACACCACCTTTCGAGTTTCAATCTCAAAAGGCGGGTATATTAGCTTGAATGATCAACTCAGAAACAGCAAACGTCTAATTATTAACTCGATGCGATCGCCTTTTCTCTTCCTCCGTGTCCTCTGCGCCTCTGCGGTAGCCTGCGGCAAGCCGCTGCGCGTCTACGTCATTCTTTCTACACCCATCAACCCCAAATTTTATACTAAACTCTAAATAACCAGTAATTATACGAGTCTCAGCGAATGAACAAGCGTTTATCGCAAACCTGGCAGAAGTTTCGGCAATCCTTCTCAGTAGGAGAGAGTCTGAACACCACAGTTGAGACTGGTAAAGCAGTTTTAGAAGCCGCAAAAACCTTTCAAGAACAAAGTGACAAGATAGAACTCTTGAAACCTCTGTTACAAAACTCATCTTCACTGCTAGATGTGTTGTGTTCACCCTTAGCGCAAGTAGTGGGTGCGGGTTTGCCATTCGTGCCACTTGGAATAGCCTTGCTGAAGTTTTCCCGCGACATAACTAAGCAAGATCCTTCTCTAGAAGACTGTGTATTTATAGTTAGTCAAGCTGCTTATTTGGAAAGTGTCAAAGAAATTTTATCCTTATACCCATCTATTAACTGGGATGCTGACCCCAATATTAATAAAGTACTAACGAAACAACTACAAAAACTCAATGATATTGAATTAGATTATCAAAGTGCCAGCAATGCTGTAGCCTGTTTCCACGAATCAGAATTAGCGAAAGCATTTAATCAAGTATTATTAGCACGGTTAGCAGCAACAAACATCCCCAATGCTAATGCTCATATTTTGACGCAACGAGTAGCTTGGAATACTCACCGCTATATCATTAAAGCCTGGATAGAATCAGGCGATGCCATCAAAAGTATAATTCAACCTTCCTTTGGAGACTGGCAGAAAGAACAGCAAAAGTTCTCTAGCATTGATGAATACCTAAAAACTCATATTGCTAGCAAGCCTTTAGACTTAGTTTTTGACGAAAGTTTCTCATTTAAAGATATTTACGTACCTTTAAAAGCCAAACCTGTAGATAACAATGGGAAGATAGATGAAAAAGTAAACTCCTTAGATTTAGAAACATGGGCTAAGGAAAATCTCCTCAATTCAAAGAACCTAGAACAAGTGATGTTTGTTCAAGGAGGCCCAGGAAGGGGCAAAAGTGTCTTCTGTCGGATGTTTTCTGATTGGGTGCGGCAGCATTTGCATCCCATGTGGACACCAATTTTGATTCGATTACGGGATTTAGACTCTTTTGAATCGCGTTTAGAAAACACTTTAAAAGCAGAACTGAAAATTAGTTTTATTCAAAATGATGAAAACTGGTTGACAAATAAAAACACCCGTTTCTTGTTTATCCTTGACGGGTTTGATGAATTGCATATTGAGGCTAGAACCAACGTCAACCTAGAAGCATTTATCAAACAAGTCTCTGGATTTCAGGATGAGTGCAAAAATTACCGTGAAATGGGACATCGGGTGTTAATCACTGGTAGGTCGATGTCTTTACAAGCTATCCCTTACTTGCCCCGCAATTTAGAGCGGGTAGAAATTGTCGAAATGGATGGACAACTCCAACAAAAATGGTTAAATAAGTGGGAAGAATTACCAGCTAATAAATGGAAAACCGCAGCCTTTGGGCAGTTTTTACAAGGTGATAGATGTCCATCTGAGGTGAAAAATTTAGCCCAAGAGCCGCTCTTACTTTATTTGTTAGCGGCAATGTATCGAGATGGAAAATTGCCAATTGATAAATTAGAGCAAGCAAGCCATAGCACAGCCAAAATTGTAATTTACCAGGAGGCTTTAAACTGGGTACTGACAAAACAGCGTTCTCAAACGGATGGGACTAATTTAAATATTGAGTTAACCCAACAAAAACCCGAAGATTTAAAACGTATTCTCACAGAAGCGGCTGTTTGTGTTGTGCAGTCAGGAGGCGAATTTGCTTCCATGTCAATGTTAGAGCTACGTTTACAAGACGACGAGACAGCAAAAGCCTTAATTGAAAAAGCTAAAGAAAAATTAGGTAACGAAGCTCTCAAAACAGCTTTAGCTGCTTTTTACATTCGTCCTGCTGATAAACAAGAGGGTGGAGTTGAGTTTTTTCATAAGAGTTTTGGGGAATTTCTCTTTGCAGAACGTCTGAAAGCACGCCTGAAAGCTTGGACACAATACTACGAAGCAGAAGACGGAAGACAACTAGTTATTCCCGAAGCCCAAATGAATTCGCAAATTTATGATTTGCTGGGTTTTGGTAAACTCACACCAGAAATTGTGGAATACTTGATGGGGTTGCTGACTGAGAATCAAGATTTCCCTTGGGAGCAGTTATTTAAACGCTTAGAAAAGTTTTACGGTAACTGGTGTAAAGGGAAATTTATTGACTCTGCTGAAGAGACTTTACCTCAGAAAAAGCTGCGACAGTTGCAAAAGTATGGAATTCAAGGGCTAGGTCAGCGCCAGGTAGATATTTATACTGGATTGAACGTGATGATTTTACTCTTGGAGTTGCACCGTTATGCTAAAGGGCGAGATGACCTCAAAAAACAAATTGTCTTTTATCCATCTGGTCAAGCAGAAGGAACTTCTAGAACAACCCAACTACTTCGCATCATTAACTACAGTGATTGCATTCAGCTTCAAACTTTCAATAGTGTAGTCGGGCAATTCCTCAGCCGCGCAAACCTCAGCCGCGAAAACCTCAGCGGCGCAGACCTCAGCCGCGCAAACCTCAGCCGCGCAAACCTCATCGGCGCAGACCTCATCGGCGCAGACCTCATCGGCGCAGACCTCAGCCGCGCAAACCTCAGCGGCGCAAACCTCAGCCGCGCAAACCTCAGCGGCGCAGACCTCAGCAGCGCAGACCTCAGCGGCGCAAACCTCAGCAGCGCAGACCTCAGCGGCGCAGACCTCAGCGGCGCAGACCTCAGCGGCGCAGACCTCAGCGACGCATACCTCAGCGACGCAGACCTCAGCAGCGCAGACCTCAGCGGCGCAAACCTCAGTGACGCAGACCTCAGCAATAAATATTCGGGGGATATCCACTGGGATAAAAATACAAAATGGGATGAATTCAAAGGGCTGGATACAGCAAGGAATGTGCCAGAAGCTTTAAAGCAACAGTTGGGGCTGAGTTGAAAAGAGGTGGGAGCAAATGAGCAGGGGAGAATCACTATATAACTGTAATTGAACGTTAATTCGACGGCTCATATAGTGTCCGCCTAATTAACTCAATGAAATAAAAAGACCTCTCCCTGGTTTTACTACGCAAAACCGTCCCTCTCCGACTCGGAGAGGGACAGACTTGAACTTTAGTTCAAGACAGGGAGAGGTTCGTCGAACTCACGGTGAACACCAACCTCCGAGTTCCGAACACCAACTTCCGAGTTCCGAACACCATTTTCCGAGTTCTGAACATCAACTTCCGAGTTCCGAACACCATTTTCCGAGTTCTGAACATCAACTTCCAAGTTCCGAACACGACCTTCCGAGTTCCAAACACCAACTTCCGAGTTCCGAACATCACCTTCCGAGTTCCGAACACCATCTTCCTACTTCCAATCTCAAAAGATGGGGATCTGGGCTTGAGTAATAAGCAATACTACCTCAAAACCAGTTCCGAGTCTGCTAACTCTACATCACAGGGGTATGTCCCGCTTGCTAGAGTGTGAGTAGTTCACGTAAAATATAATGCCATTGTTGCGGCAGTTCTCATGACCTCATCTGCGTCGTTTGACACATCAGAGTCTTTACAGGCGGATATCGCTGAATTGATCGCTCGTTTACCGACATTAAAAAATCGGCAATTTATTCAGCAAGCACTTGCTACTATTATTCGTCTAGCTGATACCGAAATTGAGCGTCTCGATTGGAAAATCTTGTCATCTGCATTAGCAGATATGGAGCGAGGTTTCCAGCTTTTTTATAATTACCGACACGTTCGCAAAATTACTGTCTTCGGTTCTGCTCGTCTAGCGCCAGATACACCAGAGTACCAAATGGCGCTTGAGTTTGCTCGCGTTGTTTCTCAATTAGGATTTATGGTGATGACCGGCGGTGGTGGCGGGATCATGCAGGCGGGTCACGAAGGTGCTGGGCGAGAAAATTCCTTTGGATTAAACATTCAGTTACCCTTTGAACAGCAAGCGAACCCGTTTATAGAAGGTGATCCCAAGCTAATTAATTTCAAATATTTCTTTACCCGCAAGCTGTTTCTCCTCAAAGAAAGTGATGCAGTAGCTTTATTTGCGGGAGGTTTTGGCACTCAAGATGAAGCTTTTGAATGTATGACATTAACCCAGACCGGTAAATTTGGCCCAGTGCCTCTAGTTTTAATCGATCGCCCTGGTGGTGATTACTGGCGGTCTTGGAGCGAATACATTGATAAGCAACTAGTGCAAAATGGTCTTGTCAGTCCTGAAGACTCCAGCCTTTACACGGTGACAGACAATTTGGATGTGGCTTGTGATGTGATTACTCGTTTTTACCAGGTTTATCACTCCTGTCGATATGTCGGCGATAAATTAGTCATTCGCCTGAAGACAGATATATCAGACGCTCAGGTAGAGCAACTCAATGCTGATTTTAACCAGATTATTATTCAAGGACGGATTGAAAAAAGTCAGGCATTACCTCAAGAAGCACAAGATGAAACTATTGGACTACCCCGGCTCATTTTGTACTTCAATCAACGCGACTTGGGGCGTTTGTATCAGATGATTGCCACAATTAACCAGATGGGTACTCCTTCACCAGAGGATGCAGCGCATCCAGAAAGAAAGTAGGTATTAAGAAAGGGAAGGGTAAAAGGAATAATTTTGAATCCCTTCCCCTTTTATTGTTTCAAGATTATAGCCTACATTCTGCACTTCGTTTTTTAATATACAAATATTACAAATATTGGTTTAATGGTAGTTGGATAGTGATGTCTATAACGGGCTATTCGGCGTCGCCAAAAGCTGATAATTATCAGTGTTAATACTTAATAATGTAACGATTTTTTGTAAGATTTTTTGAAGTATTAAAGGATGATATTTTGAAGTGCGGAATGTAGGTTATAGAATTGCGACGCTGATAGCGTTCGCGCAGCGTCTCGTAGAGAAGCAGTAGCGAGTCATTGAGCGTCATAGCCCGTCGTAGACATCGCCACTTCCTGAATCAGGCTAACGGCGTAATATCTCCACATATTAAAAAGTCTGCATAAGTATTTTTATCAAAAATGTCATGCGGCTATATTGATCAGCAATAGGCATTTTGGCATTGTCAAAGCAGCCACGAAAACAATATGATTTACCCCACTTACAGATGAGAAAAACACCAGTTATTATGACTCAATACTGATTATCCTAAAAAAGCTTGTATATTAGCACAGTAAACAACGGATCAGATCCTTACAGAGGAATAAAAAATGCTGGAATTATTGGGTTCAGGTTTGGTGTCACTTTGGCTGGAAATGGCCGGGGTACAAATAAAGCCTCTAGATGCTTTAGATGCATTGACTTGGCAAAGTAGCCCTGGCTTGGTTCTTGCCCCTGATCCCAATCCATCTGGGGCGACTACGGTGCAGGAATATCTGAAAAAGCTCATAACATCAAAAGTGGTGGCGCAAAATCTGGCTGAGAGTCAGGGAATTTGGATGCAGTCAGGGCCGATGCTGATGGCAAATCACCAAGGTACGACACCTCTGCCGGCTGCCTCTTTAACCAAAATTGCCACTTCACTAGTTGCTTTGAAAACTTGGGGACCAGATTACCAATTTGATACTTTAGTAAGTGTGACTGGGCCAGTGGTAAATGGAGTTGTGCAGGGCGATTTGGTGATTACAGGCCGTGGTGATCCTTTGTTTGTTTGGGAAGAAGCGATCGCACTTGGTAATACTCTCAATAAAATGGGCATCAAGCAGGTAAAGGGAAATTTGATCATTACTGGCAGTTTTGCCATGAATTTCCAACGTCAGCCGATGCTGGCGGGTCTGATGCTCAAGCAAATACTAAATCGTGCGACTTGGGGCCGTCCCGCTATTTTCAGGTACTCAATTATGCCTAAGGGAACACCCAAGCCTCAAGTTGTGATTACAGGTGGGGTGAAAGTTGAGGCACAACCAAACCCTCAACAAACTTTGTTACTGCGGCATCGCTCATTGCCCTTGAAGCAACTGCTTAAGGAGATGAACGTTTACAGTAACAACGATATGGCAGAGATGCTGGCAGACTCAGTGGGAGGAGCAACTGTAGTGCAGTCAACCGCCGCCAACCTTGCTAGGGTGCCACAAGTGGAAATTCAGTTAATCAATGGTTCTGGACTGGGCCCCGAAAATCGCATTTCCCCCAGGGCTGTCTGTGCCATGTTGATGGCTATTCAAGTTGAGGCATCTACCCATCAACTGAATCTAGCTGACTTGTTCCCCATGTCTGGGTTTGATCACCGAGGTACACTACACACCAGACACATTCCCCTGGCTACTGTAATCAAAACTGGCACTCTCCGCGATGTGAGCGCTTTAGCAGGAGTGATGCCCACACGCGATCGCGGTTTGGTTTGGTTTGCTATTATCAACCGGGGGACAAATGTCTGGGGTTTTCGGACTGGACAAGACCAACTATTGCAAAGTGTTGTCAAACAATTGCAACTACCTTTGGCCGTTCCTGCTGCCATCACTCCCCACTCAGCTATAAACTCTTTACCCCAGTTAGGCGCAACCAGTCGAAATGAAATTTTATTCAAAAGTTAGTTCATCGTCCACAGTCATCGATCAGGTTTTGAACCAAAAATGAGCATGGATCTCCACTATCCCCGATCTCCTTTTTATGGGTGTCACTACCTTGAAAGGTCTAGTATTATTAGCAATCCAAAAGTTTTATTGATGGGTAAAAACCGAACTTGTAAAGGGTAAATGTCCATAATAGCTTTTGGGTTAAATTTTCCATTAAGTTGATTACAGGTAACTTGCAAAATGCCCTTACCCCAGTATTGGGAAGATCAGGCGAAACCTGAAGTAAAAAGCCAACGTCAACTTTGTAAAAATAACTGTAAATAGATTTGTCACTACTAAGTAACAATTAGGCTTATAAATTAGGTTATTGATTATGCGATTTCCCAAATTATCCCGGTCTCTACGTCAACTCAGTTCTCATGTGTTAGCGATCGCGCTAGGAGTTGTGCTAACGGTTAGCAGCCTGCAAGTGTTGCCCTCCCAAGCCGAACCAGCACCCACAGTAACTGCTGGAGATACTTCAAAAGTAATTGCCCAACGACAATCACCAGGTACTGCTGTGATCGGTAGCACTAGCTTTGTCACAGCAGCAGTGAATCGCGTGGGCACAGCAGTTGTTCGGATTGATACTGAGCGCACAATTACTCGTCGCCTTGATCCATCTTTTGATGACCCCTTTTTCCGGCGGTTTTTTGGTGACGGTTTCCCACAACAAATGCCTTCTGAGCAGTTACGCGGTTTAGGCTCAGGTTTCATTCTTGACAAGAGCGGGTTAGTTCTGACTAATGCTCATGTGGTGGATAAGGCTGATAAAGTAACAGTCCGACTCAAAGATGGCCGCACCTTTGAAGGCAAAGTTCAAGGCATTGATGAAGTCACAGATTTGGCAGTAGTCAAGATTAACGCTGGTAACGATTTACCAGTGGCGCCCTTGGGGTCTTCCAGTAATGTCCAAGTAGGAGACTGGGCGATCGCAGTTGGTAATCCTTTGGGATTTGATAACACCGTTACCTTAGGAATTATCAGTACCCTCAAACGTTCCAGTGCCCAAGTTGGCATCAGTGACAAACGCTTGGACTTCATTCAGACAGACGCTGCGATTAACCCTGGTAACTCTGGCGGGCCACTATTAAATGGCCAAGGTGAAGTGATTGGCATTAACACAGCCATTCGTCCTGACGCGATGGGTATTGGGTTTGCGATTCCCATCGATAAAGCCAAAGCGATCGCCGCGCAACTGCAACGTGATGGCAAAGTTGCTCACCCCTATCTAGGTGTGCAAATGTTAACTTTGACACCTGATCTTGCCAAGCAAAATAACATTGATCCCAACTCTCCTATTCAGATACCAGAAGTCAATGGTGTTTTTGTAATGCGAGTTGTTCCCAATTCTCCAGCTGCATCTGCGGGTATCCGACGCGGGGATGTAATTGTTCTAGTTGATGGTAAAGCTATTACCAGTGCTGAACAATTGCAGAACGTTGTGGAAGACAGTCGTCTTGGTCAAGTATTACAGGTGAAAGTACAACGAGGTAATCAGACACAGCAGCTTTCAGTCCGCACAGCTGAGTTGCAAAATGCTTCGTAGGGGCAATACCCTGCGGGAAGCCGCTTCTCTACGTTCGCGCAGCGTGTCCCAGACAGACGCTCCGCGAATGCGTCTACATGAATGCCCCTACGGTAAATCAAGGCTTTCACTGTCTTTTTGCGTAAGTTCTGTCGAGGTAATGTCTCAAAGCATTCTCGCTTAGTAACTTTTACGTTAAGTTGATACCAGTGGCGATACGCCCATTCCACAAGAAATAGTTAGATATCAACTTGATCTAAGGTATGTCTTAAGAAAAGTTATTTCTTTTCACTACTCTTAACAGAATAAAATCAGGCGAAAGGATTGAAGCGATGCCTTCTCACGGGACGCTGTGCATAGCTTGCTTCCCTGTAGGGGTATAGCGAGCTTTTCTACGGAACGCTGTGCGTAGCTTGCTTCTCTGTAGGAGTACGCTAACGCCAAAGTGATGACACAGCTTAAAATATCCATCACCACTATCACTATGCAAACTAACCTTGATTCAACAACTGCTGTTTGTGTGGGGATGGGTATTGCGATCGCTTTTTGGGCAAATTGTGTTTCTGCCCAAATTATCCCTGATAGCACTCTACTTAATAATTCTCGCGTTACGCCCTCTGGCAATACCAGCATTATCGAGGGAGGAACTCAAGCAGGAAAGAACTTGTTCCACAGCTTCCAACAGTTTTCTGTACCAAATGCTTCCACAGCTTTCTTTAACAATGCTCTTGATATTCAAAACATAATTAGTCGGGTTACAGGTAATTCTATATCTAATATTGATGGGTTAATCCGCGCTAACGGTAAAGCCAACCTGTTTCTGCTTAATGCCAATGGAATTATTTTTGGACAAAATGCTAGCTTGAATATTGGTGGTTCTTTCTTAGCAACTACAGCTAATAGCCTAAAATTTGCTGATCAGACAGAGTTTAGTGCAAAGGTTCCTCAAAATACTTCCCTACTGACTCTTAGCATCCCAATTGGATTACAATTCGGTACGAAAGCAGGGCAAATTCAGGTGAATGGCCCTGGAGGATTGAATTTAGACACTGAGCAATCAATTGATAGTACTGTAGGTCTTCAAGTGCTACCAGGAAAATCCTTAGCCCTTGTCGGGGGTAATGTCAGTTTAGACGGCGGGATTTTGCAAGCTTCTGGCGGTAGAGTTGAATTGGGAGGACTGGCAGCAGAAGGAACAGTAGGATTAAACTTTGGCAATAATCGAGAGTTGAGTTTTCCTACTGGTGTAACACTAGCAGATATACTGTTGACCAATGCTTCTGCAATTAATGTCGTTGCCAAAAATAGTGGTAGTATTAGTCTCAATGCTCGGAATATAGATATTTTAGGTGGAAGTACCCTAGTTGCTGGGATAGGTACAAACCTGGGGGAAGTTGGCTCTCAAGCAGGGGATATTACACTCAATGCTACAAGAGCAGTTAAATTTGAGCAGCGATCGCAAATCATCAACAGTGTCAATTTTAACTCTATAGGCAATGGTGGAAATATAACCATCCAAGGTGAATCAATCTTGTTCAATGATAGTTCTACGTTATGGTGTTTTACTAACGGCAGAGGAAATGCCGGTGATGTAACACTTAAAGCCAAAGACTCTATAACATTTCAAGATAGCAGTAGTGCATTAACCTTTATTGGTGATGATGCAGTTGGGAATGGAGCAAATATTACTATCCGGGCTGGGTCGTTCTCCTTGATTGATGGTTCTGGATTTCTTTCAAGTTCATCAGGGCAGGGAAATTCAGGCAATGTGAGTGTTGATGCCACTAATTCTGTAATTTTCAATGGAGTAGACTCAAATGGATTTCCCAGTGGTGTGTTTACTAACACGGAACTTGGTGCTGTTGGCAAAAGTGGAGATATAATTATTCGCGCTAGTTCGCTGTCTTTGCGTGATGGTGCTCAGTTGGTTACTAGCAACTTAAGCGGCTTTGAGGCAAAAGCTGGGGATGTAACGATTGAAACTACTGGTTCAGTATCGTTGTTCGGGGTAGATAGTGTTGGAGTTGTTAATACTATATCTAGCCAGGTTTCTGGCATTGGCTCTGGTGGCAATATTACCATCCGGGCTAACTCACTGTAACTGCAAGATGGCGCTCAACTGAACTCAAACACCCAAGGTCAAGGAAATGCTGGCAACGTAAAACTTGAAATTAGCGGTTCTATATCCTTGGCAGGAGTGGACGAAGATGGGAATGCTGGTGGTCTAGTCAGCAGTGTAGAATCGGATGCAACAGGCTTGGGTGGGGATATTAACATCCACGCTAACTCACTCTCTGTAAGTGATGGCGCTAGATTGTTTGCTAGCACATTGGGGCAAGGAGATGCAGGAAATGTAACTATTATCGCCCGCGATCGCATATCTGTTGATGGGGTTGGTAGATATAAATTTAAAACTGGCTTTTTTCCCAGTGGTATTTTTAGTGCAGTCAATGAAACTGCTAAGGGAAGAGGAGGAGATATTCTCCTGGATACTGGCTCACTGTCCATCACAAATGGTGCTGAAATTAATGTCTCAACTTATCGCTCTGAAAGTACAGGCAGTGCTGGTGATATTAAAATAGTTTCCCCTTTCATCCGCTTAGACAACCAAGGAAAATTGATTGCAGAATCAGCATCAGGTGATGGTGGCAACATTACGTTACAAGTCGGGGATATATTGCTGCTGCGCCGTGGGAGTCTCATCTCTGCAACTGCGGGGACAACACAGCATGGAGGCAATGGCGGTAACATCACTATTAATGCACCCAATGGTTTCATTGTTGCTAAAGCCAACGAAAATACTGACATTAGCGCTAACGCTTTCACAGGCTCTGGTGGCAAGGTGGAAATTAATGCCAGAAACATCTTTAACATCCAACCGCGTAGTCGAGAAGACCTAGTACGACGTTTAGGAACAGAGAATTTAAATCCACAAAGGCTACAAACAAATGATATTACAGCTATTTCGCAACAAAATCCCACTTTAAACGGTCAGGTAACTATAAACACTCTGGATACTGACCCTAGTCGCGGCTTAATTCAACTACCCTCTAACCTCGTTGATGCATCCCAACAAATCGTTCAAGGCTGCACACCCAGAAGAGGACAAACCGCTAGTCGCTTTATTGCCACCGGACGTGGTGGATTACCTCTTAGTCCTAACGAGCCTCTGCGGGGACAAGCAGTGATTACAGGTTGGGTAGATTTGCCCCCACAAGTAACACCCAGAGTCACGGATAAATTATCTGCGGAAATTACAGATAAAAAACCGACTATATCTGTGACCAAATCTACTAATCAGATTGTGGAAGCCCAAAGCTGGGTAGTTAATGCTAATGGAGACATCCAGTTAGTGGCTCAAGCACCTAACGTCAGCCCATATAGCCCTTGGCAAACAAATATCTCCTGCACTGCATCTCAGACCAATTCTTTATGAAGCTAATCACTTACGATATGTAGATTGCACTAAGTGTTCGCGGAGCGTCTCGTAGAGAAACCAGACACCAAGGGACTTGTTGGCGCAGCCTCTCGTAGAGAAGAGGCTGCGCTATCGCCCAAATCAGTGCTCAGACAAATCTGTGCATCGATCAAAACGCAAAATCTAAATAAACCTACACTACACTTGTCAGATGCCCCTCTGCCCCCAGGTCTTCTTTCAGGATGCTCTGCCAACAAGTTTAAATCACTTACCAACAGTTAAAACTAGACCTTCATGGGCTAGTATTGCTTGAGGAAAAGCAGATTTGACATCGACTTGAACCTGGTCGAGAAAATCATCATGGTCATCTGGGTGATGATGAGAAATGGCTAGCCGTTGGACGCCAGCACTAACAGCCGCATTCACCGCAGCTTGCCAGAGTAAATCAGCAGAGTCATGGTCGTGAGAGGTAGAGGGAGTGTAAGTGGCATTGGCAATCAGCAAGTCAACGCCTTTAATGAACTGTAAAATCCGCTCTCGCTCCACTTGATCAGCATTTTGGTGCAAATCCGTGACGTAGGCAACACTATACTCTTGCCAAGTAACTCGGTAGCCAACAGACCGTTGAGTTTGATTAATTAATGCAGTTGTAATGATGACATCATCTAGCTTTACGTCACTGTCTGGAGTCAGATTATAAAACTGCAATTCCGACTGCATTACCTGTAAAGGGTAAGGAAAGTGTGGCTGGAGCATCTGGTCGCACAGACATTGTTTGATTGAGGCTCCATTTGAGGCAGCCATGCCGTAAATGTGAAAACAATTTTCCCCAATAAATGTTGGAGCAAAAAAGGGAAACCCTTGAATGCGATTTGATTGGCAGTTAGTAAAAAATAAATGGGCTTCTAGTGGCTGTTGTACTTCTTGCCAAGTTTTACCCAGTATGCGTAAGCCAGTACCGCCATCAAAAATCAAGCGTTTTCCAGCTACATGCATTTCTACACAAGCGGTATTACCACCATAACGATTGGTGTTGCTACTTGGGGTGGCAATCAAACCTCTTACACCCCAAAATTGCACTAGAAATTCACCAGCTGGGCTATTTGGCAGGGTAGCTGACTTTTCAGATATGTAACTCTGGGAACCCGACAACTCAAAATTTGACATTTTCCTTGAAATTAGACCTTACTGAGCAGGTCATCGTAGCGCCGTATTTCCAACAGCCTGTTTTTTTCGTCCACAATGACTACCGTAGGAGAGTAACTTTTTAACTCTTCTGGAGTGAACTGCCCGTAAGTCATTATAATCAAGCGATCGCCAATAATGCCTAGACGTGCCGCACCCCCATTTAACTCAATGACTCCCGAATGGGCTGGAGCCGGGATCGCATAAGTAATAAAGCGCTGACCGTTGGCACTATTAACTACTTGTACCTGCTCATAAGGTAAGATACCAGCTTTTTTCAAAAGGATTTCATCGATGCTGATACTACCCACGTAGTTGATATTCGCCCCCGTGAGGGTGCAGTTATGAATTTTTGCCAAAAGGAGAGTGCGCTGCATTTAGGTTTGGGGTTGGTGGCAGTTTTTACAATCCGTAGTTATTAAAGTGAGAAGTGAGGAGTTAAAAGTGAGGAATAAAAATTTATAACTCTTAACTCCTGTACAGACGCGATTAATCGCATCTCTACTCCTAACTCCTGTACAGACGTGATTAATCGCGTCTCTACTCCTAACTCCTGTACAGACGCGATTAATCGCGTCTCCCTATTATCCTCTATAAGCTTTGACGGATTTTTCTACTAAAGCTGCAACCTTATCCACATCTTGCCACCCGAGAATTTCAGTCACTTTTTTTTCCAAATTTTTATAACTACGGAAAAATTCGGCAATTTCATCTAGGCGGTGTGGGGCTAAGTCTTTCAGGGATCTTACTTGAACGTAGCGCGGATCTTTGTCAGGAACACAAAGGATTTTTTCATCGCGATCGCCACCGTCAATCATCTCCAAGAAGCCAATCGGTCGTGCGGCAATGATACAGCCTGGAAAGGTTGGCTCGTCAATTATCACCATACCATCTAGGGGATCGCCATCTTCAGCTAAAGTATTGGGTACAAAGCCGTAGTCATATGGATATTGTACCGAGGAATAAAGTACTCGGTCTAGAGCAAAAGCTGCTAGTTCCTTGTCGTATTCGTATTTATTTTTACTTCCGCCAGTAATTTCAATCAAAACGTTGATTAGACCCGATTTCGGTTGGGCAGGAATACGAGATAAGTCCACAAAAAACTCCTCCAGTAACAGTGAATCATGGGGGCACTCAGTCAGTTTCGCTCCCCGTGTAGAATTTTAGGGCAATATGGATCTCTTCCCAAGGTATTCATTCCAGGGTATTGAGCATGATGCAGCAGAGAAGATCCTCTCCTCTGCTTCCCAATCCCCTTGAATTAGCCAAAAAATAGAAAAAGCGTTGCGAGGAAACTTCGCAACGCTTTTTCCAAGAGGGTGTTATGAATATCCTGCGCCCTTGATTGCTGTTGGAGGGATTTCTGCCCCTATTGTGTCAATACAACTGAAACCTGGAGTCAGACAATACAGATTCAGCCTATTATTGATGAACTACATACATATCTACAGAGGTTGTCTCAAAATTATGTTTCTCCTTTTTTATAGCCCTCCTGCTGAGGAAATGCTACTGGAAAGCTTTATCAATCTTTACTTGCTTTGAGGTTTTGAACCAGGGGTTGCTGGTTATTTTGAACATTAGTTGAAGAATAGTGGGCGATCACAAATACGGGTAAGGTGAGAGTCAGCAGAGCGATCGCAGTTCCCACAATGTCTGCCAAACGTTGGGAATATATGTCGGCATTGGCAGACTGGCTATTTGAATTCATACAAAATTGAAGTTCTTTGCAACACTGTGTAGGTCTACTCTCTGAGCGAGAGTCTTGATGCTATTTTAGCTATTTTTAAACTGTAAAATGTGTAGCATTCTACAAGCTAAACCAGTTTTACAACTGTCATAATAGCGTTTTTATACATGGAGTTCTTAATACAAAGTTACAAGCAAACAAATCATATTGTCTTTGGTGATTAATATTTTCAGATGTTTCCCTGTATGATGTAACGGATCGCATACGCAAAGCCCACTTTAAGAGCATCATAAATTACTTTTTTTCGCTGATTAAAGATTAATTAGCAAAATGTATTTGTCCGATACTTCATGAGTATAACATCCTGCAACGCCTTTGATAAGGTCATTTTACTTAAATTCCTAATTTGTGATATAGGACACAAATTAGCAATTGCACTGATAGATATTCAGTGTCTTCGATTGTTCTACAGTAGTTATACACAAAAATATTTGACACAAAGAAGAAACTGGTAGGAAGATTCTTGTAACCACTCATAACTACCGAATAAATACAGATACATCAGCTGTGTTGTGTGGTATAAATTCAGTGATACCACTAAATAAATATTTCAGAATTTAAATTTTCAAATACATGTAATATCACAGCAATTTTGTCAATCTATATATAGGTAGAGTAAAAAATGTTTTAGAAGGCGGCGTAGACGCGTAGCGGGTTATCACCAGACTTTGCTCATATCTGAACAAAATACCCAATCCCAATTTCCAGATCCCAAATCGGTATAAATTTTTGGATTAATCAAAATCTAATACAAGAAATTTAATCACAAATTAATCAGCCAAAAAACCGCCACTAACTATGATAGGGCGGTCTGGTCAAGCAATCGGAGGGTAATTACAGATTACTGTGCTAATAAATGAAATTGCTGTAATGAAGTTTGCACTTGTAAATTCGGGATTGGGCATGGGGCATTGGGCACTTGTACTGAGCGAACGCAAGAGCGTCTCTAAGAGTTGCCGTAAAGCCTGCGGCATAGCTTCGCTTAAGGCGCAGCCTAAGAAGAGAAGTATTAGGCATGGGGCATGGTTATTCTCCTCGTCTTTTTGTCCCCTTATCTCCCTCATCTTCACTAGGGCATGTTTTCAAACTCAAAAAGTAGGGACTGTTTTCAAACCCCAAATTAGACTTAAATGTAGGTTGGGGAGCTACTGCGCCCTTGCGGTTTCCCGACTTGTTCGCTCTTAGCGTTCCCGCAGGGTAGCAAGTGGCGTTTGAGGAACCAAACCCAACAGTTGGGTTGCGCTACCCTTTACCCAACCTAGTACGTCACGGCGTAAATAGAGTAACCATTTAAAAACTCTAAAAATCCCATTCCATAATACTTTTGACTTTTGACTTTTGGCTTTTGACTTCCGCCTTGCGGTACTAGTCCTTAGTTACCTTCCATAAACACTCATTGGTTCCTTGATAAATCGGGTATAAAGATGCTTAAACGTAGACTTAATTACGCGGGGCATACCAAAATCGATGGGCATTAACTTGTCTGGTAGCCGCCAATCTTCTATTTTTAATAAGTCTGGATTTAAATGTGGAAACTCTACCGCAGCAAGTTCTGGACAAACTCCTAGCCTTTGGGAAGCTGCAACTGTGGGTACTTGTTCAGGAGGGACATTGAGGATTTCTACCATTGCCCGATCTAGAGCAAATATATCTGATGCAGCTGCTAAAATGCCCAGTTGGCGAGGTTCACCATTACTAGGGCCATTTCCTTCATGACCGATGATCCCATCTAATATGGTTAAGTTAGGGTTAATTGCCCTAGCAGTTTCTACTAACATTTCACCAAATCTATTTGCATCTTTTCCAGCTTCCATGTGCCACCAAGCTTTCATTTTGCCGGGGACGCAACCAAACAAGTTTTTTACGCCCAGTGTTAATGTTAACTGCATATGTGATTTCACTTTAGGTAGGTTAATCACTACGTCTGCTTCCATTGCTTCTTTAGACAGCCGCAGATGGTTAAAATTGTCGCTAACGGTTTGGTAACGCTGACCGTGAAAATCGATGATGGGAAGATTGAGTTCTTCTAAAATAGGCAAATAGCCATTTGCCACTGCTACGCCCTTGGCACTCCCAAAAGCAGGACTATCGCCCAAAAATGGCTTACCGCCAACCTCAATTACCATCTGAGCAACTTCGTAAACTAGTTCGGCACGGGTGATACACTCTTTACCAGGACGCGTCCCTGTAAGTAGATTCGGTTTGAGTAAAACGCGATCGCCTTTTTTCACAAATGCTGCCATTCCTCCAAAAGGTTCCAGGAGAATGACTAAAGATTCCCGTAAGGCCTCTTGTTCATAGGATGTAGCCCGAATGAGACTAACAGATGGTTTTTGAGTCTGCATGGATAATAAATAGGGAATAGGGAATAGGGGACTGGGGACAAGAGATAGTAATACCAATTCTTTATTACAGCAATTTTTAGGTAAATAGACCACGCCCTACGGGCACAGCATTGCTGTGCCCCTACAACAGATGTGGTTTAAATGAATGAAAACTGCTGTAAGATGCGCCAAACTATTAAATACAAGTAAGAGAAACGAACCGCATTCGCGTAGGTCTTGTAGAGTTGGATACAAAGAAACAAGAGGTCAAAAAACTTGGCACGGCCTCGCAAAGAAATGGTATAAGCTGTAATCTATTACCTATTATTCTGTTCTGAGCGGTAAGATACCACTCATTTGTTCTAGATTTAACACTGTGGCTAAGTCTGCTTCACTCATTAATCCTCGTTCTAAAACAATCTGCCGCAGGGATTTACCAGTTTCTAAAGATTCTTTGGCGACAGCAGCGGCATTTAAATAACCGATGTGGGTATTTAATGCAGTTACTAAAGCTAAACTGCCTTCAGCGTATGCTAAACAACGTTCCTGGTTAGCAGTAATTCCCTGAATGCAGCGTTCGGTGAGTGCAGCGATGGTATTACCCAGAATTTCGATACTGTGAATCAAGTTATAGGCAATCAGCGGCATCATCACATTTAATTCTAATTGTCCGGCTTGGGCGGCTAAAACGATCGCACTATCGTAACCCATCACCTGAAAACACACCATTGCTGTCATCTCTGCCATCACTGGATTATATTTCCCTGGCATAATTGAGGAACCAGGTTGCACTGGGGGAAGTTGAATTTCTTTGAAGCCAGTTTTTGGCCCGGAATCCATCAGCCGTAAATCGTGAGAGATTTTGACTAAATCCTGTGCTAAGTTGCGTAAAGCACCGGAAACATTTACAAATGATGCCATACTTTGCATGACTGCCATGAGGTGGGGTGCAGGTTCTAGGGGAGTATCAATCAATTCTGAGAGAACTTCTACCACACGGGCGCGATATAGAGGATGAGTATTTAACCCCGTTCCGGCTGCACTACCTCCTAAACCCAGCACCATCAAATCACCAGAGGCGGTGTAAATCCGGTTTTGATGTTCTGTAAGGATTTGCGCCCAAGCCTGAAAATTTTCACCCAAGCGCACGGGTACAGCGTCTTGTAAGTGAGTTCTGCCAGATTTGACAATATCTTGAAATTCTACAGCTTTGTTTTCTAAAGACGCGATCGCCCCATCGATTGCTGGGTGTAATGTCTTGGATAATGCCAATAAACCACCAATGCGAATTGCTGTGGGAATCACATCATTGGTAGACTGCCCATAATTAACGTGATCATTAGGACTAACACGTTTATAATTGCCCTTTTCTTCACCAAGAATTTCTAAGGCGCGATTTGCTAAAACTTCGTTGAGATTCATGTGGTGGGATGTTCCTGCACCCGCCTGATAAACATCCACAACAAATTGATCGCGGAACTTCCCAGCTAAGATTTCATCGGTTGCTTGCACAATCGCCTGAGTAATATCTTGGGGAATGCAATTCAGTTCACCATTCACAATTGCTGTAGCTTTTTTAATTATTAATCCAGCATCCACGTAAGTAGGTAAAGGCTTGATGCCGCTAATGGGGAAATTTTCGATTGCCCGCAGCGTTTGAATGCCGTAATAAACGCTACTAGCAATTTGGCGATCGCCCATCGAATCGTGTTCGATGCGGAATTGGGAGTCTGGGTGTTCAGTCATAGTATTGTTTTAGGAGAGCTACAGAAAACAGATTTTCTCACGCAGGCAGACTCAGATAGACTAATCTGCATAGATTTTGCATATTTGCTTGGCTGCTTGTTGCTTTAGACTTGTTAATTTTGATTTTTGAATTCCCTATGACTATACCCAACTGGATTACCTTCTCTCGCCTATTGGGGATACCATTTCTGCTTTACGGTTTATATAATCCCACACCTCAAGCTAAGTGGATATGTTTGGCGATTTTTCTGATTGCTGCATTGACTGATTGGTTAGACGGCTATTTGGCGCGGAAACTCAACCAAATTAGTGAATTGGGTAAATTTCTTGATCCCTTAGTGGATAAACTTCTCGTACTTGCGCCGTTGCTGGTTTTTATTGAACTAGGAAAAGTGCCGGCTTGGGGAGTGTTTTTGATTTTAGCGCGGGAATTAGCGATCGCTGGTTGGCGGGTAAATCAAACGACGATTACCGGGGCAAATATTTGGGGTAAACTCAAAACTGTTAGTCAAATAGTCGCGATCGCACTTTTGATTGCGCCTCTTTCTGAAGTGTGGCAAATTCCCTCTCTGATTGCCTTTTGGATTTCTGTGGGCTTAACTTTAATCTCTGGGGCGATTTACCTGATACCGCAAAATCCAACTCAGGAAAATACACAGCTAGATACAAAGCAAACCTAAAATAAAACCACCGTGGCGATCGCTTTGAAAAATGATTCAACAAAATTTTATAAGAGTTATGAGGTATAGTCTTTATTCTTAACTCCTGTACAGACGCGATTAATCGCGTCTCTTTAAACCCCTAACTTTTTTCATGCCATCCAAAATCCTACCACCGCCCCTGAAACCTGGTGATTTACTACGAGTAATTGCCCCTAGTGGTGCTTTGCGAGAATTTGAGGCATTTGGGCGGAGTGTAGAAATTTGGCGATCGCGTGGTTATCGAGTAGAAATCAGTCCCCAGATAGATGACAAATGGGGTTATCTTGCTGGAAAAGATGAAAACCGCCGTCAGCAATTAGCAGCAGCATGGCAAGATCCTGATTGTCGCGGTATTCTCTGTGCCAGAGGGGGTTTTGGCAGCACCCGTATCTTAGAAGATTGGAATTGGCCAAACTCAGCGCTTCCCAAGTGGCTCATCGGATTTTCTGATATCACAGCTTTATTATGGAGCCTTTATACAGCAGGAATTTCTGGCGTTCACGGCCCCGTACTGACGACTTTGACAGATGAGTCAGATTGGTCAATTGAGAGATTATTTGATTGGGTAGAAGGCAGTTCTTTCACCCCTCTCAAGGGTTGCGGTTGGGGTGGTGGTATGGTTACTGGCGCTTTACTACCAGGTAATTTCACGGTGGCTACTCACCTTTTAGGTACACCAATCCTGCCGCCTCTGGATGGTGTAATTCTGGCGTTGGAAGATGTTACGGAAGCACCTTATCGGATTGACAGGATGCTGACACAGTGGCGTTTGAGCGGTGCTTTGTCTAAAGTCTGCGGTATTGCTTTGGGCGGTTTTACTCGCTGTGAAGCGCCGCCAACAGTGTCTAGCTTTAGTGTAGAAGAAGTACTGCGCGATCGCTTGGGCGATTTAAATATTCCGATTGTTTCTAATCTACCTTTTGGTCATGATAGTCCCAATGCAGCCTTACCAGTGGGTATAGAAGCAACTTTAGATGGAGATGCGGGGATATTAGCGATCGCTCCCTAGTTTCCCGCAAATATTTTTATAACGAAAAGTTTTGGTGGTACATATCCCTCTTTTATCACTTTGGGTGAACCCAATCGCTGAATACCTTTCGAGGCTTTCTTTTCCACTTGGAAGCTAAAAATTTTAGTTACTGTTAGAAAATAAAACTTCAAACATTGATTAAATCAAAGTCTCAGAATTTGGCTTCGATTATTGTTTTCCAAAAGTGACAAAACAGGGATATAGCGGTTCTCGTTTACGCGAGACCTCGCGATATAACGTTGTACTGTATCTGAACGGGAACCGCTATAAAATTAAATAATATCCAAGTTAAAGGATATTATTACTATTCATTTTTCCAAGATTTTTTGAAACCATTCTTCTGTGCGATCGCCCATAGCTCCTAAAGAGTATAAAGTTTCTGCTTGCTGGCGACAAGCTTGGCGGTCAATTTTATCCAAATGTTGAATCGCTTCTACTAAACCTTGAACACTATCTGGTTCCACCAAAAAACCAGTTTTGCCTTCTTGGACAATTTCTGTTAAACCACCCCGACGATAGGCAATTAAAGGTACTCCACAAGCAAGCGCCTCTATTGCTACATTTCCAAATGCTTCTATCCAACGAGGAGTTACTAAAAGTGCTCGACATTGACCTAACTCCTTTTGTAGCTCAACCGTTGGTAAAAATCCTACATATTCTATGGGAGCATCAGGATATTCTTGACAAATCTTCTCCCAGTAAGATACATCCTGTTTTAACCCGAATATTTTCAGTGTAATTCCGATTATTTCTGCTGCTGCTACCGCATCTTCTAGTCCTTTCTCAGGGGCTATCCTACCTACCCACGCCAAGCTCTGAGTTGGTTCGGGACAAAACTGATAAATAGATAAATCCAAACCATTTAGCAGACAGTAACATTGTTCTGCACAGGAAAAGGTGGCTGCCTGTGATTGAGTATAAACACCAATAGTATTCGGAAACTCAATTGCCACACTTTCAATAATCTGATCCATTACATCTGTCAAAGAACCCATACTGATAAAATGGGCGATCGGACGGTTAAAAAATGGTGTTAAATACAGTGGTAGCCAATCATAAGCAAAATTAACAATCAAATCATAATCTGCTTGCACTTGGCGAGCATAATCCCACATATTCGCTAAAACAGAATTTTTATGCAGCAAAATCGGATCACTACGATTCTGATTTTGGGCTGGTATCTGTATTAGTTCTCCGGGGATTTCTCTAATAGGTAATGAATTACTGACAGAACCCTGTGGTGCAACAATTTCTAATTGATGTCCTCGCCGCAACATCTCTGTAGCAATATTAAATAGGGTCAACTCTACTCCGCCTCCCAATCCTGAACCTAACGCACCCATTGGTGTAGACATAAATAATAATTTATGGTACATTTTCGTCGTTAATGTATTTTCATAAAGATCATTTTTTCATCTAAACAACGTACTTATTGGGTTTCGCTGTAGCTCCACCCAAAAGACATGAAATTAAATTCAACTCTGCTTACGGTAGCAGCGGGTTGTAATCAGGTAAGGGTGAAAAATCTCTAAGAAGTGACTCTCAAGTGTATGGAAAAATATTTCTACTACTTTAGGATCATCTAAATGAAAAGGATATTCTTGATTAAAACCTTTAAAAAAATACCAATTCACTATCATCTTACCTTCCGAGTTGAAAGTTTTATAAAATTCTAATAACTGCTGGCTAGGATCTAACACATGTTCTAAAATATCAAAGCATAAAATTAAATCAAATTTATCTTTTGCAGGCATTTCAAGAGCAAAAACGTTTAGAACAAACTAAGCGTCGTGGTCGTAGATTAAGCATTATTGGGTTTCTTCAACCAATAATAAGTTTTATTTACGGTCTAGTGATATCACTAGCGTAGGCGCAGCCTACACAACTCTTGGAGACGCTCTTGCTAGCTTACTTCCACGTTCGCGCTAGCATCTTTGTTGGCGTAGCCTCTGCGTCAGGAGAAGGAGAAGTGGTACGGCAAAGCTACAACTCTACCAGAGGCTGCGCCTTAAGCGTTGGCGCAGCCTAAGAAGAGAAGCTATGCCGCAGGCTTTACGACTGCGCTCAGTACAAGTCAGTGACCACCGCAGGCATCACTGGCTAATAGTGAAAAAATCAAACTTGAATACCTGAAAATCTACAATCATATTTAGTTATTTCTGTCAAGGTGTAAGTTCTAAAATCTAAAAATTGGTATGAAAGTTACCCTTTTCCAATCCCAAATTCTGAATTTTTCCCGCCAGTTGACCAATTCTGCTTGGCGGCTTTCGCTGATAGGAATTATTCTGAGTATATTTTTCATATTCTTATATGGTTGTCAGGGGACAGTCCAGAAAAATGACAGAGTAATTCATCTGAACCTATGGCAATCAATCAATCCCCCTACTAATCGGGATGTATTTAACAAACTAGTAGATAAATTTAATCAGACTCATACTGATGTTCAGGTGGAATCTATCTTCGTAGGTCAACCCCAATTGCCAAAAATATTAACAGCAGTTGTAGGCAATGTGCCTCCAGATATACTGTCATTCGATCCTCAATTGACAGGTCAGTTTATGGAACTAGGGGCAATTCGACCTTTAGAAGCATGGCTGGACAAATTGCCATTGAAGTCGGAAATTAGCCCCAACCTATGGGAGGAATTAAAATTAGACGGTCATCTTTGGTCAATCCCACTCTACACCAGCAATGTAGGCATTTTTTACCGACCTAAACTTTTCCAAGCTGCGGGAATTACGCAAATTCCTAAGACTTGGGAAGAGTTGAGGGAAGTTGCTAAAAAATTGACCATAGACCGGAATGGCGACAATCGACCTGAACAGTACGGAATATTACTGCCTTTAGGAAAGGAAGAATGGACTGTCTTTAGTTGGTTTCCCTTTTTATTGAGCGCTGGGGGAGAGATTGTGACCAATAACCGTCCAAATTTGACGAATGCAGGTGCGATCGCAGCCTTAAAATTTTGGCACGACCTATTAACAGATGGTTCAGTAATACTTTCTTCCCCAGAGCGAGGTTATGAAGAAGACGCTTTTATTGCGGGTCGTGTTGCTATGCAGATCACAGGCCCTTGGACTTATATAATGAAGTCCAACGTCGATTATAAGGTATTTCCCATACCTGCAAATGTGAAGCCTGCTACCGTGACGGCTACTGGAAATATGTATGTGATGAAGACTACACCTACAAGAGAACAAGCTGCACTCAAATTTTTAGAGTATGTCTTGAGTGAAGAATTCCAAACAGAATGGAGTATGGGGACGGGTTTTTTACCAGTTAACGTTAAATCTACCCAAAGTCAGGCTTATCAAGAATTTCTCAAGCAAAAACCTGTCTTGAAAGTTTTTATTGACCAAATGTCTATATCAGGTTCTCGACCAATCATTCCTGGCTATAGTCGCTTGTCTGACAATTTAGGTCGAGCCATCGAAGCCACGATGCTAGGTGCATCTCCAGAAACAGCACTCCAAAAAGCTCAAGCAAACCTTGAGTTAATTTGGGATTCCCTGCAATCTAGATGAAATCTAAAATCCTACCAGCACCCCTCAAACCTGGTGACTTGTGACGATTCATTGCTCCTAGTGGTGCTTTACGAGAATTTGATTTTTGAAAAAACTCAGTATAGTTCTATTCCTTTCTTTCTTCTTGCCTGTTTCCTCCCTACGCAAGTAATTTCAGAAATCAAATCGGATTGCTATATAACTTTGACCAGGTTGGAGAATGTGCGGGCGAGTCATAAACATTAAGGTTATGAAATATATTGATAAAAGTCAGGGAGAAACTCCAGTTTTGCGATATAAATTTCTTTTCAATGTACACAAGCCAATTGCTGGTATGGCTCCCAGAATTACTGCTGTAAAGCCTTGTCCACTCCAATACAATATAAAATTACGGTTTGCTTCTGGAATCAAATTTTGCACAATAAAAAGCAACCAAACCAAAATAGTGATCAAGAAGAAAGAGATTGAGGGTAAAAAATTCCACCACCAAATACCTGTTGTGTATCGCCTCAATACCAGCCATTGGCAAATCCCTAGCCAAATTCCAGAGATTATATATGCGATCGCTGACAGAAATCCCAAAATCAAAGTATCTTCAGGAGATGATGAGGCAATGGTTGAAATGTAGTTAATCCAGGCTGTAGAAACACCGTTGGCAATCAGCCAACCGACGCTAGTCGCAAATAGCCATTGCAAACCCGGTAAATATCGGTAAAGGACAAGGGCTTGGTCAGCAGCAAAAATCACGGCAAATACAACATTACTGAGACTTCTGACCAAAATACTCCATGTTTGTGATTGGATAACAACGCTAGATGAGAGACTTTGGAGAATAATTTTCTCTAAAGCGATACTGGCAACGCCACCCACAACCCACCCGATCAGGGTCATTAAGGTAAACTGAATAAAAAACCTCTGTCGCTGCGATCGCGGAATTAAAAGCTTTCCTGGGTTAGGCTTGTTATTAGCAGATGCAACACGATCAGGACTGTTAGAGTCAGTTTGCATAGGAAGTTAGGGGAGTGAGGGAATAGGGAGATCAGGGAGATAGAGGAGCAGGAGGAGAATAACTAATGCCCAATCCTCAATTAAATATTGATTCTTGTTTTACCCTATTTCTCACTGAATTTTAGATTTTAAATAATGGAAAATGGAATTGTTGGCGGAGCCTCTTGTAGAGAAGATTTAAAAGCGTTCGACTGAGCACAGCCGTACTCCTTCTCTACGTTCGCGCAGCGTGTCACAGACAGACGCTCCGCGAACGGAGAAGCAAGCTACGCGTAGCGTTCCGCAGGAAAGTCCAAAATTCAAAATTGATTGACTCGCCAGTCCTTATCTTCCATTCGCCACTCGCCCAAGGCGGACATATTATGTCAACAATAGTAGTATATTCTCAATAGAGTCTCAACTAATCTCATTGCTAAACGTTTAGGGGTAGCCCGTCGTAGACATCGCTTTGAGTCTTGGAAACTAAACCAAATGAGAAATGGTGATTTTTTATTGGTTCTTAACCTTGGTTGTGATCAAGAGTAATTTAGATGCGTTTGTCCTGCCCACTACAATTGCACAAGAACCTTCACTTAATCTTTAAAGATATTTTAGTATATATACCGTATCTTTTACGGGTTATAAAAATCAAAATAGTATCAACCAAGCATCAAAAGAAACTTACATATTCGAGCTTGTTGTACCAACAATAGTCAGATACAAAGACATAATAATCTTTGTGATTTTCTTCTAAGTTGTTGGAGTAATGAAACCAGTTTTTCATAGCTAGGTTTCAATAAAATTTCAGTCTCAATTCTTTTTGTGTTTCTCAAGGTTTATTACTATAATGCTCCAAAAATTATCCTTGGCTTTAGTGGCAACAACTGTTGTGGTCATCAGTGCAAATCCAGCCAGTGCAGTGACTTTGCAAGTCAACAGTGGTCCGTTTTCTAGCTACTCTGATGCCAAAACTGTCACCTTTGATGATGGCACAGCAAATGATCCCAATGGATTTGTTACTTACTCTAATATTACTAGTAACATTGTTCAAGGTAGTGCATCTGGTCAATACGCCTCACCTTATGGGGATAATACCAAATATCTCACAATTTCTCCATCAGGTAGTAATGTTGCAGGCGACAGTGGTTTTGTCAATATTAACTTCAAAGAAGCTATTAATTACTTCGGTTTTTATGCAGGCTCATTGGATAGTTACAACTATATTGACATTTACAAAGGTAATCAGTTGTTAAATACTTTTAGTGGAGCAGATGTGCCAACTGCTACAGCTGATGGTAATCAGACATCCTCTCAATCTAATTTGTTTATCAATCTTGTCGGTGATACAGGAGAAACATTTGACCGAGTTGTAATGCGCTCAAATGGTATTGCCTTTGAAACAGATAACCACGCCTATAGACTAGCCAGCCAGAGCATTCCCGAACCTAATGCGATGTTAGGTGTGTTAGCAATAGGTGCTTGTGGTATGACTTCACTCTTCAAACGCTCACAAAATAAAGTGGCAGTGAAAGCATAAATTTATCACTATAGCCGTTTAAAACCTTTAAGGATGTGTCTCTACACCTAGCGTAGAAGACACATTTATCTGTTACTTGTCATGCACTTTTCCTCATGCATTTCCTTGATGCATAAGTGAGAGGTGCATTTTTACGTGGTACTTAAAACGATGATTTTATGGGATAAGTCAAAAAAACAATAACTTGTAGTGCTTGCTGGCATTAATGCTGTAGTCAAGCCAAGCGAGCGCTTATATCCAAAATATTTAAAATACTACTAGTACGTCATAGCGAAAATTAACACTACCATTTAAAATAGGTTAAAAGCTTGCAGTAAGTATAAATATTTTTTATTTTGACTTTTGCCTTATTGTACTAGTTATCTAATGTTTCGCACCAAAAAATTTGGTTGACCACAGCTTTTTTGCGAATTTTTTAATATTTACGCTTCAATTATGGCGGTAATTACTGTTTATAGGTGTCTGCTGAGATACCTGCAATTTGGGACAGGTTGTAAAGAAAGATTGCAAATAATGCCTTATTAATTTACAACTTACTCAAAATTGATCAGAAGCGAATCAAAATTTTGTCCTGTAAAATCAAGCTTTTATCTCAATAGCCCCTTACATTTGCCCATAAATGACCTTTTTAGGCGTAGGCGTAGTTCGTCGTAGACATCGCTTTGAGTCTTGGAAACTAAAACCAAAGGAAAAATGCTAGTTTTTTTGTTGGTTCTTAACCTTGGTTGTGATCAAGAGGAATTTTAGATGCGTTTGCCCTGCTACTCACCTTTTCCTGACAAGTTGCTAATAAGCTAATAAAGTGTAATCCATAATGATAAGCTAAACAGTGGCTTAAAAAAGTGACTCTTTAGGATCAAGTAATAAATGGGTGTTTCTTCAACGACTCCTCATCTCTTACGGGCTGCTCGTGGTGAAGTAGTAGATCGTCCCCCTGTATGGATGATGCGACAAGCAGGACGATATATGAAAGCATATCGAGACTTAAGAGAGAAGTATCCTTCGTTTCGCGATCGCTCCGAAATTCCAGATGTAGCAATTGAAGTTTCCTTGCAACCGTGGAGAGCCTTCCAACCAGATGGAGTAATTTTATTTTCTGATATTGTCACCCCCTTACCTGGTTTGGGCATTGACATGGATATTGCCGAAGGTAAAGGGCCAATCATTCACTCGCCCCTCCGGACTCAAGAACAAATTGATCGTCTGCATCCTTTAGAACCAGAAGCATCTCTGCCATTTATCAAAACAATTTTGCAGACGCTGCGCTCTGAAGTGGGCAATAAATCAACGGTGTTAGGCTTTGTGGGTGCGCCGTGGACGTTAGCAGCTTATGCAGTAGAGGGAAAAGGTTCTAAAACCTACTCCATCATCAAAAACATGGCATTTTCAGATCCGATAATACTGCATCAATTGTTAGCTAAATTAGCAGATGCGATCGCCATCTATGCCCGCTACCAAATTGACTCTGGTGCCCAAGTTGTGCAAATGTTCGATTCTTGGGCGGGTCAATTGAGTCCTCAAGATTATGACACCTTTGCTCTCCCCTATCAGCAGAGGGTTTTCCAGCAAGTCAAGCAAACCCATCCCGATACACCTTTGATTCTGCTAGTTAGTGGTAGTGCGGGTGTGTTGGAAAGAATGGCACAATCTGGCGCTGATATTGTCAGTGTAGACTGGGCAGTGGATATGGCAGACGCACGAGCCAGATTGGGCAAACAAGTCAAAGTCCAAGGAAATCTTGACCCAGGCGTGCTATTTGGCTCTAGACAGTTTATCCGCGATCGCATCCTCGATACCGTTCGTAAAGCTGGCAATTGGGGTCACATTCTCAATCTCGGTCATGGTGTCCTCCCAGAAACTCCCGAAGAAAATGTCGCTTTCTTCTTTGAAACTGCAAAGGAACTTAATCTTGCAGGAGTTAAGGCTTGAAAGTGAGGAGTTGGGAGTAGAGACGCGATTAATCGCGTCTGTACAGGAGTTAGGAGTTATAAACTATAAAGTTATCGGTTGCGAGGTGCAAAGTTATTTTTTTATACTTAACTCCTCACTTCTAACTCCTCACTTGATTCTTAACTCCTAACTTGATTAATAACTCCTGATTGGGAACTTTTAACTTAATTCTTAACTCCTAACTCCTAACTCCTAACTTATTAAAATCTTAGTATGAGCCAGAAACGGATTTTAGTGACTGGTGCAAGTGGTTGTATAGGTCATTATTTAACAGAAGCCTTAATTAAGGAAACAGATCACGAACTGTATCTGCTAGTTAGGAACCCAAGTAAACTGCAAGTTGATACTAACGCCCGTTTAGGCATCAACATTTTGCAAGGTGATATGCAAAATATTCGCCAGTTTGCCGATTTGCTATCAACAATTGATATGGCAGTACTCACAGCCACAGCTTGGGGTGGTGATCAGACATTTGATATTAATGTCGTCAAAACTATAGAGTTGCTCGAACTGCTAGATCCAGAACGTTGCCAGCAGGTGATTTATTTTTCGACAGCTAGCGTTTTGGATCGCTACAATCAACCATTAAAAGAAGCCGGGGAAATTGGGACAGATTACATTCGTTCCAAATATGACTGCTTACATAAGATATCGAAATTAGCGATCGCACCCAAAATTACCACAGTATTTCCCACTTTAGTATTAGGCGGTGATGCCAATAAACCCTATTCTCACCTCACATCTGGCATTCCAGAAGTTACGAAATATATCAATTTGATTCGCTTTTTGGAAGCAGATGGCAGTTTTCACTTTATCCACGGACGAGACATTGCCACTGTAGTGCGATATTTAATTGATCATCCTGGCGAAAATGAGCAACCACGTCGGTTGGTTTTAGGTCAGACACAGTTAACGGCTACTCAAGCAGTGCAAGAAGTTTGTGTTTATCTGGGTAAAAAGATTTACTTTCGCATTCCCGTATCTTTAGCACTGGCTAATTTGATTATTGTTCTGTTCCACATTCGGATGGCCGCTTGGGATAGGTTTTGCATGAACTATCGGCACTTCACTTATGAAAAAGCAATTAATCCCCATAGTTTTGACTTGCCAAATTATTGTGCAACCATGAGTGATGTTCTGAAAATTAGCGGTGTTGAAGCTGCTAAGTAGTTTATGCAATAAATTACACTAATTATTGAGATAAGCCTTGTGATTACTGAGTGTAGCTATCATAGCGAAACACTTACTTTCGACGGCTGTATTCTCTTAATTTGTTCCAATTTCAGAGAAAAATATTAGTGCTAAACTAGAACAACTTTAATAAAAAGTCAATAACTCTTAATTTTCGTTAAAGTGGGATAACAATCAAAGTGTGAGGATTGATACTAAATGCGAATTTTGTTAATGTATCCAATATTTCCCAAAACCTTTTGGTCATATGAAAAAATCTTGGAGTTAGTCGATCGCAAAGTTTTATTACCACCTCTGGGTTTAGTAACAGTAGCCGCGATTCTGCCCCAAGAATGGGAATTCAAGCTGGTCGATCGCAACATCCGCCCAGCAACAGAAGCAGAATGGGCATGGGCAGATGTAGTAATCCTCTCTGCGATGATTGTCCAGAAACAAGATTTACTTGACCAAATTCAGGAAGCAAAAAAACGTGGCAAGTTAGTCGCAGTCGGCGGCCCTTACCCCACCTCTATACCTCACGAAGTTGAAAATGTTGGCGCAGATTTTCTGATTCTGGATGAAGGGGAAATCACTCTCCCCATGTTTATTGAGGCAATTCAACGGGGAGACACATCTGGCACTTTCCGCGCTACAGAAAAACCTGATGTGACAAGCACACCAATACCCCGCTTTGATTTATTAGAATTTGATGCCTATGACATGATGTCGGTGCAGTTTTCGCGCGGGTGTCCCTTCCAGTGCGAATTTTGTGACATTATTGTTCTCTACGGGCGCAAACCTCGCACCAAAGCCCCAGCACAACTGTTGGCAGAGTTAGATTACCTCTACGAATTGGGTTGGCGACGGGGTGTATTCATGGTCGATGATAACTTTATTGGCAACAAGCGAAATGTGAAATTGTTGCTCAAAGAGTTAAAAGTCTGGATGGCAAAACACAAGTATCCCTTCCGGTTTGACACTGAAGCTTCAATTGACTTAGCAGAAGACTCAGAAATGTTGGAGTTAATGGTTGAGTGTGGTTTCGCGGCGGTATTTTTGGGAATCGAAACGCCGGATGAGGACAGTTTGCAAATGACTAAGAAGTTTCAAAATACTCGCAGTTCTTTAACTGAGGCAGTGCAAACCATCACCAAAGCGGGATTGCGCCCAATGGCTGGGTTTATTATTGGATTTGATGGCGAAAAAGCAGGCGCAGGCGATCGCATTGTCCGCTTTGCTGAACAAGCAGCTATTCCCTCTACTACTTTTGCCATGTTGCAAGCGTTACCTAACACCGCGCTTTGGCATCGCCTGAAAAAAGAAGGACGACTACGGGAAAATCAAGATGGGAACATCAACCAGACAACATTGATGAACTTCCTTCCCACCCGTCCCCTGGAAGAACTTGCACGAGAATATATTGAGGCATTTTGTACTTTATACGACCCGATGCAATACTTAGATCGTACCTACCGCTGTTTCTTGATGATGGGTTTGCCAAGTTGGAAAGCACCAGCCAAAATGCCTGAGTGGGTAATTATTAGAGCGCTGCTGACTGTAATTTGGCGACAAGGAATCAAACGGGAAACTCGCTGGAAATTCTGGCATCATTTGTTCAGCATCATCAAGCGTAACCCAGGAGTTGTTGAACATTACATTGCTGCCTGTGCCCACAACGAACATTTTCTTGAGTATCGCCAAATTGTACGCGATCAAATTGAAAGTCAACTAGCGGAATATTTGGCACAAGGTGTAGAAAAGCCATATGTGCTAGTTAAGGAAAAAGTTAAGGAAAAAGCTAAAGCAGTAGTCAGTTAAGGGTGTAATGGGTAATAGTAAATAAACTACTTCTTACCCGTTCTCAATTAAAAGTGGATGAATGCAATCTATGAGTTTAACTTATTTTACAACCATGCGCTTAAAATAGTACTCTCTTAACTTGAGTAGCAGAGGAAGAAGTGGTGTAACTACAGAAAGCAAGTATTGACGAAAGGTGGTAACATCAAAAGGCCACACAGGAAATTCATTAGTCAATGTGTAGAGAGAACGCAACTCTTGAAGTTTTATAGCTTCTTTCTTCAAAATTTCTCCATCGCTACTCAAGCTTGTGTGAATACGCTTATAATCTACTTGAAACTGCTTGGCAATATCGCCTAGTAATTCTTCTTTAGCTTTTTTCATGCCTCTGCGGGCAGCAAGGAGAGGTCCAAAAAAGCATACTAATGATATGGGAATATAGAGCAGAATTGTCAAATTAAAATACCAGTACTCCTGCGCTATTCCTTGACTAATAAATTGATACTTACTCAATGTTATCATTGTACCAAATATAGCAGCTAAGTAAGCTGTCCTCAGTGAATATCGGCTCAACAGACTTAACCCGCCACAGTGATCAGGATGAAGTGGATTAATTTTAAGTTGCTTATTATCCTTACCCAAAAGTTCATGTAGTAACCAAACATTAGTTGTTAGATTTAATACCAATATACTTCCTGCATAAAATATTGCAACAGCGTTAATCGCACCCGTTAGGGCAGGAATTCCTCCATCTGCTCCTGTCCAGTTGTTGACATTTTGCTGTACGGAGAAATACCAGATTCCAAAAGCGATCGCTGTTCCTAACCCCAAAAATTGACGCCACGACTTTTGGTAAGGCAATAATACAGAACTCTTGCATAAATATTTTGTGGTATGATTAAGGGTTATTGTAATTCCAGCTTTGGGCAATTCAAATAGTAAGACTCTATAAATTTTTTCGAGCAAGTATTATCAGGCGATCGCTAACTAAAAAATGGCAGCAAACAGGCAAACCAATCCTGTAGCAATCCTAAGTGTTTTTCATGCAATATCAACGTCTTAGTTGCCGTAGCAGCAATTAAATAAAGACCAGATGTAATAACGATTGAGAGCATTCCTAAACTGACAGGTGTCAATTGGCATTTGTCAATTAACCAACGGGCTACAGGATCAGTGCGATAAAAGTCTTGCTCTTGCATACTGTTTCTTAAAACTAATATGCTATCCTCTTTTTTCTAATTATTCTTCAAAATTATACTTATGTTTATTTATGTCTACTTATATTAGCTATTTTGCTTTTACAATCCCAGTTATTTGAAAAATTCACTCTGCTGCTTTACTCATTAACGATTCTTCGTATTCGATTGAGTACTGTAGGGCATACAGGAATTAACGTCTCTCTACTTGGGTAATAGCAACGATACCCAAGCAAGCCGCCTCGTGGAACCAGAAAACCCGCGTCTGTGAAGTTGGAATCACCGTGGCTTCAGCGGGCGTGAAGATGTCAAGTGTGTAGTGGCATTTATATTCAGCCTAATTCGTAATTAAAAAATTACGAATTATTCACTTTGCCTTGCCAAACAATTTCCTTAACTTTGATTTCTTGTGGGATCAATTTAATTTTGTAGAAGGTATCTGCAATTTCTTGTTGTTTAGTAATTACTTCATCTGTGAGTGGAAGTACATCATACTCACGCCGCTTTTCTGCTATTTCTAACACAGGAGCATCTATACCCAAAGCAGGGGAAAGAAATTTAGCAACTTCACTAGGATTATTCTTTGCCCATTTACTAACTTCCTTGACCTTATCTAGAACTATTTTTAAGGCATCCGGCTTGGCATCAACAAAAGATTTTGCAGCCAGATAATAACCACGATTGGAAGCCAATCCCGTTGCATCTGCTAAAATACGTGCGCCTGTTGCTGCTTCTGCTGCGGCGAAGTAAGGGTCCCAAATTGCCCAAGCATCAACATTTTTTCTCTCAAATACAGCACGAGCATCGGCGGGAGTGAGAGTTACTCGTTGGATGTCACTGTACTGTACCCCGGCCTTTTCCAGCGCTTTCAGCAATAGGTAGTTAGCATTAGAACCTTTGGCAAAAGCAATTTTTTTGCCCTTGAGTTCAGCCACACTTTTAATCGGTGAATCCTTGGGCACCAGGATAGCTTCAGCCTTGGGACTCCAAGGATCGTAGGCAACATAAACCAAAGGAACACCCCCAGCTTGAGCAAATATAGGTGGTGATTCTCCGGTATAGCCAAAATCAATACTGCCTGCATTCAATGCCTCTAGGAGTGGGGGCCCAGCCGGAAATTCTGACCAAGTTACGGAAGATCCTGAAGCTGCAAAGGCTTTCTCTAATTTCCCTTTCGCCTTCAGTGCATAAAGGACAGTTGACGCCTTCTGGTAACCTATGTGAATTGTGGTAGCCCTAGCTGCTGGACTGGAGGCTTGCGTTGTCTGCGGTGTGCCAGAGTTGTCGCTTGCGCTTGGAGAACAAGCAGAGACAGCTAAACTTAAACTAAGTCCCACTGCAAACAGTAGCGAAAAAGTACGGATTCTTCGTTGTTGGAACCTTTGCACAAAGGCGAGCGCAATGCCCAAAAATCGGGTTGGAAAGAACTTAGTCAACATCATCACTCTGCTTTCGGGGGTAAATAAATATCAGACTTCAGCAAACTTACGGTATAACTCCGGCAAGTTTATTGATTTACCGTATTATTATGGAATGATAAAAATATCACATAATTAAAGCTGAAATGCAAGTTTATTCGTTGAATAGAAAATTCTCCCTAAAAGTCATAGCAGCATCAAATCTAAACTCAATCGGATCAGAAAGGACGCGATGACAGATAATATTCTTCAACAACAAATTGAGTACTATCGCGCTAGAGCCAACGAATATGATCAGTGGTTCTATAGGAAAGGACGCTATGATCGCGGTATCCAAAACAACCAGCGCTGGTTTAATGAAGTAGCTGTTATCAAAAATACATTACATCAAATTGGCGGGGTGGATGATATTTTAGAGTTAGCATGTGGAACAGGTATCTGGACGCAAGAGCTTTTAAGTATCGGTAAAAAAATTACTGCGATCGATGCCTCTGAAGAAGTGATTACAATTAATCGCTCAAAGTTAAATTCACTGAGTGTTGAATATCACCTAACCGATTTATTTGCATGGCAAGCTGTTACTCAATATGATTTAGTTTTCTTTGCCTTTTGGCTCTCTCATGTGCCACCAAAATTACTCGATTCATTTTTGACGAAAGTTTATCAATCTGTTCGCGTTGGTGGACAAGTATTTATCATTGACTCTTCCTTTGAACCAACATCCACGGCTAACAATCATATCCTTAAAAACGATGAAAATATATATGAAACGCGTAAGTTAAATAATGGTCAAGAATTTCAGATTGTCAAAGTTTTTTATCAGCCTGATGAACTTAAAGTTCAGCTGAATAAAACAGGTTTTCAGGCTAAGGTAAAGGTGACAGATAACTATTTTATCTATGCACATGCGAGAAGGTTTAAATAATTGGTAATTCGTAATGGACTGCGCCCTGTTACGTCCCTTGGGCGTCTCGTAGAGAAGACAGTAATTCGTATTTATTTTAAATACACATTATCCGTCACTGATTCAGTATCATCCCGACTTTACGGTAAAAACTCTAGGTTCTTACCGTTCACCTAGCGGCGAATACAGGAGAAGTTCATATCTAAGAGGATGTTTTAAAAGTATTTGGCGAATGGAATGAGACTGTTGGTCAACTGACAAGGGGTTTAACCCCCCACCCCTAAAACTTTAGTTTTGCGTTGCTTTCCCGCCCTGCAATAAATTGCGGGCTAATAGCTAAAGTGCGTTTTAACGCACTAAAATTCTAGAAATTTTAGATGGATTGGGGCTGATGGGTTAGACTCCCGATGAATTCGCCAACAGTCTCATGGAATTTGCGACTACACAAGCTCTCGTCCGCCTCCGTGGACTAATACAAAATCAAAGGTTTTGCCTTTGTAGCCAAGGCAGTATGATCTTTTCCCACTGGTGAGAGGCGGAGCGTCTTGTAGAGAAGAGGATTTCCATGCCACTTGCTTTACTTGGGGAGACCCCTCTGAGCGCAGTCGCTCTCCATGAGCAACTGGCGTGCAATTTCTAACCGCTTTTCAAACAACCTCTAAAGAAGTCTTAGAGGTTATTTAAAAAGTCTACTGTTGTATGGAGATCCCCCCTAGTCCCCCTTAAAAAGGGGGAAAAACCTTCTCAAAGTCCTCCTTTTTAAGGAGGATTTAGGAGGAGCTAAAGTTTTGGATACCTCAGCCACGACTTTTCAAACATCCTCTTAGCTCCGACTTCTCTATGCGCTAACCTTTGCGTTTCAGTTTCAATCCTCAATTCGCCACGGTTTTACACAAAGTTGTATCAAGTACTGATGCTTCATCATGTATATATATTGGTGATAACTATACAGATGACTTTTATGAGGCTAAAGGAGTAGAAATGAAATGTATTTTGATTGATAGCGCACAACGTTATCTAGAGCTAGGTGAACAGAGAGTTGAAGACCTTCTTAAAATTGAAGATAAACTATTTATTGAGCAATCTTAGTTAACTATGATTGCCGAGTAAGCACAATAAAATACACTAGCTGCCTAATAGACAGTTTGCAATGCAAATTATTAAAGTACTAACCAGAGTTTATCTTAATCCTCTAGACTTGGATGAAGCGATCGCTTTCTATGAAAACCTCTTTACAGAAAAATGTTGGTTGTGGTTTCAATATTCTGAGGCTGAGTTGGAACTCGCAAGTGTGGGTTCTATTCTTTTAATTGCTGGTTCAGCAGAAGCACTCTCTCCATTCAAGAGTACACACGCAACATTTCTCGTTGACTCACTCAATGATTTTAAAGAAGCACTTATTCAGCAGGGTGCAGTGATTTTGGTGGAACCTAACAAAGTTCTCACTGGAGTCAATATGCGAGCGATGCATCCTGATGGAACCATTATTGAGTATGTTGAGTTTGCATAATTAATTTTTAGCCCAAAAAGGATCTGCTGTGAAGGCTGCAATCAGACTAGCTAATGAAAGTGATGCCTTAAAAATGCTGGCAATTTATGCGCCAGTTGTCCAGGAAACTTCAATTTCCTTTGAGATAAAGCCTCCCAGCGAAACGGAATTTCAGCAACGCATCCAGAATTATCAACAGCAGATGCCTTGGCTAGTGTGTGAAATTGACAGTGAGCTTTTTGGCTATGCCTATGCTACTCCCTACCGGATTCGTGCCGCTTACCAATGGTCTGTGGAATCATCCGTGTACGTCAATGTTAAGTATCACAGAAAAGGAGTTGCTAAAGCTTTGTACACTTCCCTTTTTGGGTTGCTGCAACTCCAAGGATATTACAACATTTTTGCTGGGATCGCTTTACCTAATCCAGCAAGTGTCGCTGTGCATGAGGCTGTTGGTTTTTCGCCTGTAGGTGTATTTCGCAGAGTTGGGTATAAATTTAGTGAGTGGCACGATGTCGGATGGTGGCAACTATCTCTGCAACAAGAGCTACCCCTACCCGTAAATTCACCTCTTTCTTTACTAGAAGTTCAAAAATCGGCTCTGTGGAATGAAGCTTTAAGAAGTGGACTCTTGCTACTTCGCGTTTAACTTGGTGTTGCCAAAGTAATAATTTTAATCGATAAAGAGTGTAGTATTTACATTCCTTATTCACTGTATTGCATAAATTGCATGTGACTCGTTTTCTTACTTTCTAAAGCTTTGGCAAAATAATCTAAGTATTAAATTCGGACACTCGTTATCAATGGCACATGTTACAGCATCAGGTGTTAACGCAGTAATGCGCCAAGGTTGGCAAGCTCTTGGGACACAAAGCTATGACAAAGCGAATTTGCAAGCTAAATGGGGTCTCTAAATCAACCATGAAGAAACATTCTTTAATTGCTCTTATTCTCATTCCTGTCTTATCGGGGTTAACTAGCGTGACTTCATTGCAAGCCTGTTCTAAGCCAATTGCAGGGACAAAACCTCAAGTTCATCAAGTTTCTTCCCAAAAAGTGGAAACAATCAAAGGTTTGTTAGTTAAGCGTCTTCCTGGTTCAATCATTCCTATTGATGGACTTGATGATTTAATCGCCCAATCAGACCTCATTGTTATTGGGAAGATAGACAAGTCTGTTGTATTCACCATATACATACATTCAACTCCCATCTAAATGAATACTCTTCATTTCTACTTGAAATTTATGAGCAGCTGTTATGGCAATTGCTATAAATAATTTGGTTGTCCCTACAAGAAATTGTGGTCTAAACAAACGAAAACTACTGTAAATGTTCATCATCATAAAAAAACACCCTGCGGGAAGCTGCTAGCGAATCTACGCAATGACGGTAAATATTTTTATCAATAAGTAATATTGTTTAAAATTGTGTCAAAAATGAGGGTGGAAAACATAATTTTGGGGTTAGCGATGGCTACGCCCAAAACAGGCATCGCGTCATTAAAAAAAGCACCACTTAATTCTACCCTCAAAGACCGTATAATATTTAATTAGATACCCACGAACTACGTTAATTTACAGCGTAACTACTATTGACAAAATTAATTTCATCTGAAACTGTCATGAATGGGGTAAGTAGAGATTTAGACAGTAAAATCTCATCTAAACCATGATAAATAAGATTGTGAAAACTTAGAGATGAGTAATGGATGCGAATGGTAATATTACCTGGTAGCCCAAACACTTACAGTTAATCCTGTGCGTTCCTGGTTATCACTTACCTCTTGTCATCCTTATGACTAAAACAACTAGGATTTTTGACGCAAATTCTGTAAAAGTTAAAAAGCAAAAGCAACCAGGGCGTTGCGTATTTTTCCTCAGTTGTGGTAACTGGCGTGCAAAAGGCAAGATTTTTTACCCCTTCGGAGTTCGCCAGTGGTTTCCCATCGCCTTTAGCGTCTCACGCGACTTGAAGGCAGTTGCTACAATGGCAGGAAAATACGCAACGCAGTGGCTCCCCAACTCTTCTCTACGAGAGGCTGCGCCAAGGAGACGCAGTGGCTCCCCAACTCTTCTCTACGAGAGGCTGCGCCAAGGAGACGCTGCTTGGCGTTGGAAGAAAACTACCCTGGCTCACTTTTTACATTTGCTTTTGTACTTCTTGATGGCTTTGCTATGCATTCTTAGTTCACCCGTGCTGGCAAAAGCTCCTGGCTCAATTAATTCCTCATCCCAACTACCAATTAACAATCTGACGTCGCTGGCTGTGGCCACTGACCCCGCCTCATTACTACAACAAGGCAAAGTTTTATACAATGCTGGAAGCTTTGCCGAGGCGGTAAAAGTGTTACAACAGGCTGTCCAAGTATATAAGCAGCGGGGAGAGAGTCTCAGACTGGCAGCGACACTGAGTAATCTTTCCCTAGCTTACCAGCAACTTGGTGAATGGATTCTGGCACAGCAGGCAATTACAGAGAGCTTAAATTTGCTCAGAGGACAAAATGAAGACCAAAATCTGCAAATATTTGCCCAATCACTGGATATTCAAGGTCGTCTCCAACTGACAATGGGACACGCCGAGGCGGCTTTAGAAACTTGGCGACGGACGGAAGAAATTTACAGGCAAGCAGATAATAAAAGCGGCGTGGTGCGATCACTAATCAATCAAGCACAGGCGTGGCGAACCCAAGGATTTTACCCTCGAGCTGTCAAAACACTCGAACAGGTCAGTGAGACGTTAAAATCTCAACCAGACTCCATAGAAAAGACAGTGAGTTTGCGATCGCTCGGTGATGCCCTTTTGGTAGTGGGCAATTTGGAAAAGTCACAGCAGACGCTAGAAGAAAGTCTGATGATTGCTCGAAATCTGCAATCAAGCGCTGATATTGGGGCTAGTCTGTTCAGCTTGGGGAATAATGCCCGAAAACAACAGGACAGACTAAAGGCGATCGCCTATTATCAACAAACAGTTGCAGCATCTCCCTCACCCCTGACAAAAGTCCAAGCGCAACTGAATCACCTGGGACTACTCATTGAAGATCAACAATGGGCAAAGGTTCAAACTCTCTTGCCGTTAATTGAGTCCCAACTCGACCAACTCCCCCTTAGCCGTGCTAGTATTTACGCTCAGGTTAACTTTTCACAAAGTCTAGCAAAAGTCAAGAGTGGTATATTGCAAGCATCAAGTCATAATTACTACTTAGGATTTAGCACAAAAGACTCAGCAGTATTACTCGCCAGCGCCATCCAGCAATCCCGCAGTTTAGGGGATAAGCGGGCAGAGGCCTATGCTCTGAAGAGTTTAGGCGGCTTGTACGAAGAAACCAGACAGTGGTCAGAGGCGCAAGACCTGACCCGGCAAGGATTAGCTTTGGCACAGAGCAACAATGCACCAGAAATTACCTATACCTTGCAGTGGCAGTTAGGTAGATTGCTCTGGGCACAAAAAGATATTAATGGTGCGATCGCAGCATATGATGCTGCTGTGGACACTCTCCAGTCTCTCCGCAGAGATTTAGTAGTCAATAAAGACGTAGTGAACCAAGATGTGCAATTCAACTTCCGGGACAGCGTAGAACCCGTCTACCGACAGTCAGTAGGGTTACTGCTGAAATCCCAACAAGGAAAACCAGATGAAAAAATATTAGAGAAAGCACGCCAGCGGATTGAAGCACTCCAACTAGCAGAATTGGACGATTTCTTCCGAGAAGCTTGCCTGCAAGGTAAGAGAGTAGCCCTTGATCAAGTGGTAGATCAAGATAATCCCACGGCTGCCATCCTCTATCCGATTATTCTTGAAAAAGAACTCCAGGTAATTGTCAAAATTCCCAAACAACCTCTGCAAAGCTATACCACTCAGATTTCCCACACAGAAGTAGAGGAACTCTTAGTAAAACTGCGAAAAAATCTTGTCAATCCCACCGCTACCAAAGCCGTCCAAACCAACTCGCACCAAGTTTACAACTGGCTGCTCAAACCGATTGAGGCACAATTACAAAAAAGTAAAGTAGATACCCTAGTGTTTGTCCTGGATGGCCCGTTACGCAATTTACCAATGGCAGCTCTCTATGATGGTAAGCAATACTTGGTAGAGAAATATGCAATTGCTCTGAGCGTGGGTCTACAACTCTTCGACCCTAAACCGCTGGTAAAACAGCAGCTAAGAGCGCTAACCGCAGGACTAACTCAGCCGCCACCAGGTTTTTCCTTTGCACCGTTGCTTGCGATCAAATCTGAATTCGACGGCATTAGCAAAGCAGGAATCTCGACAACTAGCCTACTAGATAGAGATTTTAAGAAAAAGAATTTAGAGAGTGAAATTGGTGCTGCTTCATTCAACATAGTGCATTTAGCAACCCACGGTCAGTTTAGTTCCCGCGTTGAAGACACTTTTATTTTGGATTACGATGGTCAGATCAATGTTAAGGATTTTGATACTCTCTTCCGCAGTCAGAGTAAAACTATAGTAGAGTTATTAGTTTTGAGTGCTTGCCAGACAGCAGCAGGAGACAGCCGTGCAGCACTAGGTCTTGCTGGAGCAGCTGTCCGAGCTGGGGCACGCAGTACCATAGCCTCCCTGTGGCAGATTGATGATGAATCGACGGCAATGTTTGTTAGTGCCTTCTATCAAGAACTCAAGAGTGGCAAAATCACCAAAGCCGAAGCTGTCCACCGTGCCCAGCTACAACTGCTGCAACATCCTAACTACAACGCACCAAGCTTTTGGTCTGCCTATGTGTTGATTGGCAATTGGTTGTGACCACTCGCTTTGCTCAAAGTCAAAAGTCAAAAGTCAAAAGTCAAAAAAGGGATACAAGCCCCTAAATTTATTTATGGGGTTCAAAATGTTTGAATGAGTGACTTTTAACTTCCCCGAGCGCAAGAGCGTCTCGCAGAGAAGGGGCTGACATCTCCCAGCACTAAATCGCGTCACAGCCCGTTGTAAACATCGCTTAAAGTGTGGGTACTATCAAGTTACATTGGCTGATGAAGATTTGGGTACATGGTCAGATTTGGGAGTACTGAGAGTGTTAGTCGCCAATCCCCAATTTTCCAATAATCATTCTCTATTTTGTGGCATAAATTTAGTGAATGCGGGTGATATGTATATAGCAGCATTGATTAATAGTGATTGACCTATGAATAACTCCACCTATCAGCTAAACGATTTCGCTTTAACATTGCCGATTTCCCAAACAGCTCGCATAACTGCCCAGCAATTTGCTAACCAGCAGCCAAATCCTGAAAAAGCAGAACAAGTCCGGCTGAATACGCTGGCTGTGTGGGTGGTGAATGACTACTTGGAAATGATGGATATTCCTACTGATCTCCAAGCTAGTGACAGCTGGAACCCGATCATGCGCCTTTGTGAGAATGTAGCTGACTTAGAGGTGCCCTCAGTTGGTCGTCTGGAGTGTCGCCCTGTCCATCTGCATCAGCAGATATGTTCCATTCCTCCAGAAACCTGGGAAGAGCGGGTAGGTTATTTAGTAGTTCAATTTGATGAATCGCTCCAAGAAGCGAGGCTACTTGGTTTTATCCCTAGTGTAGCAACTGAAACACTGCCTTTAGAACAACTGCAACCATTGGAAGCATTTATCGACCACCTGGGTCAACTGCGCCAATGCCCAGTTAGTTCACTGGTGAATTTAAGTCAATGGTTTGCTGGTATATTTGAGACAGGTTGGCAGACTATTGAATCTCTGTGGAACGTGCCGGAACTCAGACCAACTTATGCCTTTCGCAGTACTGAAACTTTGGAACTAAATACCCTCAACCGACCAGAATCAATTACTAAACGTGCAAAACTGATTGATTTGGGTATCCAAATTCTTAACCAACCTGTGATGTTGATTGTGGAAATCAGCCCCGATAAGGATCAACAAACCAGTATTCATCTCCAATTGCACGCTACTGGGAATCTAATCTACTTGCCCCTAGGAGTTCATCTAACCGTTCTAGATAGTTCGGGAGCAGTATTTCTAGACGCTCAATCGAGAAAATTAGACAATTATATTCAGTTGCAGTTTCGCGGTGAACCTACAGAGCAATTTAGCGTTAGGGTAGCTATCAATGATATTAGCATTACCGAATATTTTCGGATTTGAAACATATAGCTATCTTCCCTCTTTGTTGGTAATTTATTAAGTGGTAATTGGTTAATTAAAAATTAAAAGTGAAAAATTCAAGCCGACTTTTGGAGATTTTTCAAAAAGTCTGTAAAAGCTTGTGGAGCTTGTTATGAGACATTAGAACAGGGCATGATTTTACACAGGGAGATAGTAGCAGTCATGGGCAAGTTAGTGGTTCTAAAATTCGGAGAGGGTAGTTTTGAGCAGGGGTTTGCTGTTACTCTCCAAATTGGTGAAGAACACGAGCGTGCTACAACAGAAATCACGGGGAAGCTACCTTCATTCCCTGAAATGCCGCTCTATTATAGTCATTGGCAGTCTAGTTATCGGCAGATAGGCAATCGTTATCGCCTCCATGCTGACCAAATGCAGGTGACGAATGTATCGATGATTCAAGACTGCGAAAACACTTCCCATATTTTGCGGGCACGCTTTAATACCTGGCTGCGAGCAGAGGAGTTTCGCCCTTTGAGGGAAAAATGGTTAGAAAGATTGTCGTCCACGGAAGAAGTGCGGGTGATTCTGCAAACAGAAAATAGCCAATTGCAACTATTACCCTGGCATCTATGGGATTTGTTAGAACGCTACCCCAAGGCTGAAATCGCCCTTTCTTCACCATCCTACGATCGCATTCACAAGCCACGCACTCCAAATAAATTAGTCAACATTTTAGCAATTGTGGGCAATAGTCAGGGGATTGACACTCAGGCTGATTTAGCTTTACTACAACAGTGTGCTAATGCAGACGTCAGCTTTCTGGTAGAACCACAACGTAAGGAATTGACTGACCATCTCTGGGGAAAAAACTGGGATATTCTCTTCTTTGCTGGGCACAGTTCCAGTAACAAAAATGGAGAAAGCGGACGAATTTACCTGAATAAAACTGATAGCCTTACCATTGGCGAGTTAAAGTACGCTCTTAGGAAAGCCATTGAAAACGGTTTGCAACTAGCTATATTCAACTCCTGTGATGGATTGGGATTGGCGCGAGAATTAGCTGATTTGCAAATTCCTCAAATGATCGTCATGCGCGAACCGGTTCCAGACCAGGTTGCTAAGGAGTTTTTACAGTATTTTCTCCAAGGCTTTGCCAATGGGAAGTCTTTATATCAAGCAGTCCGCCAAGCACGGGAACGATTGCAAGGACTTGAGGATCGATTTCCCTGTGCAACTTGGCTACCAATGATTTGCCAAAATCCAGCCCAGATACCACCCACTTGGGATGAATTAAGGTCTATAAAAACTGAAGATATACCGAATTTAGCTTACTCTCACAAACGCAGATTTACGATAACCTTGTTATCGAGTTTGGCGATTACAGCCTTGGTTTGTGGAGTGAGATGGCTAGGATTAATGGAAAGTCCAGAGATGCTAGCCTTTGACCAAATGATGCGATCGCGCCCCGCAGAAGGACTTGATCCCCGACTGCTGGTAATTACAATTGATGATGATGATTTGGCAACTCAAAAACAAAATGGCGATCCCTTGATCGGAGTTTCTATTTCCGAAAAATCTCTCAATAAACTACTGGCAAAACTGAATCAATACCAACCCCGCGTGATCGGCTTGGATCTCTATCGTGATTTTAAAGCCACACAACCAGATTTAATTACTCGTCTCCAAAAAACTCAGAACTTGATTGGCGTATGTAAGGGGAGCGATGGCACAGTAAATATACGAGGTAAAAAGCCACCACCAGAAATCCCCACAACAAATCTAGGATTCAGCGACTTTATTGAAGATCGTGATGGAGTTATGCGTCGGCATCTCCTGTTCATGAACCCAGAGCCTACATCGTTGTGTCTTGCTCCCTATGCATTCAGTGTAGAACTGGCTTTTCGCTATCTGAGACCTTTAGGAATTCAACCAAAGTTGACCCCTCAAGGGAATTTGCAGCTGGGTAAGACTATTTTTTCAAATCTGAAGTCTAGCACTGGCGGCTATCAAAATATTGATACCAATGGCGGTCAAATCTTACTCAACTACCGTTCTTCAAAACAGATAGCCGAGCAGATAAAGCTAACACAATTTTTATCTAGCCCGGTTAACCCTACTGCTATCAAAGATCGAATTATTTTGATTGGTGTGACGGCAAAGGAGGATTCTCTAGACACCTGGCGTACACCTTACGGAGTAAACTCGGATGAGCAAATGCCAGGAGTGTTGGTACAAGCGCATATGGTCAGCCAGATCCTCAGTGCTGTCCAGGATGGGCGGCCGTTGCTGCGGGTTTGGTCACTATGGGTTGAGGTGGTCTGGATTTGGGGGTGGTCTTTGGTAGGGGGAGTCCTAGCTTGGCGAAAGCTTTCATTTCGTTGGTTGGCATTGGCAATCAGTATTACCTTCAGTGTTATATGTATAATTTGCTTTAGTCTATTAATTTCGGGTGCTTGGGTGCCGTTTATACCTTCGGCTTTGTCGTTGGTAGCTACGGTTGCCTTGATGTCAATTTATAATTCAAAAACAAAAGTTTGGGTGGCGAATAGGGAATAGGGAAAGATTTTTTATGAAATTTTTGGATAACCAGCAGATAAATCTACAAGGTTTACATACTTAAGGGAAGGTTTTTATGAAGTCAAATTCACAACCGATAAAACTGTTTGTAGTAGTAGCTTTTAGCTGCACCAGTTTACTAGTTAGCCTGACTCCAGTCCTTGCAAAACCAACTCTTAGTTCTTCACTTAGCGATGCCTACGGCGGGCTACACCTACGCTCTAATACTAAAACGACCTTTGCTCAAGCCACAACCTTTAATCAACCCTCACTTCCACCTGGCCCCCCTCCTGGAGGTCGTGTTCGTGGTGGAGCAAAGCGCGGTGGATGTCCACTTACTAAACCTGACCTGACTGCTTTAGTGGCCTTTACTAAGCAACCTAATTCAGTGATTAATGTTTGGGGAAAAACAACGGTAGAACGCCCAAGTTGGTTTTTCTATGTGCCATATACCAAAAATTTGCCTTATGAAGTTGAATTTGTGCTGCAAGATCAGGACTCTAACGATATTTACCGAAAAGCGATCGCTCTACCAGATAAAGCAGGAGTCATCCGCGTTTCTCTGCCTACCACTGCTCCCGCCCTGACACTAGACAAACAATATCGCTGGTTTTTCACCATTGACTGTGACAAGCAAAAGGATTCTCCCCCAACTTTCGTCAACGGGGTAATAAAACGAGTTGAACTGAATCCAGCCGCAGTCAAAGAGCTACAAACGGCAGAGCCTCTAAAGCGCTATGCTATCTATGCCCAAAACGGCATATGGTACGAGGCACTGATGACACTGGCTCAACTGCGTCAGAAAAATCCTCAAGATGCAGCACTGCAAGCAGAGTGGCAGAATTTATTAAGCAGCATCGGCTTAAAAGATATAGCAGCAGAATCGATTCTCTCAGACAAACCTTAGACTAAGGGACTGACAAATAAAAAACATCCAACTCTTCTTGTCAGCTGGACTGAAAAGTCCGCCCTTAGTTACGAGCGCTCGTGTCGCCCACTCCACAAGATTGGATAATTTATTTCTTGGTAATCTCTAAGTACAGCATTTCATTAAAGCTACCACTGATAGCGCAGCTGACTTTTCACGGTAAGTCCTCAAACCACGAAACAGCGTGGCTTTTTCCACAGTCTAATTCTCAATAACTCTAAGTTAATGAAAATAGGTAACGTAAAAGTTAGGGTTTGAGAAACCCTCAAAATAACCTTTTCCACATCCCGTGAAAAGTCAGATAGCGCAGCGGTAGCGAGTCCGCGTACCCCTTCCCTACGGGACGCTACGCGAACGGGGAAGCAAGCTACGCGTAGCGTCTCCTAGAGAGTGTCTTGTAATTATGAATTATTAATTATCAATTATTTTGACTAATCTTCTTTTTGCAAGATATCATCAATCGGTCGCTCCCGATTAATATTAGGACTTTCTGCTGTCCAATAATCATCGACTTCAGGAGATTCAGAAACCATCACAAACTCAGTCTCTTTTGTATGGTTATTCCCCCATTTATCCAAAACATCTTTAATCAGTACTTCTTGCACCCAAATTTTAGCGACGACAGTTAGGGGTAGTGCTAGAAATAATCCTAAAAAGCCAAAGAAAGTCACGAAAAATAATTGGGAAATTAAGGTTACAGCTGGTAGCAATGAGACTTGATGCGCCATGACAATGGGCGTGATAAAATTACTTTCAGTCTGTTGAATAAAAAAGTAAAGAATCAAGACAGCGATCGCTTTCCAAGGTTCATCCAAGAGAGCGATCGCCATTGCTGGCAGTACACTCATCGTTGGACCGAGGTTGGGAATTAAGTTCAAAAATCCTGCCAAAACCCCTAAAGCAAGTGCTGCTTTTACACCCAAAATAGATAAGCCAACTACACTCATCAACCCTACTACACCCATAGCAATGAGAGCGCCTATTACCCATCCCCCCAAAGAGACTTCGCATTGATCTAAAATACCTTCGACTCGTCGCCGATAAAATGAGGGGAAAAGGCGCACAAAGACTTTGCGGTAAGCCACAGGGTTGGCTAATGTCATTCCTGTTAAAACTAGCACTAGTAAAACCTTGAGAACAATTTCCAAGGAGCCAGATACAAAGGCGAAGGAGTTTCCTAATACCCGATTGACGAAGGGCTGTGCTTGTTGGATCAGGCTGTTTAAATCTGGGATGTAAGAAATCAGTTCAGTAGGAATGCGGCTTCTCAGGGCGTCAAGCCAACTATTAAAGCGTCCAAACCCTTGGGGAACCCGATAGGTTAGTTCTTGAAACTGCTGGGCAAAAGGTGGCACAATTAGCCAGAAAAAACCCACGATTCCGGCAAAAAAGATAGCGACTGCCAGAAGGACAGCGAATCCACGCTTCATGCCTAAGCGTTGGAAGCGTTTTGCTAGCCGATTTAAGGTGGTGGCTAACACAACTGCGGCAAACATTAGCAAAAGCACTTCCCGAATTTGCCACAGGATGTATAAAGAAAGAACTATGGCGATTAAGCCGATCCATTGACCGAGTTTCACAGGCTGACTCCCAACGGTTGGCGAGATGCAATTTTCTTGTAATTAAGCTAGGTTAGCCGATTTTAGTCACTTATGCGTAAATGGTTTGAGTTAATTTTGTTTCTGTGCTTTGAATCGCCACAGTAGCGCGATCGCCATAATCACAATCGGCAACAATACTATAATTAACGCGTTGGTTGCTGTCGCCGGAATTGATAAACTTGGCCCTGCATACTTAATTAATACCGAAAACAAAGCCGAGAGTAAAAGCAGTTTCAGAACCAATCCTAGTTGATTTTCCATAAAAGTACGGCAATACAAATTTTTGTAGTAAACACGAATTGGGGCTGTACCGCCCAGTTTCTACAATAAACTGACAGATACAATCCTTTGCAACTTTCTCTAGGAAATGCGTTTGCTTTTTTACGTCAAACTCAACCAGCCAAAAATTTGTTCCACCGTCAGTTCCAATTCGATACCCTCCAGGATGGGTAATTTATCAGTACCTTCATATAATTCCAATCGCTGTCCCGGAAAAATCCCCAACACACTTTCGTCTTCAGGGTTGATTAACCAGCCTAATTCAGTACTATTGCATGAACAATGCAATAATTTACTCAATACTTTTTTTAACCTTTGGTCTGGGGAAAGAATCTCAATTGCCCAGTCGGGATGAATTTCAAAGCGATTAATAATTCTGCCAGATGGAGTTTTAGGAATTCTATCCCAGCGAAACACAGAGACATCAGGAACGATCGCAGCGCCACCAAAGGTACAACGTAGTTTGGGCAAAGCGTAAGCAATTTTATAGGCTTCTAGCTATGCGATTAATTGTTTCACAAAGAGTAGCTTGAAGCAAGCTATGTTCACCTTGGGGCATAGGTTTTTGAATAATTTCACCGTTAATAAAATCTGATGCTGGCTCAGTTTCTGGTAGTTTCAGGAACTCTTCTAAAGTTAGTTGGAGTTGAGTTGCGATCGCCATAAGTGAGTGAAATAGAGGGGATGGTTTTATTATGTGCGTTAGCCTTGGCGCAGCATCTCGAAGAGAAGCTCACCGCAGGCATCGCCAAGTGACTTTTGAATGAGTGACTTTTGACTTCCCCGTTCGCGTAACGTCTCCTAGAGTTGCTAGAGTTAGGGCTGACAGACATTACATTTAATGAAAGTTGGTGCATCCCTTCGACTTGGTGCAGTCGCTCATGGGGGAAACCCCCTTCTCTACCAGACGCTTTGCGTTGGTGTAGCCTCTCGTAGAGAAGGCGCTAGCCTCTCCCAATATGAGAAGACCACGCTGCTTCACCAAAATCCAAAATCCAAAATTCAAAATCAATTGACCTAGTGTTATATTCCTAGCCCACAGTTGATAACCTTTGATAAGCTTTAACAAAATCACTGTTAAAAAGTCTAAAAATTTTAGTAAACATACTCACTGCATTCAGCATCCTTGTATTTTTAGATAAATGTAGTTTCTTAGATATTTGTAAAGTGTCGGGGAGTCTAATAGATGAAGATACTGGTACTGAGTTGGGAGTTTCCACCAAGGATTGTTGGGGGAATTGCACGGCATGTAGCGGAGTTGTACCCGGAACTGGTAAAGCTAGGGCATGAAGTCCACCTGATTACGGCGGAGTTTGGTCAGGCATCGATGTATGAGGTAGTTGAGGGAGTAAAGGTGCATCGGGTGCCAGTGGCACATAGTAACGACTTTTTCCACTGGGTAGTCAATCTCAACCTGAGTATGGGACATCACGGTGGTAAGTTGATTTTAGAGGAAGGATCTTTTGATTTAATTCATGCCCATGATTGGTTAGTAGGAGATGCTGCGATCGCTCTCAAACATAATTTTAAAATACCACTAATTGCTACAATTCATGCTACTGAATACGGACGCTATAACGGTATTTACACAGACATCCAAGGCTATATTAATGGCAAAGAAAACTTGCTAACTTACAACGCTTGGCGGATTATTGTTTGTAGCAACTATATGCGCCAAGAAGTAGAACGATCGCTACACAGTCCTTGGGACAAAATCGATGTCATTTATAACGGTATCCGAGCCGAAAAGAAACAGCATCACGTAGATTTTCATGCTGTAAATTTTCGCCGCCAATTCGCCACAGACTATGAGAAAATCGTTTACTATCTTGGTCGCATGACCTATGAAAAGGGTGTACCTGTATTGCTCAATGCTGCACCTAAGATCCTTTCCCAAACAGGAGGTAACGTTAAATTTGTCATCGTTGGTGGCGGCAATACTGACCATCTCAAGCGCCAAGCCTGGGATTTGGGAATTTGGCATAATTGCTATTTTACAGGTTTTCTCTCTGATAGATACTTAGATAGATTCCAAACTGTCGCTGACTGTGCAGTATTTCCTAGTCTTTACGAACCTTTTGGAATTGTGGCTTTAGAAAGCTTTGCTTCTCGTGTTCCGGTAGTAGTTTCTGATACTGGTGGTTTCCCAGAAGTGGTACAACATACCAAAACCGGCATTGTTACTTGGGTGAACAATCCCAATTCTTTAGCTTGGGGAATTTTGGAAGTGTTGAAAAATCCAGGTTATCGGCAATGGCTGGTGGATAATGCTTATAAGGATTTAGAGCGACGTTTTAGCTGGCCGAAATTAGCCAAGCAAACCGAACAAGTGTATCAGCGAGTTGTACAAGAGCGATCGCAAATTGCCTGGTAGTTGATAGAGTAGAGACATGATATATCGCGTCTCTACAAGGGTTTTGGCTGTCCTTAGCCATTGCTGAATCTAAATGGAAGTTTTCTTTTAACTTGCATAAATTCTTAATCAACCTTTGTTAGATCCATAGTAGGCACTGCTTCAATTTCTGGAGAAGTGCAAATTTTATCTGGTTTCGGATGCAATTTTTTTAATACCGTCATCAGTAACACTAGTAAAAAAGCTAATTCATCAATAATAATTAGATGAAACTGCTCCCTTTGGATAAACTAAAAGCTAGAGAAGCCAATGGTACTGTTGATTTTGGAATATTTCTTCCTTGGATTTCTCAAGATGATAGGAATCGGCTAAAAGGATGTTTGAAAAGTCCTTTTGTCGGTAGCAAAACGTTCTAGATCCCCCTAAATCCATGCCACTTGCTCTACTTGGGGAGACCCATGTTCCCGCAGTGGCTCCCCGATAAATTGGGGGACTCTGATGCCGATTCCCTCTTAACCCTCTTCTGTCACTCTCCGAAAACATTTGCCATTTTTGAATTCTAGAGCTTTTGTATAGCAAGCGATCGCGCGATTCTTTTCTAATAACAAATACAAGACCCATTTTTTTCTAATAGTATAGCTTGTATTGATTGCCTCATAAGGCTTCTAGCAATCGTCCTCCCGGAAAGTGACAAAAGAGGGTTAAGAAGCTACAGTGTACATACATCTCTGTACCAAATTAAAATCATTGTAGATCCTCCTAAATCCTCCGATAAATTAGGGGATCAAAAGCTTGTGGGGTAACTTTAGCAGACTTATGTGTACACCGTAGCTGATAAATTGGGGGGCTAGGGGATTAATAAGTGCCTAAAATCACAGCCAATTGCTGACAAAAGTGAACCATCGACTATCCAGATAGGATTAAATCTTTGATTCACATCCCGCCATTTGTCTGGAATCACCGAATTTTAGATTTGAAATTTTGGAAAATGAAATTGAATAGAACTTGTGTTCCAAAATTTAAAAAGGTTTGTCCCTTACGCGTCTGGTAGAGTTGCCCCCGTTTTTTCGCGAAAATAACTCTTTGAGATTGCTTGTGCGCTCATTTCAATTGATTTACCCATATTCTCTAGTCCATAACATCCTCTAACTCTGATACGATTTTCTGTAATTTCCTGCTTGCTAAAAAAATTAGTCGAATAATTAAGTACTTAAATAAGGAAGAGTGTAATGGGACTTAGCGACGGACTTTTGAACCCGACCAAAAAGGCTATGGTCGTAGATGACTGTTGCAAGATGATAGAGGGACAGCTTGCATCCAAGTCAGGCATAAGCGGCATCGCTTTGAAAACTGCCTTCGCCGCTCTCAAAGGGGTCAAGCCAGGGTATATCCCCTACGTCGTTGAGCAGATCCTGCCGCAGTGCTTCACGGCACTTGATCCCATCTGGAGTGAAGGCGTGGAGAAAGGTAATCCAATTGAACACCTGAGTGCGAATCGCTCTTATACGGCAGACACACTACTGGGTGTCACCGATGCCAGAGTCAAGAACGTAAAGCGCCAAATCGTGCGAGGAACATATGAAAAACTTCGCGGTTCCGCCAAAAAGCACGTAGAAGAAGCAGTGCCTGACTTAGCCAAAGTAATCAATAATTACACTCAGGACTGAGCAGAAGGAAAGAATCACAATAAACGTATGCCGCCATTCGATGCGTCGGTTGGTGGCATACGGGCAAATATTACACTTGTAGCTCCAAAGTCTTTGGCGAGAGTCTTAGAGAGGCTAGAAACCGAGTTGGGACTCAACATGATGGATAAAACGGTCTATCAGTTAGTTCCCCACCAACTCCAAACCAAACTAAAAGTTTCTCGTCCTCAAAGCACTAAACAGCACCCACAAAGTCAGTCTCACTTTAAAAATTTAATTTCCTGATATATACCGAGTAAGTTTGAAACAACAAATAATCAGAAACTATCTGAATTATTGTTTTAATCGGCTTACAACTTATGAAAAAAGTTACCGTTTATCGATACCGTACTTATGGACTAATTGGGTTAATGTCCTTAACCGTCGTATTAAGTACAACTACATCTGCCCTAACACAGTTAGCAGGCGATTCCCCAATTGGGCAAACTCCTATCCCTGCTTCTAACTTAATCTGGCCGACTCAAGGGTTTATTTCTCAAGGCTTCCGCAAATATCAACATGAAGGAATTGATATTGCCGGGGCATCTGGAACGCCTATTGTTGCTGCTGCATCCGGTACAGTTATCAAAGTAGGTTGGGATGATTGGGGATTAGGCAATGCCATAACTATTAAACATCTCGACGGCAGCACTACTGTTTATGGTCACAATCGTCGTTTGTTGGTGAGCAAGGGTCAACAGGTCATTCAAGGTCAAATTATTGCCGAGATGGGATCTACAGGCAATAGTACAGCACCTCATCTACACTTTGAAGTTCATCCAAATGGTCGAATAGCAGTTGATCCCCTTCATCTATTGACATCTTTAACTGCAAGTGTTACCTCTAGTTCTAGAGTTCAGCAGGCAGATAACCCGAACCGCCCAGTCTCGACACCCCCAGTGGTAAAGCAAGTTTCACCTTCACAGCCAATTCCAATATCTTTTGCACCTGTTAGCACTGATACTAAATGCAATGGAGTTACCATCATTGAGGGTAAGACTGCAAGTATTCGTGTAAAAGTCTGTGAAGAAAATGGTCAGTTATTTTATATTGGGCAGTTGAAGCAAGACCCAAGCAAGCCTATAAAAATAGCAGCTTTGAATATTGGTAAAGGCAGATATCGAGCAGATAATGGTAGTTTTTATTATTTAGTCAGCCCTGAAAAAGTGGAAATTTGGCGAAATGGCAGTCAGATACGTTCTGACAGTTTTTATAGTTTAACGAAATCGCCATAAAGTCCCTAATTATAGCAAAAGTCAGGAGTCAAAAAGGCTTTTTATCTGATTTGTAGACCAAAACACTGTATTTCACTAATTTGCAATCTGCTATATTTATGCATTTTATCCCTTGTTTCAATCCCTAATAGGAATTTTAGATGATTGCAATCCACGCGATCGCTAATTCCTAAATCAGGAATATATTCAAAAAACTGGACGTATACGGCAACGCGATAATTTAGTAATTAATTTTACAGGTTGCAAAGATATTTTACTTAAGTTACCTTAAATCATTGAGTACCATCCCCAACAGTCATAATAGTGTATCCCATCAGGGAAGCTTCGCTATTAAGGATTTGAAATCAGAAGTTCTACCCCATTCATCAAGTCAGACTAGCAATGCAAACCAACAATAAATCAAATCCAAGCGATTCACCGCAAGTATCGTGTCAAACATATCGTCAAAATATTCTCCCCACTGCCCCATTACCGGAATCTATCAGTAAAAATATTGAGACTATCATCGCATTGCATAGACGTTACGAAAAAGACGTACCACAACACCAGCGGGTTGTAGAAACGGTAATTGCCTTTTTTGGTCGTCCTGTATTCCTATATAGCATCCTGCTTGGGATTATTATCTGGGTAACACAGAATATTTTACCACGACGTTTAGCCATACCAAGATTTGATCCTTTTCCATTTCCTTGTTTACAATTTTCACTGACTGCGGGTTCATTATTGGTGACAACAGGGGTATTGATTAAACAAGAGCGACAAGAAAAGTTAGCAGAGCAACGGGCGCAGCTTAGTCTTCAACTCAACCTGCTCTCTGAGCAGAAAATCGCTAAACTCATCAGTTTGGTTGAGGAATTACGCGAGGATATTCCTAATGTCAAAAATCGCTTTGATCCGGAGGCTGAAACGATGAAGTCCCCTACTGACCCGTATGCAATTATAGATGTATTAGAAGATACTTTAGCATCCGAGTTAGCAAGTTTCTCGAACAAAAAAACATCAATTGAAGAATAATAAAGCAAGCGTAGTTAAAGAAGAAGTACGGCAGAATTGGATGTCGTTTCAATCCCTAATAGAGATTTTAGTTGATTGCGATGCTACTAACCTTAAGGTAATAGATGCAAAGTTTAAAGGTTTCAATCCCTAATAGGGATTTTAGTTGATTGCGATGTGACCACTTTCTTAAATCATTTATCTTTCTTGAATGGGTTTCAATCCCTAATAGGGATTTTAGTTGATTGCGATCATAGTTGGGCCTCTCTTGTTCTGCGGCGGCGTAATCCGTTTCAATCTCTAATAGGGATTTTAGTTGATTGCGATCAAGACGAGTTCGGCAACCGAGTCATGATGTATGTTTCAATCCCTAATAGGGATTTTAGTTGATTGCGATCCAAAAAAATCAGCAAACAACTGCCACATAACCTCTGCGTCCCCATCAAAGTTCTGATAGTCGGAAGCTAACCCTTAGACTTCTTTGGAGGGTTTCACTTTTAACCCACAATTACCACAATTTTACGCCAAGCTGTATCTAGCTAACTTCAAAGAGATGTCTGGGTTGGTCTACGCCTATGCACTCCCAGTTATGATGCTATCGTTATAAAACTTAAAATTTTTCGTTAGCAGCTAACATCTGTAAAATCTTTTCTACATGATCCAACTCTCCAACGATTCGCCGAATTGGATGAGGCCAAACCTTGACAAGGGTGGGAGTTGCAGAAACCTGATTGAGTTCTGCTTGTTCTGGATGAGTTAAAACATCAATCACTTTCAGAGTATAAGGATGTCCGAGCGATCGCTCTAACAATTCGTGTAAATTTTGGAGAATGCGTTCGGTAGTACTGCTGTGTCCTGCAACAAATAAACGCAGAACATAGCCTTGTGTAATTACTTCCTTTTTCTGGATTATTACTGGTTGGTGGTATTTTGGCACAGGTTCAGAAAGGTCTAGACGGACAATTAAGTCGTGATCTTCCCAAAGCTGCCCAAATGAAGAACGATAAGTTGTTAACACCATGCGATCGCACAACTCCTCCTGCCAGGGAGCTGCTTGCCAGACTAACTCCCCTGTGCCAAAAATGGCATTAAGCAAAGCTTGATGTCTAATTACAGCCGGATAAGCTTCAGCAAAAGTTCGCACTTGTTGAGTGCGCGGATCTAACCAGTGGTCAATAGTCGCAGTATAACAAGGCACTAAAAAGTGCGGCGGCTCTGGCAAATCTAGGATTTCTTGCAAAGCCGAGCACAAATGCAAGTGCCATCGGCCTTGCTTGCTAGGGTCGATGCAGTAAATTAAATCTCCTCCAGGTGTAAATAGCGCAATGCCTTTAAACAACTGGGGTGTAGATAGTTTATTTGTCGTCAAGTTATTCACAGAGGCTAGGAAGTTAAAAGTAAAAAATTCTCTCTTTTACCTTTTACCTTAGCTATAACCTCAACCAGGAACACAAAGATATTTGGGATTGGGGATTGGATACTGGAGATTGGGCATAAGGCATTGGTCAATAGTTAGTAGTCATAGGAGTGAAAATGAATGTAGAGACGTTATATATAATGTCTCTACAAGGATTTCAGGTGACGCATCATTAATTTCTAGAGATGTCTAGTAGTCAGTAATTATTCTCCCCCTACTGCCTTATCTCCCTAATCCCCAGTCCCCAATCTTAAACTCGACCTCGGAGAAACTGCGCCATTTCGTTAGGAGTTGGTGACATTTCCAAAGCAGTTTCTTCAGTGATACGACCGTCTTGATAGAGATTGAGCAACGACTGATTCATCGTAATCATGCCGTCAAAGCCAGCTTGTTTCATCAACTCGCCAATTTCATCATACTTACCGTCTTTAATCCATTCTTTAATAGCCTCAGTATTTATCAGCACATCGTGGAAAGCAGCCCGCTTCCCGTCAGTTGTGCGGCATAAACCTTGGGCAATCACTGACACTAAAGACTCAGAAATTGCTACCCGCATTGCATCCTGTTCTTCACCAGAGTAGAGGTTGAGAATCCGCTCAATGGTTTTGACAGCGCTATTGGTGTGCAGGGTTCCCATAACCAAGTGACCAGTCTGAGCGGCTTTTAGGGCGGTGTTAACTGTTTCCTTATCCCGCATTTCCCCCACCAGAATTAAATCTGGGTCTTCCCGTAAAGCTGCTTTCAAAGCATTGTCAAATTTCCGGGTGTGCATTCCCACTTCCCGCTGTTTAACTAAAGACTTGCGGCTTTGATGGACAAATTCTATCGGGTCTTCAATAGTAATGATATGCTTTGCCATCTCCTTATTGATGTAGTCAACCATCGCTGCCATCGTGGTGGACTTACCAGAACCAGTGGGCCCAGTCACTAAAATTAAACCTTTATGGTGATGACAAATATCCCGAAAAACTGGCGGTAAATTCAACTGTTCCATAGTTAAGATTTTCAGTGGAATCAACCGCAACACTATTGCTGGCCCCTTGAGAGAGCCAAAAACATTAATCCGCACACGAGCAAAGTCATATTGAGTTGCTCCGTCAAATTCTAAGTGTTCTTCAAAACGCTGAATTTCCCCCTCACTCATCACCTCCCGCAACCAATTCATCAAAGTTTCTTTATCTATTTCTGGATAATCCGTTGATTGAATTTCTCCTCGGCTGCGGAAGCGGGGTACTTCACCCACACCCAAGTGCAAGTCAGAATATCCCTGATCGTAAGCTTCCCTGATTAACTGCGCTAAAGTGATTTGCTGAGTGCTGTTTTTAGGGCGAGCTGAAGTAGGTATTGGCGGTGGACTACCCGGACGATGACCAGCAACAGGCGCGTTGGTGCTTCTATCGATTGACATATCCAATGTTTGTGTCATCTGCCGCTGCGTACTAGAGGTTGGCGGTGGTGGCGGCATTGGTGGCAGGTTACGTCCGGCAGCAGAGTTAGAATTTAATGGAGACTGTGATTCTGTCATATATCTTCACATTTGGCAGTTAAATAGTTGATTTAGCGAGAAGTCAAGTCACTAGCTTTGATGACTTTTGGAGGATGCTTGCGTGCAAGCCCCAGCGGTGATGGAAGGCGATTGAAACTCTAGAACCACGGTCAATCCATTTTATCCACCTCAATTTGTATCTTTTTTTCCTAAGATTTCACTACTCAGAAGATTTGGAGAAATTATTTAACTTATCTAACCTGGTTTAACACATCCAATGACTCAAAACACCTCAGCAAAGATACATAGACAATTATGTAATTTTTATTACTTTAACATAAATATAAATATTCTAAGTCCTTAAATGAGAAATTTATCCCAGGCATGGACACGAATTGCTAGCTATTAACAGCACAAACATTAGTAGATCATTTATTCAGCCCATCTATTAATTATGAGAACCACTATTAATTGTTATAAGAAATGTTAAGTTGAATAGGAGTAATATCTGGGGATCAAGGTAAAAAGCTCATACCTTTGAGCTTATATACCTCAAGACAGATGCAGATAACAAGTTTTTTTAATAGATATAAACTTGATTTTAAATTCATAATTAGAAAAAATTGACTGTAAACTTTAGTAAACAAATGCTCATTTTTCTGATTAGTTTTTATATACTTAATTTCACTGAGGAACGAATCAGTTTACTCGCAAAAAGCGGGATATGACTGAAATTAAAATTTGTTGTGTATTTTTAGGAGGAAAAGTCATGGTTTCTGCTCAAAGCTCTAATCAAGGAAAGACCTACTCCTTGTTGATGATTAAAAGCTTTTTAATATGGACTTTTACATTGGCAGTATGCTTGTTGGTTGTCGGTTTTCCACTAGTTGTCTTGATGGCTACGGTTGGATGTCTGTTGTCGATTATCTTGCAATCTGTGATGCCTGTTAGTGCTGTTTTGCTTGTAGCAGGCGCTTTAATCATGATTAATGTCATGGCAGTTGTATTGGCTGCGGGTGTGTTAACTCTTAAAGGAGTTCATCCTAATGAAGTTAAATGGTTAAGCTGGTTGCATGGAGAGGCAGACCAAATGCAGACTACTGTTTACGCTGCTTGCCCTTTAACTTGTGAGATTAAAATGTAGTCATTACAGGTGAATTCGACAAAAAAACAGTGCGTCTGCCCGGTTAAGCCGGGTTTTTTCATGCTTTTTGGGATTTAAACTTCCCAAATCAAGATGTAGTCATTACAGTTGAATTTGATAATCAGTGTATCTGCCCGGTTAAACCGGGTTTTTTCATATTTTGTGTGATTTATCCTTTTATATTTATGATTTGTGTGATGATTTCCCGCCAACTATTGACTATTAATCATAGACGATTGACTATAACCATTGGCAAATTACAGATGACAAATGACAAATGACTAATCAAAAACGGGTTTGTATTATCTTGGGTACTCGTCCGGAAGCGATTAAACTAGCTCCAGTGATTCAGGTTTTCCAGAAGTTTTCAGGTTTTGAGTCGCAAGTAATTCTAACTGGACAGCATCGGCAGATGGTTGAGCAAGTTATGCAGCTGTTTAACATCAAGGCAGATTATGACTTGGAAATTATGCAGGTTCAGCAATCTCTAAATGATATTACCTGCCGCAGTTTACAAGGGTTAGAAGGGTTATTCAAGGAGAAAAAGCCAGATTTAGTGGTGGTGCAAGGAGATACTACCACGGCTTTTGCCGCAGCTTTGGCAGCTTTTTATCAAAAAATCCCTGTCGGTCACGTAGAAGCAGGGTTAAGAACTGATGATATCTTCAATCCTTACCCAGAAGAAGCTAATCGGCGGTTGATTTCTCAAATTACTCAGTTGCACTTTGCGCCGACTCCTTGGGCTGTGGAAAACTTGCATCGTTCTGGTGTTTTGGGTGAAATTCACATGACCGGTAACACGGTAATTGATGCACTTTTGAATGTAGCTGCAACCCAAGCAGTTTGCAATGTACCAGGCTTAGAGTGGGATTCATATCGCGTTCTGTTAGCAACAGTTCACCGTCGGGAGAATTGGGGAGAACCTCTGTTAGCGATCGCTCAGGGGTTTTTACAAATTTTAGACAAGTTTCCTGATACAGCAATGCTTTTACCATTGCACCGCAATCCAACAGTGCGAGTCCCGTTGCAAGCGCTTTTAGGGAATCATCCCCGAATTTTCTTGACAGATCCTCTCGATTATGGCGAATTGGTGGGAGCAATTGGGCGATCGCATCTTTTGCTCACTGATTCTGGTGGGTTGCAGGAAGAAGCCCCCAGTTTGGGAAAACCAGTACTGGTTTTGAGAGACACCACAGAAAGACCGGAGGCTGTTGCAGCCGGTACAGCCAAACTTGTAGGCACTACAAGTGAGAACATTTTTGCAGCTGCTGCTGAGTTACTCAATGATCCAGATGCTTATCAAGCAATGGCAAATGCAATTAATCCCTTTGGCGATGGTCATGCAGCAGAGCGCATCTTGCAGATTGTGCAAAATTACTTGGGTCTTTCGTCAGAAACATCAACTTAAGAACTTAGATTAAACCAAGTGCGAAGTTTTTATTTTTTAGGGTGCATAAAACCGGCTTTTCTCCCGGTTTTTCATTTTTTTAGTGATTTTACCAACAAAAGTTTCTGATTTTTATCTCGTGAGAGTTATAAAAGAGCGTTAGCCCTCTTCTGTCACTTTCCGGGAGGACGATTGCTAGAAGCCTTATGAGGCAATCAATACAAGCTATACTATTAGAAAAAAATGGGTCTTGTATTTGTTATTAGAAAAGAATCGCGCGATCGCTTGCTATACAAAAGCTCTAGAATTCAAAAATGGCAAATGTTTTCGGAGAGTGACAGAAGAGGGTTAGGGCAGGCAAGATGCCCACCCCACAAGACTTTGATTAAATTTAGATATGCAAACTAGATGTAGAACAGCTTAGAACTTGGAAAGAAGATTTTCAAAAGGTGGCTTCTGGCTAAATACCCAGAGCTGATCGAGTTTCGGGGCCGACAACACCATCTACAAGTAGACCTTTACTTGCCTGAAAGCTTCGGACTCGGCTAACAGTTTCTTGACCGTAAATTCCATCAACTGTGAGATTACTTAAAGCTGTTTGAACGTCTCTTACAAGCAGACCTTTAGAACCAGGAGTAAGAATCACCGAACCGCCAACACCACCAGGTCTAGTCGCAGGAAGATAGTTAGGTTTATCACCAATCCATCGGGCAAAAACGTATCTACCCGTAGAAAGCCTAGCATAACCGTTTTCATATCTTTCAACTGCTGGAAGTGTTGCACCATTTGATATACAGTCTACATATGAGTAGTTGGTGCTTGGGCCTGTACGGATACGTAAACAACTGCCGTTAGTTTTTACATATGCAGCCGAACTCATTTGAATTTGGCTAACAGCAACAAGTAATACGCCAACGCCAGCTAAAGCTAACCAAGCTGAAGATTTAAGCAGTTTTTTCCAATTGAATTTATATTTGCTGTTTCCAGATGCCTCTTCTTTAGTAATAACTATGTCAGAAGATTTAAAAGGTTTTCTCCAATTCCATTGAGATTTAGGGGAATTGTATCCGGTGTTTCCAGATGCCTCTTCTTGAGCAATAAACATGTGGGAATAAGCAAGATATTCCATAATATGCCCCTTTATATGAAAAAATGAGTACTCACAGAGAATTACTTGATTTTTCTCTGTATATATTCTTAGTATATTTTATATCACTGTGTTTTAAAAAAATTTTTACTGGTAGCGAAATTAATAAAAAATAAAATTAGTCAAAAGATTCTTGAGAAAATGCGATGTCTGTCTTGAAAAGTGATGCTCGTTCTTCTCTACCAGACGCTGCGCGTAGCTTGCTTCCCCGTAAGGGTATGCTAACGCTAACGCGCTGATTTAAGTAAGTCGGCACGATAAAATCCATGTATGTTTAGTTTTGTAAAAACTCTGGAATGAATAATTTATAAGCAATTCGCTGATTTTACATTTCGTTACATAGCTTGATTTTTTAACGCCGACTTACTTAGTATAAAATTACCAGGCGATCGCTTGCCTTCTCAAAATTAATAAAATTTAGTCAAAGCTTTCTTGCTTACTGGCTTCTGCCTTGTTACATCCAAATATGTCAAGCGTATTGTTCGAGTCCAGCTAAACTAGCAACCACAGAAGCTAACTCGTCTAAGTCTACTGGCTTACATCGGTATATATCATAACCTGCTAATAATGCACGATTATGGTCTTCGTCAAAAGCGGATGCCGTTAGAGCAATAGCTGGAATCTTTCTCCCTCGCTTTGCTTCCAGATTTCTGGCCTTCAAGAGCAGTGAGTAGCCGTCTTCATCTGGTAAATAAATGTCACTAATTAGGATGTCTGGTTTAAAAAATGACATTATTGCTATAGATTCGCTTGCTGAAGCAGCCGTGATAATCTCTGCTCCGTCTATTTCAAACAGAAAGGTAAGTAATGTTCTAGTATCAGGGTCGTCATCAACAACCAGCAATCGCAGACCTTTAAAAGATATCGATTGATTAGACATTATTTTCACTGCCATGTAGCTCAAACACTTGGAGTAACAATTACATCAAAAGGCAGGTATTTGTAAATGCCATTTGATGCCTACTTAACTAAATCTTAAAGAAACTAATTAGCAAGTGTCTGTCCGGTTTCAGACACAATAACTTAAAATTATTTATTGGCATCGCGCCTTGGCTGATTCTCCAGCAACCGAGCAAATTCGCCTTGTATGACTCGATAACACTCGCAAGAAGTTGCTGACAAATCCTCTCGGTTAAGGATGCTAATATGACCACGCTGGTAGCGAATCATTCCGGTTCGGCTCAGGGTATTAGCCGCTACTGTCACACCGGAGCGCCGTACACCTAGCATCTGGGCGATAAATTCTTGTGTGAGCGGAAAATCCTCTGATTGCAGGCGGTCAGAGACTGTCAGTAGCCAACGAGCCAGCCGCTCCTCTAGTGTATGAAAACGGTTGCAGGCACATCCTTGCGCCAGTTCAGTGTATACAGCTTGTACATAGCGCAGCAGCAGGTTTTGAATAGCCCCACCCTGATTTAACTCGGTTTTAAGTACATCTGCATCCATCTGCATAGCAGCACCCGAAACCTGCACAAACGCTTTTGTGGTTGTTGTCTTGCCTCCTAAAATTATTGGGATACCGATCATCCCTTCATTGCTCACTATCCCAACTTCCATCATCGAGCCATCTTCCATATTAGCGACTAAAGAAACTACTCCGTGTTGGGGAAAATAGACCTGTGTGATCGGTTCTTTTGATTCGTAAATGACTTGCCGAGTCGAAAGCGAAACCAACTTTAAGTGTGGAACAAGACGCTGATAATCACTAGTTGACAAAGCCGCGAGTAACTTATTTACTTGCGGCTTAAGAGTGTTTTTGCTCACTGAACATTAAAAGAGAAATTTGCTCAAAATACTTTAAATCAAGTGACTTTTGCGAGTCTGTTCGGTTTCGCACATATAACTCAAAAAAATTTTTCGGCTCGCTTACTGGGCATCATGCCCAGTAAGCGAGCAAATTCGTTTTGTATGACTCGATAACACTCGCAGGCAGTTGCTGACAAATCCTCTCGGTTCAAGATGCTAATATGACCACGGTGGTAGCTGATCATTCCGGCTCGGCTGAGGGTACTAGCCGCAACTGTAACGCCGGAACGACGTACACCTAGCATCTGGGAGATAAATTCTTGCGTAAGCGGAAAATCTTCTGATCCCACACGGTCAGAGACTGTCAGTAACCAGCGAGCCAGCCGTTCGTCCAGTGTATGCAGACGGTTGCAGGCAGCTCCTTGCGCCAGTTCAGAGTATATAGCTTGTATGTAGGACAGCAACAGGGTTTGAAGCGCTCCGCCCCGATTGAACTCGGCTTTAAGTACATCTGCATTCATCTACATAGCAGCGCCCGAAATCTGCACAAATGATGTTGTGGTTGTGATCTTGTTTCCTAAAATTACCGGGATACCAATCATGCCTTCATTACTCACTATTCCAACTTCTGCCGTTGAGCCATCTTCCATAGTGGCAACTATAGAAACCATTGACTTATCAGGAAAATAAACGTGTGTGATTGATTCGCCTGCTTGGGAAAGTATTTGCGGAACTTCGAGCGAAACTAGCTTTAGATGGGGGACAAGACGCTGATAATCACTGGCTGGCAGAGCTGCGAGCAGCTTATTTGCTGGCTGCTGAAAGATATTTTCATCTAATGACATTAGAAGCTACTCTCCTTAAGGTAGGTGACTCTAGAAAGGCCAACTCAAGGCACAAGGAAAGGATTTAAGGATCAGATCCCAATGTCAAAAGGTGTATTTGCTAAAGAAACATGGGAACAATCTAAAAAAGCTTAAATTAACACACTTGTTTTAGTCTGTGCGCTTCCGTACATAGAAGTTTAAAAAAAATTATTTTCGCCGTTTATTGGGCAATAAGCCCAATAAACGGATAAATTCATCTTCTAATATCTGATAACATTCACAGGAAGTTTTTTCTAAAGCCTCTCGATTCAGGATCTTAATCTGACCACAGTGGTAGGCGATGATTCCAGCTTGGCTCAGGGTACTAGCTGCTTCGCTGATATCAGCGCTATCTACACCCAGAATCTGTGAGATAAATTCTTGAGTAAGCGGAAATTCCTTTGATTCCAGACGGTCAGAAACTGTCAGCAGCCAACGAGCCAGCCGCTCTTGTCGCTGATGAAGACGGTTGCAGGCAGATTCTTGTACTATTTGAGTGTATACACCTTGGACATAGCGCAGCAGCAGGCTTTGAAGCGCTGTACCCCGATTGAACTCGCTTCTGAATATATTTGCATCGATTTGCATGGCACTGTCTGAAATTTGCACCAATGCAGTTGTGGTTGTGATGTTGTCTCCTAAAATCACAGGCATACCCACCATGCCTTCATTGCTCACTAAACCAACTTCCATTGTCGAGCCATCTTCCATAGTGGTGACAATAGAAATCACTGCTTTATGAGGAAACAAAATAAAGGGCATTGCTGATTAAGAATACGAATTTGTTTCACGCAGAGGCGCACAGACACAGAGAGTAAGAGTTGAAAATAGATGATTTTTGCATTTCATATCTAAATTCAGCAACGCCAGATCAAGTATTAATATGCCGCTTTGCAACTCCAATTGAATGCATCAAAAATGCCATAACATCCCAGTAAATATTTCAATTATTCAGTATAATTATATTTATTTTTTACTTAAATCACATTGCTATAGACATGAGTATTGTTGGAAGCGATCGCAGTAAAAAATTCCTGGTTATACAAATCCTTAAAACCCTAAATCTTTGTCATTGCTACCAGATGTTGTAAACTCTCGCAGGTAAAGTTGGTATATTTTGATTGCAGTAAACGCAAGCTACTTAGGACTAAATATATTAATATGAACATTTATTAAAACTTAATTCTAAAATAATCTTAAAATTTCCTAATATACTACGGTAAATTTATTGGTTTATGGTAGTATATGCTAGGACTAAAATATTCCATTTCACAAATCCTCAATAAAAGCAAGTATTTTCTACTACAATTTTAGATTTTTTCTTACTCCCAACTAGCTTACTTATCTGGTTCATCTATACAATAATAAACAACTATATTCATTAAATACGTTTTCTTTATCTGTTTTTAGTAGTATCAGCTAAATATTAATTTTCTGAAAAACTTATATTGGTTTAGTACCACCAAATTCGGTGTTGTTTGGAGCTAATTTACTTAAAAAGAGCGCCTTGAGAAAAATGCAAAATATCCAAAATAAATATTATTTTTGAATAAACTGAAAAGCAACGCAAAAATTATGAAGTATAACCAACTTGGTAAGAGTGACTTAAAAGTTTCTGAAATTTGTCTAGGCACCATGACCTATGGACAGCAAAATACCATTGAAGAAGCCCACGAGCAGCTAGATTATTCTATTGACCAAGGAGTCAACTTTATTGATGCAGCTGAGATGTACCCTGTACCAACAAGTGGCAAAACTTATGGATTAACTGAAACTTACATTGGGGAATGGTTAAAGCGTCAACAAAGAGATCAACTTGTTATAGCTACTAAAATTGCTGGCCCTGGTCGAGGCTTTAAATGGGTACGTGGTGGAGCCAAAGCAATTGACCGTGATAATATCAAACAAGCTGTAGACGATAGTCTAAAAAGATTACAAACGGATTATATTGATCTATATCAAATCCACTGGCCCGATCGCTACGTGCCACGGTTTGGACAAACGGTGTTCGATCCAACTCAGGTGGAAAAAACGGTTCCCATCGCTGAACAGCTAGCAGTTTTTGCCGATGTAATTAAGGCAGGGAAAATTCGCTATATCGGTTTGAGTAACGAAACACCTTGGGGAGTGGCCCAGTTTAGTAATGCTGCTAAACAATTAGGATTGCCCAAAGTTGTTTCGATTCAAAATGCTTACAACTTACTGAATCGAGTATTTGACGGAGCCTTAGCAGAAGCAGTTTATCAGGAAGAAATTGGGTTACTAGCTTATAGTCTTTTGGCATTTGGTTTCTTGACTGGTAAATACCTAAACGGCAAACCAGAGAATGCAAGAGTCACTTTGTTTGAAAATTTTGGTCAGCGTTATTTGAAACCAAAAGTAGGTCAAGCAGTAGCAGCTTATGTGGAAATTGCCAAGCGCTATCAACTAAGTCCAGTGCATCTAGCTTTGGCATTCGTGCGGAGTCGTTGGTTTGTGCCTAGCACAATTATTGGTGCTACGACACTCGAACAACTCAAAGAGAATTTAGAAAGTCTGAATGTGGTTCTCAACAAAGACATTTTAGAAGAATTGGATCTAGTTCATACTCAGTCTCCAAACCCAGCACCTTAAACATATACCAATTCTGTATGAAGATGCGCCAAACAAAATGAGGAACGTAGACGCAAAGCGGCTTGCCGCAGGCTACCGCAAAGGACACAAAGAAAGAAAGAAAGAAATAAGAAGCCAAGAAAATTTGGTGCAGCCTCACAAAGAAATGGTATTACCTAGTGTCAAATTTAAAAGTTTGGTTAGTATCAAGAATTTCTCACGCTACATTCGCTTCAAAGAGGTTTCGTGACACTAACAATTTAAGATTTGGGATTTTGGATGAAAATTCAATTCCCAATGCCGATTAACAAGTGCTAATTACCAAGGAACTTAAACATGGCCCAAATCAAAGTATACAGTGCAGTTGTTTGTCCTTATGCTCACCGGACCCGTTTGGTACTCCAAGAGAAGGGCATTGACTTCGATTTGATTGAGATTGATTTGCAGAATAAGCCTGAAGGGTTTACCAAAGTATCCCCCTATGGTAAAGTTCCTGCACTAACTCATGGTAATGAGCCAGTTTGGGAGTCAGCAGTGATTAATGAGTATCTCGATGAGGTATTTCCCAATCCACCACTGTTACCCAGCAGTCCTGTTGCTAGGGCACAGGCTCGCATCTGGATTGATTTTGCTAACACCAGGTTCGTTCCCGCTTTTTCTAGCCTTCTGCGGAGTTCAGATCCCCAAAAACAAGAAGAAGCTAAACAGGAACTATACAAACACCTGGAATTCATTGAAAGCGAAGGTTTGGCAAAGCTATCTGGGGAAGGCCCTTACTGGTTTGGTGAATCCATCAGTTTGGTCGATTTCACTTATTTCCCCTGGTTTGAGCGCTGGGCTGCACTGAAGCAGTATCGCGGCTTTGGGGTGCCAGAGGAATTTACCCGTGTACGCCAGTGGAAACGTGCTTTGAAAGAGAGTGAATCTGTGAAAGCGATCGCTAACTCTAAGGAATTCTACATCGAGCGATATGCTAAATTCGCTGCGCCTACTCTCGCTGCTGTTTAAACGTAATTAATAATTATGTTTCAAGTGGAGTTTAATTCTCACTTGAAACATATAATTTAACTCTTGAAAAATACGAATTACGTTAGCGAGTCCGCGTACCCCTTCCCTACGGGACGCTACGCGAACGGGGAAGCAAGCTACGCACAGCGTCTAGTAGAGAGCGTCATTACTAATTACGACTTTACCGAAGTGAGCCGCGCTTTTGAGATAATGATAAGCTTCTCGTGCTTCAGTGAATGAAAAAACTCGATCAATAATCGGTTTGATTTGATGCTGTTGCATCGCCTGATTCATCGCCTCAAACATTTCCCGACTGCCAACTTCAATTCCCTGAACTGTTAAATTCTTAAAAAGTATTGGACTGGGGTCAATTTCATTTCCTCTACCTGATAATACGCCAATCAAACTAATACGTCCCCCAATGCGGACTGCTTGTAGTGATTTTGGCAAAGTGCCTGCACCGCCTACTTCTACTACATGATCTACACCTATGCGATTAGTCAATTGGTAAACTTGCTTTTCCCAATCTGGTGTTGTTTTGTAGTTAATTGTCTCGTCAGCACCAAGTTGTCTAGCTCGTGCCAATTTCTCATCACTGCTGGAAGTAATAATCGCTTTAGCACCATGTATTTTGGCAAACTGGAGAGCAAAAATCGAAACTCCCCCAGTACCGAGTAATAAAACACTATCACCTGCGCGAATATTGCCTTCTGTCACCAGTGCATGCCAAGCTGTGACACCTGCACAGGGCAAAGTTGCCCCTTCAATGTCGGATAGATAGTCTGGTAATATCACCAAATCATCTTGGTGTAATACGGCATACTCAGCCAGCATTCCATCGTTACCACTTCCGAGAGCAGATTTCATTTTCTCTCTGGTGAAAGAGCCATAAATCCAGTTTTGGAAGAAAGTACCCGCGACGCGATCGCCTATTTTCACCCGTGTAATGCCTTCCCCCACTGTCACGACTTCCCCCACACCGTCACACACGGGAATTATTGGATATTTCTGTTTAGCATCGTAAGCTCCTTCGGCAATAAGTAGATCACGGTAATTTAGGGATGTTGCTTTGACTTGAATCAGAACTTGTCCCGCAGTTGGTTTTGGTTCAGGGCGATCGACTAATGCGAGGGCATCAATCCCGGCGCTGCTTTGAATTTCGTAAGCTTTCATTGGCGGACTCCTTTTGCTAAAGATCATAATGTAGAGAAATTTTGTACTGCTTTTCTCCACCAAAATAATTACCAAGGAGGGTAAAGGGGAAATTTGAGTTGATCTAAAAAGCAGTGGTTAAATATCATATAAAACCACTGCTTTTTATTGTTATAGATAAATAGTGCCTACCCGAAGTTGATAGTCATTTCACTTTATGAGCTTGGTTGCTCATCAGGAAACATACACTTATCAGAGTCACAACCACTAGGGCCAGCCTCTGACATTTCGCCTAAATCGTAGCGGCTTAAGACTGCACAGAAATCATCTGTTTTCCGCCGTGCTTTCACCTCTTGATTCAAGCGATCGTAGGTTAGTTTATCTATTGGTTCAAATGGCAAACGTGGGAATGATTGCAGGTCATCAAAACGAGCTAAAAGGGCTGCTGAAATATATCCTTCATCATTCTGGATAGTTTCGTAGATCCGCTGTGCCAAAGGTTCGATTTCATCAGAGCGAAGTTCCAAAGTAGCTGATGTGTTGTGAGTCACATACCAACGTTGAACCTGGAGGACAAAATCAAATTGGGCTAAGACTGAAAACTTAGAAACATCAATTTCATCAGCTGTTGGTAAATCAGCCCAAGGTACAGAAACGGGGATTTCTACTAACCACTCACTCACCCTTTGGTCAAAGGGATCGTTAAGCAAATTGCCCTGTTCATCTTTGTCTGATTGAGAGGGAATAACGTTGTAACCGTAGTCAATACAAGCTAAGGCTACTGGGTCATTTTTTCCGAAGGTGATGCGGCGAATAAATCTTTGCGCTTTCGGGGGATGCCATCCGGAACTAGCATTAGTTAATAAAGCCTTAGTACCACTGGGTTGGACTGTGGTACAACGATTTGGACGTTTGAGATTATGGCGATCGCAGTAATCCCAAACTACCCGATGTACAATATTTTTCCAGGAAGTTAGATATTTTTCTTCCTCACGCTTGAAAGCCAATCCTTGTACAGTTGCGGGTCTTCCTTCTGCCCACCAGCGCAGCCAATCAACACCAAAAGCATGGACAAAGAAATCAAATAAACCTGTAAAAGAAACTCCCACAATTGGGTCTAATTCACGGCTGTATTGATAGCGTGGTTCCAGGAATTTGTGATTTAGAAGTGCTGCTACAGATAGCGCTCCAGCAGTAAATGCCTCTTCTTGTTCTTTGTAGTTATATGGGTCAATTTGATTAAGGTGAACCTCAGACAAATTACAGTGAAAATTACTACCGATGATTTCCATATTTGTTATCCTAGAGGCTTTTTATCCCCTAGCTCTACTGCTTGATTATTTGCAGTAGTTCCGCGTACATTTTGCATATGTGACACCCCCTTTGGGTAAGTCAAAGGTCAAAGTTAAAATTGGCTTTTGACTTTTGACTTTTGACTTGTTACATCTGCCCCCGCACTCTTGGAGAGATTATATTCTAGACATCGATTTCTGGTGTAATCTAGTTTCACTCTCTACGCTGTACGGTGTCAAAAGCTTTTTAGTTCCTTTGATTACCACGGGATTAGCATCTCAGCTTTCCCCGTTTTTGCGAGGTTTTTAACGTGAGGCAAAATCAATTACCACACGGATTTAAAGCATATCGCTGCAAACGATGTTCTAGTTCATTAGCATCAAGATTTGGATAATGTTCTTTTAACCACTGTTTTGCTGTTCCTTGTTCGTAAGCTTTCAAGAAATCAATTTTTAAGTTAGGAGTTGATAGCAAATCAATGTTTGATCGCGCTACAGCTTCACCAGCCCATTGAATCGCTCCCTCGCCACTATAATATTGTTTGCGGACAGCATTAATACATTCTTCTAAGGTTGGCTTGCGGTGAAAAACTCTGGTATGATTTGCCATCCTGAGTGCATCACGCTCTGGATCAATTCGCCAGTTGCCACTTTCATCCTGCTGCCATAAGTTATCTTTGGCATCGGCGAACAAACTATCTTCGCTAGAACCTTGCCTCATGCCAGCTGAACGCCTAATGTTACCGGCAACAATTGTGACAGCACCTTGATCAATTAATAGACAGCATTCAACTGAATTTAATTGTCGTCCTAAAGCTTTATTAAGAATAGATGCACAACCCTGATAAAGTCCAGGCAATTTTACAGGATTAGCAACTCCTCCAAAACCGTTGAGAGTTTCTCCTGCTTTGCGGACATCGCTGATATCGACTAATACTTCAACTTCTGTTGAAAATTGTTGATCAGTGGAGAGTTCCAACAGGGTTTGATATGATTCAACCCAACCTTCACGGCTATCTCCAACGTGAATAGTGACGCTGTTACCTTCTATATGAGTTTCAGTATATTCACGTCGCTGTTGTTGAGGAGTGCTGCCAATTTCACCTTGTACAGTGACATTCAATCGATTACGGATGGGGGGTAACTGGCTAATAAATTGTGGTTCTAGGACGGCTCCAGTGCCACAGCCCATCATTGCCAAATCCATCATTAATCCGAAGGCGCTCCAGTCTTCGAGGTTGGTAGAGGTGCAATTATAAGCCCCGGAAAAGTTCTTTGGCTTGGTTATCCAGTCTGTACCACCAACCCATAGCCAGCGCCCACTGGGCATAGCTTTCAAGTTGCGCTGCATCTGATCCAGTATGGCTACTTCTTGTTGAGTTAGCTTTCCCAGCTTGATTAAGCCGAGTAGAGTGCGATCGCATACCTCATCCCATGTTTCCCTCAACCCTGCCTTTGTACGGCGGCTATAGGTTCTAAAAAATACGGGATTAGCAGCCGGTGCAGTTTCTGGAAACCTTGCACTCTGGCGTGTTCTTTCGAGATTCTGAACCATATATCAAGTGTCTTGCGTTTTTCTTGCGTGCGGACAGATTATGACTATACGCCAAGTAGTTTAAGTATTAAAGATTGTCAAATTGTCCACTTTACGCTAGCTCTAGCCAGACTATTTGCAACAGAAATTTATGATGTATAATGTCCCTCACCCTTGGTAGGATTTCGATATTAAGTTTTAATTAGCACCAATTAACTTATAAGTAAATTCTCTTAATACCGATTCTTATTTAATTACTTAGCGGAGGCATAAACTTTGCTTAAAATTATCCAGGTAGAAACTGACGAACATAAATCTCATATACAGAAACTGTTTTGGGAATATTCTAACGAGACTAGGTTGATATTCAGCCATCGCTTCGGCATCCAGTTAGATATTGATACATTCTTTGAGCAATATATGACTCAACTTCACGAATTTATACCCCCTTCAGGACGCTTGCTTTTGGGACAATCCGAGGCACAAATAGCCGGTTGCGCTTGCTTACGAAAAATTGGTGAAGATGTTGGCGAAATTAAAAGGATGTATCTAAGACCAGAATTTCGCAGAAAAGGAATCGGTCGGTCTTTATTAGAAGTTATCATCAATGAAGCTGTCTACATTGGTTACTCAAGGATACGTTTAGATAGTGCCCCTTTTGCAAAGGAAGCACAGGCACTTTATCGGATATTTGGCTTTCAAGATATCAAGCCGTATTTGGAAAAAACAGAGATTCCTCTAGAACATCAAGCAAACTGGGTTTTTATGGAATTGGTTTTAAAATGATGCGAGATTCCTAACATCGTCACTCTCCCGTTCATTCTTAGCATTACAGTTCTTAAAGTAGTTGAATTTAGAAGCGAGGATGTCATGACTCAATATGACTATATTGTGATTGGTGCAGGTTCGGCAGGCTGCGTTGTCGCCAACCGGATGACACAAGATAGTGAAACAACCGTGTTATTACTCGAAGCTGGCAATCCAGATACTAAACCTGAGATTCAAATCCCGTTGGAATCCCCCAACCTACCTCGCTCGGAACTGGACTGGAAATATTTCTCTGAACCAGAACCGTACCTGAATAACCGCAAAATCTTTTGTCCCCGTGGCAAAGTCTTGGGTGGCAGCAGTTCGATTAATTCCATGATTTATATCCGGGGCAATCATCACGATTATGACCACTGGCAGTCATTGGGGAATCCTGGTTGGAGTTACCAAGATGTATTGCCCTATTTCAAGAAATCTGAGAACCAGCAACGCGGTGCCGACGCGTACCACGGGGTTGATGGGGAGTTGAGCGTCACCGATATTCAAGAAAGTGCTGTGGCATCCCAACGATTTGTAGAAGGAGCCGTGGCAATCGGATATAACCACAATCCTGATTTCAATGGGATACAGCAATCAGGTGCGGGAATTTATCAGTTGACGGTCAAGGATGGTAAACGTCACAGTGCTGCTGCTGCATTCCTGCTGCCAATTCTCAGGCGTCCCAATTTAACAATAACAACAAGAGCGTTAGTGAGGAGGTTATTGTTTGAGGGAACCCGCACCGTTGGGGTGGAATATATGCACGAGGGAAGGCTGCACCAAGCCAGGGTTAACAAAGAAGTGATTTTAAGTGCTGGTGCATTCGATTCGCCCAAGCTGCTGATGCTTTCCGGTATTGGCGATGCAGAACAACTGCAAGCAATGGGGATTCCTGTCGTCGTTGATTTGCCAGGTGTCGGTCAAAACCTCCAAGACCACTCTCTCGTTCCTGTAGCACACCAGATAATTACCAGTCCTGTGGCACCCCAGGTAATTGCTGGGTTAGACCCGGCAATTAGCAGTAATGGTAACGCTGAAGCCGGATTGTTTTTGCATACCGAAGGTAATCTGGATGCCGCGCCAGATTTACAGTTTTTCTTCGGTCCCATTCTGTGGATATCTCCTGGCCAAACCCTCTCTGGTTTGGGATTCACTGTTACAGTCAGTTTGACTCATCCTCAAAACATTGGCAGTATAAGTTTGCGATCGCCTGACCCCAAAGACCCACCGATTATTCGGATCAACTTTCTGCAAAGTCAATCTGATGTGCAAAAGCTAGTTGCTGGGATTAAAATAATGCGTAAATTATTTTATACAAGTGCCTTTGATCAGTTTCGAGGTGAGGAAATCAGTCCCGGTGCTGAGGTGATTAGCGATGAAGCACTCGAAGCTTACATCCGGGAATTTTGCGTTACGGGGTATCATCCTGTGGGTACTTGCAAAATGGGAACTGACCCAATGGCGGTCGTTGATCCCGAACTCCGGGTACATGGGGTTGAGGGGTTGCGCGTTGTTGATGCATCGATTATGCCAACTTTGGTCGGGGGCAATACGAACGCGCCCACGATTATGATCGGCGAGAAAGGAGCCGATTTAATTAAAGCCGCAGGTGGCGTTTCATCGCAAGTAGCTTCAGCAATGGCAAACTAACTCGCTAGCGCGATCGCTTAGAGATAACATGAGACTGTATTAACTACAGCTTCAACATTCATAACCACAACCGAAGCTGTATTAACTACAGCTTCAACATTTATAACCACAACTGAAGCTGTATTAACTACAGCTTCAAGTTTACTTATAATATTACGACTATTTATAAGTAATGCTTAATTTATATTAACTATAGCTTCAAATTTACTTATAATATCATTAGCATTTGTAACCACAGCTTAAGTTGTATTAACTAAAGCTTGAATTTTACTTATAAAACGTTAAGTGTAATGTATTGTCTTAAAATTGGTAAGCCGATACAGCGAAGTCGGGAGTATATGCTTGGGCGATCGCTCTCAAGTAAAATAGCGAGTTTTCTAATTTTTTCTTAAAGTTGCATAAAGCCTGTAACAATCTCTGATAAGTCAGAAATTAATATTAGGGGTTTTAGGTGATAAAAATTAATATGCGATCGCATAGTATATGTCTTGTGCCGCTAGTTTTCTGTTTACTCAGTGTCGGTGCGAATACAACAAAAGCGAACGCCCAAACGATTTATCCATTTGACGTAGTATACGATACGGAAGTTACTCTCACACCTATCCCATCGACCGACGTATCTAAAGCATTTGTCTCAGGTTTCAATTCTGGTGCCCCGTACGGTCTGAGTAACTTTTATAGCATAAACAACTATAGCCGAATTGACCCCAATACTGGTAATCTCGTATTTGTTCAAGACGCAACAAAATTTGGTTTACAAGGCTTGCCAATCGGCAGAAATGAGTTTTTTGGCAGTGGCGATGACAAATTATTTGGCAGGAGTAGCGCGACTGCTGCATTTGACTTTATTAACCGTAAATTAGTCGGTTCTGGTACTATAACTATCACTGGTGGTGCAGGTAGGTTCAGTGGTGCTACAGGCATATTTAACTTGAGCGAAATTGAGTCACTCGATCAAGATCCAACTAGTCCCTTAAGAGGTCAAGCTTTTTTGAGTGGTTCTTTCCAGACACCGCAGCAAATTCCAGAACCGAGAACGGCAGCAACACTATTCGGTATATGTGTAATTGGGATTGGTTCGATATTGCGTCGGCGTTACCTTTGAGCTACTAGACAGTAATGCGTAACTTATAGTTATGTAATCTAAATCAACTTATACTAAAAGTTTAATAATGACAAAATTTGTACTTCGTGTATTAACAGGAGTTTTGCTTGCAATTATAATCAATTTGACCGTTCAGAACCTGTCACCCCATCTACCAGCTCAGGCAGCACTTAACGGCTACAGAATTATGCCGCTGGGGGCGTCTATCACTGCTGGCGTTCCTAATGGAGGTGGTTATCGCATCAAGTTGTGGAATATAGCACAGGCAAACAAATGGAACATTCATTTTGTCGGCTCCCAATCTAATGGCCCCAAAAGCCTCGGTGACAAACACCATGAGGGGCATCCGGGTTATCGAATTGATCAGATTGCCTCACTAGTGGATGATGCACTTGTTACTTACAATCCAGATATAATTTTATTGTACATCGGGACTAATGATGCAGTACAAAACTACAATCTAATCAATGCACCGGAGCGACTACAATTGCTAATTAACCGGATATTTTACGATATTCCAGCAGTACATTTACTAGTTGCCAAAATTGGGCTTTCTACTAATGAAAAATATAATGCCGGAATTAAAAAAATTAATGCAGGGATTCTGAACATTGTCAGATATGAGCAAGCGCAAGGTCATAGTATTAAGTTGGTTGACATGAATCGTGTACTTACAAAGAATGATATTCGCTCAGATCAAATACATCCCACGCAGCATGGCTACGATAAGATGGCCGATAAGTGGGCCGAGGCTATTGAGCCGCTCTTAAGTAAATAGGTGATCATAAACCGGAGAAGTTTTGGCGGCAATTGAGACACCTGCTGTTCCTCCCAAACCCTGGGGAAAGTCCCCTGGAGTTTAACGTAGATTTTAATTCGCCCATTGTACGGAGCTTTTTCAAAAATCAAATACTAGTCCTATAGAGCAATACGCTTGGGTTAAGCCCAAAAAATATATTACGTAGGTTGGGTTGAGGAACGAAACCCAACATTTCTGAGCATTTTTTGGATTTCACTTAGTTCAACCCAACTTACAATTATCCTTAACCGAACTGTATTGTCCTATAGAGTTGAAACATTATCGTCATCCTAAGGCAATTTTTGGGTATTATGACTGTACGCAAATGCAAGAGCCGATTTGATCGGGGTTAAGGGACTTTCAAATAAAAAAATATCCAATCACTGTGGAAGCAGTTCTTGAGCAAGGGAAGAAGAATCTGATAGTTGCATTGGATACAATAATTTGGATAATTTGATTTTTTGAGTTCCTTAAAATAATTCGTAATTGATAATACTCGCCAAAAATGAGAAGTAAGCTACATAATTCGTAATTAAATTAGTTTAGGATTTATTTACAACTAATTCAACACCACCAATTTGACAATTTGGTGAGGTAGCGTGGTCTTCTCTATGAGACGCTATGCCAAGAGGATCTCACTGATGGCAACTGCCGTTAGCGCAGCGTCTCGTAGAGAGGAACGAGCGTCCGTAGGAGCTTCACCCGTGGGGTGTGGTGAAACGCCCGAAAATTACGAATTAAGGTCTTCTCTACAAGACGCTTTGCGTAGCAAGATCCCCATAGGGGTACGTAGCGGAGTGTAGCCAATTAGGAATTAGTAATTAGTTAAATAGCTCAATCGCATCAGCTAACCGATTCCAAATGTTAGTAAATAATGATTTGCAAGACCGATGGATTCATCGCTATTTCAGATTAGCGATCGCGAATATGCTCTCCAATCTAATGGTGCCATTATCTGGAATGGTTAGCGTTTCCTTTTTAGGGCACTTGCAAGACATTCGTCATTTAACTGGCGTTGCACTGGCGACAGTTGTGTTTAATTACTTCTATCGAGCATTGAATTTTTTGCGTCTCTCTGTCACCGGCACGACTGCCCAGGCGACTGGAAGAAATGATCAACAGGAAGTACTGCTGCTAGGCTTACGGAATGTTTTAATTGCCGTCAGCTTGGGATTTGCTGTTTTGCTCCTGCAATACCCACTGCGAGAGTTGGGGCTTATTGTCTTGAACAATACTCCAGAGGTGAAAACGGCTGCGGTGGACTACTTCAACACGCGGATTTGGGGTGTACCTGCGGTTCTGGTGAATATGGTGCTGTTCGGCTGGCTGATGGGGCGTGAACAGAGCCAGAAAGTCTTAGTCTTGTCGGTTTTTGGCAACGTCGTCAATATCATCTTGAGTTACCAGATGATTGTGCGAGCAGGTTTAGAAAGCATGGGAGCAGGCTTGGCACAAGCTTTGAGCCAATTTCTGATGATGATGGTAGGACTAATTTGGGTGAAGAGTGAAATCCAGTGGCAGGAAATTCGTGCCGTCGCGCCTCAGCTTTGGGACAAATCTGCCTGGAATGAGACTTTTGCCCTGAGTCGGGATCTCTTTATACGGACACTGGCGATTGGGTTTACCTTTTGGGCTTTTACTAATCTGTTCGCTGGGATGGGAAGAATCGCCTTTGCGGAAAATGTCTTGCTGATTGAGTTCATGACGCTAGGGATTCAAATACTCAATGGCTTGTCTTATGCAACGGAAACCTTGACAGGCAACTTTCATGGCACAAAGGAGCAGGGGCAGATGGTACCACTGCTTGGCGTTTCTATAGGCGTGACTCTGATGTTTGCAGTCATCATGTCCCTTACCTGCATCCTGTTTCCTCAGACGGTATTTGGGCTACTCACGAATCACACGGAAATAACCACTCACATTGATTTCTACATTCCCTGGCTAATGAGCGTGCTGGGGCTGTATGCGTTTGCCGTCTCAATTGAGGCTTATTTCTTTGGTTTGGCAGAAGGATTAATCCTCCGCAATGCAGCTTTTATCGCAACTGGGCTAGGGTTTATTCCCACAGCAGCACTGGCTTGGAAGTTGCAGAGTGTTCATCTGTTGTGGTTGGCGATGTCTTTGTTCATCGTGACTAGAATTGCACTGCAAGGAATTCAGATCCCTAGAACCTTGAAACTAGCGGTAGAGGATATTTCTGCTGCTGAAAAGACTCAATGCTAGTAAATGAAAGCGTAATTTTTCCATTTTACAATCACCTCATTCATAGCATCGTAAACAATTAGCTTTATTTAAGAGCGTTGAAAATCACTGGTGCTGAAACTACACCCTTTGCCTCTAACACAGCTGCAACCCGTAAAATTAACGCTTCATTATATGGTGCTGCTATCAATTGCACACCTAAAGGTAAGGCATTTGGGCGCTGAATTGGTACTGATAAAACGGGTAAGCCAATAAAAGATAATGGTTGAGTAAATAATCCTAAATGAGGACGGACAAGAATTTCTTCGCCATCCAAAATCATGGTTTGTTGACCAATTAGCGGTGCGGAAATTGGTGTAGTTGGGGCAAGAATCACATCGACATTTTGCAAAACTTCTCGAACCTGATCGCGATACCATCTTCTAAACCGTTGGGCTTGGAGATACCAGCTACTAGGAATTAACGCCCCAGCCAAAAAGCGATCGCGTGTTGCTGGATCAAAATCTTGGGGACGCGATACCTTCGGTGGGCTTTGCCTACGCAATTTTTCCAAATGCAGATTTGCGCCCTCGCTAGCTGTAATCACAAAAGCTGCTGCTCGGGCGCGGTGTGCTTCTGGTATCGTTACGTATTCAGTGACTTTTATTGCATCAGCTACCTTTTGGACTGCTGCTAAAGCTTCGGATTCTACGCCTGTGGTGAAATAATCAGCCACAATCGCAATTCTGATACCAGAAATATCTTGTTTGAGTTGTGGTAAAACCAATTCCGGCGGACGCTTTGTACAAATTGGATCGCGATCGTCTTCTCCCTGAAGCAGATCAAACACCGTAGCAATATCCTGCACCGAACGCGCAAAAGGGCCAATGTGGTCAAAACTGCTAGATAATAAAGCTACCCCAGCCCGAGATAATCTTCCATAAGTTGGTTTAAAACCAAAAACGCCACACAACGCCGCTGGAACGCGAATTGAACCATTAGTATCAGAACCCAGCGTCAGCGGTACTAACCCAGCAGCAACAGCCGCCGCTGAACCACCGGATGAACCACCAGCAACTCGCTGTAAATCATGGGGGTTGTGAGTAGTACCGTAATGGGAATTTTCCGTCACAAACCCATAGGCGTATTCATCCATATTTAAGGCGCCAACCAGCACCGCACCCGCTTGTTTCAGCTTCGCTACTGCTGTTGCATCTTGGGTAGCTGCTGGGTTTTCTGCATTGATTTTTGACCCTGCCAGAGTCGTTAAACCAGCAATATCAAAGAGATTTTTCACCGCAAAAGGCACACCAGCCAGCGTTCCAGGATTATTACCTTGGGCAATTTCCCTGTCAATGCGGGCTGCATCTGTTAAAGCTGTCTTAGCAGTCATAGCCGTAAAACAGTTGAGTTGATCATCCCGCGCTGCTATTCGTGCTAACGCAGCCCTGGTAACTTCCACCGCGCTTACTTTGCCTTCACGCACAGCAGCAGCTATTGTTATGGCATCGGCTGAATCAAAATTCATGCTGGAATATTAGGAGATAGCGGGTTTAGCTGATTACATCTTAAGAAGGATATTATACAGAAAACTTAGTATAATACGTGGAGTTGATTGGTCAGATGCACTTAGTAACAATTATGCTCAAATTCATCAGATTTCTAGGAGTCTAAGATTGTTGTGGGCATGCTGGTTGGACGCTACGAAATTATTCGAGAATTGGGTGGCGGCGGCTTTGCGATTACCTTTCTAGCAAAGGATTATCTACAACCCAGTCAGCCGTTATGTGTTGTCAAGCAATTGCGTCCTGAACATAATGAGCCTCGGATTGTGGAGTCTTTTGAAACAGAAGCGACTATTCTGGAAAAGTTGGGTAAATATTCCCAAATTCCTCAATTATTAGCGCATTTTAGAGAAAATAAGAACCTTTATATTGTTCAAGAGTTTATCGAAGGACATGACCTAAAGCAAGAAATCATTCCAGGTAAGCAGTTAAGTGAAGGTTATGTCACTAAGCTATTACAAGATGTTTTGGAAGTTTTGTCCTTTGTACATAATCAGCAAGTAATTCACCGCGACATCAAGCCGGAGAATTTGATGCGACGGCATCGGGATGGGAAGATTTTTCTGATTGACTTTGGGGCAGTCAAGGAACTTGGCGCTCTGATAGTAAATGTAGAAGGTAAGGTGACTTCTAGTGTGATCATAGGTACTCCTGGCTATATGCCTAATGAGCAAAAGAATGCTAAACCCATATTTGCTAGTGATATATATGCCTTGGGAGTGACGGTGATTCAAGCATTGACCGGTATTTCAGCAGTGGACTTTGAAGAGGATGCCAAAACAGGTGAAATTCTCTGGCGTCATCAAGCACGGGTAAGCAAGCATCTAGCTAATGTGTTAACCAAGATGGTGCGTCGTCATTACAGTTTACGCTACGCTAACGCAACCGAAGTGCTACAAGACCTTTCAAAAAAACTGCCTCCACCGTCAACACGACCACAACAACCAGTTAACTGGTCGCGGCGCAGAGTTATTCAAACCGTGGGGTTAATGGGAGCTAGTTTTAGCTTTGCAATTGTGGTTGAGAAACTCTTGCTCAACAACTCTGCCCAGAAAAAAGTTTTACCATCAACTTCATCTATTCCCGCAAATAATATTCCAGTACCGTCCCCGAAGGAGACTCCAGCATTACCGAAGATAAGTGTAAATCCTAAGGAATTTGCTTTAAAAACCTTCCAGTTTGAAGTCATGAAGGTAGATAAGCAAGGAAACAGCACCACAATCAGTCCTGGTCAGGCAAATTTTTTTATAGAAGACCTTGGTAACGGTAACACACTGGAGATGGTAGAAATTCCTGGCGGTCAGTTTCTCATGGGTTCACCACTAACAGAAAAAGAGCGAAACCCAAATGAGGGGCCGCAGCATCTTATGACCGTTAAACCTTTTTTCATGGGTAAATTTACGGTCACCCAAGAACAGTATCAAGCAGTTATGGAAATCAACCCCTCTTCCTTCCAAGGGGCTAAACGACCTGTTGAACAAGTAAGTTGGAATGATGCAGTTATCTTTTGTCAAAAGCTGTCGCTGATCACTAGCAAGAGTTATCGTTTACCCACCGAGGCAGAGTGGGAGTATGCAGCTCGTGCGACAACGACTACCCCGTTCTATTTTGGTGAGACGATTACGACTAAGATAGCTAACTATAATGGCGAGTATACTTATGGTTCTGCTCCCCAAGGTGAAAATCGTCAGGAGACTGTGGATGTTGGTAGTTTACCTGCGAATGCTTTTGGTTTGTATGAGATGCATGGCAATGTTTGGGAATGGTGCCAAGACAAATACCACAATGATTACCGTGGAATGCCTGCTGATGGAAGTGCTTGGGTAAGTGGAAATAATAATCCTTGCCTGCTGCGGGGTGGTTCATGGTTCAGTCAGTCAAGCGTCTGCCGTTCATCTGCCCGTTTAGATGGAAGCAATTCGGATGTAGCGACTGACTACGGTTTTCGGGTGGTTTGCACACTTCTAAAAGGTTTTGTTGCACCCAATTAGCAAAGGAACCTCAAACTCCTCACAGACTGGCATTTCAACTAAAGTTAGCTATTATGGTTCAAATATAGGTGCAGCTTCAATATCCTCCGCTAGAGGGAAAGAATTTACGAAATTAGCGATCGCCCTAATTCTCTCAAAATTTGCCACCACACCATCACGATACTCATCTCTTAGCTGCAAATCCAACAACAACGCCATTTGATCAACATATTCATTCACATTAAAACTCATACTTTCCATCTCTCCTTGGCGTCCTTCTCTAACGAGACGCTGCGCGAAGGCGGTAGCCTGCGGCAAGCCGAAGCGTCTACGTTATTCTAAATTTATAACTTCTTGCACTAACTCAAATAAACAATGCGATTAATCTTATACAGTAAACCCGGCTGTCATTTATGTGAAGGCTTGCAAGAAAAGCTAGAACAAATCCAAAATCTCAGTTTCAAGTTGGAAATTAGAGATATTACGACTCGTGAAGATTGGTTTGCTGCGTATCAGTATGAGGTGCCGATACTTTATTTATCGAACCACAGAGGCGCAGAGGAGGACACTTGCGTGCGGGGGGGAACCCCCGTTGAGCAAAGTGTCCGTGGCGCAGAAGAAGAAATTATAGAAGCACCATTGCCGCGTCCTTCTCCTCGTGCTAGTGTGCAGCAGTTGGAGCAAATGCTGTGTAAATTTAGCCAATTTGAAAAAAATAATGCAGAATAAGCGCAAGACAAGCATGTGACGAGGTTCACAAGATGAAATTGCGGGAATTATTAATAGCGGTAGATAGTGTTGAGCAATTGCCTAGCCATCCTACTTTGGAGGATGTGGAAGTTAGGGGTTTGAAGACGAATTCCCATGCTTGTATTGTGGGAGATTTGTTTATTGGGATGCCAGGAGGACGGGTTGATGGTGGGGAGTTTTGGCAAAGTGCGATCGCATCGGGGGCTGTAGCAGCGATCGTCTCACCGGAAGCTGCACAGAAAAATCCTCCCACAAATCAGGCTGTGGTGATCAGTGCAAGTAACATAACTCAAGCTTGTGCCCAGATAGCCAGTGCTTTTTACGGTTATCCGGGGCAAAAACTCAAGCTGGTGGGTGTAACTGGTACAAATGGCAAAACTACAACTACTCATCTAATTGAATTTCTGCTCAACAAAGCTAATCTAGCTACAGCTTTGATGGGAACTCTCTACACTCGTTGGGCAGGTTTTGAGCAAACTGCTGCCTACACTACGCCGTTTGCGGTGGAACTGCAACAGCAGCTAGCAGAAGCTATAAATGCTGGTAGTGAGTTCGGGGTGATGGAAGTAAGTTCCCACGCTTTGGCCCAAGGTAGAGTGTTGGGTTGTCAATTTGAAGTGGCTGTATTCAGTAATCTTACTCAAGACCATCTCGACTATCACAGCGACATGGAAGATTACTTTGCTGCCAAAGCGTTGTTGTTTAGCCCTGATTATCTTAAGGGACGGGCAATAATTAATGCTGATGATTCCTACGGCAAAAGGTTAATTGCCTCGTTGGATTCCGAACGGGTTTGGAGTTACAGTGTCAACGACAACAGCGCTGATTTATGGATGAGTAATTTAAGTTACCAACCAAATGGTGTCAGTGGTAGATTACATACACCAAAAGGTGATGTGGCTTTTCGATCGCCCTTAGTCGGACAATATAATTTAGAAAATCTTTTAGCAGCCGTAGGAGCAGTTTTACACTTAGGGCTAGATTTGCAATTACTCGTATCTGTAATACCTGAGTTTCCTGGAGTTCCCGGACGGATGGAACGGGTACAGATTAGACCTGACCAAGATATTAGCGTGATTGTGGATTATGCCCACACACCCGATAGTTTAGAAAATTTGCTGAAAGCTGCACGTCCCTTTATACCTGGTAAGGTGATTTGCGTGTTTGGTTGTGGAGGCGATCGCGATCGCACTAAGCGCCCAATAATGGGTAAAATTGCTGCTGAATTAGCTGATCTAGCAGTGGTGACATCGGATAATCCCCGCACTGAAGACCCAGAACGGATTTTGAAAGATATTTTGGCGGGAATTGCTGACACAGTTCAGCCAACTGTAATTTGCGATCGGGCGATCGCAATTAGTACCGCTATTTTACAAGCACAACCCGGCGATGGAGTGTTGCTTGCTGGTAAAGGTCATGAAGACTATCAAATTCTCGGTACTGAGAAAATTCATTTTGATGACCGAGAACACGCACGCGACGCTTTACAGCAAAGACTGAACATACAAGCCTAATTCCAAGTATGGTAGCACAGCTGTGCTACCCGAAAATGTGTATTCTATACAACAAAAATCGCCCATAATTCATAGTTTATGTTTCTTTCCGTGGGGATTTTGTAAAAAATGCACATATAAAGGTGAAAATCGAAGACAGAATTATTTCTTGCTTCATCCTTGTTGTGCTTGACTCATGAATGTTTCTCTGGCTAAGGATCTGTCTGTTTATCAACTGGTTATGGGAGTGCAAGTGGCTCCTAAACCATTGTCCCTCAGTCCTGCTACTCTGCTATCACTGGTGAGAGCGCAAATTGACTTACTAATTGAGCAGCGAATTGCAGCCACTTTATGGGTGAAGCTACCACCAGATAAAATTTGGCAATCAGAATTAGCGCGTTATCAATCCTCGGTAGGTGCGTCTAGTCTCATTTATACTTGCCAGATTGAGGAGAGCGGCAGAACGGGAGCCGGAGCAGCAGGGAAAGAAAATACCCTTTTATCTCCCTATCATGTCTCTGTTCACCTACCACCAGATAGCCAACTGCGACGGGAAAACTTTCTGATGGTGTTATCACCCCAGTTTTGCAGTTTAATTTTGGCTCATCGACCACTTAAAAAACGCAAAAATCAGACATCGGGGAAGGTAAATACTAATAAAAACCAGCCGTTGCTGATTATAACTACTGTTGAAGGGAGAATAATTCAGCAAGTATTAGATGGTATCCAACAAGCGATTGCCCTAGAATCATCCCCAATTTTACCTGCTAGTTTTATTTGTCCAACTGTGCCTCAAGCCGCACTGATGAATCAACTGTTGGCAAAACAACTCCTGCGACAAGATGAAATTAATCGTCAAATCATCACAGTCCGCACCACCAAGTTGCAGCAGCAAAATCAAGAACTGCACAACAAAGAACAACTCAAAGATGAATACCTAAATAATGTATGTCAGGAATTGCGTATACCCCTAACGCACATGAAGACAGCCCTCTCGTTATTGAATTCACCTAATCTTAAACCCCCGCAGCGACAACGTTATTTACAGATGTTAAATACCCAGTGCGATCAGCAAAATTCCCTGATTACTGGTTTGTTGGAACTGGTGCAGCTAGAACAGAATTTAGAGGGAACGACTTTGGAGTCGGTGCGTCTTGCTGATATTGTGCCTGGAGTAGTCAGTACCTATCAAACTGTAGCCCAAGAAAAAGGGATTATGCTAGCCTACACCGTACCCACTGAACTCCCATCTGTTTGGTGCGTGAGTGGTGGTCTGAGGCAAATTGTGATAAATATGCTGCATAATAGCATTAAGTTTACCCCTAATGGTGGTCAAGTATGGGTGCGTGCTCGTATTCAAGGCGATTATGTCCAATTAGAATTTCGCGACACAGGTATTGGTATTGCCGAAAGCGAGATTCCCAAAATCTTTGATCGGTTTTATCGGGTGCGTACAGCAGCAACTGAAGATTATGGTGGTGCTGGGTTAGGATTAACAATTGTACAGCAATTGCTGCTACGCTGTGGCGGATCTATTTCTGTAAAAAGTAAATTATATGAAGGTTCTACATTTACAGTCCAACTAGCAAGTATTGGCGATACCCCAAAAGCGATCGCGACAGAAAATGAGTTGTGAGTTATGAATTTTTAACTCATAACTCTGCCAATTTTAGATTTTGAATTTTGAATTGAAATAAAAATCTAAAATCCAAAATTGAATGACTCCTAACTCCTAACTGCCGGCTTCTGCTTGCTAACTTCTAAAGGCAGGAAAATCGTCAAAACTTCCCCATAGTGTGGACGCTGACGCACAATCAGTTTGCCACCGATCGCCTGAAACAAATGCTTGGTTGCGGCGATATTCAAACTAATCGTACCCGTTTCTGGTTGGAACATCAGCAGTTGACCTAAAGCTTTGCGAATAGGTGGCGTTGCAGGTGTGGCAGCTTTATTGGAATCTTTGCACCCGAATTGGGGCGATAATTGTAACTTCAGTTGATCTCCAGCCGGGATAACTTGTACTTGAATATGGCTACCAGCAGGTAAGCTGCGAGTAAAATTTTCTATCAAACCAGTCAGTACCTGATCCAGCATCATGGGATTACTTACCACTGTTGGTAATTGCTGGGGTAAAACAACATTTAAAGTTAAGTTCCGCCGATGTGCTGCTTGTTCCCAACGGGGAATGCTCTGCTGCAACACTTGATCTAAAGACATCGGCGTGAGTTGAGTTTTTGAGGGTTTTGCTGAGGCAGTAGTTTCCAGTTCTGCTGCCTTAAAGAGCAACTCCATGCGGTCAATTTGCTCGGTACACTCGTGATCAATAATTTTTAAGCGATTGATCACGCTGGCATCTAAGTCTCGCCGCTTCAACAGCAGACGAGTCATGGTACGAATAGTTGTTAAAGGTGTGCGGACTTCGTGAGCGAAGGCTTGGAGTAATTCTACATCAGGATTTGGGGATTCAAAAGAAGTACAGGGGCGGGATGCAGGGGGCAGAGGAGAAAACTTTTCTCCCTTGCTAGGAACTCTCTGCTCAAGAGCTTCTTCCCCAGTCCCGATTAAAGAGTCCTTAGTATCTTCTGCTTCTGTTAATTCCTGAAGCAACAACTGGCTAAATTGAATCATGATCCGGCAATCTGGTGCTACCGGGTAATACTGTTGTACTAATGCATCCAGGTGGGCAAAAAATTCTGGATTAGCCAGCATTACCCTTGCTCCTAGCGATCGCCAAGCCTGCTGCACTACTTCTGGCTCAAAAGAAAATGAAAAGGTTTTTTTACCGTTCTTGTGGGTTGCTAAAACTAGCACTAATCTAAATTTATCTGTAAAAACTAAGCAAAACTGTTCTGCCCCTAACGGATCGAGAGCTAGTAAGGGAAGTACCGATTCTTGGGGAGCAATTTCTTCATTTAGACATGCGTTGGCATAGCCCAACCCAGGCATCGCATCTGGCATCTGAAATGGCATCAGCGCCAACGGGTTAAATGGTTTTGCCGTAAAAGTTACTGTTTGTAAGCTTTGAGTCAGTTTTGGCTGACTAAATAAGGGTGCTGGTGCAGCTAAAACTAATCCTTGGGTTGTGTCAACTGAAAGATTTGCTAAAGTATTTAATAGCAAATGTTCTGTCGCTGCAAGGCTGACACGCCACTGCCGCTCTGCTTTCCCAGGTGAACATTCAGCTACACTTGATTGATTTTCAGCCAAGATTTCGCTCAGGCTTGGCAATATCCATTCGTACACAGGTTTTCACCCCTTAATTCAAGAGTGACTAACGGCGTCTAGGGTAGACATTTCACTACTACTTAAAAGGTTATAGTTATTTGTGTACTGATGACAGTGGTAGAACCGAACAATTCGGGCGCAATTTCCCCTCTAAGTACGATGTCTACGACGGGCTATTCGGCGTCGCACTTAGGGGCTGAAAAATACTCACGCTTACTTTGTTACCCGATCATGGCGATCGCAGATTGATAATTGTGCTGATTTCCCGACTCGAAAATCTCCAGATCACGCTGACGCTGCTTGTGTAGTGCTTGAACATTCTCTTGCAACTGAGCTAGCATCTGATCTCGCGATCGCATCTTCTGGGACTCAAGCTCATGACTTACGAAATATCCGAGTAGTCCAGCAACTTCTTCAGCCTCTTGTTGAGCAAGATACTTAGCCAGCTTCAATTGCTGATTGGCACTAATTGCACCAATAGTTCCTGAGAAAGTAGCCATTCCTAGAATACCCAAAATTAATTTTTGACTAATTTTCATTGCTTACTCGAAACCTCAAGTGCTGGCTATTATGCTGATTTAGTTTTAGGGAGTTTGCCCTGATTCTAAAATTCCCAGTTGTCGGCCTCTAAGCTACAGAGTCAACAGCGATTAGCAAAATTTTTAATCTGGGTCTATTTTGGCGATCGCAGATGCAAGTTTGAGGAGAGATAAACCTGATTTCGTCAGATACAGTACGCTACATAAAAGAATCTATGTGCGACGCCGAATAGCCCGTCGTAGTCATCGCATTTTTTTAAGTAGATTAGCAATAGACTATCTTAAAGGCACTTTATGACTTCTTTTGATTCAGTTGAAGATTTGGTACTAGTTGCTGGTGCTACTGGTGGAGTAGGGCAATTGGTGGTAGGCAAGCTGCTAGAAAAGGGTTTGAAAGTTCGTGTGCTGACACGCAATGCTGCAAAAGCTGAAGAAATGTTTAACCAGAGAGTGGAAATTGCCGTTGGTGACATCCGCCAGCCAGCTACACTGCCAGCCGCAACGCCAGATGTCACCCATATCATAAGTTGTACCGGAACCACTGCCTTTCCCTCTACGAAATGGGAGTTTGACCAATCCCCGAACTTGCTTGAATGGGGAATAATTTTTCTTAACCCCCAATCTAGTGAAGCAAAAGCAAAAAATAGTCCGGCAAAGGTTGATGCCCAAGGTGTAAGTAACCTAGTAGCAGCAGCACCCCGGAATTTGAAGCGGTTCGTTTTCGTCTCTTCCTGCGGAATTCTCCGTAAAAATCAGTTTCCTTTTAGTATTCTTAATGCTTTTGGCGTGTTGGATGCTAAACAAAAGGGCGAGGAGTCGATTATTAATTCCGGATTACCCTACACTATTATCCGCGCCGGACGCCTCATTGACGGCCCATATACCTCATACGACCTCAACACGCTCCTCAAGGCAAAAACAGGGGGTAAATACGGTGTGGTAGTAGGCACTGGGGATACACTTTCGGGTGATGCCAGCCGGATTGATGTAGCAAACGCTTGTGTAGAATGCCTTTTTCAGCCAAGTAGTTCTGAGAAAATTTTTGAAATAGTCAATCAGGGACAAAGACCGCCTGTGATTGACTGGGAAACTCTTTTTTCCTCGCATTAATAATAAATTTTACCTCCTTTGCATTTATCCCCAACAACTTTCGCTTGCAAGAGAATATGACCAGCAACAGATACCAAGTCATCATCCGTCAGATTTCTCATTTCTGTGAAAATATCTGCACTCTTGATACTGGGATGTATTTCTGAAATCTCCTCTTCCCCATCGTAAGTAGTAGGATTTTTCATGTGATCCACCAACCCTTGAATGTTATTACGGTTTGGTGTTGCCAGTGTCAGAGATTCTGATTTGATATTCAACACAGTCAAGAAAGCTAAGTCTCTGAAGGACTTATCTGGACAGGCTTTCACGTTAAGTTGACACGTATGATTCATGAATTGCCTCTACGGTAAATCAAGGCTTTCACTGCCTTTTTGCGTAAGTCCTGAAATATTGCCGATTATACGCAATTACTGAAGCAATACCTGCGGTGGGCGTAGCTGCGGCGCCTTTTAATCTCGTTCTATCCTCAGTGTTTCTGTAGTTTGTCACCTCTTAAGACGGCAAACACCACTCTGACGTTACGGTTCACCCTAATTACTGAAAGTATTAATTCTCATACATTAGACAAAGTGAAGGCAAATTAATTCATGAACCAACTAAAAAAAGTATTTAGTTAGTTTAACCGTCCCAAGCAAGGTTCGGGAAACCACCCTTCATGGACTGGCTAGCACTAAGCTTCAGTATATATATCAGCATAGTCTGGAGTTTTAACCCCAGGAAAGCCAAACTAAAGGTATTCATGCTGAACTGGCTGATTTATTGACCCTGTTGGTTCAAAATTTAGTCCTTTATATTCTCATTCATTCATTTGTAGTTATACGGAGCCAGCCCCTAAAATGGCAAAAGTAGTTGGAATTGACTTAGGAACAACGAACTCCTGCGTGGCAGTGATGGAAGGTGGTAAACCCACAGTAATTGCTAATGCTGAAGGTTTTCGGACAACGCCATCAGTAGTCGCATTTGCGAAAAATGGCGACAACTTGGTCGGTCAAATCGCCAAACGCCAAGCGGTGATGAACCCCGAAAATACGTTTTACTCAGTCAAACGCTTTATCGGACGCCGCTACGACGAAGTGAGTAACGAAGCTACGGAAGTTTCTTACAAAGTCCTCAGCAGCAACGGCAATGTCAAATTAGATTGTCCTATAGCTGGTAAACCGTTTGCTCCGGAAGAGATTTCTGCAAAAGTTCTTCGCAAACTAGTTGAAGACGCCAGCAAATACCTGGGCGAAACCGTAACCCAAGCTGTAATCACTGTTCCGGCATACTTCAACGACTCCCAGCGGCAAGCGACAAAAGACGCTGGTAAAATTGCAGGTATTGAAGTTCTACGGATTATCAACGAGCCTACTGCTGCTTCTCTGGCCTACGGATTTGATAAGAAGAGTAACGAAACCATTCTCGTATTTGACCTTGGTGGTGGTACCTTCGACGTATCTGTGCTGGAAGTAGGAGATGGAGTTTTTGAAGTACTAGCCACATCTGGTGATACCCACCTTGGTGGTGACGACTTCGATAAAAAAATAGTTGACTTTTTAGCTGAGAAGTTCAAGAAAGCCGAAGGTATTGACCTGCGAAAAGACAAACAAGCTTTACAACGTCTGACGGAAGCCGCAGAAAAAGCCAAAATTGAGCTTTCTAGCGTCACTCAAGCCGAAATCAACCTACCATTTATCACTGCAACCCAGGATGGGCCCAAGCACCTGGATACAACCCTGACTCGTGCCCAGTTTGAAGAACTTTGCTCTGACTTAATCGACCGTTGCCGTGTTCCTGTGGAAAACGCCCTCCGGGATGCCAAGTTAAACAAAGGCGATATTGATGAAGTGGTGTTAGTTGGTGGTTCTACTCGCATTCCCGCAGTCCACCAGATTGTGAAGCAGGTATTGGGTAAAGACCCTAACCAAAGTGTCAACCCCGATGAAGTCGTAGCAGTTGGTGCAGCCATCCAAGCTGGGGTACTGGCTGGTGATGTTACTGGCATCTTGCTGTTAGACGTAACACCGCTATCTCTGGGTGTAGAAACCTTGGGCGGCGTGATGACCAAAATTATCCCCCGCAACACAACAATTCCCACCAAGAAATCTGAAGTTTTCTCCACCGCTGTGGATGGTCAAACCAACGTAGAAATTCACGTCCTTCAAGGTGAACGCGAATTCTCTAACGATAACAAGAGCTTGGGAACCTTCCGCCTGGATGGTATTCCTCCTGCACCACGCGGCGTTCCTCAAATTGAAGTCGTGTTCGACATAGATGCTAATGGTATCCTTAACGTCACCGCTAAGGACAAAGGCACTGGTAAAGAACAGTCCATCAGTATAACTGGCGCTTCCACCCTGGATAAATCTGACGTTGACCGGATGGTGAGAGAAGCTGAACAGAACGCTTCATCTGACAAAGAGCGGCGTGAAAAGATTGAACGCAAGAACCAAGCCGACTCTTTGGCATACCAAGCTGAGAAGCAGCTACAAGAATTGGGCGATAAAGTTCCTGCTGCTGACAAGACTAAAGTCGAAGGTTTAGTGAAAGAAGTGCGGGAAGCAGTTGCTAAAGAAGACGATGAGCAAATTAAGAAGCTCACCCCAGAATTGCAACAAGCGCTATTCGCCGTTGGTAGCAACATCTATCAACAAGCCGGTGGCGGTACTGCACCTGGTGCTGAACCTCAAGATGGCGGTTCCAGTTCCAGTTCCACATCTAGTTCTAGTAGCGGCGACGATGTGATTGACGCTGACTTTACAGAGAGCAAATAATTCCCTTGTTTGTTTTGGGAAGATTATCTTGTCCCACCTTATATTACCCATCCAAGCTTTTGCCTGGGTGGGGATTTTTTTTAGGAGTTATGAGTTATTAGTAGGAGTAATATCCCTGTTCTGTCACTCTCCGGGAGGGAGATCGCTAGAAGCCTCATAAGGCAATCAATACAAGCTATACTATTAGAAAAAAATCGGTCTTGTATTTGTTATTAGAAAAGAATCGCGCGATCGCTTGCTATACAAAAGCTCTAGATTTTAGAAAAGGCAAATGTTTTCGGAGAGTGACAGAAGAGGGATATTACTAACTCTTGATCTTAATTCTCAACTCCTCATTAGACCTCTTGCATAAATCAAAAATAAGAACCCCACCCCACCAAAGCTAGGCTTTGTTTCCCCTCCCCGCTTGTTCTTAGGGGTTGGGGGTAGGGTGTTAGGGACTTTTGCAAGAGGTCTACTATTAACTCTTAACTCTCTTATGCCATATCCTCAAACCCCTTGGACACTTCAAGGCTATGCTATCCAAACTCTGCATTTGGTAAATATTGACCGAGTGCGCCCCTCAATTCCCTCAGAGTTAGAAATTATTTCTGTATGGCCTGGTAAAACCCTTGGTAGCCTGTATTTATCTAATTACGGGTCAGGCTCGGTACTGGAGTACAGTGAGTTAATTGTTGCCTCTGCTTTGGTTTGTTATCAAAGGAAAATCGGCGCTTGGGTTTCTCACATTTATGTAGATAATGCTGATTCGGTGGCTGGCGGTCGAGAAATTTGGGGACTACCAAAGGAACTAGCTGAGTTTACCTGGGAACAAGGAAAGTATGTCACTGTGTATCAAGGAAACCAAAAGCTATATAGTCTTAAGTATAGTCAACAAAGCTTGGCATTGAAACAGCGATTAAGTGCCTCTAGTTTCAGCGCAAAGGGTGCTGATTTGCTGATATTCCCTGCTGAATTTGAGTCTCTGTTGGGTTTAATTGGTTCTAAGTTAGAAATCCCCGCCGAAAGTCCTTTTTCTGGAATAGGTTTAGGTCAGCCCTGGTTAACTGTGCGTTGTGAGCAGATGAGTCTACGGGTTGATGCGCCAAAAGTGGTTGGTCAGATGGGTATTTAGTACACTGTGGCGTCTGTTTGCTTACCTTTAACAAGGAACTTTTGCTCCAAGTCTGGTTAATTGAGATGTTAGCTGAATTTACGCGCCCGCTGTACTAGTACAACGCGGCATAAATAAACATACCATTTCAAATCGCGTAAAAGCCCGGAATACAATTCTTTTGACTTTTGACTTTTGACTTTTGACTTCCGCCTTGCGGTACTAGGCATTTCCAGATTAAGGACAATAGCAAGGCAATGTCTGACCTCAAGTTGCTTTTAATATATTGGCGGCATAATCCGGAATCCTGCACTTTGATTTTGTAGCTCTATATATACCTAAAAAAGTAAATATAAGCTAGTCGCTTGAAAGTATGAGGGATAGATTAAATGGTCTATCTCGCAATTATTCATTGTATGTAATATCTAGCAACTTTTGAAATTGAAATGTTTACTTAATTAGCAGGCTTGAGAAAACGACACAATTAACAAACTTGCCCTACTGTTAATCAACAGCAGGGTTTTTTATTGAAAATAACAAGATTCCTGAGTCTTCTCATAAATTGAGAATCTAATCTCAAATCTGTCATACTTTAATACCAAATTGCAATCAAAGGTAGCACTTGTGATTGTGAGTGAAACAAAGTAGAGCGAAGCAATTTTCTTTTACAGAAAATTACTACAACAGAACGTAACTTAGTATAACTTGTATTTTTTTAGAAATGCCTGTATAGAAGGCTAAATATTAAATGAGAAGACTAGAGAAATACAAAGTTAAATACTTATTAATTAAACCAATAATCAACCGAAATACAACTATTAAAAAATACTCATGTTGCCTAACTTCCTATGCAGCTAATAAAATTTCCTAATACTTATAAAGCTGCTAATTATACTCTGGCTCAATCAAAACTTACAATGATCTGGGTAAAAGAAATCAAGGAAGGACGTCAGAACATGGTTGCTAAATGGATAGTAGCAAACTAGCGATCGCACGCCAGAAATATAATGATTAAATGCCTATTATGGCAGTTCAGTCTTTCAGTAAATTTGGCGGATCAGTCTTTTTAAGGTGTTTTATTTTACTCCAAAAAAGACACCTTGATTGTTTTCCAAAGTGTGTTAAGCTGCACTTTTTTATCAATGTTTCACTTGTTACTCTAAATGTCGTCACAAAGATAGCGATGTCTACGACGGGCTGTGCCTACGCTGTTTCTACTTGAGATTATTCTGAAAATATTTTAAGTTCCCAACATCTGCAAGTTATGCAAAGTGGCATAAAGCCCTCCTTGTTGCAGCAGTTGTTCATGACTTCCCTGCTCGATTAATTCGCCACGCTTCAGAACAAAAATCCGGTCTACATTGCGAATCGTAGACAAGCGGTGAGCGATAATAATCGCGGTACGTCTGAGCAAAAGCTCGTTTAATGCCTCTTGAACTAAAGCTTCTGTACCAACATCCAAACTAGCGGTAGCCTCATCTAGTACCAAAATTTGGGGATTGCGAATGGCAGCCCGCGCAAAGGCTAAAAGTTGCTTTTGACCACTAGAAATATTTGTACCCCGTTCTCGAAGTTGAGTATCATAGCCTTGCGGTAGTTCTTCTATAAACTGGGCAATATTGGTTTGCTCTGCTGCTTGTTGAATCTGTTCAACGGTATAACCATCTCCTAAAGAAATGTTGCTTTTAACATCGCCAGCAAACAAAAAGCCTTCTTGTAGAATTACTGCCATGTAGCGCCGCAGTTCTGCTTGTGGTACTTCCCGAATATCAATACCATCTATGAGAATGCGTCCTAAAGTGGGTTCGTAGAGGCGGCACAAAAGACGGATGATCGAAGTTTTACCCGCACCTGTGGGGCCGACTAATGCCACTTTTTCACCAGGATGAATAGTAAAATCTAAGTCTTTAATTACGTAATCATTGTTTTTGTAAGCAAACCAGACGTGCTCAAAGCGAATCTCTCCCAGTTCAGGCAGGGAAGTGATATCTGGGGATTCTAGATTTGCAACTATCTCATCTATGTAGCCGAATTTAGCATCAAATATTGAGAAGCGCATATTGGCGCGATCGCGGATTTCTATCGGTTCATCTAATATATCGCCTACGCGTTCAATAGCTGTGAAACCTGCTTGAATTACCGTAAATTTTTCCGCAAAATCCCTTAAGGGGTCAAATAATCGTTGGGCATACAATATAAATGCAGATAAAGTCCCAAAAGTCAAGCTTTCTTCCAACAGTAACAAACCACCCACACATAAAACAGCTGCGATCGCAATCAGACCAATCCATTCCAAGGTTGCTGAAATAAATGAATCATAAAAGATGGTTTGATCCATTTGCTGAGTGTAGCGGGTGTTCGTGGCGCGAAACAATTCGGCATTAAATTTTTCCCTGCGGAACAACTGCACCACGTTAATGCCAAGCACATTTTCTTGTAGCTGTGAGTTCAGGATAGAAAGTTCGTCCCGCCCTTTGTAATTGGCTTTGCGGTACTGTTGCTGAATGTAAACAATTAACCAGGTAATTGGTAACAACATCAATAGCAGCAAGCAAGTGAGTTTCCATTGGATGGAAAACATCAAACTCAAAATCACCAACATGGAAAACAAATTGGACACAATGCCAATTGCCCCAGTAGAAAAGACATCGCCTAACACTTCCACATCGCTGGTAATTCTGGTGATTAATTTACCTACGGGCGTGCGATCAAAAAAGCGTACTGCTAGAGATGTCACATGCTGGAATAAGTCTTGGCGAATTGCTGCGGTGATTTGTTGCCCTAACTTCTGGACTAGATAACCCTGGTAGCCTGTCAAAATCAATCGGATTGCGATCGCAATTACCAATATTCCCTCCAGGATATTTAGCCCTTGCGACAAGGGGCGATTCCTGAGAAATTCGTAAGTGCTTGGTTCATTGCGAATTAGGGAAATAGCTTGACCAATCAACAGTGGTTGGATGGCATTAGCTAGCGCGATCGGTACGAGTAGGCACATCGATAGCGTCAACAGTCGTCCGCTACGACGGGCATAAGGCACTAAACGCAAAAACAATCGCCAGTCATTCTCACTCTGACGATATTGCGTATAAGATTTTTTGAGAGATTGGTAGATGCTCATAGTAAGAGCATTATATTAATGTTTGCAGAAAAATACGCTTGTTTAAAGTAGTGTTTGGCCTCCTACTCTAATATCATGCCTGAGATAGAAACCACAAGACTGCTACTAAGACCTTATACTCCTCAAGACCTGGATGAACTTACTCCCATTTTGAGCAATCCAGCAGTTATGAGGTATTCACGCAGAGGAGCGATACTAAAAGATCAGGTCAAAGAAGTAACGCAGGAAATATGACAATTTTTTATTACACACTCGCAATAGCTAAAACAACCTAGTATTACGACTAAAAGTAATCGATTAATTCAAAAAGCAGTAGACCTCTTGCATAAGTCGAATAGACTGCCCTTAATCCCCCCGATATATTGGGGGGAAACTTGAAATCTTGCGCCTTCCCCAATACATCGGGGAGGGTTGGGGAGGGGTGATTCAAGGATTTTTGCAAGAGGTCTAGTGAAGAAACTTTAAAGAGCTCTTGCTTAAGTTTTGAGCCAGTGCGCCCTTGCAGTTTCCCGACTTGTTCGCTCTTAGTGTTCTCGCTATGATAAACTGGCGTCTCTTGCAGCGGCTGATGCCGTTGGCGCAGCCCACCAGATGATTCTCTTTACATTTTGCAATCTTAAAATTATCAGTCCTCTACCCAGAAATGTTCCCACTATTGGTGCTGATTTTGGGACACATCTTATATCTAAAGGTAGAAGATAAAGATTAACTCAATTTTGGGAAACCTAACCTAAGAAGGGTACATTCCCAAAAGATGTCCTGCCTATTTATTGCAGAATGCAACTGAGATCAGATGACGCAACCTTTAAATCAAGTCAAAGAGTGGGAACAACGTCGTGATGAAGCAAACCGCTACTACCAGCGGGGGAAATTTCAAGAATCTCTCGATCTTGTAACCAAAAATTTACACTTGGCTAGAGCAATTCCAGATCGAGCTAGGGAAGGTTATACATTGAATGACCTCGGTTTAGCTCACCTCAGTTGCTGGCAACCTCAAAAAGCATTAGAGCGGTTTCATCAGGCACTTTCGGTTGCTGTTGAAATTGGCAACGCGCCAGCACAAGCAACTGCACTTAGCAATCTGGGTTCTACCTACAGCCGTCTTGGACGCTTTTCGCAAGCGTTGGAATATTTTGACAAAGCACTACCAATCTTTAGGCGATTGCAAGATCCTGAAAGTGAAGTTTCTATTCTTAATGATGTAGCGTTAATTTATACCCGCTTAGGAGAACCGAAAAGGGCACTGTTGCTACAACACCAAATTTTGAGGATGCGACGATTGTTAGGTGACTTTTCTGGTGAGGCAACAACACTAAATGGCATTGGATTTGCTTACAATGTCTTAGGCAAGTTTGAGCACGCTCTAGAATTTTTTCAAGCAGCACTTCCAATTCAACGAGCTGTCAAGAATTTGGTTGATGAAGCAACCACTTTGAATAATATTGCTTCTGTCTATAGTGATTTAGGAAAACCAAAACAAGCGCTATTGCTCTACTCTCAAGTTCTTTTGACACGTCGAGCTATTAGCGATCGCTCTGGTGAAGCAACAACGCTTCACAACATTGGTTTTACTTACAGCACCCTGGCAGAGCATCGGCAGGCAATGAAGTTCTATAAGCAAGCTATTAAGATTTATCAACAACTAAACGATTGTCTCGGAGAAATCTCAACTTTGCTGAATATGGGAAGCCTTTACGCCACAACAAAACGCAAAAAATTGGCGCGATCGTGCTACCAAAATGCTCAAGAGTTAGCAGAGAAAATCGAACATCAGCCACTCCTGGAAAAAGCACAGCAGTTTATAGATTCACTCTAACGCTGAAAATATTGCTTTACAACAAAAACGTTTTATCCATAGAAGCACAAGTTTTCCAATATTTAGCTATTTCTTTGAACTTTACACTTAGTTAATTGTATTTTTTGTTACTGCTAACCAGATATTGCTCTACAGGTTACGATCAATTAAGAAGTAATAATTTTTTACGGCACCGCCAGGAGTCTTTTAATGTTCATTGATGAATTGTCACCTATATTCAGAGAATTTATCCAGCATCCAGTCTCATTTGTCGGTGGGTTGTTTTCTGGTGTGCTTCGGCTCAATCTTGTAGACGATCCTGTTAAAAGCTGGCTGGATCAACAGATTCGCTCAAATAGTTACACCAGCATCACAATAGATGCACATAATGGCAAAACCACTGGGCCTCAACAGATTTCGATTGACTAAATTTTTGGGTAATCGCAAATCCGGTTAATCATTTTGCTAAACCAAACTATCTCACCCCATTTGTAACTCTCCCTTTCCTTCTTTGCTAAGAGGGAAATGAACAAAAAAACATGGAGAGAAGTCTGTAGCAAGATGCCGCAGGGTACGCCGGCTTCAGGCGTTGGCACAGCCGGCTGTACCTCTGTCTATGGTGTACACACAAGTCGAGTTGGCAATCAAATGGACGGAAAAGAACGGAAAATTATTTTTAAAATCCTTGATTTGACCTGATCCATTTATCAATAATCTGACACTATTGATAATCCGCTTCCTCAACTCAAAACCTTGCCAATATAGAGCTTGTATCTTACCAGGCAAGGATTTTGGGACTTGTGTACACCAGCGTAGCTGAACTCACAAAGAGGGATGTCCGTTGGGACTGGGTGAGATTTTGGAGGACTTTTGGGTAATTGGATAACTTATGTACACCACTGTAGCTTTGGGAGAAGGGGAGATGCTACGCGAACAGTGGGGACACAAAGTACGCAGAGTCTTGCCAAATTTAATTCGCTACGGATTAATAAAATGCTGTACTAAGTAGCGCAAGGCGGAATTCAAAATTCTTGTATTCATTGATTTGCAAGGCGTGGTTTATTTACACCGTGCTGTACTAGTCGCTTGCTCCTCTATTAAGAGATACTAAAACTAGATAGATAGGCAAGGAAATATGGAATCCCTAACCTCTCGTATGCAGGGGGTACAGTCGCCAATTATTCCTGTGGTTGGGGAACTGATTAAAAACTCTCCTGGAACAATCTCTCTAGGACAGGGTGTTGTTTATTACAACCCACCACCGGAAGCTATAGAATTTTTAGCCAAATTCTTAGCCGAATCCGCTAATAATTTATACAAATCAGTTGAGGGAATTCCTCCCTTGCTGACGGCACTTGCAGGAAAATTGCAAGCCTTCAACGGCATTGAAATCAATGGGAAAAACTGCATCGTCGTGACAGCGGGGAGCAATATGGGATTTATGAATGCCATTCTTGCGATCACTAACCCAGGCGATGAAATTATTCTGAATACGCCCTACTATTTCAACCACGAAATGGCGATCGCAATGGCTGGTTGTCGTCCGGTGTTAGTGGCGACGGATGAAAATTACCAACTGCGTCCACAAGCGATCGCTCAAGCAATTACACCCAAAACACGGGCTGTGGTTACAATTTCACCAAATAATCCGACTGGAGTTGTTTATTCTGAAGTAGCATTGCACCAAGTAAATCAAATTTGTAGCGATCGCGGCATTTACCACATTAGCGATGAAGCCTATGAATACTTTACCTATAACGGAGTGAAACATGTTTCTCCTGGTGCATTTGTTAGTAGTAGCAAGTACACCATTTCTCTCTTTAGCCTTTCCAAGGCATACGGTTTTGCCAGTTGGCGTATTGGCTATATGGTGATTCCCAAACACTTATTTTTCGCCGTCAAAAAAGTCCAGGATACAATTTTGATTTGTCCGCCAGTCATTTCTCAATATGCAGCTTTAGGGGCATTGCAAGCAAAAGAGGAGTATTTGAAGAGTAATATAGGTGCAATCGCTCAAGTGCGGCAAGTAGTACTCGACTTGCTCAACCGTCCACAAGCTTTATGTAACATTACACCTGCTAATGGCGCTTTCTATTTTTTCCTGAAAGTTAATATCCAGATGGATGCCTTTGAGTTAGTTAAAAGACTAATCCAGGAACATAAAGTAGCCGTTATTCCAGGTACAACCTTTGGTATTGATGACGGATGCTACCTACGCGTTGCTTATGGTGCGTTGCAAAAAGAGACGGCAAAAGAAGGTATAAAAAGATTAGTGCAAGGTTTGGAAACTATAGTTAGGAGTTAGGAGTCATTCAATTTTGGATTTTAGATTTTAGATTTTAGATTAAATTTATGAGGGCCTTAGGCTGTGTTAGTGTACCTCGTTCGTAATCCCAAATATAAAATTGAACAGATGTCAATTATTAATAAGTTAATTGAAATTGAAACCGAACCAAAAACTAATATTTATAATATCACGCCACAAATCCAAGATTTTCTGGCTTCAACATCAATTAAAAATGGACAAGTTTTAGTATTTTCTCAACACACAACAACAGCTTTAGCTATCAACGAAAATGAAGTCAGATTGTTAGAAGATATAAAAGTATTATTGCAAAAATTAGCACCAGAATCAGACAGTTATTTGCATAATGACTTGCATTTAAGAGATGTCCCAGAAGATGAGCCGATTAATGCTCACTCTCATTTAATGGCAATGATGCTGACCACTAGTGAGATAATCCCGATTGTGGATGGTAAATTAGCTTTGGGAACCTGGCAATCTGTGTTGTTTTTTGAGTTGGATGGGCCACGCAAAAGAACGGTATTTGTGCAAATTTCTGGCGAATAATCCAACTTTACACCTGCAATCTTCCCATAACAACCCAAATCTGAGAGAATTACAAGCATAACTAAAAAGTGCATCAGTTGAATTTACTTACAATTATTACAAACCTGAAAGAATGTTTTCAAGTATAACCTTCCTTTCCACAAACCAGGACTTTCGTTATGTCAAAGGTAGACGCAATTAGTTATGAAAAATAACGATAACTTTGTATTACGTAATACTTGGTATTATGCTCTGCCTAGTAATCAGATCAAGCCAGGTATGATGATCAGCCGCATTTTCTTGGGAGAACCGGTGCTGCTAGTCCGCGATCGCGATGGCAAAGTCTCTGCTATGCAGGATATTTGTCCTCATCGTGCTGTGCCCTTGAGTTGTGGTAGATTCGATGGGCAGGAAGTGGAATGCTGCTACCACGGTTGGCGGTTTAACTCCGGTGGGCGCTGTATTGCGATCCCGTCTCTTGTAGAAGAACAGCAGATGGATTTGAGTCGCTTCGACGTTCAGTCCTATGCAGTCCGGGAAGCCCAAGGGAATATCTGGATATATATGACTGATCCCAATAACCCTCAGCCTGCTTCTGAGATGGAGATTCCGGTAATTCCAGGGTTTGATGAGCGATCGCTACGGGGGGCTTCTCTACGTTCGCGCAGCGTGTCGCAGACAGACGCTGCGCGAATGCCAACGCACCAGTTCGTAGAGGTTGTGAAATTCCCCTGTTTTGTGGATCATGCAGTAGTAGGTCTGATGGACCCTGCTCATTCACCTTACGTTCATCGCGCTTGGTGGTGGCGAAATGAGCAATTGCATGAGGAAGTAAAGCAGTTTGATGCTTCGCCCTACGGCTTTACGATGCGCCGACACCGATTACCAGCAAATGGCGGTCGATTATACTGGCTGATTGGCGGTGGTGTCCCAGAAACGGAGATTTCTTTTCGTTTACCTGGAGTCAGAATAGAAGAAACCACCATTAACAACCATCGAGTCGTTAATTTAACGGCAGTTACACCAATTTCAGACACAGAAACTGAAGTAACTTTTGCTCTTTACTGGACACTTCCTTGGGTGGGATTTTTCAAGCCACTGATACATGTACTAGTGCGGACTTTCCTTGGCCAAGACCGAACGGTTGTGGAAAAGCAGCAGATTGGTCTGAAATATAATCCCGTGCTGCGGCTGATTAAGGATTCAGATATGCAGGCGCAGTGGTATTACCAGTTGAAGCGGGAGTATGCTCGTTCTGTCGCTGAAAGACGAGAATTTGTGAATCCTGTCAAGGGTCAAATACTCCGCTGGCGTGCTTAAATTTAAGATTTACGGGGTTGCATATTTGCGGGATGATTTAGCAGCAACTATAGCCGTACATCTGCTGCAAAACTAAGAGGTTATACCTCTTGCCTTGTTCCTCTGTTTTCCTTTTTTCTCCTTTTTTTGCCGCCATACTGTTTGGCTTGGCTATGGGTTAGGTTATTGATTATCCCTGTCGGCGTAACCAATAACCATAAATGAATTGCTAGGGGTGTGCTCGTAACCAATAACCATAAATGAATTGCTAGGGGTGTGCTCGTGATAGAACCCCCTTAGAGCCTTCGTTGTCGGTGTTAATGTGTAACAGGACTTACGCACAGGTAACGGAAAATCGAACCACAGAGTCCGCAGAGGACACGGAGGAATAAGAGTTTGAGAGGTTTTTGCGTAAGTCCTATGTAAGTTACCAGCCCACACCCGAATGGTTTTTTGACTGCCTTGCTAAAGAAACCACCAATCATTTGTGCGATCGCCTAAAAACCAAAACTGAGAATTTAGCCTCAAACAGCAATATCATGCTAAATCCACGGCTGAGAGGATGATTCAGCTATTTGGAGAAGAGTACTTTGTCTGATTTTTTCCTTATTTCCCCAGACTCCTCACCTGCACTCGACCTTAATTATGTACACAATACTAAATAGGTATGCATATCCCTAAGTTGTCAGAATTACCGCATTATTCTATCTAGAAGGACGAATTATGGAACACGAAAAAAGGGTAGAAAAAACATCCCAAGGCGGTTTTTTGGGACAGACACTGACTGCTCCCGGAACAGCTATAACCGCTCCCTCATTGCTTAATCAGGCAAGCGTAGCAAAGGACGCTAGCCAAAGTAACCCAGGTGAGATGAATGTAAAACTGACTGTTAACGGTGAGCAGCAAACCCTCAACCTTGAGCCGCGTGTCACACTCTTAGATGCCCTGCGCGATCGCCTGGGGCTAGTGGGCAGTAAAAAGGGATGCGATCATGGGCAGTGTGGGGCCTGTACTGTTCTGATCGATGGCGAGCGAGTTTATTCCTGCCTGACTCTGGCAGTGATGCAGGAAGACAAGGCGATCGTCACTATTGAAGGACTGGCGAAGGGCGATACTCTCCATCCAGTGCAGGCAGCATTCATTGATAACGATGGCTTCCAGTGCGGCTATTGTACCCCAGGACAGATTTGTGCTTCTGTTGCCTTACTTGATGAAGTCAAACGCGGTTGTGCCAGCGTTGTCACACCAGATTTTGCTCGTCCCCCACAGTTGGCTGAACTTTCGGAAGCTGAAATCAAGGAGCGACTGAGTGGTAATCTCTGTCGATGTAGCGCTTACAACGGTATTGTGGCAGCAGTCCAGCAGGTAATAGGACAAAAACCGCCCTCTCCTGCCGCAGATGTGATGGTCAATGAACCCCAGGAGATGCTCAGATGAACAACTTCACTTACACCCGTGCTACCTCTGTGAAAGATGCGGTTCAACGGGCAACGGATGACCAAAATGCGATATTGATTGCAGGCGGTACGAATTTGGTTGACCGTCTCAAGGTTTTTCTAGATGAGCCATCGCAACTTATCGATATTTCTCGATTAGAGATGAAGCGCATTGAACGGACAAGTGAGGGTGGTCTGAGCCTTGGAGCGCTGGTAACTAACACAGCAGTGGCAGACCACCCTGATGTTTGCCGCGATTATCCAATACTATCCCGGGCGATTCTTTCTGGTGCGTCTCAGCAAATCCGCAATATGGCAACCGTAGGGGGCAACCTACTGCAACGCACTCGCTGTCCCTACTACTACGATACAGCCTTCCCTTGCAACAAACGGCAACCGGGAAGCGGCTGTCCGGCAGCAACGGGCATCAACCGGATGCACGCCATCCTTGGGGCCAGTGACCAATGCGTGGCAGTTCAACCCTCGGATATGTGTGTCTCTCTTGCTGCTCTGGATGCTGTTGTTGTTGTGGAAGGCCCCAACGGTAAGCGGCAGATACCATTGATAGACTTTCACCGACTACCAGGGAACACACCCCAGCGAGATACAAATTTAGAGCCAGGTGAATTGATTACCTCTGTGATTGTTCCCCCAGTACCGTTTGCCAAATCAGGAGTTTACTTAAAGTTACGCGATCGCACTTCCTATGCCTTTGCGTTAGTCTCTGTGGCAGCTGCGGTTGAGTTGGCGGGTGAGCAGATTCAGAATGTACGCTTGGCAATGGGTGGCGTAGCTCATAAACCTTGGCGCTCAAAGGAAGCAGAAAAGTTTTTGATCGGCAAGAGTGCCAATACTGCAACGTTTCAACAGGCGGCAGAAATTGCACTTCAAGAAGCTAAACCATTAACTTATAACAGTTTCAAAGTTGACTTGGCAAAGCGGGCAATTCGTCGCGCCCTCACGGTATCAGCTAAAGGAGGAGGCATAGCATGAACAAAGTAATTGGGACTGCCATCAACCGTAAGGATGGACGGGCAAAGGTTATGGGCACGGCAACCTACGCCGCAGAACATCAAATTCCAGGTCTGGTTCACGGTTATCTTGTCACCGCCGGCATTGCCAATGGGCAAATTAAAAGTATTGACATTAGTGCAGCAGAAAAGGCAGTAGGTGTGATAGATGTTTTCACGCATAAAAACTCGCCTAAAGTGTTTACGCCAACCAACGACTTTATGACCTCGAAAATCTACGAGGCTCGTCTGCCGTTGTCGGATGACAAAATTCACTATGCAGGACAAATTATCGGTTTGGTAGTGGCAGACACCTTCGAGCGGGCGCGTGATGCAGCGCATTTGGTCAAGGTGGAATACATAAGCCAAGAGCCAGTCGTGGAAGCTGCGAAAGCCACCTTCAAGGAGGCACCACCGCAGATGGGTCAAGAGCTAAAGTTTGAAAAGGGAAATTTTGCAGCAGGGGTGGCAAGTGCAACAACCAAACTTACAGCCACCTACAAAACTTCCACCGAAATGCACGCGCCGATGGAACCCCATGCGATCATTGCTCACTGGCAAGATGCAAACTCACTCACTGTATACGAACCGTCTCAGTGGGTGTCGGCAACTCAGCGCACCTATGCAGAACTCTTTGGACTCCCAACTGAACAGGTTCATGTCGTCACGCCTTTTTTGGGTGGAGCTTTCGGCTCCAAAGCCTTTCCCTGGCCCCACGCTATTCTTTGTGCTGCGGCTGCCCGTGAACTTCAGCGTCCTCTGAGAGTCGTCCTCAGCCGACGGCAAATGACAGCGAACGCCGGACACCGCTCTGAAACCGAGCAAACTATGCGTTTGGGAGCAACTGCTGATGGTAGTTTAACTGCGATCGCCCATGAGGTTAAATCCTGTACCTCACCAGTGGATGTCTTTACAGAACCCTGTACTGCGGTCACACCAGTTATGTACACAGCGCCGAATTTGCAACTGAAGCAGGAACTAGCGGTGCTGAACATGGGTACACCAACATTCATGCGCGCCCCAGGAGAGAATCCTGGGATGTGGGCGTTGGAGTCGGCGATGGACGAGCTGGCCTGGATGCTAAAGATTGACCCGGTAGAACTGCGCCTGAAAAATGAAACTAAAGAACACCAACGCGAAGGTCAGCCATTCTCAGCCAAACATTTTGCTGACTGTTTGCTCTTGGGTGCGGAACAATTTGGCTGGAAAGACAGACCAAAACAGCCCCGTTCTTTGACATCCGATGGTAAACTCGTTGGTTGGGGGATGGCGGCAGCAACCTACCCTGGCAGGCGGGGGAAAGCATCAGTCAAGGTACGGCTGCTACCAGATGGTACTGCCCATGTTCTCACCGCTGGGAATGACATGGGCACTGGTGCATATACCGTTGTTGCGGCCACAGCAGCAGACGCATTGGGGCTAGCCGTCGAACAGATACACGTAGAGTTGGGCGACTCCTTACTACCAGATGGAGGCATGGCGGGTGGTTCCATGATGACAGCATCTCTCCTGCCGGCGGTGATGTCAGCTTGTGAGCAAGTTTTGAAAACTGCTAATGCTAAGACCGCACAGGAGGCGTTTGCAACTCTGAGTCAGTCCGGCCAAGCAGCAATTGAGGTCACAGCATCCTCCGCTCCTGGCGATGAAACCAAGAAATGGGCGTTCCAATCTTGGGGCGCACATTTTTGCGAAGTCAGCGTGGATGAAGAAATCGGACGTTTGCGGGTGACGCGCTGGGTGTCAGTGATGGATATTGGGCGAGTTATCAACTCTAAGACAGTAGCCAGTCAAGTCCGTGGTGGGGTGATCATGGGTATTGGGCAAGCCTTAATGGAGGAGTGCCAAGTTGATCCAAACATCGGCTATCCCGTGGTTTATGACCTTGCTACCTATCACTTCCCAGCCCATGCAGATATTCCTCGCATTCAGGTGGCCTTCGTCGGCGAACCTGACCTCAACTTCAACCCAGCAGGTGTACGAGGTGTAGGCGAAATTGGGATCACAGGTGTCTCGGCTGCGATCGCCAATGCAGTTTACCATGCCACAGGTAAGCGCATCCGTGATTTACCTATTACACCTGACAAGTTGATCTAAAAGGCATTGGGCATTTAAAAGAAGCTCTAGGGGCACTAACCCAAACTAAATTCTGTAAATTCTCTTTGCCCAAACAGCATGTTTCGGTCTACAGCTGACAAAATTTTATTATTGGCGTGTTGGCTATTTAAACAGCGAACAACTAACTGCGCGACATCTGCACGATTAATGCTACCAATAATCTGCGGATCTTCGGTTAAAACGCCATTGCCCGTTGCTGGTTCTGACTTTAGTCCACCAGGACGGATGATTGTGTAAGTGAGTTCACTGGCAATTAAGTGTTGTTCAGCTTTGTCTTTCTCAGCTAAAACTTTTCCCAGTACAGCTAAAACTTGGGGTGACGCAGCAACAACACTATTGCCAGTACCTATGGAAGACACAAGAATAAACTTTTGTACCCCAGCTTTAACTGCTGCGTCGATCAGATTTTTATTGCCAGGGTAATCCGGCTTTTCTACATCTGATGGTAAACCGCCAATTGTACTGATAACGGTGTGAATAGGTGCATCTGTAAGCATTGCCCGTTCGACATCGCCAACATTCAAGGCATCTCCCAGAACTACCTCAATACCGATTCCTTCTAGTTCAGCAGCAACTGCTGCTGTTCTCAGGAGTGCTTTCACCTTTAGCTGTTGTCCTGTGAGGGATTGGGCAATTTCTCGACCAACACCACGACTTGCTCCAGCCAGAAAAATATAAGATGCACTTGTCATAATCAGCCTAACTACTTACGCTCAAAGGATTTTATCAGAGGATTGGCAGTATTTAATAATTGCTCAAGCAACTGAGATGCTTCTGGTTGATGGCGAACATAAGTGTCAATAAATAGACCAATAATTTCACTCATTAGCAAATGCAAGTTTTCTTGGGGTTGAGTAGCTTCTAAGTCGAGAGACGATCTACCTGTAGTGGAATCTGGCTGATCAACTATCGAAAAGTGATTTGCTCCCTCTAAGATTACTACATAGCTGTCATTTCGTCCCCCAGCAATTGCTTCTTGGAATGTACGGATGACTGGGGTGGTAGCATCCCCAGGACTTACTTCGCTACTCTTAACCATGAATCCATCACGGGTTCCTCCCATCAGTAGCAGTGGTAGGGAATCTGGTAAAGGTAAGATGGTTCCTGGTTCATACCCCATGATTGGAAATCCTATATTACTTGCGCCATAAGCAAAAGATGCAGCAACTTCAGGGAAAAACCGAGGGTCAGCATTTTCGATAGATACTATACCACCCGCAGAGTGTCCACCGAGAATGATCCGTTGTAAATCCAGCATTCCTGCTAAAACTCCCTGATTTTGTAACTGTTCGAGTTTAGCTAGGAGTGCTGGCAAAGCCGAAGCTGTGGGAGCAGAACGATAAATTGTGGGTTTCATCTTTTCAAAATCAATCCCAGGTGTGAGGCTAATTACGCCTGATAAACTTTCGGTAATCCAATTAAACAGAACTACTACCAATCCACGTTCAGCGAGTTTAACCGCCAGCCATTGGTATTGTTGAGCATCACAGTTAAAGCCGTTGAATAAAATCACTACTGGAAAAGGTGCGTTTTCTGGATTAGCTGGCTCAATTCCGGTACTTTTTTCTAGCTGATTCTCCGGTATCTGTGCTGGATAGAGAATTTTCAAATGAATGGTATCGTAAGGTGACTGGATACCCTCAACTTTGGCAGCTTCAAAAAAAGCACGAACTGTCATCTGTACCTTCCTGACTATGACTTTAAGAAAATCTTCCTCTCAGTCTACAACTGTTCCTTGCAAGCAAAATCTAATGATCTAAAATAACGAAGTAACTAAGTAGAAAGCAGAAGGCAGCAGTAAAGACGCGATTAATCGCGTCTGTATAAAAGTTAGGAAAATCATTTCGCTGATTAGGATTTTATGTTTAGGACTTACGCACGGGTTATGAAAGAACGTAGACGCATTCGCGTAGGTCTGTCTGCGACACGCTGCGGGAACGTAGAGAAGCGGCTTGCCGCAGGCTACCACAGAGGACACAGAGAAGCCAGTGCGCCCTTGCGGTTAAGAGACTTGTACCCCTCCGGGGAAGCAAGCTACGCTCTTAGCGTTCCCGCTCTTTAGCAACTGACGCGACACGGAGGAATGATTTGAGAGATTTTTTGCGTAAGTCCTAATGTTGAATTATATTTACCTACTGGTAATTAAAAATATTAGTACAAGAATTATACTTAACCCAATTGTAGGAAGTATTTTAGTAAACAATTGTGCCAATCTAGCAAATAAATTTTCAAGGGATTTACCTATGGCTAAAAAATCTCAACCTAATCTAGAACAATATCAAGATGTTAGATTATCTGCCACCACAAGAATTTGGGTAATTACAGTCGCCATTCTCGGAGTTTGCGTCCCACTGTCAGCAGTTACGAGAAGTGGTGCTATTCTTCCTTTAGTTGCTATTGGTGGCGCAGCTGTTGGTACAGTTGCTGTTTGGCGTTCTGATAAGCAAAAATCAAAAACTAACTATTTGCAACAACAGCAAATAGAACTGTTAGAGCAAAGATTAGCGAATTTAGAAACAATTGTTAGCAGTGATGACTTGAACTTGCAAACGAAAATTAAACAGATCGAAGCAAAGGATACTTTTGGCAACTTCTCTGATGTAAGTACTCCACCCAGACAACCAAAACGCAAAGGTTAAAATAATTCGTAATGATGCTCTCTACGTTCGCGTAGCGTGTCGGAGACAGACACTCTTGCTAGCTTGCTTCTTTGCAGGAGTACGCAAACTTACTAACCTTGTGCTAACGTAATTTATAATTCCTATACCGCAAAGGTGTGATTGATTTGGAATCGGTGGTTTACTTCTGGCGTGCTGTACTAGGTTATTTTTGTGTAAGTATTTGTTGACTTTACGTTACTGTAACCTTTGAAATCCCTCTTAGATTAAACTTTCTTTTGCAGCTAGAACTGTTTCTAGAGAAACAGTATCTCGTTCTCCATCTCCGTTAAAATTGACTCACATCATCTAAATTCTATATACTTCAACTGCATCAGTTCATGAAATGTCTAAGTACTATCTATCTATATCTTTGCCGCAAACATCTGTCAATGGCTGTGTTTTATTAGACTGCTAAGATTACTGAATTTTTAATTAACTAAGGTTATAAACTTGAGTAATTGCGTTGGTATAGCTTACCGTAGGTATGCAATAGTTTGCCGCAGGAATGCAGATGGATTGGATTAGCTTACTCAAAGCTCAACAAACTGACTTCCTTCAACGTGTGAAAAAACCTAAAACTTATGACTTATCTTTACTGGAAAGTCAAGTCAAAGGTTGTCACACTGAAATTATGGCCTTATGGGGCGAGCCTTTGGCAAAACTCGAAGAACTTTCTCGCCAACAAGCAGAAATTCTCGCCAAAAATCCACCGCCGACGCCGCCTGAATATCCTGAGCCTCCCGACTGGACAATACCTTTTCCCAAATACTTCCAACAGCAAGCCCAAGATTATTTTTTGCGGGAGCAAATTGTTGACCGGGTGATAACTGAACGCTTGGGGAAGTTGGTAAAAAAGATACCACAAGATACCTTGCAAAACATGATTTTAGATGATGAGGGGAATTTGTGTGGCGAAAGTAAATTTCCTTATGTACTAAAAGATAATCCTCAGCTAAGTGTTCAAGTTTATGTTGCTGATGGAGAAAGTTTTAATGGTATTAAGAAAGACAAAATTAGGTGGTCAGTTACTCAAGAAGATTTAAAAAATCACCAAGTATTAATTTTTCTGTGTTTGTTTTATCCATCTACAGGTAAATTAGGTTACGAGAAGCAAAGTATAATAACAGGCTTTTTACCTACAAATCAACTTGAGCTTACTGAACCAAAACTGTATATCACTTCGAGTAACTTGTTGTATGCAGGGGGATTGACTTGGTATTTAGAATCACTTGATGGTAAAAAAGACACGTCGCCATTAATTAATGAGAAGGCGATCGCAGAGACAATACAAACTCTACCATCAGAGCATTCCCTTAAGAGTATAGTCGGTGATTGGGAATGCTGGCAGACTTTGCAAGGGCACAACAGAGGCATTAATTGCCTGGCTTTCAGTTCCGGGTGTAAGAATGGCAAAGCCTTACCCATATTGGCAAGTGGTAGTCGGGGAGAGACGAAGCTCTGGGATTTAAGCAAGGGTGAATTAATAGATACATTATCAGAGTATCCTTGGGTGATATCTGGGCTGGTGGATGAAGTGAATTCCCTGGCTTTTAGTTCAGATGGACAGACTTTAGTGAGTTGTGGTGCAGATTCTACAATTAAGCTTTGGCACGTCGGCGCTTTAGACTTGATAGATATTTTGCACAAACATAATGGGGTAGTGCGGTGCGCTGCCTTCACCCCAGACGGCAGAATGTTAGCGACTGGCGGAGATGATCGGAAAATTCTGTTTTGGGATTTGATGCAACGTCAGGTAGCGATCGCCCTCTCTTTAGATGATACCGCGGCTCATTCTCTGGTTTTGAGCCGAGACGGCGAAACTCTAGTTACAGGTAGCTACCGCAAAATTAAAGTCTGGCGTACCTCACTTTTGATGGGAGTCAAAAGTTTAAAGGACACACAACCATTGCATACCCTGATGGGTCATTCTCACATCGTTCGCTCCTTGGCGATCAGTGCAGATGGTATGCTGGTGAGTGGTAGCTGGGATCAAACGATTAAAATTTGGCATTTGGAGACTGGGGAATTACTTCATACTCTTAAAGGACATAGAGATAGAGTATATGCGATCGCTTTAAGTCCAGATGGACAAATTATCGCCAGTGGTAGTGCTGATAAAACCATCAAATTGTGGCATCTACCAACCGGGGAATTGCTGGGTACGTTTACAGGTCATGGGAATATAGTTACAGCATTAGCCTTCACAGCTTCCGGCGAGATGTTGGTGAGTGGGAGTTTGGATAAGACTATTAAAATTTGGCAACGGAATTTAAGTTAGGAGTCATTCAATTTTGGATTTTATATTTTAGATTTTTTCTTCAATCCAAAATCCAAAATTCAAAATCCAAAATTGACAGAGTTAGGAGTGAGGAGTAGAGACGCAATTAATCGCGTCTGTACAGGAGTTAGGAGTGAGGAGTTAAAAACTCCGTTCATCCACCTTTAATATTCGTTAACAAGTGTTTGATACTCGCTCATCCACCTTTGATACTCGTTAACGAGTGTTTGATACTCGCTCATCCACCTTTAATACTCATTCACAAGTGCTTGATACTCGTTTATCCACCTTTAATACTCATTCACAAGTGCTTGATACTCGTGGACAACAAACTTTCAAAACTCTCTGCATTTGGGTGCCTCTGCGTGAAACTTAAAACTCTGCTATAGTGATTCCCATTCCAATACCGCGTAGGTTTTGCCTAAAAAATAAAAATGTGTCGGTTGGGTTGAGGAACGTAGCAAGATCCCGCAGGGTAACCCAACCTTTTCCAGGGTTTGTTAGGTGACACGAATGTTCAACCCAACCTACAAATATTTTTAACCGAGCAGTATTGATTCCCATTCAGATGCGGTACAACATTATATTGCGAGGTGTAGGGGCACGGCACTGCCCATTGGTGTCAACTTAAGCTAAAACTCCTTTAAAACCTCGTTTCCAGCCAGAGGCTGAAAATGTATCTCATAGCGGCTCTGCCGCAAGTCTTGAGGCGGAGCCTCTCATTTAGGCATTCCCAGTCAGAGACTCTTGACGAGACAAAAGAGACAACCTCTAAAAGCTTGTTTTAGAGAGGCTTTTGCCTTAAGTTTACACCAATGTCCCCCTTCCCTTGTAGGGAAGGGGGCTGGGGGTTAGGTCTTTTATATTTTTTTAGGATGAGATGTCGCCACAAGCAGCTAATAGTCTCTCAGGATTAAGCACTTTTAAATCAGCTTTGATCCAAGCGTAGTACTGCCATAAAGGCTTCCTGGGGTACGTCCACTGTACCTACAGATTTCATCCGCTTTTTACCTTTTGCTTGCTTCTGTAATAGTTTTTTCTTCCGGCTGATGTCACCACCGTAGCACTTGGCTAGCACATCTTTCCGCAAAGCAGGGATGTGTTCGCTGGCAATAACTTTACTGCCAATAGACGCTTGAATTGGCACTTTGAATTGATGGCGAGGAATCAGTTCCTTGAGTTTTTCTGCCATTGACCGCCCAACGTTGTAAGCTTTATCCCGATGCACAATCATCGCCAAGGAATCCACGGGATCGCCGTTAATCATGATATCTAGCTTCACCAGAGGATTTTCACGGTAGCCAATGAGATGATATTCCATACTGGCGTAACCGCGCGATCGCGACTTCATCTGGTCAAAAAAGTCAGTCACAACTTCCGCCAAGGGGAGTTCGTAAGTGAGGGTGGTTCGTCCTTGGGTAAGATATTTCATATCTTTGAAAACGCCACGGCGATTTTGTGACAACTCCATCAAGCTGCCGACATAGGTTTCCGGGGTAATCATCTCTACTTGGACGTAGGGTTCTTCAATTTTTTCGCGATCATTGTGAGAAGGTAAGCGGCTGGGATTATCGATGTACAGTTCCTCACCTTTTAGAGTGATTACCTTATAAACCACCGAGGGGGCTGTAATGATTAAATCTAGGTTATACTCTCTCTCTAGGCGTTCTTGGACAATTTCCATGTGCAGCAAACCCAAGAACCCGCAACGGAAACCAAACCCCATCGCGCTAGAAGTTTCTGGTTCGTAGTGCAGCGCTGCATCGTTGAGTTCGAGCTTTTCCAAGGCTTCTCGCAAGTCTTCAAATTGGTCAGCATCAATGGGAAACATCCCACAATAAACCATCGGCTTCGCTTCTGCATAACCTGGTAAGGGTGCCTCTGCTTTCGCCTTACTGAGGGTAATTGTGTCTCCTACCCGGGCATCAGCTACAGCTCTAATTGCCGCTCCCAAATAGCCTACTTCTCCAGCGTGCAGTTCTTCAACTTGCTTTTGAGTGGGAGAAAGGACGCCTAGTTCATCAATTTCAAATTCTTTACCAGATGCCATTAAATGGATGCGATCGCCTTTTTTAACGGTGCCATCCATCACCCGGAAATATACAATTACTCCCCGGTAACTGTCGTAATAGCTATCAAAAATTAACGCTCGTAAGCGTTCATTTATCGTATTCGGCGGTGGCGGTATCCGCTCGACAACTGCTTCTAAAATTTCATCAATACCAATTCCTTCTTTAGCAGAGGCCAAAATTGCACCACTGCAATCTAGACCGATAATTTCTTCAATTTCGCCAATTACCCGTTCTGGTTCAGATCCTGGCAAATCAATTTTATTCAAAACCGGGATAATTTCCAGGTTATTCTCTAAGGCTAAATATACATTTGCCAAAGTTTGCGCCTCCACACCTTGGGAAGCATCTACTACTAACAATGCCCCTTCACAAGCAACAAGAGAGCGGGAAACTTCATAAGAGAAATCCACATGTCCCGGAGTATCAATCAAGTTCAGCACATACTGCTGACCATCCTTAGCTGTGTAGTTCATCCGGGCAGCTTGCAGCTTAATTGTAATGCCGCGCTCCCGTTCTAGATCCATATTGTCGAGAAACTGTTCCTTCATCTGTCGGTCTTCAACAGTGCCAGTAGCTTGCAACAAGCGATCGGCGAGGGTTGATTTCCCGTGGTCGATGTGAGCAATAATACAAAAATTGCGAATGCGAACTGCGGGAACGTCAGTCATATACTATCTTTGCCTTAGCAGCAACCAAAGTTAAAAGAGCAATTTACTTAATGTATTTTAATGCTTTCTTAGCCAAGACGCTCCTGGCTTTTAGTGCTGAGTGGGGAGTTAGGAGTTAAGAGTTAGGAGTTAGGAGTTATTTATTCTCTCCCTGCCTCCCTACCCCTCTTTACCCCATCTTTAACTTTTGATCAAAATAGGTGGACTTTTAAGAATATTATGAAAGTCTATTTGTCGTTGCTAGTATTCAACAGCTAGGAGCGTACAATAAATGTAAATAAGTACATGTGGGGATCATGGGTAATTACCACCAGTAATCGTCCAAAATCACTGATTTATCGGCAAAACTTCTAAAGCCATTGTCTAGTCAGTTATATGAAGAATGCTATTTGAAACTTAAAGCCTGTTACTTTGGTGCTATTTCAGGGAACTATGTAACTGTGCCCTTGAAGATTTTCAGTGAATTAGCCCAAATGATGAATATAACTACTTTACAAAGCTTTAGACAAAACCAATTCAGAGTATATAAACCTATGAATATGCAAGAAAAAACTACCGAAGCGGAAAATACACGAGCCGATAAGGTAGAAATTGCTGTCCGCCTAGACTCGGAGTTACTAGAGCAAATTCAGCATCTCACCAATGACCCAAGTAAAGTGATTGAGGTGGCGATTCGCCAGTGGTTGCGGGGTGAAATCCTCAGAGATGATGAATTGACGCGTACGCCTGTGCGTACCCCCGTTCCTCCTCGCGGTGAATGGAACGATTGACCCCATCACTCAACTGTCAGTGTAAGTTAAAAAAAATGAAATTTGCCAATCTGGATTTCAAAACAACAAGAAATACACAATAAAAAACGAAATAGCTGTAAAAATTTATGCAAAAATTTAAGCAGCTTTAGTAAAATCACGGTCGGATACCCTTTGTCTATCCAACTCAATTAATGACTATTACTGCCAAATCCCAATTGCCGAATGTATTTTCCCCAAATCTGGAATCTATTACCAGTAAGACTGATGGCTCATTACCAACTCTAGGAGCCGAGTTGGTGTATACGCAAGATGGGGCAGGGCGCTATCTGACCTTTTATTGGCAGCACAGCGAACTCTTGGGGTTAAATACTGAAAAAATAGTTGACGAGCTAAACCAGACCCAAACCTTTGCCGCAGTGGATAAGGTTACTTATTTTGAACGATTGCACCGAATTTTGACAAGTTTGGTGCCAGAAAGGTTTCAATGTTGGTTTAGCTACCACCAGGAATTATTTGAGTTGGACTTAGTGATTAGTCCGATTATGCCGAGTTTGGGTACTACTGCCACTACAGTTTTAGTGATGGGACGGTTAGTCCAAGCTACACTCAACAAAAAACAAGTACGTGTGGCATCAAAAACGCCCACACAAATAGAGTTGGCAATACGATCACAGCAACATCAAAAACTGGTAAATCGAATTACCAGAAATATTCGCCGGACATTGGATTTAGATATTATTTGGCAGCAAACAGTTGATAGTTTGGGGAAAGCACTGCGGCTAGAGCGCTGTATTATTTGTCCTTATCAGCCTTCAAGCTCAAAAGTGAAAGTGAAAGCCGAGTATCACCAGCCAGAACTCAAATCAATGCTTGGGTCAGAAATATATATAGCTTCTGAGCCTGCCTTTGCTCAGGTCTTGGCGACCCTAGAACCAGTTATAATGGAAGTGCCTGGATACACGGAGTCTAGGCGGCAGAAAACTTTGGTGGTTGCAACTTGCTATCAAGACCAGCCGAATGGATTGGTTGCCTTGAATTGGCAGGATGAATGCTACACATTAACAGAATCGGAATTAGAACTGGCAAAAGAAGCAGCAGATCAATTGGGAACTGCGATCGCACATGCTACTTTATATAAAGAATTAGAAGCAGCGCGTCAAAAAGCTGAAGAAGCTTCCCGCCTCAAAAGCGAGTTTCTGGCGAATGTATCTCATGAAATTCGTACCCCTCTTAACGGCATGATTGGCTTTTTGAAGCTGATTTTAGAAGGGATGGCAGATGACCCAGAAGAACAAAACCAATTTTTGGCAGAAGCTCACCACTTATCGATACATCTGCTGAATATCATCAATGATATTTTGGATATTGCCAAAATCGAAGCTGGTAAAATGGATTTAGTTTACGCTCCAGTCAAGCTAGATGAGCTATTCAGTGATGTAGAAAGTTTCATGCGTCCCCAAGCAGAAATGCGAAGCCTCAGTTTCCGGATGCAAATGCCTGCTACCTCCGATGAAATCATCGTCCAAAGTAACTATCAACGGTTGCTACAAGTTATGCTCAATTTGGTAGGTAACGCCACCAAATTTACCCATGAGGGTGGCGTTACCGTCAGCGCCGATTTAGTACTCAAAAAGGCGAATTTTCAAGATCAGCAATTTCCTGGCATGGTGAGAGTCCGTGTGGCAGATACTGGCATCGGTGTTTCTTTGGACAAACAAGATAAACTGTTTCAATTATTCTCTCAAGTGGATGGCTCCCGCACTCGCCACTACGGTGGTACAGGTTTAGGACTGGCAATATCCCAGAAGCTAGTGGAGGCAATGGGCGGCGAGGTACATTTTTATAGTCTGGGCGAAGGACTTGGCTCAACAGTCACATTTACAGTGCCACTATATCAACAACCAGTCATGGTTTCATCTACTGATAGCGATTCAACAGATAGTGTTGAGTGCTGATTCAGGATACTTGGCAATATTAGATTTTGAGTTTTTAACTTTAAGTTTTTTGAGCAATTATTATTTAATAACTAAATTAGAAATTGGGAAGAATTCCGTCCCTAGCCACCAGAATTGTCTAATTTTAGATTTGGTTGAGGAACAAAACACAACAAACACCTAAATGTTGGCTTTAGCTTTGCTCTACTCAACCTACGTAAAATAGATTTTTGACCCCTTTTTACGCAAAGGTGTACTTAGAAGCATCAGATCCTGTCTTCCGCCATACTGCAAAGCAGAACCTAAAGGCTAGAGTAAAGTAGGAGGTTCACATGAAAACAATGTTTCAGCTAATCTAATATCAAGTTGCTAAAACCAGCAGTGGTTTAGTCAAAAGTCATTAAAAGCTGACATCTGACAAGCTAGCGGCAATTAGATTTAGGATCGATTAGACAAAGCTGGAAAAGAAAATTTTGGATAATGGTTAATGAGTAATGGCTTATAGGGTACAGGGATCATTATTAGTCAATGCCCCATGCCCCATGCCCAATACAACCCTTAGAGAGGCTACGCCAACGACGCCGCTCAGTACAAGTGCCCAATGCCCCATACCCATCATTAACTTAGCAGGTCAAAACTATGGAACTCACAATTGATAACGTTGAAACAGTCTTAGATGAAATGCGCCCTTATCTCATGTCTGATGGCGGCAATGTGGAACTCGTAGAACTTGATGGGCCTGTTGTAAAACTGCGGTTGCAAGGTGCCTGTGGTTCTTGTCCCAGTTCTGCAATGACCCTGAGAATGGGTATTGAGCGCCGCCTCAAGGAAATGATTCCTGAAATTGCAGAAATTGAGCAAGTGGTGTAAAAGTTAGGAGTTAGGAGTTAGGAGTTATGAGTTTTGAATCAACTCCTAACTCCTCATTCTTAACTCCTAACTATTCTTATGTCCCATCCTCTCTACATTGCTTTTATCTGGCATCAACATCAGCCGCTGTACAAATCTCCTGGCAGCGGCGTTTCGCTATCTCTGAGTCAGCAGTACCGTCTACCTTGGGTACGTTTACATGGGACTAAAGATTATTTAGATTTGGTATTGCTCTTAGAGCGCCATCCTAAGTTGCACCAAACGGTAAATTTAGTTCCATCGCTGATATTACAACTGGAAGATTATATTGCTGGCACTGCTTTTGACCCTTATCTCACAGCCAGCTTGACACCAGATGAACAACTCAACCAGCAACAGCGGGAATTTATTATCCAACACTTTTTCGATGCCAATCACCATACCCTGATTGACCCTCATCCCCGCTATGCCGAGTTGTACCAGCAAAGACAGGAGAAGGGGCAAGCTTGGTGTTTGGCAAATTGGGAATTGCCAGATTATGGTGATTTGCTAGCTTGGCACAATTTGGCTTGGATCGATCCGCTGTTTTGGGATGACCCGGAAATTGCTGCTTGGTTAAAACAGGGTCGGAATTTTACTTTAAGCGATCGCCAGCGGATTTATTCCAAACAGCGAGAAATCCTCAGCCGGATTATCCCTCAACATCGAAAAATGCAGGAGACGGGGCAGCTAGAAGTTACCACCACGCCTTACACTCACCCGATTTTGCCGTTGCTAGCTGATACGAACTCTGGTCGGGTAGCTGTGCCCAATATGACACTACCTCAGCAGCGGTTTCAGTGGGCGGAAGATATTCCCCGCCACTTACGAAAAGCTTGGAACTTTTATAAAGAGCGCTTTGGACAGATACCTCGTGGTTTGTGGCCTTCGGAACAGTCAGTCAGTCCAGCGGTACTTCCACATATTATTAACCAAGGATTTAAGTGGATATGCTCAGATGAAGCGGTCTTAGGATGGACGCTGAAACAGTTTTTTCATCGGGATGGGGCGGGGAATGTGCAGCAACCAGAACTGTTGTACCAACCGTATCGCCTGCAAACCGCAGAGGGCGACTTGTCAATTGTGTTTCGTGACCACAGATTATCAGATTTGATTGGCTTTACCTACAGTGCGATGCCAGCAAAACAGGCAGCAGCAGATTTAGTGGGACATTTGCAAGCGATCGCTAAAATGCAAAGAGACAGTCAAAGTGAACAACCTTGGCTAGTTACCATCGCCTTGGATGGGGAAAATTGCTGGGAATTTTATCCCCAAGATGGCAAACCCTTCCTAGAAGCTTTGTATCAAAGTTTGAGCGATGAACCCCGCCTCAAACTCGTTACCGTCTCCGAATTTCTCGAAGAATTTCCAGCCACAGCCACTATTCCTGGAGGGCAACTACATAGCGGTTCTTGGGTGGATGGCAATTTCACCACTTGGATTGGCGATCCTGCCAAAAATCGTGCTTGGGATTATCTGACAGAAGCCAGGAATCTGTTGGCAAGTCATCCGGAAGCGACGGAAGAAAATAACCCAGAAGCATGGGAAGCATTGTATGCCGCAGAGGGTTCCGACTGGTTCTGGTGGTTTGGTGCAGGACACTCCTCAAATCAGGATGCCATCTTTGACAGGTTGTTTCGAGAACATCTGTTTGGCATTTATAAGGCATTAAATGAACCTGTACCGCCCTATCTCAAGCAACCAGTGGAAATCCACGAAGCACAGACAAATCACACCCCACAAGGGTTTATTCATCCGATCATCGATGGGAAGGGTGATGAACAAGACTGGGACAAAGCTGGACGCATAGAAATCGGCGGGGCGCGAGGGACGATGCACAATAGCAGTGTCATCCAGCGACTTTGGTATGGGCTGGATCACCTGAATTTTTATTTACGGCTGGACTTTAAAAGTGGTGCTGCACCAGGGCAGGATTTGCCAGCAGAGTTGAATTTGCTGTGGTTTTATCCAGAAAAAACAATGGTCAATAGCCCAGTTCCCTTGGTAGATGTACCAGATGCAGCCCCACTTAATTACCTTTTCCACCATCTTCTGGAAATTAACTTGCTGACACAATCGATTCAGTTTCGGGAAGCTGGAAACAATTATCAATGGCATCCCCGTTTCAGTCGCGCTCAAGTAGCAATAAATAGTTGTTTAGAGTTGGCAGTGCCGTGGGCAGACTTGCAAGTTCCGCCAGATTATCCGCTGCGCCTGATTTTAGTGCTTGCAGATGAGGGGCGTTTTTGCAACTACTTGCCAGAAAATGCTCTGATTCCGATTGAGGTGCCTTAGAACTCAATACCCTTAGTGTTATACAATTTCACTCACAAAATACCTAGTAGGGGCGTATAGATGTACGCCCCTACACCAGATTAATCTGTGGCAAAGATTTTTATATTCATATTTAAGCTTTATTGTCAATACGTAAAATCGACATAGATTTATTTTTACTTTTTGAAATAGTTTAATGATTTGGCAAAGTTACAGTAATTTTACTGCCACAAAGAAATAATTATCGTAAAATTAGAGACATTTCAAAGCAGAAATTCTATGCTAATGAATCGCTTTTATCAGAAAATAACGAATTCTCAAGAGAGCATTTCACAGCAAACTCAACTTGGTAAGATGTGTGGTTCCAAGCAGCTATTTCGCGATCGCTATGAAATATTGCAAATTTTGGGTCGAGGTGGTTTTGGGATCACGTTTTTAGCCAAAAATACAGTATTACCTGGAAATCCCCTGTGTGTCATTAAACAGCTTTGTCCGAAAGTGACTAATCCTCAAAGTTGGCAAAGGGCATGTATGCGCTTTGAAAAAGAAGCAAAAACTTTGGGTCAACTCGGAAGTCATTCGCAAATTCCCATGCTATTAGACTACTTTCAGGCAAATGGGGAGTTTTTTTTAATTCAAGAATACGTGCCAGGTTTGACTTTGGCACGAGAAGTGCGGCAAACTGGGCCCAAAAGTGAAGCCTCAGTTAAACAGTTTTTACAGGAATTATTACCTGTATTACAGTATCTTCATCAACATCATGTGATTCATCGGGATATTAAACCCCAGAATTTATTGCGGTGTGAGTATGACGGGCGGGTAGTGCTGATTGATTTTGGTGCGGTGAAAGAGCAATTAGTTAACGTTTGTGAAAACTCAATCAATCAAGCTGCAAACACCAACTTTATCGGGACTAGGGGATTTGCACCACCAGAACAGTTTTCTCTACGTCCAGTTTATGCCAGTGATATTTATGCACTGGGTGTAACTTGTATTTATATGTTGACTGCTAAAAGTCCTTTAGAATTTGAGTACGACGCGAATACTGGTGAGATATGCTGGCAAAAAGAGGTAAATATTAGCAACCGTTTCGCCCAGATTTTAGGAAAAATGGTGAAAATTACATTAACTGATCGGTTTAAGACTGCCGATGAGGTGATGAAAGCTTTAGGTAATCAAAGCAATTTGCCTACTTTGGCTAACTGTCTAACTACCCAAAAATTAAATAATAAAAGTATTACACAAGACAAAAATTCTCACGAAACTCCTGATGTATATATACCACCTATCGCCAGAACTGCTACTGCTATTCGGAAATGGAGAGCAAGGCTAAAGTAAACGAGGTCGTAAAGCTAAGTTGAAGCCTAATTAGTCCAAAGTATCAAATGAACAATTAATCATGCACAATTTAAAATATCAAAAACAAATTTAGTAAGCATTGTGACTAGAAAATCTAGTCAGTAATGATTGATTAAAGAGAGTTTTTCTTTAATACTTAGTCACTTGTCGCTTGCCAATATACAAGCAAAATTACTAAGACTGGCACATCAAAAAAAATTTCTATTCAGATTATTATATAATCGATAGAATAATTAATCTTATGGCTCTCGTAGTTTTCCCCAGAGGAGGAAAACTGATTACTATTTACAAACGCTAACTATATTAAGTAATTCCCCAATCCCCATAACAGGGTTTTCTACCACAAGTAAGCGAGAGTCAATTTTCTTAAGGGAAAGTTCGGGGCAAACTTAGCCTAAGTTGTCATGCAGTCGCGCCTGTCAGATCATGATCTGCTGCTTAAATCCCGATTGCTCAAATCCCCTGAATCCCAATGGAAAGAAGTTTTGCCAAAGTTGTAGCACCCCATTGGTGTCACTTTTAAGAAATCGCTTCCGTGTCATCCGAGTCCTTTCAGATGAGGGGGGATTTGGCAGAACCTATCTATCAGAAGATGTAGATAAACTCAATGAACGCTGTGTTATCAAGCAATTAGCTCCAAAATTCCAAGGAACTTGGTCGCAAAAAAAGGCGATGGAGTTGTTTGCTGAAGAAGCGCAGCGACTACAAGACCTTGGAGAACATCCCCAAATTCCGACTTTGCTAGCTTATTTTGAGCAAGAGGGTTGCCTATATTTAGTGCAGCAGTTTATCAATGGAGAGAATTTGTTAAAGGAGTTGCAACAGCACAAGGTGTATAATGCTAGGGAAATTCAATCTATTTTGCTAGACTTACTACCCATCCTGAAATTTATCCACGATCGCAAAGTCATTCATCGGGATATCAAGCCAGAAAATATTATCCGCCATAAAAGTGATGGGCGATTAAGCCTGATTGATTTTGGTTCCTCAAAGCAATTCACCGCAAAAGTTCAGCAGAAATCTGGTACATCCATTGGTTCACATGGTTATTCCCCCTTAGAACAGATTAGAGATGGTAAAGCTTTCCCCGCCAGTGACTTGTTCGGTTTGGGGGCTACCTGCTTTCATCTGCTAACAGGAAATTCGCCCTTTCAGTTGTGGATGGAATCTGGGTACGCCTGGGTGAGTAATTGGCGGGAATATTTGCGGAGTCCATTAAATCCTGAGTTGGATTTTGTGATCGATAAGCTTTTGAAAAAAGACATTCAAGAACGTTACCAGTCAGCGGATGAAGTCCTCAGAGACTTGACTCCAAAACAACTCCTCGCACTGCCACCAGCAGGGAAGTCATCTGGGAAAATACCACCAACTAAAGCCCCATATTTACCAAAAAGTTATCCCTTACTGAGAACTTTAATTTTAATAAGTGCTTTCATTCTGTTGTTCGGCTTCCAAGAATCTTGGTATAAACATTTTCGCCAGATCCAGATGAGTTTGGTCTCTAGGCTGAGTCAGCACAATAGCCCTGGCAAAAATGACGCACTTTTAGGGCAACCGTCAAAGATTACTTTGGGGGAGGTTTCCTTAGCTAATACCCTCCAAGGACATGAAAACTCAGTTTTATCCGTCGCCATCAGTCCTGATGGCAAAACCATTGCTAGCAGTGGCGACGATCACAAAATCAAACTTTGGAATCTCGCAACCGGAAAACAAATCTCTTCACTCAACGGGCATTCTCAGCAGGTAAATGTCGTGGTGATCAGCCCAGATGGCAAAACTCTGGTTAGTGCCAGTGATGACAACACCATCAAAATCTGGAATCTGGCAACGCGAAAACAAATTCGCACTCTTACAGGGCATTCTGACTTAGTTCATGCCTTAGCTATCAGCGCTGATAGCCAAACTTTGGTTACTGGCAGTGATGACAACACTATTAAAATATGGGATTTAGCAACAGGAGAGCAAATTCGGACACTAGCAGGGCATACATTCTGGGTGCGGTCAGTGGCTATCAGCCCCGATGGCGTGCTTCTTGCCAGTGGCAGTTTTGACAAGACTATCAAAATCTGGAATCTCACAAAGGGATACTCAATCCGCACACTAGAAGGAAATTCTCAAACAGTAACAACTGTAGCTATCAGCCCAGATGGTAAAACTTTAGCCAGTGCTAGCCGCGATCGCACTATCAAACTTTGGGATCTAATTAGGGGAAAAGAAATTCGCACCCTAGCCGGACATGCTAACACTGTCACATCCGTAGCCTTCAGTGCCGATGGTAAAATTCTTGCTAGTGGTAGCCGCGATCGCACCATCAAACTGTGGAATCCAGCCACAGGAGAGGAAATTCTCACATTAGCGGGGCACACCAACACTGTGACATCCGTCGCCTTCAGTCCTGATGGCAAGACCCTTGTCAGTGGTAGTGAGGACAATACTATTAAGATTTGGCGGTTGTCTCAGTGAAAACCTCTCCTCTGGTAGAGGAGAGAGGTGATATCAAATCCATCGAACTCACTTTAATCCAAAATCGAATATGAATCAGCATAGGGCGCTCATTAAGGATAAGGAATTGACTAAAAATAAACTTTTATATTATTTGAGATAGAAAGCTTATATATACTAGGAACTATCTCATCTATCCGCGTGAAGTTAACATTGATACACGCAAACACTACATTTTTTTGGTTTATTTTTTGACTTTATTCTCAGTACAAATGTTTCAAAGGAAGAATTACTCAACTAAAACAAGAAGATTGATTTGGGATGAATTTTCATGATCTGCGTCTAAATATCAAACTACTGTTTAACGATAGGTTTACAGTATTTTGTTGCAAAAAAAGTTGATAATAGCTATATTGCAAATGTTTTGGATTAGCACAGTAGATTATGACATTGAAAAACAGCTTTGGTGAATATAGTTTTGTCAGTAAAGTAGACGTTACTAATCTGGAAGCTAGTGTCGAGTGGTACAAGGATAAACTCGGTTTAGTTCCTGAATCAAAATATGACACGCCTAACTGGAGACAGTTTAGTATCCCTGATATTGGGCGCTTTGCAATTGGACTGAACTTAAGTAACTCAGTTAAAACAGGTAGTGCTGTTAGTACCTTTGTTGTAGACAATATAGTTGCCGCTCGTCAAAACCTTATTGAAAAAGGAGTTGAAGTTGGACCCATTACAGACGTAGGTCACGGAGTTCAATTGTCTGTGTTCAAGGATATTGACGGAAACTTGTTGGGGCTTCGACAAAATCCGTAGTCTTAACTATTAAGCTGGTGAAATTAGGGAGTTAGGCAGTAACTGAACTCATGTTACTACCTAATCCCCAAGGTATGTATCTAGCCCTCTAAGCTCCACCCAAAGCACGACAAGGGAGTATCCCAATTTTGCTACCTTTAACTCTCTTACCCCACCCCCAGCCCCTCTCCCATGTTTGGAAGAGGGGAGAAATTTCTCTTCTCCCATGCTTGGGAGAAGGGGTTAAGGGATGAGGGCTATCAAGGTTTTTGCACATTTGGAATGCTCCCCCACGACAATAAAGCGGTAGTTTTAAGTAACATCAATTATTAGAAGATAGTCAATCTGTATTTACCGTGTTCCTGTGGATTCTTGGAAGTAACAACTATATAGTAAGTATCATTTTCAGGCAACCTAGCTCGGTCAATTAAAGCACTGTACCCACCATCTTTGTCTTTGTCTTTAACTATAGCGATCGTCTTTCCTTGAGAATTTAGCAAAGCTACGTAAGGAGAAAATTCTTCATCTACACTATCTACACGAATACTTACAAGCTGGTTTTTTCTCCCTTGAAAATTAGAAACATTGTAAGCGCCTCCATTTTGTTTAAGGGTTGAGCTTTTGGCAGTTAGTTGACCTGATTCATCTAAAGTATAGCTAGCTCTGTCATTCCTCAGAGCCAGACTATAGCGACCTATCTCTCCAGGATCTTGGCTAGTAACTGCAATCTTGTAAGTGCCATTCTTCGGCAGTCGCGCAAAAATGAATGCATCATCGCCATCACTGCTTTTTTCCAAAGTGCCTTTTTTGATGATGATATTATTATCAGGATCGTGCAGAAACAACAAGGGTTTTAAACTCAAGTTATTTGTTTTGCGTGTATCATTACTACCAATCAACCTAATTTGGACTAATTGATTCTCTCTGCCCTCAAAGTGATAGAAATGAAAATATCTACCTTGAGATTGAAAGTCACGCTTACTCAGAATACCTAATGCAACATCTACAAAGTTAATTTCCTTGAAAGTAGGTGTCACAGACTTATAAACCTGTGAATCGTCAAGATTTTGGTTGCCACGTCTACCTGAGCTATAATTCGAGTTGCGAACTCTGCCTGAATTTGAAGATACATTTGAGTTATAATTTCTCCGTCTAGATGCTCTAGAAGGAGAATCATCATTGGAACTATTGCTTGCTTGGGTAGAGTTTCTCCGTCTGGATGATCTAGAAGGAGAATCATCATTGGAACTATTGCTTGCTTGGTTAGAGTTACCTGTGTTAGAAGATACACTATCCTGTATTGGTGACTCAATAGATGTCTTCCGTCTCGGAGATACTGACGCTTGAGAAGCAGGAATTTGCTCAATTGCTTTTTCTACTGCTTCTGGTTGTCTCTCATCTGGTGATTTGGCAATTATGAAGTCTTGATAACTTTGAGGTTTTCCCAAAGCACTTATAGGTAGCACATTACTTGTGATCAACAAATTACTACTCAAGCAATAAATTAAAATGCTACTTAATTTGCGACGATAGCTGTTGTTTTCTACTAGCATAATTACGCTCCTAATTTTGCTGATGATTTTGTATTTAATAGGTAGAGGAATTTTTAGTCTAAAAATTTATATTCAAATTTAGACTATTAGTACAATGTGGCGTCAGTTTGTCTACCTCTAATAAGGGGCTTAATCAATTGTCTGGTTTGAGATGGTAGCTGGATTTTAGCCAACCTGTACTAGAATAAATGTCAATTTTGTAGGTATATACTGAGCTACAAGCTAAAATTACTGCTTTTCGGATTTGTGCCCAGATATTTTTGCGAAATTAAGTGAAATGCTGCTGGACTAGTTGACACCCATCAATTCGTCAAAATGTATCGCTTAAGCACAACTTCCTCCAAGTTCTTTAAATTGTTCAATACCTGATGAGGTAAGTAAATTGGGGATTTGTATGGGATCTCAGTGATATTGACTAACAAGAGAGATTATACTGCATGACTTAAAATGAATATATACTCCAACATGGAAATGGATTCCCAGTATGCTCTGTTGTGTGAATCCCGATTGCCAAAAACCTCTAAATCCTGATAAAAACACCTATTGCTACAGTTGTAAAGCCCAATTGATACCCCTGCTGGGAGGTCGCTATCATCCCACTCAGGTGTTGTCAGATGAGGGCGGATTTGGTAGAACTTATCTGGCAAAAGATGTACACAAACTAAATGAATGCTGTGTTGTCAAGCAATTTGCACCAAAACTTCAGGGAACTGGGGCACTAGCAAAGGCCATTGAGCTATTTAAACAAGAAGCCAGCAGACTGCAAGAACTTGCAGAACATCCGCAAATTCCAACTTTATTGGCTTATTTTGAGCAAAATAGCTATCTATTTTTGGTACAGCAGTTTGTCGATGGGCAAAACTTGTTTAAGGAATGGGAGAGGCGGGGAAACTATAGCGAAACAGAGATTCGCGAACTTTTGCTAGATTTACTGCCCGTGTTGAAGTTTATCCATGTACGGGGAGTGATTCATCGGGATATCAAACCACAAAATATTATTCGCCGTCAAAGTGACGGGCGATTAGTGCTAATTGATTTTGGGGCCTCCAAGCAGCTGACGGCAACAGTGCAGACTAAAATGGGCACTGTTATTGGCTCACATGGTTACACTGCACTTGAACAGATGCAATATGGAAAAGCTTACCCAGCTAGTGATTTATTCAGCTTGGGGGCGACTTGTTTTCATTTACTGACTGGGGTTCGCCCATCTCAACTGTGGATACAGCAGGGCTATAGTTGGGTTGCATCTTGGCGACAATATTTGATCAGTTCAGATAGGAATGAAGTTTCTGTATCTATAGAGTTAGGTGAAGTTTTGGATAAGCTGTTGCAATTAGACATCCAAAAGCGTTATGAATCAGCTGATGAAGTCATCGCTGACTTGACACCTCGGCTACCACCATTGCCATCAGTACCTCCAACTATACTTACACCAAAATTTCCAGCTACCCCAGTAAATAAAGAGTCCGTTTCACAAAAACCAAATAACAAGCTAAAAAATCAACTGCTTTTAGGTACTAGCATTTTAGTGATGGGATTGGGGGGAGTTTGGTATTTACAGTTTCGCCCCCATAAAAGCGAGTTTTCTCAGCCTATTTCTCAGCCTATTAAGCCCAAAAAAAGCGTCTCGGAAAATCCTTTTATTCCCAAATCTCTCAAGGGGCATTCCAGCGATGTCAATTCTGTTGCTTTCAGTCCTGATGGCAAAACTCTTGCCAGTGGTAGTGATGATCAGACAATTAAGCTATGGAATCTGGCAAGTGGACAGGAAATCCATACTTTAGAAGGACATTCGAATTGGATTTGGACTGTAGCCTTCAGTCCTGATGGCAAAACACTTGCTAGTGGTAGTGCGGATAAGACAATCAAACTGTGGAATCTGGAGACAGGAAAGTTAATCCGCACCTTACAGGGACATAGCGACGGAGTTAGTTCCGTAGCTTTCAGTCCTGATGGCAAAACTCTTGCCAGTGGCGGCGCTAGTAAGGACATGAAAATCAAACTGTGGAATCTAGAGACAGGAAAGTTAATCCGCACCTTAGAGGGACATACCAATGGTGTTGTATCTGTAGTTTTCAGTCCTGATCGCAAAACCCTTGCCAGCGGTAGCTGGGACAAGACAATTAAATTATGGAATCTGGAGACAGGAAAGTTAATCCGCAGCTTGCAGGGAAATACTGGGCCGATTCTTTCGGTTGCTTTTGCTCCCGATGGTGTCACCTTTGCCAGCGGCAGTAAAGACAAAACAATTAAATTGTGGAATCTGAAAACAGGAAAGTTAATCCATACCCTAAAGGGACATAATGATAAGGTTAATTCTGTCGCCTTTTTGCGAAACCCAACTTCAAATGGTGTCACCCTTGTTAGTGGTAGTAGTGACAAGACAATTAAACTGTGGAATCCGGTAACAGGAAAGCAAATCCGCACTTTAGAGACGGATTCTGGATATATTTATGCCATTGCCATCAGCCCAGATGGACAAACTATTGCTGCTGGTGGGAGTGGTGAGAACATTCTGAAGATTTGGCAGATGAGTCATTGAAAAAGTGCGGAAATTTTTGCAGCAATTGACAGATAACGCAATAGCGATTTTACTAGAAATGTTAATTGTGAATTGTGGGTATACACATTTATAGCATGAAAGTCTCACGCAAAGATGTAAAGGAAAACCTATAAAATCATCCCGCATTTATTTATGCAATACTTTAATTATGAAGCGCACCTCTGACCATAATCACTGTATTAGACATCTAGTGAAATTAAATATGCGTTATCCAGAACCCTTGTAGAGAGGCGTTAGCGCAGTGGGACGTTCGCGCAGCGTCTCGTAGATAACCCCAGTCCAATTTAGCGTCTCTACATTCTTTTCCAGAGATGTCTATTTTATAAATCAAAGGCGATCGCTTGGGAAATATTGTCTTCAATTATCAATATCAGTCATATCTGAAGACGTAATTTTCGGTTTAAAAAGAAAAATTTTACCTTCTAGAATCAAGCGGCTTTTATGCAGTCGGCGACTTCAGTATTGCATTATTTGCCATGCATAGTAATTTCTTGTACGCCAAAATGCTTATTTACTCGTTCACAAATGCAACTTTAAGCGGATTTATATTTGCAGCTAAAGATTGATGCTGGCGCTGTCAAAATTTAATAAGCTTTGACTATTACTTACAGCAATTCAATTGAGGAATGCGATCGTGAAAGGCTTTAATCTCTCCAAAATTTTGGGAAGTAGTGTTCTAGCTCTAAGTTTAGCTACCTTGCCCACAGTTTTGCCCGCTTCTGCTCAGACAACAACCACTCCTGATGCTACTGTTACAAATACTACTACAGACCGTACTGCTACCGACAGAAATTATCGGGATGGTGATTGGGGTTTACTGGGCTTGCTTGGTTTGTTTGGTCTGTTTGGTCGTAAGAGCCGCAAAGCCGATACTATAGCTTATGGTGATTCTAATGTGGCAGGCTCCCCTGGCTCCCGTTCTAACTATTAATAATGAGTTGCGTTCTAATTTGGCGTAAGTTCTAAAGATAATTACGGATAAAGCCTGCCGATGCAGGCTTTGTTTTTATGTTTACATATCTCCAACCCTTAGGGAGTGAGGGCGTGCCGAGTTTAACTGGTTGAATTGTTAATTAGGATTTCCTAAAAATAAAATCGCACTGCAAATTTAGCTTGATCAGCTTTGCAGGTAGTTGTTTTTGTAAAAACTGCATGGCTCTGGGGATAGGAACGATTACTTGAATATGCCAGCCCAATATCTGTTTATCGATAAGCATCTGCTCACCAAAATCCCAAATTAAAAATCTAAAATTGACTAATTATTATCATCTTAGAGATTTTCCTTGGATTGCTGATCATTTTGGGGTTGACTATTAGTCGGGGAATTTTGCTTTTCCAGTGTTGGTACTACTACAGCAGAAGGATCTGACTGTTTGGATTCTAGTGGTGGCGCTGCTGGTATGACTACAGAATTTGATGGATTTACATGTTGAAGGGAGGTAGAATCTCGACTAGAAGCGGGTAAATTATTTTGTAGCAATGGTGGGGGGGAGGCTTTACGAGATGACCTGATCGCCCGTAGTTTCTCCACTAGCGAGGGTGTGGGAGAAACGCTATGTAAAGGTTTGGAATCACCGCGTTGCAATTCTCCTGTCGGGCTGCTGCTGGAAGATTCTTCTTGGGAAGAACGACGACTGCGCCTGCGCTGCTTAGAATTAAAGACAGGTGCTGATTCGGTTCTTGAGGTAGTGTTAGTCTCTTCACCCGGAGGTGAAGATGTACTATCGAAGCTAGGTATTTTCGTTGCTGGATCTTGAGTTGGCTGTTCAAAAAGCGGCTTTGTGGTTGGCTGCTGAGATTTGGGTAACATGCTCGTAATCCCAAAACCTGCTGTAGCAGCAACTAGGGCTACACTTATACCAATAAATACCTTAAATGACCCCAGTTTTTTAGCCAGTACATTTTCGTTAGCGATGCCTGGATTGGGCTGCGCCAACGCAGATGGTCTATGAATACGATTTTGGACAGTTTTCCCAATTAAAGTTGCTGCTTGCTGGGCAGATAAATTGACAGTTGGCACTGCGTAAGTGCCTGAGGCTTGCGGTGTCACATTCACCCCATTTTCAGGTAGCAGTTGTAACCACTCAGCAACTGTCGCTGGCCGAAAACGAGACTCCACCGCCATACCGCGCATTACCGCTTGGTTGACAGCAGCACTCAAGTGTGGTTGCAGTTCGCGGGGGGTAGGCATTTGCTCGCGATCGCGCAATAATGCTGGTATGGGAACTTGGGCAGTCAACAGTGCATACAAGGTTGCAGCTAAACCATAAACATCTGTGGCGGGAGTGCGCGGTGCTTGCGTCAGATACTGCTCAATTGGAGAATAGCCCTCAGAAACCAGACCCGTGTGAGTCTGCCTGACACCGCCATTAAATTCCCTAGCAATGCCAAAATCAATCAGTACTACTTCCTGTGTTCCAAGGCGTTGGATAATATTATCTGGTTTGACATCCCGATGTAGCAAACCATTATTATGTACTACCTGCAAGGCTGCCCCAATTTGCCAGATGTAATGAATTGCTGTCGCTTCTGGTATTGGTATCCCTGGTAATACAAAAGCATCTCCCAAGGTTTCGCCAGGAATGTATTCCATCACCATGTAGGGCAGTCCAGCTTCAATAAAAAAGTCACTGACTCGGACTATATTTGGGTGAATACACGTAGCTAATCGTCTGGCTTCATCTTGGAATTGGCGCTCGAATTTCGTAAAATCAGGATGTTGTCGCAGCCGTTCATTGATGGTTTTCATCACCACCTCCTGACCCAAGTAGCGATGGGTAGCTTTAAAGGTAATACCAAAGCCACCCCGCCCGATTTCTTGAATTAGGGTATATTTTCCATCCTGCAAAATTGTGCCTGCTAACATAGAGAGTCCTGAGTCTTGAGTGAGCAGATAACTAGCGAGTTCTGAGTCTTGAGGGATTTCCAAAAAATTTTCCCATATTTTATATAGGGTAGGGTTTTTGCCTGTCTATTTTACGGGATAATTTAGTTCTTAGAATTCCCGAAGTGGGAAAAACCTCCCCAATCATCGCAACAGTTTTATCTTTATAGGATAACGCGGGAGTCAAAAAATCCTGAATTAGGAAACAGGCTCAATTTGTCTCTCACGTCCGTGATCTTAGGGAGGAAGTACGACTTGACACCTACTTGCTACAATGCCAAAGAGCAATTCACTTACTTGGCTCTAAAATACCAATTCAGTAATCTTTAATAGTTAATAATCAGTATATTTCAGATATTTTAGTAAAACACGACACCATTTATTACCAAATCTTTAAGCGATTTCCTTGGTTTATTTTTGAACTCGTTGATTACCGGACTGAACAGACGCAGAACTATCGATTTGAGTCCGTTGAGGTGAAAAAAACCGCCTTTCGGATTGATGGGGTCTTTTTACCTCCAGAGGGTATGACACCCAGAATTATCTTTTTTGCAGAAGTTCAATTTCAGAAAGATGAAGCTCTTTATCGTCTCTTCTTTACTGAGTTGATGATGTATTTGAATCGGAATCAGTCTCAATACGATGACTTCAAATGTAACCGTTAAAATTTTGCTTATTGATACGTTCCTTTTAACCGCTAATCACAGCGATCGCATCAATTTCTACCAACACATCTTTAGGTAAGCGCGATACCTGAACACAAGCCCGGGCCGGGGCTGTATCTTCAGGAAAATATTTAGCATAAATAGCATTCACTGCCGCAAAATCATTCATATCAGTTAGAAATACAGTGGTTTTCACCACATCTTGAAAAGTCGCACCAGATGCTGTGAGGATGGCTTCAAGATTAGCTAAAACCTGCTCGGTTTGCTTTTTGACATCATCAGTGTAGACGACATCACCAAGGCGGGAATCAATGGCAATTTGTCCAGCGATGAATACAAATTGACCTGAAGCTGCGATCGCTTGATTATAAGGGCCCACTGGTGCGGGTGCGTTATCAGTATTAATTACTTTACGAGTCATAGATATTACTTTCTCTAACGATGTTTCCTGTTTACCGATTTCCGCTTCGGAAGCGATCGGCTTGTAAACTTCTCCATCTGGCATTATCGCACCAGTTAGGTCAGCATCTTTAAAGGTTGCTCCATAGATATTTGCTCCAGTTAAATTTGCCTTCTTCAGATTTGCCTCGTTCAGATTCGCGTTCATCAAATCTACTTTTTGCAGTTCTGCTTTTTCTAAATTTGCCCTTTTCAGGCAAGCTTTTCTAAAATTTACACCTATGAGATTTGCTGCACCTAAATCAGCCTCAGCTAGATTCATACCAGACAAATCCTTTTGCGGCCAATTAACACCCCCAATCGTGGCTCCCTGGAAATTAGTGTTTTTGAGTATCACATGAGTTAAATATGCTTGACTCAAATCAGCTTTAAACAAGTTAGCCTCAGTTAAATTAGCATTAGTAAGGTCAGATCTAGCGATTTTTGTCTCATTCAAAGATGCTTTGGTTAAGTTTGCAGAGCTGAGTGCAACGTAGCTCAAATTGGCGTTATCTAAGTTGGTATTACTAAAGTTAACGCTATTCAAGTTTGCTCCACTCAAATTGGCATTATCTAGGTTAGCGTTACTGAAATTAGCGCTATTTAGGGTTGCTTTACTCAAGTTGGCATTATCTAAGTTAGCGTTACTGAAATTAGCGCTATTTAGGGTTGCTTTACTCAAGTCAGCACTACTCAAATCTGCCCAACTCAAATTTAAATTAGAACTTTCTACCAAACCACTTAAGTTTATGCTTGTCAGAGATGCCCTAGTAAGATTTGTACTGTAAAGTATTGCTTTGCTAAGGTTTGCATCATTCAAATCTGCTCCTGTCAAATCTGCACTTGTTAGGTCTATCCCACTCAGATTTGCACCTTTGAGGTCTACTCCTCTCAAATTTTCTGAATGAAACTTCCGTTGTCCTGCGGCGTATTTCTCCAACAGTGTCTTAGCGTCCATAATGCACCTTTAAATACTACTGACACAGTATAATCACAAAAACTTTGTGTCACAGGTATTCTTCTCCCCCTGTTCTCTCTGCGCTCTTTGCGCCTCTGCGGTTCGTCCCTCTTACCCCAACCTCGGACGTATCCCATAATGCCGATATCGCCAATAATCCTGCAAAATGCGATCGTGGTCAAAACATAAATTACCAGGCACACGCCAAGACTCAAAAATGCCTATACCCTTAGCATCATCCCCAGCTACCGATTCACCCGTCGCTGTCGCCAAAAACACAATGCTAATCGTATGCTGACGCGGATCGCGATCGGGGTTAGAATACACCAGTAATTGTTCAACTAATTCCACCTGCAAACCCGTTTCTTCCTCAGCTTCCCGCTGGGCCGCCACTTCCACGGCTTCCCCATAATCCACAAAACCACCAGGAATAGCCCAACCTAAGGGTAGATTATGTCTTTCAATTAACACTATTGGCCGATGAGGTCGATCTACTAGTTCAATGATGATATCAACTGTTGGTGTAGGATTTCGGTAAGTCATGCAATTTTTGATTTTAGATTTTGGATTTTGGATTAATTCGGAATTGGACATTGAGCATGGGGCATTGCATTATGTTATTCCCCCCCAGTCCCTAATCCCCAATCCCTAATCCTTGCTATCGACAGCTTTCAAAGCTGAACGTAGCGTGATAGATTAATGCGATCGCTTCCTCTCATAATTCAGGTTAAATATGCCTTTTCCTAGATCAAGTGGCATTTTGCTGCATCCCACATCTTTTCCCAGTCGATTTGGCATTGGCGATTTAGGCTTAGAAGCCTATCGCTTCATCGATTTTCTCAAAGAAAGCCATCAACAATATTGGCAAGTTTTACCTTTGGGCCCCACTGCATACGGTAATTCCCCGTATATGTGCTACTCGGCAATGGCAGGAAATCCCCTGCTGATTAGCCCAGAAAAACTGCGAGATGAGGGTTTGCTAACAGATGAAGACTTTGCTAATTTACCAGCATTTCCGGAAGAAAAGGTAGATTTCAAGGAGGTTGTGCCGGTTAAAATTGGGCTACTCAAAAAAGCCTATGAACATTTTAGAGCCAATGCCACACCCATCCTACAAAAAGAGTTTGAAGGTTTTTGCGACAGCAAAGCCTATTGGCTAGATAATTACGCTTTATTTATGGCGTTGAAAGATGCCAACGAGAATGCAAACTGGCATACATGGCCGTCAGAACTTGTCAAGCGTGATCCACAAGCAATGGAGCAAGTACAGGAGCGGCTCAATGGAGAGATTTCTTATTACAAGTTTGTCCAATTTGAGTTTTTCCGCCAGTGGTCAGAGCTTAAAAGCTACGCCAATATGCGCGGTATTGACATTATCGGCGATATCCCCATCTACGTAGCTCATGATAGCGCTGATGTGTGGGCGCATCCCAACATCTTTTGTCTAGATGAACAGACAGGAGCTGCTGCCCAAATGGCAGGAGTCCCACCAGATTACTTTAGCGCCACCGGTCAATTGTGGGGCAACCCGGTTTACAACTGGGAGGAATTGCAAAAACAAGACTTTAAGTGGTGGGTACAGCGCTTTGAAGCAATGCTAGATTATGTAGATATAATTCGCATTGACCACTTCCGGGGCTTCGAGGCTTATTGGGCTGTGCCTCAAGGTGAAGAAACTGCCATGAATGGTAAATGGGTAGAAGCGCCTGGAGATGCTTTTTTTGAAGTGATTAGGCAAAAGTTGGGCAAGCTACCCGTCTTAGCAGAAGATTTGGGAGTAATTACACCAGGAGTAGAAGCGCTGCGAGATAAGTATGAATTTCCGGGGATGAAAATTTTGCAATTTGCCTTTGGTGCTGATGCCGCTAATCCATTTTTACCATTCAATTATCCGCGCAATGCTGTAGTTTATACCGGGACTCACGATAATGACACAACTTTAGGCTGGTTCGATACAGCTAGCGACCAGGAAAAGCAAAACTTGTTGCTTTATTTAGGTTCTATCAGTCCTGAAGGCATCCACTGGGATTTAATTCGCCTAGCTTTGAGTTCCATAGCCAACCAAGCGATTATTCCCTTGCAAGATATTTTGGGATTAGGGAACCAAGCGCGGATGAATTTTCCCAGTATTCCTGAGGGTAACTGGGAGTGGCGATATCAAACAGCAGCGTTGACACAGGAATTAGGCGATCGCTTGAAAGTTCTTACCGAACTAAATGGACGCGCCCCACAAGAACAGTGAGGCAGGGGGAGCAGGGGGAGCAGGGGAAGAAAGAATAACCAATGCCCAATGCCCAATGTCTCATACCCCATATTTCAAAATTTAGGCTTGGCTGCAATCCTAACTTCTTCCTCTTTCCCCGGCTCTCCCATTTCCTTAGCTTTCTGTTGATTGACGCTCATCAACACACCACCAGCATTATCAGTTTTCACTGTCAGTTGCTTTTGGGCTTTCCAAATCCGGTGAGTTCCCTCTGGCAGAATACCCTCAAACTCGGTTTTGCCATCGGCTACTATGCGAATCCAAGATGACGCTTTCAATGTGACACCAATCTGTACAGCCCGTCCCTGTTGGATGCCGCTGAGGGAATCGCTGACCGGTTGAACCTCCACTGACTCTTTTAGTTGGGCTATTTCTGGTTTAACGACAGATTTTTGTTTTGGAGATGGCTGGTTTTGATTATTACTTGCTTGTAGTACAGCGTTATTTAATAACTGAGATAAGCCATTTACAGAGCAGACAATTAGGAATATATAAAGAAAGTAAAGATGAATCGGACGTAGTTGACTAAGGGATGAACTATTTCCCATATCTTGGGGGTTAACTCGTGCAGAACTGATCGGAAAAGTGCCAGAAAATTCTACTCCATTCAAGCCTAGTGCTTCGGCAAATTGCCTGATTAAACCCTGAATATAGATTGGTTCTGGTAGATCGTTTAAATTACCTTCTTCGATCGCCTGCAATAATCGTCGGGGAATTCTGGTCAATACAACCACTTGCTCTAGAGATAGACCCTGTTCTTGACGCAATGCCCAAAGTTGAGCGCCCAATTCTGCCAACTTTTCGGCTCGTTCTTGCTCTAATGAAAGTGATGGCTGGTGATTATTCTTTTTTCTTAGCCATTTCATGCCTGCTGACACTCCTTAACTCCACTGAATCTTTAATAGGTTGTGTTATCTGCTCTTGCAAAAAGTGAATTTCATGATCTTTGAGGGAACGATATTTACCCTCTGACAAAAAAGGTTCTTTTGGAGTTTCTAATTGAATTGGGCCGATAGCAGTCCGATGCAGCTTGATTACTGGGTATCCTAACTGTTGGGCTATACGGCGAATTTGGCGATTTCTTCCCTCCTGCAAGACTATTTCTAAAAAGCTTTGCTCGGCACCACGTTCTATTAGGTGTACCTTAGCAGCCCTGGTTTTTCTACCCTCCAACATCACACCCTGACGCCACATTTGCAGTACTGCTTCTGGAGGATGTCCTTTGACCAAAACACGATATGTCTTGGAAATACTGTGGCGGGGATGGGTTAGTCCAAATGTCAGGTTTCCGTCATTTGTCAGGATTAATGCTCCTGTAGAGTCTGCATCTAGACGCCCAACTGGATGAATACCTGAACCCTCTCGTAATTCTTTCGGTAGTAGATCCAGGACTGTTGGTCTGCGATGAGGGTCGTAGCAAGTCGAAACCACTCCTGCTGGTTTGTGCAGCAATAGATATATTAAAGCCGGACGCTGCTTTTCGGATACAGGTTGACCATCCACAGCGATCGCATCTTTTTCGGGATCAACTTTTTGACCTAAATGTGCCAATACCCCATTGATCCGCACCCGTGAGTGCCTAATCATTTCTTCGGCTTCACGACGTGAGGCGATACCCCATTGAGCGAGAATTTTTTGTAACCGTACCTCCATGTGGAAATTGCTTATTTACTGTTAACAATTAAATGATATTTGCATTTTGTAGCGAGTAGCGGTAAATGTTACATTTAAGGCTTGTCCAAGTTCTGTTCGGTTGTTGAGCAAATACTCATAAACAGAGTGGTTAAATGCCAGAGCCAAATTTCCAAACAAGAAATACAAATAAAATACGCATAATTACGCAAGTACTCACAACAGCCCTAAAGTTCTGGTTGAGAGCGCAAGTGAGCCAAATATCTGAATTAGAAGTGGAGATCAAAGCGAGCGATCGCCAAATTATCTCTGGACGCATCCCCTCGGTATCTATTTTTGCTACTCATGCAGTTTATCAAGGTCTCCTAATTACACAAATTCAATTAATAGCAGAAAATATTCGGATAAATATTGGCTCCGTACTCAAGGGACAGCCTCTGCGACTGCTAGAAACAGTACCAGTCGTTGGCGATTTGATCGTAGACGAGAAGGATCTCAATGTTTCTCTCTCATCTGACTTATTATCGACTGCTTTGAGCGATTTACTGGTTAAGGTTTTACCAACACATTACCCACAGTCACAACCAGTTAATTGGCAAGAAATTCTCCTTAAGAACAACCAAATTATACTGCGAGGCGTGAAAGTAACCAATAGTGAAACAACACCTCTAGAGATTTGTCTGGGTTTACAATTACTCAGTGGGCATGAGTTGCAGGTGGCATATATCCCAATCAAGCCCGATCAAGGAGATATATTAGAGGACAATCATGAGTACAATCTGGATCTTGGCTCAGATGTCGATATCCAAGAACTAACACTGATCCCAGGCAAGCTAGGTTGTCGTGGACGGATTAACGTTAACCCTTGATGATTAAAAATTAAAAACTAAAAATACCAATTACTTATCTTAAATAATATAACGCTTCTCGAAATAAGGGCAGGGGGACTCGGGGCCCCCTCTGGGGATAGGGGGAAGAGGGGGCAGGAGAAGAAGAATCAACTAATGCCCAATGCCCAACTCATCTATTGGGACTTAGACAAAAAACACCCATAAAAGAGCCTCAAATGTTTATACAGAGGGACTTTGACATCGTTTTTGCTTTATTTTGCGATCGCACCCGAAAATGTAGACATAATTACTTCATATTCCAAGATTTTTGAGTTGGCAGACTACAAGGTACTGGTAGCGATAGATAATTATCTAGGAAAAGTAGACAATAGCAAATGGAACCGACCATAGAGCAACTCAAAGCCTTTTTCCGTTTAAGCGTTCGCACCAGTAATTTACTACAGAATATAGAATTGGTTAGATTTGATCAAAGAACAAACAGAATCGTAGTTTTGATCGGTGAAACAATTCAGGTAGAGATTCTTAGCAATGGAGAGGAGATTATCGGATGAGTAACTATTTAAATTTGTCAGAAAAAAAACTACGGGAATACGTCAAAGCCAACCCCCAGGATGAAGAAGCATTTCAACATTTCCTCAGTATTATGAGAGCCAAGCCAGGGCGAGTAGTGGTCAGTACTGATGAACAGCTAGAAATAGAGCTAAAAAAAAGATTGGTATCCTAAAATCGCTCTTAATGCCCTAGAAGGTATGATAAAGCCCTACAGAGTACATCTGTGGGGTTTTATGGTTTTGAGGGTCTAAAACCCTTATGTTCCCTCAAGCAGCGAGGGTTTTTTTGGTTTGTGGAGAGGTGCGATCGCGGCGACGGGATTTATTTATGGTGGTTGGGTGCGATCGCGGCGACGGGGTTTATTTATGGTGGTTGGGTGCGATCGCAGTAAGGCGTACCAAGGGGGGTTGTAAAAATAACTTATTCTCAATAAGGGGGTAGTGAGTTGAGAATATTCTTAACGGGACTTAGACAAAAATTAAGACCAAATGTAACCCAAACTGGCTTTATAAGAAACAAACAGGTGACGATGGAGGGTCAAGCAATCGAAAAATCGGAAAGATATAGCTGTTCTGAAAGCATCTATTGCTTCAATAAAAGTGTTCAAAGGAATGCTCGGCCCATCTGCGTCTTAAGCAACCAGTAAGTTGATGCCAAAGAATAAAAGTGTAGGCACAAAAAACTAAAATGAAATGTTGAAGTAAACTTCTTTTATCTCGGACTTGATATTCTTTTAGTCCTAACCACCATGAGAGCTTCTGTTTAAGTCCCGCTATCTGTTATCAATGGCAATAGCAATGTCACAAAATAGTAAACCAAAGGAGCTGTGAAAATATAACTATCGGTACGGTCTAAAATACCACCGTGACCGGGGATTAGCTGTCCAGAATCTTTGACTCCAGCATCCCGCTTGAGCATAGACTCGGTAAGATCCCCTAAAAGACTAGCAATGCCAATCAGCAAACCCAATGCTAAACCAGTGAAGGGGGATCTTGGCAAGTGGAGATAATAGGCTCCTGCTATGGCTACGGCAACACTTGAAGTAATTCCAAAGACAGCACCTTCTACAGTTTTTTTCGGGCTAATCTCAGACAGACGGGTTTTCCCAAAGAATTTGCCAATGGTGTAAGCACCGATATCGGCTGCCCAAATACACAAAAAAGTCAGCAGTGTTGCTGTAAAACCTTGTGGTAAAGAAGCGGAATTTGCCTTTTCCCAGAAATCTACCCAAATTGTGGGCCAGTAACCTCCGAAAGGGAGATTGCTGAAAGCAGCATTATCAATTGCTCGTAACCGCACCCAATAACTCGGCAAATAACCTACGTAAAATAGCCCCATAATAGAAGCGGAAACATCAGCGATCGTGGCAAATTTTGGTTGAAACAGCAGGTAAAAACAAATAAGTGTGCCAGCTAAGGGCATTACAGCGTCAGCTAAACTGCCATCAAGGGTACAAATCATTAGTAAGATTTGGCTGACAGCCATAGTGGTTTTAGCAGCGGGAGCGATGCCTCTGGCTCGCACCAAATTAAAATATTCCTGTTGACCCAAAAAGACGATAACCGCAAACATGATGGTAAAGTACCAACCCCCTAATAGGGTAACAGAAAGAGCAAGAGCGATCGCAACAATTCCACTAATAATCCGAGACCAAGGCATAAAAGTATTTTGGATTTTGGATTTTGGATTTTGGATTAGAGATTAGGAATTCGAGATTAGGGATTGGTAATTGTGGCTTGGTTTCTTATGAACTATGACCTAAATCCCCAATCTAAAATCTAAAATCTAAAATCTAAAATCTTTTTGATTTAGTCTAGTTTCTCACCACTAAGGATAAAAATGGGATCAACGGCAGTAAAGGTTTGAGAAAAGCCGCGCGTCTCTAGGCGGTTAACCGCAGACTGGACGACTTCGATATTTCTAGCCCTTAACAGGGAAAAGCTCTGGGAAATAGCATACAGGCTTTCTAGATTAGCAGCTGTGGCTACAACCCGACCGGATGGTGGCAAATAATGCCAAGCTGCTTGCAGTATTTCTTGAATGGGGCGTCCTCCCTCAATACAAACGCGGTGAGGAGTAACTTTGAGGTCATGTAGACACTCTGGGGCGATACCTTCAATTACTTCGACATTCTTCACTTCAAAGCGATCGCAGTTACGCTTGATTAGATTAGCTACTTCTTCATCCCGTTCTATAGCGATAATCTGTCCGCCTGGACACAATAGCCCCACCTCTACCGGAATTGTACCCGTCCCTGCGCCAATATCCCATAACACAGAATCTGATTTTAGCCGCAGTTGAGCAATTAACAGTAGTCGGACTTCTCGCTGGCTCAGGGGAATTCCTGGCAAATGTTCAAACAATTCATCGGGAATACCAGGGGTAATATAAGGCCAAAGTTGGGAGGGCATAGAACTACACAATTATACTAAAGATATCGGTTTGCCAAACTGAAAAGCCATAAGTTATAAAAACTTTTCAACCGCAGTGTTATCAGAAACCATAATGATTGGTGAAATATTAGGTGATGTCCGAGGACAAGACGCTGAGCGTCTACGCTACGAAGTTCAGCAGCTATTAGGAAAAAAAGCAGGGCGGCGGACGTTGTTAGCTCGTGATTTGAAAAATCAGGAATTAGTTATCATCAAGTTACTCTCTTTTGGTGGTGATTTTGAATGGGATTCACTCAAGCTGTTTGAGCGGGAAGCTGAAATTTTAAAATCTTTATCACATCCCTTAATTCCTCACTATTTAAACTATTTTGAGGTAAATTTACCAACCATCAAAGGATTTGCCCTAGTACAAACTTATATCCGCGCCCAAACTTTAGAGCAATATTTACAAACTGGACGGACTTTTACAGAAGCAGAAATCAAACTGATAGCCAAGGCAGTTTTAGAGATTCTCATTTACTTACATGAGCTATATCCGCCTGTGATCCACCGTGATATTAAGCCTAGCAATATTTTATTGGGGGAGCGTTCTGGTAATAGTATTGGTCAAGTTTACCTGGTAGATTTTGGTTCAGTGCAGACTGTCCTCGGTGCAGAAACTGGGACTAGGACTGTGGTAGGAACTTATGGATATATGCCACAGGAGCAATTTGGTGGGCGGACTGTTGCAGCATCTGACATTTATAGTTTAGGCGCAACATTGATTTATCTGGCAACAGGTACTCATCCAGCCGATTTACCCCAAAAGGATTTTCGCATTCAGTTTGAACAAGTGGCTAATCTGAGTCCCAGCTTTACCAATTGGTTAAAGTGGATGATTGAACCCAGTTTAGAACGGCGTTTTAGTTCTGCTGCTGTTGCGATCGCAGCTTTAGAAAAACCACAACCTACAAACTTGCCTGCTTTAGTTGTAGACAAACCAGATGGGAGTAAGATTCAACTAACCAAAAATTGGGATTCTTTAGAAATTATCGTTCCACCAGCTGGTTTTAATCCATCAATAGTAGCCCCAGGTTTATTTGCGATCGCCTGGAATTCATTTATCCTAATTTGGACAATTGGCGTACTATCGTTGGGGCCTTTTCCTGCCAATATCCCCTTTGTCTTGTTCTCAGTTCCGTTTTGGGGTATTGGCTGTTTCATGGTGTATAAATTTCTCTTTAAGTTGTTTGGACGCATCTGCTTACGCCTGAATCCAAAACAAATTACCCTAACCTGGGAATTGTTTGCTTGGAAATTTTATCCTCTGCGTCCATCACCAAGACAAAGTATTAATAAGCTGGTTTATATTCCAAAACACTTTACTAAACACTCTCAAGACACTAGAGTTGCTGTTCCAGCACAATTATATATTTGGTCAGGAGTACGAAAATATCAGGTTAGTGCTGACGATGGTGGTATTAAATCGGAAGCAGAACTTGAATGGTTAGCTCATGAATTAAGTGATTGGTTAGGTTTACCAATCACCAATCCAATGAAAAGTTAGTTGCACTAATTATTAAAGAATTGATATCAATTCGATATCAGTTCTCTGTTGGAGCGATCGCCCTAATAAAAAGCCCCTCAGCGGCTAGTACCGCAAGGCGGAAGTCAAAAGTCAAAAGTCAAAAGTCAAAAGAATTATATTCCTTGCTCTTGCGCCATTTTGAATGGTAGGTTTATTTACGCCGTGCTGTACTAGCTAAGGATTCTGCTTTCGTGAGTATTTATATATAGTAATTGTGTACTATTTTAGGTGCAGATACTTGGCACGTTGCCCTATTCATCCAGCAAATTGATTAAAAAAAATAGTTAACAGTTAGAAAACTTATGCTTTTATGGGTAATACTGTCTTCATACGTACAACTGTACTAACCAAGTTTAGATGAAACTTAATTGTAACCCTTACTACGAAACAAAATTTGGTGCTGCTTATTTGGGAAACAGCCTAGAATTAATGGCAGGTATTCTCGACGAAAGTATCGATTTAATTTGTACCTCTCCACCATTTGCACTGGTTCGTAAAAAAGAATACGGAAATGTTGATGCCGATGAATATGTTGAATGGTTTAAAGATTATGCGGCAGAGTTTTACCGTATTCTTAAGCCAACAGGCTCACTGGTTATTGATATTGGTGGTAGTTGGATTAAGGGAATGCCAGTTCGTTCTCTTTATCATTTTGAATTGGTTGTTGCTTTGTGCAAAGCAAAAGAAAAAGGCGGACTGGGATTTTATCTGGCACAAGAATTGTATTGGTATAATCCAGCAAAATTACCCACCCCTGCCGAATGGGTAACAGTTCGCAGGGAAAGAGTTAAAGATTCGGTAAATACAATTTGGTGGCTGTCAAAAGAACCGCATCCTAAAGCTAATAATAGAAGGGTTTTAAAGCCTTATAGTGATGCAATGAAAAATCTTCTGAAGAATGGCTATAAACCCAAATTTAGACCATCAGGTCATGATATTTCTGATAAATTTAGGAAGGACAGAGGAGGAGCGATCCCCCCGAATATTATTGATGGACGTTGTAGTACAGACAAAGAAGAAATAGGGCAACAGACTCTTATACAAGAAATTTTATTTGAAGATTTAGTTCAACCTGTAAATGTGATTTCTGCCTCGAATACTGCTTCTAACGATTATTACCAAAGGCGTTGCAAAGAAGAAGGTTTTAAGCCACACCCGGCAAGATTTCCTCAAGCTTTACCAGAGTTTGTCATCAACCTTTGTACAGAACCAGATGATATTGTTTTAGAACCTTTTGCTGGTTCTAATATGACAGGTCGAGTTGCAGAAACTTTACAAAGACGCTGGTTAGCTTTTGAGATTGATGAAAACTACATCAGAAGCTCAAAACTGAGATTTGAAGAAAATGCTCCTTTGGTTGTTGAACCTCCAGTAGATTTACCACCAATAGCAACAGAAAATGCTGATAATAAAAACCACGGAGTTCAGTTAGGACTGTTTTAAAAAAGGCTTGTTCAAATTAATTGACATTAATATTGAAATCTAAAATAGAGATTAAAATGAATTTTCAGGGAGAAGAATTTTAAAAGTTGATTTTCAAAGAACAACAAAAACTATTTCATAATTATTTAATATTGTTTATAATACAAGATACTTACATTAGTAAAGATTGTGTTAAGGTGTAAAAGTAGTTAAGTATAAACAATATCACTAATGTCTAAAGGTAATAACCAACATATCGTCCCTCATTCTGAAGGTTGGGCAGTTAAGTCTGAGGGTGCTAGTAAGGCTACTAAAATATTCCCTACCCAGCAAGAAGCCATTGAGAAAGGGCGTGAGATTGCTATTAATCAGCAATCTGAATTATTAATACATAACCGAGAAGGGCAAATTCGAGAGCGGAACAGTTACGGCAACGATCCGCGCTCGTCTAAAGGTTAAAGACTAAGGCGTGTTTTCAAACTCAAAAAGTAGGTTGGGTAAAGCGTAGCGCAATCCAACAAAGCAACGCAAATGTTGGGTTTTGTTCCTCAACCCAACCTACATCTAATCAAGAATTTCAGATTTTGCCCAAACGGTGGGTAGTAGAAAGAACATTTGGCTGGTTTAACCAGTACCGTCGTCTCAGTAAGGATTATGAGCGTCTCTCAGAAATGAGTGAGGCTGCCATATATGCTGTTATGACTCATATCATGCTACGTCGTCTAAAGATTTACTTTATACAGCAGATTGCAACAGGCGTGAGGTACAGATAATCGTAGGGGCACAACATGTTGTGCCCCTACCTGTGTACTTCATTTACCTGAAATACGTTGTAAATGGTCTCTTATACCCTTTTCTCCAAGAGGGTCGAGCGCTGATCAGTGGCGAACTCATCAGATTTAAGCCATGAATGTCTATATTTAATTACAGATGCCTTAGAGGAAATTTATATGTTTGGACTGGGATGGCCAGAAATAGCTGTAATTGCCATAGTCGCTGTTCTAATTTTTGGCCCCAAAAAAATTCCCGAACTGGGAACCGCACTGGGCAAAACCCTACGAGGTTTTAAGGAGGAGATGAAAACTCCCAGCGAGGAAACCAATCAGGAAGAAGAAAAACAATAATAAAAGGAGTCAGAATACAGCAGTCAGGAGAAATGCACTCACAAGAAGATGCATTTTCAATATTGAGAAATTTCTGAATATAGTTTTTCCCATAAAGGGAGATGCTTGGAGCAACGAGTCATAGGCCCGTTGCACAGAAGTCCTTCTGACTCCTGATTCCTGACTACAGCAAGGTATTAACAACAGAAGAAGGTGTAGTCCCATTTTGGGAATCGATCACAGTTGTGCCAGGATTTTGTTGATGTGTCTCTTCCTTCACTACACCACGCGCCCTAATTAACTTAATAGCACGAGTGACACTTTCTGGCAAAATTACCACCAGACTGTTATTAGGAGCCATGTCTAAGCCTTTATTTATCGCTTGGGTTTCATCCAGAATTGATTCATAACGGCTATCAGGCTTAACTTGAGTGATGCCTTGAATAATCAACTGGGCGGCTGAACCCCGTTGGCGTCCCCGTGTGTCATCGTCTTCTTTGACGATGATGTAGTCAAAAATTTGCGCTGCTAATTTGCCCAAAGTAACAAAGTCTTCATCGCGGCGATCGCCTGGGCCACCAATTACGCCAATTCGTTGTCCTGTAGTCCAGTTCCGAACAAAGGAACCCACAGCTTCGTAACTGGCTGGGTTGTGGGCATAGTCCACCAAAGCGTGGTAGTTTCCTAAATTAAATAGATTCATTCGTCCTGGCGTTTGACTAACTGAAGCCCGGAAAGTCCTCAAACCAGCACGAATCTGCTCAATTGTGACGTTTTGCACGAATGCTGCCAAACTTGCAGCTAAAGCGTTGGCAATCATAAACGGTGCACGTCCGCCCATTGTTAAAGGTATATTTTCTGCTCTTTCTATGCGGTGTGTCCAATCACCTTTAACAATTGACAAATAGCCATTTTCATATACTGCGGCTACTCCACCCTTTTGGATGTGCTTTCGCACTAATTCCGAGTCGGTGTTCATTGTGAAGTAAGCAATATTAGCCTTAGTTTTTTCTGACATAGCGGCGACGCGGCGATCGTCAGCGTTAAGTACTGCGTAGCCATCAGGAAATACAGCTTCTGCTACTACGCTCTTGAGGTTAGCTAACTGCTCAATGGTATCTATATCGCCTATTCCTAAGTGATCAGAGGCTACATTCAATACTACTCCCACATTTGCTGCTTCAAAGCCCAATCCAGAGCGGAGAATGCCACCACGAGCCGTTTCCAGTACCGCTACTTCCACTGTGGGATCTTGGAGGATGACGTGGGCACTTTGGGGGCCTGTGTTATCGCCAGCTTCCACTAAGTAATCACCGATATATGTTCCATCTGTAGTCGTATAACCTACTACTTTACCAGTCTGTTTATAAATATGTGCTAGTAGTCGGGTAGTAGTAGTTTTGCCATTAGTACCCGTGACGCTGAGGATTGGAATTTGGCTAGATTGTTCGTTGGGGAACAGCATATCCATTACTGCACCGGCGACGTTGCGGGGAATACCAACGCTTGGAGCAACGTGCATCCGGAAGCCGGGAGCAGCATTAACTTCGACAATCACGCCATCCACTTCCCGCAGAGGACGACTAATATCCGTGGTGACGATATCGAGTCCGGCGATATCCAAACCAATAATCTTGACTACCCGTTGTGCCAACCAAAGATTTTCTGGGTGAATTTCATCGGTACGGTCTACAGCGCTACCACCTGTACTTAAGTTTGCCGTTGCTCTGAGATAAGAAATAGTACCTTTGGGTGGCACACTGTTAAGGGTGTAGCCTTGCCTTTCTAGGAGTTGGTAGCTGGTGCGGTCTAGTTCAATCTTAGTTAGGACATTATCATGTCCTTCACCGCGATTTGGGTCAAGGTTTGTTTCCTCAATCAGATCAGCAATGGTGGATCTGCCATTGCCAATGACATGAGCAGGGACGCGTTCGGCTACTGCTACTACTTTGCCATTTACCACCAGTACCCTGTGGTCACGTCCAACGTAATATCTTTCGACAATAATTGACCGGGAAACCTGTCTGGCAGCTTCGTATCCGGCTTCAGCTTCTTCCCAAGTTCTGATATCAATGGTGATGCCACGTCCATGATTGCCATCCACGGGCTTGATGACGATGGGATAGCCGCCAACGTATTCAATGGCTTGTTCCAAATCGTCTAAGAAGTTGATCACTGTACCTCTGGGTACTGGCGCACCAGCGGCAGCGAGGATGCGTTTAGTAGCTTCTTTGTCGCAAGCTAGTTCTACGCCCAGAATGCTGGTGTTGTCTGTCATTGTGGCCTGCATCCGCTTCTGGTTCACGCCGTAGCCCAGCTGAATCAAAAAGCGGGCTTCTAGAGACATCCAGGGAATACCTCTTTTTTCTGCTTCTTTGACGATCGCTTCAGTGGAAGGACCTAAGGAAGCATCACGGGTGAAGTCTTTTAGGTCTTGGATATCTTGCTCGAGTTCTGCCTTAGGATAACGGCCTCGATCAACGATACTCTGACACAGTCGCACTGCTGCTCGTCCAGCGTAACGTCCCGCTTCCTCATTCAGGTACTCAAGCACTACTTGGTAAATTCCGGGTGTGGCAGTTTCGCGGGTGCGACCAAAGCCGACATGCATACCAGCTAATTCCTGAAGTTCTAGGGCTACGTGTTCTACGATATGGCCGATCATAGTGCCTTCTTTGACTCGCATCAGAAAACCACCACGACAGCCAGGCGAACAATAGTGACCCTCCAGACTCGGCAGCGCCTCAACTAATCCTTCATAAAAGCCAGGGATTTCATTCGAGGGCGTCTCGCCAAGGGTTTCTAAATCGAGGCGCATGACGATCAGTTTGTGGCGTCGAATGCTCCAATAGTTTGGGCCGCGTAAGGTCTGGATCTTGAGAATTCTCATGGGAATAGGTAGATGGAGATTCGGAACCAAAATTCTAGTTTCTTACTGTAATTGACCGCTAAACTGTTCATTGCAAACAGTTTTTTCTTTTTACATGGTATTCTTATCATTTTTCTATGGTAAGAAATAAATGTGCGGTCAACCGATCTGGGATTTTAGATTTATGATTTTGGATTAAAAGAGATAATTAGGGTACTTAGCTCTGGTAATTTTAGATTTACGATCGCCTAGCGTTAACGAGTCATTAAAGGTTTGTTAGATTTGTTTCCCCCACTTTCTGACGGCATCTGCCGAAAAGCTCTTTTAACCTAAAATCTGTCTTGAAAAGTTTGCTCTGGAGGGAAACCAACGCCCTTCTCCTGACGGAGACGCTGCACGTAGCTTGCTTCCCGAAGGGTACAGGTGACGCTCGCGGACTCGCTACCGCTACGCTAACACCAGTCGCCTACAGAAGGAAACTAACTTGAGTGCGCTGGTTCACCACTTGCTACAACACGGGGAACCCGCGCAACGCAGTGGCTCCTCCTTACAACTTTTGTCTCCGACACGCTACGCAAACGCAAAATCCAAAATCTAAAATTTGTGGTCAACTCAGTGTAACCTCAGATACTCTATCCCGTCAGCTGGAGATTCGGTGTACAGCAGGCAATACAGTGCGCTGGTACAAGTGGAAGCGATCGCCATAGCTGAGGATATGCAGACGTAAATTATGCACGGTTAGCGGTTCATTAGCGCCAACATGCGGCTCGTTAGTGTGGGTGAGTTCAGTGGGATCAACAATGGTGACACTGCCTTTACCCATAACTTGTAGCCAACCATCACGTTCAAACACTGCACAAGTATCTTCGTCAATGCCAATACCTAAGCGATCGGGATGAGCTGCGATCGCACTAATCAGCCGCCCCATCCGATTCCGGTTATGAAAGTGTTGGTCAACGATGACTTCCGGAATAAATCCCAAACCCGTTGCCATATCGACTAGGGAACGATTTGGCGTCTCTCCACTACCGCCACCAGCAATCATATGATGCCCCATCACTGCCGCTCCAGCACTAGTGCCTGCTAACGTAAGTTGCCCCGCCCTCACCCGTTGCCGAATAATTTCCATTGCTGGCGTATCTGCCAATACACCACAGAGACGCAGCTGGTCTCCTCCTGTCAAAAATACCCCACTACAGGCTTCTAAGGATGCTTTGATCTGGGAGGCTTCACACTGTTCCCGTTCGCGGATGTCTAAAATTTCTACCTTCTGGGCCCCCATTTCTTCAAAAATGCGAATATACCGACCACCGATGATCGCGGGTTCGCGAGAGGCAGATGGAATAATTGTAATATAAGCCTTACTAGCACCAGCACGTCCAAAAAAAGTTCGTAGGATTTCGCGCCCATGAACTTTGTCTTCTGCGCCTCCGATAACCAGAACGGCGGTTTTAGTTGCTTGGGGTGTCCTCATTTCTAGCGATTTAGCTTGTAATTGCGGCATTGTGTTTCTCCTGTCAACAACTTCAGGTGAATTTAACAAGGATCATCAGTTGCCTGATGATTTTTGCGCTTTGCTTCTTTGAGAGGACACTTTTTGGAAGTTTGGAACTGGGTTAACCACTTTCCAAATTCTCGCTTAACGCGAAGCCTCAGTCTAAACGTGTCCGTTCCCCTTCTTCAAAGCCAGCGCCTTGTTTTTCACCTGTCCACTTGCAACAGGGCAAAATAGTCTTTAGGGGGCTAGATTTCCCCTCTAGGGTTGGGGACGAGCAGGTAAGACTACGCTTTTTTCTGAGGCTGGCTCGATGCATCCTGGAAGTTGTTAACTTGATATGATTATTAATTTAAATGTAGTTGTGACAATATTTAAACATAAATTAAGTAATTAGAAAAACTTTTGATCCCATCTAAAATCCAAGAGGTCTGGTAGTTTTAGATACTATTGATAAAGTTTAACTGGAGTTTGACTTGACCTTGACCCGACCAAGGCTTGTTGGTATTTGCTAGACATTCAAATTTAAGATTAGTGTCCTTGAATACGAATAACTGTGCGCTTTGATATAGTTACGCTTTTTCCTGACTGTTTTAACTCTGTTCTCAATTCTGGGCTGCTGGGTAAAGCTTTAGTCAAACAGATTGCCGAAGTGCATCTAGTTAACCCACGGGACTTTACCACTGATAAGCACCGAAAGGTAGATGATGAACCCTACGGCGGTGGTGTTGGGATGCTAATGAAGCCAGAACCTATCTTTACCGCTGTGGAGTCGCTGCCGACTCTACCCCGAAGAGAAGTAATTTTGATGAGTCCACAGGGTCAAACAATCAATCAACCTCTTTTAAAAGAATTGGCGACAAATTATGACCAGTTAGTAGTTATTTGCGGGCATTACGAAGGAGTGGATGAGAGAGTGCTGCATTTGGTAACTCGTGAAGTGTCTTTAGGCGATTTTATTCTGACCGGCGGAGAAATTCCTGCAATGGCTTTGATTAATGGTGTAGTGCGGCTAATACCAGGAACTGTGGCCAAAACGGAATCCCTCACAGCAGAAAGTTTTGAGCAGGGGTTATTGGACTATCCCCAATATACTCGTCCTGCCAATTTTCGCGGCTTGAAAGTGCCTGATATCTTGCTCAGTGGTAATCACGCAGCGATCGCCCGGTGGCGTTACGAACAACAAATTCAAAAAACCCGCGATCGCCGCCCTGATCTCCTGGAAAAATGGGAACAGGCGGAGCAGGGCGAGATCAGCGAGATTAAGAATAACTACTAAACAATGCCCAATGCCCAATGACAAATGAACAAATGACAAAAATTCGTATTGGTAATGGCTACGATATTCACCAACTGGTGAGCGATCGCGCTTTAATTTTAGGTGGAATTCAAATTCCTCATGAACTGGGTTTATTGGGGCACAGTGACGCTGATGTATTAACGCACGCGATTATGGATGCCATGCTTGGGGCATTATCTTTGGGGGATATTGGTCATTATTTTCCGCCTAGCGATCCCCAATGGTCAGGAGCAGATAGTTTAGTACTATTAACTCAAGTACATCAACTAATTCGGGATCAAGGCTGGCAGGTGGGAAATATTGACTCGGTGGTAGTAGCAGAACGTCCAAAATTAAAACCGCATATTCACAATATGCGCGACAAACTAGCCGCTGTTTTAGAATTACAACCGAATCAAATTGGCATTAAAGCTACCACCAACGAAAAATTAGGCCCCATTGGACGCGAAGAAGGTATATGTGCTTATGCTGTTGTCTTGCTAGTTGCTTCAAAGTAACTTTTCTTGGGTGTATCAGTGAAGCTATTTAATCATCGTTAGGATTGAAATCAATAGGGTGATAGGAGATAAACAAACTTACCTTAGTAGGAAATTAGAGCCATGCAAGCTACAAACTTATTTAGAACAAGAAGATAAATATAACCAGGATTTGATTAAGCGATTAGATATTCACGTGAACGAGGCTGGAAGAAATAAAACTTCAGAAAAGGCTAAATTAGTTGTTAATTATTTAAAAACAGCTAATCTTAGCTTTCTGCAACATGCTAATCATACAGAAAAACGTTTTTATATAGCCTTAAATGAGCTTTTTACCAAAGTATAATAGATGCCGTTAACGACAGAAATTATTCATGGAAGCCTTGCTATATATATCCTTGAAAAGTATCTGATGAAGAAATTGATTAGAGAGTGTATAGTTCACCATGAACGCTTACACCCAGATGAAGTAAAAATATTTTTCAGATCTAATTCCAATGAATTTGGCAGACGTGAAGTTATAAAGGTTTTCCGAGATATTGGCATTCAGTATTTCAATAAAACCCAAAACTTCCTTGGTTGGCTACAGTCTCAATCACATTAATTACACTATTCGTAGATTGAAATTATGAAATTTTTGAGAACAATATTTCTAGCAATTAAACATTTTTGGTTGCCAATAATTTTGACTTCAGCAATAGCAGTTACAGTTACCGCCTGCAACCCAGCTAATTTTAAAAGCGCAGCTGTTCAAGTATCTCAATTAGTAGATAGTATTCTCAGTGACCCCAAAACCTTTAACTACCCGCTCAGTCAAGAGTCTCCCAATGTTTTTGGTCTAATTTATGAGGGATTAACTACCCAAAACCCCATAACTGGCAAAATAGAGCCAGACTTAGCAGAATCGTGGCAAATTTCTGATGATAAATTGCAGTTTATTTTTACTTTGCGTGAAGGATTGAAATGGTCTGATGGACAGCCACTAACAGTAGATGATGTGGTGTTTACCTATAATAAAATTTACCTGAATGAGGCAATTCCCACAGATGCTAGAGATGTCCTACGAATTGGTGAAAGTCGGGCATTTCCTAAGGTGGAAAAAATCGATAATCAAAGAGTTAAATTTACTAATCCAGAACCGTTTGCGCCGTTCTTGGCAACTATAGGATTACCAATTTTACCTGCCCATAGTTTAGAAAAATCTGTAAATATAAAAGACCAGGAGGGTAAGCCAATATTTCTATCAATGTGGGGTGTTGATACTCCTCCCGATCAAATTGTTGTCAACGGCCCTTATAAGTTAGAGAGCTATGATACAAGTCAACGTGTAATTTTCCGGTGCAACCCTTACTATTGGCGTAAAGGCTCAAAAGGAGAACCCCAACCTTATATTGAACGGATAGTGTGGCCAATTGTGGAATCAACAGATACTTCACTGCTACAATTCCGTTCTGGCAGTTTAGATACTGAAGGAGTTTCACCAGAATACTTTTCTTTGCTGAAGGCGCAAGAAAAGCAGGGTAATTTTAAAATTTACAATGGTGGTCCAGCAACTGGTACAACATTTATTTTGTTTAATTTGAATAAAGGTAAAAGGAATGGAAAACCCCTGGTAAATCCAGTAAAGTCGAGTTGGTTTAACACTGTAGAATTTCGGCAGGCAGTAGCTTATGCTATTGATCGTAAAACAATGATTAACAACACTTTTCGCGGTTTAGGTACTCCACAAGATTCACCAATTTCTGTACAAAGCCCCTATTATCTTTCAGCTAAAGAAGGGCTAAAAGTTTATAATTATAATACGCAAAAAGCGAAAGAACTGCTATTAAAAGCAGGATTCAAATATAACGACGAAAACCAACTAATAGATGCTCAGGGAAACCGCGTCCGCTTCTCGTTGCTTACTAATGCTGGGAACAAGATGCGCGAAGCAATTGGCTCGCAGATTAAACAAGACTTGAGTAAAATCGGGATTCAAGTCGATTTCACTCCACTGGCATGGAATACTTATACAGATAAGCTTTCTAACTCCTTAGACTGGGAAGCTTCGATGCTGGGTTTGACAGGTGGATTAGAACCGAATGATGGGGCTAACGTCTGGTCTCCCGAAGGTGGATTGCATATGTTTAATCAAAAACCCCAAGCAGGACAAAAGCCGATTGAGGGTTGGGAGGTGGCTCCTTGGGAAGCGGAAATTGGTAAGCTTTATATTAAAGGAGCAAGGGAGTTAGACGAAGCGAAGCGAAAAGAAATTTATGCCGAAACCCAACGGATTACTCAGGAAAATTTACCGTTTATTTATCTAGTTAACGCTTTATCACTGTCAGCTGTACGTAATCGTTTTGAAGGGATCAGATTCTCCGCTCTTGGTGGTGCACTCTGGAACATTTATGAAATTAAAGTAATTGATTAGTCATTAGTCATTAGTCATTAGTTGTCCATTAACTGATGGCTAATTACAAATAACGAAGGACAAAGGACAAAAGACTAATGACCGATGAAAAAGCTTTGCGATCGCTCTTAGAAGCGGTTGCCAATGGTAAAGTTACGCCAGATACGGCATTAGACTCACTCAAAGACTTAGCTTATGAATCTGTGGGTGAGTTTGCCAAAATCGACCATCATCGCCAGCTCAGAACTGGTTTCCCAGAAGTGATTTGGGGCCCTGGTAAGACTCCCAATCAAATTGCTCAAATTATGGAGGTGATGCGCCTCCGCAATCCGGTAGTGATGGCAACCCGCATTGAACCAGCAGTTTATACCGCACTGGAATCAAAAGTTAGTGGTTTGCGATATTACCAATCAGCGCGAATTTGTGCGATCGCTCCCCCTACTATCGAACCACAATTCTGGGGGGAGATCGGTATTCTTTCTGCTGGGACTGCTGATTTACCCGTTGCTGAAGAAGCCGCTGTCACCGCTGAACTTTCTGGTTTTCGGGTACAGCGCCTCTGGGATGTTGGTGTTGCTGGGATTCACCGCTTATTAAGTAACCGCCACCTGATTGAGTCAGCATCAGTGTTGATTGTCGTGGCGGGGATGGAAGGCGCTTTACCCAGCGTTGTCGCTGGTTTAGCGAGTTGTCCTGTGATCGCCGTACCCACCAGCATCGGTTATGGCGCAAGTTTTGGCGGTTTAGCACCTTTATTGACAATGCTTAACTCTTGTGCTGCGGGAGTAGGCGTAGTAAATATCGATAATGGTTTTGGTGCAGCAGTGTTGGCGGGGCAAATTTTGCGGACTGCCGAGAAATTGCGGTTGGCATCGCCTGCATCTTGAGTTAAGACATTAAAGTCATACCCAAAGGTTCAGTACCATATCAGTATTTAATGTAAAAAATAAATTGATACTGAAATTTGCCACCCCCAACTTCTTAATCACCAAATATGAGCTACTACAACAATTTGATATCTCAGTTATTTTGGCATTTGCCTGTAAATTTGATGGTGATAGCACCAACAATTACTGACCCAGACGTTATGGGTCAGATTCAAAAATCTTGGAGCCACTTTATACAGACAGGTCAAGTGTGGGCATTGTTGATTGGTTTAGTCATTGGCTATATGATTCGGAATCTAACTAGCTACGGTTAAAGCAATTTTGGATTTTGGATTTTAGATTAATCATTAATCTAAAATCCAAAAATGATGCCCACTCCCCTGATATTTATGACCAAAGAACAAACTTGGAGTCAGCGATTTGAATCAGCGTTGCATCCGGCGATCGCTCGTTTTAATGCCAGTATCGGTTTCGATATTGAATTAATAGAATATGACCTCACTGGTTCTCAAGCTCATGCCAAAATGCTTGCTCATACGGGCATTATCTCCCAAGAAGAAGGAGAGCAACTGGTTGCAGGTTTAGAAAAAATTCGCCAAGAGTACCGCCAGGGGAAATTTCAGCCTGGTATCGATGCTGAAGATGTCCATTTTGCAGTTGAACGACGACTGACAGAAATTGTCGGTGATGTGGGTAAAAAGCTTCATACGGCGCGATCGCGTAATGACCAAGTTGGCACCGATACCAGACTTTACCTCCGCGACCAAATCCAACAAATCAAAAGTGAATTGCGAGAATTTCAAGGTGTTTTACTGGATATAGCCGAAAAGCACGTTGAAACCCTGATTCCTGGCTATACTCACCTACAACGTGCCCAACCCCTGAGTTTAGCTCACCACCTCTTGGCATATTTTCAAATGGCGCAACGCGACTGGGAACGCTTAGGAGATGTTTCTCACCGCGTGAATATCTCCCCTTTGGGATGTGGTGCTTTAGCGGGAACTACTTTCCCGATTGACCGCCACTACACAGCCAAACTCTTGGATTTTGACGATATTTATGCTAACAGCCTCGATGGAGTGAGCGATCGCGATTTTGCGATCGAATTCTTGTGTGCTGCTAGCTTGATTATGGTTCACCTCAGCCGCCTTGCAGAAGAAGTCATTCTTTGGTCATCTGAAGAATTCCGCTTTGTCACCCTCAAAGATAGCTGTGCCACAGGTTCCAGTATCATGCCCCAAAAGAAAAACCCTGATGTACCAGAATTGGTGCGGGGGAAAACGGGACGTGTATTCGGTCATCTCCAGGCGATGTTAGTAATTATGAAAGGGTTACCCCTGGCATATAACAAAGACCTGCAAGAAGATAAAGAAGGTCTATTTGATAGTGTCAACACAATCAAAGCCTCTCTAGAAGCGATGACGATTTTGCTCAGGGAAGGCTTGGAATTTCGTACCCAGCGGTTAGCAGAAGCCGTGACCGAAGATTTTTCCAATGCTACTGATGTTGCAGATTATCTGGCAGCACGGGGCGTCCCTTTTCGGGAAGCTTACAACCTTGTGGGTAAGGTGGTAAAAACTAGTATTGCCGCAGGTAAACTCCTGAAAGATTTGAAATTGGAAGAGTGGCAACAACTACATCCGGCATTTGCAGCAGATATTTATGAGGCTATATCCCCCCGTGAAGTTGTGGCAGCCCGCAACAGTTACGGTGGTACTGGCTTTGTACAGGTAAGAAAAGCCCTCCTAGCCGCCCGCGCTCAAATTGCTGTCGAGTAATAAATTAGGGCGCACATTTGTACGCCCTAAAAACTAAACAAACCAAATAACAAGGATTTAAGCAGATAGCTTATTCAGTGTCAGCTGCTGCTGCGCCTTCTTCTTCCTCACTCTTTGGTGGTCTTTGTTGGAACCTTCTCTGCATTCTTCCTGTCGTAGTCCGTTTACGAAACTTTCTGGCATACGCCTGGTTCCGTAGCGCCTTTTCTTTTTTTGGGTTACGGCGCTTGGCCATGTTCACCTCATTAATAAACAACAAAAAAGTAGCAACTAGGCATCACATAGGCAATATCAGCTACCAATGTTATTGATATACTTGTAGCCTAGTGCAGCATCAATACGCATTAAACAATGTACTAGCCTACCGCATTCCGCCTTGTTATGTCAATAAAAATTTAGAATTATCCCCACCAGCTAGACGAAAAATATCCTTTCTTAGATAGGACTTACGAAGAAGAGATCCCCCAACCAGTTTAAAAAGTTGGCTTTTTAAGATCCCCCCAATTTATCGGGGGGTTAGGGAGGAGCGCACGCTATGCAAATGAGGTTTCAGGTTTTCAATGCCTAAGTCCTGTTAGATTCAAATCCGTCAAGAATAGATGTAAATTAGCTAACTAGTTGCTGTTCAGGGAATAAACCAATCACTATTATCAAGAATTAGGTAGCAGTCTCAAATCCCATTTAATTGCCTCTTCTAAATTCTGTTAGCGCAGCAGGGCGTAGCCCATTCTGGCTTCTGACTTCTTAATTCAGATTATTTTTTTGAATGTGTGCTGAAAAACTATTAGTGATAGCTGGTTTAGGCAAGGCTAATGTTAGTTATAAACTGAAAAGTTTTTTGATTCAACAAATATTATGTATATATGAATACAGTGCTTCTCTGGAAACTTGATGTTAGAATTAATAATATTCTACGTAAATCGTCAGAATAAAATCTCAAACCACAAACATGCTTGTATAAAACAAAACTCAATAAAATTTTATTAGTTGAGTCTACGTAAGTGGTAGAGAAATATAGAATACAATACAAAAATTTTAAAGATTGAAGAAGATTGAACGTTATTGGTTTTTTTCCGGCAGCTGTCCAGTCCACACGTAGCTTATGGCGTATTGGACAAACAGTATTGGGTATTATATTTCGTCATCCCATTACTGGCACTAGTATCATCCCAATTTTACCAGATGGTCAGATAGTACTAATCCGGCGACGTGACAATGGTCTTTGGGGATTGCCTGGAGGGATAGTAGATTGGGGAGAAGATATTCCCAACACAGTCCGCCGGGAATTGATGGAGGAAACCGGGCTAGAATTGGTGAAAATTAATCGTTTGGTAGGAGTTTACTCTGCACCAGACCGCGATCCCAGAATCCATTCAATTTGTATTGTGGTTGAAGCCGAGGTGCATGGGACAATGGAGATTCAAGATACTTTAGAAGTCATGGAAATCCAAGCTTTCTGCCCCAATTTTCTGCCTTCAGGACAGATGTCTCACGACCATACTCGGCAGTTGCAAGACTACTTGAAGGGCTTGACAACATTGGCATAATAATGTTTTGTCATTAGTCATTTATTTTTTGTTAGATGCTAATGACTAATGACAAATGACTATTTATTATGGTGCTAAAAGTTAACTACTAAATTAAAATGGATACACTATTCCGTAACTCCCGGAGAAAGCTCTCTCAAGGGCTAATATTCTGGCGTGAAGTCGGTGAAAAAACTCCTATAATTTTTCTACATGGTAGTTGGAATGAGAGCAGTCAATGGTTATATGTGATGGAGTCCCTTGCACAAGATTTTCATTGCTTTGCACCTGATTTATTAGGGTTTGGTGAATCAGAGAATCCGAATATCCACCATTCGATAGATTTACAAGTGGAGTGCATAGCTGAGTTTTTACAAGCTGTCAAGCTAGAAAAAGTATATTTAGTGGGGCATTCTCTTGGGGGTTGGATTGCTGCTAGCTATGCTTTAAAGTATCCAGAGAAAGTTGATGGTATGGTATTGCTAGCACCAGAGGGTGTAGAGATAGCAGGACAAGAACAGCATTGCCAAAAGATGCGGCGATTATTGAATTATCCACCACTAGTAGCTAATTTGTTGCGATCGCTAACTCCCTTCACTAAAATCTTAGGTTGGCATGAAAAAATTGCCCAGAACTTGCAGCTGCGTCAGGCGCTATTGCCGTATCCTATAGGTTGTCAGTTACTTTTCAAACGGCGACAAGCAGAAATTGAGGCAGAATTAGTCCAAAAGCAGCTTTACATGATAGATGTCCCAGTTTTTATTTTACAAGGTGGTCAAGATACACCAGATGCTTTAGCTAAAAGTCGGATTTATGCTCAACTAATGCCGAAAGTCGAGTTAAAAATGATTCCTCATGCCGGAAACGATTTACCAGAATCTTGTGCTGGGGTTGTGGCGATCGAGATTCGGGAGTTTATTAAAGCTATCTTAAAAAGCCATAATTTAAACGAATTAAACTAGCTCATTAAAAGTTTGCTGCCAATCTAATATATATATTCCTTCGCTCTCAAAGCGTGATATGTGTTTCAAGTTTGTTGTCACAACTATCACCTGATCAAAACTCTTCAATTGGAGAATTGCTTGAGCAGCAAGAATTACATCACCATCCAAGCTATCATTGCTTGCTGTAGGCTTCCCTTGGTTTCGTACCCATGCCCATAGTTCGGCTGCTTTTCGCATTGTTTCAGGAGTCAGTGGTATGAGACAAATTTGACTAAGTTTGTTGAGACGATCTATACTTTTTTGTTTTCCTTGTCTCAATAGTTCACGCCGAAGCTCATAATCGGCTATTTCTGGCACACGTATAACAGTTTCAATTTTTTGTAAAGATTTCAACCACTGTTGGACTTTTGGGTTTATTTTTGGATGCTTACTTGACTCAAAGGATGAGTGTCTAGCAATACGGCTCTACTCATCTGAGTTTTTACACTGACATCCGATTCTGATTCAAGCCTGTCTCAATCTGTGGGTATGTTTGTTCATCATATCCCGATTCATCAGCCATCCATTCGTCAACCAGTTCTATTACCTTTTCTAAGGTATCATCGCCTTTTACTTCTGATTCAGAAAATTGGACAACTTGATATTCATCTAAGTTAATGTGTTCTAAGTTTCCTGAGATAATAGCGGATCTGATTTGACCTCTTATACTCGACCCTGGAATCATAGGGGGGAATACAGTAGCGACATCAATGTCTCTCGTTTCACTAAAAACAGATATGGTTCTTTGATAGCTTCCAACACTCAAAATATTGGACAACGGAGAAGATTTCCCCTCAATCAACGCATCGATTCTTGCCCTAACTTTGAGAAGATCCACTTAAAGAAAGGGCAGCGAGTTGTTGCATAATTACATCAAGCGGTGAGGTTTTGGGCATAGCTTCACTATGGGTAAACTTCTCTCTTAATTTTATTGCATCTGTGCCATCACCCATTACTATTTCCCGCATTCCCCAAAATATCAAATTTGGTTCCACAATCAAATGTGCTGCAATTTCAGGACACAAGGCTTGTAGATAATTTAATAATAAAGTGCGATCGCCCCCTTTAATTGCAATCTTCCCATGAGGAAATAATTGCCACCACGCTTCAATAAAATCTTTGATTCCAGCTATTAAAGTGTAAATAACTCCACTTTGAATTGCTTCTGTAGTATTAAGTGCAAAACGAGGTGGTAGAGAGGCAAAATCTTGCATTTCTACTAATGGTAATTGTCCTGTTTGTTGACCGAGAGCCGCAAATTGCAAACCTATTCCTGGCAGAATTGCACCTCCAATCAGACACTGATTATCATCCGCAGCCGTAAAAGTCAGCGCTGTCCCAGCATCAATCACCAACATTGGAAAACCCCACGTTTTTCCCGCACCCCACAAAGCTAAAGCGCGGTCAATTCCTAATGTGGGATACATACCTTTGAGCGGTACTTGGTCTAAGGTAATAACCCGAATGTTGGGGTAAATTTGCCAAATAGCAGTTTGGCTGGGAACTACGGAGGCTATGAAAAGAGGGGGGAGGGAATTGTCTCTGTGTCCTTCTTGTTCATTAGTTCTCTGGTGGAGTGGAAAAATTTTCTCTAGTAAATCATCCAGGGTTTGACATTCAGCCAACTGCTGTATAACAGACTCAGGTATATGGTCGGTATCCCAAGCTGAGGAAAGTGTCTCGCCTAGAAATAATGCCCAATGCAGCCGAGAATTTCCAATTTCCAAAGCTAACCAAACATTCTCTGTTTGTTCTAGGTGCTTATACGGTTTCACTGTTTTAACTTTTTTAGGTCAGTCAGAGGTTTTTTAATAAAAATTAACATTCAAGCCGTGTAACAATAAAACCAGAGGAATAAATACTCAATTTGTCAAGGAGGGGAGTTATGGTAGCGCTCACCGAAAAAACTGAAAAACGGCTCACCATAGAGACTGTGGAAATCGCTCAAGAGACGACGGCTATTCGCTCTTTGGATTGGGATCGCGATCGCTTCGATATTGAGTTTGGTCTGCAAAACGGTACTACTTATAACTCGTTTCTTATCCGTGGGGAGCAGACTGCCTTAGTTGATACCTCCCACGAAAAGTTTCGTCAACTATATTTTGATACGCTTACCGGAGTAATCAAGCTAACAGAGATTGATTACTTGATTATCAGCCATACCGAGCCAGACCACAGCGGTTTAGTGAAAGATTTGCTGCAAATGGCTCCAGAAATTACCGTTGTCGGCTCTAAGGTGGCGATTCAGTTTCTTGAGGATTTGGTACATCAGCCATTCAAACGGCGGATTGTGAAAAATGGCGATCACTTAGATTTGGGCAATGGTCATGAATTTGAATTCGTGATTGCTCCAAATTTACACTGGCCAGATACCATTTTCAGCTTTGACCACAAAACCAAAATTCTCTATACCTGCGATGCCTTTGGGTTGCACTATTGCTCAGATAGTACCTTTGATGAAGACTTGGCGGCGATCGAAGAAGATTTTCATTACTACTACGATTGCTTGATGGGGCCGAATGCGCGGTCAGTTCTGTCTGCCCTAAAGCGGATGGCGGAATTGAAAACTATCGGCATGATTGCCACAGGACACGGGCCATTATTATCTCACAATGTTGAGGAACTAGTTGGACGTTACCGCACTTGGAGCCAAACACAAACCAAGGCAGAAACAACAATTGGGATATTTTACGTTTCCGAATACGGATATAGCGATCGCCTTGCTCAAGCAATTGCCAATGGTATCGGTAAAACTGATGTCGCCGTGGAAATTGTCGATTTGGGATCTGAAGTCGATTTACAAGAACTGCGGGAACTAGTTAGCCGCTGTGCTGGGCTAATCGTTGGTCTATCTCCGGCTTCTGGTGCTGCTAGCATCCAAGCTGCACTCAGTACAGTTTTAGGATCTGCCAAAGAAAAGCAAGCTATCGGCGTGTTTGAAACTGGCGGTGGCGATGATGAACCGATAGATCCTTTGGTGAGTAAATTCCGGAATTTAGGTTTGACAACAGTTTTTCCAGCGATTCGGATTAAACAAACGCCCACAGAAAATACCTACAAACTGTGTGAAGAAGCGGGTACAGACTTAGGGCAATGGGTAACACGTGATCGCAGTATCAAAGCCATGAAATCTCTGGGTGCTGATTTAGATAAAGCACTAGGTAGACTCAGCGGCGGATTGTATATTATTACTGCCAAAAAAGGCGATGTTTCCAGTGCCATGTTAGCCTCGTGGGTTAGTCAAGCTAGCTTCAAACCTTTGGGATTTTCCATTGCAGTCGCCAAAGATCGGGCAATTGAATCACTCATGCAAGTAGGCGATCGCTTTGTTCTTAACATCTTAGAAGAAGGCAATTTCCAACCACTAATGAAGCACTTTTTGAAACGATTCACCCCAGGTGCAGATCGCTTTGAAGGTGTGAGAACCCAGCCAGCCGAAAATGGTGCCCCCATCCTCAACGACGCCCTCGCCTACATGGAGTGCGAAGTCGTCAGTAGAATGGATTGCGGCGACCATTGGGCAGTATACAGCACCGTCTACGCTGGACGAGTTTCTAAACCAGATGCTTTGACTGCTGTGCATCACCGGAAAGTCGGAAACCACTATTAATTTTGGATTTTGGATTTTGGATTTTAGATTAATAATCCAAAATCCATAAACATTCAATCAAGCATTTGTGTAGCATGGCCCTCTCTACTTAATATCTAGAATTTGGATATTTAATTAACAATCCAAAATCTAAAATCTAAAATCTAAAATCTAAAATTGTTTCAGCTATGTCAGGAAATAAACCCCGTGATGTTCAAGTTTATCCAATAGCTACAGATACAAGAATACTGCGATCGCGCAGTTGGTCAAGGCTCAGGTTTGAAATTGAATATGCTCTTGCTAAAGGTACAACTGCTAATTCTTATTTAATAGAAAGCGAGAAAACTGCCATCATTGACCCTCCAGGGGAAACGTTTACGCAAATTTATTTAGAAGCGTTGCAGCAGCGTTTCCATGTCGAAGAGTTAGATTATGTAATTTTGGGACATGTCAACCCTAACCGCGCTGCAACTTTAAAAGCTTTGTTGGAAATTGCCCCGCAAATCACTTTTGTTTGTTCTAATCCGGGGGCGAAAAATTTACGTGGGGCGCTGGAAAATCCAGATTTGCAAATTCTTGTGATGCGGGGAGAAGAAACTCTAGATTTGGGCAATGGGCATAATTTACAATTTATTCCTACCCCCAATCCCCGCTATGCAGATCAACTTTGCACCTACGATCCGCAAACAGAAATTCTCTACACAGATAAGTTATTTGGGGCGCATGTTTGCGGAGATCAGGTATTTGATGAAGGCTGGGAAGTATATAACGAAGATCGGCGCTATTATTTTGATTGCCTGATGGCTCCCCATGCCCGTCAAGTTGAGACAGCGCTAGATAAACTTGCCGATTTTCCCGTGCGAATGTATGCCACTGGACACGGGCCTTTGGTGCGCTATGGCTTAATCGACCTCACCAAAGCTTATCGGGAATGGAGTCAACAGCAAACATCTGCTGACTTGACAATAGCGTTGATTTATGCATCAGCTTACGGGAATACAGCCACATTAGCCCAAGCGATCGCTCGTGGGATCACAAAAGCTGGTGTTGCCGTAGAATCGATTAACTGCGAATTTACTGAACCAGAAGAAATCCGGGCTGCTGTGGAAAAAGCTGGTGGTTTCATCATCGGTTCTCCTACCCTCGGCGGTCATGCACCCACACCCGTGCAAACAGCTTTAGGAATTGTGCTATCCACCGCTACTAACAATAAACTCGCTGGTGTTTTTGGTTCCTTTGGCTGGAGCGGGGAAGCGGTTGATTTAATCGAAGGTAAATTGAAAGATGCTGGCTATCGGTTTGGTTTTGATACGATCCGCGTAAAATTTAAACCTAATGATGCCACCTTACAATTGTGTGAAGAAGCTGGAACCGACTTTGCTCAAGCCCTGAAGAAAGCTAGAAAAGTGCGATCGCCAAGGCAACCTGCAACAAGTGTAGAACAAGCAGTTGGTCGGATTGTCGGTTCTCTTTGTGTTCTCACAGCAAAAGAAGGCGATCGTTCCAGTGCCATGTTAGCCTCTTGGGTGGCTCAAGCTAGCTTTAGTCCCCCTGGTTTAACCATAGCTGTAGCTAAAGAACGTGCAGTAGAAACACTGACGCATACAGGAAATAAATTTGTCCTCAATATTCTCAAAGAAGGGAATCATTTGGGGTTGATGAAGCACTTCCTTAAACCCTTTGGCCCAGGACAAGACCGATTCGCTGATGTCGCTGCCAAAGAAACTGAAAGCGGTTCTCCCATACTTACTGATGCCCTAGCATATCTCGAATGTTCTGTACAAAACCGGATGGAATCTGGCGATCATTGGTTGGTTTATGCGACTGTCGAGAGTGGCAAAGTGCTGAATCAAGATGGCGTTACAGCCGTGCATCATCGCAAGTCGGCAACTCATTATTAATCAATCATTGTCAATTTCCCACCTCAGCCGATTTTTGCTAGTACAATTGTTCCCCTCCTCGCTTGCGGGGAGGGGTTAGGGGTGGGTGCTTTGATTTTGGGCATACTTGCTAGGGATCAGATTATGTCTGATAGCGGATCTTGTTGAATGTATGAAATAAAAATATACCTATTGGATGTAGTATATCTTATAAAAAAATTATGAAACTTATAAAAATCCATGTAATTAAGTTACCTTCAAAATTTTGACTCGTATTCCCATGTCTAAAGTGACTTTATTTTATATATTATCTAAGTAATTAAGTTACTTTCAAAATTTTGACTCGTATTCCCATGTCTAAAGTGACTTTATTTTATATATTATCTAAGCTAAAGAATGATATATCTTAGCTAAAGAGTGACTCTTTGATCTATAATACAAATAAGATAAATAAAAAAAGCCCGTTAACTCCATAATTGACGAGCTTGAATAATTAAATGACTGAAAAAGCTATTCGCAGTAGCCTAATCATTTTGTCATTTTTGTTTCAAAAGTGTAATTCCTGAAATTACCGATTTAGCAGCAGAGTCGGTATGTTCTGCTGTTTTGGCAACATTGAAAGATATGTAAGCCAACACAAGCAGGGAAGCAAAAGACACGATAACGTGTTTGTTCAAAATTCCCTCTTATTTAATTTGAATCCCCAAAAAAAATTTTTAGGGGATTAATTACTATTGTACAGTAAAAAACACTTGCTTGATGTAGAAATACTGAAAAGTATAGCCTCAAGCTAGAGTTTGGGGCTAATTTGTTTTAAGGCTGGAAATTATACTGCACTACTGGTTTGATTTTTTGCAAAAACTCCATTAATCCTGAAAACTTTTAACCAGAGCGCTCGCAGTAATATTCAATGAATTTAGAAATCATTGCGATGACGTTACGTGAACTTGAAGATCAAGCACTGAGATTATCTGCCGAGGATCGTTGGCAGTTAATTAATACATTGGTGCGATCGCTCCAACCAAAACTCCAGCCAACGTCAAAGCCGAAGGGTTTAGCTGCGAGTTTAATCGGCATTGCGAAGACTGACACCATGCCACCAACAGATGAAGAAGTGAAAGCCATGCTAGATGAGCGGTTGGTGCAAAATTATCTGTAATGCGAGTTTTATTTGATACAAACATTTTGCTGGATGCTTTGCTAGCGCGTGTTTATAATTGAACTCAGGTTCCAGAGCGATCGCCTGATGCTGCTTAAAAGTAATCAAGAAAGTAAAGTGGGTAATGAATACCCATCTTTTTTGCATAGGGTAGTATAAAGTTAGTTTCAGAAAAGCTATTAAGCATGATGGCATCAAGTGGAAAAGCAGACGAATTAGAGGAATCCCTTCTCCATAAGTTTGAGGAGCGTTTGCTTCAACCGGATGTCCGAAAGTCAAATAAAGATGTCATGGACTTACTTACTGACGAGTTCATTGAGATCGTCAGATCAGGGCGTGTTTTTGATAAACAGCAAATTATCAAGAGCTTGCAGAATGAACCCATCGAACCCCTGACTCAAAAATCGATAACAGAATTTAAAACCATAGTTTTGGCAACGGGGGTTGTTTTAGTCACCTATCGGATAGTCAGACATAGTAGATCTGGCGAACAGCCTGTTCATTCGCTGCGAAGTTCCATCTGGAAATTGAACAATGATCGATGGAAAATGATCTTTCATAAAGGCACTCTGGTTAAAGAATCATAGATGCAGTATAATAAGCAACTATCCGAAATTATTCATAGTTCAAGTTTTGTATAGAAAAGGCTCAAGCATTGCTGCTTAAGCCTTTTATAAATTCAATTAAGTTGCTTTAGTAAATTTGGTTTAGTAGCGGTTGTTACGGAAATTGCCGCCGCCGCCACCACGGTTACCACCAAAGGAACCGCCTCTGTCTTCTCTGGGCTTGGCCTTATTTACTTTCAGGTCACGACCCAACCATTCAGCACCATCAAGAGCTTCAATGGCTTTTGTTTCTTCATCTTCTGAACCCATTTCCACAAAAGCAAAGCCGCGTAAACGACCTGTTTCCCGGTCAGTGGGTAGCTGAACACGCTTTACAGAACCATATTCTGCAAAAACAGCACTCAGCGCATCTTGCGTAACTTCATAAGAGAGGTTACCTACGTAAATTGACATTGAATGTCTCCAAAATCATAAGTTTGTAGAGATTTAGATTTCGGAGAGAAGTCTGTAATACCAAAAGGGAAAAGCCTGTCAATACTAAAAACAAACACTGTCGCCGAATTAATTCTCATTTCACTTCCCATGATGACATAGCAACTAACTTTCTGGGGGAAAGTTTAAAAAAATGTTATAAAAAGTTATGTTACCAGTTGATAGCTAGGTGCTGGCTAGTCCGAAAACGGGTGAGAGTGTAGCCAGCTACACCCGCCCGATAAACTAATCCACTCTCTTTTCTAAATATTGACCAATCATCAACTGCTTACCAGCACGAGAGATAATCGTTTGTCTGGTGCGGTATTTGCTGCCAATTAGCTTTAACTCTTCTTCAAACATTGAACCGTTGTACTCAGTTCGCAAACACAGTGTTTTAGGGTTAGAGAAATAATACTGAGCGGTGACTGGTTTGGATATGGCAAAACCGCGATCGCGATACAAAATGTTTCCCATAACTCCAAATATCGTTGAACCTTGCGACTCTTTCCTTGCCTTGGGCACATCCATACCTTCCCATGTAACTGCTGCACCACAGATCAGACTACCTATATCAGCCAAATCGTGCATCTGAGCTAGCTTTTGCAATTCATCACAACCCTGCTCTAGAAAATTGATCGTAACTATACTTTCCATCTCCTTGGTTTCTCCCTCAGGTAGGGTGTAGTAGCGTCGTTGCGATCGCCACTTCCCCACTGATTCCTGGAAAAATTCAAAAATCTGCGATTCGTCAGCAGTTTGTGCAATTTTTAGCAATAATGTCACTTGTAACTTTCCTGACCTAATATTTGGTGGCTATAGTAGATATCAGCCTTTTGTTTGCTGTCTATGCAATTGCTTGATCAATATTTTACAGCGTCAAAAAAAGCAATTTATATTTACTATTCTTAATATATCGGCTCAAGGGTAAAAATTACTAGGCATTTTGCTATGTAAGCCTAAGTATGAATATAGGAACGAGATAATCCCTGAATAATTTTGGCAATTTGGCATCCAAAACTTTTCTGTTGTAGCTTTATGGCATACCTTTGGTTCAAGTCATTTCATATCCTTGGCTTTGTGGCTTGGTTTGTAGGCTTGTTTTACTTACTGCATTTCTACTCTGACAGGACTTACGCATAGGTAACGGAAAATCGAACCGCAGAGGACACGGAGAAATAAAAGTTTCAGAGAGTTCTTGCGTAAGTCCTAACTATTTAAAGCAATGGCAGCTATGAGTTCTGATCGCGTATTAGTTCGGTACAATTGCTTGCCAAGCTGGGCCATTCATTGCCGCTCCCAAGTTGAGCAGCGTATGCACGTATTTACTTCAGCATTCGAGGAGCGGGGCCACGAGTGGTATCTAGTCCTGACACACGTGGTAGAGTAATGGTTTTGCCTGTTTGTGCAGCTTCGTAAATCAACGCTATCAGTTTTTGGTCTTGCAAACCTTCTTCACCAGGGGTATGGGGTTGCTTATTTTGAATCACACAATCCGCCATGTGATCAATTTCTAAAGCAAACTGATTCTTCTCGCCTATCCGCACTTCGCTGACATTTTCTGCCATGCTGTTGGTTGGTGATTTGCGTGAAATCATCATCCGCAAACCGTTGTAGGAGAACGCCGGATCGAGTTGTCCCCAAGCATCAGAGCCGAAGACACGAAACCGCCGTGCTTCGTGAAAGCCGTAGCTAGTAGAGCAAATCGCTACTATTCCACTGGGAAACCGCATCTGAAAGGTAACGCTTTCTTCCACTTCTTTGAAGCGCGGATCGCCAGGAGTGCTGAAGGTTTGGGCATTAATTGCAATCGGTTCCTCTCCTGTCAAATAGCGAGTTGCATTCAAGCAATAAACTCCTACATCTGGTAAACAGCCACCTCCAGCTAAAGCGCGTTTCAACCGCCATTGGTTTAAGTCTCCGCCCTGATTTTGTCCGTTATCTGCCTGAATCACCTTCACAGTTCCCAATTCTTTGCTACGGATCATCTGAATCATGGCGCGATGATGCGGCTCATATTGGCAGCGATAAGCAATCATCAGCTTGCGATCGGCTTGTTTGCACGCGTCGATCATCTTTTGAGCATCTTCCACCGTAGTTGCCATTGGCTTTTCACACAGAATGTGCTTCCCTGCTTTCGCACCACGCACCGTATATTCCCGGTGCATACTGTTGGGCAGTACTATATAGATCACATCAACCTCTGGATTGTTGCGGAGATTATCGTAATTCTGATAGTTGTAAACGTTCTGCGGTTTGATGCCATACTGCTGTGCAACTTGATTGGCTTTGGCAGCATCGCCACTAACTAATGCAGTTGGCTTTGCTAGTTTACATTCTGCAAATGCAGGCATGATTTCTTCCAATGCCAGTCTGCCCAGTCCGACGATCGCAAACCCCAAGCGTCGCTCTGGGGGTAATGCAGTTGGTGGCCCCCCTGTTTCAACTTCGGTTGATGCCGAGATGGACGGAAACTGAATCTGAGGTGGCAAGGGGCCTCCGTGTGGGGTGGCTTGCTGAGTTGGCTGTTGGGCAGCAACCTCTTCGCCCACACTACCAATTGCAGTGGCTGAAATGGCTCCTAACCCAGCAGTAGTTATAATCTGACGACGAGAAAATTTTCCTTTAAACAATTCAGACATCGTGGTTCCTTAAAATTCTCCTTTAAACAATTCAGACATCATGGTTCCTTAATGATGAAATTTTGAACTTAGGGATTTCCAAGAAATAAATTATCCAAATAAACGAACCACAGAGGCGCAGAGAACACAGAGAGAAGAGAAATAGAGAAGATTTGTGTGTTAGTTTTGGGATATTTATTTTACTTGGAAGTCCCTTAGTACAGCATTTGATTAACTCGTAGCGAATTAAATTTAGCAATACCCTGCAATGCCAATGCGTCAGCTGACAATGCTAATGCGTTCCCCTGCGAATTAAAAATGCTACGCGTAGCTTGCTTCTTTGCAGGAATACGCGCAGCAGATGCACCAGAAGGACGGTAATAAAAGAGGCAGTGCGATCTTTCTTCTCTACGAGACGCTACGGGGGTTTCCACGCCACTTGACGGCAGTTGCTTTTCCAAAGGGAGACGTGCAAGGGACAAGTCGGGAAACTGTAAGGGTGCACTGCCTCCTTTATGCCTCTTAACCCGTCCACCCTTATGGGTTCGCCAGTCACCTGCGGAAGGGTTTTCCTCCCACAGTGCTGGACTCACCGCAGTGGCTCCACATGAGCGACTGCCGTCGCAAAGAGAATTAACTGAACTGTATTGCCTTACGGGGTACTGGTTGAAGTTGGGGTACTAGTTGAAGTTGGACTACTGGTTGAAGTTGGGGTGCTAGTTGAAGTTGGGCTACTAGTTGAAGTTGGGGTGTTAGTTGAAGAAGTTCCAGAATTAACAAGGGAACGAACCTGTTTTAGGTGTTCTTGGAGGGTTGGTAGCGCTTGAGCCGCAAATGCTTTCAGATCGGGATCTTGTCCCTTTTCAGCTTCACTTTGAAATGCAGCTACATCCTTTACATGATCTTGAAGCATCAGATTCAGATATTGGTGATCAAAGGTAGTACCAGAAAGCTTAGATAAGCGTTGACTGGCTTGCTGATTTTTTTTGCCAATAGTAGTTGGCAGTGTAACACCTTTTTGAGCCGCCAACTGTTTGAGTTGATCGTTCACCGGGGTGTGATCATCAACCATACGCTGTCCATACTGTTTTACTGCATCACTAGTTCCACGTTGTGATGCCAATTGTCCTAGTTGGACTTCTGCTAAACCCCCTTGAGCAGCTTCAGTCATGAACTTTTTGTCTGAAGAACTGAGGGTATTTTGCCCTGATGTAGTTGGTGACGCACTTGGTGATGGACTCTCTGTCCTTTGTACAGACTGAGCAGGTGGAACTTCAGATGTATTCTGGTCATGCGGAGTAGTTGGTGTGCAACCAGTCGCCATAGATAAAGCGATCGCCACTATACCAGTAGAGAATATTTTGAAGTTGGACATAATCAATGCTCTCCTTAGATAAAGCTATATCTTGAAACGTAGAATGAAAAACAAGCGCGATCGCCCAATTGAGTACGACCACTAATGCTGAAGATGACGAGTTGAAATTACGAATTACAAGATCATCTCCAGATTTTATTTAATAATTTGCAGTTATGATTCAACAGTTACTCCTGCTTCTAACTCCAAAGCTTTGATCAATGCCGATGCATTTTCTTCCCCCCATCCTTGACTAACCGCTGTTTTAATGGTTTCTCTGACAATTGCAGCAGCAGGCATTGGAGAATTTAAATCTTGGGCAAATCGAGCGATCAAATTGGCATCTTTGAGCAAATGCTTTAACGCAAAACTTGGCGTAAAGTCGCGATTCACCAACATCTTGCCTATGCCATCAAAAATCGGAGAGCGGAAATCCACCACATGCAGCACATCAAGAACGTCTTGTGGATTCAGTCCAGCTTTAGTTGCCAGAATCAGCGCTTCTCCTAATGCTTCGATTTGGGTTGCCACAATCGAGTTCCCGATCAGTTTCATCGACGCGCCTTTGCCAGTGTCGCCCAGATAATGAATCGTTTCGCTTAACGACTCCAAAATTGGTTTGACTTGCTCAAATACCTCCCGTTTGCCACCAACGACAATCCACAATCCTCCAGCTGCGGATTCGTTTTTACTGCCGAAAACAGGCGCATCAAGAAATTCAACTTGCTTTTCGCCATAGGCTGCGGCTTCTTTGCGGGAAGTGTCAGGATGAACTGTACTCATGTCGATCGCAATTTGTCCCGATCGCACGTTCGATAAAATGCCATCTTGCCCAAAGACAACCTCTTCAACCGCATTGTCATTCGAGAGCGAGTAGAGAATTGCCTCGGCATTCTCTACGGCTTGTGCTGGTGTTTGTGCTTGTGTTGCACCTTGTTCAACCAGAGGCTTACAGGACTCTAGACTACGATTCCAAACGCTCAGATCGTAGCCCGCTTTGAGCAAGTTGGTTGCCATCCCACTGCCCATGATGCCGAGTCCTAAATACGCAATGCGTTTCATAATGATGTTCTAGATGGTGTCTTACTTCAAGAAAATAGTCATACTTTTAGCACACACAAAGTATGTCGAAGTCAACCCGTTTGTACCTCCCCTTCACATCATCGAAGTTTTGAGGATAAATACATCTTCCAATCGATAGACTCAGCAGTAATCAAGACAGGGATAGCAGTGAATCCCCTGGCTTTTTGTGAAGATGCATCAAGTCAATTGACACAAAAATTGATTTTGAGAAGATGTGTGTAACGCATCAACTCGATCTAACGTCACACTTGCGAAATTGCGTAGGTGTAGCCCGCACTTCTTTACGTTCGCGCAGCGTGTCCCAGACAGACGCTCTTGCTAGCTTGACAACAAAACTCAGTCACCAGAAAGAAAAAGGTACAAGCCCCTAAATTTATTTTGGTGGTTCTTAATCTTAATTTTGACTTTTGACTTTTGACTTTTGACTTTTGACTTCCCCAAAGGGTCTGACCATCGTAGACATCGCTTTTTGCATAAAAAACAGTTGAACATAAATAGTCGGACAGAATTAATTACATAACGTCATTTGATTACCTTTGCAATGACTGTAAATATTTTTGTTCACCTAATTAGTATTGATCTTTACCCAAGATAAGCTGGATTCATGGCTGTACTGTCATTTTGGTTTGTAGTTTTATATCGTTCGTACAGCCCTTTAGCCGCTGCCTCACGGGTACGCGCTAACAGTGCTGTAACTCGTGGCTGATCCATTGGCTCAAAGGTGCGGACTGCCTCAAACGCCTGGTCTAAAATTCTCATACTGTCGATGCCCGTAATTACGACTGACGTTGGCAAATTCATTGCGTAGTGCAGGCACTCGATCGCACTGACGGTGTTGCTTCTGAGAATGTAAGACTCCCCGATCGATTTCATTCCCAGTACACCAATGTTGTTTTTTACTAGCACAGGTAAAACCTGATGTTCAAAACTTCTAAAATGGGCATCCATCACATTCAATGGCATCTGCACGGTGTCAAAGTGGAAACCATTTTGTGTGGCAGTTTCCAACATCTGAAGGTGAATCAGGGGATTCTTGTGTCCTGTGAAGCCGATATAGCGAATTTTGCCCGCTTTCTGCGCCTCGACGACTGCCTCCATCGAACCGCCAGGAGCAAAGACGCGATCGGGGTCTTCAAAGCGCAGTATTTCATGATGCTGCACTAAATCAATGTGATCGACTTGCAAATCTTTGAGCGATTCATCAATCTGCATCTTGGCAGAGCCTTTAGTGCGACCATCGATTTTCGTCATTAGGAAGACCTTTTGGCGATAACCATCCTTAAGAGCATTTCCCATCCACCGATGGCTACGTCCATTATGATAGTCCCAAGAGTTATCCATAAAGTTGATGCCGCGATCAATGGCACTACGGATCAGCTTGATACTTTCTTGCTCCTCTTCAATTTTTCCAATGTGAAACCCACCCAAGCCAATCACAGATACTTTTTCTCCAGTGCGTCCGAGGGTGCGATATAACATTTCGCCGCGTCGAGTTGGAGTGGGTGTTTGGGCTAGTAGTTGAGTTTTTTGATCAACAGGTTCTGTTTGAGCGAGGAGCGGCTGCAAAAATCCTTCCGAAACTGCAAGTCCTGCCGCTACTAATCCCGAAGCAGAAGCAGTTTTCAACAAGCTGCGTCTACTAATCTCCATAATTGTCTCCTACAAGCAACAACAGGAATGAGCCGAATAGTAGCACGACAATCTAGTACAAAGACTCTAACTAAGGAGTGTTTTGAAACATACACCATAAGATGCATTCACAATTCAAACCGATGCATTCATAATGCTTAACTTTTGTTTAAGCTTGCTTGATTTAAAACTTTATCAATAAAGGCAAGAGGAAAACTGCCTCTAAGGGACTTCTAAGTAAAAAAATAAGTAAATGGACAAAAATATTTACAGTCATTGCGAGCAAAGCGTTTACGAAGTGTCTCGTAAAGCCTGCGGCATAGCTACGCTTAAGGCGCGGCCTCTTGTAGAGAGGAAAAGCAACCCTAGCCTTTGCGATCGCTGTTTCAGCTGCAAGAGTCTTTTGTCAATCAAATCGATTCATGCCTTTTGCACTATTCGGCGTTGCAGTTTACCACAGATGCGATCGCGCTTCCTATTTCTCTACCAATCATGTACTTGACACTACTTTGCGGGGCGCTAAAAAGCCAAGGACAATTGCTACCAAGAACAATGCTGGAACATCACCAAACAGGTGTCCATGTTCAACAGGGTCAATTACTGCATGTACCGCCATGATCAGCCCGTGGACTACACTTGAGGTGACGGTGAACCAGATTAAACTGAGATAAGCTTCTGGTTGCCTTGAAGCCAACAGCAAAAAGACACCAAGCGTCGCATAAACACCAATGATCATCTGTTCGTATTCGTGCTGACCTGGTTGCCATAACCAGCCTGATGCCCAGACCTGACTTAGCGGATAGATAAGTAAAAAAGCTATTCCAAAAAGAACCAGAGCGATTCGTAAGTAGCGATCGCGCCCATCCATTGCTTTAACCTCCGCTATTTTATAATGCAGTCTCTACTACAAAACTGGATAATTTTGTGATTGTATTCCCATTAGTGACACTTCAGCTTTGGAGTGTTAAAAATTTTAATGCTTCTCATAGTTTAAAACTGATTCAGTAACAATTTTAGCCGTCCGTGTCTAGCAATTGGCGCTAAAGAGCCAAGTAATATCCCTGAACAAGTTCACGCACCCCTGCAAACATTAAAACATTAAGTGGATTAGTATATGCGTTGCCCTGTTATTAAAATGCAAGCCGATAGATTCATAGTGCAAGCCGATGCATTAAACATTTCCGGAAATCAATTAAGACCCCTCTCCAAACCTCTCTCCGCTCCGGGGAGAGGCTTAATTTTCGTGATATTTGTATGTAATAGGACTTACGCAAGAACTCTCTGAAACTCTTATTTCTCCGTGTTCTCTGCGGACTCTGCGGTAGCCTGTGGCAAGCCGCTTTGCGTCTACGATTTTCCGTTACCTGTGCGTAAGTCCTGTGTAAATTTAAGGTAACTAAATCTTTTCCGGAGATGTCTATAGGGATTTCTAAGAAATATAATTATCCAAGAGAACAAACTATAGAGGCGCAGAGGGCACGGATAGAGGATTGTTGTATAAGATTTATGGATGTTTTTTAATTTGGAAATCCTTTAACAGGGTTCTACATTTTGCCTAATACTGAAGCAGACGCTTGTCTTGGACTGTTTCGGCAAAAGTTAAACTACCTCTGTTTTGGGCAAAGGTATTGCGATTAGTAATATATTATCTCAAGTACGATTCCGTGGGGCTGTGGGCGCATAGCACCCGCAAACTTGAGGCGATCGCTAAAGGCGTCTTTTATGCTGTGTCTCAGCTAGATGATGTCGATGTCAACGAAGTGATTGTCCGCCCGACAGCTAGCGCAGTCTAGACAACGGATCGTGTAGTTCCAGTCAGAGAAGAACCCCCATGAACCTCACCGCCTTCCGCACCCTCGGTCGCTCCGGCTTAATTGTCAGCCCGCTTGCCCTCGGCACTATGACCTTCGGCACCCCGCGATGGGGTGCGCCCGACGAGGTTTCGGAGTCTATCTTCCACACCTATGTCGAGGCGGGCGGCAACTTCATCGATACTGCCGACGTCTATGCCAAGGGTCGTAGCGAAGAACTAATCGGTAGCTATATTGCCGATCGCAGCCTGCGCGACCAACTGGTGCTTGCTACCAAATTCACCTTTCACACCGGCGAACCGGGCAACCCGAATGCGGGCGGCAACGGACGCAAGAACATCTACCGGGCGATCGAGGGATCGCTGCGTCGGCTACGCACCGACTACGTTGACCTGTATTGGATGCACGCCTGGGATCTGGTTACGCCCGTCGAAGAAGTGCTACAGTCGTTCGGCGATCTGGTGCATGCTGGCAAGATCCGCTATTTCGGATTCTCAGACGTGCCCGCTTGGTACACTGCCAAGGCAGCCGCGCTTGCTACAGCGCACAGTATTCCCGCACCGATTGCCTTGCAGCTTGAATACTCCCTCACCGAGCGCAGCATCGAGCGCGAACATCTGCCTGCTGCCCGTGACTGTGGACTCGGCATCTGTCCCTGGAGTCCGCTTGCTGGCGGTTTTCTTGCTGGCAAGTACCAGCGCGAGGGTGAAGGAGCTACCGGACAGGGACGCCTCAGCGGCAGCAATCCCTTCGGCAATCAGAAGTTTACTGATCGTAACTGGCGCGTCCTCGACACCCTCCGAACAGTCGCCGCGCAAGTTGAGCGCCCCCTGGCGCAGGTCGCCCTCGCCTGGGTTTCGGCGCAGTCCGGCATTACCTCGCCGATTCTGGGTGCCAGCAAGCTCGAACAACTGCACGACAACCTGGACTCGCTGGACATCCGCCTCACCCCAGAACAGTTCCAGATGCTAAACGAAAGCAGTGCGCTTGATCCCGCCTTCCCCTACGGCATTTTCACAAGCGAGGTGAACCGCAGCCTCTTCGGCGGTACGACCGTCCAGGGCTGGGGATAGCTGCTTCGGTTGATCAGCTGCACAACAGACTATTAGGCAATACCGTTACCACCCGTTATGCCATAAACCTCTCCTGTGATGTAGCTTGCCTCCTGTGAAGCAAGCAGTACGTATACAGGAGCGATCTCTACAGGCTGTCCGGGTCGTCCTATCGGAACCGTGGAGCCAAATTTCTCAATCTTTTCCTGAGTTTGACCACCACTGGGCTGTAGCGGCGTCCAGAACGGGCCGGGCGCTACAACGTTGACACGCACACCTTTCTCAATCATTTGTTTAGAGAGTGCTTTGCTGAAAGTAACAATGCCTGCTTTGGTGAGCGCATAGTCAATGAGTCCCTCTGAAGGTTCATACGCCTGAATAGAAGCTGTATTAATGATGGCTGCGCCCGGTTTTAGGTGCGGTACTGCTGACTGTGTAATCCAAAATAGCGCGTATAGGTTGGTCTTGAGCACCTTATCGAACTGCTCGGTGGTGATATCGCCAATAGAGGGACTAGTACTCTGTGCGCCGGCATTGTTGACGAGAATATCTAAACCGCCCAGAGATTCTACTGCATCTGTCACGAGTTTTCGGCAAAAATTCTCATCCGTAATGTCACCCGGAAGAGCGACGGCTTTGCGTCCCGCTTGTTCGATCAGTTCTATAACTTCTCGTGTATCCGACTCTTCACTGGGAAGATAGGAGATTGCCACATCAGCCCCTTCACGTGCAAACGCGATCGCTACAGCACGTCCTATACCGGAATCTCCTCCGGTGATCAACGCCTTTCGGTTTGTCAGCTTTCCAGATCCTGTATAGCTCTCCTCACCGTGATCCGGCTGAGGGTCCATTTGTTGAGCTAGTCCCGGTGCAGGCTGCGGTTGACGAGGGAAGGGCGGCCCTGGATATTGCTGACGTGGATCTTGCATCTTCAATCGATCGTTTGTCATCTGTTGCTCCCATGAATGTGATGTATTCAATTAATGTAGCGATCGCTTTTGTATCGCATCTACTCACTTGGTACAACAAAACCGTTGTAATTAGGAATAGCTTTAAGACTTTGGTGCATCTGTTCGACTCTACCTTTCGGCAGACCCCCAACAAAGCTCTCCTCATGGATAGCAAGACATTTGGGAGATTATTAGCAGCACAGTTAATCAACTTAATTGAGTTTGGAAATTAGCGATCGCCAATTGTGTGATTGAGCTTTCATCGTTTCGGCGATAGCATTTATAGGATTCGGCATTGCAGTTTATGAGAGATGCGATCGGGCTAAGGTTAAAGATCCACTACAGCAAATATCTTTTAACTTTGCGCTGGGGGCTTGCGTCCGTCTGTTGCAAAGCGTTTGTTAGCCTGCAATTGACTTCTCAATGTTCAATCCCATCAACCTACTTTGCTATTTTATATCTAGTCAAAGACGATTTTGGCTCAAATACACATTGAGTCTAAGAAGTCTTCAAGTGTATACAAATCCACAGACTTGAAATCTTTAGGATAGATTACTAGTGTTAACTTCTTCGTCACAAAGTCTTTCTTCGACGCAGCAATGAATGAAATAACAATGAGCATCGTTAAAGTCATGAGGGCAAGATTCGTCCGAGCAAGGTCTGAGCCAATTATCGGGATAGCAACCTCTAATCCATGACCTTTTAGCCGCACCTGTTCCCAGAGAGAACTTAAAGAATGCCAAATATCATCAGCAGTTGACCTGACTTTCAGATTATTCTCCATATAACCATAGGCATTTAAGAAGAACCGTTTATCTGGTGATCCCAATACAAGAGTTGTGCCAATTGGATATCGCCAAAATTTCCCCTTTTTCTTATTCTGTTCCTTCTTTTTGTCAGCCTTTAAAGGCTCTAAAGCAATATCAATCTCAGCATCCAAGCGTCTTTGGTCGCCATTGTAAACTCGTGAGAGGAATTGCCCTTGGACACTTGAGGGTTTGATGATCTCCCCCAATTCGGTATCGAAAACATCGTTAGCCCCAATCACTAAGTGCCCAGGTTCATCAAAGAGGTCACCAATTTTAATCTCTATCGTGGTATTGGGTGATGACAATGATCTGGAAACCGAAAAGCGAGGAAAGTTCAATGCGATTGCAATTAGTAAGGAAAGGGAAAACAATCCACCATAACCCCACCATCCCCATTTGAACCATTCAGGTAAGAAGAGTCCTGCTGGTTCCAAAAATAGCTAGATCACACCGAAGATACTAGCAAATGTAGCTCCTAATTTTTTGAGTTTGATCGAGGTTAGAAGATTAAAGAACATTACAATTTTCGTAGAATGATTACCGTTCATTTATGCACTGAGAGTACAGTTTCCTAAAACTTCAATAATGCAGGCTTCCTGATTGGAATATACTCGCCTTTTTCCTCGAAATCGAACAGACATCACTTTGTTCTTAATTGGACCAACCTCTAACTCTAAAACATCTTCAACAAGTTGACTCATCTTCAGATAATACACTGCCCATAGCCATGCTTTTGGCAAAAATAATCTCGGTTGTGTTTGAAGCTTTGCCCATAGTTCTGGAAAAATTCCTTTTTTAACTTCTACTGTATGGTTGTATGGTCCAGTAATTTGAGTAGTAGGAAAGAACCGTCCGATATCTTTCGGAAGTGCTTCTCCTAGCAATATCTGACGAATACGCAATTCAGCGATTTCGTCAGCACTGTAGTTATTGAAATTCGCCTCCAATATAAAGCTACTATTCTGTGATCGCTGAATTGGTTTAAGCGTAATGTTAAAGCTCGTTTTCCCTGCTATCAACTCAGATAACACAGAGGACACTTCCATAATGCCAGCATCATGCTGATCAGCATAGTAAATCTGCTTTTTATAGTGAAATTCTCCTGGATCAAGAGACTTTAACTCAGCAACCTGCTCCATATTCTTCGGTGACAGTCGAAGAATTATGCTTCGGTCTGACTGAGTAGCACTTGACTCGGTTTGGAAAAATTTATCATTCAACATGACCCAATCTCCTAAGTTTTTTACAGACCCAGTACTTCGGGGATTGCTGCTTTTTGAGGCAGGAGTTTTTCGAGGTGTTACAGATGTCTTGTTTGCTGATGTTATTTTCTTGCGATCGCTAGCTACAGCCGTAGATTCAGGTTTTGTTTTCACCTGCGGTGTCTTCTTACCCTGCTTCTTCGCGGCAGTAAGAGGTTGGGACGCTCCACTGGTATGCTGGTTTAGCCAGAGAGTTAAATGCTCTCGCAATTTCGCGAAAGTGAGCAGGAGTTTTATATTCCCGAAATAACCCTTTACCTCGAAACTTAGCTTTAAACTCCAGTGCCTCTTCTTGTTGTCTCAATTGCTCCTTTGTAGTAAGGTGAGATGGTGCTTCACGGAAGTAGAACCAAACCTGTGGTTTTCCTTTACGCATTAAACTTCTGACTGCTCGTGCAAACTCCTCTGCCGTTCCAGATTTTGCGCGTGGAGTCGGTGTTCCAATCCGATTCCACATAATGCCGATAAATAGCTCATACTCTTGCATCTTGCCAATTTGTTCATTAAGTATGGCTTGACCATCTTTACCGTAGCTGGGAAAAGCGTTTGCTGAACTAACAATATCAAGCACAATTCCCTTATATGCTGCGACGGTTCGGTTAATCTCGTCTTTTACTTTTTCCACATAACGACGCTCTGTAGCGACATCACTTGGGGAGGCAAGAAAAATTTTTAGCTTTTCTACTTGCGCCATTGTAATTTGATCAACACAGGCTATTGGATAAAGCGGATAAGATTCTAACTATTACTATTGTGACAAATAGATATAACTCAGATCCTGCTTTACTAAGTTATAACCCAGACCTTTGTATTGGTAAGCGGTTGGATTTAAGAAAAAATCAGAGCGCGATCGCGATCGCGCTACTTGCCAATTAGTGTCGTCTTACGGTTTTGTAATTGCATCGGTCTGCAATGTTAATGCATCAGTCTGTTATGCTAATACATCGATCGCCAGTTAATCAACTTAATTGAGTTTGGAAATTAGCGATCGCTAATCGGATGATTGAGCTTTCATCGTTTCGGCGTTGCAGTTGATCAGAGATGCGAACTGCCGAAGGCGGCAGCGCTTCCGCAGAGCGGACGCTTCGCGAACGCTATCGCACGATTCCTTAAAGCTCAACGGCAGCAATTAATCTGTTATCTTATATCTTGCATTTGCTGATTACTCGAACGCTCCAACTCCAAATCTTCCCAAGAAACTGGATCTTCTATAGGTTCCAGGTGAGTTGTGACGTGGGTTGAAGGCAGCACCCGAAGAATAGCAAGCTCAATTGCCTCGCACAAATCATGCCCTTGTTGGACTGTCCAAGATCCAGGCACAAGAACATGAAAGGAAACAAAGCGGCGAGTTCCAGCAGTACGGGTTCGCAAGGCATGGAACTGGATGTTTTGACGTTTGTACTCCTTAAGGATGCTCTTGATTCCGTCAATTTCTTTTTTAGGCAAAGCTGCATCCAGTAACGCACTACCGGTTTCCCGCAGCAAACGAAATCCTGTCCAAGTAATATTTGCTGCTACTATCAGTGCGACAATTGGATCAAGCACGAGAGCGCCTGTTACTTTGACGAGCAAGATTCCAACTACCACACCACCCGAAGTCACTACATCGGTAAATAAATGGTGAGCATCAGCCCTCAGTGTAATCGAACGCAACCGTCGCCCTGCCCGTAGCAAGATAAAGGCAACAACGCCATTGATTGCTGTTGCAAATAGGGAGAGTGCCAACCCCAATCCTAGCTGTGTTAATGGTTCTGGATGCAACAACCGTCCCCAGGATTCAACAGCAATGCTAATGGCTGCCACTACAATCAACGCACCTTCTGCACCACTGGAAAAGTATTCGGCTTTAGAATGCCCAAAAGCGTGTTCGGCATCGGCTGGTTTATCAGCATAAGTCAATGCCCATAGAGCGACCAATGCTGCCACTAGATTTACAATTGATTCAATAGCATCTGAAAGTAAACCTACTGACCCGGTTAGCAGGTAAGCGCCAAACTTTAGAGCAATAGTGACGATTGCCGCTGCAATCGACAAGAAAGCGTAGGAGCGGGCTGATCGACTACTCATCTCGGTCACGGACGTTACTACAGTGATTCCGAACTTAGAGTACCAAATTCTACTTTAGTCGTCATCAACCCTGAGACTTCTACTGATTCGCAAAAGAAATTACAGATCAATATGCTCAAGACGCGATAAATCGCGTCTCTACATCAGGATTTTGGGCTTATCTGAATATTTACTACAGGATATGATTGCCGCGGATGAACTTCTTGCTGATACTGGTAATGTAGCGATCGCCAAGTTTCGGCGATGCCTACGCCTGGCTACGCCTACGCAATATCTACAGCAGTTTGTCTAATGTAATTGGCAAATCGCGGACGCGCTTTCCTGTGGCATGATAGACAGCGTTGGCGATCGCCGCCGCAGTGCCGGTAATCCCAATTTCGCCAATTCCTTTGACACCAAGCGGGTTGATATGTGGATCGTGTTCATCAACAAACAACACCTGAATATCAGGAACGTCTGCATTCACTGGTACGTGATATTCAGCTAAATCGGCATTGACAACACGCCCCCGATGAGGGTCTGTTACCGTGTGTTCCATTAACGCCATACCAATACCATAGATAATCCCACCGATCAGCTGACTGTTGGCTGTTTTAGCGTTGAGTATGCGTCCCACGCCAAAAGTTCCCACCCAGCGCGTTACTCGCACTTCACCCAAGTCAGGTTCAACGCGTACTTCGGCAAACTGCGCTCCAAATGCGTGCATTGAGAACTTCTTTTGTTCCTCTCCCAGCTTGGCATCTGCACGCGCTTCGATCATTTTCATTCCATGCCGTGCCAAGATTGCCCCATAAGTTTCGCTTGCAGACGATTTATTTTTTAAGAAAAAGCTGCCATTTTCAGCAATCACATCCTCAGCGTTTGAACTATAAAGCGGCGATTTTTGATCGGCAAGTGCTAGTTCCAAAAGCTGACTGCGAGCTTGATTTCCGGCTAAATGCACGGACGAGCTGACACTGGCGGCAGTTTGGGAACCACCAGAAACGGGGGTTTCTGGCATCTTAGTATCGCCTAGTTCAAAGCGGACTTTCTCAACTGGTAGACCAAGTGCTTCAGCTGCAACTTGAGTCATTACAGTATAAGTTCCGGTGCCAATATCTTGCGAACCGCTCTGGACAACGGCTGTACCGTCTGCCATAATCTGGGCGATCGCCGATGCCGGAGAACGGTTGGTCGGATAAGTTGCTGTTGCCATACCCCAACCAATCAAATAATTGCCATCTCGCATCGAACGGGGCTTGGGATTGCGCTTCTGCCAGCCAAACTTTTCTGCTCCTAATGTGTAGCACTGGATGAGTGACTTGCTCGACCAAGGCAGTCCTTTACTGGGATCGACATCAGCATGGTTACGCAGACGCAGCTCCACCGGATCGATATTCAGCGCATAAGCCAGTTCGTCCATTGCCGATTCTAGGGCAAAAGACCCAGAAGCTTCGCCTGGCGCCCGCATAAAGGTTGGTGTACCCTCATCCAGCTGAACCAGACGGTGGCTAGTTTCAATATTCGGGCAAGCATAAATCATCCGGGCGCTTTTACCAACAGGTTCGATAAATTCATCGAAAGTTGAAGTCTGCGAAGTGCCAGCGTGTCGCAGAGCGGTCAATTTGCCCTCGCGGGTTGCACCTAAAGAAACCTGTTGAATTGTCTCTGGTCGGAAGCCAACAGGCCCATACATCTGTATCCGTCCCAGTACCAGTTTGACTGGGCGATTAACCTGCCGTGCTGCCATCGCCGCTAGAGGCACATGCGACCAAGCCGACCCTTTGCAACCGAAGCCACCGCCCACAAAGTAAGACATAACGCGGACTTTCTCTGGTTCAATTCCTAATACCCCTGCAACTTTTTGTTGAGCCGAAAAGATCCCCTGAGTTGCGTCATACAGCAGCAGTTGATCGCCTTGCCAAACTGCTGTTGTGGCATGAGGCTCCATTGGATTGTGATTTTCGATCGGTGTAGTATAGGTTTGCTCGACGCGGACAGCAGCCGCCGCTAGTCCCTGGTTGACATTGCCGTGAACTGAATCGGGCGACTCTTCTCTGGGGATTTTCCCTTTAGGCAAGTATGCCTTAGCGAGATTGTCCCGCATATTAATAGTCGGTTTCTCTTCGTCATAACGAACTTGCACCAGCGAGGCAGCATACATAGCTCGTTCAAAGGTATCGGCAACGACGACACCGATGTGCTGACCGCTATAAAGCACAACGTTATCTTGTAGCACTTGCAGCTTGCGCCCGCCGCCCTTTTCTCCAAAAGCTTTGGGTGCGTTGAGGTGGGTAATAACTGCTAATACACCCGGTACTTGTTCCGCCGCCTTTGTATCGATTTGGGCAATCTTACCTTTGGCGATCGTGCTTTGAATCGTGACTCCATAAGTCATTTTTGCGACCGGAAACTCAGCTGAATAGCGGGCGCCACCCGTCACCTTCAGATGTCCATCGACTCGATTTAGCGGTTTGCCGACAACTGTATTTGTATCCCCTGTATTCATGCCATCCCTCCTACCGTTGCCAGCGCCTTAACAATTGTGCGTTTAGCTAGTTCGACCTTAAACCCGTTGTATTTTTGAGGTTTAGCTCCAGCGATCGCTGCTGACGCTGCTGCAAGAAATGTTGCCTGATTTGCAGGCTTGTTCAAAAGCACTTTTTCAGCTTCGTAGGCACGCCAGGGCTTTGTTCCCACCCCACCGAGGGCAATACGTGCCGAGCGAATGATCCCATTTTCAATATCTAATGCAGCCGCAACCGATGCCATTGCAAAAGCATATGAGGCGCGATCGCGGACTTTTAAATAGTGTGATCGCTTCGCAAAGTTTGAAGCAGGTAAGTCAACGGCAACAATTAACTCTCCGTGTTGTAGAACCGTCTCTCTTTCTGGTGTATTGCCGGGTACGAGATGAAAATCTACCAGCGGAATACTGCGCTCTCCATTTGGCCCGCGCGTTTGCACAACAGCATCAAGTGCCACCATTGCCACAGCCATATCAGAGGGATGGGTGGCAATACAGCGATCGCTACCGCCGAGAATTGCGTGGATGCGGTTGTAACCTTCGATTGCTGCACAACCTGAACCTGGAACACGCTTGTTACAGGGCATCGAAGTGTCGCGGAAGTAATAGCACCGGGTACGTTGCAGCAAATTTCCACCCACCGTCGCCATGTTTCGCAGTTGCGGTGATGCCCCAGACAGCAACGCCTCCGATAGCACAGGGTAACGCTCCTGAATCATCGCATCGTAAGCAACATCGCTATTGCGTGCCATTGCGCCAATTCGCACGCCGTTGCCCTGCATTTCTATCTTGGTTAGCGGTAGTGGGTTAATGTCAACCAACTCTCTTGGTGTCTGGACATTCAGCTTCATCAAATCGATTAGGCTGGTACCACCGGCAAGATACGAGGCTTCGCCATCTGGAGCCACCAATGCCACGGCATTTTCCGCTTGTCCCGCTTTTTTATAGTTAAACGGCTGCATCTTTTTTTCCCCCTAAGACATCGCGGACAGCAGCCACGATATTTGGATAAGCGCCACAACGGCAGATATTGCCGCTCATCAGTTCACGAATGTCGGCATCCGACTTAGCGTGTCCCTCGTTCACCAAACCCACCGCCGAACAAATCTGTCCCGGTGTGCAGTAGCCGCACTGAAACGCATCGTGGGTAACAAACGCGGCTTGCATCGGGTGCAGCTTGTTTCCTTGTTCCAGCCCTTCAATAGTTGTGATCGCAGCGTCAGTGTGCATAATCGCAAATGTCAGGCAGGAATTAATCCGCTGCCCATCAACTAGCACCGTGCAAGCACCGCACTGACCATGATCACAACCTTTTTTAGTACCAATTAGCCCGATGTATTCCCGAAGTGCATCAAGTAAAGTAACACGCGGTTCAATCTGCAAACTATGTGCTGTTCCGTTCACTTGCAACGTCACCTTCATAGTCTCAGGTGTCGGAGTTGCCAGCTTTGGCGTAGTTTTTCTGACTTGAGTTTGTGCTATACCTTTCTCTACAAAATTATTAATTGTAGCCGCTACTGTGCTGAGGATCATCAATTGACCCAACCTGCGGCGTCTTAAGACAAACCTCATCTGTTTACTCCATTCCGATTTTGTTGGTAATAATATTGAGTAATTCTCTTGACTTCAATTCTTTATAGAAAACCACTCTTTTTTACAAGCATTTTACTAAAAATGGCATTATTAACAGAATACAATTTCATCTGGTTATCGTCTCTCTATCAGAAGATTTATACCAGAAGTATCATTTAGATTTTTCATGATGTTTTATAATAAAAATGCTTTTTAAAGTTAGAATTTATCGTAATTATTCAATTAATTATCTCTACCATTTATTAAAAATTACTGTTAAAATAATCCAGGGCGATCGCATCTAAATAGCTGCTTGATCATAACTAATACCAATTCTCTATGAAGATGCATAAAATAAAGCTTCATGGAAGAGAACTTCAAGAATGAAATCATAACTAGTCAAAGAAGAGATTACGAGAGAAGATAATTGAGCTAACTCGTGTTGAACTCGTTGGCGCAGTTGTTGTAAATTAGAGAAACTTTCCCCCTTAAACTGGCGTTTAATAAATTGCCACAATCGCTCAATTGGATTGAGTTGAGGGCTATGAGCAGGTTGAAAAATCGGGATGAGATTTTCTGGCCAAGACAGTGCCTTAGCTTGATGTGCAGATGCTTGATCCATTTGCATGAGTGCCATGTCTTTACCCAGTTCTTGGGATAGGACATCAAGGAATTTCTGAAAATTCTCACTGTCCAGATGAGGATATTCCTGACAAAAATGCCATCCTGTGAACGGTTCAACTACTCCATACAGCCAGAATACCTCTCTTGGCCACTGTACGTTGACTATAGGTTTTACGCCACGAGCCGTAATCACCCGCCCTGTTTCCGTTTTCAATCCGAGTCTGGTCTCATCCTGACACAGGTAAAGCAGTCGCTTTCCTTGACCTAAGAGCTCTTGCAAGCTGACAAAGGCGCGGGGAATGTTTTTTTAAACAGGCTCACAGCCTGTTCATCTTGTTGTTGACTCACAGGTCGAGGTATTTTCAGTTTCGCTTGGAGTTGATAGCGTACCAGACGATCTGACTTTTCACGGGATGTGGAAAAGGTTATTTTGAGGGTTTCTCAAACCCTAACTTTTACGTTACCTATTTTCATTAACTTAGAGTTATTGAGAATTAGACTGTGGAAAAAGCCACGCTGTTTCGTGGTTTGAGGACTTACCGTGAAAAGTCAGACCAGACGATAGACTGTTTTATATTTGACTTTTACAAGAAATTCCTGCTTGAGCCACTCTACAATTTCCCCATAGCTACCGAACCCTTGGGGTGATTCCAGTTTCTCCTCTAACTGCGAACGCATTTGTGGTGTAATCTTGGGAGTTGCTCCTGGTGAGGTTTTCACCTCTAATAATTTCCCTAGCCCTCCTTGCCGATATTTTTGTAACCACCGTGTTACAGTTGAGCCGTCTCTACCTAGTCTCTGACTCAATTGTTGATGCTGTGTCACTTGTCCTGTTTTGATCCACCACAGAAGAAGTAATCGTTCTTTTTCCATAGATGTCCGAGCCTTGCTGAGACTTTTGGACAAATACTCAGCACTCTCCGATATTTCTAAATTGAAAGGGCGGGCCATTGTTTGCTTCTGATCTTATGTTTTTCCCGCTCTTTATTCTACAGTTCTATGCAGCCTCACATAGAATTGGTATAAGGTTAAGAAGCAACGAAAAAATCAGCATTTCTCGTTTGATTTCTTTTCCCCTACTCAAAGGATGTCTACGATGGTCAGACCCTTTGGGGAAGTCAAAAGTCAAAAGTCAAAAGTCAAAATTAAGATTAAGAACCACCAAAATAAATTTAGGGGCTTGTACCTTTTTCTTTCTGGTGACTGAGCTTTGTCGTACCACTTCTCCTTGGGAGACGCTAGCACGAACGTGGAAGCAAGCTAGCAAGAGCGTCTGTCTGCGACACGCTGCGCGAACGTAGAGAAGTGCGGGCTATTCGGCGTCGCTTCACTCTTTGTGAATAAACAAGCCTGAATGAAATTATTTTCAACTATATTGAGAATATGCTTTTTTTATTGACATGATGCGATCGCCCTGATATCGACTTTATCCAAAATTAATAACTCGGTTTTCTTTATCTGGCAAAAACCCTAGCTTTTGAGCAAATACTTTTTCCCAATCAGAGATTATCGATGAAGTTCAAAAAGTAAAACTACGCTTCCACAGATGTTTCAGTGATAGCGTAGACGCTTTTTAGAGCCTTGCCACAGGCATGGCGTTGCGAAAAAAATAGATCAAGTCAAGTTGAGAGAATGTTTGGAAAGTATTAAAGGAATCAATTAAGCATCTCGACTCATTGCCCAAAAGAGTTTAATTGCAGATAAGTCTTTAAATCTTGTGCTGCCTCTTCTTCTCGCTCTAAAGCGGTAAAGGCGACTGCCCGATTCTGGTATAAATCGGCGGTTTCAGGTGCCCATGCGATCGCTTGATTCAAATCATTCAAAGCTTCTTGATAGCGTCCGGCTTCATAATGCAGAATGGCACGGTTGGCCAATACTAGAGGTTGGTTAGCATCTAGAGCTAGTGCTGCATTATAGTCCGCCAACGCCGCCTGCGGTTGCTCTAACATATCAAATACTTGAGCACGAGCCACTAGCACTGAAAACTGATTTGGTTGTAGATCGAGGGCGGTGGAATAGGCATGTACTGCTTGTGGCATTTTACCCAAGCGTCGATAGCACTGTCCGATATTTGCCCAAACTTCTGGATAAGGTGCGCTTAACTCAATCGCCTTTAAATAGTCCTCAAGGGCATCGTTTAAGCAACCTATCTTAAAATACAAGTTACCGCGCGAGTTGTAGTACTCGGAGTAATTGGGGTCAATAACCATCGCTGCTGTAAAGTAATCGATAGCTTCCTCGTGATTGCCGATGAAATCATAAACCTGAGCAATGTTAAAAAGTAAGACTGAGCGATAAAGAAGATGTTGTTCCGGGTTTAAGAGGGCATTAATTTGCTCGTAGCACCATTGGCAAAGTTCTACAGCTTCTTGGTGTCTGCCTTGGCGGTAGCGGATTAGTGCCATGCCGTTACAGTTAAAGGTTTTTTGAAACAGTTTTACGTCTTCTGGTATATTGCTACGAGCCAGTTCTGCTAAACCTCGTTCCAGGTACGCTTCCGCCTTCACGATGTCCCGTTCTTGCAACTCGCGGATATACAACATTGCCATCATAAAGCAACCTTGAAACAGGTTATCAGGATTGTTCGTTCCCTGCATGGCTCGTTCCATGATTTCAAAGGCTTCTAGAGGTTTATCCAGAGCTACGTAACTGGTGTATAACATAGAATGGATCAGCCAGCGCTTTTGTATGTCCTCCGGATAGTAGCGCTCTCGCTGTATCAAGGCAGCCTGAGCAAACGCTAGAGCATCTTCGTAAAAACCTTTTCTGTTATAGATTGCAGCAGCCTTGATTTGATATTTCAATGCCAACTTTGGTTGGTTGCTTAATAGCAAATACTGGATAAGTCGTGGTAGGTGAATCTCTTGTTCAATTAAGTCATTTTTCAGTTGCTGTTCTAGTTTCCCAGCTAATCTAGCCATCTCTTGCGGGGAAATATTAGTTGTCGGACTGGGAAGTAAGTTGAGGCGGATGTGCTCTAAATACTGGTTGCTGAAACTTACCAATAACATCTTTGTGATTTGCTTCGGGTGCGATTGCCACCAGCAAAGTTAAATTCAACTGCTGACTGCGACGGCGCATCAATTCTGCAAAAAATATCCGTACCAAACCGCCAGAAAAATCATAGCGATCGCAAGCAATCACCCACTGAGAATTTTGAGAACGTTCAAACCAAGCAGTGAGAAGATCAATAATTCCGTGGATAATCCGAAATGCTCGGTCTGCTGGGTAGTTGCGGATTTGCTCTTTTTGAGCAGCTATGTCTGTTAAGCTGGGATATCGCACAGATATAGTTCGCCGCAAGGCTGGTAAAACTCTGGTTAACTCATAATTGTGTTTGATAATCAAATCCGCTGCTTGCGCCTGAACTTGGGGAAGTATATCGGTTAATAAATCCTTCAACCCAGCCCAAGGACCATCTTCATTATGGTCGCAATTGAGCAACCAAGTAGTCGCCCCCCGATCTTCAGCTTGATTGAGCCATTGTTGCAAACAGTTACGACGCGATTCCCCAGATTCTGCTTCTAATACAACTACTTTATTCATTTCTTGAAGAGGACTTGTTGGTATACTGCTTAAATCCAAAGTTAAATCCATAAAATTTCACCTTTGTTTTGTATAAAAACTGCGAATCCAAAGCCCGAAGCCGAGGGTATGGGGAATGCAGACAAGTAATATCAATAACATTGCATCAATAAAGGCGTAAGGGTTAGCTTGAAACCCAGTGCTGAAAACCGCGACAATTTTTACACAGTAGTGCCACATTAAAGGCAAGCTAATTAAAATCAAGGAACCGAGTGCAGCCGTGCGACCCACAAGCCATAAAATTGCATACAAGCGAATGATCCGCCGTTCACGTGCTGGGATATGGGACTGTTCTACCTTGCGTACCCGACGAATCACCCACGCTAACTGGTTGCGGATAAATACTTCGGTATCTTTCATCAGGCTTTTACATCTAAAGAAATTGGCAATAACGTAGTAGTAATCAGTCCGCATGAAAAAATAGCACTGCCACAGCAAACCTAGTAAATAGTTCAGCAATAAAGCGCTACCCAGTTGGAAAACAACTGGAGGCATAACAATCCACCCATGCTTTTGAGCCAAAAATACCAGGGTGAGGATAGCAGCAGATACCGTGTCTAGCAACGATCCTGCTAAGAATGGCAGATAGCGTTGGTTGCGAGGGACACCCCAAATACCAGTCATATCTGTTTCCGCCACCAACATCCACATCCGATTGCTGATACCCATGCGACAGGAAACACCAAGGGCACGAGCCGCTACTAAGTGAGCCATTTCATGTAAAAAAAGTATTACGCAATCGAGGACAGCCAGTACCAAAATCATCAACGTGGTATTTTCTGGGAAAAAGTAAGCTTCCCAACTAGGAACAAGTGCAGGGTCAAAAGCGATCGCCAAGAGTGTTAAACTAACTAAAACGGCACAGCCAATCAAAACAGGGCGGCTAAATATTTTTTGGGCAAGCGATTGCGGGAAGTTTACGAAGTGATATCGTACCTTTGCAGCTTTGATAGTCAGGGGTGCAAAGGTAGCCTTAATAACAGCATGGGAGCGATTTCCTTCATCTTGGAGCAGAGGTTTAACAAACCCCTTACCCTCAAGAATATCGAGCAAATCCTCAATATCAGGAAGTTCACCATACTTTTCCTGATAGATTAACTGAGTCTCGCCTACCGTCTTTCCTACCGCCAGGTAATCTAATATTTCTACGGCATCAGATGGCAACACTAAGAATAAATTTGTTTCCGGGTGTCCGATGACAACTTCCTCATCCTCTGGTTGCCTAGTAAACGGGTAAACCGCAACAAGAGTATCGCTTGTATATTGCCTCATTGATATTTTTCCAAAGATAGTGGAAGCCGCTACTTGAAAGTAGCGGTTCCGGCAAAATATAGAAAACAGGGTTTCCAAATAATAATCAATTCCTGCAACAGGAGATTTTCTTCAAGAAACCTGATTTGTAAATCCTATGATTAATAGAATTTACAAAAGAGTAGTGGTAAATATGTAGTGAACCCAGCGTCTGAAAGTCTCACTCAGCAAGGGCTGAAGCTCAGATAATCACTACTTATATACCATTACCAACAAGAGCAATGACCGTAGTAAGCTGGTCGTGTAGTTTTGAGAGTTTCAGCTTCGCGGATGACGAACTTTTTCATCGGTTTCAGTTCTTGCTTATTCATAGTTGTCATGGATTTAATCTCCTATTTAGAATTCTTTGTGTTGAATGTAGTCTGATGTAATTAAGAAGAGGTTGTTGTTACCCCTTCATCAACTCCTTACGACTACTTTGATTTTTTATGCACTCTCAAAAATGTAACCAGGGGGTAAAACTGCGATCTTCGGTCTTTGAGGAAAATCTTCGTGCCAAGTCCAGGGTTCAAAATATCCTAAGTCTTCGTTGAGCGTGATATCTATAGGACTTACGCACAAGCAACGGAAAATCGTAGACGCAAAGCGGCTTGCCGCAGGCTACCAAAGAGTCTGCAGAGAAGCCAGTGCGCCCTTGCGGTTAAGAGACTTGTACTCCTACGGAGAAGCAAGCTACGCACAGCGTCTCCCCGCAGGAGTTGCAACTGGCGCGACACGCAGGAATAAGAGTTTGAGAGGTTTTTGCGTAAGTCCTAATCTATTTCGGTAAATACTTCGACTATGTTTTATGTCGGGGTCTTTATGATACGTAGCGATGTTATGTCCTATTTTGTGGCGTACTGGCCCCCAAAGAGGCGTAATGTTGTGCTTTGCCAAAAAATCACAAGCGGTTTGCACATGTGCCCAGTCTCATAATTGAAAGGCAATGTGGAAAATTTTTTGCTGTTTAGACTGGAAAAAATTCAATAGTCTGGTGAACTGGATTGCATCGCATGAAGACAAAGCGATCTTCGAGCTAGTCAGACACGCGGAAGCCTAACATATTTTGATAAAAATCAACATATTTATGGACATCATGCACATACATAGCGACGTGCCCTAATTTTTCAGGGCCGGTATCGTATTGCTGAAGAAAGCCGATTGAACCAATGGCACTAAGAAAAGCCTAAAGTCTTGTATCACCTCGTTAAGAGCCTTGGACTGGGAATGTATTCTCAGAGGCTCTGCCTCTGGTCAAGAAAGAGGAGGCAGAGCCTCCCAGGATGGGTTCCACCAGTCCAGAGGCTGGGAACCAGTTAGGGCAAGGGCTATGTCTTAACTTAGTTCCATTCGGTTAAGAAGAGTAACAGTCATAGTTGCGTCCTTTTTTTGAAGTTTGCATCCGTACTAAAATCAAGGCTTTCAAGCAGCTTTGTGCCTGCGCGAACGGGGGAAACTCCAGACGCTCTCTACCATACGCTTTAAATCCCGACTGTAGCAAGATCCCGCAGAGTAACTGAACGGAGTTGGAGCCTAACCGTTCAGGATGAGCTACATGTTGACGTTACGGGTCTTAAACCTTTTAATTTACGATAAACCCATATTTTTTGAGTACAGTCTTGACTTGACTGCCAGATAAAAACTGGACAAATTCTTTCGCAGCAGAAGTATTTTTACTACTCTTGAGTACAGCCATTGGATAGACAATCGGTGAGTGAGATTTCTCGTCAGCAGCGACTACGACTTTTACCTTCTTGGAGATTCTGGCATCAGTAGCATAAACCAAACCCGCTTCGGCGTTGCCACTTTCTACTGCTGCCAAAACTTGACGCACATTGTTAGCAAAGACCAATTTTGACTTAACTCGATCATAAATTTTCAATTTCTTTAATACTTCTTCCCCATATTGCCCTGCGGGTACACTTCTAGATTCACCGATCGCAATTTTTTTAACCTTACTATCTGTTAAATTGTAGAAACTACTGATGCCAACAACATCCTGAGCCACAATCAAGACTAGACGGTTATTTGCTAAGTTAGTACGGGTATCTGGTAGCAACAGTCCTTTTTGTTCCAAGGCATCCACTTGCTTTTTGCCAGCAGAAATAAAGACATCTGCTGGCGCACCTTGCTCAATCTGTTGCTGCAAGGCACCAGAAGCCCCAAAGTTATAACTAATATTGATATTTGATTTACTTTGTTGGTACAAAGGTTTAATTTCTTCTAGCGCATCTTTTAAGCTGGCAGCTGCGGACACAAGTATGTTGGTGTTTGACTGTGCTATTACAGGAGAAGGAGTAACCAACGGTAAACCAATCGCTAGCAGCAAGCCGGCAATTGCTATACCCAGAAAGCCAAAAATTTGTCTTCTTTTCATACAAAAAGTGCTTGAGAGGTTTTTTTACTAAAATTGATGCTAGGTAGAATCGTAACAATAATACCAAGATTTTCCCAACTATATCAGTAAAATTATGCCTAGAAAAGAACAAGGGTGGGTGACATTCCAAACCTCAGAAGAGGAGCGAAAGATTTTGGAAGACTTTTGTGGCCAGTCTCAGCGAACCAAGACCGAGATTCTTCGGGAATTGGTACGTGGTCTTAATCAACACTCTTCACCATCAAATTTGCTACCAACCATAAACACAGAAGAGGAAGATATCTACACTCAAAAGCCTGAGATAGAAATTAGTATTCAAAAGAAACCACTCAAAGTTAGCTCCCGCAATATTCTCAAGGGTATTGTTAAGCGAGTTGTCACAGGAGCCGTTAATAGTGAGGTGACGCTGGAGATTGTTCACAAAGTTGAGTTAACTTCAATTATCACCAGAGTATCGGTAGAAGAGTTGGATTTGTCTGAGGGGAAAGAGGCTTATGCCGTTATTAAGTCCAACGATATAGTTATTGCCAGGGAATAGGCTGTCGTAGCGAGAATGCTTTGAGACATTACCTTGAAAAGAAGTCTCTGACTCGAATAGCACTAAGTTATTATACAGCCCTTGCCCTGACTGATTAAGAGTCTTAAGACTCTTATCCCGTCCTGAAAGGTTCCGCCTTCTCTTTCTTGACAAGAGGCAGCAGCCCTCTCGGAATACATTAAGAGTCTTAAGACTTTTAACGAGGCAACACAAGCCTTTGGGTTTTTCTTAGTGCCATTCAGTTCGGAGTCAATTTCACAATCTTGATTTCGGTGTCGGCTCAATACCTAGATGATATTTTATTCACTCACCACCGTGGCTGTACCCTTTGGTACTGTGTCGAGAATTGCCAAAATTTTAGGAATCAGCACGCTCATATCTTTTTATTGTCCCACAATCCCCACAACCCTTACAGCCGGCTCGTTGCTTGATAGTTGCCGGTTTCAAACCACACCACTTAAGCCAAACTTATCAATGAAAAAGCCGCTTAGGAACAGGAGCAAGCGGCTTTCAGGTAATTTATATTGGTTTTCCTTATCTGAGAAGGGGCAAGCTGTGACATTTCCCCTAGCTGATTATAATTGCTCTAAACTTGTTACCAGGTTTAGGGAGTACGATAGCGTTACCCGTCCGGTGTAGGCGATGGCTTCAGCAGGCGGGTAACGCCATCACACTTTTATACTCAATCAATAACAAGTTATTCAAGAGTATTTGGGAAGAAGGCAGCAGGTGAAATGTGAAAGAATTTCGCCAGTTCTTCAATGTGTCTAGTTGTTAAGTTACGCTGCTTTTTCAAGATGGCCGATATAATAGATTCTGTTTTGAAAATGGGTATTAAATCTTTTTGGAGTAGTCCATTTTCTTCTATCAAAACCTGAAGTAAATCTATTCCATAAATATCAGGTATAGGCTCTTGCGTTTGTTCAAACTCATAAACTAGAGTGCCTAAAACATTAAGATAGTCTTTTTCATCTGATGTTAATGGGGCGTTGTCTATCAGAGAATTAATAATTTTTTGTGTAGCAAATAGCTCCTCCTCATTCTTAATAGGACGAGGAGGAAATGCTTGCAGTAGCTCAATATAGGTAGGGTGTTTATTCAAACCAAGGGTCATTTTTCCATTTGTCTGTATCGTACTCTGCATGAGTTAATACGTTGCGAATAAATACTTTTTGACTTTGATAGTCAATGTAAGTAATAAGGCGATACTTGTTTCCTTGAATATTAAAAACTGTAAGTTCACCTACTTGATCCGCAGAGTTAAAAGCTTGACGAACTTCAAGTATATTTTGCCACTTGACTGATTTCGCAACTTTGTTCCAACCACGTAAACTAGATTCAGCATCAGGATACTTTTCATAAAAAAGTTTTAATGCTGTATTGGAAATGATATGCATAATAAATGAATTTTTTCAGAATAAAGCTCATGAAACGTCCTCTTCATATGTGGGTAGTCATAGAACATCAACTTAGCAAATTGCTAAGTTGATGTCAAGAGTTTAATGATTGAGTTTTTCGCTTTATTCCTAGCTATAGTAAACTTTCAGTTAAATATACTTGTTACCAGGTTTAGTAAGTGTGATGGCGTTCCCACGCGTTATAGCGATCGCACTTAACCCCAATAAGCGTAGCGACTATCAAACTCTTCTTCATAGTCGTCATCATCATCAAATTCGCCTAAATCAGCGCGAAATTCTACATCACAATTTTCACAAAGCTCTTCAATCCCACCCCAGGCTGTAGCAAAATCAAACTGCTCGACCCCAGACCAGAAACAACCACAGCTGTAACAAAAGCCATGCTTGGGTGCATGTTCTACACAATAGTAATAATCTGGTTTTTCAGTTTGATTATCTAGGTAAAAGCAGAGTGTTATGTTTTCTCCAGTACATCCTCGGTGCTGGCAGTGCGGTAAAAAAGCGCCTTATGAATCAATTAAAGTGAAACGATATTAACCCAAGCGTATTGGGTTAAGTTTTGTCATACTCTATTTGTCCATAGTCAAGTTTTATAATTCGGTTTGCTAAATGAAAATAGCGATCGTCGTGGCTAATCACCAGCACTGTTTTGCCCCGCGATCGCAGTTCTGGTAGAAGTTGAGTGTAGAATATTTCCTTGAATACTGGATCTTGATCAGCTGCCCACTCATCAAATAGATAAATTGGTCGATCTTCCAAGTACGCCGTGAGCAAAGCTAGTCGTTTCCGTTGTCCTTGAGAAAGAGCAGTTGTAGAAAGTTGCCCATTTTTAACTTTCACCTTATGGTCTAGTTGCAGTTGTTTTAAATATTTTGTGGCTTGAGTATCCAGGTGAGAATTTTTTAATCCTAAAAGTTCTTCAAATAAATAAAAGTCGGAAAATACCACGGAAAAATGCTGGCGATACCATTCTCGGTTCTGTTCGCTAATTAACTGATTATCAAAGCAAATTTCGCCGTTTTCAGGGATGTAAAGTCCGGTAATTAGTTTCGCTAATGTAGATTTTCCGCTACCATTCCCGCCGACAATAAAAACTAATTCTTGAGGATAGAGTATCAGGTCGATGGGGCCAAAGATAAAACTATTGTCTTCTTGATCTGTGTAGTAAATGTGGGTAACACTTTTAAATTTCAAGCTCTGCCAGTCAGATTTCAGAGCAGATGGAACAGTCGATATTTCAGTTCGACTAGCTAGAGATAAACCTAGTGACTCGATTTTTTGCAAGGCAATGCTGGCTTTACTTAATAGGGGAAGTTTGCTGATGATGTTATCCATTGGTAACACCAAGTAAGTCAAGGTCAAAATGTAGCCAGAGAGAGTTTGGGGATTGATAGTAAGCAGATTAGGCAGCGCGAACAGTACAAAACCAAGGGCAAAAAAGAATACGATCTGACCCCAGCTTGAAGTTGTGGCAAAAAGGGTTAGACCCTTAACGTTGTGATGACGGAACTCGCTAGCAGTTGATTGCAGTTTTTCTTCTAAAAAGTCTTGCCGCCGCTTGTAGTTTAGTTTGAGTTCCTTGACTCCTTCGGTAATGGTGCGAAAATGTTTAAACAGCTGATCTTCATCTTCACGAGCTAGGGCTAGCAATTTCCCTCCTCTGTTAAGTAACCACTGACAACTAGCGATCGCTACTACTGAAATACCACAAACCATCAGCAGTACTAACCAAGATAGCCAGGTTATATATGCTATACCACCCAGGACGATCGCTAGATTAATAAAGATAAAAGGCATCTGATAAACAGCATTAGCAACCGCCTGAATATCTTCTGTGAGAGTTGCCAATAATCGAGGATTCCCTAAGCGTTCCAGGTGACTCAACTCGGAAGCGAGAATTTGGCGACTCAAATGCATCTGTAATTGTAAAACTGCATTCTGAGAAAGGCGAATCAGCATCACTTGAGAAATGATACTGGTAATCAGGGCAACAATTGCTAGCCCCGCAAAACCCCAAATTATCGATGTGAGCCGGGAACTACTACTGCTACTTGCAGTACTGCTAATTAAAGCAATCAACCCAGCACTACTACCACCACTGAGGAATCCAGTAGCGATCGCGATCGCCACCATCCCCCAAGAAGAACGTAAAAGAAAGTAAATCAAATTCATGATAGACGCCCATACTCAGTTGGACACAACAAAAAATGAAAATCTCTCTTTTTATGCTCTATTCCGATTTCCATAACAGTTGTTTGCCAACCAATTGAGTTTGCATTTCTAGGGTAAATCTTATATTTTACCAGTTCAACACTCCTGAAATATCACGATCAACAAGGCAGAAGACAGCTATGATCGCCCATAAATAAATTTACTTGCTCTAAACAGGTTGCAAAGTGCAGAGGACTTTGCCTTTTGAGCAAAACTATATTTTTAATCCCCCTGACTTCTGCCTCCTGCCTTTCTTTGGTAAGCTAGTTGGAATTACAGCTGATTATGTCAATAAATTGTCAAGTTAGCTGCTCAGTTTTTCGGGGTGAAATTTGCGATGACTGTGAATTTAGAGTCTTTAAAGAACCCAACTCATATAGCGGCCGATTCCAAAATTGCTGCTGTCACTCAAGGAACCCGCTACGTTCCTTCGCACCATCGACGCATTCTGTGTATATTTCCTAAGTACAGCCGCTCTTTTGGTACTTTTCATCACGCCTACCCACTCATGGGTAGTGTCCGGGCTTTTATGCCACCCCAAGGTATTTTAATTGTGGCTGCCTACTTACCTAAAGAATGGGAAGTCCGGTTTATTGATGAGAATGTCAAATCGGCAACTAGGGGTGATTACCAATGGGCTGATGTGGTGATTGTCAGTGGAATGCATATCCAAAAACCACAGATTAATCAAATTAATGAACTTGCCCATCGAGCCGGCAAAATTACAGTGGTGGGTGGCCCCTCAGTATCTGGTTGCCCAGAATATTATCCTGAATTTGATATTTTAAATTTGGGTGAATTGGGAGATGGAAGCGATCGCATGATCGAATATCTCGACCAAAATCTGGAACGTCCCCAAGCCCAAATTCGCTTTGAAAGCAAGGAACGTTTACCCCTAACAGAGTTTCCCACTCCAGCTTATCATTTGCTGAATATCAATGATTATTTCCTGGCAAATGTGCAGTTTTCTAGTGGTTGCCCTTATCGCTGCGAGTTTTGTGATATTCCAGAACTTTATGGCAACAGTCCCCGGATGAAAACACCAGAGCAAGTAGTCGCGGAGTTAGATGCAATGCGGCGATCTGGCAATCTGGGGGCAGTGTATTTTGTCGATGATAACTTTGTTGGCGATCGCCGCGCCGCCATGAAGTTAATTCCTCATCTGATTGACTGGCAAAAACGCAACGGCTACCCCATCCAGTTTGCCTGTGAAGCAACGCTCAATCTAGCTCAAAGTCCAAAACTGCTAGAGATGATGCGCGAAGCCTATTTCTGCACAATTTTTTGTGGGATTGAAACACCGGAACCACAGGCTCTCCATGCTATTTCCAAAGACCAAAATCTGAGTATACCGATTTTAAAAGCGATTCAGATTTTAAATAGCTATGGCATGGAAGTAGTATCAGGAATCATCATTGGGTTAGATACAGATACACCAGAAACAGCAGACCGAATTCTCGAATTTATTCAGGCATCCCAAATTCCCACGTTGACAATTAACCTACTTCATGCTTTACCAAGAACTCCTTTATGGCGGAGGTTAGAAGCAGAAGGGCGACTTGTCTTTGATGAAAGCCGTGAATCAAATGTTGAGTTTTTGATGCCCTACGAGCAAGTTCTTGAGATGTGGCGGCGCTGCATCACAACTGCTTATGAGCCGGAATTTTTATATCAGCGCTTCGCTTACAACATGGAACACACTTATCCAAACCGCATTGAAATACCTAACAGCCCGGCTCGCACCTCTGGAGCTAATATTCGCAAAGGTTTAACTTATTTAGCGAATATTTTGGTGCGAATAGGTATATTTAGTAACTATCGTCAAACTTTCTGGAAAATGGCCAAGCCAGCATTAAAAGCAGGTAATATTGAAAACTTAATTCATGTTGGACTTGTGGGACATCATTTGATTAAGTTTGCCCAAGATTGTGCTAAAAACCAAGAATCAGCTTCGTTCTATTCTCAAAAAATCCTTACCAAAGTTCGTAGCTAACTGTTGCTTTATTGCAATTTTTGTAGGGTGGGCACTGTAGCCCTTTTACTGGAGTTTAGACTAAACAGAGAAAAAAGCGGTCAGTCTTGTTGAACTGACCACATTTTGGTCAATCAGGCAAAACTTTGTATGCTGACATTTACCCAACTTAAACCACCTAATTGCAATGCCGCAGTCACTTTTACTCTGGTGTTGACATCAGAAGAACGTACCCGCAGTCATCATCGCTTTGAAATGGAAGATGGTAAGGTTGTGTTTTTGCATTTACCCAGAGGAACTGTCTTACACGATGGCGATATTCTGCAAGAAGAAACCCATAGCAATTTAATCAGAATTATTGCAAAACCAGAACTCGTGCTGACTGCCTTTGCCCAAACACCACTTTTATTACTACGGGCGGCGTATCATCTGGGAAATCGCCATGTACCTGTAGAAATTACTCCGACTTATTTACGCTTGTCTTCAGATTCTGTTTTACGCCCGATGTTGGAACAATTGGGGTTAGAAGTTAAAGAAGAAATTTTACCGTTTCAGCCAGAATTGGGAGCTTATGGACAATACCATCATGCTCACTGATAGCCATCTTTTAAGTATTTTGCAGTTGGCTAGCCCCGCTTTGCCTGTGGGAGCATATAGCTATTCTGAAGGCTTGGAAATGCTGGTGGAAAATGGTATAATTACAAACTCTGTACATCTCCAACATTGGCTAAAAGCGGAGTTGCTCTGCGGGGCAATTCGGTTAGAGGCGGCGGTGATGGTACGATCTGAGCAAGCTGCAAAAATAGGTGATGTTGAGTTGCTATGTCGTTGGAATCTGTGGTTATCTGCTGCTAGAGAAACAGAAGAATTACGCGCTTCTAGTTGGCAGATGGGGCGATCGCTGATCCAATTACTTGGTAAACTAGAACCGCAGATTATACCTATTGCCAATACTGTAGGTAATCCTTGTAATTATGCCATCGCTTTTGGCATTGCCGTTGCCCATTGGCAAATCAGTATCAAAGCCGCATTACTCGGATATCTGCATAGTTGGGCAAGTAATTTGATTACTGCTGGGGTAAAACTTATTCCTCTTGGACAAACAGCAGGACAGCAGTTATTGCTAAATTTGCAACCATTATTTAGCGCTGCGGCGTTAGAAATTCTAGCGTTGGAGGATGACCAACTCGCTTGTTGTAGTTGGGGTTTGTCGCTGGCGAGTATGCAGCATGAAACGCAGTATACAAGGTTGTTTAGGAGTTAGGAGCAGAAGAATTTACAATGTTTAAATTTTGGATTAAATAGGATTTAAGCAAAAAACCTCTCAAACTCTTATTCCTCCGTGTCCTCTGCGTTCTCTGTGGTTCGATTTTCCATTACCTGTGCGTAATATCATGTCTGCCAAATTACCCATAATAAAAGAACCCCACCCCCAACCCTTCCCCGCAAGCGGGGAGGGGAGACGAAGCGTAGCTTTGGCGGGGTAGGGTTCTTTAGATTTAATCAGTAATCAAACGGACATGATATAAGTCCTGTTAAACAATTTAAAATCTAAAATCTAAAATCCAAAATGGTATGACTTATGAATGCATTTCGAGTGGGGGTTGCTGGCCCCGTGGGTTCAGGGAAGACGGCTATGGTGGATGCTTTGTGCAAGGGATTGCGTGAGCAGTATCAAATTGCAGTGGTGACGAATGATATCTATACTCAGGAGGATGCTCAGTTTTTAGTGCGTTCTCAAGCGTTGGCAAGCGATCGCATTTTAGGTGTAGAAACTGGTGGTTGTCCTCACACTGCTATCCGCGAAGATGCTTCGATAAATTTGGCGGCAATTGAACAGTTAGAGGAACGTTTTATCGATTTAGATTTGGTTTTTTTGGAAAGTGGCGGCGATAATTTGGCTGCTACTTTTAGTCCAGAATTGGTGGATTTAACGATTTACGTCATTGATGTTGCGGCTGGCGATAAAATTCCTCGCAAGGGTGGCCCCGGCATTACTAAGTCTGATTTGTTGGTGATTAACAAAACTGATCTTGCACCCTATGTCGGTGCAGATTTAAGTGTGATGGAACGAGATGCTAAAAAAATGCGTGGCGACAAACCTTTTATTTTTACTAATTTGAAAACTCAGTCAGGACTTGCAGATGTAATTAACTTTGTTTGCACAAATATATGTTAAAAAGAAAATATTCAGAAGTTAGAATTGAGCAAAAATGCTTCTCTACAAGACGCCCAAGGGACACTATCGAGCGTTGACACAAGCGTCACTAGAAGGTCTTGGGGTCTCCCCTGTTCCTTGCGTATCCTGTTGGTGCAGCCTCTTGTAGAGAAAGGAAGGAGAAGTTCACAGCGTCGAAAACCTCCACTCGCAATCCGGTTCGGTTAACATGTTTGTCTCTCGGATATCTCCCCAACCCCCCTTTTTAAGGGGGGCTTTCTCTGAATCTTTACCTCCTTTTTAAGGGGGTCGCCGCAGGCGGGGGGATCTTATCCAAACCGTATTGCCTCTACCCGATTTATGTTCTGTTTCTAATTGTTCTTCTTTATGATTCCAAAACATCTGTCTTCAGTAGGGTAAAACTCCAAATGTAAATTTGATAACTTTGTCCATGACACTGAGAAATCAAAATTGGAGTTAATAATGACATCTACGCAAACTAACGATCCAACTATTCGTGAACATCTTCAAGCTTGGCAAAATTTAAGTGTAGATCAACAGCTTGCTTTATTTTGGTTTATTTACAAAGAAATGGGTGGCTCAATTACGCCAGCTGCGCCTGGTGCCAGCACTGTTTCCCCAGAAATTGCTGAAGGTTTGTTTAATCAAGTTAAGGAATTATCCCACGAACAACAATTACAAGTTCAGCGTGACTTGATTAATAAAGTGGATACCGAAATTTCTCGTGAATATGGTTCTTTGGGTGATACCACTAAGCTACTGTTTTGGTATCGATTATCTCAAGGTATGGATGATGGTACTATCATTCCTGTACCTTCTGATTATGAACTTCCCTCAGAATCTAAACCGTTGTTTGGCAAAATTCAATTATTAGAGTTTGAGCAACAGATTACTCTTTTCCGTGATTATGTTTCGCCACTGGGTGCCGAAGCAGCAGGGACCGGAATTTAGCACTTTTGAACTGAAATTTTCAACTTTTTCGGCTGCTTGAGGCTACTTTTTTAGTCTCCGGATGACGATGTTTTATCTGTCTTTTGATTGATTTAAATATGCTTGCCTTATACCTTCTGAAAAAGCAACAGAAGTATTAGATTTAGTTCACACACTGAACATTGAGGATTTAATGACTTTCTTCAAAGGGGTGCTGTAACAGTTTTGAGTTAGTAATCGGAGGTGGGGCTATGCCTCACCTTTGTTTTTTCAAGCTAGGAAACACTTGCATTTTTAAGTTGATTGTTATGGTATATTCTCCCAAACAGATGAAAAACGTAGATTAGAACTTTAACAGATTTTTATTAACTGATATTACTGGTGCTTTGGATGAACCACTGAATATCGCAAACTTAACGAAAGCGATCGCCTCACTTGGTGGTAAGCATACAACAATCTGTAAGTCACTTTAGATAGAGATATAACTGTGGTAAATCGTACCTTTAAAAAAGGCAATATCCTCAATACCGGACTGGATATTCCCCCAGGTTCTCTTTTTCCTTTAGGAGTTATTAGCCGCATCAATTACGTAAAAACTTCTCATTTGCTCGCTTCACTTTTGCAATCCAATTCTTATAGATATTCAAAATTTCTGAGTAGGGAACCGTGGTTTCAGAAAGGAGTTGCAAGAATGAGGAGGAGAAGTATTTAGGAAATAGTTGATGCAAAATTTGAGCAGATCGCAATCTGATAAAAAAGTCTAAAAATAGCAGTTTATCGGCTAATGGATAGGCATTGTCACTTAGCTTAACTAAGGCATGAGCATCTGGCTTTCGACGTAGAGAAAATTGCGCGATCGCTTTGGCAATATCATCAGAATATTCATCCAATAACTTATCAAAGAAAGCTACATCCTCAAAGGAAGCATTGCAACCTTGACCCAGCGAAGGAGAAGTGGCGTGAGCTGCATCACCAATCAGTAGCACACTATCACCATGATGATAACGATTACAACGAATTGTTATAATGCTTGAGATGGGTCGATTTAAAAATGCTTCAGCTTCCGATTCTGGTAAAATCTGAGCAATTTCTGGAAACTGCTCGCTAAAGAATTGGGATACTTCCTCTGTAGTAGAAAAATTTGCAACCAGGTTATTCTCTCTGGGAAAGTTAACGGTTCCACTCAGTGAACCGTCTATACGATGCACCAGTATGGCTGCGATTCCGTCATCACCTCTCCAATTATGAATGTAGCCTGGTTTGAGGGATGTTACATTCGCAGGTAAAAAGATAGATTTGTAAGCTAAGGGAACATATTTTTGCTCCACCTCAAATTCATCTGTTGAGAGAAATTGCTCTCTCACTTGCGATCGCGCTCCATCTGCACCAATTAATAAGTCATAATTAACGGTGACATTTGTTGTATCATCTGTATTACCAACGTTTGAAATTATTACTGTTTTTGTCTCAAAATCAACCATATTGCATTGATTTTCAAAATAAATTTTGAGGCGATCGCTATTATATTTTGCGGTCAGCGTTTCCAATAAGATGATAATTAGTTGAGTCCGATCAAGAATGTAAATAGGCTGATTCCGAGGGATTAATTGCGTTTTTCCATTTCTCTCATGATTTAGGGAGCCGGTACTCTCAATACTTGCAGATTTGAGTATTTCTAGAAGTCCTTTAACATTGCTGAGTGCAGTAATTCCTCGCTGATTAATAACAAGCGGAAATGTTCTAGATTTTGATAGGGGAATTGAGCGCGGATCGTTACGTCGTTCATAAATTTCCACCTGATAGTCCTGATCACGTTGCAACAAATAGTGAGCCAGAAGAACTCCACTCGGACCAGCACCCACAATTACAACTTTCTTAGCCATTTCTCAATGCTCATTTACTAAACTATTGATAGAAAAATCGGGCTATTTGCTAATTTCAATGTTTAATTCCCAAATTTTACTTCTGAATCCTGTACAGACACGATTAACCGTGTCTCCTAAATTCTAAATCACTGTTTGATAACGACCCAGAGCTATCAAAGGAAAGTATTGTTGATACATATGATACTTGAGATAAAAATGACTGGGGAAACCAGTACCTGTAAAATCTGCCTCATACCAAGTACCATCGGGCTGTTGAGTTGCCACTAGGTAGCCAATTCCCCGCTCAATGATCTCAAGAGCTAATTTACCAGTTGCTTTACCTGCTGCCAAGAGACCAATTAAAGCCCAAGCCGTTTGAGATGCAGTACTATTTCCTTTTCCTTTGAGACTGGGATCATCATAGCTACGGCAAGTCTCACCCCAACCCCCATCTGGGTTTTGACATCCAACTAACCAAGCTGCTCCTCGTTCTATACTGAGTTTATGCCTTTGAGGGTCAATCAAGGCCAAGGCTGATAAAACGCCACTGGTACCGTAGATATAATTTACACCCCAACGACCAAACCAACAGCCTTCGGTTTCTTGTTCGTGCAGAAGATAATTAAGCGATCGCTCTAAATTATAACTATCAATTGACAGGTTACAAGCACCAAGCATTTCTACAACTCTAGCCGTAACATCTGCGGTGTTTGGATCAATCATGGCTTTTAAGTCGCCATAAGGGATGGAGTTGAGCCAATTTTGGTCGTTGTCCAAATCAAAAGCAGCCCACCCGCCTGGTTTACATTGCATAGATGCAATCCAATTTAACGCCCGAGCAATCGCAGCCTGCTTGATTTTTTCATTAGGGAGTTTTGCAACATGTAGTGCCATCACCACTACAGCCGAGTCGTCTACATCAGGATAAAAGCGATTGTCAAACTCAAACGCCCAAGCCCCTGGTTTTCCCTGGCGATTTTTGACAGCCCAATCTCCGTAATCTAAAATTTGTTTTTGCAGCAACCATTCTCCAGCCTTTACCACAGCCGGATGATCTGGTGTAAAGCCAGATTCTACTAAGGCACGCATCGCCCAAGCAGTATCCCAGACGGGTGAAATACAGGGCTGTACCCGATAGCTATTCTCTGTTTCAATAACAAAGTTATCAATTGCTTGTAAACCTCGTTCCACAATCGGGTCGTTTGGATGATAATCCAGACACCGCAAAGCTAGCATTGAATTCAGCATCGCCGGAATAATGCCGCCCCAGTCGCCTGTAGCTTCTTGCCGTTCTAAAATCCACTTTTCGGCAGCTTTGATGCCTTCTTGGCGCAAGGGTACCAAATTCAGGCGTTCTGCTAACTTAAACCCATGATCAAGGGTGAGGAATAAATCTGTCCAATCGCCACTCTGGGGTAATTCCCACCGGACTTGATCAATACCTTCTACGTATAGCTGATCTAGGTTGATAGTTGGGTTGGTGATCAAAACAGGTTTGCGATCGCATACAATCAGTAATGGTACTGTACTGGAACGTGCCCAGCTAGACATTTCGTAGATATTGACGGGGAAAGCCTTTGGCAACAGCATCACCCAAGCTGGTAGCGAGGGAATACCGCGCCAGTTGTAGCAGCCAATCAAGGCTAGGTGCAACTTGGTAAAAATCCGAGTTTTGCTGATCCCACCCTGTTGGAGAATAAAGGCTTGCGCCCGAATCATCGCCGGATCGGTTGCTGGTACACCTAGCAGTCTTAGCGCCATGTAAGCTTCAACCGAGGTGCTAAGTTCTCCGCCATCACCGTAGTAAAGTTCCCAGCCGCCATGCTGACGTTGCTGTTGACGTAGGTAGGCTTCAACTTTGTGCAATGGTCTTGCTTGGTCTGTTCCCCAAATTTTATGGAGGAGGACGACTTCAGCAGTGATAGTGACATTAGATTCTAACTCTGCCCACCAGTAACCTGCCGGATTTTGAATCGAAAGCAAATATTGTTGACTGGCTGCGATCGCTTCTGCAACTTGATTGACTTTTACCCTGTCTTGTGTTCGCATCAAATACTATTTAACCTCAACACTCAACACTAGTTATGAACACGACAATACGATGAAAAATTTTTTCCTCTATTTCAGTAGACATAGTATTCTGTCTGAGTTACTGAGAATTTGCAATAGCTCATGGGTGTAATTGTATTAGGATTGATGCTGTTATCCTTGACAATTTGGTTGGGATTACTGTGTTTTTGGGGACAATTTTGGCGGACAGACCAGCAATTAGAGGTTGCAGAAACTCAGCTACAGTCGTTACCGATGGTTTGTGCGGTGGTTCCAGCCCGTAACGAAGCTGAATTACTACCAACCACATTGCGATCGCTCTTACTCCAAGATTATCCTGGTTCTTTAAAGGTGTTTTTGGTAGATGACCGCAGTACAGATGGTACAGCAAATTTTGCCAAAGCGGTTGCACACGCTCTAGGTAAACCTGAGCAATTGCATATTATCTCTGGCGTTTCACTGCCTCCTGGTTGGTCGGGCAAACTTTGGGCAGTTGAGCAAGGTATAAACAGCGCCAATTTATTTGCACCTGACTATTTTTTGCTGACCGACGCAGATATTGAACATGATCCTGGTAATCTCCGCCGACTGGTTGCAAAAGCTGTCCAAGAAGATTTAGACTTGGTTTCTATAATGGTGCGACTCAGGTGTGAAAGCTTTTGGGAAAAACTTTTGATTCCAGCTTTCGTCTTTTTCTTCCAAAAACTTTATCCTTTCCGCTGGGTCAATAATCCCAACAATCCCACAGCCGCAGCTGCTGGGGGATCTATTCTGATCGCCCGTGCAGCTTTAGAGCGAATCGGGGGTATTCAAGTCATTCACCAAGCTTTAATCGACGATTGCGCCCTTGCTCATGCCGTTAAGCACATTGGAAGACAAACTAATTCTTCTTTCTCCCCCGCCTCCCCCGGTCGGATCTGGCTAGGATTGAGTACATTGACTCAGAGTCTGCGTCCTTATAACTCGCTGGCGACGATTTGGGATATGGTTGCCCGTAGTGCTTATACACAACTGAATTATTCTCCATTACTACTATTGGGAACTTTAGTCGGAATGCCTCTGATTTATATAGCTCCACCTGTGTGTGTAATTCTGGGTACAGTTTGGGGCAATTGGGCGATCGCACTTACAGGTTTATTAGGATGGCTATTAATGGCCTTGGCTTACTACCCGACGATCCGCTTTTATAAATGTTCTCCTTGGTTAGCGTTGAGCTTACCTGCGATCGCTTTTCTCTATACTTTGATGACTCTAGACTCAGCAGTACGTCACTGGCAAGGGCGCGGCGGCGCTTGGAAAGGAAGAGTTTATCCCAAACCAGATAATTTATAGTTAGAATAAAATTAAATGTGGATGCCCAGTGGATGCCCACAGTGCTAATCTAAATAAAAATAAGCCGAAAGTGGTTGATTAAAAGAGCTATGACAACCGCAACACCAACAATTAACCCTGTTACTGTCCCCAAAAAGCTGCCTTTTCTGGAATCTATTTGTTGGCAAACTGCCGATGTCTATCGCTTTACTTCAGAAGAAATGCTGAGTCGCTACGAGCGTGGTTGGCAATATCACAACCTATTTAATAATCTTGAGGGTGAGGAACTCAATTTTCTTCAGGAACTTGCCAGACGTTATAAATCCTGGTTGCAAGTTTCTTTATGACCTTCAGATTAGAACACCATAATCAAATTCTCACAGTTCTTGAATGCTTAGATTCTGAAATACTTAGGAAGGGTTCTGCTTACTTCGGTGGTGGAACCCTTATTGCATTTGAGTTTGATGAATATCGCTGGAGTAAGGACGTTGATTTTATTGCTTCTGTTGGTACAGAAGGGTACAAACACCTGCGTACAGTGGTATTTGATGGTGGGCATGAAGCATTATTTAGTGATTTAAGTAAAATCAAAATTGGACGTAGCACAACTGACCAATATGGAATTCGGATGATCGTTTTTGTGGATGATATGCCGATTAAAACGGAAATTATTGCCGAACCTCGTTTTCAACTAGACCCACCAAGATATCTAAAGTGGTCACCCGTTCCCTGCTTAAGCTTCAATGACTGTTTTACCTCTAAGTTGCTGGCGAATTCTGACCGTTACGCAGATGACAGCGTTGAGGCAAGAGATTTAATCGATCTAGCAATTCTCAGGCTACAATCTCCAATCCCTCAAGTATCAATTGAGAAGGCTGAAAAAGCCTATCAGGTTATCCGCCCTTTAAAAAGAGCGATCAAACTATTTCAGGGAAGACCAGATTACAGGGAGAAATGCTTTCTCGGTCTGCAAGTTGATCAAACTCAGATACCCAAAATTATCGACGGTATTGATTTACTCTCTACAGATTTAGGTTTATCTCACACTCCAAGGGTTTTTCGAGAACAACATGATATCCTTGCTGATTTAGAAACACAAATTGAAAAACGAGAAGATTCTTAAACAGGTGATGCACTCTCACTAAAATTTTTCTCAGCAGGGGCGCTCTCTCAAATCATTGATTCATATCTTAAAACCCCTGTTAGAGCATTAACCACAAAATCCTCAGAGATACCCGTGTGCGATTGGGGATTGAGGGTGTTAGTACCCACAGCTTTCGCAGAACTGCGTTAACCAGGATGAGCGATGCTGGAATACCGTTAAGCAAAATGCTAGCTCTGCTTTGGATTTTTGAACTACCAGAGAGAAAAGAATACTATTGTTGAATTATGTAACTTACAGCAATTTGATATCAAAACTGCCACAAAAGTCATAAACTTAAAAGATGTAAAAAAGAAGATTATTAAGGAATGGCAGCATATTCAATCG
>NZ_JBALCN010000040.1:0-13962 GCF_036919615.1 Nostoc sp. | reverse complement strand
GAGATCCCCCTAAATCCCCCTTTTTAAGGGGGACTTTGAGACTCTTATTCCCCCTTTTTTAAGGGGGGTTAGGGGGGATCAACAAATATTTGATATTTCTCAGACATCCTCTTAGAGCGAGTCTTAGAGCGTCATAGCCCGTCGTAGACATCACCTGATTGGATAGACTAGGAAGTGTTGCAGTTACACCCGTCGTAGACATCACTCTCGTGAACTCTCGTATAATTATTTGGTTGGTCGGGACAGGTTTAAATACATATTTAATGCATATGCACAAATGAAAATAATATGCGTATTTTATTATAATTATTTAAGGTTTTCGGTTGGTAAATCAGTCTATATTGACTAATCTAATCTTTTCCCAACAAAAATCCATGAACCTATACCGATTTTATTTTCTAAGAATTACTATTGAAACAAACAATTGAAAATCGGTGTGTGTCATATGGCAACTAAAAAGCAATTTAACAGCTTTGAAGAGATGCTGTCTGCTTCTGATGTACCTGTATTAGTAGATTTTTACGCTGACTGGTGTGGTCCCTGTCAGATGATGGTGCCAATTTTAGAGCAAGTCAATGCCCAACTTAAGGATCGCCTACGGATTGTCAAAATTGACACAGAAAAATACACAGATTTGGCCAGTCAGTACAAAATTGCCTCTCTCCCAACTTTAGTACTGTTTAAGCAGGGTCAGCCTGTGGAGCGGATAGAAGGAGTGATGCAAGCACCGCAGTTGGTGCAATATCTACAAACCAAGATTTAATAACACTTAGAATTTGGGTTTTGGTTCTTAGAGGCGCGAAATCTCGCGTTTCTTTCAGTAGATAGTAATACGCCATCGGGTAGCACAGCTAGCTGTGCTACCAATCACTGTTTGATTGAACTGCTAGCAGATAAAACCTTAAATAAACATTAAGCATATTTACTTATACCTCTGGAGAAAGTTGTTTAGAAATTGAGACGACTATATTGTATAGATATAACAAAGTTTATTGACAAGCAAATCAATATATGAATAATAAGCAGCAAAGACCTGACAAAGCCTATATTTGGGTGAATATTGATTTTGATAAGGTTAAACACAGAATAAATGCGGTGACTTGCCAGATTGACCGGGTTATCCAAAAGTACCAACTTTCAAATCAAACTGTTAACCCAGGCAAAAGAAACAATTAAGTTATCTTTAGGGCGATGTCTACGATCAGCCACATCTATGTATTTTATTTTTAGTATAGCGTAGGCGTAGCACGCCTTCGGCATCGCACCAGTTTTGCACAGCAGATTTTAGTCTACAATTTCAGGACTTACGCAACTGGCACAAAGAGCGGGCGGGGCATAGCCCTGCCACGCTGTAATTTCAGTCAGACCAAACACATATGAACGTCTGGACGTTTTCTTTGTTGAATTAGATAATTAGAAAGTATTTGGGAAATTTTATCTTGAATAATCAATCAATACTTAAAAGATATTTATTATTTTTACATCTGTGGAAAAATAATAATATTTTTACTGTTTGTGATGATTATAATTAAAAACCCATTTTTAAAAATTGTAAAATTTACCTGCTTACTATTGCTTTTAAGCACTAGCCCATGAATATCAATTGAGGGCGCGGCTTCGCCCCGCTGAGGTCAATTGTGCCAGTTGCGTAAGTCCAGAATTTCTCTTATTGAGATATTTTAAGAAGACTTCTGTTCAAAAATTTAATCCCACCAATAAGAAACAATAACCGCATCACAATCCTGGTGAACATCTTCACCCCATAGTGCCCCTTGCAATCTAGTTCTCAGTCGGCGCTTAAGCCGCAAATCGTTGTTCGCCATCAAACCCATTGAACCGAGGCTGCCAAACCAAAGCAGCAAAGAGTTCTTGAGGAGAACAGGATTGAGCAATCGATTGGATTTAGGCTAAGTCAAGCATCACATTCACGGTAAGTAGTATTTTTAACAAAACATTTGTAACTACCCTTGCAGTTTATTTACCCAGTGGCTGTTATTCTTATAGTTACTTCGGTCTGTCATAGCAGATAGATTATCCTCGATAATGTTTTTTATTTATTAGCGCTCATATACCATCCTGGTAATATGGGTGCTTTTACTTTATCTCAGGTATGTCTGGTGTTTCTTACACTAAGCTGACAGTGAAGCTTTAAGTTTACCAAAACGGCGATCGCGTCTTTGATAGCTCAACAAAGTCTGATAAAATGCTTCTCTATTAAAATCTGGCCAAAGGATATCGGTGAAATACATCTCTGTATACGCCATTTGCCACAGGAGAAAATTACTCAACCGCATCTCACCGCTGGTACGAATCAGCAAGTCGGGTTCTAGAGTGTTTGCTGTGTAGAGGTGTTGTTCTACAAGACTTTCATTAACTTCTTCGGCACTAAGTTCGCCACGTTCCACGAGTTGAGCGACTTGACGACAAACTCTGGTAATTTCGTTGCGGCTACCATAATTGACTGCAACAGTAAAGTGGATTGCTTGATTGTTCAATGTTTCTGTCATTGAACGTTCCATTTCCGTTTGTAGAGATTTGGGTAGAGCCGATAAATCTCCAATAAACGAGATTCGCACTCCTTCCCGATGCATCTGAGCCAACTCGCGGTGCAGTAATCGCTCAAACAACAGCATCAGAAAATCCACTTCTTCAACGGGACGCTGCCAATTTTCTGTTGAGAAAGCGTAAGCTGTCAACGCTTTAATTCCCCAATCCTTGCAACAACGCAATAGTTCTTTGAGGGTCTTTGCTCCTTGGCGATGTCCAGCAATGCGCGGTAATCCTCGACTGGTTGCCCATCTACCGTTACCATCCATGATGACAGCGATATGTTGGGGTATATTTTGGAGGTTTAAATCGGTGGGTAATTTTGATTTGTTATTTGTCATTTGTCATTTGTTTTTATTAATGAGTAGTTTCAAATAAATCTTGCAAGTACTCTGGTGTGAGGGTGTTGTTCCAACTCTACAGATGACGCATTGTGTAGGTAAAGGTGAAGAGGAGAGTTGTTTTATTGGTCAATGACCAAGCATTCCAGTTGAGGGTAGCCATCATCCGGCGTAGGGTACGCATGAGGTTGTTACGCTGATAGTTTGGCGATCGCGTTTTGATTAGCGTGCGTCCAATTCGCATCAACCCAGTATCAGGGAAAGCCCAGACTCCAAACCCCCAGAATTTGGTCATGTGGTTGATTTCATCCTGTGCTAGTTCCTCTAGAACATTCTGGAGTGCGCCAGTGGTGTGAGCCATCAACCAAATATAAAGACAGGTAGCACCGTATTCTGTGGCAATACGGTGTAAGCCGTGGCGATAAAGGTCTTCGTAGGCGTCATCTGTGGGGAGATAGCTTCTAACAGTACGAAGTTTTGGGGTAATTTTCTCGCCTGTTAATTGGGTGTAGATTTTGATTAATGCGGGTGTGTGCTGACGTTCTTCCTTTTCCCACAAACCAAGTTCCAGCAGTTCGCCATCTTCACCGACTGTTCCACCAACAAACCGAGCCATCTGAGGATGCAATTTTTCCAAATACTGCCGACTGGTTTGGGTATAGCCGCGAATCGGGGCTTCTGTGTCCATTGCACCGATCAATATAGATAAAAACACCTCTGCGTCTAAACCGATAATTTGATTACGGTTAATTGTTTGCCAGTCGATGAGTTTCCAGGGACGCGATTGGGGATTGGTAAACTGTATCGGTAAATCTTGCAGACGGTCATGTAGTTTTTCGACTGCAACATATTTATCTATGAGGGAATGAATGCGGCGCTGTGTTTGCAAGTAATCAGGACTAAGATAGCTTTTACCTGCTAAGTCTTCAGCAAGTGGGCTGAGGGTGTTAAGCATCTTTTTTATACTTAAATTTTATCTCCATGCCCAATAGCCTAAGCGATCGCACTTTGTTTTGTCAGTCGGCTGAAGTCGGCAATTTTATCTGATGCAGTTTGAAGAGTTGGCGAAAAAGTCTGATGCAAAATATATGGATGATAAAGTCAAGCATTGAATTATATGTACTACCGTGAGCTAAAGAATCTCTGTTAATAGTCGAAGTGCTATTTTACACTGTGTTACATTAGAACGAGTTTAGCCTCTACATGAATGTGGCTAAATCACCAAGTAGTATTAAAGACGTAGTTAAACGGACAAGAAATAGTTTATGCCATCAGATAATATAAAAATTATTGATAATCCTTCTTATAAAAAATTGCTAGAGAAATTTGTAGGGATGAAGTCTGTCTCCAAAATTGTATCTTTCCTGGAATTTATTGGGATTAAAAATGCAAGTTTATCAGAGGCATTTAGGAACTTACCTGAGCTTCAAGAACAATTAAAAATTATTTACATTCCTGATAGTTTCAATGGTTACTTTTCACAATTTGGCTGGGTAGCATATGAATCATTAAATGTAGATTTAATGCAAAAAGCTATTGAATTAGCAGATAAGAGTAAATTTGAAGAAGCAGAAAATTTACTGGCAGATTATTATAACGAACAAACTCTTCAATGGCTACTCATGACAATGTTGGTAGTAAAGGAGTTTCGGAATAGAGAGGAACTTGCAAAACTGGCAAAGGAAGATTATCTGGCAGAAAGATATTATGCATGTGTACCGATTTTATTAATGCTTATCGATGGTTTGGTAAATGACATTGAGCAGACAGGTTTTTTTGCGGAAGGAACAGACCTGACAGCATGGGATTCAATAGCAGCACATAGTAGTGGTTTACAAGAATTATCCAAGCTATTTAGAGTCAATAGAAAGAAAACTAGCACTGAAAAAATTACGATTCCATATAGAAATGGTATTTTACATGGTAGAGATTTAGGCTATGCTAATAAGATTGTTGCAGCAAAATGCTGGGCTGCTCTGTTTGCAATAAAAGATTGGGCAATAGCTATTAGCAAAGGAAATAAAAATCCTCCCCCTGTTGAACAAAAGTAAAGTATAATCCAAGCTTTTCAAGATTTTTTAGATATACAAAACCTTAAAAAAAATATTAATAATTGGAAAAGTAGAGAACTAACTTTAGGAATAAATGTACCATCTACAGGTTGTCCTGATGACTATGAGAAGTATATGCCAGAGAGAACTTTTGCCGAGTTTATGTTTTACTGGATAAACAGCAACTACGGAAAAATGGCAATTTTAATTACTGATTATTTAGATATCCCAATCAATAAAAAAGCTGGGAAAGTGAGGCAAGAATTTGGGCATATCAAGCCAATTGATTTTTTAATAATTTCTATCAACGATACAGCCCCGGCAACTACTACAATTATAGCTACTATTAAATATATAGAAAAAAAAGAGGCAAAAACCTGCGAAATAACTGCCGATCTAATTTATATAAATGAAACTCATAAAGCAACATTGAGAGGTGAACCCAATGGAATGTGGAGCATACATCAACGTTCCTTTAATCCAATTATCTATTCAAATCTTGTATAAAAAACGAAATTATACTATGAAAAAAGTATCACCCCGCTTATCCTTCTGGTAGTTCCCCAAATTGTTGACGATAACGCTCAAGTTGTTTTTGCGCTAATTCAAGCTGTTCTTCTGGAGTTTGATAGCGCTTTCCTTGTTGGTCATACCAATACAAAACCTGACGCTGGATATTACCAGATACGTATTGCGATCGCCCAATTCCCAAATTAATTTCTGGCATCCAAAAGGGTTCACCAATTTGCAATTGATAGCTACCATCTACTAAGCGATAAACTTCAAATGGTTGGTGACAGTCTCTTTGCCAATACTCTGGATTATAAATAATGTAGTACAGTACCCCTAACTTGGCATAAGTTTCTAATTTTTTGTCGTATTCTCCACCTGGAGTTAACGAAACAATTTCTAAAGCCAGGATAGGCACTATGTTATTTTCTTCCCAAACAACATAGCTTTTACGGGATTTATTCGCCTTGCGACGTTCTACACCCAAGCTCAAAAATCCGTCTGGTACAATCGGCACAAGTGGACTAACCCCTGTGGTATGGTAAACGCCCATATCCACGCTGAAAAACCAGTCATTACGGTTTGCCCAAATGTATTGCAGCAAAAAGAGAAGTAAATTGGGAATAAAGTTCTGGTCTTCGTTATCCACAGGGGTATCGTCTGAACAAGGAAGTTCAGCACTACTAGGCAATTGACGGGGGTCTGATTTCACCATGAGTAATGATGGTGCTGATGTTACCTAATGAGTTTTATTCTAGACGATTCGACGCGGACGATATACATTAGGTAAACGTTCCAAGTTAGTGGCAATGAAGAATTTTGATATTCAGCTAGATGAAGAATATGCTCAAAAGCTTGCCTGGATATCGCCCATTCTTACGGTTGTACGGAAAGACACGCCAAGGATGCTGGTTCTCAGTTATGGAAGCTGCTTTCTAAAGTATTGCGAGAAAAGATAACCAAAAGTAATTGTCGCGCTACTTTGGAACGGGTTCTAAAAAAAACTACTGCGATATCAAGTCTGATTGATTACTCGCGATCGCCCCACTCCATCCCAAAATTAGAGGATAGCAATTTTATTGGACGAACAAAAGCGATCGCTCACCTGAATACTTAGTCTGTGACTCTAATTACTAGTCGCGATCGCCTTTGTGAACCTGGGCTGAATGTGAGTCACTATCAGCTTCCTGGTTTGGATCAAAGCGCATGGCAACAGTTTTTTAGCAGTCGTGGGTTAGCCATCAACTTGCAAACTTTGCAAATCATGTATCGCACCTATGGCATTGAATGAGTTTGGTGGTGTGTGGAATATAGAAATCGGTTTATGCAGCCTACAAAGCCAAAGCCACCAATTTACAGCAGTTTGCAAGTAAGTGAGGTAAAAAATATGGAACTGACGCATCAGATATAAAGAGTTTCGACCTTTAGCAAGAACTGCCCTCTACGTCCTGGCTATCAGCAAACTGCACCTCTTGAAGGTCTGGCACTACCTCAGTTACTGTTTAGGGCGGGGTGGCTCCCCAAGTAGAGCAAGTCAAGCAACTGGCGTTGGACACTGCACACAACCTAAAAATAAGGGTTTGAACACACAGTAAGCAGTGCCCACCCTACAAAAGAGTTTAGGAATTGTGACACTAAGTTCATCTCATTGCTCATAATAATAAAAGTAACCCTTCAGCAATTTCCTGTTGTACTCTATTAGTAAATCATAACTATATTCTTAACTATGACTACGCAAACACTACCTCCACCAGAAGTTTATCAAGGTCAGTTCGGGGAATTTACAATTACTCAGAGCGATCGCACTGGCGTAATTATCTACCGCGCTGGGTTAATGGTAGCAGCACTGAGCTTTGCCATAGGCAGCGCTTTGGTTTTACTCAACAATAATTCGACTGTTTCTACTGCACTTACACCTCTATATGCTTGTTTTAGTCTCGCTCTTGGTGTAAGTTTATTTACCATTCATATTTACATGGCATCACTGCACCGAATGTTGCAACTTTTTTGGGCAATCGGTACTATAGCATCAGTGATTCTGGCAATCTCTAGTAGTGAACCTTTGGCTCTCACTGTTTACAATCAGCCTATAACCTTATTTGGAGTTGGTTTTATCTTCGTTGCTTTGACAGGTATTTATTTTAAAGAGGCTTTTTGCTTCAATCGCCTGGAAACCAAAGTATTAACTCTAATAGTACCGCTACTGTTACTAGGACATTTGGTAAGAATTTTACCAACTCAGGGGGAAAGTGTTTTATTAGGAATTTGGGCGGTGTTGTTTTTGGTGTTTGCGCTGCGAAAGACAGTACAAGGAATTCCTGCTGATATTGGAGATAAATCTGTGTTTACCTACTTGAAAGAGCAACGTTTAACTAAGGTTTAATGCAGACAAAAAATCGTCGGTGTCAAAAATTTCCAAAAATCAAACTAATAATATGCCAAGAAATGTGGATACTTACGGCTCAGGGGTGGGCGATTGCAATCACTTTGATTGCTTATTTAATATTTTTCACTATTACTCATGTACACTCATTTCTGGCCGTGACTTCCCCTATCAAATCAGCAGAAGTATTGGTTGTTGAAGGATGGCTACCAGATTATGCTATCCAACAAGCTTTGACTGAATTTAAAAACGGTTCTTATCGTCTAGTAATTACTACGGGAGGCACAATAGAAAAAGGAAATTATCTTAGCGAATACAAAAACTTTGCAGAAGTGTCAGCTGCCACCTTCAAGAAACTCGGTTTAGAGTCACAGAAGGTGGTAGCTGTTCCAACGCCTATGGTAATTAAGGATCGTAGTTATGCCTCTGCTGCCGAATTTAGCCGCTGGCTATCTAATTCAAACTTAAAGCTACAATCAATTAATCTTTTCTCCTTGGACGTTCACACCCGGAGAAGCTGGTTGCTGTTCAGAAAACTGCTTACCCCTAACATCAAAGTTGGTGCGATCGCTGCTAAAACACAAGATTATGATCCAACCAAATGGTGGGATTCTAGCCAAGGCGTGCGGACAATTATTGATGAAGGCATCGCTTATATTTATGCGCGGTTTTTGAATTGGAAAGCCTAAAAGTGATAATTCGTAATGACGCTCTCTACGAGACGCTACGCGTAGCTTGCTTCCCCGTAAGGGTACGCAGACTCGCTCTAAGCGAACGCGAACACCGTCTCTAAGAGTTGTCATGCCGTTGGCGCAGCCTCTGGTAGAGTTGGCTTTACGCTGCGCTAACGTAATTTTAAGTTACAAATTAGGAACTAAAAAACAAAAAATTATCCAACTATTTTAGAACTAGCTCTTTCAAGGTGACTCATAAAATAAGATTGTTTTTCTCAGCGCTCTCTGTGACTCTGCGGTTTAAAAGTAATTTATTTCACCGCAGAGGCACAGAGAAGCCAGTGTGTTGGGCGGGTTAAGAGACTTGTACCCCTCCGGGGAAGCAAGCTACGCTCTTAGCATTCCCGCAGGAGTTGCAACTGGCGCGACACAGAGATAAGAGGTTAAAGAAGAATTTATAGACTAAGATTTAAACCCACCTTGAAAGGGCTATATTTTAGAATTTACGCACTAGACAAATTAATCATGGTATGTATTTACTAAAATAGGCCGTTTCCAATTTTGATTAATCATTCTGGAATGGGAAATAAACCCTTACTGTTGCTCATTAGTGTCAACTTCAGCCCAAATCCCTTTAAAACCTCATTTCCAGCCAGAGGCTGGAAATGCTCCTCTGCTGCAAGTCTTGAGGCGGAGCCTCACATTAGGCATTCCCAGTCGGAGACTGGGAACGAGACAACAAGATAGAACATCATCTTACTTACCGAGGATTTGTAATAATGCTTGTCGATAAATTTTTAGACCCTCTGCATTTAAATGGTCACCATCACTTGTCAAATTCTCTTTAAGAACATTATTTTCATACAAAGGTGTTAGTCCTGCTGCTGCAACCGGGACTTTTTCAATTTCAGCAACTTGATTAATCAGAGCATTAATTTGTTCAACTCTAGAAAGTGGGGCTGAAACAGTTGGATCTAAGCTTGCTGCAACTGTTGAATAAAAAGCCGGAATGAGAAAAATCTCTTTAGTTCCCATTGTGCGGACAAGTGCGATCGCCTCTTGCAGATTTTTAGTAAATAACTCATCACTAATTTTATACCAAGCATCATTTCCACCTATGGCAATAATCGCTTTTTCGCATTTTACCTTGGTAGGAATTAAACTTTTAAGTTGTTCCACTAATGAGATTGTACTCAGACCATTTAACCCAAAATTAAAAGTACCATTCCCAAGAGTATTGCCAAGTTCAGCCGAAATAGAATCGCCAAATAAGCAACCTGAGAATTGTTTATCTTGAGCGGCAAATATCTGATATTGCAGTGCAATTTTTCCTAAGGGAGAAGAACTTACATTGTCCTTTGGTGGTATATCAGTAGAACCAGAAGATAAATTTGCCATGCTGACTAGCTTAGAAATTTTTGACACGTCAAAGACTAGTTGATTACTGGGATAAGCTTCTAGAAAGCTGGTTATTCCTAAACCTTCTGGTGATTTTGCTCCTAAGATAATCGCACCTCGTAGGGCTTGTATACTGCCTTGATCACGACGGGCGATCGGGGAGCGTGTCGGAAAGACAGTCGCTTGGGAAGCAAAAGATAAAATTTGCTTGCCTATTCCTGTATTTATCAGCTTATCTAAAGCCGCAATATCAAGAGACATTTTCACCTGAAGAGCATCTTGGAACTTCTGTTTATCCTTAGCGCTGAGGTAACCTAAGAAAGATTGCAAATCGCCAGAAACCTTTTGCGTCTCGGCATACTTGCGTATATCTGCCACTGGGAGCGATCGCTCAAACAATCCGTACCTGACAACAATCTTTTCGGCGGCCAAACTCGGCAACAAACCAAAGCCACTATGTACCAGTAAAAATATCAAGCACCCAGATAGGCATATTAAAAGACGGTAGAAATATTGCATCGCAGAAGATAGATAAGAAGATAGTCAATAGTTAATAGTCAAGAGTCAATAGTCAAAAGTCAAGGGGAATTGGGAATTTATCTTTAGGGTATTTTGTCTCCCTGGAAGCAAACTAAGTTTCTTTCTGGTGAATTATGTCTCGTAGCTAAAAGTTGTGCAACCATTTCTGCACGCGATGAAACCTCAAGCTTACGGAACATTCGCTTTAAGGCTTGCTTCACAGAATTTTCAGTAATCCAAAGTTCATGTCATAGGTTAAGTGGTCTGAAGTGTACCCGATCGAGGTCTAGAAGCATTAAAGTACTCAGCCTAATATTAGCATCAGCAAAATCAGCAAGTTTAAGAGGTAAAAATGACACAAGATCAAGTCTTTGGCCCCTTCTTGGCAACAGTTTTTTTGACACTCCTTGTCTGGGTGTATATGTATATCCGCCGGATCGGGTTCATTACAAGTCGAAAGATCAGCCCGCAAGACCTGGCTGCACCTGGGTCACTCGTGCATATATGGCCACCTGGCGTATCCAATCCATCAGATAACCTAAAGAACTTATTCGAGATTCCGGTACTTTTCTATGTGCTTGTGCTATACCTCTTCATCACGAAGCAAGTGGATGCAATCTATGTGAACGCCGCATGGGTTTTTGTTGTATTTCGAGCATTGCATAGCATCGTCCATTGTACATTCAATCTGATCATGCTTCGCTTCTACCTCTACCTATTCGCCACCCTCGCAGTGTGGTTTATTGCGATCCGCGCAGCTTTTATCTACTTCAGCGTGTAAGTATGCCTATAGGACTTAGGGAACTCCAAAAAATAAATTATTTGGAAGTACCTATATTATTGCTCCTTTGCTCATCTTCCAGATCAACAGCCAAGGCTAATTTGGGAATACTCAATCCAGTAGGTGTGAGGATGGAACCGTGGTAGAGGAAGGCGCATATTGGCTAGCTTGGACGCAAATTTCTGGGATTGGCCCAGTATTACTGCGACGACTGCAACAGCATTTTGGCACGCTGGCAACAGCTTGGAACGCTACCAAGGTACAGTTGGGAGAAGTAGAGGGTTTTGGTTTTCAGACACTAGAAAAAGTTGTACAACAGCGATCGCGTTTGCACCCAGAACAACTATTCACTAAGCACCAGCAAGAAAATCCCCATTTCTGGACACCAGCAGATACAGATTATCCCCGCTTACTGCTAGAAACTCCAAGTCCGCCGCCGATTTTATACTATCGTGGTGAAGTCGAACTCCAAGAAAATCTCGGACAAAAACCGATGGTTGGGATTGTCGGAACACGCCAACCCTCAGAATACGGTATCCGTTGGACTCGCCAAATTAGTACAGCTTTGGCTAAAAATGGCTTTACAGTTGTTTCTGGGATGGCTGAGGGAATTGACACAGAAAGCCACATCGCCGCCATGAAAGCAGGTGGACGCACGATCGCAGTTTTAGGAACTGGTGTAGATGTTATCTATCCGCATAAAAATCGAGATTTGTACAAGCAAATTTTGACGGCTGGGTTAGTCGTGAGTGAGTACCCCACAAAAACCCCACCCGATCGCACTCACTTTCCCCGCCGCAACCGAATTATTGCAGGTTTAAGCCGCGCCATCCTGGTAATGGAAGCCCCGTTAAAGTCTGGTGCCTTAATTACCGCCACCTATGCAAATGAATTTGGTAGAGATGTCTATGCACTACCTGGAAGACTGGACGATCATCCATCCCAAGGGTGTTTAAAGTTACTGAGTCAGGGAGCAACTTTCATTCTTAAAGAACTAGATGAACTGTTAACAATGCTAGGAGCAATACCACAAATTGATGGAATCGAGGCTTCCACAGCACCAGAACAGTTAAGTTTGCTAACTTTATCGCCAGAATTGCAAACGGTAATGGATGCGTTCGCCGCAGGCGTGCCGGAGGCATTCGCTAATGATGCTTTACCCTTCGATTTTATTGTCCAACAAACCGGCATGGCTGCTGGCTCAGTTTCTGGTGCCTTGTTACAGTTGGAACTTATGGGTTTAGTTTCGCAGCTGCCAGGAATGCGGTATCAAAAAAGTTAAGAGTTAAAAGAGAACAGCATAATTGAGCTTTTTAACTTTGTTTTTAGCGATTTAACCCTGAGATTTATGGGAATATAAAAATACAATTTTTATATAAAAACAAACTACTTAAAATCATGAATCAATGGGCTTTTGAATACAAAGTAGAAAACATAGGTAAATCTGTTATTTTGCACGCAGACTGTTTCGAGTGGCTGAGTAGGATACCAGAAAATAGTATTCATGCAGTAGTTACAGATCCACCTTATGGGGTAAAAGAATATGATTTTGACCAGTTGCTAAAAAGAGCAAATGGAAACGGAGGTATTTGGAGAATACCCCCATCATTTGATGGACATCAACGCGCACCTTTACCACGATTTACCGCACTTACTACCAAAGAACGTCTAGTTTTAAAAAATTTCTTTGTAGAATGGGCAAAACTATTGGTACGTGTACTTCGCCCTGGTGGTCATGTTTTTATAGCAAGTAATGCATTTCTTTCCCAGTTAGTCTTCTCTGCTCTAGTTGAGGGCGGTTTGGAGTTTCGCGGAGAATTGATTCGCCTGGTGAGAACACTTCGTGGTGGCGATCGCCCAAAAAATGCCGAAGATGAATTTCCTAATGTGTCTTCCATGCTCAGAGGATGTTATGAGCCGTGGGGTATTTTACGAAAGCCTATACCAGTAGGAATGAAACTCAGCGAATGTCTGCGAGAATTTCAAACTGGAGGGTTAAGACGCAACAGAGATAGTACACCTTTGGGTGATGTTATTGCCAGTGAGAGGACACCTCAGAAAGAACGAGCTATTGCAAATCACCCAAGTCTTAAACCACAGTCTTTTTTACGTCAGGTCGTTTATACTGCACTACCTTTAGGTGAAGGTATAATTGCTGATACTTTTATGGGTTCTGGTTCGACAGTTGCAGCGGCGGAAGCTGTTGGTGTTTGCTGCATTGGTATTAAGCGTAATTTAGATTATTATGAGATGAGTTGCACCGCTATTCCTAACTTGATAACTTTAGAAACGCCTTCCCCAAATATTACAGACTTGCAACTAACACTATGGTAAATTGGGAATTTGATAAATCCAGTTGGACATCATTTTTTGATATCCAGATTTAGTAACACTGGCAGTTATTGTTCTGCGACTAATTTCCGAACGTCCAGAAAATGACCAATCATTTTTTGTGAGGCTAGCACCAACAACCTTGATAAAACGAAAAGGCTTTGGCTGAATACCTTGAACGGCGTCACTAGGACGGTTGCTATCAAAAACAAATACCATCAGCCACGTGTCTTCGGGATTATGACCCTGCCATCCACTCTGATAACGAGAAGCTTTTATTTCAATACCAACATGAGAATGCTGTACCGAGTTTTTAGGAAACATCCCAGCAGGAATTACAGCAGTTTGCGATCAAAAAAACCACAAAAATAACTATCGAATAGGCTCAAAAAATAGACCACAATGATTAAACCAATTTAGAGCGTTT
>NZ_JBALCN010000039.1:0-125552 GCF_036919615.1 Nostoc sp. | reverse complement strand
TCGAAGAAACTTCCAAATATAATAAAGAATAGCAATTGGTTCGCGATAGACTATCGCGAACCACTCTTTCTTTTCCACATCCCGTGAAAAGTAAGCTGACAGATGACATGAGATGTTTATGGGAGTAAAGCCAAAAAAGTCCAGCAAACAGAACGAAGATTTACAACGTTTACTGAATCCACTTTACACATCTATGCTGCCGTGATCTGGCAAAATAATTGCTTACGTGATCGCCAATCCCAATCCCGAACCACCAGTGCGACAAGAGCGATCGCTATTCACTCCATAGAAGCGATCAAAAATCTGGGTCAGATCCTGCTGCGGAATACCAATATCTATATTTTGAACCGGAATCACAGCATAATGGTGACTGCGGTCTGAGCAAACAATCACCTTTCCTAACATTATTTCCTCAATTTATGAAATTATTCGGAGGGAATGTTTTGACTGTACTATAGTTCTATGCTGGTTTGTCTTCTGCGGTAATATTGTTATTCATATTTTGACTAGCATCTTGCCTGGAAACTGATAAATTTGAAAGATGTCACGGGTATTATACAGGTCTGGAAGTAAACAAAATCTACCCCTGTTGTATTATCAATAACCAACTGCAACTGAGGACGCTTGTTTAACTCTCGTGCGATCGCAATTCCCGCACCACCCACAACTATCCCAGTTAGCAGTAACAGAGGATATGAGGCAACTTATTTATCAAAGTTAATATATTTGTGAGTGTTTAACTGCTCCTGAAATTCTTTATAAGCTTGATTAATTGCTTGCATTGAAGCTTTTGCAAGTGCAGAACTGTTGACATCAGGATGACACAATCTTGCTAATCGAAGGTAGGCAAGTTTAACAACATTGGCATTATCACTCTGATCTACACCCAAGACTTCCCACCATTCCCCAGATAATACAGAGTCGAGATTAAATTTATCAAAGCCTTGCACTTGACTCCAAATCTGAATGCTTCCGCCATTACCGCCACTTACCAGCGTCTTGCCATCAGGACTGAAAGCAACGGGATTACATCCTGAAAGATTTTGTAGTAATTCACCAGTGTCGAGGTTCCAAAGCTTGATAATACCGTCTTTGCTGCTACTGGCGAGGGTTTTTCCATCGGGGCTGATGGCAACAGAAAAAACCCCTGCTGAGTGTCCAGTCAGAGTGGAGAGTAATTCTCCAGTTTGGAGATTCCACAGTTTTATTGTGGTGTCTGTGCTACCACTAATAAGAGTTTGACTGTTAAGACTAATAACAACTGTATTCACAGCTCCCAAATGTTCAGTGAAAATATAGCGCTGTTCCCAAGTTTTGATATCCCAAAGCCTAATAGTTTGATCAGCGCTACCACTTGCAAGAATTTTACCATCAGGACTGATAGTGACAGACAAAACTGCATCTGAGTGTCCATTCAAGGTGCGTTTTATTGTTCCGGTGTAGCGTCCCCAAATTCTAATCGTCTTATCGGTAGCACCACTGGCAATAATTGCCCTATCAGGACTGTAAGTTACCGAGTTAACAAAGCCATTATGACTGTAGGGAGAACTTAAATAAAATAATGTCCGGTGAAATTTTCTTGTGTCCATCTGCCAACAGCTGATTTTGCAATCAACACTACCACTTGCAATTTGTTGTCCATCAGGGCTGATAGCAACAGATAAAACTGCTTCAGCTTGTCCAGAGAACGTGTAAAGCCATTTTCCGGTTTTCAAGTTCCACAGATAAACTTGTCTGTCATCACTGCCACTAACCAAGGTAGTACCATCAGGACTGATAGCGATCGCATTAACTGCCCCTAAGTGGCCCTTGAGTGTGCGTACACATCTCCAGGTTTCAGGTAGCTGGGTTATCAGAGATATTGTTTCTGATTCAATATTGGGAGTAGAAGGTTTAGGGGTAACAAATTCTGATTTTTTATTTAATTTAGCTTTGAGTGCTTGTAACTCATCTTCAACTTCCAAAGCAGCAAATTTTTGGTTGAAATCTTCACCAGATAAAAATGCTTCTAATTCTATCACTGCTTCTGAATAGGCATCCATCAGCAAACCTTTCTCTTCCATCCGCTCAAAAAGCTGTGTTGGAGTTTCGTTAATTCCCGATTCATTTAACAGTTTGGCAATACCATAAGCGGCGAGTCCCACCACTGCACCAATACCCGCCATCGGTACTGCACCAATCCCAAATGCCAACCCTACTTTAGGCGCGACTAAACCCATACCACTGACGACGCTATAAACACTAGCACCGCCGACTGCACCAATTCCCATTGCACCGAAAGCAGTAGGATCTCCCTGTGCGATCGCTTTAAAAGCACCGTAAGTAGCAGCACCAGCTACAGCGCCAGCACCGACTACAGGAGTTGCACCAATGCCAACAGCGCCAAATCCTCCGGCTAATCCCATTCCGCCTACCGTTGCGGAAACACCAACGCCTGCTATGGTTCCGCCTGCGATGAATGCTGCGCCTGTTTTAGAATTTTGTGTCACTGGTTTTTGAAGAGGAACGAACTAGGAATAAAGAAGATAGAGTGCGATCATGCTTTAGCTAAAACTAGAGATACAGATACAGAGGCTAGAGAAAAGCAAACTTTTAAATTATTTTACTGAATATTTTCAAAAACTTATGTATAATAACTTTACAGTACACAACTAAACATTAATAATTTTTTTATATAACAAAACCCCCTAAACTTTATAAATTTAGGGGGTTTCTTTAAAAAACACGGTCAAAATTAAATTCCTTTACGCCAGGGTCATAACTCGGTTGTACGAGACATAGGACGTTCTGGTGTCTACGAAATATAATATAGCGAATATTATAAAAGTTGTCAATGCCTCAGCCTAAACTAACAGATGATGAGCTAAAAGATATTGTGATGAATTTTTCAGCAGCACGTATGAAACCATATCTTAGCGCTGCGAATAGTAATCACGGCAACGCCATCATAATATGTCAGATCAATACTCAACTTTGCGAGGCACTGTATCCAAGTATACATATTTTAGAGATTGCTCTACGCAATACAATCGATAATGTATTATCAGTTAAGTTTGGTAATGATTGGTTATGTAATGGAAAAATTAAATTAGACAGTTACGAACATGAGAGTGTTAATGCTATTCTTAGAAAATGCAATTATAACTTAAATTACTTAATTCCTGAACTGAATTTTGGATTTTGGAAAACCTTAATAGAGAAAAAATATTATGAAAAGACGATATGGCGTCCTTTTTGTAAACAAATATTCAAATATGCTAAATCCTCTGAGCTAAATATTAAACAAATACGAATAAAAATAAAAAGTATACATTGGTTACGTAACCGCAATTTTCACCATGAACCAATTTGGAATTACCTGCAACTGGACAACATACATAATGATATTCATTGTTTTCTCAATTGGATTAACCCAAAAGTTAGTGCTTGGCTCAGAGAATATGACCGATTTCCACAAGTATATCTAAGTACATTAACGCTACTTGAACAAATGAAGGTTGCTCGAAATAAAAGATGCCCATTTGCTTAAAAACATCAAATTTTCGGACTTCACTGGCGCTAGCTGCTGTGCGTTACTTCTCCGTGTTCCAGCTTATCTGCTAACACACGCAAAGCTAATGCTTGAACTCTAGCAACTACTTGTTCTCGTGTCTGCCCGTGAGCCAGCACATTAGGAAAAGCAATCACTTCTGCTTATTGTGTCTATCCTCTTCTTGTTCAATCTCTATCGTCAAGTTCATAGCCAGTGAAGGTATTGTAATAAAAGCGATTCCTAAATAAAACAAAAAATTTACATGACCTCAGTTTTTCCTCACAAAAAAGCCAAAGCCTTAAAGCCTACTAGCCGCCGCCCTGCTAAAGAACTCTGTAGCGAGTGCGGATTATGCGATACATACTATATTCACTATGTCAAGGAAGCCTGCGCTTTTATTAATCAGCAAATAGGCGAACTTGAAGAAGAAACGCACACGCGATCGCGCCATCTCGACAACCCTGATGAACTGTACTTTGGTGTTCATCAAGACATGATAGCGGCACGGAAACAACAGGCGATCGCAGGCGCACAATGGACGGGTATTGTTAGCAGCATTGCCATTGAAATGCTCAATCGCGGCATAGTTGAAGGTGTCGTCTGTGTGCAAAACACCAAAGAAGACCGCTTTCAACCCATGCCCGTCATTGCCCGTACTCCAGAAGAAATACTAGCAGCGCGGGTAAATAAACCAACACTTTCCCCCAACCTTTCCGTATTGGAACAGATAGAAAAATCTGGGATGAAGCGGCTATTAGTAATTGGTGTTGGTTGCCAAATCCAGGCGCTACGAGCCGTAGAAAAACAATTGGGTTTAGAAAAGCTGTATGTTTTAGGTACACCCTGTGTAGATAATGTTAACCGCGCCGGACTGCAAAAATTCTTAGAAACCACCAGCCGATCGCCTGATACAGTTGTACATTACGAATTCATGCAAGACTTCCGGGTTCACTTCAAACATGAGGATGGCTCATCAGAAACTGTGCCTTTCTTTGGCTTGAAAACCAACCAACTCAAAGATGTTTTTGCCCCATCTTGTATGAGTTGCTTTGATTATGTCAACTCCCTAGCAGATTTAGTCGTTGGCTATATGGGCGCACCCTTCGGTTGGCAATGGATTGTAGTTAGAAATGACACTGGTAAGGAAATGCTGGATTTGGTGAAAGACCAGTTAGACACCCAACCAGTCATGTCTAAAGGTAACCGTAAGGAGGCTGTACAACAAAGTATTCCCGCTTACGATAAAGGCGTTACCCTCCCCATGTGGGCAGCAAAACTCATGGGTGTGGTTATCGAAAAAATCGGCCCCAAGGGTTTAGAATACGCGCGGTTTTCGATTGATTCTCACTTTACTCGGAATTATTTGTATGTGAAGCGAAATTATCCAGAGAAATTAGAGGCGCATGTTCCAGAGTTTGCCAAGCGTATTGTTGGGCAATATAAGTTACCAGAATAAAAGAGGACAAAGAGAATCTAGGGAGTTTTTCCTACTCCCTATTCCTCATTTTCAACTCAGTTGTAGCTACTTGCTTGACGACTAAACATCAAGTGATACTGTCCGCTTAGTGCGATGAGTTCGTCATGAGTGCCTACCTCGATAATTTAACCGTATTCTACTGCGCCAACGGGTTGAACACGAGTTAGCTCAAATGTCTTCTCTCGTAATCTCCTCTTTGACAAGTTATGATTTTATACTTGAAGCTTTATTCTATGCATCTTCATAGAGAATTGGTATTAGTACAGAAAAGCCAAAAAAAAGGACTAACCATAAGAGGTCAGTCTTTTCTTTATGAAAACAAGAGAGATAACTAGGCGCTGAAGTTCGCGGCAGTCAGCGTGTGCAAGCCGGTGAGTTCAATAACTAGATCAGTAGCACCTACAGTGGCAGTGGCATCATTACCAAATACATAAGTAGTACCTGAGTATTGGAATACACCAAACTTAGAGGCGGCAACTTGCGTAGCAGCAGCGGCAAGCGCATTGCCTAAGTTTGCAGGAGCAGCAGCATTTACGGCTGCCTGTACAGTCGTTTGATCAATGAGGTTAGTGGCAGCAAATCCGGTTATTTTGAGAATATCATCTACTTCCGTGAAATCACTAATAGTATCAAAACCAGTAGGCATTGTTGTATTTGTTACGGCAGAATCAGTGAATGCGTTATAAAAGAAGTTGTCAGCACCAGCACCGCCAGTTAATATGTCAGCACCATCACCGCCAAATAATATGTCATCACCAGCACTGCCACTTAATATATCAGCACCAGCACCGCCACTTAATAGGTCAACACCACTACCGCCAGTTAATGTGTTAACACCAGCACCAGCTATCACGTTAATACCACCTGTGTTTGCGCTGGCATCAATCGTTGATACTGTCGTCGGGGTAGTAGTACCTAAATCTAGTGTGCCGACACCAGTAATTTTCAGGGATGTCGTGGCCGTTGGTAGTATTAATGCCCCAATTGAATTGCTCCCTAAACCATCAGCGGCAATGTTAAGGGTAGTGAGTGCAGCGTTGATAGTGCCTGTGTTTAAATCAGCTGTAGTCACTACGGCATCCTTGATGGACAAGTTTGCACTTGTAGTCGTAGAACCAAAATCAGCTGTAAGCAACGTGACAATTGTGGTAGGGGTGACACCTTCAACACCAAGGGTAATACCACTAAGTCCCTTGGCGGTAAAAGCGTTTAAATTGACATTAGCGAGACCTTTAATAGTGACTTGTTGAAGACCTGTAGTTTTGCCAGTGAAGTCAATTACAGTACCAGTAGTAGGATTTAAAAGTTCTACTTTTTCAACATTTAATAGAGTTGGGACATCAGCAGTACCAGAAGCACCAATGTATTGGAAGGTATCAGTGCCTAGACCACCATCTATCTCGTCAGTGGCTTGAACTTGATTATCTGCTGGTTTAACAGCGTTATTAATGCCTATGAACGTGTCATTATCCGCTGTAGCTGTTAAGTTGTCAACAATGGAGGTTGTCAGAGCAATTGCACCACTTGGGATTACAATGCCTGTATCTGCTGTCCCTTTTGATATGTTATTAGTGATAACTGGATTAATCAACAATTGACCTGCTGTAACTGATGCTGTGGTCGCGTTAATCCTATCGAGGATATTTGTTGAATCTGCAAATATCTCTGAGGTGGGGGATTTAATATTATTACTGAGCAGTCCATTAGTAAATTGTGTGGCAATCGATACCTTATTTTGCAAAGCTATCTTGTCATCATTCAAAGCGTTTTGGGTTAATGTGAAGATAAAGGTCGAAGCTATACCCGATCCTTGAGTCTTCAACTGATTAACCCAAAAGTCCAATCCTGCTTGCTCTGCGTTCCGACCGAAAGCATTTAAGTAGATTAAGTTGACGAATGCAGTCGGATCGGAGGTATTAGGAAAGGCCAAATAAGAATATTCATTTTTGGCCTCTTGTGTTTCACCAAAATCAGCGGCAATGGTTTCAAGAGATATGCCTTGATTGGCTTGGCCTAGCCAATAATCCAGGCCAGAGGGATCAGGGGCACGATTGAGGTAGGTCACATAAAGCTGAGTAATTGAATTAATGTCTGCTGTAGTCATGGTTGTATTTCACTCTTAATTAATTAACGTCAAGACTGTTTTCAGTGCTCTGCTGCTTGTCCTTGAAACCCCCATTCCTTACAAGGGAATGGGGTTAGAAGGGTTAGGTTTGGAAGCTTTTGGTGTTAGCAATGTAGCGGTTCCTGATCTGGTGAGGAGCATTTTCAAAGCTACTAAGCTTGTTAAACAGGATTTGGGTATACCTCAGTTGCTTAGGAAACGCTATAATACTTTTCAAACATCATCTCATCTCAGTCATTTGCCGTAGTTGAGGTGTAAACGTTACTGTGAGTTAGTTGATTTTTGGAAGTTCCCATATTCTAATTCTTTGAGGTTCACGGGACGATTTATCGCTTTTTGCTTGGCAACGTATCCAAAATTAGCAAAGTCAGTAAAATAGCCATCTATTCCTAACTTAATAAACTGTTCATACTCACGAAGTGGTTGCCCGTGGTAGTCAGGGGACAGAAAATATGAATCGCTGCGGAAGGTATAAGGATGGAGTAGCAAGCCAGCTTTATGAGCATCACTAACTAAAGAAGTTGGCTTTCCGAGGAACTTATCAGCATCGCTGATTTGCCCATCTCCATTAATATCAATCGGTTGACCTTGCTTATTCAATCGTGTAGAGGCAGGCACAATTAGCCGTTTGTCAGGGCCAATTCCTGTTGCGTAAGTTTTAACTTGGGTCAACCCTTTAGGAGTGATGAGATCAGCGTAGGTTTGAGGAACCTTGTGGTAAATAAAGTCATAAGGAGCGCCACTGCTATCAATTAACTGAATCAGAGGAATATCGACTCCAGCAGCTGGCATGATCTTATTTTTTAATTCTTTAAGATTAGAGACTTCAAAAGATTGAATAAAAATGCGATCGCGATTAGTGTAGCTGTTCGCAACCAACTGATTAATCAGAAGTTGTGAAGTATTGACATGGATTGGAGTACCATCTAAATATTTACCAGCTTCAGCAAAATATGTCGGGTGCTTGGTTTCGGGATAGATACCAATTTTCCGACCAGTTTTTGCTTCGCTACGTTTGGCAAGGTTGATAACTTCATCAAAAGTAGGGATTTGGAACACACCATTATACTGAGTATTCTGAGGGCGAATCTTGGGGAGGCGCTCGATTGCCCGCAGTTTCTTAATCTCAGCTAAAGTAAAGTCTTCTGCAAACCAACCTGTAACACGATTCCCGTCAAGGACTTTGGTTGTTAAACGTTTAGCAAATTCGGAAACATCGACAACGTTTGTTGTGGCTTCTTGGATAATAGGTTTCCCATGAGCATCGTAAACAATTTTGCCATTGTTATCTGTTTTCACTGTTGCCAATAGAGGTTCGTGGCGAACAATCAGGACTCCATCTTTGGTTACTACCAAATCAGGTTCAATGTAGTCTGCACCAAATTCAATTCCTAAGTTGTGAGAACCAATCAGATTGTGGCCAAAATCTCCCACCGTATGTTCTGGACGATAACCAGTTCCACCGCCGCGATGACCAATTACTATCGGAGGTTGTCCGTGTAGAGTATTTAGCTTGGGAAGGTTTGGGTTGTGGCTGTGCAAGTCAATAGCCTGAACAAAATTGATATTGCCTAGAATTACTGAAACTGATAATGCTAGAAAAAAGCAGAGAAATAATACATAACCTTTGAGCCGAAGCATATTTTCAAACCTCGCAAATCTATAACTTTATAGTTTGAGAGTTCGAGGTTAAAACAAGGTTTATGAGAGTTTAAACTCTGCAATTGGCTGTCTTCTGCGGGATAAGTCCTATTTTCTGATTCCCCTCTCCGCTATGCCTAACGGCAGGCTGACGCCAACGGAGAGAGGTTGAGGGTGAGCTTATGCCGGATAAATCCGCAATCTTCTATTTGGTTCTTCACCAAAACTATGTGACTTGAGGCGATAATGTTCTACCAACTCATGTTGCATTTTGCGGACTTGCGGTGAACGCGGCAATAACTCGACTGGCTGTCCTTTAGGAATCACAATTTGCTCAACAGCAAGTCTAGCTTCTTCAAGAGCATCCATCTCATCATCGCTACCGTTGTGCAAAAACAGTTGCAGTTCGCGGTCATCAGCCATTTCCGGGTCGTCGATGTTCAGCAACCGTCGCAAACCACGGGTAATTTGGGGAATGGTGCTGGATTTAATCATGTGGATCGGTACATGACGAGCTTTGGCCACTTGGCGTAATTTGGCGTGGTTTTTGACGTGCGATCGCAGTGCTAAAATCGCATCTGCACTATCTATATCTTTTGTCAATACCACGGGTAAAGTTAGCACGCTAATTACCTGTTCCAGTTGGTGGCGGCTAACGCCATAGGGGTAAACGTGCAGTGGCAAATCTTCACCATTTGGCCCTGGCTGTCTGGTAGCAGCATCGAAATCAATGCTCTCAGAATAATTAAAGGATTCATCCAGCAAACGGTCAAACTCACTGCGTCCAGTCACCCGCTCCACAGGCAATTGCGGCAGTGCTACCATTTGTCCAGATGAACGCCAGCCATTAGACGGTCGCGCCGGTGGGAAAGATTCCTCCAATGTCCCTAGCTGTCCACTGCGACCGTTGACAACAGCTAACTGCCTTGTAACACCAATTTTGCCCTGTTCATCAACGGTTCTCGTTTGTGGGGTAGGCTGACGCCCTCGCAGTAGATTATCTACTGTGTCAGCAACACTTTCGTGTACTGTCCAGCGTTGGCGTTCCAACATTTCTACAGCAATCTCGAAGGTAGGAGGGGCTTTACGCTCCAAAACAGTTTTTTGACTGCCCCGGCGTCTGGCTTCGTCGTCTCCCAGCGTCACAGCTTGGATACCCCCAACTAAATCAGCAAGGGTGGGGTTTTTAATCAGATTTTCGATCTGATTACCGTGGGCAGTACCTACCAACTGTACACCCCGTTCCGCAATCGTACGAGCCGCTAAAGCTTCCAGCTCCGTGCCAATTTCATCAATGATGATCACTTCTGGCATATGGTTTTCCACTGCCTCAATCATCACCTGATGCTGTTGATCTGGATGAGCCACTTGCATCCGTCTAGCGCGACCAATGGCGGGGTGGGCAACATCACCATCTCCAGCAATTTCGTTGGAGGTGTCAATAATCACCACTCGCTTCAGCAGATCATCTGCCAAAACACGGGCAATTTCCCGTAAGGCAGTAGTTTTGCCCACGCCTGGACGCCCCAGCATGAGAATCGATTTACCAGTTTCTACCAAATCGCGGATCATGCCAATGGTTCCAAATACCGCCCGACCAACACGACAGGTCAAGCCAATAATCTTACCCGTGCGGTTGCGGATGGCGCTGATCCGATGCAAAGTTTGCTCAATTCCTGCCCGATTATCTCCGCCAAAGATTCCGACTCGTTGAATACAATCATCTATCTGTTCTTGAGTAACGGGTACTTCGCTCAGATACTCCGCTTGATTAGGAAAGCGAGCCTCTGGGCGACGACCCAAATCCAAAACCACTTCTACTAAACTATCTTGTTTGGGATGACTCTCTAGTACTTGTCGCAGGTCTTGGGGCAAAATGTCTAATAACTTTTGGAGATCGTCTGTAATCGTCATGCTTTCTATGGTGACGTTTTTAGAGATAGCGAGGACACTTGCGTGCAGGAGAAGCCGCTTTGGGAAATTTTCAAAGAACCAGGGATTAGCGCTCCTGCTGTGACTTGATCTGGGAAACGAGAGAATGGGCAAGTTCTACAGCTTGCCAAAGTAATGTATCATCTTCTTCTAGGCAAATAGTCGCCTTCACATTGGTGTTACTTACCTCCTTATTCTCTAACTGTTCGAGAATCGGTGACAGCAGTACACGGGCGTAGCTACCGTAGGCGACCCCGGAAATGGAGCAGGAGGGGGACAAGGAGGACAAGGGGGATCTCCCTTGTCTCCCGCCTCTCCCTTGTCCTCCTCCCTTCAGCAGTCCCATCGCCTTTAACTTAGCAACGGTATAGCTATTAGTGCCGCCTGCTAACTGCACATATCCTGGTAACTTAGCTGCCAAAACTTTTTGCCCTAATTTCACCGCGGCTATTGTAGTGCCATCGCCAATATCACCACTCATGGGACGACCGTCGGTTTGCCAAATTAAAGCACTCTTAAGTGGGGCAATCAGGTCATATATTGCTCTCAGGTAGTCAGTCATCCCCTCGCCATCAGGACAGCTGATGGCTAGTAACTTTAATTGATCAGCCCACGGTGAAATTGCTTGCCATAATTGCTCAAATTCTGCCAACCGCCCGACTTTTGTATGGATTTCTACGGCATCTACTCCCGTTGACATTACCAATGGCGCGATCGCTCCCGGCGTTGACATATATGAACTAGTATAAATTATACTATAGGGACAAACTGGTATACAACGACCGCAGCCATAGCATTTTTGTGATAATACTCCCGAAAAGTCTTTTTTTATACTATTAAACACGATTGCTTGTGCCGGACAAATCCGTTCACAGGGTCTAGGGCAGTCTGTAGGACACTCAGTAGGATTAAATTCTGCTTTCCGAAAATGGGGGTCTTCTCCATCGTTCAGGCTGACCATCAAAAAGGGTGAGTTGCCTTTATAGTCAAAGCCTCGCTTTTGGGCATCCCTAGCAAAAGTTTTGGCTACTTGTAGTGCTACTTGCGCCGCTGCAATCACCGCTGGATCAGCTGCGACATCAATGCAGTCAGCGCCCGCCAAAGTATAGGCTAACGTTAAACTTCTGACTGCCGGCAAATGCTGGAAGCTGGCTCCGCAGATAAGCTTGAACCAGTCACCTTGTTTGAGAGATTGTAAAGGGACGAACAGATCAGTCACATTTCTATTATGCGTTTATACGACTAAAAAGAGTAGTCTGTAATCAATAAAAAGTCCGGATTTCCTAATTAAGGGACTTCCAAGTGAAAAAATATCCAACTATTTTTTGTGGGTTGAGCGAGACCCTCCGTCCCTTGTGCAGCGACTATAGAAGAAGTTCTGATGACTTCTGGTGCGTCCGCTACGTGTCAGCTTGCAGGGGTACGGCGCGGTGCTCAAACTTCTCTATATACCACAAGATTGGATAATTTATTTGTTGAAAATCCCTGACCGCAAACCTGGGTTAAATTTGATTACTTTTCCCAAAAGAGCATTAAAGCTAAAAGATGGTCAATAAATTGGGGTTACACTTCACGCAATAACTCAGATTAGTTGCTCCACCCAACAGATGAGGTAGAATTGCTGAACCAACTAGTGGTGCAACTAGCGATCGCCATTCAACAAGCCCAATACCACAAACTGCAAACCCTCAACACCGAATTAAAAGCCAAAATGCAGGAAAGCACATCTAAATTCCTGCCTCCTTCACAGTTCAGCTGCCGTTGAGGCTGTCAGAGTGATTAGTGACACAACGGGTTAATCAACAGTTAAACTCAAGGCATGATGAAAATTCAAACGCTCAACAGTAATTTATGCCTGCGAAGGACATTTTTCATGATGCGGTAAAACACGCTTTAGAGAAAGATGGTTGGCTGATCACCAATGACCCTCTCTTCCTACGTTTTGGTGGATTGGATATGTACATAGACCTTGGTGCAGAGAAAATTTTAGCAGCTGAACGAGACGAAGAAAAAATTGCTGTTGAAGTCAAAAGTTTTGTTAGTCCATCTGCTACAACAGAATTTAGTACTGCTTTGGGACAGTTTCTCAAATACCAACTGGCACTTGAAGAAGAACAACCCCAGAGACTCCTATATTTAGCAGTTCCTTTTGATACATATCGTTCCTTTTTCACTTTAGAACTGCCGCGCTTGTTAATCCAACGTTACCAAGTTCGACTGATTATTTTCGACCCAGAAGAGGAGATGATCGTCAAATGGCAAAAGTAGAACAATACCGACAAATAATTCAAGAATTGTTACAGGCTTACAGTCAAATTAAATCTAGTAACGAAGAAGTCGAAGCCGAAGTAATTTTTGATAACGAGCGCGATCGCTATCAACTTGTTCATGCAGGCTGGTCAAATAAACGACGTGTATATGGCTGTGTTTTACATCTAGATATTAAAAACGAAAAAATTTGGATTCAGCACGATGGTACTGAAGGAGGTATTGCCAATGAGCTTACGAATCGAGGTGTACCGAAACAAGATATTGTATTGGCTTTTCATTCCCCCTTCAAACGACAATTTACCGAGTTTGCTGTTGGCTAAATTTTTACAAAGAAAGTCACTAACTCCGCTGTGAAAAAACGGCGTAAGCAGAAGACTTACTATCTTTCAAATCCGAGACTAAAAAAGTGTCTAGCTATTTAGCTATTATGCGGAGTTTGAGAACGAGATGTTCTCACTTAACGCTCAGTTTGCTCTATGGGAATTTTGATCGCAAACTCTGCTCCTTTGCCAACAGACGAGGTGTAGGTAATCTGTCCTCGGTGTTTTTGCACAATAATCTGATAGCTAATCGATAATCCTAGCCCACTACCTTTACCTACAGATTTTGTCGTAAAAAATGGGTCAAATAAACGCGATCGCAACGACTCTTTTATACCAGAGCCATTATCAGCGATCGCAATTTTGACCATATTCAAGTCTGTCACCTCTGTATGAATCCGAATTTGGGGAGTGAATAGTTGGGAGTCAGGAGTAGGAGATTGATTTCCCACTCTCTCTTCTATTGCATCAATAGCATTATTCAACAGATGCATAAATACTTGATTTAGTTCACTTGGATAACAAGTGACTAGGGGCAAGTTACTATAATCTTTCACTACAAGAATTGCAGAATGGTCTACTGCTTGGCTGAGTCGATGTTGTAACATCACCAAAGTGTTTTCGATGTCTTCATGGATATTTACCCGCTTCATTTCTGCTTCATCATGCCGAGAAAAGTGTTGTAGCGCCAGGACAATTTCCCGAATGCGATCAGATCCTCTATACATTGCACCTATCAGGTTTTGCAAATCCTTAATCAGAAAATTCAGGTCTATATTTTTGGCTATTTGCTGAATTTTTGGTGTGGGTTTGGGATATTCCTGTTGATAGACCTCAATCATATTCACTAGGTCTTGCATATATTGGCCTGCATATTGGAGATTTCCATAAATAAAACTGATCGGGTTATTGATCTCATGAGCAAGCCCAGCCACTAATTGCCCCAGCGCCACCATCTTTTCATTCTGAATCTGTTGAACTTGAGAGGCTTTCAAGTTGTCAAGAGCCTGTTGAAGTAAAAAGTTTTTTTCTTGCAGTTTAACTTGGAGTAAACGTAAATTAATCTGATTTTCAATTCGCAACACAACCTCTGCCCCATGAAAAGGTTTGGCAATATAATCTACACCACCAACATCAAAGGCTTTTACCTTATCTACAACATCATCCAGAGCGCTAATAAAAATTACTGGGACTTCACAAGTTTTTTTATCAGCTTTCAGTAGTTGACAAACTTGATAGCCATCCATCTCTGGCATATTAATATCCAACAAAATTACATCTGGCAAAACCATTTGACACGCAGTCAGTGCCATTTTACCGTTTAAAGCTTTGCGAACTTCAAAACCTTGTGCAGTCAACATAGCCGATAAAAGCCGCAAATTATCTGGGGTATCATCTACCACTAAAATATTTCTTTTCTGATAGTTAGTTTGATTAAAATGCATTATTATCAAAAGCTAGGCGAATAATTATTGAGGATAAGCTAAACCACATCTAGTTTGCATAACCTGAAATTGTACATTTATTGTAGGGTGGGCGACACGAGTGCCCAATATCTGCTTTGGTTTTTGTCCAATAGCTTAGTAAATACTTCTTTGAAATCACCCTGAAATTTGTTGATTAATTTCACCAAAATACTTATATTTATAGTTTAACTCCCACAGTGGCTGGAGAGTTTTACAGACTATCAAAGCTATTAGCCAGTTACAGCGTTTTTCAGGTAAATTAGGTACACAGGTAGGGGCACAACAATATTCATGCGTGTCAACTTAACGTCAAAGCCTAGTCTGATAAGAAGAGTGAAAATTCTTCGATGTAGCACCGAGATTTTAAATCCCCCCTAACCCCCCTTTTTAAGGGGGGAATTAGAATCGAGTGCCCCCTTTTTAAGGGGGTTAGGGGATCTAAAACGAGGATAAATAAAGTGTTTGAGCTTAAGTTGACACCAATGAACATTGTTATGCCCTTAGAATAATCTGTACCTCACTAAGTCGCAATCTGCTGTATGAAGTTTGCGAACCTGATAGCCTGCTTACCGCAGTATAGTAGATAGCACGCGCAGATTATCTAGGCAAGTGTCAACAATGAAATTTTCCCAGGTGCTATTTGATAGCTACCATTGAGGTGCTGCGGCAAGCAACTTAAGAACCAATTGTTGTTCTATGGGTTTAGAAAACAGATATCCTTGAGCAAAATTACAGTTTAAACTTCTCAATTGGGCTAACTGTTTTTGTGTTTCGACACCTTCAGCGATCGCATTCATCCCCATCGAGTTGGCAATGCCAATCATTGCTGGTACTAATCCCATATTCTCTTTGTTCTCCTGCATCCGTTTGACGAAAGATTTATCAATTTTGAGTGCATTTAAAGGAAAGATGTGCAGGTAACTCAAAGAGGAATATCCTGTACCAAAGTCATCCATAATCAACTTGATTTTTCGCTGCTTTAGTTTTTGAAGAATTATTTTAATCGCATTAGTATTTTCCATAATGACACTTTCTGTAATTTCTAATTCTAAGTATGCAGGATTTATTTTATTTTCATAAATTATTCGGTCAATTTGTTCTACTAAATTGGGCTGTGAAAATAACCTTGCACTCAAATTGACACTAATAGTTAGAGGTTCTAGTGTCACTGGATGATGTTGCCAGATGCTTAGTTGATGACAAGCTGACTGTAATACCCAAGTATTGATGGCATTAATCAAACCTGTTTCTTCTGCTACAGGAATAAATTCTGTGGGATAAACTAGACCACGAATCGGATGTTGCCAGCGCACCAAAGCTTCAAATCCAGAAATTTTCCCTGTAGTCAAGGAAACAATTGGCTGATAATAAACGAGGAATTCTTGCCTTTCTACAGCCCTTCGCAGGTCATTTTCTAACTCTAAAAGCTGAATAGCTTCCTGATGCATTGCTGGATTGAAAACGTGATATTTGCCTCTTCCTTGAGCCTTGGCCCGATACATTGCCGTATCAGCATCTCGCAGCAAATAGTCTGGGCAATCGTAATCTTTATTACCCCAACTAATACCAATACAGGCATTCATAAATACTTCATATCTTGACAGTTTAAAAGCAAGTGATAGCTGTTGCAGAATCTGTTCGACAACTTGGATTGCTATGTTGATGTCTGTGATATTTTCTAGGATAATTCCAAATTCATCACCGCCTAATCGTGCTAGAGTATCAATAGGTATCAGACATGCTTGCAGGCGGCGAGCAATGGCTATCAGCAATTCATCTCCCACCAAATGACCAAGAGAATCATTGACAACTTTGAAGCGATCGCAGTCCAAAAAAAGTACCACAAACTGATAACTAGATTCTTGCTTTGCCCGATTTAGAGCATTTTCTAGTCGCCTGATAAACAAAACTCGGTTTGGTAATCCAGTCAGTGAATCATGCAGCGCCATATCTAGCAGTTGACTTTGCAATTTCTGGCGGGAAGTGATTTCTTCTTGGAGTTTTTCTAGAGCTTTTTCTAGCTCCCCAGTCCGCTGCTTTACCCGATGTTCTAGTTCGACATTTAGTTTCAATATTTCTAATCGCGCCGACCTCAATGCCAGTTGATTTTGCACGCGCACTAAAACTTCTTGAAACTCAAAAGGTTTGGTGATGTAGTCTACACCACCTACCCTAAAGGCTTTAACTTTGTCAAAAACATCATCTAAAGCGCTAATAAAAATTACCGGAATATCGGCTGTTAATTCCCAAGCTTTAAAGGTCTGACAAATTTGATAGCCATCTACTTCTGGCATCATAATATCAAGTAAAATTAAATCCGGTAATACTGTTTGAGTTGCTGTCAGTGCCATTTGCCAGTTCAAGGCTTTACGAACGTTGTACCCATTCTTTGTCAATATGGAGGATAAAACCCGGAGGTTGTCCGCCATATCGTCAATGATCAAAATATCTTTTTTATCAGCGTCTAAATGCTCGTAATTCATTCTACGTTTGTTCTAGTCAATTCCATGATTTTCTCAAACTGGTAGTTATTCGCTAAATCCCGGAGAACTTGGAAAACTTGACCATTATCTGATGGAATTTGCTTGAGTAACTCTAAAATCAGTTCATCACTACAGCTGGCTACCGCATAGTGTATCTGTTGGAACCACTTAGATAATATTTGTGATAAATGGCTCAGGAGTTGGGCAACACTGACAAGCATCTGTGTAGGGTGATCGATAACTCCTGTGTTTATGGTTTCTACTTGGTTAGTATACTTTACACCTAGATGTTAGCTCAGTTTTTCCAATAATACTTCCTGCGTGAATGGCTTGCGAATAAAATCATCGCAGCCAATTGACAAATTTTCTGGCGTTCTTCCTCAAAGGTGCTGGCAGTTAGGGCAATAATAATCGTGTGTGTAGTGGTTGCCAAGATTCCCAATTAGCGATCGCTTCAGTACCATCTGTAGCTTCTCTGACTTCAAAGCCTATAAATGTGACAATTTTAACTAGGCGATCGCCAATTTCATTTTCTAATTGAGTAGCAAACTCAAGAAAAATCCAAAAAATTTACTTTGTATTTTTTATTTTGAATAAATATTAATTTTATTATAAAAGTATTTCAACCTCATCACCGATTTGTAAAATTTTTCTGGCTGACGATGGGGGTAATTGAGTATTGACACTCAATCTGTAAAAGTGATTAAAAGGCGATGAAGTAACCCAATTTGGCAGAGTAGCTTGTCGCTTGGTTGCAAAGATTTTTTGAAAGTTTGGGTAAGCTTCCCCCAAGTAAGAATCGCGTGTTGGGACTATACAACGCTGACATGGGTTAACCCCAAAAAAGTGTACATCTCCCACTCGAAAGGAGACTAAATCACCTTGTTTACTAAATAGCTGATCTTCCCAAAATGGTGGTACACCATCAATCTCGATGTTGGCACGCATCCGACGGCGGATTTCATCTACACTTAAACCGGGAAACCAAGAAGATACTTCTACCAACGTTGCCGTACTAATTACCGTTGGCCCGAGTGAGTGTGTATCGTCAGGAAAACCAATCAGACAGTTTTGTCCCAATGTGACAGCAAACTCAAAAAAATCACTCAAAGCTGCTTCTAATGCTTGCCGTTCCTCATCCAGATGAAAAATGTGTTCTAAGTCGCCGTCTGGAATTTGCAACGAGATAGTTCTATTTAAGAGTGCAAATTGCGCCCTTAGTAAATGGATTTTAGGATGACGCTTGCCATTGACAAATCTACCCTGTTCGTCAAAAATGGCAAACTCGCGGTCATGCTGTAGTCCGCCACTGGCAAGAACTCTAGCATTCTCAACTTCAATACCATCTAGTGACTTAACTGGATACAGTAAAATCTTGGCTAGGTAAGGCATCATCGCAATTTTGGATTTTGGACTTCGGCTCCTTTCGACTTCTCTACGAGACGCTCTTGCTAGCTTGCTTCCCCGGAGGGGTACGCTCAAGGCTAAGTCGCTCAGTCGAACGATTTTGGATTAAAGATTGGTGATTTAGCAGTCTTTAATCTAAAATCTAAAATTCTTTTGTTATTTGTCCATCTTACCAATATTGTTAATATTGTTAATTATGGATATAGTGGCGATTTATCTATTCCTCCAACATGATTTAAAGGCCAGAAGCGAACTACAACACGTCCAATAATATTTTAGCGGGGGACAACACCCCAGCAGCGACCATCATAACTGTTCTGACGATTATCACCTAGTACTAAATATGAGTCGGCTGGTATAGTCTGGGGTTTTGCCAAAAAAGCTGGCTGTGGTGCTGATTGGCAAACATCAATTGCTGTACTCTGTCCTGAACTGAGATAATTAGCTTCTGGTAGGGGTTTGTTATTAACATAGACTTTGCCATCTCTAAGTTGTACTTGTTCTCCAGGTAAGCCAATTACCCCTTTGATAAAAGCATTCTGGTATTGTTCTTTTTGTAGTTCCTCTGTAGGTAAAAATACTACTATATCTCCCCGCTGTGGTGCAGCAAATTTATACTTCAACTTATCGACAATGATTTTGTCTGCCTCCGACTGGTTTGGCGTACCATGCAGAGTCGGTTCCATATTGCCAGAAGGAATCCAGCGAGCTTCGGTAAAAATAAGGATATATAGACCAATAGTCCAGAAGATTAGTATTACAGTACCCTCGATAATGGTCTTACATCTGATATTGGGCATATCCCATTCTCTTTTGCTTTCTTATGGAAGCTAGCTGATTGCTCAAGCAAAGAATATAACAGTCCTAAATTCTTCTTGAGCAAGAGCATCAAGCTAATTATTCGTCATGAAGTTGTTTATGGATATAGTGGTGATTTATCTATTCCTCCAACATGATTTAGAGGCCAGAAGCGAACTACAGCCCGTCCAATAATATTCTGACGGGGGACAACACCCCAGCAGCGACCATCATAACTGTTGTTACGATTGTCACCTAGTACTAAATATGAATCGGCTGGTATAGTCTGGGGTTTTGCCAAAAAGGCTGGCTGTGGTGCTGATTGGCAAACATCAATTATTGTACTCTGCCCTGAACTGAGATAATTAGCTTCTGGGAGGAGTTTGTTGTTGATATAAACTTTGCCATCCTTAAGTTGTACTTGTTCTCCAGGTAAGCCAATTACCCGTTTAATAAAAGCATCCTGGTATTGTTCTTTTTGTAATTCTTTTGTAGGTGAAAATACTACAATATCTCCCCGCTGCGGGTCAGCAAATTTATACTTCAACTTATCGACAATGATTTTGTCTGCCTCCCACTGGTTTGGCGTACCATGCAGAGTCGGTTCCATCGATCCAGAAGGAATCCAGCGTGCTTCAGCAACAAAGGTACGAATTCCCAGAGCTAGAACAATGCTCAATACAATTGTTCTACCTAGCTCTGCGATCCAGGAATTATCAGGTTGTTGACTAGAGTTGTTATCAGACACTTGATTATGCATGAAATTACTTAACTGAAGAAAAGATATAGGTAATTAACTCGCCTAGTGAGACTTTATCTGTTAATCTTAACGGGAAAACTTTAATTTCCTAGTCATGTTTGCATCTTGACTACCAATTTTAGATTGTGGATTTGAGATTTTGGATTGGGAGTGTTTATTCTGGTTCATGACTCGCCTCTGGTGGGCGAAACCAATTTAAAATTCCCAAACCATATCCTTTCTAGGATAAGGTCAATCCCTTCGGCTTGGTGCACTCGCTCATAGGGAGCCACTGCGGTGAGTCCAGCACTGCGGGAGGGTTTCCCTCCGCAGGTGACTGGCGAACCCGTAAGGGTGGACGGGTTAAGAGGCATAAAGCAAGTGGCGTGGAAACCCCCTACAGCCCTTCGGGCATCCTACGGCAGGCGCTAGCCTCTCCCAATGTGAGAAGAGCGCCCTGCTTCACCAAAATCCCAAATCTAAAATCCAAAATTGATTGACGGGGTTCTTCATAAATTAAAAATAAATTTTTTTTAATAGGTGGCAAAATTGCTCACTCTGATCGCGACTCAGTTTAACCTAAAAGCATAGTTCTCTGTAATACATAAGCTGCCTTTGCTTAAGAAAGCGTCCGGAAAATAGCCATAACTCTTGCCACGATTGAATCTATTCATTTTTAATTGTTGAACCCTATGTCATCTCCACAAATTCTACTGATTCGCCGCGCTCGCATAATCCTACCCAATGGTGAACTGATGATTGGGGATGTGTTGACGCGCGATCGCCAAATAGTCGAAGTTGCGCCAGAAATCTCCCAAACGCCACTAGCCATAGAAATTGACGCAGAAGGGTTAACTTTGTTGCCAGGAGTTATTGATCCGCAGGTGCATTTTCGAGAACCTGGACTAGAACACAAGGAAGATTTATTCACCGCCAGTTGTGCCTGTGCTAAAGGCGGAGTCACTTCCTTTTTGGAAATGCCCAATACACGCCCCCTGACAACTACACAGCAAGCTTTAGACGACAAGCTAGAACGTGCCTCAAACAAGTGCTTGGTTAATTATGGCTTTTTTATTGGGGCAACAGCAGAGAATCTTCCAGATTTGCTTTTGGCAAAGCCAACACCGGGAATTAAGATTTTCATGGGGTCGATGCATGGTCAGTTGCTGGTTGATGGTGAAACAGCCCTCTCTGCAATATTTGCTAAAGGCGATCGCTTGATTGCGGTTCATGCCGAAGATCAAGCTAGAATCAACCAACGACGCCAAGAATTTGCCAACATCCACTATCCAGCCATTCACTCCCAAATTCAAGATAATCAAGCGGCTTTGCTTGCAACCCAACTAGCATTAAAACTTTCTCAAAAATATCAACGTCGTCTGCATATTCTGCATATGTCAACAGCTGAAGAAGCAGATTTGCTGCGTCAGCATAAACCTAGTTGGGTAACAGCAGAAGTAACACCACAGCATTTGTTGTTAAATACTAGTGCCTATGAGCAGATTGGCACATTAGCACAGATGAATCCACCTTTGCGATCGCCCCACGATAACGAAGTTCTCTGGCAAGCTTTGCGCGATGGCGTGATTGATTTCATCGCTACAGATCACGCGCCGCACACTTTAGAAGAAAAAGCTCAAGAATACCCCAATAGTCCTTCAGGAATGCCTGGGGTGGAAACTTCCCTAGCTTTGATGTTAACTGCGGCGATGCAGGGACAGTGTACTGTGGCTCAAGTTGTCAACTGGATGTCCAAAGCTGTAGCTGTGGCTTATGGTATTCCTAATAAAGGAGCGATCGCACCTGGCTATGATGCCGATTTAGTGCTTGTAGATTTAAACATATACCGTCCAGTTCGGCGTGAGGAACTTTTAACAAAATCCCGTTGGAGTCCCTTTGAGGGCTGGAACCTCACTGGCTGGGCTAAAACCACCATTGTCGGTGGTGAAATAGTTTATGACAAAGGCCAGGTAAATACGCAAGTGCGGGGTCAAGCTTTAACTTTCTTATAGCAAATATTTATTTAAGATTACGTAGTAGACAAATAATTATACATCGAAGTCATACTTGAACATACCAGATAGGAGTAAATAAGCTAACAGAAATAATCAAGGAGAATTGCTATGTCCTTCAAAATTTTGGCTTTAGACGGTGGCGGTATTCGTGGAGTCGTTGCAGCACGAATACTTCAACAAGTAGAACAAGAAATTAGAAATCAGGGGAAAGGAAACTTTTTACACGAATACTTTGACCTGATTGCAGGCACTTCTACCGGTTCAATATTAGCAGGAGGGATTGCTCTAGGAAAGGAAAGTAATGAACTCATTAAACTGTATATAGATAGAGGTAAAGATATATTCCCGCTCAGTAGAAAAGAGCGCTATCAAAACTTCCCGTCTATCATCAAACCAATTCTTGATGTATTTTCAGCACCTAAATATTCTCATGATGGAATTATTAGCGTCCTCAAAGATGCGTATAAAGCCACAAGAATAAAGGATATTGAAAAACCGATTATCTTGATTCTTGCTTACGATACGCTATATCGTAATACAACCTTTTTTACAAATTGTCATCCCGATCTAGGAGACAAATGGTACGACGACTGTTATTTATGGGAGATATGTACCGCTTCTGCCTCAGCTCCCACTTTTTTCCCACCATATAAATTAAAACCTGTAGATCAACAAAAATTTGGTGATTGGGAATTTCCACACATTGATGGAGGAGTTTCTGCTAATAACCCCTCTCTTGCAGCTTTGAGTCTAGTTCTGAGGATTAGTCAGTCTTCAGTCTCTCCAACAATCAAGCAAAAATATAAACTTGATAATCTGCGATTGGAAGATATTTCTATCCTTTCTATTGGCACAGGTCAAACTGGTGAACCATATCAATATGAGCAAATAAGCAAATGGAGAGGCTTGAACTGGGCACAACATCTTACTAATATATTTATGGAACCTACATCTGAGATTGGTAGTACCATTTGCCGACAAATCATGGGTGGATACGATTCTAAACGTTACTTACGTCTTCAGTTTGACTTAAATGAGACATTTAAACCCAAACCAAAAGAGACTTATAAAGATCCTCGCATTGTATTACCTCCAGAAGATCGAAAAAACCGATTTACAGGCGAAAAAGTCACTGAAGAAATAGATAACGCTAGTTCAGAGATTCTTAAGCAGTTAATAGATACTACCTCTGCATTCATTGATCGAGGTCTGACGGATTATACCAGAGACGATTCCGGTTATCCGATAAAAAAGGCGATCGCCTCTTTCGTTAGAGATAACTAGTACGCCACGGCGTAAATAGAGCAACAATTTAAAATCCTTAAAAAGCCCATTCCATAATACTTTTGAATGAGTGAATGAGTAACTTCTGCCTTGCGGTACTAGTACTTTGTAAAGCTAGTGCAAGAGGTTTTGTAGTAAGCACGAAGAGTGCTTAGAAAATAAGGACTAAAGTCCTTACCCTTTTCCTAACAAAGACGCGCAAAGGACGGGTGAGGCTCAAACACAAACAGCGTGTCACAGACAAGACTCGAAAAGTATCATGCAGTTACAGGCCTGGCTATTAGCCGTAAGTTAACTGATGGGAGAATTTTAAGGCATTTACATAAACCAGGACAACATAAATTATGGTTCAAATCACACTAAAGACAGGTATTAGAACGGCTGTCTGTAGATTAAGGAAAAATTAAACCCCTGCTCTTGCAATGTTTGTTTATCTCCAGAGACGCTAATTAGGGGTATACCCCAATCAAATCGAGCCGTGAGGCGATCGCTCATATTGAACAGCAACCCTGAACCAATCGAAACTAAATCAAAATGATTTTGGGAAGGATTGACGACACTTTCCTGGTTAAAGCCATGACCAAAGTCTACAAAGGGGGTGAGTTGTAAGACCATTTTTGAATCACGAATTCTAAAGATGGGAATTCTGACTTCAGCAGACAGAAAGATGCCACTATCTGTAAGTAATAGGTCTTGGCGATAACCCCGGACGCTTTCCTCTCCTCCCAGTCCAAATTGTTCTAAGGGAACCAGGACTTTGTTTGCCAGTTGAATATCTCCTCGCAGCAGCAGCGATGTATCTTCAGCTAACAACCGGACATATTGTGCCTGTCCTCTCCACGAGAAAAAGTTGCCTTCAGGAGTAGAAGTATTGGGCGTAGCATTTAAAGCGTTTAAAGCACCCAATCCAAAACTGAACTGAGAACGAAGAGCCACCACTTGTTTACTGTTCTGGATTGTGTAATCTTGAAAAAACCGCAGGGCTGTAATGGCAGTCGTTCCTCCAGCATCGGCTCCCACTGATGGGAATGGGATCTCGCCTCCCAGCAGCGTTGCTCCACTTTCCCGATAGCTGCCTGTCAATCCGAGAGCAAACTCCTGAGTTGTGGTTCGTATAATTGGTTGACGCACCGTCAGTTCAATGTAATTGGAATTAGAGTCGATATCGAGGACATCAAATGGTTTCTCGATTACATGGCTGAAGGCAAAACCGCCGCTTAATGTAATCGTACCATTATGGGGATTGAAAGGAATGGTATAGCTGGTATCGAGGGAATTACTACCATCAGTATTGGTATAGGCCAGGAATAGACTGTCGCCCAAGCCCAGAAGGTCAAAATTGGTCAGTTGCAGTTGGCGACGAAAAGTACCCACACTAGGTGTGCGTGCGTTATCGAGGGTGAGTTGAGCCTCCCAAATCGGAGCTTCGGTCACTTGGATCTCCAGCAAACTTTCACCTGGCTGCGTCCCCGTAGACAGTTCAGCTGAAATATTCTTAATCAACCGATCATCTTTGAGTCGCAGAAGCTGGAGGGCTTCTACCAAACGCTTTTGATTCAGGGGTTTAGTTGTGGCTAGTGCTACACGATTGCGGACATAGTTCGGATTGAGATGCCGAGTTCCCGTAACTTTGATGTCTTCCACTCCCCCTTCACTAATTTGAATTTTGACCACTCCGCCTTCTAAATCTTGGGGCGGAATATAGGCTCCAGAAGTGATGTAGCCATTATCTAAATAGAGTTTAGTAATCTTGGATCGCATCTCAAATAGTTCTGCTAGAGAGATGGGATGGTTGGTGTAAGGTCTAGTGATATCGGCAAAATCTTGCTGTCTGAATACCGTACTCCCGATGACCTCAAATCGCGTGACTGTAATTGTGGCAGGAACATTCCCTGGTATGGGTGCCGAAGGTGGAGTAATTGGGGTGCCGGGTTGAAGGATTGGGGCTGAAGAGGGCGGTTGGGGTGAGGTGGGCGCAGGCGGGAGGGTAGGAGGCGTTGGAGAGGGAAGGGGGATGACATCCTGTGGGAGTGGCAGGGTAGGGGTGGGAGCTTGAGCAGAATTGATAGTTTGGGCATTGAGTGGTTTTACAGATAGATTACCGATCACTGCCAAACTCAAACAGAACCAGGGTAGATGGGATTTATTCAACATAGGGAACATATACTGATTTAGGAGTGCTGTAGCAATACTTACAAAACCCAATTTCATAAAATAGTGAAATATAGTCAGATAAACAGCAAAATTGCGCTTTACGAAAAATTTTCTGGTAAATTTTTATCACAATTGTAAGCATTAATCCGATAAAAGCTGGGTTAATAAATATTGCTAGATATTTAGCTTTTCACCAATATTTCTTCTGTCTAGTACACGATGAATATTTTTTTTAGGAGAATAAATATTAGTAATGTAATAAACAATTATCGTAACAGTTTACAGGGCGAGAAAAAATGTTCGATATGGAATCACGCGCAAACAGTACAATAACCAGTCTAGATTAGATTTTTTTCGATTAATTTTAAATAGTCAACGGTGCTATACTAGTTTGTAACTTTTCTTGTGGACATTTTGTAGGTACTATTAGCAGATATAATAAATCAGTCCCAATCCTTGCTAAACAACAGCTTTAGCATTTCAACGAATGATCTACCTCTGTGAACGGTTACTAAGTATTTCGGTAATTGCATCATTTCAAAGAAACAAAGCTTGTAGGATCTTGCGAAATCTAAGATTAAAAAACAAAGTTAATGATAAAAAATACACCTAAAATCTGGTTTGCAGTCAGAAATGCGATCGCCTACGGTGGAGCTTTGTCCATCGCATTTCTGACCAGCGTTAGTCCAGCGCAGGCGCAGATTGTGCCTGACAAGACGCTGCCGGTAAACTCGCAGGTGTCACCGGGAATGTGTGCTGCCTGTACGGTGATTAATGGCGGTACGGTGCGGGGGGCAAACCTGTTTCACAGTTTCCGCGAGTTTTCCATCCCCACGGGCGGGGAAGCCTATTTCAACAATGCCACTCAGATTCAAAATATCCTGACGCGGGTTACTGGCTCATCAATGTCGAATATTGATGGCTTGATTAGAGCGAATGGCATCGCCAATCTGTATCTGCTCAACCCGAATGGGATTGTGTTTGGTCCTAATGCCAGTCTGAATATTGGCGGTTCCTTTGTAGGGACGACTGCGGGAAGTCTGAAGTTGCCGGATGGCAGCGAGTATAGCGCGATAAATCCCCAGGCTCCCTCGTTGTTGGCGGTGAATTTAGTGCCGGGGGTGCAGTTTGGGGCGAGGCCATCGGGATCAACGATTACGAATGGCGGTAACTTAACCACAGGAAAAGACCTGACTCTGGCAGCAGATAATCTAGACTTGCATGGACAATTGCAGGCAGGTAGGGATTTGACGTTGCTGGCAACCAATACGGTGACAGCAAAAGACAGTCCAACAGTTCCGTTTGTAGCAGCGGCGGGGGGCAATCTTCTGATACAGGGAAATCAGGGGATTGATATTGCTGCCCTAAGTCACCCAAATAGTGGATTGTTTGCGGGTGAAAATTTGGTGTTGCGATCTGATAACACAGTAGGCGGTGATGCCCACTTTTGGAGTGGTGGTAATTTCAGAACTGAGCGCTTAGATGGCAGCTTAGGAAGTTTATTCAGCCCCCATGACCCAATTATCAAGACTGGTGGAGATGTCACCTTTGACACTTACACCGGAACTTCATTGCACATTCTGGCAGGTGGGAGCGTCACGATTACAGGTGATGTCAAAATTACAGGTAATGCTCCTTTTGGGCAAGCTCTTATAGAGAATGTCACCCTATCTGATGGAACGATAGTTCCTATTGATAGTAGTAATCAACCTACAGTGGATATTCGGTCTGGTGTAGATTCAAGTGCGATCAGTAATCCATTTCTAACTGGCGCGGGCACTTTTACCCCTGCACTTCCAGTTTCAACCCCCGCTCCAACAAGCGCAAATATTGCGATCGCTAATATTAGCATTGACCAGTCGAACGGATTAGTCTTCTTGAGCAATCAATATAAACCAAATAGCTCATTGGCAGGTAACATTACTTTAAACAACAATAATAATAAAAGAATAGATACTCGTGGTGGTCCAGTTGTCATTGATTCCCGTGGAGATATTAATATCAATGAAAAGGTTGTAGCGTCTACCACCGCCGGTGTTAGTGGCAATGTTGATACTATTTTCTTAATTGCTGCCAATTCTCTCAATGTTAATCCAGGTGCACAATTATCTAGTGCAAGCTTCGCAACGGGAAATGCAGGCGATATAAATATTTTTGCTGGTAAATCTGTAACGTTTGATGGTTCTCAGGCTTTCTCTACTTTAGAGCCTGGTGCTGATGGCACTGGTGGTAATATCACTATTACCACTGGAACACTTTCTTTAAAGAACGCAAGTTTGCAAACCCTTGTTGGTAGAAAAGACAACCCAAAACCGGCAACAGGGGATGCGGGCAATATAAATATTGTTGCCAGTAAATCTGTGACATTTGATAATAGTCAAGTCCTTAGCTCAGTCAGTTCTGGCTCAATTGGAAACGCAGGGGATATCTTCATTAATGCTCACGATCAGGTTTTAATTCAAAATAACAGCGAAGTTTCCAGCCAGGGTAATAATGGACGAATTTTGATTGGAACCAATTTGAATTCTGATAGGTCAACTACCCAAGAGTCCTTAAGTTCTTTTAAGCTGGATAACTCTAAAATTACAACAACTAATTTGGGTAGTGGTTTGGCAGGGGACATATTCATTAATGCCCGCGATCAAGTCTTGATTCAAAATAGCAGCGAAGTCTCCAGCCAGGGTGATTTTGGACGAATTTTGATTGGAACCAACTTGAATTCTGATAAAAGATCAACTACCCAAGGCTTGCTAAGTTCTTTGACGCTGGATAACTCTAAAATTACAACCAATGACTCTCCTGATCCTACAAAGCCTAATACAGATCCTCAAATTGAAGCAGGGAATATCTTCATTAATGCCCACGATCAGGTTTTAATTCAAAATAACAGCGAAGTTTCCAGCCAGGGTAATAATGGACGAATTTTGATTGGAACCAATTTGAATTCTGATAGGTCAACTACCCAAGAGTCCTTAAGTTCTTTTAAGCTGGATAACTCTAAAATTACAACAACTAATTTGGGTAGTGGTTTGGCAGGGGACATATTCATTAATGCCCGCGATCAAGTCTTGATTCAAAATAGCAGCGAAGTCTCCAGCCAGGGTGATTTTGGACGAATTTTGATTGGAACCAACTTGAATTCTGATAAAAGATCAACTACCCAAGGCTTGCTAAGTTCTTTGACGCTGGATAACTCTAAAATTACAACCAATGACTCTCCTGATCCTACAAAGCCTAATACAGATCCTCAAATTGAAGCAGGGAATATCTTCATTAATGCCCACGATCAGGTTTTAATTCAAAATAACAGCGAAGTTTCCAGCCAGGGTAATAATGGACGAATTTTGATTGGAACCAATTTGAATTCTGATAGGTCAACTACCCAAGAGTCCTTAAGTTCTTTTAAGCTGGATAACTCTAAAATTACAACAACTAATTTGGGTAGTGGTTTGGCAGGGGACATATTCATTAATGCCCGCGATCAAGTCTTGATTCAAAATAGCAGCGAAGTCTCCAGCCAGGGTGATTTTGGACGAATTTTGATTGGAACCAATTTGAATTCTGATAATAGATCAACTACTCAAGGCTCGTTAAGTTCTTTGACGCTGAATACCTCTAAAATTACAACAACTAATTCTGGTAGTGGTATAGCAGGGTTTATCTTTCTTAATGCCCGCGATCAAGTCTTGATCCAAGATAAAAGCGAAGTCTCTAGCGAGGGAAATGTTGGACGAATTTTTATTGGAACCAATTTGAATTCTGATAATAGCTCAACTACCCAAGGCTCGTTAAGTTCTTTGACGCTGGATAACTCTAAAATTACAACCGATGACTCTCCTGATTCCAAAAAGCCTAATACAGATCCTAAAATTCAAGCAGGGTATATCATAATTAATGCCCGCGATCAGGTTTTTATCAAAGGTAACAGCACAGTTCTCAGCCAGGGTAATAATGGACGAATTTTTATTGGAACCAACTTGAATTCTGATAATAGATCAACTACCCAAGGATCGCTAAGTTCTTTGACGCTGGATAACTCTAAAATTACAACCAGTGACTCTCCTGATCCTGATAAGCCTAATACAACTCCTCAAATTAAAGCAGGGGATATCTTCATTAATGCCCGCGATCAAGTCCTGATTCAAAAGGGCAGCGAAGTCTCCAGTGATGGTAATAATGGAGGGATTTTTATTGGAACCAACTTGAATTCTGATGGAAAATTAATTACCCAAGGCTCGCTACGTTCTTTGACGCTGCTGAATAACTCTAAAATTACAACCAATGACTCTTCTGATTCCACAAATCCTAACATTCAAGCAGGGAGTATCTTTTTTAATGCCCGCAATCGAATCACTCTTGATAATAATTCTTCTGTGACTGCTACTAGCAAAAACGGTAATGGGGGCAACATCACGATTGATCCCGATATTTTGCTGCTACGTCGCGGCAGTAAGATTTCTACCACTTCAGGTACAGATGGGTCTGGCAGTGGTAATGGTGGTAACATCACAATTGACAGCACATTTATCGTTTCTGACCCACTAAAAAATAATGATATTACTGCCAACGCCTTTGGTGGCAGTGGCGGTAAAGTAACGATCAATGCCAAAAACCTCTTTTGGATTTTCCCGTTAAGTCGGCAGGATCTAGCTACACGGTTAGGGTTATCCCCTAACACTACAGATTTCAACCAACTGGACCCCAGTAATGTAACTTTAAATAAAGCGAATTTTCAGAATGATATTACTGCCATCTCCCAGACTAATCCCACGTTGAATGGTGTTGTCACTGTTAACGCACTCAATCTGGATGTTACTCAGGGATTGGAAGAACTCAACCTAGTACCAATTGACACTTCACGACTGATTGCTCAGGGTTGTGCCACTGGTAAACGGTTTACCTTGAATGAAAATAAATTTGTGGTAACAGGTCGGAGTGGCATTCCCGCCAGTCCAGAGGATGTCTTCCCCAGCTCCCGCGTCCTCACCGAACTAGGCACCCCCACAGTTACAAATAATCTTGCCAACAGCCCCGCTACCCCTGCTACTACCACCCCCCGCACCTCACCCCACCCCATCATCGAAGCCCAAGGATGGATTGTTGCCCCTAATGGCAAGATTCGCCTAGTTGCCCAATCCACCAACCCGATCGCATCACCCCTCCAGCAGAACCCGATCACCTGTCCAGCCGATTCCAGCCTCCTGAAGCCCTAAAAAGGAATTAACCATGCAATTACCGCTTTTACGGCAGATGAAACGTTTATTACGATTCTTGGGTTTAGGAATTGGCACAACTCTATTGATTCTGGTTTTGAGCCTCATTTATATTCCTAGTAATGCACAACTGATTCCAGCTCATCGCCATCCCCCTGATTTCGCCCCCCCTCTGTTTCAGGGGAGTGGGGATCTGGCTTCATCCACGCAAAGTAATTTCCCCGCTCAAGCTAATCAATCAACCAGTTCTGCCCTTGATCTAGTGCAGCAAGGTAAAACCAATTACCAGAAAGGGCAACTGGAACAGGCAGTCACCCTTTGGCAACAAGCAGCAGATGCCTTTGCCGCTCAAGGCGATCGCTTGCATCAAGCCATGACCCTGAGCTACCTGGCTCAGGCATACCAGCAATTAGGCGCATGGAACAAAGCCAATCCGGCGATCGCTCAGAGTCTGCAACTGCTGAAACAACCCAATCAGGGAACCACGGGTGAGTGGCTACATATTTTGGCAGAAGCCCAAACCATTCAAGGTAGCCTACAACTAGACCAGGGACAGGCATCCGATGCCTTCACTAGCTGGCAACTCGCCGCTAATGCCTTTCAACAGGCAGGCGATCAAGCCGATGTTGTCCGTAGTCAAATCAACCAGTCCCAAGCATTAGTAACCCTCGGTCTCTACAAGCGAGCGAATAATCTGCTGGGGTCACTGTATGAAAAACTGCCACCAGAAGAACCCCTCCAGCTGGCCATTCTCCTCAACTATGGCGAAACTTTGAGATTAGTCGGGTACTTACAAGCAGATCAACTGGCGCAGCCCCAAACGTCGCAGCCATCCCAAAACTCCGCAGCCATCTTACAGCAAGGTCTGGAACTGGCTCGAAAATTAAAGGCTTCCGTTGACATCACCAAAGCCCAGATTAGCTTAGGCAATACCTACCGCGCCATTTATCAACAGCAAAAACGGCTACAACCCGCTCCATGTCTTCAGCCGGAAGTGCGAGCATATCGAAGCAAGGCGCTGAAATATTATCTGCAGGCGGCTCAAGAAACTGACTCCCCAACTAGCAAAATTCAGGCCCTATCCAATCAACAAAGTCTGCTGTTGGCTACTCAGTCTGATTATGAACCGATTAATGTCGATAATGCCCAACCAACGCAGGAAGTTTTGGCGATCGCAACCAAAATTCAAGGGCAACTCGATCGCCTGCCACTCAGTCGGATAGCCCTTTATGCACAAATTCAACTAGCGCATAATCTGTTGCAGCTAGACCAGCTCCCATCAAAACTCAAAGACAGCAAAGCCAGCAATCAAGCCGCTCAACTTCTAGAAGTTGCAGTCAAACAAGCCCAAACACTAGGCGATCAGGCAGCACAATCCTATGCATTAGGTTATTTGGGTCAAGCCTATGCCCAACAGCAGCAGGGCAATAATGCCTTCAAGCTGACAGCCCAGGCGTTGAGCCTCACAACTAAAGCGCTGAACCTAGCCAAAACGATCAATGCTCCCGAAATTGCCTATCGCTGGTTTTGGCAGTTAGGTCGTCTCGACCGGGCAAACAATCCAGAGCGGGCAATCAAAAACTACAATCAAGCCTATAACACCCTACAACTGCTCAGAACAGATTTGGTATTCGATAACTCGGATCTGCAATTCTCGTTTCAAGAACATCCAGTAGAACAAGCCTATCGGGAATTTGCCGATTTGCTGCTGCAACCTCAAATTACCGGAGCAAAAGAACTCCAACAGACAAAAGAGGCAGATGATACAAATCTGCAAACAGCACGTGAGGTCATGCGATCGCTGCAAATTACCGAATTGCAAAACTTCCTTCAGCAACCCTGTGCTGAAAAAAGCTTGCAACAGCTTGACAAGATTATGGATAAGCCCAATTCTCTGACCGCGATCCTCTCTCCGATCATCTTTGGCGATCGCATTGAGGTGATCGTCAGACTACCCAATCAAAAGCTGTTCCACTATCGAACCGATTTACCTGAAGCAACCGCTAAGGCTACGATCACCCAATTTCAACGCGATCTGCAAGAGTCTTATACCTTTGATGCCGTCAAAGGGAACGGGCAGAAGATTTACAAATGGCTAATTCAGCCTGCCCAGAAACAGTTGGAAAGCGCACACATAAAAACGATTGTTTTTGTTCTGGATGGGCCTTTCCGTAACATCCCGATGACTGCGCTTTATGACGGAGAGCATTATCTGATTGAGAAATATGCGGTTTCGGTTTCTCTGGGGTTAGATTTGAGTAATCCTCAGCCACTTCCAAACGAGCACTTAAAAGTATTGGCAGCTAGCCTCGCCAATCCTCCGTATCAATCTGGGGACAAGTTTAAGTTTGCCAAATTAACCAATGTAGAGGGGGAGTTGGATGCGATTCAAAAGATTGAAAAAACGATGCGAGTCACAGCGACTCTGATTCGGGATGAAAAATTTACACGCGATTTGTTCAATCAAAAATTCAATGATTCTTCCTTTCAAATTGTTCACCTCGCGACCCACGGACAGTTTAGCTCCAACCCTCAGGATACCTTCATCTTAACCGCGGCCAGCAAGCTTTTTCTCAATGGCAAAATCCGGTTGAAAGATTTTGATGAAATGTTCCGTACCCGCGTCCTCAATCGAGCCGATGCCATTGAACTGCTGATCCTGAGTGCCTGTGAAACCGCTTCCGGTGACGATCGTGCCACCTTGGGAATTGCCGGAGCGGCTGTTAAAGCTGGCGCGCGGAGTGCGATCGCTTCCCTCTGGAGCTTGGACGACGAATCCAGTCAAAAGTTGATCTCAACGTTCTACAATAGCATCACTCAGCCCCACACAAGCCGCGCTGAAGCCCTGCGCCAAGCCCAACTCGCATTATTAGCGGATAGCCTCTATAGCCACCCCCGCTACTGGGCGCCCTTCTTACTGGTTGGAAACTGGCTCTAGCCCATCTTTAGCCCCATCTAAAATAACACATGGAGGATGCGAATGCTCAATGAACATCTCTATTTCAATGGGATCGATGGTGCCACTGGTGAGTATCTCCTCCCACCACTGACTCCTGAGCAAGTCGCCAAAATTGCTCAGGGCGAAGAATTTAACCCAGCGCACTTGCAAGAACTCCAGCGTAAAGACCGCTATGTTAAAGGGTTAGAACCAGATTTTGCCCCATTAGAGGGCGTTGATCCCAAAAATTTGGCAGAAACTGGCTGGGGAGTAATCTTTGCCTGTGACCCAGAGGCAAAAGGTCCTAATCCAGCCATAAAAGAAGCGTTGCGGGAATTATTAGAGCATCGGCAAACGCAAGCAACCCAGAACAACGAGAAATACTACCAGGAATACCTCTATCGTCCTGGTGAATCAAAAAATAAGTTTTTAGCCCGGTATAGCGTTGGGCCAGGACCCGCCGATCCGGACAAAATGCCCTATTATTTACTGATCGTGGGCGATCCCGAAAGCATTCCCTATCGCTTTCAGTATCAACTTGATGTGCAATATGCCGTAGGTCGAATTTGCTTCGACAAACCTGAAGAGTATGCTCAGTATGCTCGCAGTGTAGTAGAAGCGGAAACTGGTCACTTTTCACTGCCATGTCAGGCTAGCTTCTTTGGTGTCTGCAATCACGAAGATAATGCCACACAACTGAGTACTGCTCATCTAGTTCAACCCCTAGCCGAATGGATGACTCAAGACCAACCAGACTGGGAGGTGCAGTCGATCCTTCGAGAAGCAGCCACTAAAACCCGCTTAAGCGAGTTACTAGGCGGCAATGCCACCCCAGGATTACTGTTTACCGCCAGTCATGGGATGGGGTTTCCCAACGGAGATATTCGCCAAGCTCCACATCAGGGCGCATTGCTTTGTCAGGATTGGCCAGGTTCGCAGTGGCGCAGTGCAATTCCAGAAGACTTTTACTTTTCAGCAGGTGATGTCAGTGACGAAGCGCAATTGCTCGGTTTAATAGCCTTTCACTTCGCCTGTTACGGGGCAGGTACGCCCAAACTGGATGACTTTCTCCATCGAGACAACCTAGCCGGAGGAAATAGTACCGAACGATCGGCGATCGCCCCCCATGCCTTTGTTGCCCGCTTACCCCAACGACTGCTGAGTCATCCCAAGGGCGGTGCATTGGCCGTCATCGGGCATGTAGAGCGCGCCTGGGGCTGCTCTTTCTCTTGGTCAGACATTCGCGGGACTGATGTCGCTCGCAGACAGCTAGGGGTTTTTCAAAGCACTCTGAAGCGGCTGCTAGAAGGGCATCCGGTCGGATCTGCTGTAGAATATTTTAACGAACGCTATGCCGAACTTTCCTCCGATCTGAGTGTCGAACTGGAAGACATTAAGTTCGGCAAAACTGCCGATGATTTGAATTTAGCAAGTCTGTGGACAGCGAATAATGATGCCCGCAGCTATGCCATTATCGGCGATCCGGCGGTAAAGTAGGGTCAACGGTTGAGGGTTATCCAACATTTTGGTTTTATCTTCCTCCTTACCAACCTTCAGTAAAATTAGCAAAATTTGTGCTGTTAGATGAAAACAGACATCTTGTTCAAGCCCCTGTTTATGCCCAACTTCCTCAGACCTTAGGAGAGTTTCAGCTTTCTAAAAATCCAGGTATCATTGCCGGATTGACACTGTCAAGCAAAGAAAAAGCCCTGGAAATTGGTAAACAATATAGTTGGTATTTCTCGATTCTGTGTGATCTTCAAAAGCCGTCCAGAAACCCTGAGGTGGCTGGACAGATTCAACGAGTTCTTCCAGGTCTACTGCCCAGGGTTCCGGAACCCGCGTATATTGTCCATAGCGATACTCACAATAGCATTGAGAATGTAGTGTTTTACGATACTGTGACCCAACTGGTTAAAAAACGTCACACTTATTCATCTGCCTGGAACACTTTACTGCTCGAATCAGACGTTCCCAGTTCTGTTGAGACGGTTGAATTGAAAATTCTGTATGAAACTCCAAAAATCTGTGATTCCCCGGCTATCTAAGAGAGCGATTTTTTCTAGAACTGCAAAGCTTGCTAGAGCAGTAGTGTCTCAAGAGTTGCCAAGTAATTGCCGGAGGAATTATTAGAGAAGCTTTTTAATTACTTGATACAAAGCTTAGAAAAGAAAGTGGAAGAAGAACATTTGTGGTGTGGTCACAATGGGAAGGTAATAGACGGTTCAACTGTCTCTATGCCGGACACCGTAGAGAACCAAAAAGAATACCCTCAATCTAGTAGCCAGAAACCCGGATGTGGATTCCCAATTGCCAAAATTGGTGTGATATTCAATTTAGTGACGATGTAAAACACCCTCAATGATACGCAAAGAAATTTACGTTTTTTTGCTGGCTTACAATCTACTTCGTAGCTTAATGTGGTCGGCTGTAACTACTTACACCACTCCTCCATTACGCTTATCGTTGCAAGGTACTCGCCACCATTTAATTAACTTTATTCCCAAATTATTAGCAGCAACTTCAACAAAACATCTCCGAGTTTATCGCACTTTGCTAAAAGTTATTGCTCACAAGGCTTTAATATATTAGGATTTAGAAAAAGATTATACGGAGAGTTTCCGTATAATAAATAGTTATGCAGCTTAGATTGTTGGTTAGGGCAGCGATTTGAAGTTGTCGTTGGGGTAATTAATCTTTAAGGTGGTGTGGAGTTTAAGCAACTATTCAGAGGAGGCTCAATGATTCCAGTGATTCTAGCCCTGCTATTGAACTCTGCTCTTCTTACAGGCAACGAATTTGCTGTAGCTGCGTTTATACATCCGTCCTTGTCTCGTCAAGATCATCGTTCAAATCTCTCTGCGATACAGCGTTTTGCACATCTTTATGGCGGAGTGATGCCGATATGGATGGCGGTAACTACAGCGCTACACATTTTTGTATGCGTGATGGCATGGTTCTACTCTCCATCCGCGTTTCCTTGGTTATGTGCTGCTGCCTTAATTTGGGTTATTGTGATTCCCTTCAGCCTCATCTTTCCAGTTCCTTTGAATAATCAAGTTAAGGAATGGGATCTCAACAATTTACCTTCAGATTGGGAGAGTATCAGGAGCAGATGGGACTTGTATAACTGGCTCAGAGTCATACTTTTAATATCTGCATTTGTTTTGTTATCAGTGGGATTGAAGAACTATTCTTCTTAAGCTACTAAATCTGAAGCTCTAAAATCGGGTTTCAGTAAGCGTGGGAAGTAGTCTGTTTTGTAAGTACGAGCTCGCTGCATAACAACTCAGATATTGCTTGTTTAATTGTAGATTCTGGCAATAATTCTTTAAAAGGTAGTCCTAAACTTTGACTAAATTATCAAGTGAGGATTTGTACTCGTAGTGTCACAGTAGTAATTATGGTATTTGCTTGCTCGTCTCAAAGAAAGTATTTCATGAACGAGTAAGCTTTTTCTACCTCCAAAAAATTTTTAGACAACTGTACATCATTCCTCCATCTGTGATCGCCTGACTCATGCCATGACTGCGGGAACTGGCATTAAAGCTGTAGCCCTTATTCCACATACCTTAGAGCTTTTCTTAGTGCCATTCGGACATGATATAGTTCACAATCCAAGCGGACAAAATATACTTCAAATTTATAATTCAAGTTTAAAAAACCTAAAACTTAGCTACAGCAAGTAATTTGGCTAAAAAAGTTTCAAGAGAGCGATCGCGCTTCAAGGCGTAAAACATACGAGGCTGCACAAACTGCACTTGAATCTATTTTCCCTCAAATAGTCGTGTCTCTTCTTTTACTTGAGATTGAACGATTAATTCCTCTTATATCATGTCCGCTTGATTGCTTATTAAACCTGAAGAACCCCACCCCCAACCCCTCCCCACAGGCGGGGAGGGGAGCTAAAGCGTAGCTTTTGCGGGGTGGGGTTCTTTTATTATGGGTAATTTGGCGGACATGATATTACACGTAGTTGCATTTTTGACATTATAATTCCAGGTGCAAGATGTGAGTTGAGCGTCTCGTTGGCGCAGCCTAAGAAGAGAAGACAGTTGCTCATGGAGAAAACCCCCAGACGCCTGCAGGCTCCCCTTCTACCTTTGGGAGAAGCTAGCGCCTGCCGTAGGATGCCCGTTCGCGGAGCGTCTCGTAGAGAAGGGCTGTAGGCAGAAGACTGCGCTAACTCACTACGAACTTGTTTACCCATTAATTTAAACTTGACAGACTACTAGCGGGCACGTAAATAAACCAACCATACCCTCCGGGAAGCCGCTCTGCATCTACAAAATGGTGCAAGAGCAAGGAATATAATTCTTTTGAATGAGCGAATGAATGACTTTTAACTTCCGCCTTGCGGTACTAGTGCATCCACGTAGGCATATTAATGTCAACTAATATAGGATAAAATATCTCGTATTTCTACATAAAATCGTAGAAATACGAGATGTTGTATTTAAAAAATGCTTGATATCAGTGCTAATTACAGATGTGAATATAAGAATTATTTGCTAGTTAAAATAATTTAAAATAATTTAAAAAAATCATAAACTAGTTTTTTATTTTGTATAGATTATGAATATAACTGGGGAATACTAAGTGTAAGGAAAGTTAGACGACTTATACAGAACTTAATTGTTGTCTAACCTTTTCTCTACTAGCTTTCGCTGCTAAATAATCCCGATTGTATTTCCGAATGACAGTCGGGAACTAATCTGGTTTAAGCAAGCTGACTAAGTTCTGTAAAAACTCTCATTTAACCCAACAACAGTTTATTTACGTTTGCGTGATTAATACACCATCTAAATCAGTTTTTAACTGCTTATTACAGCAAGAAAGCTAGTAAATGCCAATTTTGAATATCTATCAATAGCGTTCAGTTAAAATCACTGTAGGTTCAATACTATTCGGATAAGATCCTTCCGTCTGCATTGTCTCCCTTTTTAAGGGGGTAAAGGGAAAAAACTCAACCTATTTGTGCCTCTGTTTTTAGCTTGAATTGAACCCTATTGCAAGATATCTGCTGTTGAACAATTCTTTGTTTATTTTTGGTTGAGATAACAATGTTAGTGACTTACAATGGCGAACGTGGTAGTGGCAGATAGGACGAGTGTGGAGTTCTCCCTCGACTATTTGCAGAAATTTTTTAGTGTTGTGACGGGAAAAGTGAAATCCCTCGTACTTCAGTCGGGAGATGAGCTTAAATCGCAGTAATGACTTCGCTAATGGCACAATTAAATGGTATGAGTTCGACTTGACGAGTGCCCCCATGCTCATAAGTCAAACTCATACTTAAATAACTATCTGGCTTGTAGGGCATTCGTTCTGCCCATTCAACTGCCACAATTCCTGGTATGACTTCAACACCTTCCCAGTAACTTTCTAAATTCAGGGCTGCAACTTCTTGTGGTTCTAAACGATATAAATCCAGGTGGTAAAGGGGGAAGCGTCCTTCCGTGTACTCATTAATCAGCATGAAAGTAGGACTGACAATGGGTTCAGCGATTCCCAAACCCTTGCCAATACCTTGAACTAGGGTAGTTTTACCAGCACCTAAATCACCTTTTAGTAAAATTACACTACCAGGGGTTAGGGATTTACCAAGAGTAATACCTAAGCGTAGCGTCGCCTCTGTATCTGCAAGAAAAATTTTCATAATTAGTCAAGAGTCAAGAGCTAGCTCACAATGAATTTCGGACTATTAACTCATCTTCCATGATGAACTCTACCGTACCACCGCAACAACACTTGTGCTAGTTTCTGCGGATTGTGACGGACAAAACCTGTTTCATCTTCATACAAAACATTAGCTGGAACAATCCTGCGCCCTAGCTGAGTTACGGCTTCTCTATCCAGGAAAACGGGATGGGAGTTTTGTTGGGCGTAGCGGATGAGTGATTGCTCCGAAGGGGATTTTTTGTGGATTAGCACGGCATCGAATAGCCGTCTTTGCCCACAAGCAGCATCAATTGCTCTGATGTGATCGGCAACAGTGTAGCCTTCAGTTTCTCCTGGTTGAGTCATTATATTGCAGATATAAATACGGGGGGCATCTGTTTGAGCGATCGCATCGGCAATTTCTGGTACTAATAAATTAGGAATCAGGCTAGTATAAAGGCTACCTGGGCCAATAATGATGTAATCAGCTTCTTTAAGTGCCTTAATAGCTGCTGGTATCGCTGGAGGATTAGCTGGAATGCAGCCAATTTTGACAATTTTACCGCCAGCTTTGGGAATGCTAGACTCCCCATCAATGCGGCGACCATCGGCTAATTCTGCCCAGAGGCGAACATCACTGAGAGTTGCTGGTAGTACTTGTCCCCGTACCGCTAGCACTTTGGAACTGGCTGCAACTGCTTGTTCTAAATCTCCAGTAATATCACTCATTGCCGTTAAAAACAAATTGCCAAAACTGTGACCCGTCAATCCATCTCCAGCCCGAAAACGGTATTGAAACAATTCTGTTAATAACTTTTCTTCATCTGCTAGTGCAGCCAAACAATTGCGAATATCCCCTGGTGGTAGCACTCCAAATTCTTGACGCAACCGCCCAGAAGATCCACCATCATCGGCGACAGTGACAATAGCAGTAATATTAGCACTGTAGGTTTTCAGTCCCCTTAACAACGTAGAAAGTCCCGTACCACCACCAATTACCACTATTTTCGGGCCTCGGTACAATCGATGATGTGCCAGCAAGACATCGATAAGTTCTTCTCCGCCTTCTGCTCTTAGTACCTTAGTAATTGAGCCTACAGTGCGAGTTTGCCCCCAAAGCACTAACAGCAAGCCGCCAACCAGCACCAAAGGCCCACTGACATAGTTGGGTAAGATGTTGGTAATTACTCCCAGAAAACTCCTAAACAACTCGATCATTAAAAAAATGGGGGTCAGCTTAATCCAAATAGCTAACCCCAAACTCGCCAGCAGTACACCCCCAATACTGATTAACAACCAACGTTTTACCGATAGTCCAGGGGATAACCATTTGAACCACTGGTTAACCCGATAGGAAGTACGAGAACGCGACTGCTTTTGCAGGGCGTTGAGGGCTTGTCTGAGAAAACCAATTGACATACCTGATTTGGAGCAGTGCTACAAACAATAATTAACAGAAAATGTACACCACTTGGTTTAAATCACCAGGCGTGAAACTATTATATTTGTCAATCCCATTAGACTAAGAGCAAGTCGTGAAGATTGCCAGTATTCCTAGTTAAACAATAGCCTGGCTTGGTAAAAGTGAATTTAATGGAAAAACGAATTTTAGGATTAGATCCAGGACTAGCAATTTTAGGATTTGGGGTAATTACCTGCACACAAACTCCTAACAAGGTGCAAGAGACTACAGTAAATATGCTGGATTTTGGGGTAATTAAAACGTCAGCAGGTGTAGAAATGGGACAGCGCCTCTGTACCTTGTTTGATGATTTACACACCCTGTTGGAGGAATTTCAACCAGATTTGGTGGCGATCGAGAAACTATTCTTCTATCGGATGTCAAGTACAATCATAGTTGCACAGGCGCGGGGTGTACTCATTTTGGTCTTGGGCCAGCGTCGTCTTCCCTACGTAGAGTATACTCCTGCTCAAATTAAGCAAGCTTTAACAGGCTATGGCAATGCTGATAAGTCAGAAGTGCAAGAGGCGGTAGCGCGGGAGCTGGATTTAGATGAAATTCCCAAGCCTGATGATGCTGCGGATGCATTGGCGGTAGCATTAACGGCTTCGTATCAGTTGTAAGTTTGAATGCAAACAATAAAGTTCTTTACTAACTGGTAAAGTCCTTTACTGGTTCGTAAAGTTCTGGGGATTAATAGAACTGCGATACCCCGAACGACTAAATCACCCTCAGCAGGCATACAAAACGGTATCTTCACCAAATACAGAAATTAACTAGGCTTCTGAAACTCCGCCATCTGTGCAAAACTCATAAAACACCGCGTTGACATTAAAAGTGAACTAAAGCATTTTTTCTAAAAATTGCTTGGCCCTTTGGGACTGAGGATTTTCAAAAAACTTGTTGGGAGTCGTATCTTCTGCTAAAGTCCCTTGATCGAGAAACATAATTCGACTAGCCACAACTCTAGCAAATCCCATTTCATGGGTAACAATCGCCATTGTTATCCCTGTTTGAGCTAAATCTTGGATCACTTGAAGCACATCTTTGACCATTTCTGGGTCTAAAGCAGAGGTGGGTTCATCAAATAAAATCATCTCTGGTGACATTGCCAAAGTGCGGGCTATAGCTACCCTTTGTTTCTGTCCCCCTGATAATTTGGATGGAAAGACATCTGCTTTTTCCTCTAAGCCCACCTTTGTCAATAACTCCATTCCTTGATTTCGGGCTAACTGCCGATTTACTCCTTTCACCTTGATCGGAGCATAGGTGACATTTTGCAATACTGTCATGTGGGGAAATAGATTAAAATGTTGAAACACCATCACCAGCTGTTGACGAACCTTGGCAATATTTACCTTGGGATGAGTGATTTCTTGCTCTTGAAAATAGATTCTGCCTTTAGTGGGGCGTTCTAGCAGGTTCATGCACCGCAGAAAGGTAGATTTACCTGAACCAGAAGGCCCAAGAATAGCAACAACTTCCCCTTGGTGAATCTCCGTAGAAATATCTTTGAGGACGTCGAGTTTGCCAAAGGATTTACACAAGAATTCTGTCCGAATTACGACTTTACTCACTTTGTCTTAACTTCCTTTCTAAAACGGATGCACTCCTAGTCAGACCCATAACTAAAATATAGTAAATTAACCCTGCAAACAGCAGAGGTTCAAAATAAATATACTTATTCGCACCAATAATTTGGGCACTGCGTAATATTTCCACTACACCAATTGTTGATACCAAAGCTGAGTCTTTCAACAGTCCAATAGTTTCATTCACCAATGCAGGTAGAATGTTCTTCAATGCTTGGGGCAAAATGATGTCCCACATCATCAAACGATAAGGAACACCCATAGACATCGCTGCCTCAGTTTGTCCTTTATCTACTGCTTGAATTCCACCCCGGATGGTTTCTGACATATAAGCCCCAGAGTTAAGGGTAAAAGTTAGCACCCCTGCTTCTAAAGCCGAGATATCATAACCTGTGAGCTGGGGTGTGGCATAGTAAACTAAAGCCAACTGTAACAGCAGGGGTGTGCCTCGAAATACGGAGGTGTAGGCGTTGGCAAGCCAGGTGAAGGGCTTAATACCAGTGATTTTGCACAAAGAAAGAACTGTACCCCAAATTAACCCGAGAAATACTGACAAAAGCGTAAACAACAATGTCAAAGGGATGCCTTTGAGAATAAAAGGAATGTCTGGGATAATTCTGGTAAAGTCTAGATTCAGCCCACCTTTAGCAGGAGATTTAGATACAGTAGCGGTTGAGGTAGTTTGTGAAAACCACTTGGTGACTAATTTTTCTAGTTCTTTTTTGGACTTCATTTGTTGCAGGACTTTATTAAAAGGTTCTACTAAGCCCGAATCTTTAGGAAAAGCGATCGCCGAGCCACTCACCTCATCTGAGGAAATAACGTTAAACTCTAAATCTGTGTTGGCTTGGGCAAATCCTCTAGCAACGGTGTCCTCAACAATTGCTGCATCAATTCGCCCCGATTTGAGTTCCTGAATTATTTCTGGTACTTTATTGAGTTGTTTTAGCTGAATCCCTGTAATTTTTTGGGCAATTTTTTTAGCATTTTGCTCTTGGATAGTCCCCAATTGTACCCCGACTTTTTTAAAAGCTAGGTCTTGGGTCTGTTTAAGATTGCTATTTTTGGGAGCGACAATCGTATCTTTTGCTTGGTAATAAATAATTGAAAAATCAACATTTTTCTGACGTTCTGGGGTGGGAGTCATCCCAGCCATAACAAAGTCAGCCCGCTTCGCTTGCAGTGCAGGAATTAATCCATTGAAATCTGATTCTATTACCTTTAGTTGAAATCCTAGCTCTTGAGCAAGAGTCTTGGCTATATCTACATCAAAGCCAACAATTTGCCTCTCACCTCCCTTAGTATCATAAAACTCATAAGGTGGATAATCTGGGGAAGTAATCATCGTCAGCGTATCTTTGCCTAAAGATGAGGCTGCTTTTAAAGAATGGCTATAACCTGTGATGATACTAATCAATACCATTGTTGCAAATAGCATCATTAATAACCATATTTTTCTTTGATTCATGAACTTGATAATTATTTAGGGAAACAGTGTATAACTCTCAAACATGAACAATAGCCAAAGAAACAAAAATTAATGTCACATCTAAAACTCTATATTGATCTGGTGTTTGTGGCGATGAGACAAACTATTCAAAAAGATTTCAATTTTTGGGGCTACCGCATCAGCTAACTAGTCAATATATTCCTCAAACTCTGATTATGCCAAAGTTTGGCTGTAAAATACCTCTTGTGTAATCATGTTAATGACTTCATTGATGGGGTTCGACAAAAGGCGATGTCTACGACGGGCTATGACGCTCGTTCGCCTTTGGCGTCTCCCCTTGGGAGAAGACTCGCTAACGCTTCGCTATCGGCGTCGCGGACTCTTCCCAGAGAGCGATCGCACTTTATCTTCTCAGCCAATTACACCTTGAGGTGCTTTGCCAAACGTTTTTTGAGATAATTGAGGGGATAACTAATTATCCGGACTTGATATTACACGGTATAGGATCTCGCCAGCCTTGGGAACAAGCAAGATACCTTCATCTTCACGGTTAGCCCATTCTGTGGGTTTAATGGTAGCCGGGTCACAATAGTTCAAGTTATGAGCAGCACAGCGTTCAGTAGAAATACCAGTAGCTAAAGTAACGCGAATCCGCGCTTGTTCCCCTTCTATGGGACCAAAAGTACCCATACCTTTTAAATGAGTACTATGAGCCAGCACTCCACCAGGATATGCTTGAAATTTATCCCACTGTTTGAGGAAGTAATCCCGCACATGATAGCCAATTTGGGCTAGGATTTCGCCGTGCGTATAGCTAAACTCAGTAATGTGAGGGGCATATATAATTACCTCGCCTCCGTCGGTCACTACTGGCTCTAGCTTGTACATTCCTTTAGCTGCTGTCCAAATGTCATCATACATTTGGGGCATTACTGAAAGCACTTGTTTAAAAGGCTGATCTACATATTTAATATGCAGTTTGGCTGATAATTTTGCAGCAGCTTCCCAAGCTGACTCTGGTTTATCTATATAAAGTCCAGCTAGCTGATTCGTTTTGGGTGCAACCACCATCGCCAGACAAAGCTTTGGGGTAGAAATTAGGTTAGCGGCTCGGTTAATCAAGCGCCGAACTGGTGTTATTCCCGGTGTACCAATGATTTCGTAACAGGTAATTAAAGCACCCAACCAGTGTGATAGATCAATTACTTCCTGACCACCAATACCGGGAAAAAAGTATTTATTTCCACCAGAGAAACCGACAACTTCGTGGGGAAAGACCGGGCCGCAAATCATTATTAGATCGTACTTTGTTACAAGCTTGTTAACACGTACTTCAACTGCTTGATGTAGCATTCCCCGGCTGATCTGTCCTATCTCATCTGCCGAAATTACTCCACAAGAAATAAAAGTATCTGGTATATTCCAAAGGTGGTTAAAAATTTGAACCTTTTTAAAAGTTGTCTCTCGCTCCTGGTGTGTTACCCCCACCAAGCGATTGATCTGTTCTTCACTCATGGGATTATGTGTACCCAGAGCAATTAAAAAATCCAGAGCCGCTACCCTTTTACCCAACTCATTATGAAGCAATCGAAACATTTGAGGTATGGGAGCAGTGCGAGTTCCATCTGGAATTAATACTAGGATGCGCTGTCCATCCAACTTAGGGTCTGCTAAAGCTTGATGAACCAGTTCGGAAACTTGCTCGTCTGAAAGTGTTCCGTTAGTTACGGCTAGTGAATACATTATTATTAAACTCCGCTGTAGATATTAAACCCACCGTCTACAGGTACGACTACTCCGTTAACGAAACTAGAACCAGAACTACATAACCAAATCAAGGTGCTGAGTAATTCATCCGGTTTTCCGAAACGTCCAGCAGGGGTATGGTCGATAATTTTTTGCCCGCGTATAGTCAAACTGCCATCTGCATTTAACAGTAAATCTCGATTTTGTTCCCCAATAAAGAAACCTGGTGCGATCGCATTTACTCGCATTCCATCTCCATACTTTTGGGCGAGTTCTACCGCTAGCCAGCGAGTAAAGTTATCTATCCCGGCTTTAGCGGCTGAGTAGCCAAGCACGCGGCTAATCACCCGAATGGCAGACATAGAAGAAATATTCACAATACAACCGTGGGGCTGATTTTTTTCCACCATTGCTTGACCAAAAACTTGGCTGGGGAGTAGAGTACCGACTAAGTTTAGGCTAACTACTTCCTCAAAAGCTGCGTGTGGCAGATCAAAAATAGTCGCATCAGCAGTAATTGTGGCAGCAGGAATATTACCACCAGCCATGTTTACCAGGATGTCTATCTGACCCCAACGCTGTATAATGTCATCCCTGGCGATTTCTAATTGGGAGCGATCGCTAACATCTGCCAGTACAGCTATGCTTTCTCCACCGTTATTGGTAATTTCAGCCACTACCGCACTCGCTCGTGCTTCATTGCGACCCAAAACGGCGACTCGCGCTCCAGCAAGGGCCAAACCCTTTGCCATAGCCCCACCAAGCACACCAGAACCGCCAGTGACTACTATTACCTGCTCTTTTAGGCTAAAAAGTTTATTTAAAATCCAGTCTGACATCAATGATTCCCCTGCTTATTCCAATTCGTAATTCGTAATTAAAAAAGTCAATATTTAATCTGGGTTTCTAAGTTTTCTCTGTAGCTAGGACTAAGGCGTGTTTTCAAACTACTCGTTAAGTCTCCTAACTTTTTAGATTTCCCTAAATCTCTCGATAAATTGGGGGACTTTAAGAGGATGTTTTAAAAGTCCTATTGTCGGTATCAAAACGTTCTAGATCCTCCTAAATCCCCCTTAAAAAGGGGGACTTTGATTCCGGTTCCCCCTTTTTTAGGGGAGCCAGCGCGGTCTTCTCCCAAAAGGAGAGACTAACGCCTGCCGTAGGATGCCCGAAGGGCTGTAGGGGGTTTCCCCCATGAGCGACTGGCGTGGGTTAGGGGGGATCTAGAAGTGCCTAAAGTCACAGCAAAACACTTTTCAAACAACCTCTAAGAGACTCTTAGCTCCACTTAAAAAGGCTAAAGTGTACACACAAGTCCTAAAAACCTAGCTTGATGAGGCTTTCCTGATTCTCATGCAAAGCATAGGAACCAGTAAAATGCTATTGTCAGTCAACACAATGCTGTTGTTATTCAACACAATGCTATTGTTATTCAACACAATGCTGTTGTTATTCAACACAATGCTATTGTCAGTCAATACAATGCCATTGCAGGTGAAAAGACTTGTGTAGACTGTAGCTTTAAAAGGGAGGTTGGGGGGATCTAATACTTTGAAAACACGCCCTAGTGCTAATAGCTTGATTTTAGAAAATTGGTATTAATCCAACTTGTAAGCAACCTTAGCGAGGTCGTAAGCCAAAGCGCGGGCCATATCATACCCTTCTTCTTCCTCAACTAATCCCCGTGTGACTAATCCGGCTAACCAGTTACAAGCTACTCGCCGCCAGATATTGTGACGAGCTGGAATAGAGACGAAAGCGCGGGTATCATCATTAAACCCAGCAGTATTATAAATTCCGGCAGTTTCCATTACCTGATTAAAGTAGCGCTCCATACCATTTACGCTGTCGTGAAACCACCAAGGCGGCCCGAGCAATATAGTGGGATAATGACCGGCTAGCGGAGCCATTTCTCGGCTCAGGGTGCTTTCATCCATACCAAAAATGATTAGGTGGAAGCGCTGATCATTACCGTAAGCTGATAACAACGGGTGCAGATTTTGAGTCCATTCTATTTTCAGTGGAATATCAGCACCTTTATCAGATCCAAATCTCTCAAATAAAGTGGCGTTATGGTTACGCATAACACCACAATGCATTTGCATCACCAAACCATCTTCCACACTCATCCGCGCCATTTCCATAAACATATGACCGATAAACTGTTCTACATCACCTGGATTCAGCTTGTCGGCTAATGCTCTAGCAAAGATAGCTTCTGCTTCCTGGTCAGAAAGGCGTGTGGTATAAGGTGTAGCTGCACCTTGATCGGTAGCTGTCGCGCCCATTTTTTTAAAGAAAGCCCGACGTTCTTCTAGAGCTTGCACAAAAGTAGCATAAGTGTTAATTTCTCTGTCTACGGTGCTTTCCAACTTTGCAAGATTTTTGCGCCAACCAGGAGTATCCAGATTAACTACTGCATCTGGTCGAAAAGTTGGTCTAATTTGAGTAAAACCTTCTTCGTGGAGCGATCGCTGATTCTCTAGGGTATCACTGGCTGCATCGGTGGTACAAAGCACTTCGATGTTAAAGCGTTTGAATAAAGCACGAGGGGAAAACTCAGGCAAGGCTAACAGACCTTCTAGGTAATCATAAATATGTCCAGCATTGCAAGAATTTAAAGGTTCATCTACGCCAAAGACGTTAGTTAGTTCGTCTTTGAGCCACAACCCGGATGGAGTACCCTGGAATAGATAAAAATGTTCGGCGAACAGCTGCCAGATTTTGCGGTGGTCGGTTTGTGCTGGTGCATCACTAGTAGGTATGCCCAAAGCTTGTAGAGGTACGCCTCGACTGTAGAGCATCCGCAAAAGGTAGTGGTCAGGGATAATAAATAATTCCGTCGGTGTACCAAAACGGGCGGCGGGATTCGCTAACAAGGCTGGATCTACGTGGCCGTGTGGGCAGACCAGAGGTAACGCAGATATACTGTCAAAAAATTGATGGGCTAGTCGTCTTTGCACTGGTTCTGGAGAAAAGCAGCGATCGGGAGATAAACTCGGTTTTTTGGTTAACATATTTTTGTCCGGTTAAAATTTTGGCGTTGCTGCCTGAAAACATGAATTTGCCGGGCTACGCCCCGCTAACGCTAACACGCAGAGATGCAGAGGTAAGAGTTTGCAATTTTTTCAAATTAAACCCCGTCCATTTTTAAACCTGGAGTTTTTAAGGAGAGGATATTTTCAGTTGTGGCTTGAAGATCAGCTTTCCTCTGATTACAAAAAAACTACAATTTTCAAGCTAGACACGCTTTAAGATTATTTTCTTAATGCTGCACTACTACCACGCTGTACTAGAAAAGGAGATAAAATGCGGTTTTCTACAGTTTTTTCTTCTAATAAATCGAGTAACATTTGCATGGCTATGCCACCAATTTCTAACATTGGCTGGCTGACTGTGGTGAGTGCAGGCGTAACGTAACGCCCCAAAGCAATACCATCAAATCCAACCAGACTCAAATTTCGCGGCACTAAAATACCTAGTTCTTGGCAGACCAGTAGAGCGCCAACTGCCACCATATCGTTGTAACAAAAGATGCCTGTCACCTCAGCAGTCAATAGTTTAGATAGCATCTGTTGTCCAGTACTAACATCGCTTATTCTGGTATCATCTTCATCACTAATTGCAACCCAATCAGTATTTTGTGGTAGACCAGCTTCAGCAAGAGCCATTCGATATCCTTCCAGGCGCTGCTGGTTCGATCTGCTGCGATCGCCTACACCCAGATAACCAATAGTGGTGTGTCCCAGACTTATTAAATGCTCTGTGGCTAATCTAGCACCTAAGCGATCGTCTATTGCCACTGAGTGAAATATTTCGCATTGATCTTCGGTCTGGCTGTTAATCAGAACTGTTGGCACAGCAAATTGCGTAAGTTGTTTGGTATGCTGTTTACTAATTCGTGAGTCCGCTACTAAGATCCCGTCCACTCGACGGCGATGAAAAGTATCAATAGCTGCTATTTCCTGCTCAAAATTTCGGTGTGAAGCACTCAACAAAACACTCAAGCCTGCGGGTCTAGCTATCTTCTCAATTCCCTCTACTACTTCAGCAAAAAAGGGATCTGCGATGGAAGTTACTACTACACCAATGGTATTAGTACGTTTATTTTGCAAGCTTTGAGCAATTGCATTCGGCACATAGCTCATCTCTTGCGCCAGTCGCTTAATTTCTTCTCGCACTTTCGGGCTAATTAGAGCGTTATCTCGCAAAGCGCGTGAAACTGTGGAATGAGAAACACCTGCTCTTTGAGCAATATCTTCAATTGAAATTCTTCGTTTATTCATTTTTTATCTGAGCTTTAAAATATTGCACACGTGTGCATTTAGTATGTATTATAGAAAATAATCGTTATTTGTCAAGAGATTTTAATACAACTCACATCACATTTTGCATGGAAAAGAGTTAGGAGTCCTGATTTCTATCTCCATTTCAATAACTTAACTTTTCTTAAGAAAAATATGATTAAGCAGTCGATGATTATTCTGGTAATGGGTATATCCGGTTCTGGCAAAACTGAGACCAATGCTTAAATAGCAAGGCTTTATGTTTATTTCCCCTAGATTACTACTCATTTGTGACTCAAGTCAGCTATTCTTACCCCGATTTTTGGCGATCGCTGCTTGCGATCGCGCTACTCAGAGATGGGGGCTTTTTCAGTATTTTTCATGCAGTGGTAACTATATTCATGTATGGGGATAAGGCACGGGCGAATAAATTTGCTGTTAAATATTGAACAAGGATAAAGGAGTGCAGTGTTGATGGAAAGACTTAAACTTGGACGTTCTGGGCTAGAAGTATCACGATTATGTTTTGGTGGCAATGTGTTTGGGTGGACTATTGATGAAGATACTTCATTTGAGATTTTAGATCACTTCATCAAGGCTGGAGGTAATTTTATTGACACTGCTGATGTCTATTCCAAATGGGTTACAGGCAATCAGGGTGGAGAGTCGGAGATCATCTTAGGGAAGTGGCTCAAGCAGCGAGGCAACCGTGACCAAGTGGTGATCGCTACTAAAGTTGGCAATGATATGGGTATTCAAGGCAAAGGGCTTTCTCGCAAACATATCCAACAAGCTGTTGAAGACTCATTGCACAGGTTACAAACCGATTATATTGATTTGTACCAATCACATATCGATGATCAAAGCACTTCCCTTGCAGAAACCCTAGAAACTTATGGGGAATTAATTGATCAGGGAAAAGTGCGCTTCATTGGTGCTTCCAACTATAGTGCAGAGCGTTTGGTAGAGGCATTGCAAATCAGCCAGCAGCATAATTATCCTCGCTATGAGAGCCTTCAGCCTCGTTATAATTTGTATGACCGAGCCGAGTACGAGCAGGAGCTACAACAAATCTCCCAAGAACACTCAATTGGTGTGATTAACTATTCCTCTCTGTGTAGTGGCTTTCTCTCTGGTAAATATCGTTCAGAAAAAGACCTCTCTATTAGTGCTCGTGGTAATTCTGTCAAGAAATATTTGAATGCTCGTGGTTTAGCAATTCTAGAGGCACTGGATGAAGTCGCCAAGATTTATAATGTGACTTCCACCCAAGTTGCTCTAGCCTGGCTAATTGCACGTCCCACTATTACCGCTCCTATTGTTAGTGCTACAAAAATTGAGCAGCTTCAAGATATCATCAAATCTGTAGGTCTTAAACTTGAGCCAGATGCTATTCACCTTCTAAATCAAGCCAGTTCCTGAAACAAGTAGTTCAATAACAATTCGACCAACAAGCCAGATACCACCAACAAGCCCCCTACAATGAGTTGACGTAGTAAGAGAAGATAAGTCCAGATGGGCGGACTACCCTTCCCTGCGGGGTGCTACGCGTAGCGGGCTTTTGAGTAGGGGTACGCCTAAGTTTGTGTAGCCGCGACTTCCAGTTGTTCGGGCTGCTAAAATTTTGCTTAGTCTCTAATCTGTAGAAAATGCTTCGACACCGTAACCAAACAATATTTATTATTTTTTCTGTGCTCATCGTTGTACCGATGGGCTTTTTGTTTAAATATTATAACGGGCCTGCCCATCACTGGTTTAATGATTACGGAGCAGCTGTATTTTACGAAATATTTTGGTGTCTGTTTGCATTTTGGTTTTTCAGAAGTCGGACGGCGGTAATTCAAATTCCTATATGGGTTTTTGTCATCACCTCTATACTAGAATTCTTGCAACTTTGGCATCCGCCACTATTAGAGGAGATTCGCGCCACCTTAATAGGTAAATTGTTACTTGGTACTACTTTTGTTTGGTGGGATTTTCCTCATTATGTATTGGGTTGTGTTTTAGGTTGGTTGTGGCTGCGACAATTACATGGAATAAGTCATGCAAAAAAAAGTCAAGGTTAAACCTAATTCAAAACAGCAAAAGATTGAAGAACAACCTGATGGGAGTTTGACTGTGTATTTAAAATCACCCCCAATTGATGGTAAAGTGAATCGAGAGTTAATTAAACTACTAGCAGAGAAATTTAATGTAACTAAATCTCATATCAGAATTAAGTCAGGTTTGTCTTCCAGGCAAAAGCTGATAGAAATTAATACAGATATCTAGTTGCTGTTTAGTAACATCTTCAATGAAGACTTTGCCTGCCTCCTGAAAATGAGGCAATGTCCCACCCAGTACATCCTCTACTAGAGCCAAAAAACGAGAGACAGAAACTCGCAAAATATAATTTTTATGCTTGTGTAATACTGATATACCTTGGTTGAGATTTGACTCTTTCTATCCAAGCTTGGATAGCAGGAAATTGTATTAAATTAAACCCACCTTCATCAGCTACATGAGTATAAGCGAATAAGGCAATATCAGCGATCGTGTAACGCTCTCCCACAAAAAAAGTCTGAGAAGTTAAATGTTTTTCCATCAAGTTAAGTGCTGCATAACCTGGTTCACGTTTTTGCTTGATAGCTTCACTATATTCTTCAGTTTTACCTAAAATAGAAATCCAAAATCTTGATGTAGCAATAAAAGGTTCATGGCTATACTGTTCAAAACATAACCATTGCAGCACCTGTGCTCGTAAAAATCGGTCATAGGGTAAAAATTCTGTGCATTCACTCAGATACACCAATATGGCATTTGATTCTGCCAAGTATCTCCCTGGCTTAATTTCCAAAATGGGTATCTTACCATTAGGATTTTTACTTAAAAATTCTGGTGTTCGAGTCTCGCCTTTCAAGATGTTAAGCTCTACCCTCTCAAAAGGCATACCTAGTTGTGTCAATAATAGACGTATCTTATAACCATTGCCAGAAGGTAAAAAATCGTACAAATGCAGTAGTTCCATGCTAGAATACAGTTAGGAATATGTTGATAAGTGAAGGTTTGAAATACAATATCTTACCAAAAGATTCTCCCAAAACCGGATAATTGTTTTTATATGTTAGCTTCTGAGTACTAGATAAAATTATTCCAAAAAATAAAAAAAGTATTATTTATTTCTAGATTGAGATGTTTAATTCAGTGAGTAGTGGAGAATAAAAGTATGTGTGGAAGATTTACTCTAAACCAGTCGGCAGCAAGTTTAGCTCAAGCTTTCCATGTTGAACCAGTTTCAGATTTAGCAGCAGAATATAACATTGCACCTACGCAAATGGTTGCTACAGTGTTACAAAATCCCGAAAGCAAAAAGCGTGAATTTAAGCAGTTGCATTGGGGCTTAATTCCGTCATGGGCGAAAGATGCAGGAATGGGGGCAAAGCTGATTAACGCTAGGGCAGAAACTGTTGCCGAAAAACCTGCTTTCCGCTCGGCTTTTAAGCACAGACGCTGTTTAGTGCTAGCTGATGGCTTTTATGAGTGGCAACGCCAACAAGGCAAAAAGCAGCCGTTTTATTTTCGCCTTCAAGATGGGCAAACCTTCGGCTTTGCAGGTTTGTGGGAAAGATGGCGATCGCCTGCTGACGAGGAAATAATCTCTTGTACAATTTTGACAACGGCAGCTAACGAATTACTCCAACCTATCCACGAGCGGATGCCAGTGATTCTAGAGCCACAAGATTACGATTTATGGCTAGATTCCCAAGTGCAAACGCCCCAAACCTTACAGCAACTATTGCGTCCTTATCCAGCGCCAGCAATGACTGCCTATCCAGTTAGCACTTTGGTCAATAACGCTCGGCATAATAATTCGCAATGCATCATACCCCTCAGTGAGAAGAATGCACCCGCAAATCAGTTAAATTAGCTATTGAGTGTACTAGGGGATTGGGGAGATGAGGAAGCAGGGGAAGAAAAACTATTGATTATTGCCCAATGCCCAATGCCCCAATCCCTAATACTCAATCCCCAATCCCCAATCCCCAGAGACAAATATGCCAAGAACACAAAAAAACGATAATTTTGTTGACAAATCCTTTACAGTAATGGCAGATATCATTCTGAAAATCCTGCCAACCAATAAAAAAGCTAAAGAAGCGTTTGTTTATTATCGAGATGGCATGTCAGCCCAAGCAGAAGGGGAATATGCTGAAGCATTGGAATACTATGAAGAAGCTCTAACACTAGAGGAAGACACCAACGATCGCGGCTATATTCTTTACAATATGGGGCTAATCTATGCCAGCAACGGCGACCACAAAAAAGCTTTAGAACTGTATCACCAGGCAGTTGAGTTAAACCCACGTATGCCCCAAGCCTTAAACAACATCGCCGTGATTTATCACTACCAAGGCGAAAGGGAGAAAGAAGCTGGAGATAACGAGGCTGGCGAAGCACTGTTTGACCAAGCAGCAGACTATTGGATTCGGGCTATTCGCATGGCTCCCAATAACTACATCGAAGCCCAAAACTGGCTGAAAACCACTAAGCGATCGCAAATTGACGTATTCTTCTAAAAGTGATGAGTTAGGAATTATGAATCATTCACTCCTAACTCCTGTACAGACGCGATTAATCGCGTCTCTCTTCACTCCTAACAAAAAAAATATGATTGACCAAGAACAAGTTCACAAAGTAGCTAATCTTGCTCGTTTAGAATTGACTTCAGAAGAAGAGGAACAATTGACTACCCAGTTAGGAAATATTCTGGATTATATTGAACAGTTGAATGAACTTGATGTCAGTAATGTGTCCCCAACAACACGGGCAATTGATGTCAGCAACATCACACGAGAGGATAAATTGCAACCTTATTCAGACCGAGAAAGTATTCTTAACAGTGCGCCTGAACAGGAAGGTGAATTTTTTAAAGTACCAAAAATCCTCAACGCTGAATAATCAAGCAATTTTGGATTTTGGACTTTCCTGCGGAACGCTGCGCGTACCTTACTTCTCCGTTCGCGGAGCGTCTGTCTGCGACACGCTGCGCGAACGTAGAGAAGGAGTACGGCTACGCCCTTCTCTTCTTAGGCTGCGCCTTAAGCGAAGCTATGCCGCAGGCTTTACGACGCCGCTCAGGCTACGCTCAGTCGAACAATTTTAGATTGACTCCAGCAATCAAGTCACTTGCTTGTCAAAAAATGTTTGGATTTTGGATAATAGAATTATTCTCACGTTTAAATTCGTTTGCTCTCAAACATGCATTAAATAATGGAACACAAGAATCTTCTCTAGGAGAGGCTCCGCCAACAATTCCATTTTCCAAAATTTAAACATTGTACAATTCGGTCAAAAGTCAAAAGTCGAGAGTTTTAGATTCTTGACTCTTGACTAATAACTAAGTACAACATTTTATTAATTTGTAGCGAAATAAATTAGGCAAAACTCTGTGTCACTTTGCGTTTACTTTGCATCCCTCTGCGTTTAAAAACATTACGCTTTTACGCAAAACTGTACTAAGGAGATAATTATGGGTTTGGGAATTCTTAAGGATGGTCAGTGGATATCTCAAAGAGATGAAGAAGACTCAGAAGGTAAATTTATCCGTCCATCAACAACTTTCCGCAACCAGATTACAGCTGATGGTTCTAGTGGTTTGAAAGCTGAAGCAGGACGCTATCATCTGTATATTTCTTGGGCTTGCCCTTGGGCGTGTCGCACCGCCATCATCCGCCAATTGAAAGGACTTCAAGATGTTATTGGGTTATCGGTTGTTGCAGCAGAAATTCCTCAAAATAGCTGGGAATTTGGCGATGAACCGGGGTGCATTCCCGATACAGTCAACGGTACTCAATATCTTTGGCAACTTTATCTGAAAGCTGACCCTAATTATAGTGGCCGGGTGACGGTTCCAGTTTTATGGGATATCCAAAATAGGACAATTGTCAATAATGAGTCCCGTGAAATCATCCGGATGTTTGATACAGAATTCAATGCTTTCGCTAAACAAAATATTAACTTTTATCCCGAACATTTACAAAAAGTAATTGACGAGACGATTGATACAATTTATCAACCAATAAATAACGGTGTCTACCGGGCGGGATTTGCTACCACTCAGTCGGCTTATGATGAAGCGGTAACGGAATTATTCATGGCTCTCGACTACTGGCAAAAAGTATTGGGAAATCAACGCTATCTTTGCGGAAATGAAATTACTGAGGCGGACTGGTGTATGTTCACTACTCTGTTTCGTTTTGATGTAGTTTATTATATGCATTTCAAATGCAACTTACGCAGGATTATAGATTATCCGAATCTGTGGAATTATCTCAAAGAACTTTACCAACTGCCGGGAGTCAAAGAGACTTGCAATCTTGACCACATCAAACGGCATTATTATAAGAGCCATCCCCAGGTTAACCCAACTCGCATCGTCCCCAAAGGCCCACTGATTGATTTTGATGCACCCCATAACCGAGATAAAATATTTGCTTGATTAACACTGCTGACCTTTAACTATTTTGTTCGCTTGTCGCGTCATCGCTTGGGGCTTCTCTTTTTTCCAAACAATATAGTCAACACGACTCTGTTAATCGACAAACTGACGCAGCAGCCTGTCCCAAAGTTCAAAATTAATCATTCTTACTTGTATAATTTAGAGTGATAAAATCAAAACGCTAGCACTTTTAAAACTGTTGATTATATGAGTAATGTTACCTCCTCAACTGAAGCTTTAAATAACGTTCCTGTAACATGGGAACGTTTGATTCCTAATCGTTTAGCTAAAGATTTAGCTAGTCGCAAGATTCTGGAGTTACATATTGGGCGCTACGAAATTGCAACTAACTATGTTTTAGGCAAAAGAGTTTTAGATATCGCATGTGGTAGTGGATATGGTAGCCAAATGCTACGTGTTGCAGGCGCAAGTAGTGTAGTTGGAGTCGATATATCCTCACCGATTGTAGAATATGCTCAGAAACAGTACCAAATACCCGGAATAGATTTCATTTGCGCTGATGCAGAGCAGTTTGAGTGTTCAGAGCCTTTTGACGTTGTTGTATCATTTGAGACGATAGAACATTTAAAAGATCCGACCAATTTTTTGAAAAAGCTTCGTAATTATCTAGCTATTAATGGTGTATTGATAATATCTGTACCATTGGGTGAAACACGCCATTTCGATCCATACCACCTTCATGCCTTCACTCAGGATCAAATATTTACGCTTTTAGAAAAAACAGGTTTTTGTGTAGATTACTACCGTTGTGACCAGTGTTTTTTGACTCGTAATGAGATGCTTTCCTGGAAACAGTTATACTCAGAATCCAGCCCATCGTTTTGGGAGCTATTGTTTACTCGAAGGGGATGGCAGATAATACACGACCTTGTACTTAAGGGCGGTTTTGATGTTCCTCAACTATTGGTTACTGCTTATAAGAGACTTCCATAAAATAAAATCCTCACTGAGAGCGATGCCTTCAGTAAGCAGTAGATTGGAAGTTAATTGAGTAGACCCCTTCCCTAACCTCCCCAAGGCATCGGGGAGGATGGGTTAGTGTACCTTACTTAGATGAAAAGCGCTGTCAATTGACAACATTGAGTCTACTTTGTTTGGGCAACTGGCTGGACACGCAAACCCTCTGTCTCATCAACCGTAGGAGTGGCAATCAGCGATTCATTTCCTGTCAGACCTGATGTAATTTCTACTTCAGTACCATAATCTCGCCCAACGACAACTTTTTGATAATGCACTGTTTGGTCTTTGGTTAGAGTTGCTACCTGCGTACCTCCGGCGTTAACAACTAAGGCACTATCTGGCACAACAAAGGGAGTATTAGTGCGGTTAATCGCAAATTTGACAGTGGCATACATCCCAGGTCGCAGCGTCGCGTTGTAGTTCTCCACTTCTAGTTGTGTCAGCAAAGTGCGAGTATTTGGATCTATAGCGTTGCTAGTACGCACTACTTTACCCGTAAACACTCGTTGTGGTAACTCTTTGACTGTAATTTCTGCTGTTTGACCAGTTTGAAAAGACGGTGATAAACTCTGTGGAACATTCACATTCACGTCTAACTTGTCATAAGCAGCAATGGTATAAAGGCTGGTATTGCTAGTGTTGGTGTTGCTGGTACTGGTGTTACTACTAGTATTGCTGGTGCCACTACCTGCTGAAATTAAAACACCTGTATTTACATTACGTGCGGTAATTACTCCTGCGAAAGGAGCAGTGACTTTTTTATAAGACTGCAATACGGTATTACGCTGGAAGTTTGCTTGACTTGCATAAACGTTAGCTTGTGCTGCTTTGACGTTAGCAGAGTCAGAATTGACAGTATTTTTTGCTGCCTCAACGTTGGCAAGATTAGCCTGATATGTGGCATATCTTGTATCTGCATCTTGTTGAGGCACTGCACCTTGCTTGACAAGAACACTCCAGCGCAACCAACTCTGACGTGCGATCAATAAATTAGCCTGGGCTTGCTTCAAATCAGAAACGCCTTTAGCTAAACTAGCACGACTTTGAAGGACGTTAGCTTGTGCTTGTGCTAACTCTGCTTTCGCTTGTAAAACTTGCTGATCTATATCTGGTGAATCAATCTCTGCTAATAATTGACCAGCCTGCACGCGATCGCCAATGTCTGCGTACCACCGCCGCAAATACCCAGTACTGCGAGCGTAGATGGTCGTTTGGTTAAGGGCTACAACACTGCCAGGTAGTTCCAAATTGGTAGTAGCAGCAGCGCGACGGGGAGTGATAATGTTGACTGAGGTTAAGGTGCTTGCTTCCTTGACTGCTGCTTTTAATTCTGACCTTTGGCTTAACCGGGGCAGAATACCTATGGCTAATAGGCTACCAAAAAAAACAACACCAATTACAGTCCAACCAATTCGACCGATGCCGCGCCTTTGTTTTCTAGAAGTCGTTTGTTGTTCTAAATCAGGAGATGCAGGAGGCTGAGAATCCATAGGTAAGCTGTCCCATATTATCTAATTTGCAGAAATTCAGCAGCTAGAGTCATTACCATTATTGGCTTTGGCAATTTTGAACTTTGAATTGCGGCGTTGCATAAATGCAGGATGAATTAGCGACTGAAACTATTAATAATTCGCTCAACATCGCCTGAAATCATCTCATGATTCAGCAACGCCTGAATTGCTTACTCCTTGCCTTGGGATGATGACAAAGAATATGCGGTCTGTGGATCTGAGAAATTTAAATCCTCATCATCCTGATCAATAGGACGAGGTTGTTTACGCCGTAACATGCTGTATACAACAGGTACAAAGATGAGAGTCGCAACTGTTGCAGCTGACAAGCCGCCAATTACAGCGCGACCCAAGGGCGCATTCTGCTCACCACCTTCACCAAGACCGAGAGACATTGGCACCATCCCAATGAGCATGGCTAAGGCAGTCATTAACACAGGACGCAATCGCGTGTGACCCGCTGCTTGCGCTGCTTTATAGGCATTTTGACCTTCTTGACGCTGGTCATTCGCAAAAGTGATCATTAGAATACTGTTTGATGTCGCCACACCTATACTCATAATTGCACCCATTAACGAAGGAACGCTGAAAGTAGTGCGGGTGACAAACAGCATCCAGACAATACCAGCTAAAGCACTCGGCAATGCCATCATAATAATCAGGGGATCGAGCCAAGATTGGAAGTTCACCACCATTAAGCAGTAAACCAGCACAATTGCAAACACAAGTCCGAAACCAAGTCCCAAAAACGAAGAGTTCATCGTTTGCACTTGCCCGCGGACATTAATCTGACTACCGTGAGGCAATTTTTTCTTATAATCAGCGATGATTCGATCTACATCGCGGGCAACTCCCCCCAGATCGCGATCGTAGGAATTAGCGTAGATATCAAAAACTGGCTGAATATTGTAGTGATTTACAACTTGCATCACTGTGTCGCGTTTGACACTAGCCAAATTACCTAAAAGTTGGGGTGCAGTTTGACCATTACTAACTGGCGTATTTTTCAGGCTGTCAATAGAGTCAATTTTGTACTGGGGAACTTGTACAGCAAGGGTGTAACTCACACCTTTTTTGGGATCGAGCCATTGATTGATTGCGGCTTGACCGCTTGAACTTAAAGAAGTAAGAACGCTATTGGCAACATCACGCTGAGTCATACCCAGTTGTTGAGCCTCAGTGCGATCAACATTAAGACGTAACTCTGGAGCATCGACAACTTGCTGCATGTGTACATCTACAGCACCAGGAATCAGCGTCATTCGGGCTTCGATTTGTTTGGCAATTTTAAAGTTGGCCTTTGAGTTTTGCAGAGGGCCAGATACTTGCACGTCAACAGCAGCAGGCAAACCGAAATTCAGAATTTGAGTAACAATATCAGCCGGTTCAAAAAAGAAGGTGTAATTGGGAAATGTCGCTTTCAATTTCTGGCGGAGTTGCTTGACATAAGAAAAAGTTGAACCAGATTTTTTTAGGGACACAAGAATGTCAGCATCAGCCGGGCCAATTGTAGCACCGTTGTAGCCATAAGTAAGGTTAATGCCACTGTTGGGTAAGCCGATGTTATCCAGAATCTTCGAGAGATTTTCTTTCGGTACAGTTTGGCGGATAACGCCTTCGACTTGGCTGACAATTCTTTCTGTCTCTTCCAAACGAGTACCAGGTAAGGCTCGAACATGCAAGCTAAACTGACCACCATCGACTTCAGGGAAAAAATCTTGACCGACGAACGGCAACAAAACTCCTGCACTTACGATAAAAGCACCAAACAGCACAAAGACTATGCGACGGTGATTTAATGCTGAGGTCAGGACATCGTAGTACCAACTGCGAAATTTCTCAAATTGTCGGTTAAACTTTTCGTGTAGCCGCCATATCCAATCTTTCTTAACAGGTTCAGCAGTTTTTGTTGTTGCTTCTTCTGTTTGGTGGTGGTTGTCGCGACCATTATTATTTTGGACTGACGAATTATGGTGGTTGTCGCGACTATCATGGATTTCGACTAGTGAATGGATGTGGCGATCGCCATGACCATTATTGTTTTGGACTGGCGAATCTAGATGATGGTTGTCGCGACCATTATTGTTTTGGACTGGCGAATCTATATTATGGCGATCGCCATGACCATTATGATCCTCATTTTCTCTATGCAAATCCGCTTCATGTGGTAGGAGATAATTTGCCATCGTCGGTACTACAGTCCGAGATAGCAGATAGGAAGCAAGCATAGCAAATACTACCGCCATCGCTAAGGGGACAAACAGGTATTTTGCCACTCCACTCAAAAACACAACCGGCACAAAAACAATACAAATACATAATGTTGCTACAAGTGCTGGAGTTGCGATTTGCTGCGCCCCATCCAAGATTGCTCGCTTGATTGGTTTGCCTTGTCCAAGATTTCGGTGGATATTTTCAATTTCGACTGTGGCATCATCTACGAGAATACCGACAGCTAAGGACAAACCACCCAAAGTCATAATATTGAAAGTTTGTCCCAAACGACTCATCACAATAATCGAAACCAGCATCGAGAGGGGAATCGATACGGCTACAATTACAGTGCTGCGCCAACTTCCCAGGAAAATCAAAATCATCAACGCAGTGAGACACCCGGCAATCAATCCTTCTTTAAGAACGCCTTGAATCGAAGCTTTAACAAATATAGATTGATCGAACAAAAAAGCTAAATTCAGTCCTGGGGGTAAAGTGGATTGGATGCGAGGCAAAGTTTTTTTCACTCGATCAATCACATCAATAGTTGAGGCATTGCCACTCTTGAGAATACTCAGTAAGCTTGATCGCCTGCCATTTTCACGTACTATGTTCGTTTGCACGGCAAAGCCATCCCGTACCTGCGCCACATCGCGAATGTAAGTCACATCACCATTAACTTGCTTAATCGGCAAATTGTTGAGGGCTGCCACTATATCTGGACTATTGTTGATTTGTACAGCAAAGTCGCGAGTGCCTATCTTCATATCGCCTGCTGGCAAAACCAAGTTTTGGGCACTGACAGCATTAGTCACGTCTTGGGCAGAAACGCCTTTAGCCAACATCGCTTGGGGATCGATATCAACCATAATTTGCCGAGCTTTACCACCATAGGGCAAAGGTACACTCGCCCCTTGTACTGTTGCTAACTGGGTACGGACAAAGTTGGTAGCATAGTCGTTGAGCGCTTGTTCCGGCAAGTTTTTGCTGCTGACACTCATCTGGATAATCGGCACGCTAGAAGCGTTGTATTGAATGATGAATGGCGGCGTGATACCGGGTGGCAAAGGGCGGAGAATTGTTTGGCTGACAGAGGTGATTTGAGCGACTGCTGAGGCTATATTGACGCTCGGTTGGAAGAAAACCTTGACGACACTAACACCGCTCAAAGATTGAGACTCAATGTGTTCGATGTCTCCAACAGTTGTTGTCATAGCACGTTCGCTAATTGTCACAATTCGCTGTGCCATTTCCTCAGATGTCGTACCAGTATAAGTCCAAACTATACTGACAACCGGAATGTTGATTGCGGGAAAAATATCAACCGCTGTGCCAAATATCGTTACTACACCCAGGATCACAATCATCAAGGCAGCGATCGCGAATGTATATGGAAGACGTAAAGCAATTTTGACGATCCACATGCAATTTCCTTTTAAATGGGTTTAGCCCTCTATTATCACTATTGCCAGAGAATAATTTAGAATCCTTCTTACAAGTGGCTTTTGTCAAAAAGTCACAATTTTGTGCATTGTATTAGAAAATAAAAACTAAACCCATTTCTTGTCTTGTATTAAAAATGGCATCTGATTTTTCGTTTTCTAAAAGTGATGAAACAGAGTTAGATATATAAAGGTCTACTGAAGACATTGTAAATAAATGTAACGCGTTTTTTCTTTTGTGATCCGTGTCACCAGTCATAAATGCTATTAACGAAATATTTCTTAACATTAACTAGACAGGTGTCGGGTCAATAGGGTTCAGTTAAGCTTTTGGTTTCTGGGTGGATACTCATTCAGCCCCAAAGTTCCGAAATTTGGGCATCCATAGCTTGAAAACAACTAGCAGTGCTACGCGGTTCTTCTCCTAAGAGAAGTTACTGAATTTTGGTTTAACCTTCGGCTAGAGCGTCCAACATTAGAGCATAGTGAAGATCCCCAGCACCCGGATGCAACCCTCTAAAGATAGCCCAAAAGAGTGGCCGCTGAATAATTAACTTGTGAGAAAGGTCTTCATGAGTTTCTCTTCGTGAGTTTCTACGGTTATAACTGAAGCCGACATTAGGATACACTGGCTTTTAAATACACTGGAAGTTCAGCAGAGACAAACAAAGTCGCTGCTGGTGACTTCCTGCCTAGTACAGCACGCCTAAATAAACCAACCCCTTCGGGTTCGGCAGTTCCTCATGGGGGAACCCCAAGACCGGACTGCCTCACCATTCAAAATGGCGCAAGAGCAAGGAATATAATTCTTTTGACTTTTGACCCTTCGACTGCGCTCAGGGTCAAGGTTGAGCGAACGCGAACAGCGTCTCGTAGAGAAGCCGAAGCCTTGACTTTTAACTTCCGCCTTGCGGTACTAGTATCCTATCGCTTTTTGCTGTATGAAACTTACTCCAATCTATGAAAGTCTCCCTTAAGAAGGTTTCTTAGCATCTACAACGACTCCTACTGTTTTGAGGCTATAGCCTTAGAATATTTACAAGCTTTACTTACGAATTAGCTCTCTCTAAAAAAAGTACTGTTTTTGCTGTCTAAGCTGACATTCTACCTATTTCTATCCGGATTTGTGTAGCTTAACAAATCAGCGGATTCATTAATATTAAGCTTGTTTTACTATTTAGTTTCTTACCCTGACCTATTAGACAGCTAGAGTGTTCATTTTACTTTGTTCAATAGCTATTAGCCCTTATCGCTCCCATGCTGACCCATCACCGCAAGCCCGTGTGCTTATCACTTATTTCCACTGACCTACCAATCTGGTCTGTTGTTGAAACTGCCGGGACATTGTATCAAAAAGACACTGATAGATTCCACTTACTATTGACCGCACCGCCCCTAATTAGCTGCGAAGTAGAGAGTGTCATAAGGCCAAAGGACACACTTCCCCAAAGTAAGAGTAAAGCATATGCCCCTAACAGTCCCAGAATTTTGTGGCTGGAGATTTCCCCTTATCGGGTAATCATGACTATGCAAGGTAACGCTCAAGTGAGTTACCGTCACTTTTGGGAACAGGGCGTTTATGGTATTAGCCGTTATTGGTTGCCAACTGAATCGTTGCAACCTAATGATCCGATTCGTTTACGAAATTTTACTAGTAGCCTAACTCTTAACGGACATCCATTGCCAGAGCATTTGCGTCTGGAATATGAATTATGGGCAGAAAAAGTCCAATTAGGATGCTACATACTAAATTTGGAAATTAAACACTAATACTCATGGGGACTGGGGATTGGGGACTGGGGACTAAGAAGATTTCCCAATACCCAATACTTAGAACACCGATTCACTAATAAAACACGAGACTGAAAAACCCTATTTAAACGTCTTTTACAACCAACCATTACTTGTTGCAATCCCCAAAATCCTGGTTTTTTCGTCATGATTATGAATACTGAATCGGTGTTCTAGTACGTCATGGCGTAAATAGAGTAACCATTTAAAAACTCTAAAAATCCCATTTTATAATACTTTTGACTTTTGACTTTTACTTTTCTACGAGAGGCTGCGCCTTAAGCGAAGCTATGCCGCAGGCTTTACGGCTTTGCTCGGTACAAGTGGCTTTTGACTTCCGCCTTGCGGTACTAGTCCTTTTCAACCAAAATAACTGGGTTGGTTTCCAAGTTTCCATTTAATGTTGCAACCAACACTCGGTTTTTGCTCATTCGTAACAGGTTTATCCGCCAGCACTGCTTCAATGGCTGCGCGTAAATCTGCGCCTGTTACAGGTTTACCATTACTAGGGCGGCTATCATCTAATTGTCCCCGATAAACAAGTTGGCGTTGGTCATCAAATACAAAAAAATCAGGTGTACAAGCTGCTGTGTAAGCCTTTGCCGTTTCCTGGCTCTCGTCGTAGCATAAGGTAAAATTAAATCCTTGTTCTGTAACAAATGCTTGTAACGACTCTGGTGCATCATCTGGATAATTGTGTGCATCGTTAGCACTGATAGCAACGATCGCTAAATTACCTGTAAAATAATCTTTTCCTAACTGCGCTAATTCTTTTTGGACGTGCTTTACAAATGGGCAATGCCGACATATAAACATTACCAACAGCGCTTTTTTATCTGCAAAGGTAGAAAGTGAAGTTGCCTTTCCAGATACCACTTCCGGTAGATCAAAATCTGGTGCTTTTGTGCCTAGCGGCAACATAGTTGAAGTAGTTAAAGCCATAATTTACCTGATAACTTTACGCTGATAACTAACGGCTTTTGCTATCAGTATATTTTTACTCTAGCACTAAGTTTTCCATAAATTAAGAGACGGTAAATTTACCGTCTCTTACATTTGTTGAGAGTTATGTTACAGGAATCAGTTTTTACAGGCTTGTAAAAATACCAACGATGCCGTGTCCTGTGAATACTTCTAATGCTATCAGAGAGACAAAACCAATCATTGCTAAACGACCGTTGAGCAGTTCTGCAAAAGGAGTGAAGCCTGTGCGATCGCCTTGCTCATCTATATAAACCCTAGGCTCGATCGCAAAGTTGTTCAGTTTTCCTTGGTCGTCAATTATAGCAGTGTTTGTACGCATGGTTTTTTCCCTGTCTTCTCTTTATGTAAATAACTGTAACAAATTTATTAATATTTGTAAAGCAAATGCAGTGATTTATAAAATATTGGCTGTGTATTAAGTACACTCCCAAAGCCTAACCTTCGATAAAACCACTACCAATGTTAGATTTAGGTTATACTCAAAGATTATTAACTTTTTAATTTTTAGCCAATCATGACAGCAACGGGTAAGGCAACCCAATTCGAGTACAAAGCACTGCACAAGCCCAACCAGCTTATTTATGGTCTAGGTCAGACGGCAGTGATTACAGGATGGACAGTAAAGCAGGCGATCGCTAAACACCTACAACCCGAAGAGTATGCTGTAATTGGACAACTATACTCGCCAACCCGTGGGATAAACTTACTAATTCGCAATTTGCTGTTGAATCCCCACGTTCGCTATTTAGTTGTTCTCAACGCTACGAAGGAAGACAAGAACGCAGGCGGATGTCAGTGCCTGCTGGACTTTTTTCGCAATGGTTTTGAAGAAGGAAGGAGTGACACTGGACGGCGTTGTTGGATAATTCGGTCTGCTATTCTTAGTTATATTGATATTGATATTGATATTAATGCCCTGGAAAAATTACGACAGTCCGTAGACTGGAAAGAAGCCAAATTAATTACTGATGCAGTTAATCAAGTTAAGTCCTATGCCGAACGAAACGTGATTGAACCGTGGAGTTTGCCGTTAAGGTTTGATATGTCAACTGTTGAATCAACTGTTTTACCTGGTCCACGCTACGGACACCGAATTGAAGGCAAGACCATAGCTGAAACTTGGGTAAAAATTATCCACCGCATTAAAACAACAGGCACGATTCGCCCTACGCTTCATGATGGGCAATGGCAAGAACTGATTGACTTAATGGCAATTGTCACAGATGAGCCTGATGAATTCTATTTTCCAGAACCTAATTACTTACCATTTGATCGCTCTTTTATTGATCCTTATACCTCAAACATTTTAGATGATATTTCTCACAGTGAAGAAGGAGTAAAGTATACATATGGTCAACTTCTCCGTTCAGGGTTTTATGAAATTGATCAAATTAAGGCAGTAATTAAAAAACTTTCAGATAATATTGATTCAGCTAGGGTAGTGATGTCTCTTTGGAATGTACGTAATGACCTTCTCTTAAACGATAGTCCACCTTGCCTTAATCACATTTGGATACGAGTGGTTGATCAGGAACTATCTTTAACAGCAACTTTCCGCAGTAATGATATGTTTTCAGCATGGCCTGCTAATGCTATGGGGTTAAGAGCTTTGCAAAAACATATTTGGGATGAAGTGACTAAACAATCAACGCATCATCTAAAAATGGGGCCATTAATTACTATTAGCCAGAGTGCCCATATTTATGATGACTGTTTTGAAAATGCTGATAAGCTGATTCAACATCAGTACCCCAAAATTTTTAAGCAAAAGGATTACATTGATCCTTCAGGTAACTTTATGATCAGTGTACAGGATGGCATTATTTTACTAGAACACACAACACCTGGATCTGGAGAAGTCGTTAATTGTTATTCAGGTAAATCTGCAAGTCAACTTTATGGGCAAATAGCAGATGATTGTCCAGGTTTACAAGTAGAACATGCAATGTACTTGGGAGCAGAGTTGCAAAAAGCAGAAGTTGCTTTGTCAATAAGCCAAGGTCTAATTTATGAACAAGATAAGCCGTTAAAAACCTATTTGGTTTCAAAATAAATTTACTTTATGGGTGGCGCTGATGGTATTAACTACAGTGTTTATATGCAAAACCTGACAAAATTTGCAGTGGTATAAAGCGATTTATAGGGCTGGATTCAGAGCGATGTCTACGACGGGCTACGCCTAGGCCCAATGGTATGAAAAGCAGCGTCTGGGTAAGGCAAGACTAGCACCTTAATGGATAAAATTGAGATACCAGTCAAGTGTCCTGATCAATTCTCATAAAGAGCTAAATGGCTAAAGACCGCTTTCATGATGCAGTTAGAATGGCTTTGGAGAAAGAAGGATGGTCAATTACTGCCGATCCCTACGAGATCAGCGTTGGAGATGTAGATTTTGAAATAGATTTAGCAGCAGAAATGTTAGCTGCCGAACGAGCAGACGAAAAAATTGCAGTTGAAATTAAGAGTTTTATTGGGCGATCAAGTGTCTCAGAATTCCACACAGCCCTTGGACAATTTATCAATTATCAATTTGCTCTCGAAGAATTGGAACCGGAACGCAAACTTTATCTTGCAGTGCCTGAATCAATTCATAACTCATTTTTTCAGCGTCGTTTTATCCGGTCAGTGATTTCACGAACTCAAATTCGGCTATTGGTTTACGATGAAAAACAGGAGGTTATTGTCCAATGGCTGTAGAGCAGTATCGTCAAATCATTCAACAGTTAATTTTAGAACGAGCAAAAAGAGGTTTATCACTAGAGGAAATGGAAACACAAGCCATTCTAGATACGGAACGTGACCACTACCTCTTGCTACATACAGGCTGGCGCGGGAATCGTCGAACACATGGATGCAGCCTACATCTCGATATCAAAGATGGTAAAATCTGGATACAGCATGATGGAACCGAAGTCGGCATTGCGACACAACTCCTCGAACTAGGTATACCAAAAGAAGATATCGTTTTGGCGTTTCATTCTCCCTATATGCGCCAATTTACAGAGTTTGCCATCAATTGAGCTTTAGAGATTGCGCGATGTCTACGACGGGCTATTCGGCGTCGCCCAATGGTATGAAAAGCAGTGTCTAAGTAGAGTAAGGTTAGCACCCTAAATCTCTAAACAGGATATTTAGATCAAAATCAGCGAACGTACAGCAGTCAGGCGCAGCACCTGGTTTAGCAGCATAGTTCTCACCTACAGACCAAATTGGGCTGACTACCGTACAACCGAAATAACGGCTGGTGACTAACTTTTACATTGCTATGCCGCAGATTGAAATCTGTCGGTTGGAGTCGATACTCGGCAAAAAGCCGCAGCAGTTCCGCTTCGTGTTCGATGGCGAACACCAAGAATAGATCCGGTCGGCGATCCCCAGTTAGAACATTGATCGCCTGATGCACTGGCTCAGGGATGAAGAACGGGGGATCAACGACAATCATATCAAATTCTCGGTTAATCGGCTGTGGCTCCCGCAAATCATAAGGGAAAAACTCCGCGAATTCGGCAAACTTCGGGTCGATGTCTAGAAGCGTGACCTGACGCCCTCGTCGAGACCATTCGGCTGCAAGCCGAGGCGTACAAAGGCAACAGGGATTCGCATATATATCCAACGCGCACACGAGCGTGGAAGCGGTTTGTTGTGTAAAGAAAATCTGGCTCAGCGTGAAGTCAGGAGGCACGAACTGGTCGATGGGATCTACTCTAGACTCAAACCACGGCTGACCAGGGCCGATTGCCATCCGCTCCGTCAAAACCCGCTTAAGTTGATCTTTGTCCATACGTAGACCTCTTGCGACATCTGCATAACGTCTCAAATCAGCGGCTACTGAGGTCTTTGATCCACCACTAGGATCTGGTATCAGTCCGCTGCATTGTAATGTTAGCCCGAATTTCTCGCTTGTGAGAAAAAATAATTTAGGTGATTTTTGAATAAACAGTTGCTAAATAAATAACCCAAAACCCTTTCCCCAAGAGCTATTTAGACCTGATAATGTGTTTGAGTAGGTTAATTAAACCGGATGAAGTTCCAACAAATGAATCAGATTCCGGGGTGTCAAAACTTGCAATGGCGTACCTGCTCTTTCCGGTGGCGATCGGATTCTCGGAATTTTTTCGCGTTCAACCAGCACCTTAGATATTGGCGTCTCAGCCTTTTTATACGGCTACGCATCTTGGCGCTCCGAATTTTGAAGTTGGATTCAGGGCGATCGCTCCAACTCCTGCCTTAGAGCTAGAATCTGATGAAGGTTTAGACTATCTCATATAGACATTTGCAGGACAATGGATATTGAAAAAGTTCTATGCGATCGCCGAATTATTTCCTCTAATCCATGATTAAGCTATATATTCGCTTCCCATCTTCCAGTGATCGCCGTGACTGTGTTGATAGCCCTAATAGTTAATTAGATTCTAGATATGAGTGACTCAAAAACCCCAAACCATCAACCAGGATTAATTTTCATGCCAGGCTCTGAAGGTTGGTGGGATTCCGAACGAGTATCTTCGCCACAGGTTTTATTTTGTGCTGATGGAACTTGGAGGATGTGGTATTACGGTCGGGATGCATCTTTTGATCGGCAAATAAATTTGCCCACAGGTAGATGTGGTTTAGCGATTTCTGCTGATGGAATTGATTGGCAACGCGTCCAGGGATTATTAACTAGGGGGGCTGTCTTTGAGCCTCATCCAGATCCAAATCGGTTCGACTCAGCCCATGTTGGTGTGAGCAATGTGTATTTTCAGGATGGTCTTTATTGGATGTGGTATTTTGGGGGCGATCACACAGTTGTTGATCGGGGAGGGTTTAAAGCGAAAGGGTTAAATATGCGCCCTGGCTGTGCTATATCGCGTGATGGGATAAATTGGGTACGGTTGGAAAGTACTTACCAAGGAGCCTTTCTAGATTTAGGCAAGGCAGGGGAGTTTGATGCCTTGTTTTGTGCCTGGCCACAAGTTTTACCTGATGATAATGGAATGTGGAAATTGTACTACCATACCTTAAATCCTGAGAAAGGATTCTTAGTAGGTTTAGCTGTGTCTAGCGATGGTTTTCATTGGCAAAAAGTCGGTCAGATTTTAGAAGCAGGTAAATCTGGAAGTTTTGATGAGAGAGGCATTGGTACTCGCCATGTTCTGAAAATAAACGGCGAGTACGTAATGTTCTACGAAGGTGTTAACAGCAGCGGTTATCACTCCATCGGTCTAGCTGTTTCTGAGGACGGGATTCATTGGCAAAAAGTTCCAGGAGAGCAACTTGGAGGTTCAGTATTTTCCCATGCTCAAAAGGGTTCTGGTCGTTGGGATGCACGAGCAGTAGGCACACCTTGTGTAGTCGCAATGGATGATGGCAGTTTCCGTATGTACTATATTGGCGCAAACGAAGGTGGCTATGATGAACTTTCCTCACAACACCAAATTGGTTTAGCTGTGAGTGCCGGAACTAATTTTCGCCAGTGGGATCGCTGGGGTGAACATTAAACCAATATTTTGATGTACATCCTTTCCCAAACAGGTGAATGAGTGACTTTTAACTTCCGCCTTGCGGTACTAGCGTGATTTTCTGGTTTGATTTTAGGCGATCGCACAATCGTATGAAAAGCAGGGTCTAGGTAAGGCGAGATTAGCACCTTAAAAAATTGGGTATCTAGCAAATTATGTAGAGTATAATAAATTACACCATTTCACAAGCATAAAACAATGAGTGTTATCCCATTTATATTGGATGGTAGTAATAGAACAGTCGTAGAGACTAGGGAAGAGTATGAGAAAGCTGGTGGTCTTGAAGGAAATGTAATTTTTATACAGAATTTGAATATCAAACAAATTCATAATACGAAGTCTAGCAATGCTAGCTATGATTTAAGAGTTGGTGATGAATATAGAGATCATAGAGACTCCGGTAAGACTGATTTGTTAGAGAATGGCATAATATCTCTTCAACCAGGTTCTGCCGTAATTATTGAGACAGTTGAATCAGTTCAATTTCCAAAATCTAGATTTGGCCATGTAGTTCCAAAAGTATCTCTTCTGCAAGATGGGTTATCTAACACCTCATCAAAGATAGACCCTGGATATGAAGGAAAACTTTCTATCACAGTTTTCAATTTAGGCAAAAGAACCGTTCAGCTTAAGAAAGGACAAGATTTTTGTACACTCTATGTACTTGATGTTAGAGAAGGAGTTATTCCTTATACAAAAGACCCGAAAAAAATTGCTGGAAACTCTAGAAAGGATTTATTAAGTAGACTTAGAGATTTTATTGAGACAAATCAGACGTATTTTACTATTATTTTAACTATCGCAACCATAGTTTTAATAATAGTTCAAATTGTGCAGCCTTTAGGTAAACAGGAAGTACAGACACTTCCCAAAGAAAGCAAAGAGAAAACTAAATAATTATTTTGAAGTTTAAACCTTAGCCAGAGTTACACCATTTAGCTGGTCTTGATACTTACCCTGTCGTGCTTCGTAATTAACAGCGCAGGGTTCTCCTTCCAAAAACATCAACTGTACTATTCCTTCACTGGCGTAAATGCGGCAGTCAGCACTAGAAGCATTGGATAATTCTAATGTCAAGTAACCACGCCAAGCAGCTTCGGCTGGAGTTACATTTGCAATTATTCCGCAACGAGCATAAGTACTCTTACCTATACAAATTACTGTAATATTATCTGGTATTTCCAGCCTTTCGAGGGCAACCCCAAGCCCATATGAGTGGGCAGGCAGAATGAAGTATTTGCCATTAACATCTGTATGGAGTGCTGTTCGCTCTAAGTTTTCAGGATTAAAATTCTTAGGATCTACGACAGTGCCTGGAATATGCTTAAAAATGCGAAAATCATCTGGTGATAGTCTGATGTCATAGCCAAAGCTGCTAAGACCATATGAAATTACAGGTAAATTCTCAAGGTGACGTATTAAACTTGGCTCAAAGGGCGAAATCAAACCCTGTTGAGCCATTTTAGTAATCCAGATATCGTTCTTAATCACAAGTTCGCTGCTAAGGTTAATTCAAACCGACTTGATATATTAGCACGAACTGAGTATTTTGTTTAAGGCCGATAACTCCGTCGAATTTCTGTAATTTGATCTGCCACATCCAAGAGAGATTTCGGCATCTCTGGCCCTGTGAGAATGATATCAACGTGGGGAGGGCGTTTTGCCAGAAAGGCTAAAACTTCGCTTTCAGGAATTAAACCAAAGTTAATCGCTAAACTTAACTCATCCAAGACTACGAGAGAATACTTATTCTCACACACTACCTGCTGTGTATACTGCCACAGCTTTTGTAAGGCTTGGTTTTCCGTATCGTCTAAATGTGGTGTATCAATATAACGAGGCAAATCACAGCGAATCCAATCTAAATTTTGTCCTAGTTGTATGGGTCGCTCCTGTCCTTGACAAATACCTCCTTTGAGGAACTGCACTATTAATACTGGCGTTCCTTGTCCAGCTATTCTCAGTGATTGAGCCATAACACTTGTAAAAAAATTGCGATGGGAGCTAGTGAAAACTTGCACTAGTCCTTCAACTGGATATGGTAACGTTAGATTTGAATTTATACTTGGAGTTTCTAGCTGGGCAACCATAGGGTGAAGTTCAAAAAGTTACAATAAATTAAAGGTTTGTGCTGGCGGTACTTATTACAAATCTGCCTGTATAATCAATCTGTTTTTCACAGGTGTGGTGGATTTGGCAAATTGCATTCTTAGTCAAACACTACGTTTGTGCTGAAGTCAAGAGTTATTTTTGTTTTTTCTCTGAAAGCAGTTGTAAAAATGAAAACACATGAGTTAGAGTTCCAATTATTTAAAAAAGCTGGAGATAACGGCTGAAAATCGCTAAATGTTAGATTTTCCGGTTGTTTGAGCAAAACAGACTTAGCAAGTAGTCAATTTGACAGGATTAGGAGTTAATTGTTGTGAGATTGGTGTTTCTAGGAGGTTCAGGATCGGGTAAAAGCACTCAAGCACAAAGGCTTTGCAGATACTTTGAGATTCCTTTGATTTCTACAGGTGAGATTTTACGGGAAGCAATATCTGGCGATCAGATCCTCCCGGAGTTGCAATGGTCACAAGCCGATCCCCGGACTTCTCTTTCGGTTTACGCTAGCCTGAGTGAACTAGGTTACCACGTGCGACCTTACATGGAAAAAGGGGAGTTAGTTCCAGACGAAATGATCATTGAATTGATCCGAATTCGCCTTAGACAACCAGATATTAACTGCGATTGGGTCTTAGAAGGCTATCCCCGTAACGCCTTCCAAGCTGAAGAATTAGATTTTTTATTGGATAATTTAAGGCAAAAGCTAGATTGGGCAATTTATCTCCAAGTCCCAGAAGCTGTCATGGTTAGCCGATCCTTGGGGCGATCGCTACCAGATGACCAACCAGAAATCGTGCAACGCCGGATAGAATTATTCTATGATCGCACCATTCCCATCCTAGAATATTACGACCGTCGTCGCTGCTTGTTGACCATCAACGGCGACCAGTCACCAGAAATGGTGCAGCAAAATATTTTGACTCTGCTTTCGGTTCCTTAAAAAAGAAGCAGGGGAGACAAATCAATTCAAAATTCAAAATGACGCTCTCTTACGAGACGCTGCGCGAATGCGGACTCGCTCTAAGCGAACGCGAATAGCGTCTCTAAGAGTTGCCATGCCGCAGGCTTTATGCTGCGCTAACAAAATTCAAAATTAAAGATTAAAGAACTTCTGCCTCCTCTTTCCCAATGCCCCTCAAATGATGATTTGCAACACTAAGGTAACCTTAAGGCAGTATTGTAAAACTTGAGGCAACTCCAATGGCTTGGCAGCGTCCAGATGGTCGGATTCCTTACGAACTACGTCCGATCAGCTTTTACCCCAGTTTCACCCGCTTTGCCCCCGGTTCTGTTCTTGCAAGATGCGGTGATACTCAAGTACTTTGTACTGTTAGCGTTAATAAGGGAGTTCCGAAGTTTCTTGAAGGAACTGGTAAAGGCTGGTTAACTGCTGAGTACCGGATGCTACCATCTGCTACTCAAAAACGGCAAGAAAGGGAATTATTGAAATTATCTGGACGGACGCAAGAAATTCAACGTCTAATTGGCCGCAGCTTACGTGCAGCAGTGGATTTTAAGGCACTGGGAGAACGCACGCTAACTGTGGATGCTGATGTGTTACAAGCAGACGCTGGAACTCGGACAACAGCGATTACAGGCTCTTTTGTAGCGTTGGCTCATGCGATTTCTAAATTGTTGCAGGAGGGCGTGTTGGAGCGATCGCCTCTGTGTGGACAGGTAGCAGCGGTTTCCGTAGGATTAGTGGAGGGAGAGCCATTTTTGGATCTTAATTATATTGAAGATATGGCTGCAACAGTAGATTTCAACGTAGTGATGAATCAACATTTGGGAATCATTGAAGTCCAAGGAACAGCTGAAGAAGGCAGCTTTAGCCGCACTCAGTTGGATCAGCTGCTAGATGTCGCCCAAAAAGGAATTCAGCAATTATTAATTGCCCAACGTGAAGCGATCGCTGACTGGGAAACGTTGTTTGTGATTAATTAGTTTTATTAATTTTTAATAAGAATTAATAAATGTATCCTCTGTGGCGTTAATCAACCAAGTATCAAGTAACTGGGTGTAAATAAAAATAATCATCAGAGTAGTTAGTACCTTAGTACGACTGACTACTGACAATTTACCGTTAAGGGTGATAAAGTGCGTCTAGGTTTTTCCAGCCTACCTAATCCACGATGTTAAATGTTTCAAAAGTTCAAAAGGGGGATTGGAATAAGTTCGGTATTGTATTGCTGGAAGCAAGCAATATGATCATGAAGCCATGAACAAAACCGTTGAAGTTCTACCGGATCTGCCAGCGCTGGTTGCACGGGCGCTAGAATTAATTCTGTCCAAGTTAGAAACTGCCATTGAGCAGCGGGGGCGGTTTACCATCGCCTTATCTGGCGGCAGTACACCTAAACCGTTATATGAAGCGATCGCTAATCAAAAACTGCCTTGGGATAAAATTCATATATTCTGGGGGGATGAGCGTTACGTACCACCAGATCACCCCGATAGCAATGAACTGATGACGCGTCGTGCGTGGCTAGATCACGTTGATATCCCAGCAGCTAACATTCATCCCGTATCAACTTTAGAAGCCAATCCAGAACTAGCTGCTGCTAAGTATGAACAAGAACTCAAAGAATTTTTCAATTCTTCTGGGGTCGAGTTTCCCTCGTTGGATGTAGTATTACTAGGAATGGGTGATGATGCACATACCGCATCTTTGTTTCCCCACACAGAGGCTCTGAAAGTACGCGATCGCCTGCTGACCGTGGGTAACAAAAACGGAAACCCCAGGATAAGTTTCACATACCCCTTGATCAACTCTGCTCACAGCGTGATTTTTTTGGTTGCTGGTGCTAATAAACGACCAGCTTTGGCGCAAGTCTTTGCACCTGTAGCCGATGACTTCACTTACCCATCCCGCTTAATTCAGCCCCAAGGAGAACTTTGGTGGCTGCTGGATGCGGCAGCAGGTTTGGAACTCCAACATTGAACAGGTAATTAGTAATTCATAGTTCGTAATGACGCTCTCTACCAGATGTGCAAGGGACAAATATTCGGTTTAGCTACGCTAACGTAATTCGTAATTAGCTGATCAAGGTTTTAAAGTTACTAAACTTGGTTATGGAAAAGAAAAAAACACATTCCTTGCCCTAAGTCAGCGCATTTATGTGTAAAACAATTACGAATTATGTTAGCCGCAGGGTAACGAGTCCGCGTCCCTTGTGCGTCTTGTAGAGAGCGTCATTATCAATTACGAATTATTCTAACCATCAGCAGTAATTGTTAGAATCTAAAGCTAGGGCCGCCCTCTGCTTGCCAGTCCTACCTATATTTATGATGATCTTGAACAAAGGCTAAATATCGATGATCGTCTGCCCTAATTGCAATCATCCCAACCCTGATGGCGCTGTCCAGTGTGAAGCTTGCTATACACCGTTACCCGCGACTACTAACTGTCCCAGTTGTGGGGCAACTGTGCAGGCAGATGCTGCATTTTGCGGTCAGTGTGGCTATAACCTTCACTCTGCAGGAGTTCCACACGTTCATACTCCGGTAGCTGCAACAGTTACTCCCGATATTCCTGTGGAAGTACCGCCGTTAGTTTCACCTGATCCACTGTTAGAACTTTTAGAACCAGATGCTTTGGGAATAAGCGGTTCTACTAACTCCCATTCCCCTGGCTCATCTTTACCACCAACAACGGTGGCAGTTTCCCCAGTAGCTCCGCCACAGGTACCTGTTACAGAAAGCAGCTCCCCAGAACCACCGCCAACTGTCCTCGCTCAACCTGTAGTCTCTGGACAAAGTATTCCTACTCCACCACCTGTGGAACCAGCACCAGCCTCTAAAGCCGAAGTACCTCCATCAGCAGCACCAGCACCAACTGCAACTGCTGCTAGAACGCAATTACAGCAGGTTACAGCGCGGTTAATCCACGTTCAAAGCGATCGGTTAATTGAATTGCCACAAAATTTCTCTGTGATTCATATCGGCAAGCCCAATGATCGGATTCCCCCAGATATAGATGTTTCAGGATTTCCCAATTCAGAAGTTGTCTCGCGGATTCATGCAGATATTCGCGTCGAGGGAGATGCCCATTATGTAGAAGATGTGGGAAGTTCTAATGGCACCTACATTAATAATTTGCCGCTTTTACCGGGGAATCGTCATCGATTGCGACCAGGCGATCGCATCAGCTTGGGTAAAGGAGACTTGATGACATTCCTGTTTCAACTTGCTTAACTGATTCTCGATCAATTGTGACATCAGTCTAGGCATTTTCTACCCATCCTCCGGCATCATTGAAGGAGGATAAACAAATGAACCGCATCAGACAAGCGACGGATAACTATGTTGTTCTTGATAGCGCCATAGTTTACAGCCGTCGCTTTGATGTGCGAATTGTTGCATTGCCCAGCAACCCCACTACCTTAATAATTACACTAGGATGGATAAAAATACACTGCGAATTTTAGATTTCGAATTTTGGATTTTAGGTTGAAGGGATAATCTAGAATCTAAAATCCCAAATTGAATGTCCCCAGATTAATTCCTGGGGATAATCTAGAATCTAAAATCCCAAATTGAATGTACCCAGATTAATTCCTGGGGATAATCTAAAATCTAAAATCTAAAATCTAAAATTGAGTGACCTATGAGGGAACCAAGCAAAAATTTTGAACCCTTGCTGACCAAAGAAGCCCCGCGAGTTGTTGAACGCATGGGGCTAACGTGGCTAGTTGCAGCGGCGATCGCAACTGCTTTACTGTGGCAAGTACCAGGAGGGGATTATATCTTATACCCGTTTACAATTCTGGCAACCTGGTTTCATGAAATGGGTCACGGCTTAATGGCACTGCTATTAGGGGGACAGTTTCAGAAATTGCAGATTTTTAGCAATGGTTCCGGTGTGGCAACTTATGGCATTCAGTCGTCATTGGGGCCAATTGGGCCAGCAATGGTCGCAGCAGCAGGGCCAATGGGGCCGCCTCTTGCCGGTGCAGCTTTGATTCTGGCTTCCCGCAGTTTTAGAGCAGCAACCCTCTGTTTAAAAATTTTAGGGAGTTTTTTACTCTTCTCCACATTAATTTGGGTACGTTCTTGGTTTGGATTGGTGGCAATTCCCTTACTGGGTTTAATAATCTTGGGTATCGCTCTAAAAGCCCCTCGCTGGACACAAGGGTTTGTTATTCAATTTCTGGGTGTGCAAGCTTGTGTAAGTACGTACCATCAACTTGATTATCTATTTAGTCAGTCTGCTGGCCCCCTTGGAGTCTCTGATACAGCACAAATGCAGCGGTATTTGCTTTTACCTTACTGGTTTTGGGGCGGGTTAATGGCGATCGCATCTCTGGTGATTTTAGTCCAAAGTCTCCGCGTTGCCTATCGTTCAGAATGAATATCCTCCCTTAGCGATCGCTCTGTTGCAGTCACTAATTCAACCTCAGTACCTTGATTGCTGAATTAGATACAGAGTGGCTGAAAGTACAAGCCAAAGTTTAACCAGTTACAGTTATCTAGTTTAACTGCTAACCAACAAGCTGAAATTCTTGACAGACTCCTAGCTGCTGCGGTTCATCTGCATAATCATTGTGACGAAGATTTTCAGACGCTAATTACTGAGGAAATCGAGAATTTGCCTGATAATCAGGATTGACTGGTGATTTTAGTCCAAAGTTTTTGCGATCGCCAACCATTATCTAAGTTGACGGTTGAATGCGAATTTCATTGGCACAAGGACGACCCTGTTCAACATCAGCAATATTAGCTAAAGTTGTTTCTGCAATATTGTACAGAGCTTCTGCTGTAAAAAAGGCTTGATGTCCGGTAATCAGTACATTGGGGAACGTTGTCAAACGCTGGAAAATATCATCTTGAATAATTTCGCCAGACAAATCCTCAAAGAACAATTCTGATTCTTGTTCGTAGACATCTACACCGAGATAGCCAATCTTACCAGACTTCAATCCCTCAATCACTGCTTGGGTATCAATCAGCGCTCCTCGGCTAGTGTTAATTAGCATCACGCCTGACTTGATCTGTTTTATAGACTCAGCGTTAATCAAGTGATGCGTTTCCGGAGTCAGAGGGCAATGCAGGGAGATAATATCAGAGTTTGCAAATAGCTCAGGTAGTTCTACATACTTTCCACCTAGCGCCTCCAATTCTGGATTGCGATAAACGTCATAGGCAAGTAGGTGACAGCCAAACCCCCTCATAATCTGTCCTAAAATCAGACCGATTTTGCCAGTGCCAACAATCCCCACTGTGCGCTGATGCAAATTAAATCCTAATAGTCCATCTAGGGAAAAATTGCCTTCTCGGACACGGTTATAGGCACGATGAATTTTGCGATCCAAGCTTAAAATCAATCCTACAGCATGTTCTGCTACTCCGTAGGGTGAATAGGCGGGAACACGGACAACGGTAATTCCTAAATCTGCTGCGGCTTGTAAGTCTACATTGTTAAACCCTGCACAGCGAAGGACAACCAGCCGAGTTCCCCATGAGGCGAGAAGCTCTAAAGTTGGGGCATCAACCTGATCATGCACAAATACGCAAACCGTCGGAAATCCGGCGGCGAGGATAGCAGTATCCTGATTTAAACGGGGTTCAAAAAACACTAATTCGTGTTGGGTGGGAGAATTTGCAGCTGACAAAAAATGCCGATCATAGACTTTTGTACTGAAGACTGCTACTTTCATGCAAAACCTCAAACTGTATGCTGCACGATATTCGACTAGATAATACCTTGGCAGTTAGAAGAAGCGATGTCTACGACGAGCGTAGCTGCGGCATCTTTGAAGATTGCCAGTTATTAGGTAGGACTTACGCACACTCTACGATTCTTCTCTACGAGACGCTGCGCGTTGGCGTCAGCCTCTCCAAGAGTTGGCAGTTCGATAAATTAAGCTTTTTAGCGATTTTTGCGTAAGTCTTATTAAGGTTAGAAAGTGTAAGGGTTAAGGATAGTTGTAGCTACCCATTTAGGACTTACGCACAAGAGATCCCCCAACCCCCTTAAAAAGGGGGCTTTCAGGGTTCCCCTCTTTTTAAGGGGGGTTCGAGGGGATCTAGGTTGGGCAACTTTGGGTAGGTTTTATATAAGAGGTTGTTTTAAAAGTCCCAAAAGGTAGAATCTTCTGGTTCTGACTTGGATCAACTACAACGAAAAAACAAGGTTTCAGCCATGTACTGAGATGCTTCGCTGTGTATGAGAGTAAAAGACCCTTTTAAAACATCCTCTAACCAATTGCCAATATATTGTTGGCGATAAGAAGCTTATTGCCAATCTTAGGTATTTGTTTCAGAGGTGATCTTGGTTAACCTGATGAATTGATAACTGCCAGAGCTGGATTTGATAACAGAGATGGTTATCAAAAATGGTGCGTGCTGCTAACCCTTCGACAATCGGCTTTTCCAGCCAGCGTTTGAACGCTAAACGACCAAGTGCGTGTAACGGTGGGACTGCGATCGCTACAACATCAGCAATATATTTGATGGTAGTCAGTCCAAAAGTACGGAAGTAATCAATACACAAGTCAATTGTTGGTGCAATTTGGCTGGAGATGTCCTCAGTCTTAATTAACTTAAATCCAGTCTGTATCAACGCTGTCTGAAGCTCGCTGGCGACATGACAATTAGAAAAAATGCCCTTTCGGTATTCAGCATCAGAACGCATCATATCCGCAATCAATAGATAGCCACCACTACTTAATAAACGAGCTGCACCCTGAGCTAAATCGTCAACAGCAATATATTGGCTGCTTTCACTGAACAGAACTAGGTCGTAAGAGCGTGAGGTGTGAAAATCTTCAAATCTCGTTAAGTAGAAAGGTACTTGAGAGTTGGTATTCTTGATAAACTTTTCTTGTTGGAGTACATCGGGTGCTAATCCCTCAACGCCCAAACCGCGATCGCACAAATATACTGCGTTACCACCAATACCACAGCCTACGTCAAGCACAGTTTTTGTCCCTTCTGGAATGAAACTAAAAAGCTTTGCTGCATAGGCAACTTGCGCAGCACGCATGCGAGTTATGGTCAATTCCTCACCAGCAGTAGGTAGTGGCTCCCAATACCCGTAATGGAGATAGGAGGTATTTATGAGTCCTATGTAATAATCTATCGCCGCATTTTGATAGCGAGTTGGTTTGGGAATGTTGATTGATTTTAACTTGAGCATTGATGAATAAAGTAAGTTTTAGGGTATTGGACTTAGTTGAAATTCTGACCAACGTTTACAAACTTGTTCGTTGCAATCGCGTAGAGTAATTTTTAGTTGGTGTAAAAAATTGACCTCAATCTGAGGATCAACCTTCTCTACGAGACGCTGTGTCGACACCACCAGAATAATATCTCTGGGTGTCATTGACTCAGTGGGTGATTGCACCAACCACGATAATCAGAAATGTCTTGAGCTTGGGCGTTGCCGGAGCATTCCGTTACGCAAAAAAAGCGATAATGTTATAGTAGTATAGGAGATTCGCTAAAATTTCCCTTACTTCATGGCATTTGAGTATACAATAGATACTCAAATCTGTAAATAAATAGCTGGAGAGGTGTCCGAGTGGTTGATGGTGACGCACTCGAAATGCGTTTTGGGGAAACTCAACGGGGGTTCGAATCCCCCCCTCTCCGTTCAAAAAGATTGCTGAAGAAGCAGACAAACCAATGGTGTTTGGCTTGATAACTGGGATGTATGATTATTTACAAGTAAGGGCACACAGCTGCGCCCTTAACTATGTATATACAGCAGATTGCAACTTAGTGAAGTACAGATTATTGTAAGGGCACAACATTGTTGTGCCCTTACCTGTGTACCTAATTTAATTTACTTGAAAAACGCTGTATAACGGATATTGTATGAAACAGAATTAAATTTTCGTGGTTACTGAGTCAAATATTTCTCACAAAACACTAAAATATACACTGCCAGCACAGATTTTTAGGATAAACTAATGCCATTGTGTGAGGAGTGAACGATGGCAAATCGCAGCATAGGGAGAGTGCTCTCATTTAGTTTTATCAGCATTTGTTTATATCTGGGTATTAGTATAGGAGTCGTTATCCGGCTTGGACAATCACAGCGATTAAACGCTGCTACTACACCTACTGAGCCTGTACAATTTCCATTACCTATCCCTGAACTTACGCCATCAACAACAGAACAACAAACCTTTCCAGACATTATTACTATTAAAGCCGTTGGAGATATTATTCCCGGTACTAATTTCCCTAACTATAGATTACCCCGCTTTCGAGATCAATTATTACCAAAATCAGTCAGAACTCACTTGCAAGGATCTGATATTTTGTTTGGTAATTTTGAAAGTAGCTTAACTAATTATCCCTACACTGCCAAAGATATTAGTCAAGGACAAGTCTTTGCCTTTCGCTCCCCACCTGCATATGCCCAGCTATTTGCTGAGGCTGGTTTTAATGTATTTAATATGGCGAATAACCATGCAATGGACTTCGGGCCTGTAGGATTCAAAGATACAATGAAAAATCTTGAGGCTGCGGGCATTGCAACATTAGGTCATAAAAATCAAATTCTCTATTTGGAAGCTAACAATATCCCTGTGGCAATGGTTGGGTTTTCTCCTTATGAAATGTATAATTCCATCGATAATTTAGGAGCAGCCCAAGCCCTGGTAACAGAAGCTAAAAATCATGCCAGCATTGTAGTAGTATCAATGCACGCTGGAGCCGAAGGAACGGGGGCATTACACGTGAAGAATCAGACAGAGTTTTTTTATGGAGAAAACCGAGGTAATTCGATCAAGTTTGCTCGAAACATGATTGATGCAGGAGCAGACTTAGTATTAGGACATGGCCCTCATGTTCCGAGAGCGATGGAAATTTATAAGGGAAAAATCATTGCCTATTCTTTAGGAAACTTTTTGGGATATCGGACTTTATCTACAAATGCCGAGACGGGTGACTCAATGATTTTAGAAGTTAAACTCAACTCTGCGGGAGATTTGGTATCAAGTAAAATTATCCCTGTGCGGATGGATCGCCAGGGAATCCCTCATATTGATCAGCGTTTTCAAACTGTAAGACTTATGCGTAATTTGAATAATCAAGCTTTTCCCAAGAATCCGGTGAAGATTAATCAGAAGGGGGAAATTGTTGTACACAATCCCCATTAAGGCACCCCACCTCCAAGAAACTGCGCCGCGATCGCAAAAACAAAACCTTGGCAAAATATCTTTTACTTCTTGTTTTTCTTGGTCGTTAGTTAGGAAATTATAAGGATTGCCGTTATCACCTCGTAAAAACTCCCCAGCACCTGCAAGATAAACCTTATCCCACGGTGTTGAACTGCTAAATGGGTAAATTTGCTTGTCGTGCCATATGCAACCTGGGTACTGCACAACAGCGCTGTTGTACTCTAGGCGAACTATACCCAACCCCCGTGATTTAGCAAACCCAATGCCAAACCAGCCTGCATCTAAGTCACGCAATACAAGTGCAATTAATCCTAACTGCGCCAGCGAAAAGTTTTTCAGGTGGATTTTGATCTTAAACGCACCATCAGTGCAGACTTGATAATCAAAAGGCCCGTGTGCTACTGAACCAAATACTCTATCAATGGCCACACCATTATGTTCTTCGATTTTGAGTGGTGCTAAGGTATCAGGATAAGTATATTGAATACGGAGACAGCTGGCGATCGCAATATTATCAAATATCTGGTCAGTGAAGGATGATTCTTTGTAAATATAAAAAATTTGCCAGCCTAAGGCCCGTGCGAGTTTTTCACATTCGTGGCGTAGCCTACCTTTAATTTCAGAACCAGGAATCAGCAGTTGTCCTTGGGCATTGCGGACAATGGGTTTATCTACAAGCGACCCCGATGAACCACCTGCACCAACGCATAGTGCAGTGTCGATAATTGCACTCACTGGCCAATGTTCAGATAATCTTCACTATTCTCTCTACTTTTACCTATGAAGATAGATAAGAGGTTATTGATAAAGTAAAAATAAAACTACTGTAGTAGCACTGGTGGTTCTGTATTAGGGGAAGCGATCGCTTCTCCAGTAGTCAGTAATCAGTGATAAATTTAGTATAAATTTTCAAATTCACAACTGATAACTGAATACTCATGATTCGCCCATTTTAAATTGAGTTAGAAAAAAACCGAACGATTTAATTAGGGTTCCAAGCTGTAATTAAAATGTACTATCGTTCCGACTTTATGCGAACGTATAAAAATAGAGTTTTGTGAGCGGAGTGGTAATTTAAAGGGAATTTAGTAAAATCTCTAAAACCAGAGTGATGGAAGAGCGATAACTCCTCCACGATCGTTAGTGTTGGCGTACTTCTGCAAAGAAGCAAGCTAGCAAGAGCGTCTTATAGAGAAGCGATAGCGATAGCGCAGCGTAAAGCCAACTCTTGGAGAGGCTGTGCCAACGGCATGGCAACTCCAAAAGACGCTCTTGTGTTCTTAGAGCGAGTAATCGTTCGTGCAGCCTCTCATAGAGAGCGTCGGAATGAGCGTCATTACGAATTATTTAATTGCTTCTCCCCGTGGTGAATAGCCCTTCTACTATCAGAGATGGAGTGTAACAAGAACCATTCCAATCAGCATCGTTGCCCAGTGTCACCAATTGCTTGAGGGCTGTGTAGACATTACCTGCAACCATCGTATCCTTAACGCGCCCAATTACGTGACCCTTTTGCACACGGTAGCCTAAATCAACGTTGATTGAAAAATCTCCAGAAATACTGCCGCCACCACCCAACATTTGATCCACAATCAAGCCATCATCTAGTTGTTGAATCAAATCTGGTAGTGATGCCGAACCTGGCTGAATCAGAAAATTAAATAAACCAGGGGTGGGATAGCTGCCCAAACCAGGACGAAAACCATTTCCAGTGGTGTTAGTACCCAGTTGGTATCCGGTGGTGCGATCGCCATAGAAATGCTGTAAAGTCCCGTTTTGGATAAATACTAAAGATTGAGTAGGAGTACCTTCATCATCGAAAGGACAACTATAAGGGCCCGCTTCTGGGTCTTGGTAGAGAGTGAGGCTGGGTGAAATTACTAGGTTACCTAAGCGTTCTGCCCAAGGCGAAGCTACTTCTAAAACTTGCTTGCCATTCAAAGCTGCTTGCACAGTACTCCAAAGCATATCGGCGGCTTTAGAAGTGAACAAAATCGGGACGCGACCAGTAGGAGGTGAGACATTTTCTCTGGCCCAAATTAATCGCTGTAAAATTTGATTAGCTAATTTCTCAGAGTGGAGTTCACCCCGCTGAGTTTGTCCATCGGAAACATTCAAAAAATCATCGCCACGCACCCATTCTGCTGATATGTAGCAGCTAAGGGTAGTGTCGGTGTAGTGACAATCTAAACCTTTGGTATTGATTAGTCTAGTGGTTTCAACATCACATTCCCAGTCACCATTGCAAACAACATCGGGATAGGCATCGCGGATGAGTGCGATCGCTTCTTTGCCCCAGTCTACCAAAACCTCTATCGGCACACTTTCCCCTAAATCTGGGTAGGAGGGCTGAAAATTAGAGCCTAATTCTACTGTTTCTGGTTGATTTAGTTGACTCAGTGCCAGAGCTTTTTCCACCATTACTTCGGCTAGGACAGAACCATAAGCCACCGTGAGTCCCGGACACCCGTTTCGCCAAAGCCGTAGTGCTGTACCTTCAGATTGGTTGGTTTCTAGCTGTTTGAGTCGGTTTGCCTCAAAAAACACTGGACGAGAAAGCGATCGCGACTGATACACCTCAGCAGTTTCTGCTCCAGATTTTATCGCTAGTTCCAGTAACTGTTCGGCTAGTGTATCTTGTGACAAATTTTCAGAACCCATGACCCTTAGTGAATTGTGGATTTTGAACCGCATATCAACGCACGTTGGAGAAAGTGCGATCGCCAAAAGCTGACGATTAGACTTTCTGCTGATGGACGCAGATAACTATCCAAAAATCATCAGCGTGTTTCGGCAGTTGCAATTTTGAACCACAGATGCAGATCAACACTGATGGACGCAGTTAATTATCCCAAATCATCGCCATGTCTCGACGGATCTTAGCGATCGCTATTTTCAGTTCTTAATCATTAGTCATTCTCTGCCCATGCCCCATGCTCTAATACACTTGGATAAGCCTATTTTTCTTCCCCTGCCTGCCTACACTGAGAAATTATTCTTAACCCAAGCGTATTGCCCCACTCCCCACTTTCAGAGATTAACCTCTTGCAACAGCCAAAAACCAGCAAAAGATTCTGCTTTGGGATCAGACTGGATACCGATAAAATGCACTCCGTTAGCTTTTTGCTTGGCTTCTTCAAAACCTTTGGCTTCTGCTAAAATTTGAGGTTTTTTGATATTTGCCACAATCCAGCTTTCAGTTACACCAGTTTCTAAAAGCAATCTTGCCTCTTCACTAGTGTCAAATCTTAAGAAAGCCAACTCCAAACCAGACATCCAGCCTGCTAAGGGCAACGCTCTCGGTGAGAAAATCAAAATACCAGGAATACGGGCTTCGGGTGAAACTTGCGCCAGCTCTAGGGGGAAAGCTTCACCAAAGCCAATTTCCCACTCTGGCATATCTGCCAAATCCGCAGCATCTAAGGTAACAAATACCCATTGCTGTCCTTCCAAAGCATCTGGTAAACGTTGCGGCAAAGGTTTTTCCAAGCGGACTGAGGGATTAGTCCCCCCTTGATACCCTGATTCTTGAGGATACACTTCCTCCATTCGCTGTTCTAACCATTGGTTGAGAACCAAAGTGCGGCGGCTAGGCTGGGCGGGTATGCTCAAGTCTTGGCAAGCTTTAGTAATCATGTTGTTCATTTGGCGGCGGAAAAAGCGGATTTTAATTGGTGCTTTTCCAGCTTGGTTAATAGCCTCCTGTAATGCTGTCCGCAACCAGCCCGAATTTACCTGGGTACTGGGACAATATTCAGCATAACGAAACAAAGAATCTGCTTTTGTGCTGATATCCAAGGGACTTTCGCAGACTAAGACTTCCCAAATTTTTTTCTGATTGGCGTCCAAAATCGGACGGGAGTAAAAATCGATTTCCCAAATACTGCCCATGTTTTGCGGTAAAAATCTGGCTGTTATGTTTTCCTGATATTTTGATCATACGAGTGTTGGGGCAGCACGGGGAATAACCCTCTTTTGTCACTATAATGAGGAGAAAACGACGAAACCGTTTCAGGGAGCATGATAGAGTCTCGTTTAACCATACCAACAATGAAATTCGTGGACGAATATTGTCAGTGGTATAAATTTTTTTCAAAAATCAAATATGAGTCCTATAGTATTTTTGTTGGTTGACATTAGCCCTTTCAAGGTAGTGAAATTTGGAACGAAGATTGGTTATTTCAACTTTCAAAAAGTCCAAAATCTGAACGGAGGACTCAAGATGGTAGCGCTGAAACAACGTATCTTCGTTAGTCACCTTGAAAGGGCTAGTCCTAAAGGCCAACGCTCGGTTTCAAGAATATTTTCAATGTGAAATATAGCGTTTCCTAATCACATGAGGTACATCTTAGCCCCCTCCTCGCTTGCTCTTAGGGGGTTGGGGGTGGGGTTCTTGTACCTCACTCAACCGAGAACCACTATATATCGAGGCTCCCTTCTCTAGTTTTTTCTGCCACTTAATGTTCCATAAGGTACAGGTTGCAAAAGAAAAGCTCGTGTTTGCTTTTGCCCAAGGCTATTAGTATATGAGCCATAACCGACAATTTGCCCAAGGTCATTGATTCCTGTCGCCTGCGTCAGAACCCAGCCATAACCTCCAACTATTAGACTGTTGAGGTCAGAAATCTGCCCTTTTTCCCAAATAAAAGCATGAGAAACTTCTTGACCTGTGATTCGATCTTTACGTGTGTTTGAGAAACCAACTACCTGAGTCCGATTGTTGATACTCAGAGCGCTACCAGCACTACCGCCAAGGCTCCCCAAGTCAGTCTCATTACCCTTTTCCCAGATAAAGGGGATCGATTTATTTGCTTTAGGGAGGTACTGACCAACCACCTGGCTAGCATTATTGATGTTCAAGGCAAAGCTTTGCTGCCCACCAAATACTCCCAAGTTATGCAGGGTGAATTTCCCATTACGGTCTTTTCGCCAAAGAGCTGCCGTTACTGTCGTTTGATTAGGACCAGTTGCAACATTGCCCACCAATTCACTTTTTTCATTGATGGCTCTAGCAGCGCCAATAATACCTCCCAATGTGGGTAATTCCTGCGTGACACCCTTTGCCCAATAAAAAGCACGGGACGGCCTAGGAACAGGAAAACCTGGAATAGTAGGAACACCTGGAACAGTCCTAGCATCTATGTACTCACCAGCCACTTGGTTTTTGTTATTAATGTCACGGAAATACTTTTCCACGACATTAGGCTCGCCGTAATATGCTCCGCTGTAACCTCTGGAATTTTTTGTCCAGATAAAACCCTGCTCTTGATCTGCTCCGACGACAGTGTCTACAGTACCTGCTATAGTACCACTGTCATTGATGGATCTGGCAACGATATCAACATAATTGAATTCGGGTAATTGTGAGATCTTTCCCTTATTCCAGACAAAGCCATGATTGGCTTTGTCTTTTCCCACTTCCCTGCCGACAACCTGACCAAAGTTGTTGATCGCATTGGCGCGAATGTCAGTGCTAGCAGAACTGAGGTTACCAAGGTCAGTAATAACATATTTAGACTTAGCTATGACTGGGCTGGAAGTGGCTATTCCAGCAATACTTAGGACTGCCATAGCAAAGCCAACCTTACCAAGATTTAATGTAAGCATGTTCTTGCAAGTGTTGATGTTTGTTGAGATTAGTTTTCTTTGTGCAAGGCTTAGAAGCAGTAAGGAGCATCTTTCCTGCAACTGAAAATCAGTTATAGCGGTTATCGATTGGATGAGAACACCAAAATCCTTACTGTCAAACCATTTCAGCAAATTTTTTGTATCTCACTCAACTGCACACCGCCATAACACAAATGGCAACTAGTAAACCTCTGTTCACTAGAAGCTAGTTGATTTTTATTATCGTTAGGATAAAAGCTAATTAATCAATTTGAGATAAACTAGCGTAGACCATCATAAGAAATCAGGAGGTTTAAAGCTATGCTTCTACAGCATTTGACCTCCTTAATAGGAATATGAGTTGCTACAGATTCAAAATAATTGCTATTTATCCTCAATAAGCTAGAAAAAATATTACCACACTTGTTGCACTAATTGTCAATTTCAATATTCCACTTTCCGCACTTCAAAACGCAGCATAGAATGTTACAACGAGAGGTCTGACGGAAGCAAGTAAAAATACTCAGAAAGCTCAGATACCTTTGAGGCTGAAACTTCGAGTTCTGACTCTCCCTTTATTTCCCCACCTCTTATTCTTGTTTAGCAAACAAGCGTGTCATGGGCTTGACTCCTTTAACTGTATCGCCCGCCAGATTCAGGTATTCGTAGATCCCAAAAGCATCCTCGGTAGTTCGCAATAGTGAGTAGTGATTATAGAGTGTTTTATCTACTACACTCCGTGAACCGTGGTTAGTAATTACAATGGTCGCAATGTGACCACCACCAAAGTTAGCATTACTTTTGGGGTCAAAACCGCAACAACCTTGAGTGCCTTTTTTGTTGCGTGGATTGTTATCTTCATCCCAAGTAATCACGATCGCATTATTCCCTGACGCAGCCCAAAGCTTTGAGGTGGTGATTTGTTTGACAACTGCACCAATCATTGTGTCAGCAGTTTTAATTAGTTGTTGCAGATTGGGACACTCTTGTAAACCGTGCATTTCATGGCATTGGTTAAATATAATATGGCTGTAATTGGGAACATTGCCGCTTTTTAGGTCAGTAGCAAGCTGGTCAATACCCACAATCTTGCTTGACAAATTAGGATCGTCTTGTACTTTTTTGAAGTTGAGAAAACCGTTATGCTTTGAGGCATAAAGCGCACGCTTCAGGCTAGGAGCAACAACTGCTTTAGAACCTGGGGTGGGGATGTCTTCAAAGTATCCCTTCCAAGTTAGACCTTTCTGTTCTAGTTGGTCGATTAAGCTTTTAGAGGCGACAGTGTGACTAACATAGTCAGATTTTTGAGAATTTGGACAAAACATGTCAAAACTACCAACCTGACAATAAAAAGCGTCATCGTCATGGATACCAAAAGTACTACCACCTAAAATGGCGACGTAGTTAGCCTCGCTGGGATGAACCTCAGCGTAGAAGTTGCTAGCCAAGCCGTAAGTTTTTGCTAGTTGATTGATTATTGGTGCATTGGAGTTGCCAATAATCTGATCATAAGATTTGTTTTCTTCAATAATCACAAAAATATGATCGTATTTAGGGATTGCCTTATCTTCTTTTGTAGGGACGGAGGCTACTACTGCTGTATTTTCATTTGTGATCGGTTGTTGAGTGGGTTCCGTCTTTCTAAATACTTGAGACTTTGACGAGCAAGCGATCGCGCTCAGGCTCAAATTAAGTAAACAAAGCGCAAAAATAATCTTTTGAGGCGTTTGGCGTGCTGACATAACCACTATGAATTATTAGTATTATCAGCTGTTGAGTATATGCTTTGTTTTCTGTGATATCAATTGTGTTGAGATTCTAGAAAAATGGCCAGTGCGTCCATTTGAGGCGCTATAAAAAATAGCGATCGTCAAAATATCTCCCTCATTTTCCCCGGTTGATCCAAACGCCTCTGAGTCCAGCGGCTTTGGCTGCATGATAGTCTTCTATAATGCTATCGCCTATATGCCATGCTCCCTCTGGAGAACATTTATGTTTGTCTAAAGCAATGGCAAAAATTTGAGGATCGGGTTTAGCTGCACGTACCTGGGTAGAAATGGTAACGGAGGTAAAAAACTCTCTCAATCCCAAACTTTGCAATACAGAGTAAATCCGAGAATCAAAATTGGACAGCACCCCCAAGGTAACTCCCAACCGCCGCCAGTTGACTAAAGCTGGTAAAACATCGGGATAGACAAACCACGGTTCGCCGGTGCCAAAGTGGATATAAAGTTCGCTAAAAAAAGCCGAAAAGTCAGAAAACTCCTTGAGAACACCCGCACCTTCAAAAGTGTTCAGGGCAATTATCCGCCACCAATCAAACTCGCGCTGGGGAATATCTTGCACTTCTGCATCTGGAAATATCGGCGGCGGCGATGCTTTAAAGCTTTGGATGAACGTTGTATTTAAAGTTTCAGCTGAAACTGTAACGCCAAATTCCTCAGCTATCTGACTATAAACTTCACCCACACTGCCTTTGACATCGAAGAGTGTGCCCACAGCATCTAAAAAAATAACTTTCGGTTGTTCCATTAAAGTCTGAAGATTTTAAATCTTGAATTTTAGATTTTGGCTTGTTAAAAACTTTAGTATTCGACTAACTAAAAATTAAATAGGGAATGGGGCATCAATGCCCAATGACGCCAGTCGCCTCAAGTCGGGAAACCCGCCCACGGCGCTGGCTCCCCAATACCCAATGTCCAACCTTAAGTTACCGAGAAAGTGTTTCTATGATCGGACGGACTAGCCAATTAAAACCAACTTTAAGTTGATGGTCTAAAGTTGGCAACCTATATAAATAGGCAATCCGCCGGGCAACGGATGCCAAACGCCCATCTAGTTTAATTCCCAAACCAGTGAGAGTGGCGTTGTCTATTCCTAGTGCCATCATTTCTCCTAACTGCTGATAGCGGAAGGGAAGTAGGGGGCGATTAGTCAGAGTTGCCCAGATATTCCAAGCAGTATAATCAGCTTGTTGGAAAGCCGCTTGTGCGGTGGCGGGGACTTGCTGTCCTTCAGCATCATGACAGTCTGCTAAATCTCCCAAGGCAAAGATTTCTGGATGATCAAGGACTTGCAGATTGGATGTAGTGCTGATTTGACCACGCTGATTTTGCTTCAGGGAAAGAGATTTCACTACGGGCGCAACCCTTGTTCCCACAGTCCAAATTACCAAATCCACGGGAATTGTGTCTAACTGGTTTTTGTACTCTAGGGAAATGGTATTTTGCTCTATTGATTCGACTTTGGTTTCTAAATCAAGAAACACGCCACGGGCTTCTATTGCTTTCTTTGCTGCTTCCCGGTTAAACTCTGGGGAAGTTCGCAAAATTTGGTCAGCGATTTCAACGATCCGAAAGCGTCCTCTTTCCCCTAGTCTGTCGGCTAACTTACAGGCTAACTCTACACCACTGTAACCAGCCCCAACGATCGCCACCCGAATTTTATCAGCATCCGATTCTTCTAAAAATCGCAGGCGTTCTTCCAAACGATAGGCATCAGAGATTGTGCGGAATGTGTAAGCGTAGGCTGTTGCACCAGGTACTAAATCTAACGGTGTCTCACCTCCTAGCGCCAGCACTAATCGGTCATAAGAGATTTCCGGCCCTTCATCTAAGTTTACCCGTTGCTGGTCGATGTCAATTCCAGACACAACTCCTTGATAAAAACGCACCCCTGTGCCTTGTAAAAGTTCTTCAAACGGTGGGGCAATTTCCCAGGTTTGCAATTCGCCAGTGAGTAATTCGTAAAGTAAAGGAGAAAATAGAAAGCGATCGCTTTGATCTACCAGAACAATTTCGGGTTTTTGTGTAGATTCCCAAGGTAACTGGCTTAAGCGCAGGGCTGTGTAGAGACCACCAAAGCCTCCGCCAAGGATACAAATTTTAGAAGTTTGTTGAGTCATCTATTCTATCTATGGGACAGTCAATGCTAGTTGGGCAACTAACTTCAGGGTAACTGAAAGTTTAGGTTTCAAAACCCTTCGTTTGTATGAAAGGTTTTAACATCAGGTTAGAGGAATTATTTTACACAATTCCTATAACAGCAGATTTACTACTTTATTCATCAGCTTTAGAAAGAATGTGCTTGCCACCTAGCAGCTTCTGGCCTTGCTCACTGACTGTCTTCTTGAGTGAGTCACGGTGGTTAATCAATTGCTTGGTCAGTTCGTTCTCTAGTAGTCTTCCGGTTTCCACATCCGGCAAAATATATTGCCATAAAATGATTCGGCACAAGGATGAACGGCATTCCAAGTGATGTCAGGGATAAACCACTCCGCTTCTTGGCGCTCCTTATCACCTTGCAATTGCTTTCTGTGCTTGCAGTGAAACGCGAAGAGCGGCTTTAATTAAATCAGCTGCTTTTTCGCCGATCATAATGGTGGGCGCGTTAGTATGTCCTGTGATTAGAGTTGGCATGATGGACGCATCAACAACACGCAATCCTTCAACTCCATGTACCCGTAGTTCAGGGTCTACAACCGCCATTGGGTCAGTTCCCATTTTACAGGTGCCGACCGGATGATACACCGTATTGCAAGTTTCCCGGATGTAAGCTTCGAGTGCTTCATCGCTAGTCACATCGGCACCAGGAGCAATTTCCTTACCCCGAAACTCATCAAAGGCACGGGTCTGAAACAATTGGCGGATTAATTTAATGCCAGCAACTAGCTTTTTCACATCGGATTGGCTTTGCAGATAGTTCATCCGAATTATTGGTGCATCTATAGGGTCAAGCGCACGCAAACTGACACTGCCAATGTTTTCAGGATGAGTCAAAACGACTTTCCCTGAGAATCCCAAGCTAGAGTTGGGATAATCAGGAGGTGACGACAGAATCAGACCGAAGATCATCTCTAAATCTGGTGCTGGGTCTAGATTACCTTCGCTATGCAAAAACAATCCGGCTTCACCGGCCCCATTACTGGTAATTGCCGTGTGTAAATGCTGAGTTGCCTCGGATGACACAGAAACAAGAACGTGGTCTTGGAGGTTTTGACCGACACCGGGTAGATCGGCGACAACAGCAATCCCCAAAGATTGCAGGTATTCTGCATCACCAATGCCGGACAGCAGTAGCAGTTTGGGTGAATCGAACGCGCCAGCACTTAAAATCACTTCGGAGTTGACCCTGGCTTGGTGCAGCGTTCCCTTGTGCAGATATTCCACCCCAACCGTGCGGGTTCCCTCAAATAACAATCGAGTTACTAATGCTCCGGTGATCGTGGTTAAATTGGGACGCTTGAGAATGGGCAAGAGAAAGGCAGCAGCAGCACTGTGCCGCTTACCATCTTTGACTGTTAACTGAAAAAGTCCTGCCCCTTCTTGCTGCATTCCGTTGAAATCAGGATTGTAGTCATATCCCAGTGCCACCGATGCATCTACAAAGCGTTGGGATATCACAGCAGGGGAAATGAGATCGGTTACACTCAAAGCCCCATCAATACTGTGATATTCGGAGGCACCGCGTTGCTGGTTCTCAGATTTCTTGAAATAGGGCAATACATCTTGGTAACTCCAACCGGGATTACCCAGTTCCTGCCAGTGGTCATAATCGTGATGATTGCCTCGGACATAATTCAGAAAATTAATTGAACTGCTGCCACCCAAGACTTTCCCGCGGGGACAAAAGATTTTGCGGTTATTCAGGTACGGTTCTGGTTCAGTAAAATATCCCCAGTCCACCTCCGTACCTGGTAGGCTTGTGCATTCTAAAGGAATTTGAATCTCCGGTTTAGTATCTGGGTTGCCAGCTTCGAGTAATAACACTGTTGTTTCACTGTCTTCTGTCATCCGGTTAGCGACAACGCAGCCTGCTGAACCTGCACCAATCACAATGTAGTCATATTGAGTCATGAAATTCTTCTGTACCTGTGCTGTTTTAAGTGTAAATAAAATTGCCAGCCCGACAAAATTTTTGCATTATTATTTTTGCAATACAAAATTATTTATGAAAAATTTTCCAGATCCAGCTTTTAGAGCGTTAACAGGTTGAGAGAATGTTATTTTTTCAAGCAAATCTAGGCTCGCCAATTCCCATTGCTGCTGTGAAATCGCTGTGGAGTTCCTTCCATTTGTGCCGATCGCAGTCACAGTAACCGGAATCTCAATGTAAATTGAGCCTGCACCTGGGTCTGGTCTACCCGGTTTTCCAACTTCTACAGCAACGGATGTGGTGTTGGCAAAACCCTGCTTGAACTGCTCAAACGATTGCTTGCTAGCAGCGCCATTTCCCTCCCAAGCTGAATAAGCTTGTTTGTAGTCTTGACGAGCGATCGCACTATAATAGTCATTCATGACTTGGACTGCTTGCTGCTCAGGCGGCTTGGTATTAGCAGCGCTTTGTGTAGGAGAAACCGATGCTGGGGTCGGACTGGACGCAATCAGATTTGCAACCGATGAGGTATTCGCAGGTGGCTGCGATTTAACAGAGGCATTACAGCCTGTGATCGCGATCGCAAGCAGGACTCCTCCAACGGCTATACGGTGCTGTTTTAACCAGATATATTAAATAAAAGTAAATCTTTGACAAAGATACCTGGCTACCACTGGATCTCTTCGAGCAGCAACGTGCAACTTACTTATATACCAGTTGAGAAACCGTATAATAAACTTGTCTGCAAAACTAAAGTCAGGAGCTTGTACCTTTAATTACGTAGCTTGCTTCTTGCAGAGGAAGTATTAGGAATTAGTAATTATTTGGTCAAACTTCTGTTTCGCTCGATAAAACTTTTGTGACTTCAAAAACCGTATGGGGACTTTTGAAGGTTAGCCGCGCTTGTGGTTTCTGGAGTGCCACCATTGTTTTCACATGTTCGCATTCGTCATCACGAATGTTCACAAACACGTCGTATAAATTATCTACCTTGGGACGGCGAAATTCATGACCTGGTGCAGTCTGAACTTCATCAAACATATAGAGATCGCCATCGCGGTAGAAGTTGATTGCAACCTGGGGCGCTTTTTGAGCTTTCAGTTGGGCTTCATTAGTTTGCAAATATTCGTCATAGGTGTGGTAGGCATGACCTTCAATCAGTTCCATCAGATAGTAGGCGTAAGAGGGAAACAACATATAAATCGGCACAACCACCCAGTAGTAAGCTACAGCAACGTGTTGAGCGATGAAGCGATCGATCCAGAGGCGATCGCCCCCCAGTGATTCCATGATCAACAGATGATGTAATTCGTTCCAGGTTTCAGCAAAGTGAACCTTCAACAAGTCAGCTTTGCGCCAGTAACCCAATGTCTCGTAAAAATGCAGCACCGATAGATAAGAAAAGTAAGGAACGCGGGCGATGGTTTCCAACATATAAAACCGGGCGTAGGAACGATTTCCGTACACGACATCAACAATGAATACAAAAAAACTGACGATCAATCGAATCAAAACTTTCATGGTGCATTCCTCCAAAATCAGAACACATTACTGATTTACAAATTCCGATATCTGGCTAACTTACTTAGACCGCTAATTCATTTCAGTTCTTTACTGACTTTGCCCTCAAGAGAGTGGGCTGTTTCTTGTAATTCTCGTACTTCTCGTTGTAAAAAGAAGTTGAGAAAGGTACGGATACCAGTAATCGCTGCAAGTTTTGCCACTGCATCCCACGAGGGGGAAATAGCTGTGCCGACGATATCGGCAGCTAATAGAAATTCCAGCGCTAACGCTAACACCACTCCTAGTTCTAAACGGATCGTTTCTTGGAGAACCCGATCGCGTCTCCAAAGATGAAAGATTTTTCGGAGTGTGAGAATGAGTGCGATTGCAACTGTTAAAACTGCAATGCCTTCCAGAAAAACTTTCAAAAACATTGCGAATTCTTGCAATAGTCCTTCTGCCAAAAGTGTGAATTTAGAGGTGTGTTCTACACCAGAGGCAGAGTCTAAGACAATGGCTATCCAAGCAGCATAAACTGACATACCCATCTAAGCTCATCTGTTCGAGTGAGGGTGATGCTGGAAATGAGGCAGTTTGACATTTTTGAAAATACTGGGGTAATTAAAAACGTGATAGAGTTTTCCAGTCAGAACATCCCTTTCACCTAACGTGATCAGCCGAAACGCCCCCACTGCGATCGCAGCACCCATTGGCGGAGCAATCCCATAAATCCACTGATGATGCCAATTTCCACTCACCAGTGCAGCAGCGAAACTCCGTGCCGGATTGAGACTTGTTCCCGAAATTGGAGCTTCTTGCCACACCATCCCGGCAATTAAGAGCCAAATGACCAAAGGTGTCCAGCGCATCAGCCGATGATGACTGACAAAGATAAAAATCGTCAACACTAAGAGAAATGTAATCGTGACTTCTGATAAAAATACCATCCACAGCGGATAATTCAACCCAGGTAGCGTCATGCCGTTACTAACGCTTCTGGCATAATCTCCCCACAGAGTCACTAGCAGTAACACAGCAGCGATCGCTCCAAGAAACTGTCCAATCACAAAGCCAATAAAATCTCGGAGGTGCATTTTGCCATGTATCCAAAATGCAAGTGAGACAGAAGGATTGATATGAGAGCCACTCAGTTTCCCGATCGGAGAAACGGCTACAATCGCTCCACTTCCAGCAAAAATTAGTCCCGTAATCAGCCGCCGAATACTTGAATCAGGCACAACCTGTTCTATTGGCAAACCGTGCCCAAAATTAAAGACGATTGCACTCAAGCCGATGAAAATATTGAAAGCGGCTCCCAAGAATTCTGCAAAGTATTCGCGCCAATGCCACTGATTCGGAACGCTAAAATGCATAGGTTATGAGTCTTGTCAAGGAGTTTAGGTTAACGCCAAGCAATTAACTAGAAAGAGCAATCATTTGTGTTCTAGATATTGCGAGATACTACTTCCACCAATTGTTGGCGGAAGTAGTTGGCAAGCAAGATTATTCAGGATCGTCTAAAACTGAACTATATGCTTGCGGCTCTTCGACGCGGTGGTGGATGTTACTCCGTCGAGCCTTTACTATCTCCTGATAAACTTTTTTGCGAGCTAAATTGACACTACCCAAGGGTGCATGTTCTGGGAGGGTATGCCAAGCCATGAACGATAGGCCCTCATCCAGTCGCTTCCGCTCCTCGAAGTCAAATTTCTGAGCTGGAACTGTGATGGTCGCAAGCTTGATAAACGGTGAGTCCTTCTCTTCCCACTCCTGCATTGGATCTTCAATTGGAGTTTTCTCATCGTTGACATAGAGCTGCACCAAGAAGTCAAAGGTTGCATCTTTGCCCTCTTCCGACAGATATTTGACGACTGCCTCACGCAGGTAAGTTTCGGAAGTGGGGTTTGAACCTGGAGCATCTTGCTGATGAGGTTTTACAGAAAACTTGATGGACACAGAGCCAAGTTTATAGGGAGTGGTACTCCAATATTGGATCAGCAGCGGATTTGCAACTTGTTTGCTCGTAACCGCTTTGAGAACTTCAAACGTGGATTCTAGCGATCGCAGTTCTTCTTCATTTGCCTGACCAACGCTTGCTTTGGTCAGGTTGGCAAATCCTTGGGCATCGTGGACAAAGAACACCGGATGATTAATCATCAAAAAGTCTTGGGTTTCCTGCTCATCATCCAGCACTTTTTCACCCTCTACCTGTAAGAGTTTGATCGCGAGTGCCCGAACATCGGGATCAAGATCCGACTTTAGCTGACCGCGCTTCTCTACTGAAGAAGCATTAGAGAGCCTCATCCAAAGCGGGTAGGTTTTGGACTGGGCAAATATACCCACCTTCAACGATTCTGGAATATTTTCCTCAACTTTGAACTCTCCCCAAACTAAGCCGTGACTTTTAGGATGGTCTTTTCGCAGGTCTGGACCCTTCTGGGCTTGAACGTTAAGATCAATGTCCACGATGGTATCAGTAGCCGCTTCTTGAGCAGCAGTGTCCAAGATGGTATTGGTAGCCGTTTCTTGGGTAGCAGTGGATAAATTAGATTGGCTCATGATTCTTTCTCCCTGTAGTGCAAGATAGTGTAAGTGTTTCAACACTGAGAAAATGAATGTTACAAATGGATTTTGAGAAACCCTAACTGCTTGTTGATTGTGAGTTTACAGTGCTACTGCCCCCAGTGTTGCGATCTCTAGGAACGATGATGGTTACGAACTCATAAAACCTCCTCTGGTTCCTGAATCGTTTTCAATGCCCATATACCAACCCAACAGCCAAATGCATCCACAATTAATATCAGGATGGCGGTGATTTGGAATAGCATTCCCCAACCTGCAAAGGCAACTTGAGACACATGATCTGAACTAATGACAATGAAATGATTGTATATTCCAAAAAGCAGCGATCCTGCTATTGAACTCAGCAACAGCCAACTACCAGTGCGGTAGAACTGTGTCCAAAGTAAAACGGCGGCAATGATGGGAGTTAGAAAAATCACAATCCCCACAAATGAACTCTGAAGCAAAGATAGGGCAACTGGAATTTCTATATGTGCTAAACCATGCAGTCCGTTGGCGAGCGCATGAAGAACCGCGATCGCTGTTCCATATTGAGCAATCTTCATTTTTCTTCTACCTTGGGGTAAAATCCCCATTACAAAAAGTAATTGCGTTAGCGTAGCGAAGCCCATTGCGAATTGGTATGAGTCACTTGGCAATTGCTTTCTGTACTTGCTTGGAAACGCTACCTGCTGCTTTAATTAAATCGGCTGCTTTTTCGCCGATCATAATTGTGGGCGCGTTTGTATGTCCTGTATTTAGAGTTGGCATAATGGAGGCATCGACGATGCGTAAGCCTTCAACATGTGAATCTCTGGTTTTGTATCTGGATTGCCCGCTTCGAGCAATAACACAGTCGTGTCAGGGTCTTCAGTCAGACGGTTAGCAACCACGCAGCCTGCTGACCCAGCACCAATCACAATGTAGTCATAGTAAGTCATGATGATTTATCCTTGTTGATTGTCTGTTGTAGTTTGCTTCTTGCTAAAATTGCTAACTGGCATTGGCATGAGCCACAACATTTCCAACCAGCCATTCCAAAGATCGCGGCTGAAAATTCAGTTCGCGTTTTGCCTTGGCGTTTGATGCGCCGCGCATTTGAGTACCGTAGTAAACAGCATCTGCACCACCTATTTCTAGAGCCTCTTGAACTGATATCTGGGGAGGTGGTGGCGCATTCAACCAACGAGCAAAAGCCGAGAGCCACTCGCGCACTTCTAAGGGGCGATCATCCGTAATTAGGTAAATGCCGGGATTACCTCGCTCTGCTGCTGCAACTGTAGCGATCGCTGCATCCTCAACGTGTAACCATGACCATACACCTTCCCCATTCCCCACGATTGGGAATTGTTGCTGTCGTACTTGGTTTGCAACGTCGCCATCAGCAGCAAACCAAGTGCCAGGCCCATAAAAGAAGCCATAGCGCAGGACAATCCTTTCTATGTTTGACGCTTCGAGAAGGCGATGCTCGATTTCGGTGACTGTATGTGCATCTGCTGCAACTGCTCTCGATGCATCCAAAGATATCGATGTTTCTTCGTCTGCTAATCCAGTACCAGGAACCCCCCAAAATGCGATCGACTGCCTCAGATAACGGCGCACGCCTACCGCTTGTGCTGCTCCCAGCACATTAGTACCCCCTTCTAGACGAATACGATGGTTGAGTGGGGCAGCAGCACTCATTGATTCGCCAGTGTAGGTTTTGGGTAGAGCGGTGAGTTGTTCAATCACCACTTCTGGTTGAGCGCGAACGAGAGCTGCAATGACAGCATCTACATCAAATACATCTGTGATCGCAGGTTCCACACCTTGTTCGGCTAAAGTTTGTGCGTTTTCTGAAGAACGGGTCAATGCAACTAGATCATGACCTTTGGCAAGCAATTGCGCGATTAGCGGACGACCAATCACTCCCGTCGCCCCTGCGACAAAAATCTTCATCTGTGAATCTCCTGTTAAAACCTGTGAAACATTTTATAAATAAGACGAATTAAACCAACTTGTTAGGCTAATGTCAGTGCGGTTTTCATTGCATCAGTGTCGATGTAAACTTCTAATCGAACAATTTTTTCTTCCTTGAGTGTCCAAATGTGAGCCAAGTTACAACTGAATGATTTCCCAGTTAGTTTTGCTAAGCCATTCGTCTTACCGATCGCAACAATTTGCTCACCCGCATGAATGTAGTGAGATATCTCGACTGAAGAATCAATCAGTGAAAAAATCTTTGAGAAAAAAACTTTGATCTCATCAAAACCACGATAATGACCGCCCCAAGGGAGTTCTTCCGTTTGATAAAACTCGACATTAGGAGACATCAGGGAAAAATAATTAGAAATATCTTTTTCTCCTAAGTAAATGTAAGCTTTCTTAATTATTTCCAGAGAGTTCATTTGGTTCATTCAACCTCAAACAAAAATAGTTTTGAGATAGCTTGAGCAGTAGTCTTAGCAGATATCCCACACCTATTAAATAGATTCAGAATTTCTAGCTGACGCGTTGGCGTAGTCATTTCCCTAGAGAATCGCTGCGAGTAGTCTCTCTATACCCCAGGCATCCCTGTAGCGAACTCCGTTGATGAATAAAGCTGGCGTACTACTGACACCACTTTGTATACCACCTTGCATGTTTTGAGTGACCCGTTCAGCATGAACATGGTCTGTCATATCCCGAAGGAATTGATCAACGTCAAGTTGTATCTCATTGGCATACTCTAGAAGATAGCCGTCGTCAAGTGCGGATTGATTTGCAAATAAAAGATTATGCATCTGCCAAAACTTATTTTGTGCAGCAGCGGCTTCTGCTGCTTCTGCTGCCTTTTGTGCTTGGGGATGAAGATGTATGCGCGGGAAATGGCAGAATACAAAGCACAATTGGATTTGTTGCTGAATCTCTTGAATCATCCTGTGAACCTCACTACAGGAAAGACATTGATAGTCACCGTATTCCACTAAAACGACTGATGCATCGATTGTTCCTTGGGTGCGATCGTGTTCTGAAATAGGCATGAGCAACCTGTTGCTATCGCTTGTCTGACTCATTGTTGTTTTATGCGGTCTGTGGATAGCATCTTAACGATGAAAATGCTGGAAAGAACAGTAAGAAATTGAATATCGTTTCTTGATTCTGAGAATATAGAAATTGCTGCTACTTGTCGCATCCCCCACGGTAAGTTTTTAGGCTAACAATAAGGGTAGCAAATAACTTACTCTTAAGGCTAGAAACAACCTATCCTTAAGAGCAGGTATTTGATAAAATTGCCGGAAAGTGCAGTCAAGGATTTGTAATAATAAAAATTATTACAAATCTATGGATAGTCTTTTTGCTAAAGCAGACAAATTTAAGGTGTTCAAGATACTAGACTTAATTGGACGCTTTTCATCCCAAAAAATTAGAGAAGAGTAGAACTCTATTGCTGGTGTAGAAGTCAAAAGTGCAAATATTTGGCTAGCAACTTGTTCGTCATCAAAACTTAGAAAATAGACAGTATCATCAAAGACAATAGCTTTACCATCCATTTTTCCAACCAGCCTAAAATCTAGTTTTTTATAAAGTCCACAAATTGCAATCTTCCAGGGAGCGAATGTGTATGAGCCAACTCCAAATATAGAAAAACGGAAACTCTTTTTATAAATTTTGCTTTTTCTACTATCTAAATATTCTGAATGAGTCTCTAAATATTCCCAAGTTTTAGGATCTAAGTCTCTGATATACTCAGTTGTTTCACCAATACATTTTTGAGTAACTAAAACATATCGATTAAGGCTTTTTATCCGATTCTGAGCAACATCAGAACCCTTAGCCAAAGGAAACAGATAAGTCTCCTCAATATCAACAACTTCTCCTAGTCCATTGGTAAAAATATCATTAACTTTAGAGAGTTCCATGACAACAGAAGAATCATGCTTAATGCCAGATCGCCATTTTAATCCCATCTTCGGATTATGTAAATCCTGTAGCTTATCGAAAGATATTACATCTTTAATTTGAGTATTGCTACGATAGCCTATTCGGTAATAATTATTGGAGTTAAAACTATTAAATACATCACAAAAATAGTTTTGCGAATTGAAGTCAAATTTGCAAAATAGAAAACAAGCATCAACAGTTGCATTAAAATATTTTTTGGCATCTATTTTGTAAGTTGCACAGTAAGCAAGATTTAAACTTTGGGAATGAATGTAATTCAATAATTTTCTTGAAACAGAAGTTTTGCATAGCATTGCCAGATAAGCTTCATGCTTTTGCAACCACTGAATTGAATGAATTAACATCCACTCAGAAATATCAAAATTGCTCTTGCCTGTGATTGCCTCTAAACCTTTGTGATTCTGAAAATTATTTTTCTGGGGCAAATTTTCGCCACCTATTAAACCTTGTTGAGAGTTAGTAACCCAAGGAAAGTTTCCTAGTACCAATATTTTTCCATTAAACTCATCACTTAATAATGACCAATCAAACTCAAAAAAATTTCCTTGCTGAACTCGGATTCTTTGATCGTTTAAAAGCTGATTATTTTTGCTAATCTCTTGTATATAGTCTTGATTTATTTCCAATCCAATGATTTTACTTGCCAATGGAAACGAATTTGCGGCAGCTTGAATAAAGTTGCCAATACCACAAGTAGGCTCAACAATTACATCAGGAATTACATCAAGCTCTAGTAGTTTATGGCAAATTTTTTCAGCTAACTCTGATGGAGTTTGAAAGTCTCCGTACTCCGCTTTCAGCTTTGCAGGAATCTGAATCATAAGATTGCCCTATAAACAGCAACTACACCTGCTTCTTGCCCAGCACGCTCAATGACTCTTCCATATTGAAGCCGCCATTGCAAAGCATTGGAAATTGTTAAAAATCCTTGGATTGGAGGATTCGCAAATATTTCATCTGCAATGTTTGCTGCTTCAATCTCATCAACAGGCAGGTTTCGATCCAGCATAAATGCAATCAAATCATCTTTATTGCCTTCATTGTCCAAAATATGCAGTTCAATTCTTAAAGTGTAATAATACCGCGCTTGAGCGCAACAATCATCGCTTGAGTCCGATCGCTCACTCCCAGTTTGCTCAAAATATTTTTCACATGGAATTTGACCGTTCCCTCAGCGATCAACAAAGCAGTGCTAATCTCTAAGTTACTCTTGCCCGTTGCCATCAGGCGCAGCACCTGCAACTCGCGATCGCTCAGTTCTGGACTCTGCATCCGCTCTGCCAGTTTTGCGCCCACAGCAGGGGGGATGTACTTTTGACCGCTGTGAACTGCTCGAATTGCTGCCAGTAGTTCATCCGGTTCTGCGTCCTTTAAGACATAGCCCTTTGCCCCCGCTCGCAGTCCCCGATAGATGTCTTCATCCCCGTCGTAGGTCGTTAGGACAATGATCCGAGCGTCGGCAAACTCAGCGCAAATGGTAGCGATCGCTTCAACTCCACTCAACTCAGGCATCCGCAAATCCATCAACGTCACATCGGGTTGATGTTGGCGGAACAATTCTATTGCTTCGTGCCCATTGCAGGCTTGTCCAACCACGGTCATATCTGGTTTATAGTCGAGTACAGCTGCTAGACCTTCTCGCATAAACGGATGATCATCACTGATCAAGATGCGGATAACAAAGGAGCCTGGTGTAGGGGATGAGCGGTGCGGGTGCGTCATGGCGTTTCTACTCTGACTACGATTTCTGTCCCTTGTCCCAGGTGGCTCTGAATCGTCAATTCTGCCCCAATCCGTTGGGCGCGTTCGGTCATTCCGAGTAACCCAAAGCCCCTATTGAGTGACAGACTGCCGCTTTCAAATCCTTGCCCATTGTCTTTGATCTGCAAGACGCACTGCGATGGCTCCGCTCGCCGCAGACATCGCTCATACCGCAACTCAACCCGAATTTCGCTGGCATTCGCATACTTAAATGCGTTGGTTAAAGCTTCTTGCCCAATGCGAAGCAGATTCGCTTCAACCTCGTTCGGTAAAGCATAAGGTTCACCGATCATAATGCAAACTACCTGAACGTGTGTCATGGAAAACATCTGAGTTATGAATCGATCAAGGGCGCTATGCAAATCCCCTTGTTCTAAAATCTGCGGCCGGAGTGCCTCCACTGATCGACGGGCATCGGCAAGCCCGGAACGTGCCAAGATCCGCCCTGTTTTCAGGTGGGACTGGGCGGCATCTGGATCGAGGGTGAGGCGCTGGGAGGCAGCATCTAAGTGAACAATGATGCTGGTAAAAGCTTGGGCTAGTGTGTCGTGAATTTCTCGCGCCATCCGGTTGCGTTCTTCTAGAATTGAGGTTTCCTCAGCCCGTTTGCGATCGCTAATATCTGTAATCAGACCATAGTATCCTCTCACCTGAGCATTGAGATCAAAATCGGGGATGGAGGTGACAGCAATATACTTTTTGCCCAACGGCAAAGGGATTTCTGCCTCATAGGTTATAATCTGTCCTGCTAGCGCTCGATCAATGTACGGTTCAATAATTTGATAAGCGATCTCACTCATGACTTCACGAACCTGCTTACCCAGAATTTCATCTCGACTACAGCCAAACCAGTCCTCATAGGTTTGGTTGGCAAATCGATAGCGCTGATCTGTATCTATATAATAGATACAAGCGGGGAGAGCGTCGGTGATCAATCGTAATTCCTGTTCTTGCTGGCGCAGTGCTGCTTCGCTTTTCTGTAAAGCCGCCGTCCTTTGAGCCACCTGTTGCTCTAAGGTGCGGTTGTAATTGGCTAATAGCTGCTCTGCTTGTTTGCGCTCTGTGATCTCTTGAAAAGCTGCGATTGCATAAATCACATTGCCCTGTTCATCAAAAATTGGAGTTCCCCACCCTTCAACTGGAATGATTACATTGTTTTGGTGAATTTCTAAATCGTCAATTCTAGTACGTTCACCGCTCAATGCCCGCATCATCGGCAGGTTCTCAATTGGATATGGTTGAGCCGTTCCTGCCAGATAAAGTTGATAAACCTCTGCAAGTTGATCCGGTGTTGCGGCAGGAACAATCCCTTTACCCAATAGCTGAATTGCCTGTTGATTGACATAGCAAGGGCGACCCAGCGCATCTACCACTCCAATTCCGACTGGCACAGCTTCTAGAAATTGAGCCATCCGACTTTCGCTCTTCCGTAGCTTTGAGTATAGTTTGGCATTTTCGATTGCAATGGCTGCCTGGGTCGATAACAGATGCAAAACTTGCGTTCGCGTAGCGTCTCCAAAGGAGACTCGCTCTGGTGTAAATGCTCCAGTTGCTAATTGATTTTCTAGATACAATACGCCCACGAGCTTACCTTGATTCAGCAGCGGCAAACAGAGGATTGATTGAGTTTGGTTGTGTTGAATGTATGGCTCATTGACAAAATTACCTTCACAAGTGGCATCATTTAAGATCACAGATTCATGAGTCCGAATCACATAATTAATAATTGATTCAGGCAATCGATTTGCTGGTGGGATAGATTGCAGTACTTGTGTAGCACAGATATTCTCAGGATCATTGAGTTCACAAGAAGCTTCAATCGCCCATTCTCCTGAGTTTTCCAAAATCAGAAATCCTGTTTGTGCGCCAGCATTCTCAATTAAGATTTTCATTAAAGAACTGAGCAATTGATCCAGTTCCATTTCACTGGAAATTGCTTGGGATGCTTTTAGTACTGCTGCTAAATCGAAAGTGATCTCTGAGTTATTAGAGGTGGTTCCAGAAGTTGTATGGATTGGCGTATAAGTCATACCCAATGGCTGAAGAAATAGCTGCGGATAGTGAGTCTCTAAATCTTTGACCTTTGCAGATGCTCCCCAACGTTCATAGCAGTAGTGAGCTTCTTTCATGTAGGTTTGGGCAAACTTTTCTCTACCTCGCACCAAATAATGTTTTGCAGCCAATTCATAAGCTAACGCTTCTTCTTGAATATATCCATTTTCCCTGGCTCCTTGAATAGCTTGTTCATAGAATTCTTCTGCCTCAAGCAACTGACCTAAAACTCGTGCAATCTCTGCTTGCACCAAATGATATTTATGTAAATAATTCATGGGTGCATAACATGCCCACTCTTTTATTGTCTCCTGGTTAACCGCAACTTTTTTGAGGATTTCCTCTTGCACTTGATTATTGCTTCCAGGGTATACCGCAAGCCTTGCCAGAGAGTCATACAGGTAGTACAAAGGAACAGAGGGTGTCGCTCTTACTTGGAGTAAATAACTTTCCGCTCTAGCTGAGTTTTCAACTGCCTGATCGTACTTAGAAAATAGATAGCAGACAAGAAGTTTGTTGAAATACACTAAAAAGATTGCAAATCCATCTTGTTCGTCTTGTATAAGTGTATTGTCCTGATTGTTAGATTTGCCAATTAAACTGGTTGGATTGACCGGGCATTCCCTCAAATTTAAGATAGACTGCTGAAATATTTCAGCCCAATTGAGTACTGCTTCCTGTTTAAATTGACGGATTGCTTCACTGAATGTTCTCATCTCCCGTTCAACCTCCAAGAGTTCCTTTCCAACGACAAAGGATTGGAGGCAGTAAGTATGAGCGCAATAAGCAGCAAACTCAAAATCCCCAGTTTCTAATCCACTTTGATAGGCTTCTAGTAATGGCTGCAATATTTTTCTAAGATGTTCTTTCCGATGGATGATGAAGATATTTACAAACATCAATGTCCTGGCTCTGAGGGAATGGGTATTCGGCTGTGACAACTGCCTTAAAGCAAGCTGTCCAAACTGATAGCCAGACTCGATGTTTCCGACCATTCCACAAAGAATTAATCCACATAAGGCATAGGCAAAGGGAGAGGCAAACGCATTACCATACTGGATGGACAAGTTGACCTGTTTAGATGCAAGTAGAGGCATCAAATCAGGAGCCACAATATAGGCAGGAACCGTGATGCTTGATAGAATTCGCATCGCTGCTAACTTGTCTGGCTCTGTCATTTGGGGCAAATGGCTCAAGTCCTCAATTGGCTTTGAGCCGATGAGTGATGCGATCGCCTTTAGTTCAAGGTGAATATCTGATTGACTGGGCTTTTCAGGGAAACCGATCCCCAGTTGCTGCAAAACTTGCAATGCTGTATCGATCGCTTTCAATCGCTGGTTCTGTGCGATGTCGGTTTGAATTTTGACTTCGTAAACTTTTACGGTGTCGAGAACCGTTTTGGCTGATTGTAGAACGATCGCCACCCAATATTCTACCTGCTCAAAATCACCACACAAATATGCTACTTCTGTTGTTTCTGAATATAAATCTAAGGTCAGGTGATGGTTTGTTTGCCAGCTAGAATCTGAGAGCCATTCTCTTCCTGTAGCTAAATATTTTTTCGCCATCCTATGGGCGATCGCTGTTTTTGCTTTCTGAGCTGCAATTAAATTTAATCGAGCAATTTCATTACGTTCTGCTTGATTGGTGACAAGCTCAATCCCATGATTAAGATGATCGACAATTTCAAACAGCCTGTCTGATATTCGCTCCGGTAAAGTTTTCTCTAGTAGATTGTGACCGATTTGGAGATGAACAATTTGTTTTTGCGACTCATCGATTAAGGAGTAGGCGGCTTGCTGCACGCGATCATGCAAAAACTTATATTCTTCAACTAACAAGTTCTCGTCTAATTCCGAGAGGGGTTGTATTAATCCACCTTGGATGGCTGCCAGCAAATCTAGAAAAATTGTTTTAGGTGATTGATCACAAACAATCGATAAGGTATATAAATTAAATTCAGCACCAACGCAAGCCGCTAATCGGAGAATTTGCTGTGTGACATCTGGCAGTTTCTTCAACTTGTGAAGCATCAACTCCACAACATTATCAGTGATATTTTGAGCTTGAATCTGAGCAATGTTCCACTGCCAGCTTAAGTGTTCAGCATTAAAGGTCAAAAGGTTTTCGCTATACAGCATTCTCAAAAATTCACTGACAAAGAAGGGATTGCCCTCAGTTTTACGCAACACCAACTCAGCTAAGGAACGAACGCTGTCTGCATTCTGATGTAGCGTCTCGGCAATCAACTGACTCAACGGCTCAAGCGTTAAAGGTGTCAGGATCATCTCCCGAAGCACTGCTCCTTGTTTTCGCAGTCTCTGTAGCGTTAATGCTAATGGATGCGTTGGATTCACTTCATTATCTCGATAGGCTCCAATCATAAATAAGGATTGGGCTTGCTCATCAAGCAGCATTAACTCGATTAACTTCAGCGTGGCTGAGTCTATCCACTGCAAATCATCTAAGAAGATCACCAGGGGATGTGACTTTGAACAAAACACCCGCACAAACTGCCCAAAGATTCGATGAAAACGATTTTGAGCTTCAGTTGCCCCAACTTCCGGTACAGGCGGTTGCTTGCCAACAATCAATTCAACTTCCGGGATCACGTCAATAATGATTTGTCCGTTGGTTCCCAAAGCTGTTAGAAGTCGCGATCGCCACTGTTGCACTTGCTCGTCTGATTCACCGAGTAGTTGCTGCACCAATTTTTGCAGGGCATCCGCGATCGCGCTGTAGGGAATATTGCGTTGAAATTGATCAAATTTACCAGAGATAAAATAACCGCGCTTTTGGGTGATTGGTTTATAGATTTCCTGCACTAACGCTGATTTTCCAATTCCAGCATAGCCAGATACCAACATCATCTCGACTTGGAATCTTGGATTGCCAGTTTGTGTTCTTTCTGAAGTCGTTTCTGAATTGTTTTGTAAAGAAGCAACGCGATTGTCCTCCGGACACGCTACGCGAACAAACGCCGCGAGTAACATTGCAACTTCCTTGTCCCTTCCATACAGTTTTTGGGGAATTTGAAACTGATCGCAAACATCTTGAAGAGCTAGTTGAATGCTATCAATTTGACCGATTTTTTCTAATTGATCCGCACAGTTTTTTAAATCTGCTTTAATTCCCCAAGCACTCTGATAGCGATCCTCCGCATTTTTGGCCATTAGTTTCAGAATGATATCTGAAACTGGTTTGGGAATCGTTGCATTTATTTCATTAGGCTCAACAGGCTGTTTAGCAATATGACAATGGACTAGCTCAAGTATGTCTGTGTTGGGAAACGGCAGATGTCCGGTTAGCAGTTCGTAGAACGTCACACCAAGCGAGTAAAAATCGGTGCGGTAATCGAGTAAACGGTTCATACGCCCGGTTTGCTCTGGAGATAAGTAAGCAAGTGTCCCTTCTAAAACATAGTGGCTCTTGAAAGTCGGATTTGTGCGATTGAATTGGGTGGCAATCCCGAAGTCAATAATTTTGACAACGCCGGTATCTGGATTGAGGACGATGTTTCCAGGATTGATATCTTTATGAATAACATTGGCTGCATGTACTCTGCTCAGAATATCGCAAAGAGTGATGGCAAGACGTAGAAAAGTGGATAAGGGCATAGGGCAGAAAATATCTGGGCGCTTATGCATCCATTGCTCTAGGGACTCACCGCCAAAATCTTCTAAGAGAATGACAAGAGTGCGTTGATAGTCCTGCTGACTGTATGCTTTGACAACTCCTTCCACTGTGAGGGAACGGGTGATTTCATATTCCTGTCTGTAGCGGGTTAGTTCTTCAGGAGAGGGATAATCTTGCTTAAGTATTTTTGCAACGATCGGTAGTCCATCGTCTCTGATGCCCCGATACACTAGAGAATTAGAACTTTCGTATATCTTGCCTTGGATGGCAATACCAGGTGGAACAATCATAGAGCAACTCTTAAGAGTATGATCTGGCATACCTCAAACTATACAGCAATTCTCATGATCAGAATAATTACTCGCTGTTTGCGTAATCAGAATAAGTTTGATGAAATAAGAGATGGTGGAGGAACAGATTGTTTTCACAATCTCTTGTTGTAGAGCGACGAATTATTTGACTAAAAGGGTAGATTAGAACTCTTGCATAAATATTTTGTGGTATAATATTTGGTTATTTTAATTTCAGTTTTGGCAATTAAAATAGGAAGAGTTGATCAATTTTTTCGATGAGAGACCATTTATAAAGTAAATCTTTAGGCTACAAGACGACGCAGCATGATACGAGTCATGACAGCATATATGGCTATTTCACTCATTTCTGGTAGACGCTCATAATCTTTGCTAAGACGATGGTATTGATTAAACTCCTCTAGCAATTCCACTAAAGCGTAAGCAGCTAGTACTCGTTCTGGAGCATTCGCTTCATGAATAAGTATGTAAATACACTGTATGTGGGGTATCTTATCATTGCAAAAATCCCTTCTACTTGCCTTTGGATTTACTTTATAAATAGACTCTTATTTGTTCACGAAAAAATTAAGTAGTATTTAACGATTATTTTTCAATCTTATACTAGACTGGTGGTTAATTATCTTAAATGAGTATTACAAATGGCATTACAACCCCCAAAATACTTAGAAAGAGCCAGTTTCCAGCCTGTGGAATTAGTAGAAATAGAAGCACTTAAAGCAGCGGAATCTCAAAGACTAGTTGCGATCACTGTTGAAAAAATTCGTCAGTCTCTTGACTTAGAATATATTTTCCAGACAACCACTCAAGAAATCAGGCAACTGTTCAGCTCTGACCGCGTGATTTTATATCGTTTCAATCCAGATTGGAGCGGAACATTTGTCTCTGAATCCTTAGCACAAGGGTGGTTGCCTCTAATTGAGCAGCAAGTACCTCAACCAGAATTAGTAGAAAATATCAGTGAATGTAACTTGAAAAGTTTATCTATTCCTCCAATTATTGATACTTACTTACAACATACACAGGGAGGGGGCTTTGCTAAAAATGAACCATATCGTGTTTGTCACGATATTTACAGTGCTGGCTTTAATAAATGCTACCTCAAAATTTTAGAGCAATTGCAGGCAAGAGCTTATGTGATTGCTGCTATTTACCAAAGCCAACGACTTTGGGGACTGCTAGCAGTTTACCAAAATGATGCACCTCGACAATGGCAAACAGATGAAGTGTATGTACTTAGCCAAATTGCTTCTCAACTAGGTATAGCATTACAGCAAGCAGAATTACTCAAACAAACTCAAAACCAAAAAGAAGAACTTATCACAGCTCTTAAAGACTTACAGCAAGCTCAAGCTCAGTTAATTCAAAATGAGAAAATGCTCAGTTTAGAGCAATTAGTAGCTGGAATTGCTCATGAAATTAACAACCCAGTTAGCTTTATCTACGGCAACCTCAAATCGGCTAATGAATACACCGAAAATTTGTTTTCATTATTAGACATCTACCAAAAACATTATCCCCAATCAATCAAAGTAATTGAGGAGTTTACAAACCTGATCGAACTAGATTTTTTAAGATCAGACTTCCCAAAATTATTCAAATCGATGATGATTGGAGCAGAGCGAATTCGAGATATTGTTCTTTCTCTGCGGACTTTTTCACGCTTAGATGAAGCTTCCATGAAAGCAGTTAATATACATGAGGGAATTGATAGTACATTGATGCTCGTCCAAAGCCGCCTCAACTCTACTGGAGAACGTCCACAAATTGAGTTGATCAAAGAATACGTTGACCTCCCTTTGGTTGAATGTTATGCTGGGCAGTTAAACCAGGTATTCCTGAATATTTTAGTCAATGCCATCGATGCTTTAGAAGATTCAGTCGTTAAAGGTCGGTGGACAACAAAAAAATGCAATTTAATGGATAATCCTCGAATTTATATCCGCACCCAATTATTAAAACCAGATCAAGTCACAATTCGCATTGCTGATAATGGATTAGGAATACCATTCGATACTTTAAAACAAATATTTAATCCTTTTTTTACAACCAAGCTTGTTGGACAAGGTACGGGGATGGGGCTGGCTATTAGTCACCAAATTATCACACAAAGACATGGAGGTTCTTTAGAATGCATTTCGCAACCAGGAGTTGGTACTGAGTTTATTATTGAAATTCCCCTCCTTCAACGAGCAAGAGAATTCAAGCAATAACCTACTGAAAAGCATGATGTATGATGCGGACTGGCTTACTATCGGAAGCGGACACTGTACCGCTCCCTTCATTAGAGAGCGGGTATTGCTGGTTGCCGTCTCCAGGAGCATTAAGCCTCAGTGGGAAAGGGCGGCCACTTGGACAGACCAAGCAAGATATGATCAAATAATTCTGTCGCTCTACAATTACAGAAGCTCATAGTTCAGCTTTATAGCTACTATAAGTAGTTCACAACTTGAGTATTTCCCGGTCATAGTTGTCCGGAAAAGGTTCTATTTCCCAGACTATGTTTTCTCCTGCTTCTAAGGCAACTTCTATGTAGAGTTGTTCTACAGTCGTTGTGGCGACATCTTCGTTATTGGGAAAAGGCTGTAAATCTTCGGTAAGTAATCGGAGTTTAAAACCACCGGGAATAGCTGCACCGACGGCGGCGTTACGTAATTCAAAACGCCAAATAGTTGCATCTGGCTCACCTTGTGGTATAATTAAAAGCTCATAAATTTGACTTGCGATCGCCAACCGACGGGAGAGAATAGTACTTAGTTGTGTGTCATCCGCACCCCGCGCCCCAGCAGCACTCAGTTGTAAATCAAAGCTTCCCCAACCGACAGCCTTAGCAACTTGAGAAACACCGCTTTGCAACCATTGGAGAACTGACCACTGTTCTGGTAATCCTAAGCGTCGTTGATATAAGTTTTGTCGCCAACCGCTATGTTGAATTAATCCACCCCACAATTGAAAAGGGATTTCTTGTCGGGGCGTAAGTATTTCCGGGTTTCCCAGACGGGCAATTAAATTTTGTGCCTGTTGTGGCAATAAGCTCGGAATCTCTTCAATGGCGCTACGGGTGGGTTCTTCTGGACATAATTGACGCGCCATCACCAAAACGTTGATATCGTTGATTATATCAGTAGCATCCAAGGAATAAGTGCGATCGCTAGCATCATAACTGCCTTGATTTTTAAGTTTTTCATGGCTACAATAACCCCAAATCCTAACATAGCCTTCGTCTGGTTCGACTTGCACAGCTAAATAATAATCACCTACCCAACTAGGAATATCCACCCATTCTTGGGGTACTCGCAATTCACTTAAATCAATTGCCTCGCTAGGAATCAAGACTAATCTGATTGCATCAAGAGTGAGTGCAATTCCATTAACCAGTTCCCAGAAACTAGGTAGAGCAGTGGTAGTGGGCCAAACCTTTGTCTGTGGTGTCCAGTCTTCTTGCAACCATAGTAAGATAGCACCCAGGCAAAGTTGATTAATATAAGCTTGATAGCGAGAATTAGGATTAGAAAAAGCTTGACTGTCCAAATCCGCTTGGTTTTGGGTAATTATAGGGATTTCTAAAACCAGATCTGTTGAACTAGCGAAAGTAAATACAGTGGTGTCAATAGTCATGGCGGTTGCTCTTGGGGATTGGGCACTTGTACTGAGCATCTCGGCTTCGCCCTTCTCTACGAGAGGCTGCGCCAACGCTTAAGGCGCAGCCTCTCGTAGAGAAGCTATGCCGCAGGCTTTACGACGCCGCTCTTGGCGGCAACTCTTGGAGACGCGGCGCGTACCCCTATGGGAAGCAAGCTACGCGTAGCGTTCCGTTGGCGTAGCCTCTCTAAGAGAAGGAAAGGCGGTTTGATAGTTTTCACAACTTAAATAGGATTGCTATAGTAATTTTTCAACCATTCTTCCATTAGTGTGTTTATAATCTTGAGTAGGTCTGAGGTGACGGAAATATGCAAACTATCTTTACTCCAATTAGCTAAAAAGCGTAACAAAGTTTCTTGGGCTTTTTTTAGTCGCCGTGAGACAGTATATTGCTGTATTTGTAATTGTTTAGCAATTTTGTCTTGAGTTAGTTCTTGAGCATAATAAAGTTGCAAAATTTCTTGTACTTGCAGTTCAAGTTGAGCGATCGCAGCCACTAAAACTTTGTTAATCTCAGTTTGTTGAAAGTTTCTTGTTTGTTCTTCTTCTTGGGCAAGAATTTGATTAATTAGAGATTCTTGTTGTGTTCCTGGAATATTATCAAGCCACTCCCACGAATCATCGCCACCTTTAGGGATATTGAGAGAGTCAACCCTAAAATAACGATAGCGACGTGCGGCTTTAGCAGCAGTTAAAAGCCATTTTTCTAAGGTTTGGGAATTGACTTGCTGACTACTTTGTGAATTATAAGCTTTGGTGATCGCCTGCCAAATCTCATTGTCTGGTTGAGCAATTTGGCGAGAAGTACCTTTTTGTGTTGGAATATATAAAGTTTTGAAACAGTTCCAAGCTAGGACATAAGCATTAATATCCTCTGGCAATAAGCCTGCATTTTGTAAAGACTCTACCAAAAACTTTTTAGTGATTTTTCGTAATAGTCCCCAATCTGTACAAATATCAATTTCACGATTTTGGCGTAAATTTTCCCGAATAGCACTGCTAAAGATGGCACTAGCGTAGTTTTTTAAAATAAAGCCTTGATCTGGATTAAATCCTTTGAGGACTTTATCAACTTGAGCGATCGCAATTTGAAAACAGTCTGATAGCTTGTACTGAGTACTCGCAAAACTGTTAACTGTTTTTTGAGATGCCCAATAACAGGATTCTTGCAAGTAAGCTGCCAGATGCTGTTTAGCCAGTAGCTTCGTTTCAGGAATGAGCCAAAATTTATACCAATATAAAGCCCAAAAATGTTCGGAAGTTTCTTGGGGCGTGGGGTTGAGACAACTTTGGATACTGCGACGTAACCTTGATTCCGTCGCCCAACGACTGAAGCGATCGGCATCAAATTGCACAAAAGTTGAAAAGATTTCAATGATGCTTTGCCGAGGATGCATAAAAAATTGGAACCCAACCTATAGGAAGACTGAAAGCATTAAACGATACCTACACAAACTTTACTACAAGGGGTGAGGATTATATTTGAGCATTTGGTGCATTTTCCTTCCTCTGCATGGGTTTGAGGCTTGTTTCTCCCCTCAAAAATATTTAAGTCCCGTTAACGGTAAAAATCAAGTATTAAACCTCACTTCTGTGGGGTTTTTTGTTTCCACTCAAATTGAATTATTCCCAAAAAATAATTTTGATAAAATTCTCAAAAATTTTCCCAAAGCCTGCATAAAAATATCAAAGCAAACCTATCGACTAAGTGAAAGGTGAAAATTGAAAACTCTAATCTGAGTTTTCTTTAGTCCTTATTTTCTAAGCATGGTTTGTGTTTACTACAAACCCTTCATTACTAGCTTGACAGACTAGTAGCCGGATACTTTTGACAAATCCACTCACAGTCAGAAAAGCAATAAATCAATTTTAAGGAGAATCAGAATGAAGATTACAAGTTCAACTTCTACACGTTTAGCATTAGTAATGGGTTTAGCAATTGCTAGTTCAATTATTAGTACTGTAGCTAAAGCTGAATCTATCCCAAATTTAGCAAATTCTCATAGCTCTAGCGTATCTAATAAGCCTTTTATTAGCAATTCTGCCCGTCGTGATACTCTTCATAATTTGAACCAACGACCATTGAATAGTATCTTACAAACTGACGGTGGTAAAACAAAAGAATCGAGCGATAAAGGCAAAGATTCTAGTGATAAAGGTAAGGATAGTAAAGAGACTTGCGAAAGTGGCAACTGTGGGGGTGGTCTTATAGATAGAGTGAATCCAGTTGTTTTACCAGCAGAGCAACTGAAAATTCCTGTACTACGAAATGCCCGTCCTAAAACTTTAATTAAAGTTAACAAGCCAATTTTCTAAACAATAGAGATTGTGAAAAAATAGATTCCCGATTTCTTCAAGAAGTCGGGAATCTAAACCTCCGATGAGAAAAAATCTGGACTAAATATTATGGATTTATTAATTATTGGTTCGAGTGATGACATTTTTTGTAAAGCAGTTAATGAATTGGTTAGACAAAAAGGTTATACGAGTGCAGTTTTAGATGTTTGCAATGCTGCAAGAATCTTTTCTATCAGTGTTACTTCTGAAAAACCATATATTACACCAGAAATCCCAGTTATTTTACGAATTCCGCCACAGATGCCCATTCGCACTAGTTTTGACGATTCTTTTATTTATGATGAGTGTCTTGCTACTTTATGGGCAGCGATGACATTATCTAAATCACCAGTAATTAATCGTCCAACTGCAAACAGTCTTTGGGGTAATTTATCATATTCTTCTAACTTGACTAAATTAAAGGCTGGTTATACTAGCAATCTAGAAGTATTCTCTTCGCAAGTTCCACCATCACCACAAGCATTATTTGATAAACAATGGTATCTCCAAGATTTAACTACTTATAATACTGCTGCGTATCCAGAAATCCCTGAAGGGGTAGGGCCATTTCGCGCAAGTTGGGTTTCGGCTAACCTTGAATATGAAATTGTTGTTGTTTTAGAAGATAAAGCATGGCGTTGCACCAATACATCTCTAGAACATTTGCAGCTAGAGGAAAAAAGTATTTCGCTGCTGAGAAATTTAGATTTGGTATTTGGCACTGTAACTTGGAGTATTGATAGCAACCTAGAGAGTGCCAATATTGCTCGGATTAATCCTTATCCATCGCTGGAAGAAATAGAGTTTGTTTGGTCAGATTTTGCACCCACACTTTTGGAGAATATTTTCTCATGATTTATGCAATTGGTCTCGATTCAGATCGCACTTTTTGTCATTTTGTTAACTATGCTGAATCTCGTGGTGTCGAAGTTCAAGTAATTAATTTACGCGAAGTGATTCAAAATGGAGATTGGAGGCTAGCATTACCCGATGATAATCAAAGTTGGATAAATTGTTCTAGCCAGAAGTACATCTTAAATCCTCATGGTTCTTATTATTGTCGCTTGATTGACCTTTCAACCGTACAATCAGATGTACAAGATGCGATGCGATGGAAAAGTCTTCTTGCTGCACTTTGCTGTTGGCTAGAATATATTCCCGGTAACGTAATTAATCGTCCTGGTGCTGGTGCCAATAATTTTTCAAAACCGCTTCATGAATTTCATCTCCAATCTTTAGGTTTTCAAGTTGCTGATAGCGTTACTAGTTCCAATCCAGAAGTTTTAGCTGAGTTTGCTAAAGCTGGATTAACTATTGTTAAGACAACATCGGGTATTCGTGCCGATAGTAGACTGGTAAAATCAGAGGAGTTTCTCGATTTTCACCCAGACGCTGGTCCAGTTCATTTGCAAAGATATATAAAGGGTGCTGATGTGCGCGCGCATGTAGTGGGTAATAGAGTTCACGCAGAATTAATAAAATGTCCACAGGTAGACTATCGCAATTTTCATGAAGAAGCTGAGTATATTGAGTGGGAGTTACCAGAAGCTTTACACCAAAAAATTATTAATGCAACTGCTGCGTTGGGGTTAAAGTTTGCAGGTTGGGATTTTAAAGTTACTAACGAGCTAGAGTACTGGTGTTTAGAAGTTAATCCAATGCCCGGATACGATGGATATGATATTCGGGCAGATGGTAAAATAACAGATTCGCTATTAGCTTTGCTTACAAAAAATATTACAGAAAATAGTATTAGTTGGTATACAGATTCGAGTAATGAAATTTTCTCAGAACAAATTGTGACGTTTGAACAGTGTAATGATATTTGTTCTGTAATTCATAGTTTAAAAGAATTGTGGATAAAACGAGGAAATTCTCCAAAATTTTTCTATACTTTAGGTACAGCTAGTTACTTAGAATTCTTAAATAAACCCACTTTTTCTAGGGATTATTATATTATAGCTTATGAATATAATCTACTTCTAGAACTACACTTAGGTTGGCTTTATAAGTTAATCAAAGAATATTTAGAGCAGACGCTTATAAACCCTGTAATGTATAAACCAGATGCAGCGCTGCCTGGTTTTCATATTTGGCAAGATTCTAATCTGATCACTAAACCAAATGCTACTACACACTTCGATTTACAATACCGAAACCTTAAATGGAATGAAAGTAAACTCGATACTATAAACACAATATCCTTTACTTTACCAATTAAACTGCCTAAAAGTGGCGGTGGGTTAAATGTTTGGGATTTTAACTATATAAATGATTATAGTCAAGCGATCGCAGGTGATGTAGACATTCTTAAACGATTTAGAACCAAAACTTTTCATCGTTACCAAGTTGGTGAAATTATCTTGCACAGTGGACATACACTTCATCAGATTGCACCAACTACTTACATTTCTCCTGACGATGAAAGAATAACTCTGCAAGGTCATGGGTTGTTTTGCGATGGTCAATGGTTACTTTACTGGTAATCTGATTCCCCCAACCTTTGAGAAGTCTTTTTGATTTTCCTAAGTTGCAACAGTATATATCTTGTTTACAACTCATTTAGGACTACTATAATGTCACCAATTGGGATCACAAATCGCTCAACTTCAGTCAAACAAACTGCAACTCCTAAGCTGTGGCTAATGTTGGTGGGAGTCAATCAATATCAAGATGATGGATTACCCAGTCTGAGTTATTCAACAGTAGATTGTCAAAGTTTAGCAGAAGCATTGGTAGATGCAGCCGCACAATTTACCCAAACTGAGGTCAAAATATACCATGATTTTGCACCGCAACCACCATCTTTAGAAAACATCCGTGCCAGTCTCCGGCAAATTACGACTGTGGCTCAACCTATCGATACTATTTTATTTTATTTTTCTGGACATGGGATTGTAGAACCAAACACGCAGCAAGCATTTTTGTGTTTGGCAGATACTCAAAAATCCGATCTTCAAAACACAGCTTTAGCTTTACAAGAACTTTTGCTATTGTTAGGTAATAGTGGAGTGCAAAATCAGCTTGTTTGGCTAGATGCTTGTCATAGTGGCGGGATGACACTCAGAGGTGCAACAATAGAACCATTGCTGAATGCTACACCAAAACTGGTTGAAGTATTACAACAGTGTGCTGCTAAAAGTAAAGGTTTTTATGCTTTGCTTTCCTGTGATAATAACCAGCAATCTTGGGAGTTTCCCGAATTGGGACACGGGGTATTTACTTATTATTTAATAAGAGGGTTGCAAGGTGAGGCAGCAGATAGCCAAGGCTTAATTTATGTAGATAGTTTGTATCGATATGTATATCATCAAACTCTCCAATATATAGATAAAAGTAATCAACAATTGCGGCTGATTAATCAGCAGAAAAGAGCCAAAGGAGAAACTAAACTTTTTCGAGAATATCCGTTGCAAACTCCTAAACGAATTGTTGAGGGAGTTGGAGAATTAATTGTAGGCAAAGGATTAACCAAGGCAACTCCTGGGGTGCATCGCCGGATCGGAATAGTAGTAGAGGGATTATCAGTTAGTAAAACAACATTAGATATTAGCAAATTTCTCGGAAGTGCTGGGGGTTTTACACTAGAGTATTTACCAGCAACAAAAGTATCTGCTGATCAGATCAAAGAAGCGATCGCTCGTCATTTACAACAACCAGTATCAGAAGTTATTCTGCTTTATCTGCGGGGACGAATTGAAGAAACCGACGCCGGCGAATGGTTATTGCTGGGAGAAAATATCCGCATCAAGCGTTCCTGGTTTAAACAACAGCTACGCCTGTGTACAGCTCAACAAATTATCATCCTTGATTGTCCTGTAGCTAATACATCTTTGCAAGATTGGGTAGAAGATTTACAAATTGACTCCCACCAAGGACAATGTTTAATAGCCTACGCCTCACCTGTTGACGCACCCGAACGCTTCGCCCAAAAATTTCTTGACACTTTGATGGCGGCAAAGCATACAGATGGACTCTCAGCCGCCGGAGCGATCGCTCAACTACAATTATTCTTGGCGGGTAGTGGTGTGCCTCTTTACATCTGGCTATCAGGTACACAAGGCATTATAGAAATTCTCCAAGCAAAAACTTACCCAAACACACCAGAATCAACCACAGGATTGGATCTGGGAGTATGCCCTTACATGGGTTTAAGTGCTTTTTATGAAGATGATAGCCAGTATTTTTACGGTAGAGAAGCTTTAACTCAGCAGTTAATTCATCAACTACGCGATCGCTCCTTTCTAGCCGTCATCGGTGCTTCTGGAAGCGGCAAATCTTCAATTGTGCAAGCTGGTGTAATTCCCCAACTGCGATTGGGAAAACAAATACCCAGTAGCGAACAATGGTGGATTAGAAGCATTCGTCCAGGAGCAAATCCTCTTGAAGCTTTAGCGCGGCGGCTGGGGGGAGTAGGGGGGCAGGGGGGGCAGGGGGAGCAGGGGGAGATGAGGGAGCAGGGGGAGAATTATTCTTCTTCATCTTTCCATCTCTTGTTAGAGGGAATATTTCACCAAGGGATAGAGGGATTTGTTTACTGGATACGCAATCAACCCCATCGAGTTGTGGTGCTAGTGGTAGATCAGTTTGAGGAACTCTTTACTCTGGCTCCAACCCCAGACAGAGAGCTATTTTTAGAATTATTGCTGGGAGCGGTGCAATATGCTGGCGATCGCTTCAAATTAATTATTACTTTACGGGCAGACTTTATTGCCTCCTGTTTAGAAGTACCAGCGCTGGCTAAAGCTTTGCAAGATTTGAGCGTGTTAGTTCCACCGAAGCTAAGTTTGGATGATTATCGGCGGGTGATTCTTAACCCGGCTCAACAAGTCGGGTTAAAAGTAGAACCAGAACTGGTGGAAGTATTGTTGCGGGAGCTAAATCACTCACCAGGAGATTTACCGTTACTGGAATTTGTTTTAGAGCAATTATGGCAATATCGAGTTGCTGGTGAGTTGACTTTACAAACCTATCAAGAGCAACTAGGCGGAATTAAAGGAGCATTAGAGCGATCGTCTCAGGCTGTTTACGAAAGTTTAGATCCCCAAATGCGGGAGTGTGCTAAATGGATTTTTTTATCTTTGACACAACTAGGTGAAGGTACAGAAGATACTCGCAGGCGGGTACATAAATCAGAGTTGATAGTCAAAAAATATCCCGCCGCATTGGTAGAAAAAACCCTCAACACCTTAACTGCTGCCAAGTTAGTGGTGATGAATTTAGAAGAAGAAGAAGTAACAAAAGGACAAAGTAGACAAGGAGAACAAGAAAAAATTTCTCCCCCTGCCTCCCCTGCCTCCCCTGCCTCCCCTGCTCCCCTACTCCCCTACTCCCCTTCCCCCATAACAGTAGAAGTTGCCCATGAAATCCTCATCCGTCATTGGTCAACTTTACGCTGGTGGTTAGAGGAAAACCGCGATCGCTTGCGAAAACAAAGGCAAATTGAGCAGGCTTCCCAATTGTGGCTACAACGTAGTCAGCAAGCTGATTTCTTGTTGCAAGGAGTGCGACTAGCTGAGGCAGAAGATATTTATATCAAATATACTGACGAACTTTCAGCTGATGTGCAACGGTTTATTGAAGCTTGTTTAATACAAAGAAAACAACAGCAACTACAAGAGAAAACCAGACTCAAGCAAGCCCAAAAAGCTGTAGTTGCACTCAGTGTTTTGGGATTAGCGGCTATCTGTTTCGGCTCTTTAGCCTATTGGAAATCCCAAGCAGCCCAATTGCGAGAAATTGAAGCATTAAATGCCTCATCTCAAGCTAATCTTTTATCACATCAGCAGTTAGAAGCACTGATTGCCAGTGTCAAAGCAGGTAAACAGCTAAAAAACACTCTTGGCGCACCAGCCGATCTGCAAACTCAGACTCTGAGTGTTTTACAACAAGTAATTTCTGGAACCCAAGAGCGCAACCGCTTGGAAGGGCATAGCGCTGAAGTATTGAGCGTGAGTTTCAGTCCTGACGGCAAAACAATTGTATCGGCTGGTAATGACAAAACAGCCATACTTTGGGAACGTGATGGCACAAAGCTACGAACATTAACAGGGCATACTGCTACAGTGCGGAGTGTTAGTTTTAGCCCAGATGGTCAAATGATTGCTACTGCTAGTTTTGATCATACCGTTAAGCTGTGGAGAACTAGCGACGGTACTTTAATTAGAACACTAAACGGTCATACTGCGGAAGTTCTGAGCTTATCTTGGTCTGGCAACGGTGAGATAATCGCCACTGGTAGCGCCGATCGCACTGCTAAAATTTGGAAAGTTAGCGATGGTCATTTGCTGAGAACTTTTAGCGGATATAAAGATTTTGTTAATAGTGTAAGTGTTAGCCCTGATGGTGAAATTTTGGCGATCGCTAGTGCAGATAAGACTGTTAAACTTTGGAGTGTTAGTGATGGGTTGTTGCAAAAAACCCTACAAGGGCATAGTGCCGGAGTTTCCAGTGTTGCTTTTAGCCCCGATGGTCAAACTCTAGCTTCAGCCAGTGAAGATAAAACCGTGAGACTGTGGCGTAGAGACGGCAGCTTACTGAGAATTATTGCAGCGCACAATGCAGAGGTTCTCAGCGTCAACTTTAGTCATGATGGTCAAACCCTAGCTTCTACCAGCGCTGATAGCACAATCAAACTTTGGAGTTCTAAGGATGGCTCTTTACGCCAAACTTTACTAGGACATAGTATTGCAGTCTACAGCGCCAGTTTTAGCTCAGATGACCAGACTTTAGTTTCGGCTGGCGCTGATAAAACTGTTAGACTTTGGCAGCGAGATGATCCTCTATTCAAAACTCTCACAGGACATCAAGGTAAACTTTATAGTGTGAGTTTTAGCCCCGATGGGCAAACTTTAGCCACCGCCAGTGAAGACACTACTATTAAACTTTGGCAGCGTGACGGAACTTTGCGCCAAACCTTGGAAGGTCATAGTACTTCAGTTTATGGACACAGTGCTGATGTCTACAGTTTAGCCTTCAGTCCTGATGGCGAGACATTAGCCTCAGCTAGTCAAGACTATTACATTAAACTTTGGCGGACTCGTGACGGCTATATGATTAAAACCCTCCAAGGGCATCGCCGAGAAGTCAATAGTCTCAGTTTTAGCCCTAATAGTCAAATTCTGGCAAGCGCCAGTGCTGATATGACCATTAAACTTTGGAATATTCAAAAAAAAGCTTTAATTAAAACTCTCCAAGGACATTCGGCTGAAGTTTTGAGCGTTCGTTTCAGCCCTGATGGTCAAGTACTGGCCTCAGCTGGTAGAGATAACAAAGTTTTGCTTTGGAGAGTTAAGGATGGCAAGTTACTATATACTCTGCCAGGACATAGTAACGCTGTCAACGCTATCAGTTTTAGTCCTGATGGTCAAGTTCTCGCCTCCGCTAGTGCTGATAAAACTATCAAACTTTGGCAAGTCAGCAATGGAGCTTTACTACAAACTCTTACCGGACATACTGATGGCGTCTACAGCGTCAGCTTTAGTCCTGATGGCAAGATGATCGCCTCAGCTAGCGGTGATGGAAGCATCAAACTTTGGAACCGTGATGGTAGAGAACTCAAAACTCTTCCAGGTCATACTGATGCAGTATTAAGCGTCAGTTTTAGCCCTGATGGGAAATTTTTGGCTTCTGCCAGTTTTGATGGTACAGCTAAACTTTGGCGTCTTCTTAGCACAGAACTGCAAACCCAAGATTTAGACAATCTCCTGATTCGCAGTTGTAGTTTGCTAAACGATTACCTCAAAACTAACCCTAAGATTAGCGACCAAGAACGGGGTTCTCTATGTTCAGATTTACGGAGCGAGAATTGATCGTATTTTGTAAACCTGTACCCAAATTTTGCAACAAGATATCTTTGCGAGGAGGTTTGGGCCCAGGGCCTTTTAGCGGCGTGCTACTACCGGTTGGCCCCGGAGATTGATCATCCCCTGGGTTCCTGAGTTGATTCTGAATTGCAGGAACTTGTAGCAAAACTGGTTGTAAATTACCAACTTTGGGTGTAATAGGTTGTATGGGATTTGCTAAAGTGGGTAAGGCAGTGAATAATATCGTCGGTAATGCGATCGCTAAACTCAAAATTTGCTTTTGCATATCAAGCCTTTTTTCTCTTTAATATATACTTCAAGCTGAACTACTAGTGAGCCTGTCTCTTTATAGATACTTAACTACAAACGCAAGCAACAGCATTCCAGATTGTGGATTTAAAACCTTTCAATGACTTAATAGATCCAGTTAAGTTTTTTTATGCAGTTTTCTGAGTAGTGTTTCCAGAACTTATATCCATAAGTAATCATTCGCACATGATATTAGCCACCGTCCCCCGATAAATCTAGCTGCCCATAGACATTGATATCAAATGTAAATTGAATATGGATGTGGTTACTGGTATATCCTGTGGGCAAAGGTGCAAAGGGTGCAGATCGCTGTATAGCGTTGAGCGCCGCTTGATCCGTGACGCCGAATCCAGAGGTTTGTGCGAGTTGGAGATTGCTTACTTGCCCGGAACGGTTAATAGTGAAGTTAAGCACTGTTCGCCGAGAAGACTGGCTCACTTCTGGTAGCCACTGTTGCTTGACTTGTTGCTTTAGTTGGTTTAAGTAAGAAGTGATATCTATATCTTGACTGCTAGCATCAATACCAGAACGAGCTTGGTTCTCTCGGTTGGAATTAGGTAAGGCTGCCAGATAATTACCGCTAAAATTCCGACTAGATACACTCAAAGTACCACCCAGCAAGCTTGCTGCACCTTTTTTCTGAGATGAACGAGCTATAGGTGTTCGCCCACTTGAGAGTGTTCTCGACTGGCCTAAGTTCTTAGGATTGGGTACTGGTGATGTAATAGCAGGTGCAAGCGCTGTTTTTCGGGGTAGGGCTGACGGTGGTGTAGTCTTAGGCGCTACTGCTATTTTTTTAGGTTTGGGTGCTGGTGGTATTGCTCTTGCGATCGCAGTTGGCTGAACTTTCGGTGCTAGTGGTATAGTTGCTTTTGCGATCGCAGTTGGCTGAACTTTCGGTACTAGTGGTATTGCTCTTGCGATCGCAGTTGGCTGAACTTTCGGTGCTGGTGGTATTGCTGTTGCGATCGCAGTTGGCTGAACTTTCGGTGCTGGTGGTATTGCTGTTGCGATCGCAGTTGGCTGAACTTTCGGTGCTGGTGGTATTGCTCTTGCGATTGCAGTTGGCTGAACTTTCGGTGCTGGTGGTATTGCTCTTGCG